>NZ_JAPNLM010000046.1 GCF_026627255.1 Streptomyces antarcticus | reverse complement strand
CGCGAACGCGACGCCCTGGTCGAACTCGGCAAGCACAACGGCAAGCGGATCCGGGAAGACTCCATCCAGCGCTTCAAGGGTCTGGGCGAGATGAACGCCGAGGAACTGCGCATCACCACCATGGACGTCGACCACCGCGTACTGGGCCAGGTCACCCTGGACGACGCCGCACAGGCCGACGACCTGTTCTCGGTGCTGATGGGTGAGGACGTCGAAGCCCGGCGTTCCTTCATCCAGCGCAACGCCAAGGACGTCCGCTTCCTCGACATCTGAGTCGGCTCAGCTGACTGCCTGAAAGGACCTCTGACCAGCAATGGCCGACGAAACCACCCCCACCGCGGAGAACTCCGCGGAGGAGCCCGTCATGCGTATCGAGCCCGTCGGGCTCGAGACGGAGATGCAGCGCTCCTACCTCGACTACGCCATGTCCGTCATCGTCTCGCGCGCCCTGCCGGACGTGCGGGACGGCCTCAAGCCGGTCCACCGCCGCGTGCTGTACGCGATGTACGACGGCGGCTACCGGCCCGAGAAGGGCTTCTACAAGTGCGCCCGCGTCGTCGGCGACGTGATGGGCACCTACCACCCGCACGGCGACTCCTCGATCTACGACGCGCTGGTCCGCCTGGCCCAGCCGTGGTCGCTGCGGATGCCGCTGGTGGACAGCAACGGCAACTTCGGCTCCCCGGGCAACGACCCGGCGGCCGCGATGCGCTACACCGAGTGCAAGCTGATGCCGCTGGCCATGGAGATGCTCCGGGACATCGACGAGGAGACCGTCGACTTCACGGACAACTACGACGGCCGCAACCAGGAGCCCACCGTCCTGCCGGCGCGGTTCCCCAACCTGCTGGTCAACGGCAGCGCCGGCATCGCGGTCGGCATGGCCACCAACATCCCGCCGCACAACCTCCGCGAGGTCGCGTCAGGTGCCCAGTGGGCGCTGGAGCACCCGGAGGCCTCGCACGAGGAGCTCCAGGACGCGCTCATCGAGCGCATCAAGGGCCCGGACTTCCCCTCGGGCGCCCTGGTCGTGGGCCGCAAGGGCATCGAGGAGGCGTACCGGACCGGGCGCGGCTCCATCACGATGCGCGCGGTGGTGGAGGTCGAGGAGATCCAGAACCGCCAGTGCCTGGTGGTCACGGAGCTCCCGTACCAGACCAACCCCGACAACCTCGCGCAGAAGATCGCGGACCTCGTCAAGGACGGCAAGGTCGGCGGCATCGCCGACGTCCGCGACGAGACGTCCTCGCGGACCGGCCAGCGCCTGGTGATCGTCCTCAAGCGCGACGCCGTCGCCAAGGTCGTGCTGAACAACCTGTACAAGCACACCGACCTGCAGACGAACTTCGGCGCCAACATGCTGGCACTGGTGGACGGCGTGCCGCGCACGCTGTCGATCGACGCGTTCATCCGCCACTGGGTGACGCACCAGATCGAGGTCATCGTCCGGCGCACGAAGTTCCGCCTGCGCAAGGCGGAGGAGCGGGCGCACATCCTGCGCGGCCTGCTCAAGGCGCTGGACGCGATCGACGAGGTCATCGCGCTGATCCGGCGCAGCAACACCGTCGAGATCGCGCGCGAGGGCCTGATGGGCCTGCTGTCGATCGACGAGATCCAGGCGAACGCGATCCTGGAGATGCAGCTCCGCCGCCTGGCGGCCCTGGAGCGGCAGAAGATCGTCGCCGAGCACGACGAGCTCCAGGCCAAGATCAACGAGTACAACGCGATCCTGGCCTCGGAGTCGCGCCAGCGCACCATCGTCAGCGAGGAACTGGCCGCGATCGTCGAGAAGTTCGGCGACGACCGGCGTTCCAAGCTGGTTCCCTTCGACGGCGACATGTCCATGGAGGACCTGATCGCCGAAGAGGACATCGTCGTCACGATCACGCACGGCGGTTACGTCAAGCGGACCAAGACCGAGGACTACCGCTCGCAGAAGCGCGGCGGCAAGGGCGTGCGCGGCACGAAGCTGAAGCAGGACGACCTGGTCGACCACTTCTTCGTCTCGACCACGCACCACTGGCTGCTGTTCTTCACGAACAAGGGCCGCGTCTACCGCTCCAAGGCGTACGAGCTGCCGGACGCCGGCCGCGACGCCCGCGGGCAGCACGTGGCGAACCTGCTGGCCTTCCAGCCGGACGAGAAGATCGCCCAGATCCTCGCGATCCGCGACTACGAGGCGGCGCCCTACCTGATCCTGGCCACCAAGGGCGGCCTCGTGAAGAAGACGGCGCTCAAGGACTACGACTCGCCCCGTTCGGGTGGCGTGATCGCGATCAACCTCCGCGAGACGGAGGACGGCAGCGACGACGAGCTGATCGGCGCGGAGCTGGTGTCCGCCGACGACGACCTGCTGCTCATCAGCAGGAAGGCGCAGTCGATCCGCTTCACGGCGACCGACGACGCGCTGCGCCCGATGGGCCGCGCGACCTCGGGTGTGAAGGGCATGAGTTTCCGGGGCGGGGACGAGCTGCTCTCCATGAGCGTGGTCCGGCCCGGTACGTTCGTGTTCACAGCGACCGACGGGGGCTACGCCAAGCGCACGCCGGTCGACGAGTATCGCGTCCAGGGCCGTGGCGGTCTGGGCATCAAGGCCGCGAAGATCGTGGAGGACCGCGGGTCGCTCGTAGGAGCGCTCGTTGTGGACGAAACGGACGAGATTCTCGCCATCACGCTCAGCGGTGGTGTGATTCGTACGCGCGTCAACGAAGTCAGGGAGACCGGCCGTGACACCATGGGTGTCCAGCTGATCAACCTGGGGAAGCGCGATGCCGTGGTGGGCATCGCTCGTAACGCCGAGGCCGGTCAGGAAGCTGACGAGGTCGACGAGATCGAGACAGAGATCGAGACCGAGGCAGCCGACGGACAGGCCGCCGAGGCCGCCGGGGGCACGCAGCCTCCGGCCGGGGAGCACGAGGAGTAAGTCGTGAGTGGAGCCACGGGCGCCGGACCGGCCAAGACTGGAGCGAACGGTGCCCGTGGCCCCGCCGCGGACTCCCAGGGGGGAACCGTGACGGACACCCGAGGACCGCAGTCCAAGGCCGGGGCGGGCGCCGGTACCGGTACGGGTACCAGCGCCGGCACGGGACAGGAGCGGCCCGCACAGCCCTACCAGCCGCCGCAGGCCTACGCGGCGCCCCCCGGCCAGGGGGCGGCGCGGGGCGGCGGGGGCGCGGCCGCGCAGCGCGCGCCGCGTACGGGGTCGCGTACGGCTCCGAGGACGCGCAAGGCGCGACTGCGGGTGGCCAAGGCCGACCCGTGGTCGGTGATGAAGGTCAGCTTCCTGCTGTCGATCGCGCTGGGCATCTGCACGATCGTCGCCGCGGTGGTGCTGTGGATGGTCATGGACGCGATGGGCGTCTTCTCGACCGTCGGCGGCACGATCAGCGAGGCGACCGGCTCGAACGAGAGCAACGGCTTCGACCTCCAGTCGTTCCTGTCGCTGCCGCGCGTGCTGGTCTTCACGTCGGTGATCGCGGTCATCAACGTGGTCCTCGCGACCGCGCTGGCGACGCTGGGCTCCTTCATCTACAACCTGTCCGCGGGCTTCGTCGGCGGTGTCGAGCTGACGCTCGCCGAGGACGAGTGACCTGCGCAGACGCGCGGTCAGAACCGATTTTGGAGCTACCGCGTCTGTGCGCTAATCTTCAGGAGTCAGCGCGCGGCGCGGATGGGGCTATAGCTCAGTTGGTTAGAGCGCATCCCTGATAAGGATGAGGCCACAGGTTCAAATCCTGTTAGCCCCACAGTGTCGAAGACCCCCAGGCCCAAGGCCTGGGGGTCTTTGTCGTTGGGCCAGTTGGTGGGTTGCCAGGTCACCGATCGGTATCGGTCGGTGTGTATTGTTGGGCGCCAGAAGTCCCCTACGTCAACGAAAGACGAGGTCGCGCGGTGAAGAAGCTGCTCCTGGTCGCACTG
The DNA here is from genome assembly GCF_026627255.1 of Streptomyces antarcticus. GTDB lineage: Bacteria > Actinomycetota > Actinomycetes > Streptomycetales > Streptomycetaceae > Streptomyces > Streptomyces antarcticus. Next base: position 36,609 of record NZ_JAPNLM010000046.1, on the reverse strand, counting down.
GCCGCCATTGGCGGGCTCCTCGTGTACCGCCAGATCCAGGCGGACCGCGCCGAGCAGGACCTGTGGACGGAGGCAACTGACTCCGTGCCCTCTGGTTCCGGTGTGTGAGACCCAAGGTTGATCCCATGAAGCCCCGGCCGCCGCTGCAGCCGGGGCTTTGTGCTGTTCTGTGACGAAAAATTGCGTTATGCAAAGATTTGGCTTGCGGTAGCAAACTCGGGGTGGGCGTGATGGGTCGGGTACGTCGGGCGGTCGGGGCGGGCCGGTTGGGCGGGGTGCCGCGGGTACGGAGGACCGTGCTCGCGGGAGCGGCGGCCCTGGGCCTCGCGGCCGGTGCGCCGGCGGCGGCGTACGCCGAGGAGGCGGCTCCGCAGCCCGTGCCGACGTACCGGGCCGCCGAGGGCGCCAGCGCGGTGGAGGGCAAACCCTCCACCGCGGACGCCCCGCTGCTGGAGGCCGGTCACACGTACGCGGACACCCTCGCGCCCGGGGAGCGGGTCTACCGGCTCGTCCTGGAGCAGGACCGGTCCGACGTGTACGTCTCCGCGGTGGTCCGGCCCGGGGCCGGCGCCAAGGTCGGCTACAGCGACGGCATCGAGGTGGAGGTCATGACCACCGCCGGGCGGTCCTGCCCCGGTGGCACCGGCCGGGCCGCCTTCGGATACGACGCGGTGCCGCTCAGCGCCGCGGGCGTCCGGCGGGGCGCCGAGGACGACGACTGCGCGCCGGCCGGGGTCTACTACGCGAAGGTCACCCGGACCGCCGCGAAGGGCTCCGACCAGAGTCCCTGGCCCCTGGAGCTCCGGGTCCAGCGCGAGCCCGGCACCGGCGCGGGCGGTCCCACCGCGGCGCCCGGCGCCTGGCCCTCCGGGACGCCTTCGCTGCCCGGCACCGAGCCGGTGCCCCGGACCGGCGGCACCGGCTTCAACGACGCCCGGGCCCTGACGGCCGGGGTGTGGCGCGACGAGCTGCGGCCCGGGCAGACCCGGTACTACCGGGTCCCGCTCGACTGGGGGCAACAGCTGGGCGTCGGCGCCGAGCTGGCCGCGGCACGGATGACGAAGGAGTACGGCTCCGCCTCGAACGGGCTCACCGTCGCGCTGTACAGCCCGTACCGGGCCCTGGTCTCGGACGAGAGCGGCTCGTACGACGGCAAGCAGGCCGGGGTCACGCTGGAGAAGACCCCGCCCGTCGCCTACGAGAACCGCTTCTCCGGCGACCGGGACGTCCAGGCGGTGAGGATCGCCGGCTGGTACTACGTCAGCGTCACCATGGGCGGCAAGGTCGCCGAGTTCACGCAGGACGCCGCGTCCGTGCCGCTGACCCTGCGGACGGACGTCATCGGCAGCCCGGGGAAGGCGCCCGCCTACCGGGAGGACCTGGCCGCGGGCGGGTTCGGGGTCGGGGCCGCGGACCGGGCGGCGGCCCGGGACGGGCTGACCGCGCCCGAGGCGAGCGAGGCCGCCGCGAACCGTTCGGCGATGCGGCTGGTGGCCGGGACGGGCTTCGGCACCGGGACGCTGCTGCTGCTCGTCCTGGGAGGCTGGGTGCTGCTCGCCCGGCGGGGCCGGGGCAGCCGGGGCGCTACTGCTGGATGACGGCCCAGACGCCGACCGCGAAGCAGAGCAGCGCCGCGAGGAGGATGCCGGCCGTCACCCTGGCCGGGGGCGGGGCGACGCGGCCGGTGCGGATCGCCGGGGCGGCGGGTGCCGGTGGCACGGCGGGTGTCGGGTGCGGGGCGGGGGCGGGTGTCGCGTGCGGGGCCGGGGGCGGCAGGTGGAAGCTCCCGGTTTCCGAGGGGTCGGACGCCCGGGCGGGGAAGGCCGGGTACGGGGCGGCGGTGGCCCCCACCGCGGGCGGTACGGCGGCGGCCGTGGCTGCGGCCACCGTCCGGGCGGTGCCGCGCGGATCGGCGGGGGCGGCCTGCGGCGCGGTGCGGGACGAGGGGGAGAAGGCGCCGGGAGTTGCCCCGGGAACGGCCGTGTGACCGTCCGGCGGGGCGGCGGTGACCGCGGGTCCCCCGGGGGGCGCGGCGGGGGTGCTCAGGGGCCCCTGGGGGCCGAAACCGGCGGGGATCGGGCCGAGTTGGTCGAACACCTCCACCGGTTCCTCGTCGGGGCCCGGCGGCGGGAGGAGCTCGACGGCCTCGGCGAGGGCCTTGCGTGCCCCCGTGGCCGTCCGGAACCGGCTGTGGGGGTCCGGCTGGAGGAGGGAGGAGAGGACGTCCCAGAGCGGTGCGGGAACGCCTTCGGGGGCGCCGGGGGTGCCGTGGGCGAGGAAGTGCTCCACCAGGCCCTGGGAGTCGGGCTTGCGCCCCTGAAGCAGGTACAGGGCCACCAGTCCGACGGCGAAGAGGTCGGCCGGGAAGTCGGGCTCGGCGGCCATCAGTTGCTCGGGTGCGAAGTAGCCGGGCGTGCCGACGACGTAGTTGGTCTCGGTCAGCCGGGGCTCGCCCTTGCGCATGGAGATGCCGAAGTCGGACAGCCGCAGGTGCGGCCGCCCGGTTCCGGTGGCCTCCATCAGGATGTTGGCCGGTTTGATGTCGCGGTGCACGACACCCTCCGCGTGCACGGCCGCCAGCCCGGACAGGAGCTGGTCGAGCAGCGTGCACACGAAGCGGGGCGGGAGCGGTCCGTAGTCGCCGATCACGTGGGCGAGGGAGCCGCCGCCGACCAGGTCCATCGTGAAGAGGACCTTGTCGTCGTCGGCCGCCCAGCTGGCCGGCGCCAGTACGTGGGGGTGGTCGATCCGCAGGGCCTGTTCCCGCACGAAGCGCAGGAGGGTGTGGGCGTCGCTCTGCAGGAGGACCTTCGCGGCGACGTACCGTCGACGCCTGTGGTCCCAGGCCCGCCATACGGCGCCCGCGCCACCGCGCCCGATCGGATCGATCAGCTCGTACCGACCGGCGAAGATCTCACCCACGCTGTGCCCGTCCCCCGTCACCCTCGTCCGCTGCCGTGCGCGTCAGTTCTGATGGGCCTCGTAGTGGGCCACCGCGTCCGCGGTACGGCCCGCGCCGTACACCCGGAGGAACTCTGCCAGTTCCGGGTGGCTGGGGGCGAGGGTGTCGGCGGCGTCGATGACGTCGCCGGCCGCGGAGACCGAGCGCAGCAGTGACTGGATCTCCCGGACGACCCGTTTGACGGTGGGGGCGCCGGAGTTGGTCGCGGTCTGGCCGCTGGTGCTGAGGACCGAGCCTCCCTGGGTCTTCTTGATCTCGTCCATCCGGTCGGCGGCCTCCCCGGCGCTGACGCTCCCGTCGGACACCTGGCCGGCGAGGTCCTGGAGAGCCTGGACCCGCTGCACCACGGCAGGGTTGCCGATCTTGGCGCGCTGGCCGCTCATCAGCTGGGACAGCATGGGCGCCGACAGTCCGAGGACGGCAGCGAGGCGGGCCTGGTTCAAGCCGAGGTCATCTATGAGTCGTCGGAAAAGCGCGCCGAGCGGCTCCCCGTACCAACTGCGCTGAAGCTCTCTGGCTCTGGCCGTGGCCTCTTGTTGTACTGCGTCCACTCTTACTACTCCCCTTCGCTGGTGCGAACCTCGCGAGCATCTTACGGAGAGTGGTCGCGGGGCGGGAGTCCCTATCATTTTGCGAGATGAGGGGGTACACCCGGTACTCTGTTCTGCGGAACAACCCTTCCTCGTACGGGGGACGGGTGCGTCCACATGCGCGGGGCCTTAGCTCAGTTGGTAGAGCGCTGCCTTTGCAAGGCAGATGTCAGGAGTTCGAATCTCCTAGGCTCCACCCCCGAAATGCCCTCTGAACTGCGGAAACGCAGTTTCAGGGGGCATTTTTTGTGCCCATCGGTGGGCACATCCGTGCATGCTGATCGTGGTACAGCCCTTGGCCCCCAACGGGTTTGCTCGACTTGGTCTCTCTCCCAGATCTCCTAGGTTCGGAGAGCCCGGGGCCCTGCGGGGCAGGACCTTGCCTTGGTCGCGCACATGATCGCCGTGGGCGGGGAGGCCGTTCTGTCGGCAGGATCTGTGGGGTGTCTGCTGCAGCCCTGGCAGGATCTCGCCCCGCCGGACCGCTCTTGGCTCCGGATCAGTGGGGACAAGCTTCGGCCGCCCGGTCGACGGGCTTGTGGAAGCAGTGGGCCGCGCCGCACACGTACTCGTGCCACGTGCACGAAGTCGAGCAGGACGTGTACCTCGATCTCGCGCCGGTCGGCTTCGGCCTGGATCAGGCCGAGCTGGTGGCGGGCGCCGTCGACCAGGACCACCCAGTCGCGTAGGTGCTCCCGGTCGCGGGCGGCGGCCCGGTCGAACGCGGCGGCGATCACGCGCTCGGGCGGGTGGGCCAGGGAAGCGGTGAGCCACTTGCGGCGTGCGCTCGGCCCGGGACGGGGCGGCCGGGTGGTGCCGCGTCCATCGGGTGGACTTGTTGGCTCATGCGCAGGGGAAGGCGCGGGCGGCGGAGTCCGCCGTGTTCCGGTGGGAGCGGTACTGCTCGCGTACGAGCTCGATGGCGGCGTCGAGGGGGAAGATGTCGCGGGTGACGAGCTGTTCGGCGTTGTCGGCTCCGACGGGGTGCCAGTAGACGCCGTCGGCGGTGATGGTTACTTCCGGGATCAGGGTTTGGACCGTGAGTTCCACACCTTCGTCGGCGACGCCCTGGTGGGCGAGGGGGCGGACCACCTGGTTCTCGCGGGTGATGCCGAGCGAATCGAGGAAGGACCGCAGTTCCCTCTCCTCGTGCTGGCCGTCGGTGGTGAGGGTGGCGGCCACCCGCACGGTGAAGCCCTCCCCGAGGGCGATGCGGATGCCGGCGACTGCTTTCGTCCAGGTGCCTTTGCCGCGGTGGGAGTCGTGCAGGTCGGGGGTGGCGGAGTCGAGGCTGATCTGCAGGGTGAGTCGGTCGCGGGGCATGGCCTGGAGTATCTGAAGCCGGTGTCCGCGGAAGAGCATGCCGTTGGTGAGGAGGGTGGTGGGCAGCGCGGCGGTGCATGCGGTGACGATCTGGTCGAGGTCGGGCAGTATGAACGGTTCACCGCCGGTCAGCAGGATCTCCAGGACTCCGGCTGCTGGGGCTGCTTTCGCGATCTCTTTCACCCTGTCCACGCCCAGGGCCCGCCTGGCTGTTTGTGGTGAGGATCGGGCGCAGCAGTAGTCGCAGGCGAGGTTGCAGTCGAAGTTGGTGTAGAGCCACAGACGTGCTCCGGGGCGGCGGGCCGGGGGCAGGTCGGTGATCGGGTCCGGTGGGCGGCCTCGGCGGACGGTGATGCTGGTTGCGTCGGCGGTGATGAGGGTGTTGCCGGTGCGTTGGCACCAGGAGGCGGCGAGTGCGGCTTGGCCTGGTGTGGTGATGGGGAGCGTGATGGTGTCGCCTTCCGCCGTGACGGAGAGCTTCTCGACGAGGTCGAGGATCACAGCCATCGGGGTGCGATCTCCTGTTCCTTGACCGCTTGGAAGAGGTCGGTGTAGCCGTCGAGCTGGGGGCGTACCCAGCGTGTGAGGCCTTCCAGTTCCAGAATTCTGCGGTGTTCGGGGTTGTTCCAGTCCATGGCGAGGAGGTGGGTGGTCCAAGCGTCGGCGCGGGCCGTGTCGAGGGTGTCGAGTGCGGTGAAGTTGCAGTGGCAGTAGGCGGGGCTGGTCCAGAACATTTCCAGGGCGTCGGGCATCAGTTCGTTCCGTCCGATGGATTCCCAGGTGGTGATGCCGATCGCGGCGGCGTCGGCGTCGCCGTCGAGGACGGCCCGGATAGCGTCCAGTTCGCTGCCTCCGGTGTCGCCGTGTTTCCCGAGGTCGGTATCGATGCGCAGGAGTTGGACGTCCCCGTCGGTGATGCCTTCGCGACGCAGGTAGTGCAGGGGCAGGATCGCGGCCTGTGCGGAGTCGCGGCTGCCCAGGGCGAGGCGTCGGCCCTTGAGGTCGCCGGGGCCGTGCAGGCCGGCCCCGGCCCGGCAGACGAGGTGGCTGCGGAAGGTGAGGTCGGTGTCGCGCATGGCCAGCGCCCGGGCCCGGCCGCCGGACTGGAGGACGGTGCGGACCCAGGCCAGGTTGGTGTTCCAGGCGATGTCGATGGTTCCGGAGAGGAGCGCGTCGACCTGACGGCCGTAGTTGGAGAAGAGGACGAAGTCCATCTCGACGGGGGCGGTGCGGTAGTAGTCGCGGATGCCTTCCCAGATGGGCACCACGTTGGGGGTGTAGGCCACCGCGCCGACGACCAGCGGTTCCATTAGGTGCCTCCTTGCCGGGTGCGCCGGGTGGGCGTCCGGTTCAGCCGAATACCGGCTGGCCGGTGATGGCCTTGCCGTAGAAGTCGTACAAGACGTCGGCGGTGGGGGCCATGACGTGGCCGGCGCGGGCGTCGCGGAAGAAGCGTTCGATTGCCAGGTGCTGGGAGAACGCGGCGCCGCCGCACACCCGCATGGCGTCGTCGGTGACGGTCAGGGCGGTGTCGTTGGCCAGTGCCTTGACCCCGAGGACGTACAGCGGGGTCTGCTCTTCGGGTGCGGCGATGCTGGCCGCCGCGGCACGCAGGTAGGCGTGTGCGGCTTCCAGCTGGAGCGACATGCGGGCCAGGCGGGCGCGGATGGTGGGCAGCTCGGCGAGCCTCTGGCCGGTGTGCTGGAGGGTTGCGCCGCTGGTGTGCCGCACGGCGGCGTTCAGGGCGGCGCGTGCCAGGCCGAGGGAGACGGCGGCGTTGCCGAGGTTGAACCAGGGCATGACGGTCTCGGTCATCAGGGTGAGCCCGCTGCCGGAAGCTCCGAGGCGCAGGGTGTCGGGGACTGTCATGTTGAATCGCATCGGCGCGGAGCTGTTGCCGCGCAGGCCCAGGCCGTGGAACGAACCGGTGACGGACACGCCCGGGGCGTCTGCTTCGATGGCGTATAGGTCGACGGTGCCGGGCTCGTCGGCGGAGAGCACGGATGTGATGTACATCTGCGCGTGTCCGGCGGAGGTCACCCAGCTCTTGTCGGCGGAGAAACGCGCATCCTGGCCGCCATTGCGTTTCGCCTGGGAGATCGGCGCCCAGAAGTACGAGCGGGAGCCGGGTTCGCTGAACGCCAGCGTGGCCAGTGCCCTGCCCGTGGCCAGGTCGCCCGTCAGGTCCGGCATCCCCGGCGGTGCCGCGGCCAGTACCGTCATGGCACCACTGATGTGCATCAGGTAGACCATGGCCGTCGATCCGCATGCGCCCGCCAGCTCGGCCGTGACGTGGGCGAACTCTTCCGGGCCGGCTCCCAGCCCGCCCTCCCCCTCCGGCAGCGTCAGACCCAGCAGGCCGGACGCGCCCAGAGCTGCGACCGCTTCTTCGGGGAACCGGCCGTCCGTGTCAACGGCCGGCGCGTGTTCCGTGGCGGTGGCCAGGACGGGCTGCAACAGACTGTCGACGTTCATGCGGGATCGTGCCTTCCCGTGGAGGAAGTGGGGGCATCACGGTCGTCGGGTGCTGTGGTGAGGCCGAGGGCGAGCAGGCCCACGGCGAAACCGAGCAGCAGGGCGACGGTGGAACCGTCGCCCCCGAGCAGGTTCGCACCGGTCCAGCCGATCTGCACCAGCTGCAGGACGGCGGCCGCCAGGAAACCCGCCCCGGCCAGGACGATCAGCGGACGCGCCCCCATAAGCCCCGCCGTCACGGCGGCGGCGGCCAGGAGCAGCAGCACCAGCGTCCCTGTCCCTCCCAGCTTTACGATCCCCCACGGCGGGCCGTCGGCGAAGGCCAGGACGCTGCTCGCCGCCGCCCCCACGCCCAGGCCGGCGGCCGTCCGGCCGATGGCGGATCGCGGAGTCTGCATGGGAATCCCTTCCTTGGTTCACGACGCTGCGAGCAGGATCCGCGACAGCCGGCCGCCCCGCTGCCGCCACAGAGGGCGCAGGGCGCCGTCCACGCCGTAGGCGCGTCCCGCCGCGGTGGCCAGCAGCGCCAGGTGCACGGCGTACATGAGGAAGTACGACCAGAACCACTCGTTCGGGGTGTTCAGCACGGAGAACGTGATGGCGGTCGTCTGGACCAGCCCGACCAGCGCCCAGAGGCGGGTGGCCAGGCCCACCAGCAAGAACGCGCCCAGGCATGCCTCGATCGCGAAGGCGCCCCAGGCGAACACCGCGAAATTCGGAATGATCACATGCTCGACCAGCCACGCCCACGGGGCGAAAACCTCGTTGTCGACCCCTTTGAGGGTCCAGGCGTACAGGTCCTGAGGAGGGTCGGACTTGTTCCCGAAGCCCGGCGGGTGCTTCCAGGAAAGGTTCTGGATCCACAGCAGACCGACCGTGACCCGGCACACGGCAAGGAGCACACGGGAGAGACGAGACGAGCCCAGTGGCTCCGGGCCGGGGGGCGAGGACCGGTTGGTGACGGCCATGCGGAACGACCTCTGATCATGCTCACGAATTTGAGGAATCATCTGCCGTACGTCCATCCACTCACGCCAGGACGGGCACGGCAAGCCGCAGGAGCCTTACACACCATGAACGGCACAGGACTGTGCACGCGCAACCCGGCAGACCGCCCGGTACCGGCGCGCGGTGTTCCGGAGAGGGGATGGGCTCAGTATCAATCGACGTCGCAGACCGCGCCTCGCCGGCTCGCTGGCGGCCAGACGGCTCTCCTTGGACGTCCCCTCTCGCACTACGTCTCGAATGTCTGGTTCTGGTGGATACGGTGAGGGCGTGACCGACCCGACTACGACGGCGGTGGACGTCGTCCTCCCCTGTTTGGACGAGGCCCGCGCCCTGCCCTGGGTACTGGAACGTATCCCTCCGACCTGGCGGGCGATCGTCGTCGACAACGGCTCCAGAGACGGCTCTGGCGCCGTCGCCTCTGCGCTCGGCGCGACGGTCGTGTACCAGCCGGAGCGTGGGTTCGGCGCCGCGTGCCATGCGGGGCTGCTGGCGGCGGAGGCTGAGTTCGTCTGCTTCTGCGACTGTGACGCCTCTCTGGATCCCGGGCTGCTTCCCTCGTTCGTGCAGGAAGTGGCGGACGGAAGGACAGACCTGGTGCTGGGGCGGCGTCGCCCGCAGGGACGCGGGGCCTGGCCCGTTCATGCGCGGGCCGGGAATCTGGCCCTGTCCCGGATGGTGCGTCGGCGCACCGGACTACGGCTGCACGATCTGGGGCCCATGCGCGCCTGCTGGCGTGAGCCGCTGCTGGGCCTTGGCCTCACCGACCGGCGCAGCGGCTACCCGCTCCAGATGGTCGTGCGCGCGGCCGACGCGGGTTGGCGTGTCAGCGAAGTCGATGTCCCCCATCGTCCGCGGGCCGGGAAGTCGAAAGTGACCGGGACCTGGCGGGGCACCTGGCAGGCGGTGCACGACATGCGTTCAGTGCTCTCGGAGCTGCCGGTCCCGGCACCGGGTGGAGCGGGTGCGCGGTGACCACAATGCTCATCCTTGCCAAGGAACCGGTGCCCGGGCGGGTGAAGACCCGGCTCACTCCTCCGTACACGCCCCAGGAGGCGGCGCTCCTGGCCCAGGCGATGCTCACCGACTCCCTGGAAGCCATGCTCGCGGCCCCCGCCGAGCGGCGTGTGCTGGTCCTCGACGGTTCGCCGGGTACCTGGCTGCCGCCCGGCATCGAGGTCCTGCCACAAGGGCATGGAAGCCTGGACGAACGGCTGGCCGCGGCCTTCGGACTCTGTACCGGTCCGGCCGTGCTTATCGGCATGGACACCCCGCAGGTCACCCCCGCCGTCCTCGCGCCCGCGCTGGCCGAGGACGCCTGGCAGGGCTGCGACGCATGGTTCGGCCCGGCACTGGACGGCGGCTTCTGGGCCCTGGGCCTCGCCGAACCCGATCCCGCACTGCTGCGCGGGGTACCGATGGACGTCCCTGACACCGGCGCCCGACAACGCCAGCGGCTGACCGAGGCCGGGCTGAAGGTGCGGGACCTGCCGGTGCTGCGTGACATCGACACCGCCGCCGACGCACGGGCGGTGGCGGCCCACGCCCCGCACACACGCTTCGCCACCGCCCTGGCCCTGCTGACGCAGGCCGGGCCGTGATGGCCACCGCCGTCCCGGCCTGCTGGAAGCCTCCCGCCGCTTGCAGGCAGGCGACGAGGTACTCGGTGTGGGTCCGGCCTGGGCGCGTTCGGCCAGGCGTTCGGCGGCGTCCAGCAGGGCCGGGGCCTTCATGGCGCGGGCGAGGAAGGCCAGGTCGGCGGCGGTCTGCCGGCCCGTGCGGGCGCTTGGGCCGTCCGCCTTGGCCGCGTCGGTGGCGGTGTTTGTGGTCTGGGCAGGGGTGCGGGCCATCAGGTGTCCTCCTTCCCGGCGCCGCCCTCGATGAGGGTGAACACACGGTCGTAGGTGCCCAGTTCGCGTTGCTCGACCTCGATACCGAGGCTTGCCGGGGCCAGCATCGCGGCCCTGGCACTCGCCGCTCGGGCGGCCTGCTGGTGGATCACCTCGCCGCGCAGGATGTTGGCCGCCGCGGCGTGCTCGGGGTCGGTGAGGCTCTGGTGCCTGGCCCAGCAGCGGGTGTGGCGGGCCACGACCTCGTTGCCGCAGGTGACGGTGACCTCCTCGTTGTCCGCGCGGACCATCACCGTCTTGCCGATGGCACGGGGGTGGACGGAGTAGTCGTTGGTGTCGACGCGGATGTAGTGGTCGCGGCCGATGCGGGTGTGGAAACGCCACCAGTGCGGTGGAGTGACGGGAGGGACGGTGAGCATCGCGGCGCGGTCGGCCTCCCAGCGGTCCACCGGGCGGGCGCCGATGATCCTGTGCTGGCGCCGGTTGGCGATCTGGAGCCAGGTGGTCAGCTGGGTGTTGAAGTCGTCGGGGCCGGTGAACGTGCGGCCGGGCAGGAAGCTCGTCTCCAGGTAGCCGTTGGCCCGCTCGACCAGGCCTTTCGCTTCCGGGTCGCGGGGCCGGCAGAGGTGGACCTTGACGGCGAGCAGGCCCGCGAACGCGGCGAACTCGCTGGTCAGTTTTGCCTTTGCCGATTCCGGCTTCGTTGTCCCAGACGAGTGTCTTGGGGATCGCTCCCCAGCCGTCGGCGAGCAGGCGCCAGTGGCCGTCGATCAGGTCGCCGCTCTGCCGGGAAGGCAGCATCCGCCCGGTGATCACCCGCGAGTAGCCCGACACGATGACCAGGACCGGCGGCCGGTCCGAGGCCAGCGCCCGCAACACGGTGCCTCTGGAGATCCCCAGCTGCTCGCGCCCGACGGACCGAGGTAGGCGGGCAGCTTCGGATGGCTGATCCCTGCGGCCCAGTCCTCCGCGCCCTGAGCGGGCCGACCTTTTATGACCTCAGCTGCTCTCTCGGGCCGCGCTGAATCTTGGCCGTAATGCGGGCCCTGCCGCTCGCTGGTGTCAGTGCACCCAGTCCTTGAGGGGTTCGGTGTCCAGGGTGAAGCCGACGGGGGTGGGCAGTTCGATGGTCTTGCCGAAGGGACGGCGCAGAATCTTGGTGTAGGAGCCGGCGTCGGGCTCGCTGTAGACGAGGGTCTCGCACGCGTCGCGGTCGATGAGCAGATATACCGGGATGCCGGTCTCGGCGTAGGCGGCGGGCTTTTCCTCCCGGTCGCGCTTGTCGGTGTCGGTGTCGTAGGAGGTGACTTCGACGATCATCTGGACCTGGTCTGGGTGGGCCCATTCGCCCTGGCCGGCGAAGGTGCCTTCGGGGGCGAGGGTGCCGTCGGGCTTGGCGTTGCCGTTGCGGTAGGTCTGGATCTTCAGACCGCGTTCGGGGTAGAGCCACAGGTCGGGACGATGCTGCATGCAGCGCTGCATGAGCCAGCGGATGATCTCGTCATGGTCGCCGTCGGGCACGGCCTTGACCCCCAGCCTGCCGTGGATGAACTCCATACGGACGCCCTCGCGCTCGGCAGCTGCGGCGATGCGCTCGAACTCCTCGGCCGCCATCTGCGGCCGGTGTTCCATGACCGTCACTGGGCACCTCCTGGCCTCAAGCTTAGGCGGGGAACGGGCATCGTGGTGGGCTACCGCGATCCGGCTCCGATCTGTCGTGAGTAAAGGGGTGAGTGAGAGTTTGCGCGAACAGTGCACGGAAGATGTCAGAGTGCAGTGCTGAGGTGGTTCGTGCGCGTCGTGGGGTTGCTTGTGCAACCGATGCGCAGAGTGTGCCCACCAGTGGGCACGCCGAGTCGGGGCAGCGGGATCGAGCAGGATGGAGCGGGACGGAAACGGGTGGGAAAGTCCGATTCTCTCGCAAAGACTTGGTGAAATCGCAGGTCGGAGCGTCGCCCGTTTCGGGTTCGAATCTCCTAGGCTCCACCCTGCGGAAACCCACCTGACCTGCGGAAACGCAGGCCAGAGGGGTTTCTTGTGTGCGGGGTCGGCGGGGTGTCCCGCTACCCGCGGGCCGTTGTTTCACGTGAAACAACGCTGCGCAGGAGGGTCGCGGCGAGGGCGACCGCCGCCAGGAGCAGGGCTGCCCCGATGCCGAAGGCCAGGTGGTATCCGCTGGTCAGGGCTTCCGCCGGAGAACTGCCCGCTGCCTGCCGGGACTCCGTACGGGAGGCGGCGAGGGTGGAGAGGACGGCCACCCCAAGGGCCATGCCGATCTGCTGGGTGGTGTTGAACAGGCCCGAGGCGAGTCCGGCGTCGGCGGCGTCGGCGCCGGACATGCCCAGCGTGGTGAGGGCCGGCAGGGCCAGGCCGAAGCCGGCGGCCAGCAGCATTACGGGCAGCAGGTCGGTGGCGTAGTCGGCGTCGACCGGCAGCCGGGTCAGCAGGCCGAGGGCCGCGAGCAGCTGGACGAGGCCGGCCAGCAGGACGTTCCGCTCCCCGAACCGGGCGTTCAGGCGGGCCGAGACCCCGAGGGAGACGGCGCCGATCGACAGCGCGGCGGGGAGCATCGCCAGGCCGGTGGCGCCGGCGCCGTAGCCCAGCACCCGCTGGAGGTAGAGGGCCACGAGGATCTGGAAGGCGAACAGCGCGGCCACCATCAGCATCTGTACGAGGTTGGCGCCGACCACCGTCCGGGACCTGAAGATCCGCAGCGGTACGAGCGGAGTACGCGCCCTCGCCTGCCGCACGGTGAACGCGGCGAGGAGGGCCAGGGAGAGGGCCCCGAGGCCGAGGGTCCGCCCGGAGGTCCAGCCGTACCGCTCCACCTCGACCACGGTGTAGATGCCCAGCATCAGCCCGGAGGTGACGAGCAGGGCGCCGATGGCGTCGGCGCCCGCCCGGAGCCCGAGGCCCCGGTCGGCGGGAAGCGCGGGCAGCGCCAGGAGCAGTGCGGCGACCCCGATGGGCAGGTTGATGAAGAAGATCCAGTGCCAGTCGAGGGCGTCGGTGAGGACTCCGCCCAGCACCTGGCCGAGTGAGGCCCCGGCCGCTCCGGTGAAGGAGAAGACGGCGATCGCCCTGGCCCGCTCCCGGGGGGTGGTGAACAGCGTGATCAGGATGCCGAGGGCGACGGCGGAGGCCATCGCGCTGCCGAGTCCCTGGAGGAACCGGGCGGTTATCAGCAGTCCCGGGGAGGACGCGCATCCGGCGAGCACCGAGGCTCCGGTGAAGACGGTGGTCCCGGCGAGGAACATCCGCTTGCGGCCGAGCAGGTCGCCGAGGCGTCCGGCGAGGAGCAGCAGGCCGCCGAAGGCGATCAGGTAGGCGTTCACCACCCAGCTGAGGCCGGCGGAGGTGAAGCCCAGATCGTGCTGGATGGCCGGCATCGCCACGGTGACGATGCTGCCGTCGAGGATCGTCATCAGCATGCCGGTGGAGAGCACGGTGAGGGCGGTCCAGCGGGAGCGCAGCCCCCGCGGGGCGATGGCCGGGGCGGACCCGTGAACGGCGGCGCCGACGGGGTCGGTGGCGGAGGTGGGGGCGGGGCTGGGAGCGGCGGGCATCGGTCTCTCCGGTCAGTGAGGGCGACTGGTGAGACCGTAGCAGATGGTTTTGTTGCAGACGATTTTCTTCGGATCGAAGATTTAGAGTGGTGTCATGACCGCCATGGCCCCCGCCCGCACCGAGCCCGACCTCTCCTTTCTCCTCGACCACACCAGTCACGTGCTGCGCACCCGCATGGCAGCGGCCCTCGATGAGATCGGGCTGACCCCCCGCATGCACTGCGTCCTCGTCCACGCCCTGGAGGAGGAGCGCACCCAGGTACAGCTCGCCGAGATCGGCGACATGGACAAGACGACGATGGTCGTCACCGTGGACGCCCTGGAGAAGGCCGGACTGGCCGAGCGCCGCCCTTCCGCCACGGACCGCCGGGCCCGGATCATCGCCGTCACGGAGGCGGGAGCAGCCGTCGCCGTCGAGAGCACCCGGATCGTCGACCGGGTGCACGCCGACGCCCTCGCCTCCCTTGCCGGCCCCGACCGCGCCGTCCTGCTGCGGGTCCTCGGCCTGCTCGCCGAAGGCGATCTCGGCACCCCGTCCGAGAGCCCCCGACCGGCGCGCCGGGCCCGCCAGTGACGGTGCGCCGGGCCTGACGGCGCGCCGGGCCCGCCGGTGACGGTGCGTCGGGCCCGCCGGTCCCCGGGCGGCCCGCCCGGCGTGTCCCCCGGATGGCCCCGTCGTGCGGCCGTCCGGATCCCGGTGCCGGACAGTGGGGGGAGGCGTACCGCCCAGGGGGGACCACCACGCCGGAGGCGTACACACATGGGACTCTTCGACTTCCTGAAGTCCGACAAGAAGAAGCAGCCGGAGGCCGCCGAGAAGGTGACGGAGCAGGTCCAGCAGCGGGCGGCGGCGCCCGCCGCACCTCCCGCGAGCTCCGCGGCCGACGCCGCCGCGGCCGACGCCGCCGCGGCCACCCGCGCGGCCGCCGAGCGGATGGCGGCCGCCGCGCCGCCCAGGCCCGCGGCGCCGACCCCGGCGTCCGCCGCGCACAAGGCAGTCCCCGTGGCCCCCAAGCCCGCCGCCGTACCGCCGCACCCCGTATCGCCCGCGCGGGGGCCCGGCGCGCCGCACACGCCGTCGCCCGCCTCGGCGGCGCACAAGGCCGTTCCGGCGGCGCCCATGCCGGCGCCCGCGCCCGCGGCCAAGAAGAAGCGCACGTACACCGTCCGGCCCGGTGACTCCCTCTCCCTGATCGCCCGCCGCGAACTCGGCAACGAGGGCCGCTGGCGCGAGCTGTACGCCGTGAACAAGGGCGTTGTCGGCTCCAACCCCGACCTCATCCGCCCGGGCATGGTCCTCACCCTGCCGGGCTGACACCGCCCGGCACACGCCGAAGGGGCCCGCATCCGACAGGATGCGGGCCCCTTCGGCCTACAGGTGATCCGCGGGTCAGGGACGCTCCCCCTCGGCGGTCGGCCCCGCGTCCGCGTCGCGCTCCTTCTCCGCCAGCTCGTCGTCGAAGCTCGCCGGCCCGGCATCGCGCGCCGACAGCTCGGTGGCCGCCGGCGGCTCCACGAGCCAGTCCGGGTTCGACTGCTGGTCCCACCACTTCCACGCCGCGTAGGCACCGCCGGCCAGCAGGCCGACCAGGGCCACACCGCGCAGCACCCGGCCGGTGCGCGCCCGGCGCTCGTGCCGTCGCACCAGCCGCTGCACCTCCTTCGCCGACACCTGGCCGCGCAGCGCGGCGAAGGCGGCGGTCGACCGCGAGGCGGCCTCCTCGGCGACCGGGGTGGCCGCCGCGAGCGCGCTCTCGAACTTCGGCTGCGTGTAGTCGGCCGCCTGTCGCGCGGCCCGGCGCGTCTGCTTCACGGCTCGCGTCGCCGCCCGGTCCACGTTCGGCGGCACATGGGCGCGCGCCGACTTGAGCCGGGGGTGCAGATGGTTGTCATACGTCGTACGTGCCTGCTTGGCGGCCTCGTTGGCCGCGTAGGACACCTTGGGCGCCAGCCGCTCGTTCGCCTCATGCGCGTAGTGCACCGCGGCATCCTTGGCGGTTTCTGCGTACGGCGCCACCACTTCCGACGCGTGCCGCACAGTCTCCCTGGCGCTCTCGGCGGCCAGGCGCACGCTGTCCTTGCGGGTCACGGGATTCCTCCTCCTCGGTGGCGGACACAGTTCACCTTTCCACCCTTCGTCGGATCATGCCTGCGATCACGCCGACGGGCATGTGTGACAGGGCATACGGGTGGATGATTTTCTGTGCGGCGCAGCGCTCCGTGCGACTATCTGGACCGACAGTGATGACTAAGGAAGGCAGATCAGTGGCCGAGAAGCTCTACGCCACCCTGAAGACGACCCACGGCGACATCGAGATCGAGCTGCTGCCGAACTTCGCTCCGAAGACCGTCAGGAACTTCGTCGAGCTCGCCACGGGCGCCCGCGAGTGGACCCGGCCGACCGACGGTCAGAAGACCACGGACCCGCTGTACGACGGCACCGTCTTCCACCGTGTCATCAGCGGCTTCATGATCCAGGGCGGTGACCCCCTCGGCAACGGCACGGGCGGCCCGGGCTACCAGTTCGCCGACGAGTTCCACCCGGACCTGGCCTTCACCAAGCCCTACCTGCTGGCCATGGCCAACGCCGGCCCGGCCACCAACGGCTCGCAGTTCTTCGTCACCGTCGCCCCCACCGCGTGGCTGACGCGCAAGCACACCATCTTCGGCGAGATCAACGACAAGGCCTCCCAGCAGGTCGTGGACACCATCGCCGGGCTGGCCACCAATCCGCGCACCGAGCGCCCCCTGGACGACGTGATCATCCAGTCGGTCGTCATCGAGAAGCGCTGAGTCCGCTGAACCGGAAGCTCTGACCCGCAAGCGCTGAGTCGAGAAGCGCCGAATCGGGAGTGCCGACCGGGCGCGGCCCCCGCCCGCGGGGAACCTTTCCGCCCCGCCCGTCCGTCCTGGATACACGTACCGGATCGGCGGGGCGCCCCCCGCGCCCCGCCCGCCGACCGAGGGGACCGATGGACACGGACCGCCTGCCGGGCTGCTACCGCCACCCGGACCGCGACACGGGGATCAGCTGCACCCGTTGCGAGCGCCCCATCTGCCCCGAGTGCATGATCAGCGCCTCGGTCGGCTTCCAGTGCCCCGAGTGCGTGCGCGACGGTTCCGGCACCGGACACCGGTCCTCCGCGAACGCGCCGCGCACCATCGCCGGCGGGGTGGTCGCCGCGGACCCCCACCTGGTCACGAAGGTCCTGATCGGCCTCAACGCCGCGGTGTTCCTCTTCTGCCTGGCCGTACCGTCGGCCGCCCGCCCGCTGGAGCTGCTCGGCCGGTACGCCGACTACTACGGGGCGCCGGTCCAGGGCGTCTCCAGCGGCGAGTACCACCGCTTGTTGACCTCGGTGTTCCTGCACGCCGAGTGGTGGCACGTCATCGGCAACATGCTCGCCCTGTGGGTGATCGGAGGCCCGCTGGAGGCGGCGCTCGGCCGGGCCCGCTACCTCGCCGTATACCTGCTGTCCGGCCTGGGCGGCAGCGCCCTCGTCTATCTGCTGACCGCGCCGAACGTACCGACCATCGGCGCGTCCGGGGCCGTCTTCGGCCTGCTCGGCGCGACCGTCGTCCTGGCACGGCGGCTGCGGTACGAGATGCGGCCGGTGCTCGTGATGGTGGGGCTGATGCTGCTGCTGAGCTTCGTGTCGTTCGGCAGCCTGCGGGTGTCCTGGCAGGCACACGTGGGCGGCCTGGTCACCGGTGCCCTGGTGGCTCTGGGGATGCTCCTGCCCGCCGCGGGCAGGAGCCGCACCCTCATCCAGTGGGGGACCTGTGTGGTGGTGTTCCTGCTGGCCGCAGGGGTCGTTCTGGTCCGTACGGCCGCACTCACCTGATCACACCGGCGTCAACTCTCCACAGAGTTATCCACAGATCTTCTGTCTTTTCCTCAGGTGTGGATGACGCTGTGGATAACTCATGGGGAGAGCTTCCCTCGGGGGGCGAGAGGTGCTACTTCCACTGAGTGGAGACGCCGAATCCCGCCGCGATGAAACCGAAACCGACCACGATGTTCCAATTGCCCAGCGCCTCGACCGGCAGCTGGGTCTCGGTCACGTAGAAGACGACGATCCAGGCGAGTCCGATCAGGAAGAGGGCCAGCATGACCGGGGCGACCCAGCTGCGGTTCGTCAGCCTGATGGCCTGCGGCTGCCTCGCCGGCGGCGGCGTGTAGTCGTCCTTCTTGCGGATACGTGACTTCGGCACGAGGGGCTCTCCTGTCGATGGGCTGGGGACCTTGCCTGCCCCGGGCGTCCGTTAGCGTAGTGGACCTGTGACGTTGAAGGAGAAGGGTACGTTGAGCAATTCCGACGACTCCTCCGCGGGTCCCCGTCGCCGGGCCAGGCCGGTCCGGCTGCTGACGGCCGCGGTCTTCGCCCTGGCCGGTCTGATCTTCGTCACCAGCTTCAACACTTCCAAGGGTACGAACATCCGCACCGATGCCTCGCTCCTGCGGCTCTCGGACCTGATCCAGGAGCGCAGCCAGAACAACGCGGCGCTGGAACAGAGCACCGGAGCCGTGCGCCGCCGGGTGGACACCCTCGCCGAGCGCGACGACGGCAGGACCCGGGCGGAGGACGCCAGGATGGCCGCGCTGCGCAAGGCCTCCGGCACCGAGGAGCTGTCCGGCAAGGGCCTCACCGTCACGCTCAACGACGCCCCGCCGGGCGCCACCGCCCGCATCCCCAACGTGCCCGAACCGCAGCCCAACGACCTGGTGATCCACCAGCAGGACCTCCAGGCCGTGGTGAACGCCCTCTGGCAGGGCGGCGCCCAGGGCATCCAGGTCATGGACCAGCGGCTCATCTCCACCAGCGCGGTGCGCTGCGTGGGCAACACCCTGATCCTCCAGGGCCGCGTGTACTCGCCCCCGTACAAGATCTCCGCGGTCGGCGATCCGGGCGCGCTGCGCAAGGCGCTCGCGGCCTCCCCCGCGCTGCAGAACTACCAGCTGTACGTGAACGCGTACGGGCTCGGCTGGAAAGTGGACGAGCACAAGGCGCTGACACTTCCCGGCTACTCCGGCACAGTGGACCTCCACTATGCGAAGCCGGTGGAACCGACTGCCTGAGCGGGTCAGCGCCGATGTCGTCCTGCGCCTGGTGGTACGGACGCTGAGCGAGCTGTGCCTGACCGCGGGCACGCTGATCGTGCTCTTCGTGGCCTACGTCCTGCTCTGGACCGGGGTGAAGGCCGACCGGGCCATGGACGGCGAGATGGCCCGGCTGCGCGGCGGCTGGGCGGCGGCGGGAGCGCCCGCGCCGGAGCGCGCGGTCCCGTCCGGGAAACCCGCCGAGGCGCCGGCGTCCGACGGGCCCGGTGAGCCGGCGGCGTCCGGGAAGCCCGTGAACCCCGGTGGGCCCGCCGAGCCGCGCCCGCCCGCCGCGTACCCCGCGGGACGGCCCTTCGCCGAGATGTCCATCCCCCGTTTCGGGCCGGACTGGAACAAGCCCGTCCTGGAGGGCACCGGCACCGAGCTCCTCAAGAAGGGCCTCGGCCACTACGCGGGCACCGCCCGTCTCGGCGAGACCGGGAACTTCTCGGTCGCGGGGCACCGCCGGACGTACGGAGACCCCTTCAAGGACTTCCCCGCGCTGCGCCCCGGGGACGCCGTGAGCCTCACGGACGCGACGGCGACGTACACCTACACGATCCGCGGCGGCCCCGTCCGCACCCTGCCGACCGACGTCGCCGTGGTCGACCCGGTGCCCCGGAAGTCGCCCTTCACCGTCCCCGGCCGGTACCTCACGCTGACGACCTGCGACCCCGAGTGGGGCCACAGCCACCGGCTGGTCGTGTGGGCCGAACTGACCGGTACCCGGACGTCCGGGCCGGTGGGATCCGGGGGTTTGCCGAGGTGACCCACCCGGCCGGGCCGCTGCCTTTAGGCTGTTCGCGTACCGCCTCCGCGGTGCGTGGAACGATCGTGGACGAAAAGGAATCAGACGGCATGTACGGCTGGGTCTGGCGGCATCTGCCGGGAAACGCGTGGGTACGCGCGCTGATCTCGCTCGTACTGGTCCTCGCGGTGGTGTTCGTGCTGTTCCAGTACGTCTTCCCGTGGGCCGAGCCGCTCCTTCCGTTCAACGACGTGACGGTGGACGAGGGATCGGGAGCGACTCCGTGAACGCGCGCATTCTGGTTGTCGACAACTACGACAGCTTTGTCTTCAACCTGGTCCAGTACCTCTACCAGCTCGGCGCCGAATGCGAGGTGCTGCGCAACGACGAGGTAGCCCTCAAGCACGCGCAGGACGGATTCGACGGCGTCCTGCTGTCCCCCGGCCCGGGCACCCCCGAGGAGGCCGGGATCTGCGTCGACATGGTCCGGCACTGCGCTGACACCGGTGTTCCGGTCTTCGGCGTCTGCCTGGGCATGCAGTCGATGGCGGTCGCGTACGGCGGGGTCGTGGACCGGGCTCCGGAGCTGCTGCACGGCAAGACCTCGCCCGTGGTGCACGAGGGCCTCGGGGTGTTCGAGGGGCTGCCGTCGCCGTTCACCGCGACCCGCTACCACTCGCTGGCCGCCGAGCCCCTGACCCTCCCGGACACGCTGGAGGTCACGGCGCGAACGGAGGACGGGATCATCATGGGCCTGCGCCACCGGGAGCACGACGTGGAAGGCGTGCAGTTCCACCCCGAGTCGGTGCTGACCGAGTGGGGGCACCGGATGCTCGCGAACTGGCTGGTGCGCTGCGGTGACGCCGGCGCCGTGGAGCGGTCGGTGGGGCTGGCCCCGGTGGTGGGCAAGGCCGTCGCGTGACCACGCTCGCGCCGTCCGCGCCCACGGAGGGCCGGGCCGCGCGACGCAGGGCCGCACAGGAGGCGGCGAAACGGTCCGCGAGGCAGACACGGCGGCGCGGCGGACGGCGGCGCAGGCGGCCGGCGTCGGGCGGTCCGCTGATCGTCGCGAGCCGGCTGGGCGGCGAGCTGTTCATCACGCTGGGCCTGGTGATGCTGCTGTTCGTCGCCTACCAGCTCTGGTACACGAACCTCCTCGCGCAGCGGACGGCGAACGGCGCCGCCGGCTCGCTCCGGCAGACCTGGGAACGGGCGCCCGAGACCGGGGCCGGCGTCCCGGCGGTGTCGGCGTTCGAGCCGGGACAGGGCTTCGCCATCCTGCACATCCCGAAGCTGGACGTGAGGGTGCCGGTGGCGGAGGGGATCAGCAAGCCGAAGGTGCTGGACCGGGGCATGGTCGGGCACTACGGCGAGGGCTCGCTGAAGACGGCGATGCCCTCGGACGCGCGGGGCAACTTCGCGGTGGCGGGCCACCGGAACACGCACGGCGAGCCGTTCCGCTACATCAACCGGCTGGTGCCGAGCGATCCGGTCGTGGTCGAGACCCGGGACGCCTATTACACGTACGAGATGACCTCGGCGCTGGCGCAGACCCCGCCGACGAACGTCGCGGTGCTGAAGCCGGTGCCGGAGGGCTCGGGGTTCACTTCTCCCGGCCGGTACATCACGCTGACCACCTGCACCCCGGAGTTCACCAGCACCTACCGGATGATCGTATGGGGCAGGATGACCGGAGAACGTCCCCGCAGCGAGGGCCCGCCACCCGCGCTGACCAGCTCGTAGCCGCCCGAAGGACGAATCCGCAGTGTCACCTTCCAGCCACCGCCGCCGTCCTGCCGACGCTGCCGCCGCCCCCCACGACGCCTCTTGCGACACCGGCCGGCCGGCCGGGCGCCGCAGTGTCCTCGCCGGTTTCCTGAGCCTGCTGGGCGAACTCCTGATCACCGTGGGCCTGGTGCTGGGCCTGTTCGTCGCGTACTCCCTGTGGTGGACGAACGTGCTCGCGGACCGGCAGGCGTCGGTGCGGGGCGACGAGATCCGCCAGCAGTGGCTCGCTCCCCCCGCGCCCGGCCCCTCCGAGCCCGCGGAGCCGGGAGCGCTGGACACCGGGGGCGGCGTCGGCTTCCTGCACGTGCCGGCGATGAAGAACGGCGAGGTGCTCGTCAAACGGGGCACGGCGCCGGACGTACTGAACGACGGCGTGGCCGGCTACTACACCGAACCGGTGAAGTCGGCGCTGCCGTGGGACGCGTCCGGGAACTTCTCGCTCGCCGCGCACCGGGACGGCCACGGGGCGAAGTTCCACAACATCGACAAGGTCCGCGACGGCGACGCGATCGTCTTCGAGACGCGCGACACCTGGTACGTCTACAAGGTCTTCGCGGAGCTGCGGCAGACCTCGAAGTACAACGTGGACGTGATCAGCCCGGTCCCGAAGGAGTCGGGCCGCACGGCACCCGGCCGCTACATCACGCTGACGACCTGCACGCCCGTGTACACCTCGAAGTACCGCTACGTCGTCTGGGGCGAGCTGGTCCGGACGGAGAAGGTGAACGCCGACCGCGGCCTCCCGGCGGAACTGCGCTGAGGAAGCGGGCGGCCCCGGGCCGAGGCCGCCGCGGACCCGGTGCCCGCCGGGCGCCCCTGGAGCCTCACGGGCACCCGGGAGGCTCCAGGGAGGAACCGGGGAGCCCGGAGGCCCCCACGCCGCCTTCACGGCCTCGCCACGGCCCGTACGGAGGCCCCTACGACGAAGGTCCGGCCCCTCCCTGAGGAGGAACCGGACCTTTTCCGTACCGGCGCCGGGGCCTACGGCCCGCGGCTGGTCGCTAGCGGCCGCCCAGACCGCCGATGAAGCCGCCGCCACCGCCGCCGTTGTTGCCGTTGTTACCGCCGCCGTTGTTGCCGCCGTCCTGCTGGCCCGGGACGGTGCGGACGTTGACCGCGGAACCGCTGGGGAGCGCGGTGTTCACCGGCGGGTCGGAGAGGATCACCGTCGCCTTGTCGTCGGTCGGACCCGACAGGACCGAGCCGAACACCAGATTGGCCCGCTTCAGCTCGTCCTTGGCCTGGTCGACCGTCTTGCCGGCCAGGTTCGGCACCTGCACCGTCTGCGCCGCCTTGGCGACGGTGATGTTGACCGTCTTGCCGATATCGATCGCCTCGCCGGCCGCGAACTGCTGCGCGATGACCGTCTTCGGGGTGGCGCCGGGTGACTCGGTCTCCGTCGTGCTGCCGAGCTTCAGCTTGGCGGCGGTGAGGAGCTTGACCGCCTCTTCCCGCGACTTGCCCAGCAGGTCCGGGACCGTGGCCTTGGACTGCTCCTTGGCCACCGTCAGCGTGATGACGTCGTTCTTCTGGGCCTGGGTGCCGGCCTTGGGGTTCTGCTCGAGGACGACTCCCGGGGTGCTGTCGGACTCCTGGGTCTTGCGCTCGACCTGGAAGCCCTTGGCCTTGAGCGCCGTCTCCGCCTCCTCGAACGGGACCCGCAGCACGTCGGGCACCGCCACAGGGGGCGCGCCCGAGGAGATCTTCACCGTGACCGTGGAGTCCTTGTCGACCTTGGAGCCGGCCTCCGGGTTCTGCGAGCAGACGTTGCCCTTGGCCTGGCCCTCGCAGGGCTCGTCGGCCCCCTTCTCGACCTTGACCCCGGCGTTGGCGCCGCTCTTCTGCGCCTGCTCCAGCGTCTGGCCGACGAGCTTGGGCACCGCGGGGCGGTTGTCGGCGCCGCCGCCCGAGAGGGAGCGGCCGATGAGGATCGCGCCGACGAGGACGAGGATGCCGGCCGCCACGAGGAGGATCGTGGACGCCTTGCTCTTCTTCTGGCGGCGGTTCGGGCCCTGGTCGTAGCCGCTCTGATCGCCGTACCCGTACCCGCCGTCGCCCCCGCCCGGAGGCATGGGCGACATCATCGCCGTCTGCCCGTGTTCGGCGGAGCGCAACGCGGTGGTGGGCTGGTCGTAGCCCTGGTGGCCGTAGCCGTGGCCCTGGTCGGGGTAGCTGTAGCCGCCCGCGCCCATCGAGGCGGTGGCGGCGACGGGCTGGCCGTCGAGGCAGGCCTCGATGTCCGCGCGCATCTCGTCGGCGGACTGGTAGCGGTAGTCGGGGTCCTTGACCAGCGCCTTCAACACGATCGCGTCCATCTCGGGCGTGATCTCGGAGTCGAAGTTGGAGGGTGGCTGGGGCTCTTCCCGTACGTGCTGGTAGGCGACGGCCACGGGGGAGTCGCCGACGAACGGGGGCCGGACGCTGAGGAGTTCGTAGAGCAGGCAGCCGGCCGAGTACAGGTCGGAGCGCGCGTCGACCTGCTCGCCCTTGGCCTGCTCGGGCGAGAGGTACTGGGCCGTGCCGATGACCGCCGCGGTCTGCGTCATGGTCATGCCGGAGTCGCCCATGGCGCGCGCGATGCCGAAGTCCATGACCTTGACCTGGCCGGTGCGGGTCAGCATCACGTTGGCGGGCTTGATGTCGCGGTGCACGATGCCGGCGCGGTGCGAGTACTCCAGCGCCTGGAGGATGCCGATGCACATCTCCAGGGTGCGCTCGGGCAGCAGCTTGCGGCCGGAGTGCAGGAGCTCGCGCAGGGTGGACCCGTCGACGTACTCCATCACGATGTACGGGATGGAGATGTTGTCGACGTAGTCTTCGCCGGTGTCGTAGACGGCGACGATCGCCGGGTGGTTCAGGGACGCGGCCGACTGGGCCTCGCGCCGGAACCGGGCCTGGAAGGACGGGTCGCGGGCGAGGTCGGCACGCAGGGTCTTGACGGCGACGGTACGGCCGAGCCGGGTGTCGTGGGCGAGGTAGACCTCGGCCATGCCACCACGGCCGAGCACGTGGCTCAGCTCGTACCGGCCGCCGAGGCGCCGCGGCTCTTCCATAACGTTCCAGCCCTCTCCGTCAGTCCCGACCGCACCTGTGTGTGGTCCGGCGGTGTGCTGTTCGCGCAAAGGCTACCGGCCGATCGTCGGTGATCGGTTCGTGGCCACAGGCTGATACCGGACCGGTACCGTACGCTCGTATCCGCCCGGATTCAGTGACGCGGATCACCGTGGGGGCCCCGCGGGCCCCGCCGTTCGCGGTTCGTGTCCGGCTCGCACCGGCTCACCGCTGGCCCTTCAGCACGGCTTCCATCACGGCCTTGGCGACCGGGGCGGCGAGGCCGCCGCCGCTGATGTTCTCGCGGTCCGCGCCGCTGTCCTCGATGACGACGGCGACGGCGACGGGCGAGCTCTTGTCCGGGTTCTCGGCGTAGGAGATGAACCAGGCGTACGGGCGCTTCTTGTTGCCCTCGCCGTGCTGGGCGGTGCCGGTCTTGCCGCCGACCGTGGTTCCGTTGATCTTGGCCGGGGCGCCGGTGCCGGTCTCGACGACGTTGACCATCATCTCCCGGACCTTCTGCGCGTTGGCGGCGGAGAGGGGCCGGCTCATCTCCTGCGGGTCGTGCTTCTCGATGAGGTCGAGGTTGGGCGCGGTCAGCTGGTCCACCATGTACGGCTTCATCAGCTTGCCGTCGTTGGCGATGGCGGCGGTGACCATGGCCATCTGGAGCGGGGTCGCGGCGGTGTTGAACTGCCCGATGGAGCTCAGGGCGTTGCCGTCCGGGCTCATCTTCTTGTCGTAGACGCTGGCGAAGGCGCGGACCGGGATGTCGATCTTGTCGTTGTTGAAGCCGAACTTCTCCGCGGTCTCCACCATCTTGTCGCGGGTGACCTTGTTGCCGAGGTTGGCGAAGACGGAGTTGCAGGAGACGCGCATGGCCTCGTTGAGCGGGGCCTTCTCGCAGCCGCTCGCGTGGTTGACCATCGGCGTCTTGGTGCCCGGCAGGATGTACGGCTCCGGGGTGTCCGTCGGCGCGTTGATGTCGGTGACGACCCCGTGCTCGAGGGCGGCGGCGGCGGTGACGACCTTGAAGGTGGAGCCGGGCGGGTAGGTCTCGCGCAGGGCGCGGTTGACGAGGTTCTTGTCCTCGGCGTCCTTCAGCGAGACCCAGGCCTTCTCGTCGTCCTTGGAGTTGCCGGCGAAGCTCGACGGGTCGTACGAGGGGGTGGAGACCAGGGCGAGGATGGCGCCGGTGCGCGGGTCGATCGCCGCGACCGCGCCCTTGTTCTTGCCCAGCTGCTTGAAGGCGGCCCGCTGGGCGTCGGGGTTGAGCGTCGTGATGACGTTGCCGCCCTGCTTCTTCTCCCCGGTGAACATGCCGACCGTGCGGTCGAAGAAGAGCCGGTCGTCGTTGCCGGTGAGGATGCCGTCCTCGAGCGATTCGAGCTGGGTGGCGCCGAAGGCCTGCGAGGCGTAGCCCGTCACGGGGGCCCACAGGGGCCCCTCCTCGTAGGTCCGCTTGAACTCGAAGTCGCTGCCGTTCGTCGCGACCGAGCCGGTGATCGGCTTGCCCTTCACGATGATGTTGCCGCGCTCGGTCGCGTACTGGGCGATCTGGACCCGGCGGTTCTCCTTGCGCGTGCTGAGCTCCTCGGCCTGCACGTACTGAAGCCAGTTGGTCCGGATCAGCAGGGCGAGGACGAGCAGCCCGCAGAACAGAGAGATGCGGCGCAGGGGCTTGTTCATGACGGGCGGACCACCTGGGTCATCTCGGAGTCGGGGGACGGAGCGGGAGCCGGGGCAGGTCGGCGTGCGGTGTCGCTGATCCGGATGAGGATCCCGATGAGGGCCCAGTTGGCGAGGACGGAGGAGCCGCCGGACGCGAGGAAGGGCATCGTCATGCCGGTGAGGGGGATGAGGCCCATGACCCCGCCGGCGACGACGAAGATCTGGATGGCGAAGGCGCCCGACAGTCCGATGGCGAAGAGCTTGCCGAAGGGGTCGCGGGCGGCCAGGGCGGTGCGGACGCCCCGCTCGATGATGAGCCCGTAGATCAGCAGGAAGGCCATCACGCCGG
Source organism: Streptomyces antarcticus (assembly GCF_026627255.1). Taxonomy (GTDB): domain Bacteria; phylum Actinomycetota; class Actinomycetes; order Streptomycetales; family Streptomycetaceae; genus Streptomyces; species Streptomyces antarcticus. Next base: position 10,130 of record NZ_JAPNLM010000046.1, on the reverse strand, counting down.
CGAGGCCCAGCTCTTCTCCGACGGTGGAGAAGATGAAGTCGGAGTTCGCGGCGAAGAGGATCAGGTCCGAGTGGCCCTGCCCGAGGCCGGTGCCGAGGACACCGCCGGACCCGAAGCTCATCAGGGACTGGCCGACCTGCTCGCAGGCGCCCGAGGTGGTGTAGCAGGCGAAGGGGTCGAGCCAGGCGGTGACGCGGGCCTGGACGTGGCTGGCGAAGGAGGCGACGACGACGGCGCCACCCACCGACATCAGCAGGCCGATGACGATCCAGCTGGTGCGCTCGGTGGCCACGTACAGCATGATCACGAACATGCCGAAGAAGAGCAGCGAGGTGCCGAGGTCGTTCTCGAAGATCAGGACGAGCAGGCTCATCGCCCAGATCATCAGGATCGGGCCGAGGTCGCGGCCGCGCGGCAGGTAGAGGCCCATGAAGCGGCGGCTGGCCAGGGCCAGGGCGTCGCGCTTCACCATCAGGTAGCCGGCGAAGAAGATCGCGATGACGATCTTCGCGAACTCGCCGGGCTGGATGGAGAACCCGCCGACGCTGATCCAGATCTTCGCGCCGAAGACGTCCGCGCCCAGACCCGGGATGACGGGCAGGATCAGCAGGACCAGGGCGCCGGCCATCGAGATGTACGTGAACCGCTGCAGGACGCGGTGGTCCTTGAGCAGCAGCAGGACGGCGGCGAACAGGGCGATGCCGACGGCCGTGTACAGCATCTGGTTGGGCGCGGAGGGGGAGAACGCGCCGAAGGAGCGCTTCGCGAGGTTCTGCAGCCGCTCGGACTGGTCCAGGCGCCAGATGAAGACGAGCCCGAGTCCGTTGAGCAGGGTGGCCAGCGGCAGCAGCAGCGGATCGGCGTACTTCGCGTAGCGGCGCACGACGAGGTGCGCGACCCCGGCGAGCGCGCCGAGGCCGAGGCCGTAGACCAGCATGCCGGGCGGCAGCTTGCCGTTGATCGCGAGGCCCACGTTGGCGTAGGCGAACATCGGGATGACCACGGCGAACCCGAGCAGCATCAGCTCGGTGTTCCGCCGGCTCGGCAGCTCGATGGCGCCGATGGTGGTCGTGTTGGTGACAACGCTCATGGTGTGGCAGGCCCCCTGCGCCCGCGTGTGTCTACTGCTTTCCGCACAGGCCGACCAGCTGCTGCTCCGCGGGAGTCAGGCCGGCGGCGGGTGTCTGGTTCTGCGCCTCGGCGTTGCGGCGCTCTTCGTCCTTCTTGCAGGCGGACACCTGGAGACCGAGGTCGTCGATCTTCTCGCGCGCGCCGTCGAGGCTGCTCTCGCTGATGGTGGCCTGGACGAGCTTCAGCTTGAAGGGCGGCAGGTACTTCAGTTCGATGTCGGGCCGGTCGGTCTCCACCTTGGAGAGCTCCACCGGGCCGAGCTTCTGGCTGATGCCCTTGAACAGCGCGACGTGGTCGCCCTTGACGCCGATGTAGTACTGGGTCTGCGTCCAGCGCCAGCCGGCGTAGAGGCCGCCGCCGATGACTCCGGCGACGAGCAGCAGCATCAGCGTACGGGTGGTCCACTTGCGCCCTTTGCTGCGGCGCCTGCGGGGCTTGTCGTACGTGTCCTCGTACCCGGAGTCGGAGTCGTAGCCGTCGGCTTCGCCGAAGCTGCCGTACCCGCCGCCGCCCTGGCCGGAGTCCGCGTACCCGTAGCCGGGGGCCTCGCCGCTGCCGGGCGGGCCGAAGGAGCCGGCGGGCGGGGGGGCCTGGCGGCCGAGTCCGGAGGCGCGGCCGGCCGGGGTGTGCATGGCGTTGCCGCCGTCGAAGAGCTGGTGCTGGTTCTCGGCGACCGCGCCGACGACGACCGGGGTGTCGCTCACCTGGGCGGCGAGCGTGTCGCCGCTGTCGGTGTCGAGGACGTCGGCGACGATGCAGGTGATGTTGTCCGGACCGCCGCCGCGCAGCGCGAGCTGGATCAGCGACTGCACGGTCTCGCGGGGGCCGTGGTAGTCGGCGAGGGTCTCTTCCAGGGTCTGGTGGGAGACCACGCCGGACAGCCCGTCGGAGCAGATCAGGTAGCGGTCGCCGGCCCGGACCTCGCGGATGGAGAGGTCGGGTTCGACGATGTCGCCGCTGCCGAGCGCGCGCATCAGGAGGGAGCGCTGCGGGTGGGTCGTCGCCTCCTCCTCGGTGATGCGGCCCTCGTCGACGAGACGCTGCACCCAGGTGTGGTCCTGGGTGATCTGCGTGAGGACGCCGTCGCGCAGCAGGTAGGCCCGGGAGTCGCCGACGTGGACGAGGCCGAGGCGCTGGCCGGTCCACAGCAGGGCGGTCAGGGTGGTGCCCATGCCCTCGAGCTGGGGGTCCTCCTCGACCATCGCGCGCAGCTGGTCGTTGGCCCGCTGCACGGCGGTGGAGAGCGAGGTGATGATGTCGGAGCCCGGGACGTCGTCGTCGAGCTGCACAAGGGTCGAGATCACCTCGGAGCTGGCGACCTCGCCGGCGGCCTGGCCGCCCATGCCGTCGGCGATCGCGAGGAGACGGGGGCCGGCGTAGCCGGAGTCCTCGTTCCCCTCGCGGATCATGCCCTTGTGCGATCCGGCAGCGAACCGCAGGGACAGACTCATGCGCACCTGCCCTGTCGACGCTGCCTCCGGGTACAACCGGTCTCGAGCCACACTGCCCACCCTCCGGTCGGGAGCGCGCGCGGGTCCGTTTCCACACTGGGACGGATCTCCGCGGCTCGCTCGCTCCGCTCGCTCATTCTCGTACTACTTCCGCAGCTCGATGACGGTCTTGCCGATGCGGATCGGCGCTCCCGGCGGAATGGGCGTCGGAGTGGTCAGCCGGTTCCGGTCGAGATACGTGCCGTTGGTGGAGCCGAGGTCCTCGACGATCCACTGCCCGTCACGGTCCGGGTAGATCCTGGCATGACGGCTGGACGCGTAGTCGTCGTCCAGCACGATCGTCGAGTCGTGGGCGCGGCCCAGCGTGATCGTCTGGCCCGCGAGGGCCACCGTGGTACCCGTGAGGGTGCCCTCGGAGACGACGAGTTTGGTCGGCGCACCACGGCGCTGGCGCTGCTGAGGTGGCGCCGCCTGGCGGCCCCCCTGCTGCGGGGCACCGGCAGCCGCGCCGCCTCGGCGGGAGCCGCGTTGCGTCACTCTCGTACCGAAGAGATCGCTGCGGATGACCTGAACGGCCACGATGACGAACAGCCACAGAACGGCTAGGAAACCCAACCGCATGACCGTCAGGGTCAGCTCTGACATTGCCCCCGCTTCACCCTTCGGCTTGCCGGTAAATGATGGTGGTGCTGCCCACGACGATCCGCGAGCCGTCGCGGAGCGTAGCGCGGGTGGTGTGCTGCCCGTCCACCACGATGCCGTTGGTGGACCCGAGATCCTGGATCGTCGAGGGCGTTCCGGTCCGGATCTCACAGTGCCGGCGCGAGACGCCGGGGTCGTCGATCCGCACGTCGGCTTCCGTGCTTCGGCCGAGTACGAGCGTGGGACGCGAGATCTGGTGGCGGGTGCCGTTGATCTCGATCCAGTGCCGTCGCGGGCCGCCCGGAGAGGGCGCGGGAGCGGCTCCGCCGGGGGCGGGCCGCCGTCCTGCGGCGCCGCCCGGAGGCGGGCCCGCGGGCATGGGCGGGGCGGCGACCGGGGGGTACCCGTAGCCGCCCTGCTGCTGGTTCTGGGGCGCTGCCGGGCCGCCCTGGGCGGCCTGCGGCTGCGAGGTGCTGGAGGCGAGGGTGCGACTGCGGACCCGGTAGAGCCCGGTGTCGAGGTCGTCGGCCTTCTCCAGCTGGACCTTGATGGGGCCCATGAAACTGTAGCGCTGCTGCTTGGCGTAGTCGCGGACGAGGCCCGCGAGCTCGTCGCCGAGCTGACCCGAGTAGGGGCTCAGGCGGTCGTAGTCGCCGCCGCTGAGCTCCACGATGAAATCGTTGGGGACGACGGTCCGCTCGCGGTTCCAGATGGTGGCGTTGTTGTCGCACTCCCGCTGGAGGGCGCCGGCGATCTCCACCGGCTGGACCTCGGACTTGAAGACTTTGGCGAAGGTGCCGTTCACCAGACCTTCGAGTCGCTGCTCGAACCGCTTCAGGACTCCCATGGGGCACCTCCTCCGTCGTTGTCGCCCTGTACTGCTTACTGATCGTATCCACGCGTGGCGGATTCGGCTGGTTCCCCATCGGTCCTGTGTGGACGAGTGTTGGTCCTCACAAGCGATCGTAGGGGCGCGCCAGGGACAGTGTCCCGTACCGGGGGCTGAGTGCGGGAGGGGCCGTCCCCGGCGGGGCCCCGGGGGCCCGGGAAAGGGATGTGAATCCACCCCGTTCCACGTGCTAATCTTTCGACGTCGCCAGGGGAACGGCCCGAAAGGGAAGATCCACTGGAGTGCTGCTCGGGCGAGTGGCGGAACGGCAGACGCGCTGGCTTCAGGTGCCAGTGTCCTTCGGGACGTGGGGGTTCAAATCCCCCCTCGCCCACATCGGCGAAACGGTCGTCATCGCGAAAGCGGTGGCGGCCGTTTCGTGTTTCCCCCGTCGTTCGGACTGCTTTCCCCCATTGTCCGGACTTCAGACTTTCATCGTGCCGGACTTCAGACTTTCGTCGTGGGGGCCGCGACGAAAGAGGGCGGTCGGTGCCGGACGGGGGTGTCTAGGGTCGTCGGGTGGATGTCATGGCGAAGAGGCGGGCCGGCTGGGACCGGCTGAGGGGGCCGGAGCCCTGGACCCGGCGGATGCTGGCCGGGGACCTGGCGCTGGCCGGTGTCCTGGCCGTGCTGGGGCTCGGCATCGAGGAACTCGACAACGGTTCCGGGCGCCGGATGCTGGTGAGCGCCGTGGTCGTCGTGGTGCTGACCCTGCTGCGGCGGCGGTTTCCCGGGACCACCCTCGTCGTCGGCTCGGCGGCGAGCGGCGTGCTGCCCGGAGTGTTCCTGGTCACGATCCTGCTGGGCTGGTCCGCGGGGCGTCGGATCGTCGGGGTGGGCCGGGCGCTGGCCGCCTTCACCCTCGCCTTCCTCGCCGCGGCCGGCTTCAGCGTGCTGTCCCAGTGGGACGGGATGCGGCCGCTGCTCGTGATCGTCTTTTCCACGCTGATGTTCCTCGTGGCGACGGTGGTGCCGGGTCTGGCGAGCCGGTACTGGTCCCAGCGCCGGACGCTGCTGCGGGCACTCCAGGAGCGCAACGGGCAGCTGCTGCGGGAGCGGGCCATGGTCGCGGGGCAGGCGAGGCTGCGGGAGCGGCAGCGGATCGCACAGGACATGCACGACAGCCTGGGCCACCAGCTGGCGCTGATCTCGGTGCACACCGGGGCGCTGGAGGTCGATCCGAAGCTGACCGACCGACAGCGCGAGGCGGTGGGGGTGCTGAGGCAGGCCTCGGTGGCGGCGATGCACGAGCTGCGCGAGGTCGTCGGCATCATGCGCGACGGGGTGGAGGCCCCGGTGCCGTTGGAGGAGGCGCAGTCCCCGGCGCGCGGCGTGGCCGGGATCGCGGGGGTCGTGGAGGCGGCGCGGGGCGCGGGGACCGACGTACGGCTGACGACGTCGGGGCAGCCGAGGGAGCTCGTCGCGGCCTGCGACCACGCGGCGTACCGGATCGTGCAGGAGGCGCTGACGAACGCGTACAAGCACGCTCCGGGCGCGTCGATCGCGGTGGAGCTGCGGTACGAGGACGACTCGCTGGTGGTGGAGATCGCCAACGGCGTCGCGGCCGGACCGGGGGCCGGCGAGGTCGTGTCCGGTGGGCAGGGGCTGACGGGGCTGCGCGAACGGGCCCGGCTGGTCGGCGGGATGGTGCACGCGGGCGCGGTCGAGGGCGGCGGGTTCCGGGTCGCGGGAGTGCTCCCGTACGGTGCCGGGCCGGCCGGGGTGGCGGAGGTGGCCGACGACTTCGGGCAGGGGGTCCTGGTGGGGGGCCCGAAGGGCGACTCCCCGATGGACTGGTCGGTGGTGGACCGGGAGCTGGCCGTACGGGCCCACAGCCGGACCGGCGGCATAGCGCTGGGCTGCGGGATCACGGCCGCGGCCGTCGTGGTGCTGCTGATCGCCTTGGTGGCGGGTGTGGTGATGCTGGTGGGGTCGGTGAACAACGCGATGATCGACCGGGGCGAGTACGACGCCGTGCGGCTGGGCGAGACGGAGCAGGCGGTCCGCGACCGGCTGCCCGACGGGGACAGCATCTTCACCGGGGGCATGGACCGGAAGGGGCCGCCGCGGCCGGAGGGGTCGAACTGTCTGGTGCTGCTGTCGACGGAGGATTCGCCGGATCTGACCACCGACGTCGCGTTCCGCTTCTGCTTCAAGGACGGCAAGCTCGTCGACAAGCAGTCGTACCAGGTCAAGCAGTAGGAGTTCGGGTGACAGCCGAAGTGATCCGCGTGGTGATCGCGGACGACGAGCCGTTGATCCGGGCCGGGATCAGGATGATCCTGACCTCGGCTCCGGACATCGAGGTGGTGGCGGAGGCGTCGAACGGGCGGGAGGCGGTGGACCTGGCCCGCGCGCACGCGCCGGACGTGGTGCTGCTGGACATCCAGATGCCGGTGATGGACGGGCTGACCGCGCTGGGCGAGCTGAAGCGGGCGGTTCCGGTGGTGCGGGCGCTGATCCTGACGACCTTCGGGGAGAAGGAGAACGTGCTGCGGGCCCTGGGCCAGGGCGGCGCGGGGTTCCTGCTGAAGGACTCGGCGCCGGGCGAGCTGATCGGGGCGGTGCGGGCGGCCGCGGCCGGTGACGCGTACCTCTCGCCGGGCGCGACGCGGCACGTCGTGGACCAGCTGTCCTCGGGGCGGGCGGCGGTACGGGGCGAGGAGGCCCGGCGCCAGGTGGCGGAGCTGAGCGAACGGGAACGCGGGGTGCTGGCGCTGCTCGGGGAGGGGCTGTCGAACGCGGACGCAGGCCGGCGGCTGCACATGAGCGAGGCCACGGTGAAGACGTACGTGAGCCGGATCCTGGCGAAGCTGGGCTGCGAGAACCGGGTGCAGGCGGCGCTGCTGGCCAGAGACGCCGGGCTGTAGGGGCCTGATCGGCCCCGGCCGGGGGTGTCGGCTTGGACGTGCTGGCCAGGGGCGCCGGGCTGTCGGTACGGTCAGCCCGTTCTGGCGATCGAATGGACTGGTGGGGCGGCGCACATGACGGCGGCAGCGGGACAGCGGATACCGCAGGTGGAGGGGTTCGCGCCGAGGGTGGCGGACGGATCGCCGAAGGAGCACGGCAAGGCACTGCGCGGACGGGTGCCGCGCTCGGCGCACGCCGCTTTCGAGGCGGCTGCCGGGCGCCCGGACGCCGTGCGGGCGGTGGAGGAGTCCAACGCCGGCCGGGTCGCCGAGCTGGCTCCCATACGGGTGGGGCGGATGGCCGCGAACCCGTTCGCGTTCCTGCGCGGGGCGGCCGGGCTGATGGCGCACGACCTGTCCGGAGGCCCGGTCACCGGAGTCGGCGCACAGATCTGCGGGGACGCGCACGCGGCGAACTTCGGCCTGTACGGGGACGTTCACGGTCGTCTGGTCATCGACCTGAACGACTTCGACGAGACCGTCTTCGGTCCGTGGGAGTGGGACGTGAAGCGGCTGGCGACCTCGCTGGTGCTGGCCGGCCGGGTGGCCGGAGCCGACGAGGACACCTGCCGGGCGGCGGCGCGGGACACCGTGGGCGCCTACCGGCGGACCATGAGGCTGCTGGCCAAGCTGCCCGCCATGGACGCCTGGAACGCCATCGCGGACGAGGAACTGGTCTCGCACGCCGATGCCCGGGATCTGCTGGGGACGCTGGAGCGGGTGTCGCAGAAGGCCCGCAACAACACCTCCGCCCGGTTCGCGGCGAAGTCGACCGCGGCCGCGGCGGACGGCAGCTGCCGGTTCGTGGACGCGCTGCCCGTGTTGCGCCGGGTCGGGGACGCGGAGGCGGCGGCCGTCGCGGCCGCGCTGGGCCCGTACCTGGAGACCCTGACGGGCGACCGGCTGCCGCTGCTGGCCCGGTACGCGATCCACGACGTGGCCTTCCGGGTGGTGGGCACCGGGAGCGTCGGCACGCGTTCGTACGTGGTGCTGCTCATGGACCACCGGGGCGAACCGCTGGTGCTCCAGGTGAAGGAGGCGCGGCCCTCGGTCCTGCTGCCGCACCTGCCGGCCCTGGGCTTCCCCGCCCCGCCGCAGGAGCACGAAGGCCGCAGGGTGGTGACCGGGCAGAAGCGGATGCAGGTGGTGTCGGACATCATGCTGGGCTGGACCACGGTCGAGGGGCGGCCCTTCCAGGTGCGGCAGTTCCGCAACCGCAAGGGCAGTGTGGACCCGGCGGCGCTGGCCGCCGAGGAGTTCGACGACTACGGGCGGATGACCGGGGCGCTCCTGGCGCGGGCCCACGCGCACAGCGTCGACCCGCGGCTGCTGGCCGGGTACTGCGGGAAGAACGAGGAGCTGGACGAGGCGGTGGCCGCCTTCGCCGTGGCCTACGCCGACCGGACCGAGGCGGACCATGCCGACCTGGTCGCGGCGGTGCGGGCGGGGCGGATCGCGGCGGAGACCGGGGTCTGACGGGTGCGGGCCGCGCCGCGCGGGGTCGACGGGGTGGGGCTTCGCGGGGTGGGGCTTCGGGTCGTTGGGTTTCGCGGGGTGGGGCTTCGCGGGGTGGGCGGTGTTTCACGTGAAACACCGCCCGGCCGGGCGGGCCGTAGGCTGGCCGCGTGAGCGAGCAGACCGAACAGACCGACCAGCCTGAGCAGCCCATGCCGTCGGCCCCCGGTGAGTCCGGCGGCCCCGGTGATTCCGGTGATTCCGGCGCGGACCGTCCCGAGGCGCGCCTGGAGCGGGCCGTGCGGGCCGCCGAGCAGGCCCTGATCGAGTTCGAGATCGCGGTGGAGACCTTCCGGGTGGAGGTCGAGAACTTCTCCCGCCTGCACCACCAGAAGCTCGGGCCGATGTACTCGCGGCTCGACGAGCTGGACGCGCTGATCGCCGAGGCGAAGGCGGCCCGTACCGGCGATCCGGAGGACCTGCGGCGGGCCGGGGAGGCGCGCGCGCTGGTGATGCCGATGCCGGGGGTGGACGAGCTGTTCCACGACTGGATGGATTCCGACGGGATCTCCGACGACGCCGGCGCGATGCTCACCGACCGGCCGGTGCGGCCGCCGCAGCGGGTGCGTCCCTCGGAGGAGGTGCGCCGTCTCTACCGCGAGCTGGTTCGCCAGGCCCACCCGGACCTCGCCCAGGACGAGGTGGAGCGGGAGCGGCGGGACGCGTTCATCGCGCGGGTGAACGCCGCGTACGGGCGGGGCGAGGAGCAGCAGCTGCGCGAGCTGGCCGAGGAGTGGGCGGCCGGTCCGGCGCCCGAGCGGGCGGTGCCGGGCGAGAGCGAGGAGCTGTACGCACGGCTCGAGTGGCTCTCGCGGCGCAAGGAGCTGCTGTCGCTGGTCGCCAAAGACCTGGAGGACAGCGCGATCGGCTCGATGCTCCGGATGGCCCCGGAGGACCCGGACCGGCTGCTTGAGGAGATCGCGGAACAGCTGCTGGCGCAGGTGTCCGAGCGCGAGGCGGAGCTTGCCGGTCTCGCCGCTCCCTGAGGGGCGCCGCGGGCCGTCCCTGCTTGTCGCCGGTGGGGTTCCGGCGCCGCTCCGGCGGGGGCCTCGGCACCGGCGGGCGCGGGGGGTCCGGTCGGATAGGTTGGCATTCCCATCCCCATCCGCGATGAGAGCAGGCGACGTATGAACTTCGGACCGCTTCCCTCGGTGGACGCCGCCGCGGTGCCCTCCGAAGGCTTTGTCCTCGACGTCCGCGAGGACGACGAATGGGCGGCCGGCCACGTCGAGGGCGCTCTGCACATCCCGATGAGCGACTTCGTGAACCGTTTCGGCGAGCTTACGGAGGCCGCCCCGGACGGTGCCCGCGTGCACGTGATGTGCCGCGTGGGCGGGCGCTCCGCGCAGGTCACCCAGTACCTCGTCCGCCAGGGCATCGACGCCGTCAACATTGACGGCGGGATGCAGGCCTGGGACGGGGCCGGGCGCCCGATGGTGACGGACACCGGGAACCCGGCCTTCGTGCTCTAGTGCGTTGTCCACGAACGTTCGCCGGGCTGGGTGACCGGGCGGTTGGTGTTCGGGATGCTGGTTCTGTCAGCCTCACTCTCGATGGCAACATGTTCGCTGTTGAGGGTGGGGTCGTGGATGG
>NZ_JAPNLM010000045.1 GCF_026627255.1 Streptomyces antarcticus | reverse complement strand
CCGCGCTCCTGGAACACGCGGCCCGGCACAACCTCAAGACCGTCATGACGTTCCACCAGCGGGTCGAAGAAGCCGCCGCATTCGCCGCCAAGCTGCCCGAGACCGCCGCCGAGCTGCACACCGCGGCCGGCACCCGCCGCCGGCCCTCGCGTCCTCAAAGGGGGCCGAAATGCCAGAACACCAGGGCGAAACCGCGGGGCAGAGCCTGCACGCCCGGCTGGTGGAGGTGGTGCAGGAGGTGAGGGCCTGGGTCGCTCGCGCGGCGGGTTCACCACCAAGCTTCACCTGAGCGCGGACGGCCTCTGCCGCCAACTGTCCCTGGTCGTCACACCAGGTCAGCGGGCTGACTGCACTCAGTTCAAACCGGTGCTGGAGAAGATCCGCGTCCCGAAACTGGGGCCGGGCAGGCCTCGGAAGAAGCCCGACAGCGTCGCCGCCGACAAGGCATACAGCAACGGGCCCTGTCGTGAGTACCTGCGGCACCGGGGTATCCGCCACACGATCCCGGAGAAGACAGACAGCCAGGCGGCCCGCCTACGCAAAGGCTCACGTGGCGGACGCCCGCCCGGCTTCGACGAAGAGCGGTACAAGAAACGCAACACCATCGAACGAGCCATCAACCGGCTCAAGCAGCACCGGGCGGTGGCCACCCGATACGACAAGCGCCGCTATGTCTACCTTGGCACCGCCACCGCCGCAGCCCTGACCATTTGGCTCCGCACCTGACCGGCGACGGCACTGCGATCTGAGAGTAGGTCATGGTTGAGCGCCCTCGACCGCCGGTCTTTGTGCTTGCGTTCGACGCCCTGGCCAGGAAAGAGTTCCATCGGACGGATACACATCAGGCGACGTCATGTGAGATGGGGGCAGACGGATGTGCACAGTGGATGCGGCGGCCAAAGAGGCAGCCGTCGCCCAGTTCCTTCGCGAATATCCGGAGGCAGCGCAAGCCGAACGCGACCACTCCGCGCTTCTGGGTTGCGTCGATGCCGCCTGGTCGCAGATCCCCGGCTGTCCTGCCGGGATCCCTGCCCTGTTTGAAGGTCTCCTCGATCAGGCCGCCGCCCCCAGGCCCTGCGCGTGCTGGGCAACGTCTTGATGGACAGCGTCTTCCACGCGGGCGCGGCAATGCCAACGGCCTTGCCTTTCCTCCTCCGTCTCGCAGCGAACCCTGATATCGCCGTGCGATCCGGCCTGGTAGACTTCGTGGTCGTCGCCGCGGAACTCTCTCAGCCCGTCGCCGCAGACAACGACCCCATGGTGCTGCTACTCGGCAACGACGGTGACCATCCGGAACGCGAACAGTGCAGGGCCGCGTTCATTGAACACGCGTCCTTGCTGCATGTTCTCCTGATCGACGAGAGCCCCCCCGGGGGGACTGATCAGCGCAGATGACCGCGAGTCTCTGCTGAATGCGGTGGCACCGCGCTGAGGGCTGCGTCTCTGTCCCCATACTCCATGTGTGATCAACGAGCAGCATGATCGGCCGGACAAGCCCTAGCCCCACCGCCCGGTGTGCCAGCGCCTCCACCTGGACAGTGGTCGTAGCCGGCCCGGCTCCCGCCTCGGATACCGTGTTCCTCTACGGGGTGCCATAACGGATGTGACGCCCCCCACCGGAGGTAGTCAGCGTATGAGTTCAAAGCGCAGCAAGAATCCAGCCCTGCCCGTACTTGACGACGCATTCCGACTCGCGTCGGTCAAGGACGCCGAAGAGTCCACCCGTGACTTGGCCGCGCGGCTGGCCACCACCGAGCTGCGCCGCGTTTCCCACCCGGGCCGGGTCACCTGGGAGCCCACCGATCAGGCCGAGCCCGTACCGGTCCCGCCGACTGTGGTCGACGGTGACGGGGACCTGTGGCTGCGGGACCGGGGCACTGGCACCTGGACCATGCCCGAGTTCAATCCGAAGGAGTTCCCGGCCCGCTGTGGCGAGGTTCTGACGTGGAACCAGCTTGCCCGCGAGTTCGGCCCGCTTACCGCACTGGCCGACGACCGCCGCATCGGCGGCGGCCGGCGCTGACCGCGCAGCCTTCTGGGATGACCGCGCCCCTGAAGCGCCCGTTACGGGTGGCTGGGAGCTGCAGCTCACCGCCGAGCTCGGCGACGTCGGTTCGGTACGGGTCGTTGTAGTTCTCGCGGTCGTCGAAGTCGAATGGCGCGCTCGCCGCGGTGACGGTGAACCCGGGGACGACGGTGGCCGTCCGGCCCTGCAGCTCGGTGGTGAGGCGTTCGGCGTCGCGGGAGGTGAGCCGGGTCTGGCTTTACCGGCCGAGGCGGAGCAGGGTGAAGCCGGATCCGTCGGGCTGCCGTGCTTCGACGTCGACGCTGTAGTGGGCCGGGGGCATGGCGACGTCGTCGGGAAGGTCGAGGCCCGAGGCGGCGTGGGAGAGCGCGGTGTAGGGGGGGCTGCCAGACGCCGAGGATCGTGGCGGTCTCGCAGCGGAGCCAGCCCTTGCGGGTGTAGCGGTGGGCGTAGACCGCGGCGTGCGGGGTGTCGGGGTGGACCAGGGCGACGGCGATCACGTCGGGACCGTGGTCGTCGCCCGGCCGGGTGTGGGCCCGCTCGATGTAGGCGCCGACCCGGACGGCGACGTCCTGGGCGCAGCCGGGGGTCCAGGGTTCGGGGGTGCGCAAGGCGGCGAGCATCGCGCGGAACGCGTCGACGACGGCCTGGTCCTCGGGGGCGAGGACGGTGCCGGGCGCGGTGGCGCAGCGGCGGAACAGGCGACGGATCATCGGAGGTTCTCCTGCTCGGGGTGGGCGGTGGAGACGAGGGCGAGGGCCGCGGTCACGGTGTCGGTGAGGGTGGTGCGGACCGGTACGCCGTGGCGGCGGGCGACGTAGATCAGGTAGCGGTTGCGCTCGGGGTTGGGGCAGTGGGGCGGGCAGCCCAGGACCGCCCGGCCCGTCCCGACGTCGAGGCCGAACTCGACGTTGGTGGTCATGGCCGTCAGCGTCTTCAGGTCGCGGGGGATCCAGAAGAGGATCGCCGTTGCCTGAGCGCGGGCGTCGGTCTCCCAGTCGACCTGTGTCTCGTAGCGGTCTGCGCGGTCGCCGTTGCGGGATTCGGGGCTCAGGACGGTCAGCGTGTGGGGGCCGGTCCACTGCTCGGCGAGCGCGCGCAGGGCGTCGGGCCTCCAGGACGGGACGGGGTTGCTCTTGTCCGGGGTGGGGCCGGCGAGGAAGACGGACGGCCCGGCCGGGATGGGCTCGCGGGCCATGACCAGGGTGGGGCCGTTCACGAGGTGGCTGCGTTCTGCACGGCGGCGCGGGCGGCGTGCTGCGGGGTCCAGGGCAGGGGCAGGCCGTCGCCGGCCTCGCGGGGCACCACGTGGACGTGAAGGTGGAGGACCGACTGCGTCGCGGCGTCCCCCTTCGACGTGATCAGGTTCGCGGCCGGGAGGTCGGCCATCAGCTCGGCGGCGCGGCGCATCACGGCGGCGGTCACCTCGGGGTCGGTGCCGGCGTCCTGGACGTGGAGGCGCGGCAGGACGGGCTGTGTCCTGTGGATAGAGAATCGAAGAGAGGTGCCTGCTGACCTGCGATGATGGGAGTTCTCACGCTTCCAGCACGCACAATCAGCAAGGCACCTCGTAGATGAAAGTTTCCCATACCCCAGCAGCGGTCTCCGCTGCGTCCGACGACTCGAATCTGATCGCGCACGCCAGGCTGGTCCCGGTGATGCGGCTGGCCGAGCGGTGCGGTCTTTCGCGGCTGGTGGCGGAGAAGGTGAAGCTGACCGGGGCGGCAAACGACGCGGGTGCGGTGGCGGACGCAAAAGTCACCAGCATCGTGGCCGGGATGGCGGCAGGCGCGGACAGCATCGACGACCTGGACGTCCTGCGCCACGGTGCGATGCCGGCCGTGTTCGCGGGTGTCCGTGCCCCGTCCACGCTGGGCACCTTCCTGCGCGCGTTCACCCACGGCCATGCTCTCCAACTCCACGCCGTCCACCGGAAGTTCTTGAGTGAGCTGGCCGCGCATACCCCATTGCTGCCAGGTGCCGACGAGATGGCGTTCATCGATGTCGACTCCACCCACAAACGGGTCTACGGCCGGACCAAACAGGGCGCCGAGTACGGCGACTCTGCTGCGCAATTCGCTGCGGGGGTGAGGTCGGGTCCGCGATGATCGTTCCTGGGGTCGCTCTTCTGTCGTGCGGCCGTGGAGGCGGTACGGATGCGCCGCGGCAAGACCGCCGACTCCCGCGGAGCCCCGAAATTCGTCAGTGAAGCCCTGGCCACCGCCGCCGAGGCCGGCTGCACCGGCACCCGCATCCTGCGCGCGGACTCGCAGTTCTACAACGCCGGCGTGATCGCCGCCTGCCGCCGGGCCGGAGCCCATTTCTCGGTCACCACCGGCATGAACCCCTCCATCAAGCGGGCCGTCCTGGCCATCCCCGACCAGGCATGGCAGCAGATCACGTACCCCACCGCCGTGCCCGACCCCGAAACCGGCGAGCTCACCTCCGGCGCCGAAGTCGCCGAGATACCCGCATACACCGCGTTCGCCAGCCGCAAGAAAACAGAGCGGATCACCGCCCGACTGATCGTGCGCCGCGTCCGCGACCTGGCCGAACCCGCCGTCGTGGGTGAGCAGGGCGAGCTGTTCCCCGTCTGGCGCTATCACCCGTTCTCCACCGACAACCCCGCCCCCACCCTGCGGGCCGAGCGGGAACACCGCCACCACGCCGTGGCCGAGCAGGTCACCGCCGGCAGCAAAGCCTCAGCCCTGGCCCACCTGCCCTCCGGGCACTTCAACGCCAACACCGCCTGGCTGACCCTGAGGGCGATGACCTACAACCTGCCGCAGGCCACCGGTGCACAGACCTCCGCCTTCCACGCGAAGGCCACCACCGCCACCCTCCGGACCCACCTGGTGCACGTCCCCGCCCGGATCGCCCGCTCCGCACGGCGCATCACCCTGCACCTGCCCCACAACTGGCCCTGACAGCACGCCTGGACAAACCTCTTCGACACCGTCCACGGCCCAGCCGGCTGACACGAACCGCCCCAGCCCACCCCGCCCGCCAGGCCCCAACCGGAACGAACACGTGGAAACGCCGGGCAGACCAGCAGCTACACGCTACCCAAGCCCAACAGCCCTCCCGAAACCGGCTCAAAATCAGTCAGAAGATCACTTTCAGACCACGTCGGTGGATCAAGGGTAAGTACGTGCGCCCATGCGGAGGCCGCGGGGCGGTGGTGCAATGGGGGCGTGAAAGCGACTCATACCCTGGTACCTCCGGCCGAGCGTCCCCTGGACTCGCCGTGGTGGCTGGCCCCGGCCCTGTTCACCGTGGCGGCAGTACTGGGCGGGGCGTGGGGCTACCGCTCCTCCCCGATCATCCACGCCACGGCGTGGCTGGCCCTGCCCTACGTCATTCCGCTGGCCCTGGTGACGGCCTCCTGGCGCCCTTCGGCCCACCGGGACACGAGGACCCGCGGCCTGGTCCTGGGCGGGGTCGGCGCATTGATCGCCCTGGTCTACGCGCACCTGGCCACCTTCGTGCTGTGCGCAGTGGCGCTCGTGCTGTGGGCCTTCCAAGGCGGAGGCTGAGGCCGCCCGGGCCAGCGCCCCCCCCGTACGGGGGCGAGCCGGACACCCGCCGGAGGGCGCCGGCCCGGCGGGCTGGCTCTCCGTGGGTGAGGCGGCCGTCACCGTGCCGCAGACACAGCGGCGCCCCGAACGACCCGGGTCCGGGGCACTGCTGTTCGGCGTTCAGGCTTCGACGTACGCCACGATCGTGATGGTCCGCAGGGCGGTCACGTAGTAGACGACGCGTACCCCGTCGATCTCGTCCGCGTAGTCGCGCAGCAGGGTGCCGGGCACCTCGGTGCCGAGTTCCGGGTTGACGCTGATCGCTACGATCGCGCGGTCCAAGCGGTGCGTCTCGTTCGCCGTGAGTTTCGTGAGCTGGGTGAGGGCGGGCTCGACCATGACGACGCGCGAGCGGCGCGCGGAGGGGTCAGGCGACACGGGGCTGCTCGTCGGCGAGGCGGGCGAGGTGGGCGTCGCGGGCGGTCTCCCACAGGACGCCGGTGTCCGGGGCGGGGTAGCCGTTCGCGGCGATGTCCTCGAGCACCGAGGCGAGGACGTCGACCTTGGCCCGCTGGTCGGCCGCGTACGCGAGGGCGGACGCAGCGGCGTGCTCGTCGAGGGGCAGGCGTTCGGGCACGGGCGCGCTTGCCGGCTGCTGGCTCATCCGGGGCTCCTGGACTGTCATCTGGCGTGGTGTCACCACCGTAGCGCCCGGTCCGCCGGACCGGATCCGCTCCGGCGGAACCGAAAACCAACAAGGCGGACGCTGTAGTGCGTGCCGTTACCCATCCCGCGGTCAGGAGCAGGACCAGGACCTTGGATCAGGTAGTGCCGAGCGCAGTGGCCACTGCTCCGGCGGACATACCGTCGTCGCGCAGCGCCGGCAGTCTCCCGGCCGACCCGGGACCGTCGGGTGTTACGCGGCCACAGCGCCCGCACGAGACCCCCACCGGGGATGCTCACGAGTGCGGGTAGGTGTGGCCGGCGGCGGGTACTCCCGGCCGGGGCCACCGCCGACGCCCAGAAGCACGTTCCGCTCGAACGAGGCGTCCTCGGCCAGCGCGCGGACCCCGGGTCCGGTGGCGGACGCCCTGTCCACGGCCGCCGGGACCGCCAGGAGCAGGCCCGCGGCCGGGTGCCCGGCGGTGTCCGCCCACCAGCCGCACCCGGCCGGGGCTGTGCCCTTCACGCTGCCGCTGCACACGCGGCGCTGCCTGCCCGTCATGGCCACGCCCGGCGCCATACCGCCTTCCGCCTGCCTGCCGGGGACACCCGGACGCGGGAGGCGGGCGCCGCCGCGGTGGGTGTCGTCAGGCAATGCAGAGTCGCGTCCACGAGACGGCCCACCGTGGTGGAGGACCGGCCGTCCTCCAGGTGATGTCCTAACCGAGGCCGGCCAGGTGCGCGGCAAGGAGGCCGGTGCCGCCGTGGTCGCGGATCCGGTCCATACGGTGGGCCAGCAGGGGCCACTGGCACGAGCCCACGAGCAGGGCGCCTCCAACTCGGGCAGGACATCCTGACGGCTCCCAAGATCGCGGCGTGCGCGAGGCGGTTGACGTCAAACTGTCCCAGCGCCTTCGCCCGGTCGCCGAGGTCCAGGTCCCGAGGCACGCTCAGCCCCTCGATCAGCGGGCCCCACGAACGCCTCTCGTCCACGCTGGCCGGCGGCGCCCACGGATCGGCCGCCGCCCCCGCTGCGCCTCCCCCACCGGCGGCGCAGCGGGGGCGGGGGCGGCGCCCGTGGCGGGCGCAGGTGCCGGTGCGGGTACCGGTCCCGCCGCAGGCGCACCCCACGGGTCGCCGAAGCTGCCCATGCGCGAGGCCCGGCACGTTCCGGGCCGGCGGCGCGACAGCACCGGGAGCAGCGGGGGTAGCGGGGGCAAGGAGCGGGGGCGGTGGCCGCCGCCGGGGCGGGCACGGCCGCGGGTGCCCCGGCGGCGGCCACGGTGATGACGGCGGCGGGCCTCGTCGACACCGGCCCCGGCGGCGTGCGCGTTGAGGAGGATCCGGGCGACGTCAATACCGCGGGCGCTGCTCGCGAACAAGGCCACCCTGCCCCTCTGGCGCAACGCCGCGCACGGGCGGCATCGCCTCCGCCCCAGAGGCGCTCTGCGGCGTCTCGAACCGGCGACAGCGTCACCGTCACTACCCTCGCAGGTGACCTTCAGCCCGTGAGGAAGGCTCCCTCGCGACAAGGGCGGCAGACGAAGACGTAGCCCAGCTGACCGCCGAGGTTCATCGCGGTCTCCCGGGTTATCCCCTCCTCCAGGTGTGCCGCGAACTCCATGGTGCCGGTACAGAAAGGACACACGGGCAGGCGGTCGTCCTCAAGGTAGGAGGGGCTGCCTCCGAGTGACCCAAGCACTTCGCGCTGCTTCCCGAATCGTTCTTCGGGTTCCCGCTTCCATCCCGAGCGGGCAAGGTCGTAGGCGTCAGGCTCGATCCCTTCCTCGTCGCAGGCATCTTCGGGGTCGATCGTCACGACGTGGGTGCGGATGGCCGAGGTGGCGGGCAGCAGCGTCAGTCCCGCCTCGGGTACGGCTACCGGCCGCAGTTCCTCCCGGGGAAACAGATAGACCCTGTTCGCGCTGGAGCTCGCGTCCCAGAACTCACAGGCCCCGGGGTCGTTCTGGCACAGGAACACCGACAGGACACCGTCCTCGACGGGGAGATGGGCGAAGAACTGAAGCGGTCCCCCGCAGCCGCACAGGGGCCAGGCGAATCCGGCAGGAGCCAGCGGTACGCCCCCGGTACGCGGGACGTCGGAATCGGCCGGTGTGGAGCCGTCGTAGATCATCAGCGCTGTCTGCATGGCGGAAGGCTACTGGCCGCCTGTGACAGGCCCGGCGGGAGAAGGCCCTTACGCGGGACACCGCGGATCAGCCCTCGTTGTGAAGCAACCAGTGGGGCTGGGCTTCGCCCTCACGGCGGTGACCGGGCGGGTGACGCTCGGCTCGGACAGGGGCCTTGGGCACCCCAAAATCCGCCGTGGGCACCGCCCGGCGTCCCCAGCCCGTAGCAAGCAGCTCCAGCCACAGGCGCACTCCCGCTACAACCTGGCTCTGTCCACGTTCAGCAGCAGCGGCGGGCAGGTACCGACCGGAGCGGCGGCCACCGAGCCCAGTCCGGTCAGTACTCCTCGTCGGGGTAGCCCCACCGGACCTTCGCGCTCGCACCGGCGGCCACCTGTGCGACGGTCGCCGCGAAGAGCCCTTCGAAGTGCGGCTGCCACAGGTAGAAGCGGCTGATCCCGAGCGGGAAGTCGGATTCGCCGGACACGAAGAACGCGCCGTCGTCATCCACGGCCACCCCCAGGGACACCTGGAGGATGAGGGACTCTTCGCGCAGCAGTTCCTCCAGCGCGCGGACGATCTCCCAGGCCTGCGGCTCACCGCTGACACGTGTAACGGTGAAGGCAAGATCAATGTTGACAGACATGGGAGGAGGGTAAATGGCTCCACCGACAGAGGCAGACATCGGTGCACCACATCGGCGAGGACGCGCGGGTGCCCGTCTCGAGTTCGGCGGGCAGCAGCCCCGGCCGGCCAACGGTCCGGCCGAGGAGTAGGCGCCAGCCAGCCCCGCCACGCGGCGCGCCGCCGCGATCGATACGGTCCTGCAGCGGGCGGTCACCGACCCCGCCAGCCCCCGCCAGGTCACGGCCGACGCCAGCGGCCTCACCTTCTGCGACTCCACCGGCCTCAACATCCTCCCGCGCGCTTCTCCCAAGGCCGCACGATGCGCCTCCAAGGAAGCCCCTCCCCCGCTCCTCAAACTCCTTCAACGCACCGGAGCCCTCAACCGCTTCACCCTCGACCCCACACCCCCGACAGCCACCTGCCCCGGCCCCGGCGCGCCCGCCCACCTAGCGGGCAGCGCACCGCCGCACACCGCGCCGCGGCGGCCGCGAGCGGGCGCCGCCGCCGCGCGTATGCCCCGCACGCCTGGCCGGGTGCGGCCTGCTGTAGGCGGGCAGAAACGACGGCTTGCGCCGGGGTCTGTTGCCCGGAGGCCGCGGCGGCTCTGCGGTGGGTGTGGTGATGGAGCGGGAATGGGCCGCCGTCGAGCGGCGGTCGGCGGCAGCGAGTGGCTACGGGTGGACTACCGAACGCCGCCGCCGCTACGCCAACGACCTCGGCTCCGACGTCACCCTCGTCGGCGTCTCCGCCCGCTCGCGTCGGCAGTAGTCCGATCACGCCCGCTGCCCGGGTCGTGACCATCCCGGGGCCGTGGACGTTGTCGTCGTGTCGCGGGTTCCCCCTCCCCGCACCCGCGCAATCTCCCGGCGGCCGCCGGACACCCACCGCCAGGACTCTGCCGACTGGCCCCGGGGCACGGCACCACGCCCCGGGGCCCCGTCAGGCCGCCCTGTCTCGGGGAAAGCGCTGCTCACTCTCGAAGCGTCCCAGGCCCGGGAGCGCCGAGAAGGTGCCAATCAGGCGGCGCGGTCGCATCTTTTGCCGACGATGCGCAACCGTTCCGCCGTCCTTCATGTCACACCATGCAGGAGCGACCAACTCCAATGACCACCAGGGGGAAACATGAGATTCACCCGTTCCGTCCTTACCACCACCGCGTTCGCCGCCCTGGCCCTGGGGGCCACGACCGCGCTGGCGGCGCCCGCCACCGCCGCGCCCAACACCACGCCGCAGAAGGTCTGCGGAAGCGCCTACAAGACCGTGAACTCGGCCGCCATCGGCTCGCTGGGCACCGTCTACCTGACGTACAACGCCTCGAACGGCAAGAACTGCGTCGCGACCATCCGCAACAACCCGGGTGCGGCCGTGGACATGGCCCTCTGGATCGAAGTCAACGCAACCTCGGCGCGGGGCGAGGACTACGGCCGGTACACGTCGTACGCGGGCCCGGCCTACGTGTACGGCAAGGGCCACTGCGTCGACTGGGGCGGGGGCATCAGCAACGTGCACGTGCAGGTATACAACTCCAACTGTGGCGCGCGCAAGGAGCACCGGGTCACCGAGGTCCGCTGACCCGAGCTCCTCCTGACCGCGACGTTCTGTGCCGTCGTGCGGTCGTCGGGGGCAGGACCTGCGACCCGACGACCGCACGGGAACCTCCGTGGTCCGGCTCGCCCCGGCAGACTCGCCGAGTTCTGCCGGGGCGAGGGCGCGTCCGGCCTCCTCCCTCGGGTGCGCGGCCGTCCGGTCGGCGCCTCGCCGGCAACCGCCCCGGGGAAGCTAGCCCGCTCCACCTCGGACGGACGCAAACGATCAAGACCCCCACGGTGTGGTTCACGCGATGGGCTGGTCAGACTTCGCCGCGCCAGGATCCGGTCTCGCGGCCGCGGTCCTCGATGTACTCCTTGAGCCGCTTCAGGTCGCCCGTGTTCTGGCGCTTGACGAAGCCGAGCTTGTCGCCGACGTTCTCGGTGAAGCCTTCAGGGTCGTAGTCGAGCTGGAGCATCACCTTCGACTTGTTGTCGGCAAGGTGGTGGTGGAAGGTGATCACACCGGCCTGCTCCACTTCCCCGCCGACCGTGGCCCAGGCGACGCGCTCGTCGGGGACCTGCTCGGTGATCTCCGCGTCGAACTCGCTACTACACCACCGAACTTCGTCACCCAGTGCGTCAAGGTGTCGGTCCGCTGCTCGATCCGCTCGACCCCGCCCAAACCGCACCCTCGTCCCCGCCGACCCGGAGCCACCGCCCCTCGATGCCCGGTTGGAGCAGGCTTGGACGCTGGCCCGCGCCGCCGCCCGGGAGGTGACCGACGGGACTCTACGCCGCTCCGTGCCCCCCCGGCACGCCAGAGCCCCTGAACCGTGGGACGCCTGGACGACGCCGGTCCGGCCATCCACGGCGTCAGGAACCCTGAGCCCGGGGTGAGGAACGGGACCCCGGTCCTGTCAGAGCCCCGACCGGGGCCGCCGGCGGGTGCACCCGCAGCACATGCGCCTGCTCCTGCCGTTCCTGCGTTCCGGCGTCGTGGTGGCAGCGGCCACCACGGGCTACTACACGCTCCCCATCGACCGTGATCTCGACCAGCGCATCGCGACGGTGCTCGTCCCGGGCCTGCTGGCGATCGGCGGACTGCTGGCCCTGCAGGCGGTCGGCATCACCGGTTCGCCGCACCCTCGGCTGCGCGCCATCGAGGCGCTGACCACCGCGGCCCCCTCTGCTGTTGTTCGCGGCCACGTACTTCCTGTACGCGCAGGAGCACGGAGGGCGCTCCTTCTCCGAATCGCTCAACAGGAACGATGCCCTGTACTTCACGGTGACCGTCTTCGCCACTGTCGGCTTCCGCGACATCGTGCCCGTCTCGCAAACGGCGCGCGTGCTGACCACGTGCCAGATGGTGGCCGATCTCATCCTCGTGGGCCTGATCGCGAAAGTCATGGTCGGGGCGGTCCGGATCGGGCTGGAAAGACGTCAGTCCTCCACGCCACCCGAGCGGCCTGACCCGTGGCTCCCTGACCCTCGCGTCCGCGTCGGGCCCCGTTCACCTGGCTGGCGGCGAGCTGTGGCCGACCGCGGACCTCCGGGTGAGGGTGGTGGGGTACGGGCGAAGCCCTTCCAGGGCCCGCCCCGTACGCAGGGCTCAGAACTGCCGCCACCCACCCTCGCGGAGATGACGATGTCGCACGCCAACGAGGTCAGAATCCCCTTCGTCTTCTGCTCGTCGCCGCAGGCGCCCGGGAGCCAGGGCGTCGACAGGGTCAAGATCCTCTGGGACGGGGAAGAGATCTGGCAGGGTGAAGCCGGGACCGGTGAGACCAACACGCCCGAGGTGACCAGACCCCTGCTGGGGTCGGGCACGCTCGCGCTGGCCGTGAGGCCGGCGGCGGAGGGCAGCGTGTGGGATGTCATCGGCTCGGTGACGCTGAGCGACGCGGATGTGGGGGCAGGCATCCAGACCGCGCGATTCGTGAAGAGCGGCGCGGACTACGAGCTCTCCTACGAGGTGGCCATGGACGTCACCGACGACCGACCCTGACCACAGGGCCAGGCCATCGGCCACCCACCGGATCTCCTGAACAGCCGGCAGATGAAATCCCCTGGGCGGGGTATGCGTAGCACGCGGAATCAGCCGTGCCGGTTGCCGCGGGCCGTTGCTACTTCTGAGTCACACCCATGATCGGGTAGCGTCCGGAACTGCTTGGTCCGCTTTCCGATGCCCACCCCCAACAGGAGGACTCATGCCTGCCCCCGTCGCCGCCACGACCGCCACCCTCCCAGGAGGCAGATCGGGCGAGGACGCCTCCCACCGCAAGCTGCGAGGCGGTGACCGCGCGTGCCACAGCGTCGGACGCCTGCGGCCGACTCGCATATCGACGGGAGGAGCGCCGGTCTCTTGAAGTTCCGGATCGGACGCCCGACACACCCGTCCACACACCCGCCCGCACACGCACACCCCCACCCGGGCCCGGAGGGCTCGGGCCCCCGCGCAGTTCCCGCCCAGGCCGGCGCCGTCGGCGAGCCGGCCGGCGCCGAGCCGCCGCTCTCGGCCCACGAAATCGCCCTCATACGGGCTTCCGTCTCCGTCGTGGAGCCGTTCGCCGCGGACATGACGGTCTATTTCTATGCGATCCTCTTCGCCCGCTACCCCGAGGTCCGTCCCATGTTCCCGCCGGGAATGGACGCCCAGCGCGGGCGCCTGCTGCGCGCGCTGCTGCGCATCGTGGACCTGGTCGACGACCCGGAGCGCCTGGTCGGCTTCTGCGGCCACCTCGGTCGCGACCACCGCAAGTTCGGCACCCTCAGCGCGCACTTCCCCGCCGTGGGCGAGTGCCTCCTCGCTGCTCTGGCCCGCTACGCCGGCCCGGCCTGGACCGCGGACATCGCGGCGGCCTGGACCAAGGCGTACGGGGTGGTCGCCGACGTCATGATCAGCGCTGCCGAGCAGGACGAGGCGCAGCGGCCCGCGGTGTGGCCCGCCACTGTGGTGCACAAGGTCCTGCGCGGACACGGCATCGCCGAGGTGACCGTGCGGCCCCACATGCCGTACCCGTACGCGGCCGGGCAGTACGCCAGCCTCGAAACTCCCTGGTGGCCCAAGCAGTGGCGCTATTACTCGCCGGCCAACGCACCCCGTCGGGACGGCACCCTCACCTTCCACGTGCGCGCGGTGAGCGGCGGTTCGGTCAGCGACGCGCTCGTACACCGCTCTGCCGTCGGAGACGTAGTCCAACTCGGCGCACCCATGGGGGACATGGTGCTGGACGCCGCCGTCCACAGCGACCTGCTCTGCGTGGCGGGCGGCACCGGTCTCGCACCGATCCGCGCGATCGTCGAGGACGTGGCCCGTCGCGGCGGACGGCACCAGGTCGATCTGTTCCTCGGAGCCCGTACCGGCGCCGAGCTGTACGGGGTCGACGACATGCTCCGGATGGCGCAGCAGCACCACTGGCTGTCCATCAGGGGCGCCGTCTCCCACGAGCACATCCCCGGCATCCGGGGATCCCTGCCGCAGGTTCTCGCCGAGTACGGCCCGTGGTACCAGCACGACGTCTTTCTCAGCGGGCCGGCCCCGATGGTGGTCTCCGCGAGCAAGACGCTCACGCAGCACGGCACTGCGCCCGACCACATCCACCACGACCCCTTCGAGACCCCCATCCTGTCCGCTTCCTGAGACACACCCGTGCCGAACCTGCCAGGAGAACCCCCGTGACCTTCCCCCCGCCCGCTTTCGGATCAGCAGGTGAACACCGGCTGCAGCAGCACATGGGCAGCGCCGACCGCGCCGCACGGTTCTACGACCAGCAGGTGCATCCCCGCCTCACGGCCGAGATGCAGGAGTTCATAGGCCGCCAGAGCATGGTCTTCCTGGCCACCGCGGACTCCCGCGGGGAATGCGACGCCAGTTTCCGGGCGGGTCCGCCCGGCTTCGTGCACGTGCTGGACGAACACACCCTCGCCTATCCGGAGTTCCGGGGGAACGGCGTGCTCGCCAGCGCCGGCAACATGACGGAGAACCCGCACCTCGGCATGCTCTTCGTCGACTTCACGCACGACCACGTCGGCCTGCACGTCAACGGCGTCGCCCAGCTCCACCTCGACGCCGACCTCCGCTCGGCGCACCCCCGCCTGCCCCAGGACGTCGCGCCGGGCCGCGCCCCCGAGATGTGGGTCCGCCTCACCGTCGAAGAGGCCTACATCCACTGCTCCAAGTACATACCGCACCTGGTGCCGGGCCCACGCCCCGCCCAGCCGGCCGACCGGCCGAAGGACGCGGACTACTTCACCGCGCGGGCAGCACAGGAGTCACGCCCTACCCGGTGAGCAGCGGGAACCCCACGACGCGCATGGCACCGGGCGGGCCCCGGGCGGCCGGAGCCAGGCCGGCGCCGGGCGTGGGCGGGGCCGGGCGGAGGGCACCGGGCGGGGTCGGTCCCGGGCGGGGCGGGTCCCGGGCGGGGCCCGTCCCGGCCACCGCGCCGGTCACCGGGACCGGCACCGCGCGCGCCCGGTCACGCCTGCCCCACAGCCCGACACCCGGCCCGTTTTGTCCGCTTACCGCCCGATTCGGTCCTACTCGTACTCACCGCTCACGCCGCCTCCCGGGTGCGTCGGCGCGGTACGTATCGCCTCCGCCGCTACGGCCGGGTACGGGGCGTCCACCGCCGTCTCGACTTGCGCGAGGACAATCCGTCCGATGGCGCTCGTGTTCAGCCACAGCAACATGCCCGGGTCCTCGGCGTAGGTCAGCCGCAGCCGCTCCCGGCCGGCCGACGTCCGTACGGCGCCTCTGAGGATCGCCGGGTCGTTCGCGGCGTGCACCCGGGCCGACGCCACCGGATCGGCCTTGATCAGAACGGTCATCCGCTCCAGGAGCGCTGCCGTGCGCATCAGCTCGGCGGAGTTCGGGTCGTACGGCCGGGGCCCGGGGTCCCCGTGCTCCCACGTCCGCGACGCCTCGATCTGCTCGTTCACGTCCATCCCGAATCCCCCCTTGTGATCTTCGACCGCCGAGCCTACGTCGCGGCTGCGTCAGCCCCGGGGTCCGTCGCCGGGCTCCTTCGGCCAGATCCGCAGCACACGCTGCTGGGGTGTGACCGAGGTACGCGCCAAAGGGGCAACGAGATGATCTTGAAGCCCTGAGCGCTCGGCCCCCGAATTTCAGAGGGGACACGAGGAACACGCACGCTGTTCTGCCAGCGGCAGAACACCGGCCGAACCGGGCTCGACGATCACTACAGTCCAGTCTCATGACGACGATCACGACGCGTACGGTCGAGTACCCGGCGGACGGTTTGACGATGATCGGGCACCTCGCGCTCCCGGCCGGTGTCGACCGCCGGCCCGCGGTGCTGCTCGGACCAGAGGGCATGGGACTCAGCGATGTCGAGCGCCGCCGGGCCGATGCTCTCGCCGAGCTGGGATACGTAGCGCTGGCCTTCGACCTTCACGGCGGGCGCTATTTGGGCGACCCCGAGGAGATGCTGGCCCGTTGCCTGCCGCTGCTCGCCGACCCCGACCGGATGCGGGGCATCGGCCATGCGGCACTCGACGTGTTGCGCACCGAACCGCGGACCGACCCCGACCGGATCGCCGCCATCGGCTACGGCACCGGGGGCGCCATCGCGCTGGAACTCGGGCGCGACGGCGTCAACCTGCGCGCGATCGGGACAGTCAACGCAACTACCACGGGCCGACCGGGCGAGGCAGCGCGCATCCGCTGCCCGGTGTGGGCCGGGGTCGGGTCGGAAGACCCGATCATGCCGCCCGTGCAACGGAACGCGTTCACCGCCGAGATGCAGGCCGCGGGCGTCGACTGGCGCCTCGCGGTCTACGGCGGCGCCTTGCACGCCTTCCACCACCCGCCGGTCGACCACCCCACGGTCCCCGGCGTCGGCTACCACCCACAGCACGCGCAGCGAGCCTGGCGCGACGTCGTCGACCTGCTCGCCGAGTGCCTGCCCGTGACGGAGGATCTGGGGGCATGACCCAGGCAAACAGCCTGGCGCCAGGCCCGGTCCGCGTCGGGCACCGACAGTCCCCTCCCCTCAAGTCCGCACAGCAGAAGCACATGAGGGCGGGTACTCGATCGCGGAGACGCGTTCACAACTGCCGTAGTAAATAGCGGATTTCACTGCGACGGAGCCCCGCCGTGACCGTCGCGACCTGCGGCGGACCATTCCGGCCGCCGGGGCGAGGTGTACGCGTTTACAGCGGCATCACTGCGCTGACCACGCATAGAGTCACACCAAGATCAACTCATTGCCCCTTTGGCGCGTATCTCGGCTGAATCCAGCCCTGACAGCCGGCATCCTGGGTCGGTGTCGCCGTGGGCGAGCGCGGCCGCAGTGTGGACGGTGCGCTGCAGGGACTCCCGGGCGGTCTCGGCGAGGCCGCGGCGGGCGGCTTTCTCGGCCTCGCCGGTTACCGGCCGTCGGCGCGCGGTCCGGTCGAGCGGGGACATCGGGGTGAGGCCCCAGCGGGCTTCGAAGGTCCGGGCGGCGGTGTGCATGTTGAGGATGTCGCCGCGTACGCGGGGGTGCCGGCCATCCTGGCGGGCGAGGGTCGCCGCGATGTGGATGTGGTCGTCCGCGTGCCGCATCGCGATCCACCGGCAGGCCTGCTCGTCGCCGTGCTCGGCGATGCCCGCGGCGTGCACCATGGCGGCGGCGACCTCCGCCCATTCCGCGTCCGACAGCAGCCGGTCACCGGGCGCGTTGCGGACCGAGACGTGCCACACGTGCTCTTCCGGCTTCGGACCGCGCAGCGCCTCCACGGGGGCGTCCAGGAGCAGCGCCGGATCGGCGAGCGGCATGCGCCCGGGGTCGCGGGCCGGGCACGGCGGACCCGGGTCCCAGGCGGCGACGAGGTGGGGGGCGGTGTGCTCGTCGCGCTCGCCCGGACCGAAGAGGTAGGCGAGGAGATCGGCGGTCGTCGCACCGCTCTCCGCCTTCTTCGGCATCACGACCTGGGGCGCCTCTCCCGCATCTGGGCCGTCGCCTCATCCACCCGGGCCCCGCAGCCAACGCTGCTTCCACCACGGTCGCGGCCGACTCCGGAAGGCCGGCCACAGGCGGGTCGGCGGCGGTCAGGGCGCGGAGCGCGGCGCCGGTCTCCCGCAGGTGCACGCGGGCCTGGACCAGCTCCCGCAGCACGTCCCCGGCGTCCCGGGAGACCGGCACCAGCACGTGTTGCGCGACCGCCATCACCAGCCGTCCCGCCCACGACGCGGGCGACATCCCCTCCCGCCCCGCGGCCAGCCGTACGACTTCCAGCTCCGCGTCGTTGAACGACAGATTCACCCGCCGTCCGCGTGGCTCGGACACGGTCGTGGACGGTCGAAGTACGCGTCAGCCGGCCCGAAGACCGACCGCCAGCGTCAGTTCAAGGACCCGGTGTGGCGATGCGAGGTCCGGAAACAGCTCCCGCAGCTGCGACATCCGGTACCGGACCGTCTGGGGGTGGACGAACAACGCCGCCGCCACCTCGTCCCGCCTGCCCTGGTGCAGCAGCCACGCTCGCAACGTCTCCTCCAGCCGCCGTGCCGTCGCGGCAGGCAAGGTCCGCAACGGTGCGAGGGCTCGGGCACGCAGGTCTGCGTACGCGTCCACGTCGGCGCTCAGCACCAGCTCGGGCAGGTGGTCCTCGGTGTCGCGAATGTCGGAGGAGAGGGAGCGCGCGCGTACGGCTCGTGCGTACGAGGCGGACGCGCGAGTCCATGGCCGGGCCGGGCCGACCACGGCGGTGCGGTCGGTCAGCTGCCGCAAGAGATGTGATCGGTCGGCATCGGGGACGAGCAGCACACCGGTGGCGTCCGGCAGATCGTCGAGGACGAGGGTGCTCGGGTCGAGCGCGCGGTAGGCGGGCCGGGCTTGGGCGGCGGGCAGCAGGACCGCGGTCAGCGAAACCGGAGGCTGCCACCCGGCCCGTTGAACAGAGGCCAGCAGCACGTCCGGGCTCGCGCCGGCGAGGAGGTCGCGGGCCAGGTGTTCCAGGTGGCGCTCGTGGGCCCTGCCCCGGGCTGCCAGTTCGTCGGCGTGGCCCGCGGCGCTCGCGGCGGAGAGTTCGTCGATGTAGGCGAAGGTCAGCTCGGCGAACTTGGCGACCTCGGCGGCGGGCAGACCTACGGGTACGGCACCCGCTGCCAGGCATCGCCAGGCCACGCGGGCGCCGACGCGGTAGGCGCTGAGCAGGGCATCCATCGAACGGCCGTCGCGCACCTCGCCGCGGCCCAGCTCGTAGGCTGCGTCACCGGCGTCGCCGCCTGTGGCGTTCCCGCTCGCGAGGTCCAGGTAGTGCCCCAGCGCGGTACGGACGGCTCGGCGGATGGTGGCGCCCATGCGGCCCGAAAGGGCGTTGGCGTAGGGAGGGACCTCATCGATGATCGCCTGGACGACCTCGTCGGCGGTGGTCTTCAGCGCGGCCCGAAGTGTGGTGACCGTCGTCTCATCCAGGGCCAATTCGCTGGCCCTCTGGATTGCATGGCTCATGGTTTTGTTCCCTGCGAACAATTCAGCCGATCAGATTTACGTCCTACGGTCAGGACTTTACGCCTTGAGGCGCAGCAAGCTGGAGTCATGACGAGTACAGCCCTCCGCAGCAGGGCGTGGAAACTGCTGGAGATGGTCACGACGCCGCTGCTGCCGTCGGACTACCTCGACCTGGTCAGCCCGCTGCGTGCGGGCGCTGACCTGCGTGGGCGCATCGAGGCCGTGCACCCCGAGACGGGTGACGCCGCGACTGTCGTGATCAGGCCGGGACGGGGCTGGCGCGGCCACACAGCCGGTCAGTACGTGCGGATCGGGGTCGACGTCGACGGGGTGCGCCTGTGGCGTGCCTACTCCATCACCTCGCCGACAAACCGCCAGGACGGCCGCGTCACGATCACCGTGAAGGCGATCCCGGACGGCAAGGTCAGCAACCACCTGGTCCGCAGGACGAAACCGGGCACCCTGGTCCAGCTCGACCAGCCGACCGGTGACTTCGTGCTGCCGCAGGCCAACCCGGCCAAGGTGCTCTACCTGACGGCCGGCAGCGGCATCACGCCCGTGATGGGCATGCTGCGCGACATCGAGTTCGACGACGTCGTCATGGTCCACTGCGCGCCACAGCCGCAAGACGTGATCTTCCGCAACGAACTGCACGACCTGGTCGCGGACAAGAAGCTGCGGCTCACCGAGGTGCACACCGACACGGACGGCATGCTCGACATCGCCCGTCTCGACGAGCTCGTGCCCGACTGGGCCGAGCGCGAGACCTGGGCTTGCGGGCCCGCGGGCCTGCTCGACGCCGCCGAAGAGCACTGGACCGAGCACGGCGTACAAGAGCGCCTGCACACCGAACGCTTCCGCCCCGGCATCGTCGTCGCCGGCGACGACGGCGGCGAGGTCACGTTCAGCGCCACCGGCAAGACGGTCGCCGCGGACGGCGCCACGCCGTTGCTGGACATCGGCGAGGAGGCCGGCGTGCTCATGCCCTCCGGGTGCCGCATGGGCATCTGCTTCGGCTGCGTCACGCCGCTCAAGGCGGGCGCCGTCCGCGACCTGCGCACCGGCGAGATCACCGAGGCCGAGCCGGGCGTCCTCATCCAGACCTGCGTGTCCGCCGCGGCGGGCCCTTGCGACATCGAACGGTAGGAGCACCTTGACCGCCATCGACCCCACCGCTCACCTGACCGCGGAGCAGATCGAGGAGCTCGGCCGCGAGCTGGACGCGATCCGCGACGAGGTGATCGCCAGCCGCGGCGAGCAGGACGCCGCCTACATCCGTAAGGTCATCTCGGCGCAGCGCAAGCTCGAGCTGGTCAGCAGGGGCGTGCTGCTGTTCTCGATCTTCCCGCCCGCGTGGCTGCTCGGCACCGCTGGTCTGTCCGTGGCGAAGATCATGGACAACATGGAGATCGGCCACAACATCCTGCACGGCCAGTGGGACTGGATGCGAGACCCGAAGATTCACTCCACCACCTGGGAGTGGGATCACGTCTCGCCGTCCGAGCAGTGGAAGCACTCGCACAACGAGCTGCACCACACGTACACCAACGTGATCGGCAAGGACAACGACCTCGGCTACGGCATCATGCGCGTCGACGAGGACCAGAAGTGGCACCCGTTCCACCTCGGCCAGCCGCTGTGGAACCTCATCAACGCCTGCTTCTTCGAGTACGGCATCGCAGCGTACGACCTGGAGCTCGGCAAGAACCTGCACAAGCGCCGCCGCAAGAACCCGGAGTTCCGCGCGCGGGCCAAGGCCGTGGGCCGCAAGATCCGCAAGCAGGTGCTCAAGGACTACGTGATCCACCCGCTGCTGTCGGGCCCGTCGTTCCTCACCACGCTCGCCGCCACGTTCACCGCGAACCTGGTCCGCAACGTCTGGACCCACTCGGTGATCATGTGCGGGCACTTCCCCGAGGGCGTACAGGTCTTCGAGCGCCGGTCGATCAAGGGCGAGACGCGCGGCCAGTGGTACCTGCGCCAGATGATGGGCTCGGCGAACATCAGCGGCAGCAGGGCCATGCACTTCATGACCGGCAACCTGTCGCACCAGATCGAGCACCACCTGTTCCCGGACCTGCCGAGCAACCGGTACGCCGAGGTCGCGGTGAAGGTGCGCGCGCTGTTCGAGAAGTACGAGCTGGAGTACGTCACCGGGCCGCTGCCCAAGCAGGTGTTCTCCGCGTGGCACAAGGTCTTCCGGCTCTCGCTGCCGAACAAGAAGCCCAGGGTCAAGACGCCGGACCGCGAGCAGGAGCTCGTCGCGGCTGCCACGGCTGCCAGCCGGCCGGGCCTCGGCGGAGAAGGTGTTTGATGCCTTCTGCCCAGGTCGGCAGGTCGGCAGGTCGGTCAGCTCCAGTAGCAGCCGTTCGATCTTCCATCTCGTCATCGGTGAACATAAGAAAATCCATCGTAAATGCGAGCCCAATGACGACCGCTTCTGGTTCGCGCTGCCGCCCACCGCCGCCGAACTGCGGGCACGCCCCGTCGCGCAGCAGGCTGATTCGGGCGTCGGCGTAGTGGCCGCCGGGAGGTCCGGTCGCGATCATCGCGACCGCCGTGCCCGCGCCACCAGCCTCTCCGGCCCGACGGCGAAGAACCGGCCGGCCTCATCGCCGATGTCCTGGTCTTCACCGTCGCGGGCACGGCCGCGATGGGCACCCGGTGGGCCCGGCAAGCGGCCCGCTCGGCGCCAAGTCGATGAGCGAGAGCCCCTTCAACCCGGTGGCCCCCGCCTTCGCCAACGCTTTAAGATCGTATGGCAGAAGATCCATCAGAAGATGCAAGGCCGACGTGGATGAATACGCCACACTTGCGACGTGAATCCGTTCACTAGACTTGCATATGAGGTTCCGGAACGCGCAGCCCCGGGCATGACACAGGCAGGGCCAAACTCATGCTGCACGGAGACCTCGATCACCCGGCGACCCTGAGCGTCGCGGACCTGCGCGAATGGGAACAACACCAGGCGGCGGTCACCTTCGACTGCGCGACGAACGGACCGCAACACCACGCGTTCGAGGGCCCGCTGCTGCGCGACGTGATCGCGGATGCGGGCCCCGCCTTCGACGCCCGGCGAAGAAAGGACCGAAGCCGCTTCCTGCTCGCGATCAGCGGCGGGGACGGGCACCACACCGTCCTGTCCTGGGCCGAGCTGGACGCCGACTTCGGTGACGCCCCTGTCCTACTCGCCACCCGGCTCGACGGCGAGGACCTCGACGAGGCTGGGGCGCAGCTGGTGGTCCCGTCGGACCGGTGCGGGGCGCGCTACGTCAGCGCGGTCACCCATGTCTGGTTCGGCGCGCTGTCACCACCGAGCCTCGGCCTTTGAGTGGCTTGGGCGGCCCGGAGGAGATCTCGGTTCCCTTGATCAGCCGGACCACGGAGGGCTCTCAGCGAGGCTCTGCGCGTCGACGCCAGGGCTCCTTCGCGGGGCGCCGGCGCGCATTCCCACTCGGCCAATGCGGCTCAGTAGACGTCGCGACCATACCGCTTGTCGGCGGCGAGCTGCTTGACGTACAGGGCCGCCCCGTCCTCGTCGAGGCCGCCGTGGGCGACGGCGATGTCGCGCAGTGCCCGGTCGACGTCCTTGGCCATCCGCGCAGCATCGCCGCAGACGTAGAAGTGTGCGCCGTCCTGGAGCCAGGACCAGAGCTGGGGGCCGCGTTCGCGCATCCGGTCCTGGACGTAGATCTTGGCGCGCTGGTCGCGCGAGAAGGCGGTGTCGAGCCGGGTGAGGGTGCCGTCGGCGAGGAAGGCGGCGAGTTCGTCCTCGTAGTAGAAGTCCGTGGCGCGGTGCTGTTCTCCGAAGAAGAGCCAGTTGGGGCCCCTGTGGCCGCGGGCTCGGCGTTCCTCGAGGAAACCGATGAAGGGAGCCACCCCCGTTCCCGGGCCGACCATCACCATCGGCGTCCCGGGGTCCGCCGGAGGCTGGAAGTGGGGGGAGCGCTGGACGAGGACAGGCACTGGGACGTCGGGCACCGCATCGGCGAGGAACGGCGAGCACACGCCCTTGCGGGGGCGGCCGTGGACGTTCTCGTACCGGACGACGGAGACCGTCAGCGACACCTGGTGGGGGTCGGTGAGCGGGCTGGAGGATATGGAGTAGAGGCGGGGCTGGAGGCGCTTGAGTACGGTCGCCCACTCCTGGGCCGTGGCGCGGACCGGGTGTTCGGCGATGACGTCGACGGCCTGGCGGCCCCAGGACCACCGGGCGAGGTCGCCCTTGTTGTCGGGGCGCAGCAGCTTCTTCAGTTCGCGGTCGCCGGTGCGTTCGTTGATGAAGCCCAGCAATGCGGGGGTCGGCTTGGTGATGTCCAGGTGCTGGTGAAGGGCATCGGCCAGCCCGACCGCGCCGATGCCGGCGACCTCGACGGTCTCGGCGGGGTCGACTCCGGTAACGGCCAGCCATTCGGTCACGAGGTCGGGGCAGTTGACGGGGTGCACACCAAGAGCGTCGCCGGCCTCGTAGACGAGCGGGGTCTCGCTGTCCCGGGTGTCGAACGTGAAACGGCGGACCTCCTTGCCCGCACCCGGAAGGCTGAGTAGCCGGTTGCCTGTCAGCCGTGCGGTGGTCAAGGCCGGCTTTGAAGTACGGACGGGTGCGGCACCGGGGGCAGGGGCCACGTCCGTCACCGGCTGTCCGGTGAGATCGGTGAGATCGGTGAGGACCTGCTCCAGCCAGGCCTGAGCAGGTGGCTCGTAGTCCGGTTCGCAGTCCGTGCGCGGTGCCAGACGTACGGCCCCCAGCTCGTCCAGGCGCTGGTCGAGGCGGCGTCCGTGGCCGCAGAAGTCGTCGTACGAGGAGTCTCCGAGGGCGAGCACGGCATAGCGCCGGCCGTCCAGGCGTGGAGTGTCGGCAGCCGTGAGGGCTTCCCAGAACCCGGAGCCGTTGTCAGGGGCGTCGCCGTCACCGAACGTGCTGGTGATCAGCAGCAGATCGGCAGCAGGGGGCAGGGACTTCAGGTCCGTGTCGTCCATGCCGACGAGCGCCGCACGGTGTCCCGCTGCGGAGAGCCGCTCGGCGGCGCCCGCGGCGAACTCCTCGGCGTTGCCCGTCTGCGAGGCCCACAGCACGACGACTTCACGACCCGGGACAGCGGTCGGCGCCGCGGCTTCCACCGCGGGCTGCGGGGCTCGGGAGTACAGGCCGGCGAGTACACCGTTCACCCAGCGGGCGTGCTCTTCCCTGAACGGCGCACCGGGCGGCAGCACGGGAACGCCGGGCGCGCCCGATTCCAGTCCGGCCAGGAATCCGACCAGGTACTGGCGTTCGTGCTCGACGAGCACCGGCGGGGGTGTGCTCTCCAGCCCGAAGACGGCTGCCGCGCCAGGCTGGATCGCGGTCGGCACTAGCGTCACCGGGCCCTCGGCGGGGGCGTCCACGGGTCCCGGAGCCAGGGTCACCGGCGTGGCGACCTTCGCCAGCGTCACCGCGCACATCTTGAACTCGGGCTGGAAGGAGATGGGGTCGACGGCGTCGCTGGTCACCGCGTTGATGCTCAGGTACTCGCCGAACAGGTCGTTCCAGTGGAACGGCGCGAAGCAGCATCCCGGTCGCACCCGGTCGGTGATGACGGCGGGCAGCACGGCGCGGCCGCGCCGGGAGGCGACTTCCACCGAGTCGCCTTCCGCTATCCCCAGCCGCTCCGCGTCCTGCGGGTGGACCTCGACGAAGGGGGCCGGGTTGAGCTTGTTGAGTTTGGGGACCTTTCCGGTCTTGGTGAGGGTGTGCCACTGGTGCTGGAGCCGGCCGGTGTTGAGTGCGAACGGGTAGTCGTCGTCGGGCATTTCGGCGGCGGGGATGTGCGGGCGGGCGAAGAAGACGGCTCGTCCGCTCGCCGTGGGGAACACCGGTCCCCCGCCCTCGGCCAGGTAGCGGATCGGGTTGCGGTCCGGTCCGTCGGCCGTCGCGGCGGGCCACTGGACGGGCATCTCACGGAGCCGTTCGTACGTCACTCCGCGCAGGTCGTAGCCGGTCTTGGGGTTCGCCGCGCGCTTGATCTCCTCGAAGATCTGCTCGGCCCTGTCGTACGAGAAGGCATGGGCGTAGCCCATCGCGCAGGCGATGCGCGCGATGATCCGCCAGTCCGCGAGGGCCTCCCCCGGCGGGTCCACGGCGGGCTGGGAGAGGGTGAGGTTGCGTTCACTGTTGATCAGTACGCCCTCGGTCTCGGTCCACAGGGCTCCGGGGAGCACGACATCGGCGTAGGCGTTGGTCTCGGTGTCGGCGAACACGTCCTGGGTGATGATGAGTTCGGCCGTCTCCAACGCCTCGATGACTGTCCTGCGGTTGGCGACCGAGGCGACCGGGTTGGTGCAGATGATCCAGCACGCTTTGATCTCGCCGTCCGCCATGCGCTGGAACATCTCGATGGTGCCCTTGCCGGACCCGTCCGCGCGTACGGTGCCGGGCTCCAGTCCCCACAGCTCCTCGACGAAGGCACGGTCCTCGTCCACAAGGACCGACCGCTGTCCGGGCAGGCCGGGCCCCATGTAGCCCATCTCGCGGCCGCCCATGGCGTTGGGCTGGCCGGTGAGGGAGAACGGGCCGCTGCCCGGGCGGCAGATCGCGCCGGTGGCCAGGTGGAGATTGATCAGGGCATTGGTGTTCCAGGTGCCGTGGGTGGACTGGTTGAGCCCCATGGTCCAGCAGCTCATCCACTCCCCCGCCGCGCCGATCCACTCCGCCGCCCGCCGGATGTCCGCTTCCGGGATGCCGGTGATCTCGGCGACCGCCGCGGACGGGTAGTCCGCGAGGAACTCCGGCATCGCCTCCCAGCCCTCGGTGTGTTCCGCGATGAATCCGGGGTCAGTGTGGCCGTTCTCCACCAGGAGGTGCAGCAGGCCGTTGAGCAGGGCCAGGTCGGTCCCCGGCTTGATCTGCAGGAAGAGGTCGGCCTTGTCGGCGGTGGCGCTGCGCCGCGGGTCGACGACGATCAGTCTGGCTCCCGCCTTCACCCGCTCCATGAGCCGCAGGAACAGGATGGGGTGGCAGTCGGCCATGTTGGAGCCGATGACGAAGAAGACGTCCGCCTTCTCGAAGTCCTCGTACGAACCGGGCGGGCCATCGGCGCCGAGGGAGAGCTTGTAGCCGCTGCCCGCGCTGGCCATGCACAGCCGGGAGTTGGACTCGATCTGGTTGGTGCGGACGAAGCCCTTGGCGAGCTTGTTGGCCAGGTACTGGGCTTCGAGGCTCATCTGCCCGGAGACGTAGAACGCGACGGCGTCGGGCCCGTACTCGTCGATGATCGCCCGCAGCCGCAGGGCCGTACCGGCGATCGCTTCGTCCAGGCCGGCGGGTACCGGCTCGCCCCCTCGCTCGAGACGCACCAGTGCGGTGGTCAGCCGCCCCGGGGCCGCGAGCATGTCGGCCGTCGTCGCGCCCTTGGTGCACAGCCGGCCGAAGTTGGCGGGGTGGGCCTTGTCCCCCGATGCCTTGAGGACCGTGCGGCGGCCGTCGGGGCCGGAGGCGATGTCGAGGACCATGCCGCAGCCCACACCGCAGTACGAGCAGACCGTCCGCACCTGGGAGACGGCCGTCGACGAGTCCTGTGGGGGCACCGGCTGGCCTCTCTGTTGATCGACGCGTGCCCCCGACGGTACGAAACGTCCATTACGCCGACGTGACCCCGGCCGATCATGGACGGTGACGCTCGTCACACACCCGCTGGATCGGCGTTGTGAGAATGAGCGTGCCCTCCGCCCCCAGCGGGGCGCCTCCGACCGGGAGCGTTGGTCACGCACCGATGCCGGTCTCAAACGGTCCACTGTACGGACCCCCTCTACCAACCATTGATGTAACCGTGGTTGCATCACGCATGGCTGCCCGACTTGCCTGGATCCGTGTGACCCGACGGGACAGCCCGTGGGGGGATGCGTGAGCGAACACGATGGGGCAGACGGGACGGGCGAGTGGGTCCTGCTGTCGTACCGGCTCCCCCGGGAGCCGTCGACGCCACGCATCGCCATCTGGCGGAAGCTGAAGCGGCTCGGCGTTGCGCAGCTCTCGGACGGGCTGGTCGCACTGCCCGCCGATGCCCGCACGCGGGAGCAGCTGGAGTGGATCGCGGACGAGGCGATGGAGGCCGACGGCGCGGCCTCGATCTGGCTGGCCAGGCCCGCCGCCCTCGGGCAGGAGCGTGAACTCGTACAAGGGATGGCCGATGCCCGCGCGGCCGAGTACCGGGCCGTCCTGGACGAGGCCGCCCAAGTGCCTGCCGCTGGTATGAACCCGCTCGCCGCGATCCGCAGGCTGCGGGCCGAGCTGCGGCGCATCGGCGCCCGCGACTTCTTCCCTCCACCCGAACGCGACCTGGCCCACGCCGCCGTGCAGGCCCTGCTCGACCCACCACAGACCGACCGCCCCGCGAGCGCGGCAGCGCCGCGCGCAGCGCAACCACCAAAGGAGCCATCGTGAACTGGGCCACCCGAGCTGGCGTCCACATCGACCGGGCCGCCTGCGCTTGGCTGATCCGCCGGCATGTCGACGCCGAAGCTCGGTTCAGCTTCGTCGCGGATCCCGCCGATGTCCCGGCCGATGCCACGCCGTTCGACATGCGCGGCGTGAGCCTCGGCCACCACGGCGGGGACTGTTCGTTCGAGACGATCCTGCACCGCTACGAGCTGACCGACCCGATCTTGTGGAAGCTGGCCGAGATCGTGCACGAGGCCGACCTGGCCGACGAGCGCTTCGACGCCCCCGAGGCACCCGGCCTGGACGCCGTGCTGCGCGGGTTGTCGATGGTGTGCGACAGCGACGAGCGCGTCCTGGAGATCACCGGCCCGCTCTTCGACGGCCTGTACGAGTACCACCGCCGCGCCCGACTCAACGGACGGAGTCCCGCATGACCAGCCAGCGCGCCTCCGAGCCCGGCGCCATCCCCCGCGAAGCCTCGGTACCCCGGGACGTGGTGCCCTTCCGTACGGCACTGCGCACCTGGTTCGCGATCTCCCTCCAGACCTTCGGCGGCCCGGCCGGGCAGATCGCGGTTATGCAGCGCGCCCTGGTCGAGGAGAAGCGGTGGATCGGCCAGCAGCGCTTCAACCACGCCCTGAGCTACTGCATGCTCCTGCCCGGCCCGGAGGCCCAGCAACTGGCCATCTACACCGGCTGGCTACTCAACGGCACCCGGGGCGGGCTGGCCGCCGGCACGCTGTTCGTCCTGCCCGGCGTCGTCGCCCTGCTCGCCCTCTCCGCGCTCTACGTCGCCTACGGCAGCACCGCTGCCGTCACAGGTCTGTTCGCCGGACTCGCCCCGGCCGTCGTCGCCATCGTCGCCCAGGCCGTCTGGCGAGTCGGACGCCGCTCCCTGACCCACCCCGCCCTCGTCGCCCTCGCTGTCCTCTCCTTCGCGGCGCTCGCCCT
Organism: Streptomyces antarcticus; assembly: GCF_026627255.1. Lineage (GTDB taxonomy): Bacteria > Actinomycetota > Actinomycetes > Streptomycetales > Streptomycetaceae > Streptomyces > Streptomyces antarcticus. The sequence goes on along the minus strand of NZ_JAPNLM010000045.1, from coordinate 13,713 downwards.
CTTCGCCGTCCCGTTCCCGCTCGTCATCGTGGCGGCCGGGCTCATCGGCTGGCTGCTCGCCCGCTACGCGCCCCACACGCTGCGGCCGGCGGCCGCGCACGGCAGCGATGGCGACGACCGGGCGCCCCTGATCTCCGACGACGCCTTGCACACGGAGGCGCCGAGCCGCCGCCGCACCGGACGGATTCTGGGCATCGGACTGCTGCTCTGGGGTGCGCCGCTGGTAACGGTCGCCCTGCTGACCGGAACCGGCAGCGTCTTCACCACCCAGGGCGTGTTCTTCTCCGGCACCGCCCTGGTCACTTTCGGAGGCGCGTACGCAGTCCTCGCCTACGTCGCTCAGCAGGCAGTGCAGACGTACGGCTGGCTCGGACCGGGCGAGATGGTGCGCGGGCTGGCGCTGGCCGAGACCACGCCCGGACCGCTCATCATGGTCGTGCAGTTCGTCGCGTTCCTCGGCGCCTACCGCGACCCCGGTGGCCTCGATCCCTGGGCCACCGCCCTGCTCGGCGCCCTGCTCACCACATGGGTGACCTTTGTCCCCTGCTTCCTCTTCATCTTCCTCGGCGCCCCCTACATCGAGCGCCTCCGCGGCAACCGCTCCGTCTCCGCCGCACTGACCGGCATCACCACCGCCGTCGTCGGAGTCATCGCCAACCTCGGCCTGTACTTCGCCTTCCACACCCTCTTCAAGGAGGTGGACGAAACTGGCTCGGGCCCGCTGCACCTCCTCGTCCCCGACCTGGCGAGCATCCGCCCGAGCGCGCTGGCCATCACGGCGGCAGCCCTGCTGATGATCTTCAGGCTGCGGTGGAGCGTCCTGCGCACCCTCGGCGTCTGCGCCGCACTGGGCCTCGCAAGCGCGGCTGTCCAAGCCTTGTGATGACAGTGGCGTCACCTCTTCCGCGCAGCCCCTCGCCCCTGTCGAGGGAGATGGTGGACAGATGTTCTAACGTGCGAGTTCCTGGCAGCGATAGCTGTGGAGCTGTCGGCCCTTCGATCATGGAGAAGTCATGGTGGCTGCCTGCCCCGACACCGGCCGGGTCGCTAGAGCCATCTTTTGCGGCGCAGCGCGCGGTAGATGACCGTGCACACGATCGCCATGAAGGCCCAGACCGGCCCGCCGGACCCCGCACTGGCGGTGCACTACGCGCACATCGCGGAACTGGCCGCGACGGCCGCACACGACGGGGGCTCCACGGTCGGTGGCGGCTGCGACGACCAGTTCGAGTTCGAATTCGCCCTGGACCTCCTCCTGGACGGCTTCGAAACCCTCCGCCGACAAGGCTGGACGTCCGAGCGGAAGGCGTAACCGGTGCGGGGCGGCGGGGGCTGATCTAGGGCGCGTATCGGGTCGTGATCAATGATCATCGCAGCTTCCGGGGCTGGTGTCGTCTGGGGTACGGGGCCGGCGATCTGCGGCTGTGCCGTGTGGGCGCGAGCGACCGGAAGCGATGCTGCAGGCAGCCGGGCCTGAGAACTCCGGCTGCGCGCCCGCTGGGACGGCGTGTCAGACCATGGAGAGCCGGTCCACCAGCAGTTCCACCCTCTGCTCGGTGTCCTCCGGCGGCAGTCGTCCGGCCCGGGTCAGGGTGGCCAGCCCGTGCAGGGCCGCCCAGAACGTCTCGGTGAACAGCCCCGGGTCGACGCCGTCCCCGGCGACGTCGCCGAGGCACTCCAGCAGCGCGGCGAAGGCGTCCTTGAGAGGTGCCGGGGTGTCCTCCTGTGCGTACGGGAGACCGCCGTCGAGCTGGAAGATGGCGTCGTAGACCGCCGGGTTGCGTGCGGCGAAGTCGAGGTAGGCGCGGGCGAGGGCGTACACCCGCTCGCGCGGGCCGTCTGCGGCGGCGGTGGCGGCGCGCACCACCGCGGCTAGCTCGGCGGCGCCCTCCAGGGCGACGGCGCCGATGATCTCCCGTTTGCCGCGGAAGTGGCTGTAGAGGACGGGCTGGCTGTATTCGATGCGCTCAGCGAGCCGACGGGTGGTGACCGCGTCCCAGCCCTGCTGCTCGGCGAGTTCGCGGGCCGTCGCCACGATGAGGCGCTCGCGCTTCGCCCGTTCGCGCTCCTTGCGTTCCTGTACCGACATGATTCGATCCTAGCATCGCTAGACAACCAAGCGGCAGTAGTACTAGCGTTGCCTCGACAGCTAGCAGCACTAGATACCGAGAGGGTCATCATGCTCAACGCACTCGAGGTCGTCACCACCGTGGTCGTCGGCGTGATGGTGGGGGTGGAGTTCTCCGTCGCCTTCGTCATGAACCCGATCCTCAACGCCCTCCCGGAGGACAGTGGCCAACTCGGCCACGCCCACGGGGGCCGGATGCTCGGCGCCGTGATGCCGGTCTGGTACATCGGCTCGCTCGCCCTCGTCGCGGTCTGGGCCATCGCCGGATGGCACCACCACGGCACCGGCCTCGTCGTCACTGCCGGCGCGCTGCTGCTCCTCAGCGTGGTCATGTCGCTCCTGCTGCTCGTCCCGATCAACAACCGGAACAAGACGTGGACCCCCGAGAACCGGCCCGAGGACTGGAAGGAGCAGATGCACCGCTGGGACCGCTTCCACTACGTCCGCGTCGCCGTCATCATCGCCGCCTTCACCCTGCTCGTCGCCGCCCTCGTCTGAGCCCGCGGGCCGGCCCCGCACTGGCGGCGCACGATCCCCGCTCCCCGGGCGGCAGCGGGCCACAGAACTCCCGACATCCGGGAATGCGGCTGCCGCTCAGATCCCACAACTGCGATCCCGACAAACCGCGCCCCTCGATCAGCCGCGTCCGCGCGGCCTGATCAGGCCCCACACGACTCGGCAAGCTCCACGCTCACCAAGCTGACGAAGACTCGCAAGGAGAAGAACAATGTTACTGAAGAAGATCAACACCGTCCTGGCCGCCGCCTTCATCCTCTTCATCCTCTGGTTCGGGGGGGAGTTCATCCTGAGGCCGGAGACGACGGCGCCGGGCTTCGGCCTGCCGAGCTGGCCGTCCGGCGACGGCGACGGCTTCCTGATCATCAAGGGAATCCGCGACGTCGTCCTGGCCCTGGTCCTGGGCATCCTGCTGGTGACGGGCCACCGCCGGGCGCTGGGCTGGGTGCTGCTGGTGGAGGCCCTCGCCGCGTACGGTGACATGACCACCGTGCTGGCCCACCACGGCTCCGTGGCCACCGCGCTGGGCGTCCACGGTCTGACCGCGACGCTGATGGTGGTCAACGGCCTGCTGATAATGCGAGAGACCCGCAAGGCCGCGGCCGCTCCGGCAACGCCCGCCACGCAGCCCGCCTACTGACATCAGCTCGTGGGGTGAATCTTTGCGAAGTCGCTGATGGGTGTGGGTGGGTGGCTGTATTCGTGGTGTGTGAAATATGCGGATGGGGGCGGGCTGACTCCTGCGGGACGTCGGCGCCGGGAGAAGGTACGCATGCAGGCGGCCGAGTTGTTCGAGCAGAAGATCAAGCCGCCGGAAGTCGCACGGCGGCTGCGGGTGAGTGTCAAGTCGGCGTATCAATGGCACCAGGTGTGGCGGGGCGGCGGTGTTCAGGCACTGGCCTCCCGCGGTCCGAGCGGGTCACGATGCCGCCTGTCCCCGCGGACCCTGGAGAAGCTCGCCGCATACCTGGAGGAGGGTCCGGCCGGGCACGGCTGGGTGGAGGAACAGGCGTGGACCGCATCGAGGGTGGCCACGCTGATCGCCAGGAAATTCCACGTCACCTATAGCGTCTCGGGCGCCACCCGGCTCGGCTGATGCACCGGCTCGGGTTCAGCCCGCAAGTCCCCGCCCGGCGGGTCGCCGGGCGCGACGAGCAGGCCGTGAGCGCGTGGCGGGAGGTGACATGGGCGGAGGCAAAAGGGCCCGGGCGGGCCTGCGGGGGGCCACGTCTGCTTCGAGGACGAAGCCGGCTTCACCCGCCGGCCGCCCCGCGGACGGACCTGGGGACGGCGTGGAGTGACTCCGGTCGTCACCATCAACGGCCGGCGCTCGGGGCGGCTGTCGGTGGCCGGGCTGATCGCGATGCGGCCCGGCTCGAGGACCCGGCTGTGCCACCGCCTTCGGACCCACCCCGTCGGCAAAGGCACACGTCGCAGCATGGGCGAGCGGGACTTCACCGCGCTGATCGACGGAGTCCACCAGATGGTCAAGGCCCCGATCGTGCTCGTGTGGCACCGGCTGAACACCCACGTCTCCCGCAGGATGCGCGACCTCGTGGCCGAGCGGGCGTGGCTGACCGTGTTCCTGCTGCCCGCCTGCTCACCCGGCCTGAACCCCGTCGAGCGGGTATGGGCCCACGTCAAACGCAGCCTCGCCAACCTCGCCGTCATGGCCCTCGACCGACTCGCAACCCTCGTCCGCAACCGCCTCAAACGCCTCCAATACCGGCCCCACACCCTCGACGGCTTCATAGCCGGCACCGGCCTGACCCTCACCTGGCGGCAGACCGCCGCTGCCGCCCGCCGTCCTTCGTCCTGACCGCCGGGCAGGCCGCATCCGCCGGGTCGGTGTGAGGAACCGGATTGGCCTCCGGCGGATGGCGCTCAGGACCACATCTGGGCGCTGCGCAGGAGTTGGCTGTGGACCTGTGAGAGGCGGTAGTCGGCCAGGGTTCCGGATCGGACAACCAGGTAGAGGGTGTTGATGGGTGGGAGCTCCGGTTCCAGGAGGGTGACCAGGGCCTCCGAGGAGAGGGCGACGGAGCACAGGCAGCGGGGAAGGACCGAGATGCCCGCCGAGGAGATGACGGCTGACATGACGGCGCGCAGGTCAGGTACGACGACGCTGGGCGCGGTCGTCGGCTGGGCGTCGAAGACGTCCTTCCAGTACTGCCGGATCAGTGGCAGGGTTTCCGCGTACGCGATGAGCGGTGCTTTGGCCACGAGGTCGACGTCGGCCTCCGTCACGCCGAACGGGAACAGCTCTCGCGCCATCGTGGGTGAGGCGGCGAGGATGAGTTCCTCGTCGGCGAGGGGGGTGGCCTCCAGTCCGCGTCTGCGGGGTCGGATCGTGGAGACGACCAGGTCGAGGAAGCCCTCTGAGAGGCGGTCGAGGAGTTCGTAGCTGACGCCGACAGATGTCTTGATGTCCATGCCGCCCGCGGCGAGGCGGGATAAGGAGGGCATGAGCCGTGCGGCGGCCAGTTCCGGTGTTGCTCCGATCCGTAGCGGACGGTTCTCCTCGCCATCGCCGAAGTGGCGGCCGATGGCGATGCTCAGGTTCTTCAGGGAGTCCTGCACGTCCTTGGCGAGGACGGTCGCGCTGGGTGTGGGTACGACTCCGCGCGGAGTGCGCTCGAAGAGTGGAAGGCCGAATTCCAGTTCCAGTCCACGGACCTGTTGGGTGACGGTGGGCTGGGTGATGCCCAGCTGGCGGGCCGCCTTGGTGAACGACCCGGTGTGGTAAACGGCCATGAAGGTTTGAAGCCACAGCAGTTGCATAGAAGGCCGCTCCCCCGTCGGCCTTTCGCATGGCGCGCCCAGCGGCGTGTTCCATGCTGTTATTCGAACAACCCACCGTTCACGGTGGTTGTTCCCTCACGCGGGCCGGAACTCCTCACCCCCCAGGGTCCGTGCCGCGCGCAGCGCGCTGCGCTGGATCTTCCCTGAGGCGGTCACGGGCAGTGCTTCGGCGAACTCGATGACACGGATCCGCTTTTCTTCCGGCAGGTCGTGTTCGGCATGGCTCAAGAGGTCCAGGGCGGTGGCCCGCGTCGCTTCTCGGCCGGAGGTCAAGGTGATGAAGGCCTTGGGGATCCACATGCCGATCGGGTCGGGTACGGGGACGACGGCAGCCTGCTCGACCGCCGGATGGCGCAACAGGACGGCTTCGAGTTCCAGGGGGGCTATGCGGTGGTCGAAGGACTTGAACATGTCGTCGCTGCGGCCGGCGTACCGCAGGGCGCCGGTCGCGTCCTGGGTGACCAGATCACCCGTGTGGTAGCGCCCTCCGGCGAAGACGGCGGCTGTCTTGGGTCCGTCGCCGAGGTAGCCGCTGAGCATGCCGGCCGGCCGGTTGGCGAGGTCCAGGCAGAGTTCGCCCGGATCGCCTGGAGGGGCCGCTGTCCCGCTGCCCGACTGGGCGACGGTGATCTCGTACCCGGGCATCGGCCAGCCCATGCTCCCAGGGCTGGGCCGGTGTCCGGGAGGGTTGCCGATCTGGCAGGTCGTCTCCGTCTGCCCGTATCCGTCCCGCAGCACGACGCCCCAGGACGACTCGACCCGCTCCATCAGCGCGGACTCCAGCGGTTCGCCGGCCGACGTGGCCTCTCGCAGTGTGGTCGGCCGCTCGCCCAGGCCTGCGGCCACCATCCCGCGCCAGCTGGTGGGGGGTGCGCAGAAGGTGGTGACGCCACGCGTGCGCAGGGCGTCGAGGATGGCGGACGGTCCGGCCTGCGGTGAGGAGAGGACGAGCACGGTGGCTTCGGCGTTCCAGGGCACGAACAGGGAACCCCACGAGTGCTTGGCCCAGCCGGGTGCGGAGATGTTCAGGTGGATGTCGCCGGGCTGGACTCCGTTCCAGTACATGCTGGAGAGGTGGCCCACGGGGTGGCTCGTATGGGTGTGGACAACCATCTTGGGCTTGGACGTGGTGCCCGAGGTGAAGTAGCAGAAGAGCGGGTCGTCGGCCCCGGTGGGCGCTCCCGGTACGAACGGTCCCTCCGGAGCGCCGCGCGAGTCCTCGTACGAGGCCCAGCCCGCGACGGGCGGCCCGGTGCATATGCGGGTCCACCCGCCGGGTATGTCGGCGAACTTCCCGGTCAGTCCGCTGTCGGTGAGGACGTGGCTGATGCCCGCGCGGTGGATCCGGTCGGCCAGGTCGGCCGGGGGTGCGTTCGGGTAGGTGGGGACGATGATGGCGCCGAGTTTGATGGCCGCGAGGATCGCCTCCCACAGGGGCAGGACATTGTGGAGGGCGAGCAGCATCCGGTCGCCGCGTCTGACTCCGATCTGGCGGAGCCATAGGGCGACCTGGTCTGAGCGTCGGGACAGTTCGGCGTACGAGATCAGGGTGTCGCCGTCGTCGCCGATGAGGTGAAGTGCTGTGCGGTCGTTGTCGCGGGCGATGATGTCGAACCAGTCCAGGGCCCAGTTGAACCGGACCAGCTCGGGCCAGGTGAAGGCGGCGCGGGCGGTCTGGAGGTCGGTGCGGTGCGTGAGCAGGGTGTCGCGCGCGGCGCGGAAGCGCTCGGTCGGCGTCAAGGTGGTCATGAGATCTGTCCCTTGCCGAGCAGGATCCGGTGGTCGGCGGTGGCGGTGAGGCCGTCGGGGGCCGGCTGCTCTGTCGCCTCGGTGCGCTGGTGCAGCATCGCCTGGGCGATGGCCTCCGCGTCCTGGCGGAAGAGTGTGTTCAGGCCGGGCTTGCCGCTGCCGACCTGGGTGAACCAGCGGGTGTGTTCGGTGGGTATCCCGAGTGCGTAGAGGCCGTCGTGGACCCTGCCGTCCGCCGCGATGGCCCGGAAGGGTGCCTTGGTCACGTTCAGGCCGCCGGTCGGGACGGGTGGCACGGTGTCGGGGCCGGTACGGAAGTACTCCGACACGATTCCGTTGGTGACCAGGGACGTCATCAGTGTGGATCCGTCCCTGTGAAGGTCGGGGGTCGGGATACGGGCGTCGATCAGGGTGGTGGCGATGCGGGCCGAGTCCTGGACCTGCGCCGAGCTGACCCGGAAGCGGCCGGTCGTCTCGTCGGCGGTGAACTGTGCACCGGGACCGGCCACCTCCACCACTCCGGTCTCGATGAGCGCCAGCAGCTGCTCGACCCGTTCGGCGGGTGGGCCGGCGGACAGCAGGGCGTTGACGGGAAGGAAGTCCTGGACGAAGTCCTCTGCGTGGGAGTGCGGGAGCAGTCCGCCGAAGTCGACCGCCTCGCGGACGATGTTGCGGATGTCGCGCAGGACGTCGAGGGCCGCCTTGAGTGGTCCGCGGCTGTTGCCCAGCGATGCTTCGGCGAGGTCGGCGCGCATCAGGGCGAGGAGCCGGCCGGTGAACTCGCCGGGGCCGGCGAAGGTCTGTCCCTCGAAGGGGCGCGCGAGCCGTCGCAGGTCCGGTGTGGGGGGCGGGCCTTCGGCGCCGCTCAGCCGCCACACCTCGCGGTGGACGGTTTCCAGTTCCCGCAGGAGGAGGGGAAAGACGTCCTCGGCGAAGGACAGCTGGTCGCTGCCCGTGCGCTGGATCCGGCGGGCGCGCGCCTGGGCGACGGCCGCCTTCGTCAGGAACCGGGGGCGGTGGGTGTGGTCGGGCGCCTTCTGGTTCACGCCGCGGGCCGGGATCGGCAGTCCGCTGCGGGATCCGGCCACGATGTGCGGCTCGCGGCCGCTCGGGAGGTAGTCGAGGTTTCCCTGCGCGGTGCGCTTGAACTCTCCGCCGCGGCCGACCGTCAGCGCGAGCATCACGTCGTAGAAGGAGAGGCCGAGGCCACGGATCGCCACTGTGCTGCCTGGGGCGATGGCGTTCTCGTCCAGGTCCATGTCGGCAGCCGAGTCGCCGCACACGTAGCGGACGCGACCGCCGCCGTGGGAGGCGGCGAAGTCGAGCATCCGGCGTTCGAAGGCGTCGGGGATGTTGTGCGGATGGCCGGTGGCCAGCAGCACCTGGTCGGCGGCGATCAGATGGGGTGGTGCGTCGACGGCGAGGAGCCAGCCGCCCACCGGACGTGCGGTGAGCGAGGTGACGCGCGCCTTCGTGCCGATGAGCTCGACATGGGCGGGCAGGTGTTCCTCGATGGACCGGTAGACCGATCGCAGGTAGCGCCCGTAGATGCGGCGGGTGGCGTAGCCGTCCGTGTGGAGCGGTGTCTCTCCGGGCTCGGCGCGCGACCATTCCTCCAGGGAGGGTCCGGCTCCCGGTCGCCACGGGCCGTTGTCCGGTCCGCCGCTGTACATGGTGATCTGGCCGGCGACGGTGTTCATCGTGTACCAGTCGTCCTGGTCGGTGCGCCAGACGCGGCCGGCGCCCACCTCGACTCCGTCGATGGCGTGGATCCGTACCGGGCGCGTCGGGTCCGACGCGGCCAGCCGGACGGCCAGGCTTTCGAGGACCGAGAGTCCGCGCGGTCCGGTGCCGATCACCGCGAGTGTCAGGGGGTCGGTGTTGTGGGTGGTCATGGGGGTCAGCCCTTCTGGGAATGGAACGGGCTCAGCGCGCGCTGGCCGGCGTCCGCGCGGTCGAGGGCGGGCCCGTCGAAGGTTCGCTGCACGTGGCCGAGCATGCGCAGGAACCCGTCGGCGGTGAGCCTGGAGGCGCGGGTCGGGAGAACTGTGCGGGCTGGCATGGCACCGGCGTTCAGCCACTGGAGGCGGCCCTCGTCGTCGATGTAGGCGCGGGAGCGCTGCGCGTTGTCGGCGTGCAGGCAGTACGGGACGTCGAGCTAGCCGCGGTTGAAGGCCTGCAGCAGGGCGCGGCCCGGGTCCGTGTCCAGTTCGAGGACGGCGTCGACCAAGGCGCGGGCTTCCGCGTACATGGCCTCGGTCGCGTCGGCGGTCGTGATGTCCGTTGCCTGGACCGGTGCGGAGCCGTCGAGGGCCGTCTCGGCCGCCCGGGCGGCTTCCTCCAGCGCCTGTACGTTGTCGGCGAGGGTGGGGATGCGGTGGGCTTCCGCCGGTGTCTTGACTATGAGCCGCTCGGTACCTGTCACTCGGGCCAGAACGGCGCTGTCGCGCAGCAGGTCCAGGGCTCCCTCCGGGGTCTGCGGGAAAACGCCCATGTCCAGAATCATGCGTGTCACTTCCCAGGGATGCCGTGGTGCTGTGTCAGGTCTATGGGCGTGCCCCGGGCGGTAGGACGCCCGGAGCACGCCGTTCTCATCCGCCGGTGCCGAGGGGCGCCGGGCGGTGTTCACCAGGTCAGGAAGCGGCGGAGGCGACCTGGCGGATGGGCTTCGTCGGCCGGCGGGCGGCGGCCGGGCGGGTTCGGATCGCCAGTACGGTGCAGCCCGGGCCGCTCGACATCTGGTGTTCGGTGCCCGGGCCTTCCACGACAAGATCTCCCTTGAAGTAGGACGTGCCGTCGCTGTGGTCGAGTTGGCCGTCCAGGACGAGCATCAGCTCGTAGCCGAGGTGCTCGTGGAAGTCGCCGTGCGCGGTCGGCGGGAAGCGCAGGAGCAGACCTACGGAGTCCTCACCGGTTTCCGCGTCGGGGGCCCACAGGACGTGGTGTTCGACTCCGGCCCGGCCGGGCTCGGCCCAGGTGGACCATTCGATGTCCTTCAGCTCGAACCCGCTGCGGAAGACGTTCTTGATGTACTCAATCTCAGCCACCGGCTGCCTCCTTGTGCGTTCCGTTGATGTAGTTCTGGGTCTTGGCCCAGACGTCGCGGGCCAGCTTGCGGCCCTGCTCGTCGGCAGCGGTGTGGTCGAACTCCCAGTGCACACCGCCCCACAGGCGGGACTCACCGACCTCCAGCGCGGCCGCGCTGAAGGTGTTCCACTTCAGGCCGATGTCCTGGGCGGGAGCGGCGGTCTCGATCTTCGAGCTGCCGGCCTTGATCGTCCCCGTGGCGCCATAGCGGTCGGAGCCGGTGAACTGCTTCAGGGTCTCCGCCCCGGCGGCGGTGAAGCCGGTGTGGCCGGATCCGTACGCGGCGAAGGCGGGCGTGTTGAGGTAGGGCCGCCACTGGGAACCGTCGATGGTCTGGGTTCCCTTGCCCGGGCCGGCGTAGCCCTGGATCTGCTCGCCCGCCTTGGCGTATCGGATCATGGTGATCGGGCGGGCGTAGTCGTAGTCGACCTTGGTCTTCCAGTCGACGACCCCCTCGTCGCCCTGCGCCAGATTCAGCGCGAAGTACATCTTCACGTCATCGTCGAGCGCGTGGCGGTCGCGCTTGGAAACGAAGGCTGCCCATTCCTGCGGTATCGAGGAGGAGCTGCTGCCCCGGTACTGCCAGTGCTCGGCGATGGCCTTCTGACGCTCGGCCAGGTTCGCGTTGCGCTGGATCTGCGCGTCGATGGCGGCATTCGCATCGGCGGACCCGAACTTCGGAGGGGCGGGCGGAATGTAGGCGGCGGGGTCCTCGATCACGAACGGCTTGACGGTCGCGAAGTGCGGGGTGATGAACCCGTGGGTCGCGCCTCCCACCGTCAGGGGAGCCCAGCGGTCAGGTACGAGCAGCGTCGCCTTGTTGAAGGCGTTGACGTCCTGGGGCGGGTTGACCGGCTGGTAGTAGCCGGCGGGCGTGGCGTACGCCGGCTCCGCCTTCTGCTGCGATCCGTCGTCGTGGCGCACCGTGAGGAGGGCGTCGGTCGCCGTCGCGGCGACGGCGGCGGGCGAGCCCGGCGCCGGAGCCTGGGACCGGGCCTCCCCCGGGTCGTAGCCCTGTGCGCGCAGCTGCTCGTCGAACAAGGCCTGCTGCAGGGGGAAGAGGTCGCTCAGCGCCCGGTGGGCGGCGAAGCTGACCGCCTTCCGCTTGTTGGCCTCGGTTCGTTCCGCCCAGGGACGGCGCAGGTCCCCGCCTCGCTGGGTGCCCACGGCCCGGCGGTCGTACGCGGCCCAGGTGTCGTAGATCGCGGTGTGGACGATGGCGAAGGTGCGGGCGCCGACGGGGGGCGGGGTGGGGTGCGCCGAGCCCTGGTTGTTCACGTTCAGGGCGGAGGTGATCTGCCGGTTCCAGAGCAGGACCGCGTTGTCGCCCCCGCGGACGGCGAAGGACCCGTCCGGGGTGTCGGCGTGCGACGGCGAGCTCAGGGTGGTGGCGAGGAGGGCGACCGCGAGGGCGGAGGAAATACCCCAGCCCATTCTGCGGGACAGCGTGGTGTGGCCGGTTGCCATGCTTTTCGAAATCCTTGGGAGAGTAGGTGCGGAATTCATCAATTCGGCCAGGGAGAGGTCTCGATGATTTCCACAAAGTTGGGGCGTACGTAGCCCTCGGTAAGACGCTCCAGCACGTCGGCCTTGATGTTTCCGAAAGTGGTGGCCGGGCGACGGGTGATGCCGTCGTTGAACGCTTGGACGATGTTCCGCTTGAAGTCGGGGCGGGGGTGCTCGGCCACGACCGCCGCACGGACCTCGTCCGACACGTCGTGGTAGCCGATTCCGAGTACGTCGAGTTCGACTCCGGCGGTGACCAGGGCGATCTCGGGGGCCATGCGGGTGGGAATCTCGGGGGTGGTGTGCAGCGCGATCGCCTCCCACACCACCCTGGCCCGGTCCTCCTCGATCCCGTTGGCCAGGAGGAACTTGCGCGCCTCGTCGGCGCCGTCGATCTCGAAGCGCTGGTCGTTGTCGCGGTAGGGCTCCGTCAGGCCGAGGTCGTGGAACATGGCTCCGACGTAGAGCAGCTCGGCATCGAAGGCGAGGCTGCGGTTGCGTCCCTGGAGAGAGCCCCAGAGGAAGACGCGGCGCGAGTGGTGGTAGATCAGATCGTCGGTCGCTTCACGGATCAGTTCGGTGGCTTCCTTGGCGAGCCGGCTGTCCGGAATCTCGACGTCTGCGATACGGAGGGACATCTTCGACTACCTCTTGACTGGTTGTGAGGGGAAGGGGTCGGGGGTTGGCAGGTATGGGGCAGAAGGCGTGCAGGGGCTGCCTGCTACCACCAGTAGGTGGGGTACACAGGCCCCGGCCGCAGCCGTGCGGCAAGCACGCCCACGAGGACCAGCAGGGCCGCCGCCAGGGCGAGCAGCGGAAGGTAGAGACTGGCGTCCGGCTCGGTGACGACGACGATCACGGCAGTCGCCGCGGCAGGTGAATGCGGGGTGCGGGCGGCCATCATGGCCCCCAGGGCGAGACCGCCGGCGACGGCAGCCGCCCAGAGTGAACTGCCGACGACCGCCCCCACGGCGAACCCGACGCAGGCGGACAGCAGCTGACCACCGATCACGCTGCGCGGCTGCGCCAGCGGCAGGGCGGGCGCGCCGTAGACCAGGGCCGCGCTCGCCGCGAGGGGCGGTATGAGCAGGGCCTGCCCCATGACGAATCCGAGACCGACCAGCGCGACCAGCCCCGCCACCGCAGCTGCGGTGGCCACTGCCACCGCGGCCCACGGCGGCCGGGGCGGAGCCTTGCTGGACCAAGACGTCCGGTCCGCCGTGGACGCGGCCTGGGCACTGGGCACGCTGAGACACCTTTCCCTTGCGAACAGAAGTGGAATCCGGAATACCGATTGCGATCGGTTGACCGCGCCGGCCTTGTACTCCTGGCCGGAAATCGGCGATCGTGCCCAATGCCCCGAGGGACTCGGCCGTTCCGCTCCTCGAAGCTAGATCGCAACGCTCCGGACGGGCAAATAGGGACCCTGATGGGGGGCATAAATTCTTCCTGCCAGAAGTTTTCCTGCGGCGCCCTGTGCCTGACCCGATGGGTCATTCCGCTTGTGCACCGGCATGCACAAAATCCGTTCTTCACAGCCCGGATGCGCATTCCCCTGACGCCCCATGGACATACCCGAGGACGATGACGAGGCCCGGATCCGGCTGCTGGACACAGCGGAAGAATAGTTCTACGCCCACGGCATCCAGGCCGTTGGAATGGACCGGATCCGGACGGCCTCGCGGGTCCCCCTCAAGCGCCTGTACCGGCTCTTCTCGGCGAAGGATCGGCTGGTCGCGGCCTACTTGGAGCGGCGCTGCGGCCGCTGGACGACAAGCCTTCGGGAGGCGATGGCGGCTTAGAGGCGATCTCATTTGGGGGCTTGGGTAGGCTGCCGGTCGTGGTGGGGATTGTTGAGCGGCTGGTGCCGGATGAGTTGTGGGGGCTGTTCCAGCGAGTAGTTCCGGAGGCGCCATCGCGGCCTC
>NZ_JAPNLM010000044.1 GCF_026627255.1 Streptomyces antarcticus | reverse complement strand
CCTGGCGGGCCTCGGCACGGCTCATGCCGCCTATGTCGACACCGCGCACCTTCGTCCCCGGGGCGACGTCCTCGCCGGCCAGGAGCAGTCCGGCGGCGTACAGCCCGCCGAAGCCGAGGGCCGCGGCACCGGCGGCCCCTCCGGCACCGGTACGGGCGCCGCGCGCCCCGGGCTGCGGTGGCCGTCGGCCCGGCCCACCAGGACGTCGCCGGTACGGGACTCCGCGGCCGGCGCGTACCCCATCGCCCGCAACCCGTCGAGCAGGGCGCCCGGTTCGCACTGCGCGGCCAGCACGGTCGGCGCGAGGCGGCGCAGGCCCAGCCCGGCCGAGCGCTTGTCGGCGAGGATCTCGCCCAGCATCGCGTCGTCGTCGCATCGCACGTACGAGGAGGCCGCCCCGACCCGCAGGTGCCCGTGCCGCCGGGCCACGTCGTCGATCAGGTACGCCAGCGGCTGCGGGACGGGGGTGCGGCTGTGCTCCTTGAGGAAGGCGTGCAGGTCGACGGCGGTGTGCCCGGCGTCCAGGGCGCGCCGCACCGAGCCCGGCGTGAACCGGTACACCGTCGCACCGCCCTTGGACTCCACGTCCGCGAGGACCGCCAGGGTGTCGCCGAGCGGCCGCCGCAGCGGGCCGGGGGCCACCGCCGTCAGGTCGGCCTGGAGCAGGACGTGGTCCACCGGCTCCGGCAGCAGCGGGGCCATCAGCGGCGCCGGGTCGCGGTGTTCCAGCAGGGCGCGGCCGGGCCCGGACAGCGCGCCCCGGCCGGTGACGCCCAGGGTCTCCGCCTCGTCCAGCGCCCAGCGCGCGAGGCGGGCCCGCAGGTCGCTCGTCCCGCGTACGGGGCGCTCCCACGCGAGCCGGGCCAGCAGCGCGTCCGGGTCGGCGGCTCCGCCCTCGGGGAGCCCGGCGAGGAGTTCGAGGACGCGGCGGCGCACCTCGGGGGCGGCGGAGCGGTCGAGTTCGGGGCCGAGCGCTGACAGGGTGCGTCCCTTGGCGTCCTGTTCGCCGACCAGCCCGGCGGTGCGGGTGGCGGGCAGCCAGGCCGCCGCGAGCGCCGACCACCGCTCGGCGGGCGGGAGTTCGCACCAGGTGTCGAAGGCGGGGGTGGGGGCGTAGCGCTCGTCCGCCTCGCCGTCGCCGGCCAGCAGCCCGGCCGCGTACGCCAGCTCGGCCCAGAACGCCGCGGCGGCCTCGGTGGCGTCCAGGGTGGCCGCGGCCCGCTTGAGGTCCCGTACGGACAGCCCGCCGGCCCGCAGCACCGCTGGACCGGCGTACTCCCAGGACTTCACCAGCTCCTCGACGGTCGACAGCGCGGCCATCGCCTGCCCGGCGGCGTTCGCGTCCACAAGCTGTGGACGGTGCTCGCGGTGCGCGGGCACCGGCGGCGCGACCGGCGCGGTGTCCCGGTGCGCGAGCCCGCCGCGCAGGTGCAGCGCCACCTCGCGCGGCAGCACGACGGTCCGCGCCGAGGCGGGCAGCAGCAGCCCCCGGTCGCGCAGCCAGCGCACCGGAGCGGTCGGGTTCGGGGTCACCTCCCCGTACGGCGGGCCCCACACGAGCCGCCCCAGCACCTGGTGGGCCTCGGCCGGGGCCTCGTCCAGCAGGGCGGACATCCGCTCCGGGTCGGTGAACAGCCCCGTCAGGGCGGACACCGCGGACACCGGGTCGTGGGTGGCGGGCAGCCCGGCCGCGGACACGATCTCCTGCACGCGGGTCGGCGACATCCCGGCCGTGGCCTCCGCGACGGTCGGCCCGAGGCCGGTCGGGGAGGGCCGCTGCGCCGAGGGGGCCAGCAGCTCGCGGGCGGTGCGCACCAGCCGCACCCGCTCCTCGTCACCCCACACCAGGGCCTGTTCGCGCAGGGAGGCCAGGGCCCGGGGGAGCGCGGCGCGGGCCCCGTTGTCCTCCCCGGTGGTGCCGGTCTCGCCGGTGAGCAGCGACTCCAGCACCGGGTACGGGCACGGGTCCGGGGCCACGGCCAGCGCCTCGGCCGTCTGCAGCGCGAACCGGTCGAGGCGCTCCAGCGCCCGTACCACCGAGGCCCGGGTGGCGGCGCGGGTGGCCAGCTGGGTCACGTCGCCCGGTACGGGGCTCAGGAGATCGGGGCGCGCGCGCAGCAGCGCGGCGAGCGCGGTGTCGTCGCGGGAGCGCAGCGCCTCGGCGAGCGAGCGCGGGGCGCCTGCCCTGGCGCTCCCGGAGCTGCCGGCGGCGTCTCCCGCTGCGGTGCTTGCCTCGGGCACAGTCGCCTCCTGGTCGCGTCGGCCGGTCAGTCGGCCGGTCAGTCGGCCGGTCCCCATCCGGCCAACGGTATCCGCTGTGCCCGCGACAGCTCCACGGGCGCACGCGCTACCTTCGGCACAGGCGGTACGGGAGGAGCCGGGGCATGGGGATCGAAAGCGACCATCTGGTCTACGAATATCTGAGCCGGGTCGGGGACTTGGCGCAGCGCAGACACCTGGACTCCGGCGACCGCATGCGGCTCGTGGCGGGGCTGCGGGACGAGATCGACCGTCGGCGCGCCAAGTACGACCCGGAGACCCCGGCCGCCGTACGCCGCATCCTGGAGCGGATCGGCACGCCGGAGGAGGTCCTCGACACCCTCGGCACCCTGTCCGGCACCGCGCCCGCCGGCCGGGCCGCCGCCCCGGCCGCCTTCGGCCCCGGCCCGGCGGTGCCCACCCAGCGGGGCCCGGGCAGGCCGCGCCGCAAGGCGGTGCCGCCGCCGCGCCCGGAGGCGGAGCCGGAGAACGTGCCGCCGCACCTGGCCGGGCTCGACGAACTCGGGCCCTCCGACGGGGTGGAGCCCGACTGGTGGCGCGTCGCGCCCGGTGCCTACGGGGCGGGCCCGCAGGTGGACGGCTTCGCGGGCGGCATCGAGATCCCGGACCTGTTCAAGGAGGGACCGGAGGACGAGGACGGGGACGGGGACAAGGCCGGGACCGGGACCGGGACAGGGACCGCCGACCGGCCGGGGAAACCGTCCGGCCCGCCGGAGGCGCGCGCCCGGGCCGTCGTACGGCTCCTGCGCGAGCGGCGGCGCGCGAAGCGGGCGGCGAAGGAGGCCGCACCGGTGGTGGCCGAGGCCGCCGCCCCGGCCCGCCCCAAGCCGAACGCCTTCCTGCTGCTGGCCGCGGCCGTCCTCGTCGCCGGGGTCGTCAGCGGCTACTGGCTGCTGCTGGTCGTCGGCTGGCTGCTGCCGTACGCCTCGCGCGCGCTGCGGCCCGGGGAGCACAAGTGGGCCGTCTTCGGGCCGCCCGGTGCGGTGCTGGCGGGCGCGGCGGTGTGGCTGTGGGGCCGGATGAACGGCAAGTGGGGCGAGACCCTGGCCGAGGACCAGCTGAGCGAGGTCCTGCACGGGATGGGGCCGTGGCTGCTCCGGGCGGCGGGCGTGGCCTCCGCGCTGTACCTGGTGTGGCGGGCGCGCAGGCGCTGACGCCGGGCCGGGCGGCCCGGCGCCGACAGGACGGGTCCGGGCGGTGCGGCCCGGGTACGCCCCTCGGGGTCCGGCGTCCGCGGGGCTCGGCACAATGGCCGGTATGAACCTCACCGTCGGCTTCGACCTCGACATGACCCTGATCGATTCGCGCCCCGGCATCAAGGCGGCCTACCGGGCCCTGTCGGCCGACACGGGTACGTTCATCGACGCCGACGCGGCCGTCACCCGGCTCGGGCCGCCGCTGGAGGAGGAGCTCGCGCACTGGTTCCCGGCGGCCGAGATCCCGGCCGTGGCCGACCGCTACCGGGAGATGTATCCCACACACGCCATCGGGCCGACCCCGGCGATGCCGGGTGCCCGCGAGGCGGTCGACGCCGTCCGGGCGCTCGGCGGGCGGGCGATCGTCGTCACCGCCAAGCACGAACCCAACGCCCTGCTGCACCTGGAGCACCTGGGCATCGCGCCGGACGCGGTCATCGGCTCGCTCTGGGCCGAGGCCAAGGCCGGCGCGCTGCGCGAGTACGGGGCGCAGGTGTACGTCGGCGACCACGTCGGCGACATCCGCGGCGCCCGCACCGCCGGAGCGCTGTCGGTGGCGGTGCCGACCGGACCGTGCCCGGAGACCGAACTGCGGGAGGCGGGCGCGGACGTGGTCCTGCCGGACCTCACGGCGCTCCCGCAGTGGCTCGCGGCATACGTGGCCGGCCGCCCGGCTTGAGCCGGGCGGCGGTTCGCCCCGGGCCCGGCGGCTGCGCCCCGGGGGTCAGGCCTGCGAGGCCCGCGCCGCCCGGCGCTGCGCCGCCGCCGAGCGGAGCACGCCCGCCGCGGAGATCGCGAAGCCGACGCCCATCAGCATGCACACGGCCCACGCGTACGAGGGGAACGGGTCGACGTCCAGGAACAGCGGGGCCATCGTGGCCACAGTGGCCACGGCACCGGCGATGAACACGATGCCGCCGGCCTTGACGAGTCCGTCGCCGGGCCGCGCTTCGTCGGAATGAGGAGTAACAGTCACCTCACCAGGGTAGTTCCCTGGCCGAAGCAGCCGACGCCGAAGGTCCGGGTATCGACTTGTCACCCTGACCCCGGCCATTAGCCTTGAGGTGGCGGGTCATCCATGGCCCGCCGCGCTGTTGTCCGGAGCCGTCGCGCGGCATCCGGACCCCGACGAGCACAAGGACAGAGGACGGACGTGCCTACCGGCAAGGTCAAGTGGTTCAACAGTGAGAAGGGCTTCGGCTTTCTCTCCCGCGACGACGGCGGCGACGTCTTCGTCCACTCGTCGGTACTCCCTGCCGGGGTCGACGCGCTCAAGCCCGGCCAGCGCGTCGAGTTCGGAGTCGTCGCCGGCCAGCGCGGTGACCAGGCGCTTTCGGTGACGGTGCTGGACCCGGCGCCGTCCGTCGCGGCGGCCCAGCGGCGGGGGCCCGACGAGCTGGCCTCCATCGTGCAGGACCTCACGACCCTCCTGGAGAACATCACTCCGATCCTGGAGCGGGGCCGCTACCCCGACAGGGTCCACGGCACGAAGATCGCCGGACTGCTGCGCGCGGTGGCCGACCAGCTCGACGTCTGAGCGCCCGCACGACCCGTGCCCCGTCTCTCGTGAGAGCGGCGGGGCACCGTCGTGTCCGGGCGGTGCGGACGGCCGCGACGGCTAGGGGAAGTCCAGCGCGCCGGACGGGATGGCCGGTACCAGACCCTCGGCGGCCGCCCGGGTCAGCAGTCCGCGCACCGCCGCGTAGCCGGCGTCGCCGAGGTCGGCGGTGAACTCGTTGACGTACAGCCCGATGTGCTGGTCGGCGACGGCCGGGTCCAGCTCCTGGGCGTGCGCGCGGACGTACGGGCGGGAGGCCTCCGGGTCGTCCCAGGCCATCCGGACCGACGTACGGGCCGACTCGGCGAGTGCGCGCAGCCGCTCCGCGCCCAGCGACCGCTTGGCGATGATCGCGCCGAGCGGGATCGGCAGGCCGGTCGTCGACTCCCAGTGCTCGCCCATGTCGGCCAGGCGGTGCAGCCCGTAGTCCCGGTAGGTGAACCGGGCCTCGTGGATGACCAGTCCGGCGTCCACCCGGCCGTCGCGCACCGCCGGCATGATCTCGTGGAACGGCAGCACCACCACCTCGCCGACCCCGTCCGGCAGCACGTCGGCCGCCCACAGCCGGAACAGCAGGTAGGCGGTGGAACGTTCGCTCGGCACGGCCACCGTCTTGCCGGCCAGGTCCGTGCCCGGCTCGCGGGTGAGGACCAGCGGGCCGCAGCCGCGCCCCAGCGCCCCGCCGCAGGGCAGCAGCGCGTACTCCTCCAGCACCCACGGCAGGACCGCGTACGACACTTTCAGCACGTCCAGCTCGCCGCGCTCGGCCATGCCGTTGGTGACGTCGATGTCGGCGAAGGTGACGTCGAGGCCGGGCGCGCCCGGCACCCGGCCGTGCGCCCACGCGTCGAAGACGAAGGTGTCGTTCGGGCACGGCGAATACGCGATCCGCAGCGGGCCGTCACCGGTGCTCATGGCGTTCTCCCCAATGGACGAGTACGGGTCCCAGCGCGCGGAAGCCGTCCGCGAGGGCGGCGAGGGCCTCCCCGATCCGCCAGGCGTCGCGGTCGCGCGGGCCCACCGCGTTGGACACGGCGCGGATCTCCAGGACGGGCAGCCCGTGCGCGGCGGCGGCCTCCGCCACCCCGAAGCCCTCCATGGCCTCGGCCCCGGCCTGCGGGTGCCGTACGGCGAGTTCGGCGGCGCGGGCGGCGCTGCCGGTGACGGTGGAGACGGTCAGGACGGGCGCGAGCAGCGCCCCGGTGGCCTCGGCGGCCAGGGCGGCGAGCTCGGCGGGCGGCAGGTGGACGGCGCGCCCGAAGCCGAGGGCGGCCACGTCCACGAACCCCTCGGGGGTCTCGGCCCCCAGGTCGGCGGCGACGATCGCGTCCGCGACCACGAGGGAGCCGGGCGGGGCGGCGGGCGCGAACCCGCCGCCGATGCCGGCGGAGATGACGAGGCCGTAGCCGGTGAGGGTCAGGGCGGTGGCGGTGGCGGCGGCCGCCGCGCCCGGTCCGACGCCCCCGACGAGCACGTCGAGGGCGATGCCCGGGAGGTCCCGGCGGGTGAGGGGGTAACCGCCGGGAAGGGTGCGGGGCTCGGGGCCGGGGGCGTCCGGATGAGGGGTCAGCCCGGCCACGACGGAGTCGGCCTCCGCCGCCACCGCGGTCACGACGAGCGCGCGCACCGTGGCCGCCCGGCTACTTCAGCTTCAGGTTGAACGACCAGACGGACAGCGGCTTGCCGTCCCTGCCGACCTGGACGAAGGCCAGCTTCTTCGACGTCGGGGCCTCGCCCTGGCCGCCGGTGGCGAAGACGTCGGCGCCCGGGAAGCTGCGGTAGGTGTTCGAGGAGGGCTCGGTGATCGGCTGCCCGTCCAGGACCGCCTGCCACTGCTTGCCGTCCTCGACGACATCGGGCTCGACGCCCAGGCGCAGGGTGTCGCCGCGGGCGTACGAGACGGCCTTGGCGTCCTTCAGGTTGGTGAGGCACTCCTGGACCTTCTCCATGGAGAGCTCCTTGCCGTCGTGGCAGGCGGCTTCGGCGGACACCGTGGTGGTGCCGACCGTCACGGTCGCCAGCGGTGTCGGCTTGTCGCAGGCGGAGAGGAGGAGGAGGCCGGCGGAAACGGCTCCGAGGGCCGCGACGCTGCGGCGGGCCCTACCCGAGAAAAGCGGTGCGGTCATGAGCCGAAGGCTATCGGGCCGGTGGGCCGAGCCGCCGCACGGGGTCCCGACGGTGGTCCACGGCGCGGCGCGGGTCCCGCTCCGCCGGCGCGGCGCGGCCCCCGCCGGGCGGCGTTACGCCGTCACGCCACCCTCGGGCGGGAGGAGCCGTGCTGCTGGTGCCGGGGCGCAGTGCGCAGGCCGCGCAGGGCCATCGCCGTGCCCAGCGCCACCACCACCGCCGCGACGGCCATGCCCAGCGCGCCGTTCAGCGGCAGCGCGATGCCGATCGCACCGCCCAGCACCCACGCCACCTGGAGCAGCGTCTCCGAACGGGCGAACGCCGACGTGCGGACGGCCTCGGGCACGTCCCGCTGGATCATCGCGTCCAGGGAGAGCTTCGCCAGCGCCTGGCAGAAGCCCGCCGTGGCGCCGAGGACCGCCACGAACAGCCCGCTGAAGAAGACCGTCGCGAGCACCGCCACCGCGAGCGTCAGGCACAGCACGGCCGCGATGATCGCCTCGGGTGCGCGGGCCCGCAGCCACGCGCCCACCGCCGTACCGCACGCGTTGCCCAGGCCCGCCGACACGCCCACGATCCCCAGCGACACCGCAGCGCTCTGCCCCGCGAGCGGGTGCTCGCGCAGCAGGAACGCCAGGAAGAAGATCAGGAACCCGGACAGCCCGCGCATCGACGCGTTCGCGAGGAGCCCGCACAGCACCGACGGACCCACCGTGCGCAGCCCCGGCTTGGGGGAGTGCGCCTCATGCGTGGACAGCCGGGCCCGGCGCTCGCCCTTCGCCTCGTCCACCTTGTGCGGCAGCGTGAACGCGGCGAAGGTCCCCCCGATGAAGATGGCGCAGGCCCCGTACAGCGGCCACGGCGGGCCGATCGAGTGCAGCCCCGCCGCGACCGGCGCGGCGGCGCCAGTGGCCAGCAGACCGGCCAGCGTGACCCGCGAGTTCGCCTTGACGAGGGAGAAGTTCGGCGGCAGCAGGCGCGGCACCACGGCGCTGCGCACCACTCCGTACGCCTTGGACGCCACCAGGACGCCCAGCGCCGCCGGATACAGCTCCAGCCCGCCCGTGGCCACCGCGCCCGACATCATCACGGCCAGCAGGGCCCGGGCGAACATCGCGGCCGCCATCGCGGCCCGCCGCCCGTGCGGCAGCCGGTCCAGCAGCGGGCCGATCACCGGGGCCAGCAGGGTGAAGGGGGCCATCGTGATCGCCAGGTACAGCGCGACCCGGCCGCGGGCCTCGTCCGTGGGCACGGAGAAGAACACCGTCGAGGCCAGCGCCACCGTGATCATCACGTCGCCGGCGCCGTTGATCGCGTGCAGTTCGATCAGCTTGCCAAGGCCCGACTCGCCCGCCCCGTGCGCGTGGGTGGCCCGCCGGATGCCGCGCGCCGTACCAGTGAAGGGCAGGTGCAGGGCACGCCCCAGAGCCCGGCCGGCCCTCTTGGCCGGTCCCGAGCCGTCATCGGACGACCGTACGGGTGCCACCCGGCCCATACTGCCCCACTTGGCCCCCTCGGATGCCTCCCGGCGCGTCGCGGGGTGCCGCCGGGCGGTGGCTTGTCCGCGAATCGGACCTTGCATGTGGGCCCAAGGCGTCAGAGGAGGTAGCGTGCGTAGCGCGCCACCGGCGGTTGCTCTTGGCCGCGCGCCTCTTCGCGATCCCGCAGAATGGATCGCAGTTAGGTGCGCCCGAGGCCGATCGGGTGCGGACGTCGACGCGGCCCTCTGGTCCGCTCCGCCCGCGCCACGTACGGAGACCGACGGGTCGTTGTGGACGACAGTACGGACGGCGCACTCGTGAGACGGCGTAGGAGAGAACGAGACCAGTGAGTGCTGCGACGACGCGAAGCCGTACCCCGCGTACCCCCGACCGCCTGTGCGTCGAGGCGGTAGAACTCGCCCGTTCGGCGGCCGAGGAGGCCGCCTTCCCCGGCGTGGTGGGCGCGCATGTGACCGCGGTGGCGGAGGGTGACCGGGTCGTCACCCACTTCTTCGAGTGCAAGGAACCGGGCTACCGGGGCTGGCGCTGGGCCGTCACCGTGACCCGCGCCTCCCGCGCGAAGAACATCACCCTCGACGAGACGGT
The DNA here is from genome assembly GCF_026627255.1 of Streptomyces antarcticus. Taxonomy (GTDB): domain Bacteria; phylum Actinomycetota; class Actinomycetes; order Streptomycetales; family Streptomycetaceae; genus Streptomyces; species Streptomyces antarcticus. Next base: position 33,759 of record NZ_JAPNLM010000044.1, on the reverse strand, counting down.
GCTGCTTCCCGGGGACGACGCGCTGCTCGCCCCCGAATGGGTGCCGTGGAGCGAGCGGCTGCGCCCCGGCGACATGGGCCCCGGCGACCTGCTGCCCACCGACGCCGAGGACCTGCGGCTGGAGCCCGGCTGGTCGGGCGAGGACGCCCCGCCGCCGAACTCGGTGGTCTCCACCGAGATGGCCGAACTGGTCGAGGCGGAGGACGCGGACGTCACCGACCGCGCCGTGGTCCCGGTGCGCGGGTCCATCACCTCCGTCGCCGAGGAACTCGGCATGCGGCGTGCCCGGGTGCTCTCGCGGTACGGGCTGCACAGCGCGGCCGACCGCTGGGACGAGTCCTTCGGCGCGAAGACCGCGATGGCGCAGGCGGCGCCCGCGTCGTGCGTGTCGTGCGGGTTCCTCGTCGCGATCGGCGGCTCCCTCGGGCAGGCCTTCGGCGTCTGCGCGAACGAGTTCGGTCCGGCGGACGGCCGTCTGGTGTCCCTGTCGTACGGGTGCGGGGGCCATTCGGAGGCCGCCGTCATGCCGAAGCCGCTGCGGCCCGCGCCGCACGTGCTGGACTCCGTGGCCTCGGACGAGTTCCCGCTGCGGCCGGCCTCCGGCACGGGTTCGGTCCCGGTCACGGACCTCCCGGCCGCGGACCTCGGCCACTCGTAACCGCTCCGGCGCGGTTCCGGCTCGGCTCCGGCTCGGTTCCTGGGGGCCGCCCCCCGGGGCCGGGCTACTTCGGGGCGCGGCGGCGCAGCAGCCGCTTCGCCGCGAGGACGAGGACGGTTCCCGCCCCCAGGACCAGGGCGCCCTTCGTGAAGTCGCCCTCCCCGGCCGCCGGCTGACCGCCCGCCGCCGGGGCGCCCGGCTCGGGGGACGCCGACGCCCCTTGCGACGCCCCTGCCGGCGTCTTCCCGGGCGCCGGCCGCGGAGCCTCCGCCACCGGTACGGCCACCACCCGGCTGCCCGCGCCCTCGGAGCCGAACATCAGCGTCCGGCCGTCCGCCGTGTACGTCACCGATTCGGCCTGCCCCTGCCAGGGCGCGTCCACCCGTTCGCCCTCGCCCTGCGGACGGCCGTCCTTCCACCCGTACGTCCGGGCCGTGAAGTACCCGCGCAGCGTCAGCCGGGTGCCGTCCGGCGAGAACGCCCCGTCCGTGACCCACGGGGCGTCGGCGATCCGCCGGAACACGTTCCGGCCGTCCCCGGGCACCAGCCGCTCCGGGCCCTCGTACAGGCCGCCCTTCTGCTCGTCCTTGCTCGCGATGTACACCCGGCCCGTCACCGGATGGACCATCAGGGCCTCTGCGTTGCGCGGCCCGTCGGCGTAAGTGACCGTGAACTGCTCGGCCCTGACGGTGGCGTCGCGCAGCTCCCTCGGCTCCGGGAACCGGTAGATCCACACGTGGTCCCAGGACCCGCCCAGGTTGTCCCCGACGTCCCCGACGTACAGCTGGCCGTCCGGCCCCAGCGAGATCGCCTCGACGTCGCGCGGCTTGCCGATGCCCGTCAGCGTCAGCCGGGCCACCGTACGGCCGGTCGCCGAGTCCACGGCGTACACGTACGGGCCGTCGTCGCTGTCGTTGTGCGTCCAGTACACGCCCGGGTGCGCCCGGCTGGCCGCGAGCCCGCTCGACTCCTTGATCCGCGGATCGGAGAGGGTGAACCCGGCCGGCCCGGGCGACTGTGCCGCGGCGGCTGCCCCCGGCAGGAGGACGAGGCAGCCGGCCAGGGCGGCGGTGAGGGCGGCGGTCGACGGCAGCATGCGCATGCCCCAAGCCTGCCAGCCCGGACGCCGTGTCCGGCATCACAGGGGCGCCGTGCACGTGATCCGCGATGATGACCGGATGCGTTTCATGTTCGTCGGCGACTCCATGACCATCGGACGCGCCGGCGACTACACCTGGCGCTACCGGATGTGGCAGCACCTCGGCGCCGCCTTCGGCGGGCCCTTCGAGATCGTCGGCCCGCGCACCGCGCTGTACGACGACGGCGCCGCCGGGGCGCCCGCCGCCGGTCCGCCCGCCGCTGGTCCGCCCGACTGCCAGGGGTACGCCGGCCCGGACTTCCCCGGGGAGGCCCGCCGCCACATGGCCGGCTGGGGCGAGGGCTGGCAGCACATGGCCCCCCTGATCGGCCCCGCCGCCGGGGCCGCCGGGGCGGACGTGCTGCTCGTCTCCCTCGGCCTGATCGACCTCGGCTTCTACACCCGCGCGGACCAGACCGCCGAGAACGTCCGCCGGTTCGTCGCCGCGGCCCGCGAAGCCCGGCCGGCCGTGCGGATGGTGCTGCTGCCGGTCATACCCAACGTCCGCGCCCGGCACGACGCGCCGTTCGCCGCCGAAGTGGCCCGCTTCAACGAGCTGCTGGCGAAGGCCGTGGCCGACCTGACCACCGACGCCGCGCCGATCCTGCTGGCCGCGCGCCCGGCCTCGTACGAGATCGACCACGACACCTACGACGGCACGCACCCCAACGCCTCCGGGGAGCACCGCATCGCCGGCGAGTTCGCGGCCGTCCTGCACCAGGCCTGGGGCATCGGCGGCTCCTACCGGCCGGCCGCGCAGCCGTAACGGGCCCGTACCGGGGCCGACTTGCGCGGCGGCCGCCGCCCCGGGCGAGGGGCGGCGGCCGCGGTGCGCCGTACGGACGCGCCTACCAGGCGAAGGCCTCCGGGGAGGCTCCCGGGCCGGGGAAGATCTCGTCCAGGGCCGTCAGCAGCTCGTCGCCGAGCTCCAGTTCCAGCGCGCGCAGGGCGCTCTCCAGCTGCTCGGCCGTGCGGGGGCCGACGATCGGGCCGGTGACCCCGGGGCGCGTCAGCAGCCAGGCCAGCGCCGTCTCGCCGGGCTCCAGGCCGTGCTTGTCGAGCAGGTCCTCGTACGCCTGCACCTGCGCCCGTACGGACGTGTTGGCCAGCGCGTCGGCGGAGCGCCCGGAGGCGCGGCGGCCGCCCTCGACCTCCTTCTTGATCACACCGCCGAGCAGGCCGCCGTGCAGCGGGGACCACGGGATGACCCCGAGCCCGTACTCCTGGGCGGCGGGGATGACCTCCATCTCGGCCCGGCGCTCGGCGAGGTTGTAGAGGCACTGCTCGCTGACCAGGCCGACGCCGCCGCGGCGGGCGGCGGTCTCGTTCGCCTGGGCGATCTTGTACCCGGGGAAGTTCGAGGACCCCGCGTACAGCACCTTCCCCTGCTGGATCAGGACCTCGACCGCCTGCCAGATCTCCTCGAAGGGGGTCCGGCGGTCGATGTGGTGGAACTGGTAGAGGTCGATGTAGTCGGTCTGGAGCCGCTTCAGGCTGGCCTCGACGGCCCGCCGGATGTTCAGGGCCGACAGCCGGTCGTGGTTGGGCCACGGGTCCCCGTCGCCGGCCATGTTCCCGTACACCTTCGTGGCCAGGACCGTCTTGTCCCGGCGGCCGCCGCCCTGGGCGAACCAGGTGCCGATGATCTCCTCGGTGCGGCCCTTGTTCTCACCCCAGCCGTAGACGTTGGCGGTGTCCACGAAGTTCAGGCCCGCGTCGAGCGCGGCGTCGAGGATGCCGTGGCTGGTGGGTTCGTCTGTCTGGGGACCGAAGTTCATCGTGCCGAGAACGAGTCGGCTGACCTTGAGTCCCGTGCGTCCGAGCTGCGTGTACTTCATGGGACACAAGCCAACTGCCTGGAGTCCACTCCAGGCAAGGGCACCTCGCGAACCCGGGATACGGGCGCCAGGGGCGGACGGGGGCCCGGCCGGTACGCGGACGGGGGCCCGGCCGGTATGCGGGCGGGGCGCGGAGGGGGCGCCGGCGGGCTACTGGCCGACGGCCGCCGCCACGGCCACGACGAGGAACATCAGCACGAGCACACCCGCCATGACGCGGTTTCTGGTCTTGGGATCCACCCGTCGAGACTAACCCGGCCCGCCGCAGGGCCCCGCACGGCCCCCGGGCACCCGCGGAACGGCCGCGGACCAGCCGGGTCAGCCGCCGGTCAGCGGCCAGGCCCCGACGGTCTCGTAGCGGGGCTGCTCGCCCGGCACCCCGCCGACGGGGAGGTTGCTGCGGACCAGGCTGAGGGTGTCGGCCGCCCAGGGGGCGCCCTCGAAGCCGGCGAGGGCCTCGAGGTACGGGTCCAGGGGCGTGGCGGCGTGGCGGCTGCGGGCCAGGGTGAGGTGCGGGGTGTAGCGGTGGTGCTGCTCCATCGGTACGCCGGCCCGCCGGGCGGCGGCGTCGGCCCGTTCGGCGAGCATCCGCAGCCCGTCCAGCCCTCCGGCGGCCCCGGCCCACAGGGCACGGTCGCCGAAGTGCCCGGAGCCGTGCAGCCGCAGGCCGAAGGGGGCGGTGCGGGCGGCGGCGCGCGCCAGCCGGGCGTGCAGGTCCGGGAGCACCTCGTCCCGTACCTCGCCCATGAAGGCGAGCGTGAAGTGCCAGCCGGCCTCCGCGGTCCACGTCAGCCGGTCGTCGCGCAGCGGCCGTACGGCCTCCGCGAGCTCGGCGACGGCCGTCGGCGGCGGCAGTACGGCGGCGAACAGTCTCATCCTCCGACCCTACCGGCGCCGCCGCCCGCGCCCGTCAGGCGGCCGTGACCAGTTCGCGGCGGCGCGGCGACGGAACGAAGGCCACGCCGTGCCGGTCGACCCGCAGCCGGAGGTTGCCGACCCGGGCCAGCACCACGGCGATCGTCACGGAGGCGACCAGGGAGATCACACCGCCCGCCGCCATGCCGATGCGGGCGCCGTACGTGTCCGTGATCCAGCCCAGCAGCGGGGCGCCCAGAGGGGTCCCGCCGGTGAAGACCATCATGAACAGGGCCATGACCCGCCCCCGCATCTCGGGGTCGGTGGCCATCTGCACGCTGGAGTTGGCGGTGACGTTGACCGTCAGACCGAAGATGCCGATCGGCACCAGCAGCGCGGCGAACAGCCAGAAGCCGGGCGCGAACGCCGTCACGGTCAGCAGCGCGGCGAACAGCACGGCGGCGGCCACCAGGAGCCGGAGCCGGGAGTGCCCGCGCCGGGCCGCGAGCAGCGCCCCCGCGAGGGAGCCGGCGGCGATCAGGGTGTTGAAGAGTCCGTACGTGCCCGCGTCCCCGTGGAAGACCTCGCTGACGAACGCCGACAGCCAGATCGGGAAGTTGAACCCGAAGGTGCCGATGAAGCCGACCAGCACGATCGGCCAGACCAGCTCGGGGCGCCCGGCGACGTACCGCAGTCCTTCGCGCAGCTGTCCCTTGGCGCGGGGCCGGGGCTCGACCGGGTGCAGCTCGGAGGTGCGCATCAGCAGCAGTCCGGCGATCGGCGCGGCGAAGGACAGCCCGTTCAGCAGGAAGGCCCAGCCGGAGCCGACGGCGGTGATCAGCACACCGGCGATCGCCGGGCCGACCAGCCGCGCGGACTGGAAGTTGGCCGAGTTCAGGCTGACGGCGTTGGCGACCTGGTCCTTGCCGACCATCTCGGGGACGAAGGTCTGGCGGGCCGGGTTGTCGACGACGGTCACGAGGCCGAGCAGGAAGGCGGCGAGGTAGACGTGCCAGACCTGGACCTGTCCCGCGAGGGTGAGGACGGCGAGCGCGACACCGGTGAGGCCCATGGCGCTCTGGGTGGCGAGCAGCAGCGGGCGCTTCGGCAGCCGGTCGGCGAGGACGCCGCCGTAGAGGCCGAACATCAGCATCGGCAGGAACTGCAGGGCGATGGTCACGCCGACCGCGGAGGCCGATCCGGTCAGGGACAGGACCAGCCAGTCCTGGGCGATGCGCTGCATCCAGGTGCCCGTGTTCGAGACGACCTGGCCGGTCGCGAAGAGCCGGTAGTTGCGGATCTTCAGCGAGCTGAACATCGAGTTCTTGACCGCGGGTGCGGCGGGTGCGGCGGGTGCTCCGGCGGTGGCGCCACCGGTGGCGGCCGTAGGGGTGGATATGTGGCCGGGTGCGGAGTCTGCTCCGGTTCCCGTACTCAAAAGCGTTCGCCTCCTGGCGTCGTTCCTACAGGTGGGCGAGCTTCTCCAGGACGGGTGCGGCCTCGCGCAGCTTGGCCCACTCGTCCTCGGTCAGCTCGGCCGCGAGCCCGGCCAGGAAGGCGTTGCGCTTGCGGCGGCTCTCTTCGAGCATCGCCTCGGCTTCCTCGGTCTGGCGGACCACCTTCTGGCGGCGGTCGTCGGGGTGCGGCTCCAGCGTGACCAGTCCCTTCGCCTCCAGGAGCGCGACGATGCGTGTCATCGACGGCGGCTGGACGTGTTCCCGCCGCGCCAGCTCGCCAGGGGTTGCCTGGCCGCACCGGGCGAGGGTGCCGAGTACCGACATCTCGGTCGGACTCAGCGACTCGTCGACGCGCTGGTGCTTCAGGCGCCGGCCCAGTCGCATGACGGCGGAGCGGAGATCGTTCACGGCGGCAGCGTCGTCGCCATGGGAGAGGTCATGCATGTCCTTAGAGTAACTCATTACTCTCGCTAAGGAACACCAGTTGTTTTTCGTCACTCGTACGGGTGAGTGGGCGGCGGAAAGTGACACGCGTCCACGCCCTGTGCCCCGACTCTTTCGGCATGGGGACACATGTGCTGAGCATGCGCATAGACGGGGAGCTCCTCGACAGGCTCCGGACTCATGCCGCCAAACGCGGAATGAGCGTCCAGGACTATGTGGTCCGGACGCTCATTCGCGACGACTTCGACGAGCGCTTCAAGGCGGCCGTCGACGAGACGGAGAAGTTCTACGGGCTCACCTGATCAGGTGGGGCGGGCCGGCCGGGGGCCGGTCACGTGAGGCCGAGGGCCGGCATCGCGTAGGAGAAGACGAACACCGCGGCCACGACGTACATGGCCACCGGGACACCGCGGCCCCGGCCGGCCGCCAGCCGCAGCACGCAGAAGCTCACGAAGCCGATGCCGATGCCGTTGGTGATCGAGTAGGTGAAGGGCATCATCACCATGGCCAGGAAGGCCGGGACGGCGATGGTGAAGTCGCTCCAGTCGATGTCCCTGACCGAGCCCGCCAGGATCAGGAAGCCCACCGCCAGCAGGGCGGGGGTCGCGGCCTGGGACGGGACCATGGTGGCGAGCGGCGTGAGGAACAGCGCCACGGCGAAGAGGCCGCCGGTCACGACGTTCGCGAGGCCCGTACGGGCGCCCTCGCCGACGCCGGCCGTGGACTCCACGAAGCAGGTGGTCGCGGAGGACGAGGTCGCGCCGCCCGAGGCGACGGCCAGGCCGTCGATCAGCAGGACCCGGTTGATGCCGGGGAAGTTGCCGTCCTTGTCGATCAGCTTCGCCTCGTCGCCGACGCCGAGGATCGTGCCCATGGCGTCGAAGAAGCAGGACAGCAGGACGGTGAAGACGAACAGGACGCCGGTGAGCATCCCGACCTTCCCGAAGCCGCCGAACAGGCTGACCTGTCCGACGAGCCCGAAGTCGGGCGCGGCCACCGGGTTGCCCGGCCACTCGGGAACGGTCAGGCCCCACGCCTCGGCCGGCAGGCTCGTGACCAGCTGGACGGCCACCGCGGCGACGGTCATGGTCACGATGGAGATCAGGATCGCGCCAGGGACCTTGCGGATGATCAGCGCCAGGGTCAGCAGCGTCCCGATCACGAAGATCAGCACGGGCCAGCCGTGCAGGTGGCCGTCGCTGCCGAGCTGGAGCGGGACCGTGGTGTGCGCGGCGTCCGGGATGCGGGAGACGAAGCCCGAGTCGACCAGGCCGATCAGCATGATGAACAGGCCGATGCCGATGGCGATGCCCTTGCGCAGGCCCAGCGGGACGGCGTTCATGACCCGCTCGCGCAAGCCGGTGGCGACGAGCAGCATCACCACGAAGCCGGCCAGGACCACCATGCCCATGGCGTCGGGCCAGCTCATGCGCGGTGCGAGCTGGAGGGCGACCACGGTGTTCACGCCGAGGCCCGCGGCCAGCGCGATCGGGACGTTGCCGATGACCCCCATGAGGAGGGTGGAGAAGGCGGCCGTCAGGACGGTGGCGGTGACGAGCTGGCCGCCGTCGAGCTGGTGGCCGTACATGTCCTTCGCGCTGCCCAGGATGATCGGGTTCAGCACGATGATGTACGCCATCGCGAAGAACGTCGCGAGACCGCCTCGGACCTCGCGGGCCACGGTCGAACCGCGCGCGGAGATCTTGAAGTAGCGGTCGAGTCCGGTCTCCCCGGAGGGGTGCTCCGGGGCGGTGGGCGCGGGGGCGGGGGCCGGGGTGCTCATGCGGTCCTCATTGGGTGGTTCATACGAAGAAAATGGGCCACGCCCACACCGTTTCAGTATGAACACATGAACGAAGGGCCGTCTATCTCCGCGCGTAGACCCTGCGCCACCCGGCCTAGACTTGCCGCATGGCGAAATGGACAGCGCGGCACGAGGCGCCCGAGCCCCTTGAGGGTCCGGTCGTCGCCACCGTCACCGGCGGCACGATCATCTGGTTCGCCCTCTTCCTCGTCCAGCTCCCCTTCTACGGGTGGTTCTCCGACCGCGGCCAGCTGTGGTGGGTGTGGACCTGCGCGGCCGGCGGCGTTCTCGGCCTGATCGGCATCTGGTACGTCCGCGGCCGCGAGGCGGCCCTGAAGCGCCACGCGGAGGCGGCGGCGGCCGAAGCCGAAGCCGAGGCCGAGGCGGCGGGGGCCGCCGGGGCCGGCGCGCCGGCCGGGCCGGACGAGGCTGCCGGGCCGGAGGACGGCTCCGGGCGCCCGGGCCGGACGGGCTGACCACCGGCGGCTGACCGCCGACGGCCGACCGGGGCAGACCGGGGGAGACCAGCGAACGATTCGGGTCATCCCCAAGTCGGATCTTCGGTCCGCTCGGCGGGTGAAGCGTTCGAACGCCCCTTACCGTCGAGAGCATGACGCAGCGGGCGAGGATCGAATCCGATGGACCGGAGCCGGGCGGCCCGGCCGCCGGGACCGCCATCGACGCAGGGGCCGAGCTGGATCCCGTACACCCGATGCGGCTGCCCGCCCCCAGATTCAAGCCGGGTGGACTGAGCACCGCCGAAGTCGCCGAACGGGTCGCGAGCGGCGACGTCAACGACGTCCCCGTGCGCTCCTCGCGCTCCACCACCGAGATCGTCCGCGCCAACGTCTTCACCCGCTTCAACGCGATCATCGGCGTGCTGTGGGTGGTCATGCTGTTCGTCGCGCCCATCCAGGACAGCCTCTTCGGCTTCGTGATCATCGCGAACACCGGCATCGGCATCATCCAGGAACTGCGCGCCAAGAAGACCCTCGACGGCCTCGCCGTCATCGGCGAGACCAAGCCCGGCGTCCGCCGCGACGGCCGGACCGCCGAGATCTCCACCTCCGAGATCGTCCTCGGCGACGTGATCGAGCTCGGCCCCGGCGACAAGGTCGTCGTCGACGGATCCGTCGGCGAGGCCGACGGCCTGGAGATCGACGAGTCCCTGCTCACCGGTGAGGCCGACCCGGTCCTGAAGAAGCCCGGCGACCCGGTCATGTCGGGGTCCTTCGTCGTCGCCGGCGGCGGGGCGTTCACCGCCACCAAGGTCGGCCGCGAGGCCTACGCCGCCCAGTTGGCCGAAGAGGCCTCCCGCTTCACGCTCGTCCACTCCGAGCTGCGCTCCGGCATCTCCACCATCCTCAAGTACGTCACCTGGATGATGATCCCGACCTCGATCGGCCTCATCATCAGCCAGCTGATCGTCAAGGACAACAACCTCAAGGACTCCATCGCCCGGACCGTCGGCGGCATCGTCCCGATGATCCCCGAGGGGCTCGTGCTCCTGACCTCCGTCGCCTTCGCGATCGGCGTCATCCGGCTCGGCCGCAAGCAGTGCCTGGTCCAGGAGCTGCCCGCCATCGAGGGCCTCGCCCGCGTGGACGTGGTCTGCCTCGACAAGACCGGCACCCTCACCGAGGGCGGCATGGACGTCACCGAGCTCCGCTCGCTCGGCGGCGCGGACGCGGCGTACGTCAAGAAGGTCCTCGGCGCCCTCGGCGAGTCCGACCCGCGCCCCAACGCCAGCCTCCAGGCCATCATCGACGCCTACCCGGACAGCGCCGAGTGGCGCTGCACCGAGTCCCTGCCGTTCTCCTCCGCCCGCAAGTACAGCGGCGCCAGCTTCAGCGAGGGCGACGGCGAGAACAACACCTGGCTGCTCGGCGCCCCCGACGTGCTCCTCCCGGAGGGCGACGCGGCCCTCGACGAGATCAACGAGCTCAACGAGCAGGGCCTGCGGGTCCTGCTCCTCGCCCGCTCCGGCCGCGAGCTCGACGACGCGGCCGTCGCCACGGGCGTGCGGCCCACCGCCCTGATCGTCCTGGAGCAGCGGCTGCGCCCCGACGCGGCCGACACCCTGCGCTACTTCGAGGACCAGGGCGTCAAGGCGAAGGTGATCTCCGGCGACAACGCCGTCTCGGTCGGCGCGGTCGCCGGCAAGCTGGGGCTGCCGGGCGCGGAGAACACGGTCGACGCCCGTACGCTCCCCACCGACCGCGAGGGGATGGCGAAGGCCCTCGACGAGAACGCCGTCTTCGGCCGCGTCACCCCGCAGCAGAAGCGGGACATGGTCGCCGCCCTCCAGTCGCGCGGCCACACGGTCGCCATGACGGGCGACGGCGTCAACGACGTACTCGCGCTCAAGGACGCCGACATCGGCGTCTCGATGGGATCGGGCTCGGAGGCCACCCGCGCGGTCGCGCAGATCGTGCTGCTGAACAACAGCTTCTCCACCCTCCCCTCGGTGGTCGCCGAAGGGCGCCGGGTCATCGGCAACATCACCCGGGTCGCGACCCTCTTCCTCACGAAGACGGTCTACTCGGTGCTACTGGCCGTCCTCGTGGTCTGTTCGCAGGTCGAGTACCCCTTCCTGCCCCGCCACCTGACCCTGCTGTCCACCCTCACGATCGGCATCCCGGCCTTCTTCCTCGCGCTGGCGCCGAACAAGGAGCGGGCCAGGCCGCACTTCGTGAAACGGGTGATGCGCTACGCCATCCCGGGCGGCGTCATCGCGGGCACGGCCACCTTCGTGACGTACCTGGCCGCCCGCTCCTACTACACCGGCCCGGACGCCCTGAAGTCCGAGACCAGCGCGGCGACACTGGCCCTGTTCCTGACCTCGATGTGGGTCCTGGCGATCATCGCCCGCCCGTACACGTGGTGGCGGGTCGGCCTGGTCGGCGCGATGGGCCTGGCGTTCCTGATCGTCCTCGTAGTGCCGTGGCTCCAGGAGTTCTTCCAGCTCAAGCTGGTGGGCGCCACGATGCCGTGGATCGCGGTCGCCATCGCGGCCGCCGCGGCGACCCTGATCGAGTTCACCTTCCGCTGGGTCGACCGCAGGTTCCCCGCCTAGCCGGAGGACCCGGAGCGGTGGGCGAGGCGGGGGCGGGGCGGGGTCAGTCGAACCAGCGGTCGCGGGCCAGTTCCGCCGTGCGGGAAGCGTCCTCCAGGAGGGCCGCCACCTCGAAGCGGCGGGGCCACTGGCCCGCCGCCCAGGCCAGGCCCGCCGCCACGCCCTCCAGCGTGGCCGCGTGCACGGTGCCGTCGGGGGTGCGGCGCCAGTCCAGCTCGGTGCCGCCCGCGATCAGCTCCTCGTGCTCCAGGTAGCCCGCGGGGGTGGCCGGGCCGAGCAGGATCCGTACCGACTCCGGTACCTCGTGCTCCTCGCCGGGCGTGCTCACCTCCGCCGGGACCGTTTCCGAGAGCCGGCGCACCTGGAGCAGCTCCGCGAGGTCCGCCGCGCGGGCCGGGGCGACCGGCAGCAGCGGCAGGCCCGCCGTCAGCGGCAGCAGGTCCGGGGCGTCGGCGATGACGGCGTCGGCCGCGTCTACCACCCGGACCTCGCCGTCCACCACCGCGCGCAGCTCGTCCGGCAGGGTGACCTGCTCGGGGTCCAGGTCGGCCAGCGCCCCGTACAGGCCGTGCAGCTGCCGGTCGGTGACCTCGCGGTCCGGGTCGGCCAGAAGGGCCAGGAGCTCGGCCGCGCCGCCGGGCTCCTCCAGCAGGGCGGGCACGGTCGTCCGTACGCCGAGGGCCCGCAGCACCTGCTCGTCCTCGAAGCCGGTGGCGTCCACCGGGGTGTACAGCCCCGCGAGCAGCGGGTCGCCGCCCGCCGAGCGCAGGCCCGCGGGACGGCGGCCGTCGAGCACCGGGTGGTCGCGCAGCCACCACGCGGTGTACGGGCGCACCGACTGCGTGGTGCCGTCCGGGAGCAGGATCCGTACGGGCTGGGTCAGCGCGTCGCGCAGCGGCGGCCGCGCGAGCATCGCGAGGGCCTGCGGCCAGCAGTCGTCGTCGATGAGGTCCAGGTCGCGCACGGCGACCAGTTCGGTCGCCACCGGCGGCACCGGGGTGTCGGGCAGCTGGTCCAGTACGTCCTCGCACCACACGTCGACCGCGTCCAGCAGGCCGGCGTCGTCGGGCTCGGCGAAGTCGCCGTCGCGGGGCTCCAGTTCGTCGGGGTCCAGGACCACGTCGGTGGCGCGCACCAGCTGGAAGTGGGCCAGCACCCCGCAGGCGGTGAGCGGGCCCGCACCCCACCGGTCCACGAGGTCCGCGTCCACGTACGGGACCTCGTCCTCGCGGATCACCGAGGCCAGCGGCGAGCCCGGCAGGAGCAGTTCGCCCGCGGGGGTCGGCTCGCCGTCCTCGTCGGGCAGGGCGAGCGCGCCGAGCCAGGGCTCGTCGCCCGCGGCGAGGCCGGCGTCGCGGACCAGGCCGAGGACCACCTCGGCCAGCTCGTCCGCGTCGAGGGTGTCGGCGTCCTCGTCCCAGATGTCCCCGGCGTCCAGGGAGGCGGCGACGGCCGCCCGCACCTGCGGGGTCGTCAGGACCGCGCGCGGGGTGGCGGGGAGGGCGCCGAGCTTTTCCAGCAGCGGGTGCGCGGCGTCCGGGTGGGCCACCTTCAGGCCGAGGCGGGCCAGGCTGTCGGGGGTGTCCGCGCCGGGCAGCAGGATGTGCCGGGGGCCGATCGCGGTGCGGCCGTCGGCCAGCGGGACGGGCAGCCCGGACAGCCGGTCGGGGTCCACCCCGGCGAGGCTGTCGTAGAGCCGGTGCCACCAGTCGGGGGTGCGCTCGATCCCGGCGATCCGCTCGATGGCGTCGCCCAGCGGGAGCCGGCCCACGCCCAGGGTGCGCAGCTCGGCGCGCCGCTCCAGGCCGGCCGGGAGCAGGGTCGGCAGGACCTCGGCGAGGACCCGTACGGTGTCGGCGCCCGCACCCTCCACCACCTCGGCCTCGAAGGGGCGCAGGGCGGCCCGCGCGTCGGCCCCGTCGTCCTGCCCCTCCCGGTCCTCGTCGGGGCCGGGCGGGACGGCGGGGGCGAGGAAGGCCGTACGGGGAAGGCGGCGCAGGACGGCGGCGCGCAGGGCGCCGTCGAGCTCGCCCTTGCCGAGCGGGCCGGGGACGAGGTCGACGAGGGCGGTGGTCACCGGCTCCCAGGTGCCGAGGAGTTCGGCGTACGCGTCGGCCGCGCGCTCCACGAGGAAGTCGGTCAGCGGTCCGGGCGCGGGGTGCCGGCGGGTGGTGTCCAGCGGCAGGGTCGCGATGAGCAGCGCGGGGATGCCCAGCGGCTCGTCGGTGGGGGTCGGGGCGTGCACGACGGGGGCGGTGGCGGGGCGTACGGGGGCGCCGTCGGCGTCGACGGGTACGGACCAGGACACCGCCCAGGTGGGCCGCAGCCGCTCCTCCACCGGGCGGTCGGCCAGCAGGGCGCGTTCGAGGGGGCCGCCGTGGCGGACGGTGCGCCAGCGGCTGGTGCCGGCGGCGGAGTCCTCGATGACGGTGTACGGGCCCTCGTCGCGGCGGTAGAGGGTGCGGGCGCCGTCGGACGGGGTGTCGATGACGACCTCGCGCAGCCCGGGCAGGGTGAGCAGCAGCGCGTCGTCCACGGAGGCGAGCAGCCGTGCCACGAGGTCCTCGGCGGCCGCGTCGCGCAGCGGGAGGACCACGACGGTGTCGTAGCCGTCGGGGGCGGTGCCCTCGGCGGGCAGCGGCAGGCGCAGCAGCGGGACGTGGCCGTCGCGGCGGCGCAGCTCGTCGCCGAGGCCGGGGCTGCCGACGGCGGCCCCCTTGGCCAGCTCGCGGGCCTCGGCCAGCGACCAGCGGACCCCGCCGTGGCGGCCGAGGACGGCGGGCTCGTCGGAGACCGCGAGGACGGCCGCGAAGCCGACGCCGAACCGGCCGACGGTGTCACCCGACCCGGTGGACTCCCGCTTGGCGGAGGCGCGCAGGGTGCTCAGCGACTCCACGCCGGTGGCGTCCAGCGGGGCGCCGGTGTTGGCGACGGCCAGGACGGCGTACCCGCCCTCGCCGGCGTGCAGGGTGAGCCGCAGCCGGCCGGGCACCCCGGCGCGGGCCGCGGCGTCGGCGGCGTTCTGCGCGAGCTCGATGACGAGCCGGTCGCGGTAGCCGCCGAGCGCCAGGTCCTCCTCGGCGTTGGCGTCCTCCCGGAAGCGGGCGGGGCCCGCGCCCCAGGCGTCGAGCACCCCGCGCCGCAGCCGGGCCGTGCCGAAGGGGTCCACGCCGTTCCGGGCCGCCGTCACTCGCACGTTCACGCCGCTGCCTCCAAGCTGTACTGCATTCGGGAATGCCGAGCCCTGAAGGTATCGCGTACGGGGTCAGCCCTTGCCCGTGAGGTGCGCGAACACCACCACGTTGGCGTCCCAGTGGCGGTCTGCGGTGAGGTCTCCGCCGCAGGTGATGAGGCGCAGTTCGGCCTTGCCGCGGGTGTCCCCGTAAACCTTGTCGGTGGGGAAGGCGTCCTTCTTGAAGGTGTCGACGGCGTCCACGGCGAACACGGCGGTGCTGCCGTCGGTGCGGTGGACCTCGATCTTCTGGTCCTTCTTCAGTTTCCTGAGGTTGTAGAAGACGGCCTCGGGGGTCTGCGGGGTGTCCATGTGGCCGACGATGGCGGCCGCGCCCGCTTCCCCGGGGGTGGGTCCCTCCCTGTACCAGGCGGCGTCCTGCGGCTTGGCGAAGTCGGGCTCCTGCATGACGCCTTCGGCGTCCAGGCCGACGGTGTCGAGCGGGGCGTTCACCGACAGGCCGGGGATCGTGACGCGGTCCGGTACGGACGCCGGGAGCGGGGCGGCGGAGCTCGCCCCGGCCGGGCTGTCCGCGACGCCGTAGGCGGCTCCGGCGCTGCCCGCGGAGCAGCCGGTGGCGAGGACGGCGGCGAGGGCCGAGGCCCCCGCCAGGGCGGCCGTACGGCGTGCGCGGCCGGTGCGGCCGCCCTGGCGGAGCGTGGTGGGCTCAGGCATTGCTGGTCTCGGGGAGGAGACCGGCGGGAGCCTGGCCGGTGTTGACGGAGCCCTTGGGGGTCTTGTGCAGGCTCGGGTCCAGGGGCTTCACGTCGTGGTGCGGGGCCGGACCGGCCTTGGCCTCGGTGGAGAACTTCACGACGTCGAACTCCTCGCCGCCCGCGAAGGCGTGCACGCCGTAGTAGCCGGACTTGACGTCCTTGGCGACGGTGGCGGTTCCGGTGAAGCTGCCCTTGCCGTCGCTCCTCAGGTTGACCTGGCCGCCGAAGGCGTCGGACTTCACGAAGGCGTTCTTCTCGGCGGTCTTGACGGTGACGACGACCTTGTCGCCGGGGCGGCCGAAGTCGGTCGACAGGTTCAGGGTGGAGGGCCGCGGGGTGGGCTTGGGGGCCGGGGCGTCCGCGGTGACGTGCAGCCGCGCGGTGGCCTGGAGCGTGGCGCCGTCGGGGCCCGTGCCGGTCAGGGAGACGCCGTGGTCGCCCTCCTTGACGTCGGCTACCACGGCGGTGCCGCCGCGGCCCTCGGTCATCTTCACGTCGGCCAAGGCCTTGGAGGAGACGGAGAGGTGCGTGGAGCCGTCGGGGACGTCCATCTGGAAGCTGACGGAGGCGCCCGGCTTGGCACTGGAGGCCGACAGCGTCAGGCCCGCGGCGGCCGCGTGGGCGTGGCCGCCGGAGGTGGTGCCGTCGGTGGTGCGGCCGTCGGTGGTGGGGCTGGAACTGCCCGCAGGAGCCGGGGCGTCGGCCGCGAACGCGGTGGTGGCGCCGCCGAGGGCCATCGACGAGGCGAGGATGATCGCCGAGAGGGTGAGTGCTTTGCGCATGAGGTTTCCTCCTGAACGGGCCGGGGTTTTTCCCGGCACACCAGACATGAGGGACATCTTGGGCGGTTTGGTTGCGGCCCGCCGGAGGGGCGGGGAGGCCCCTGCCGAAGGTCCCCCGGCATGAAGCCGCAGGTCGCGCGGTGGCTGTGGTAGTGCCGTTTGCGGGCTGTTTGCCCCGATTTTTGGGACGAAAGTCCCGGCGGACGAGGCCGCCGGTGGACGCTGGGAACGCCGGAGCCCCCGGCGACGTGACGTCGCCGGGGGCTCCGGGCGCGGTGCGGGAACGGCTGCCGTACGAGAACGGCTGCGGTACGGGAAGGGCTGCGGTTACAGCTTCTCGATTACGTAGTCGACGCACGCGGTCAGCGCCTGCACGTCCGCCGGGTCGATCGCCGGGAACATCGCGACGCGGAGCTGGTTGCGGCCCAGCTTGCGGTACGGCTCGGTGTCCACGATGCCGTTGGCGCGCAGCGCCTTGGCGACGGCCGCCGCGTCGATGTCGTCCGAGAAGTCGATCGTGCCGATGACGGCGGACCGCTTGTCGGCGTCCACGACGAACGGGGTCGCGTACTTCGACGCCTCGGCCCAGCCGTACAGGTTGCGCGCGCTGGCCGCGGTGCGGCCGGTCGCGAACTCCAGGCCGCCCTGGCCGTTGAGCCACTCCAGCTGCTCGTTCAGCAGGAAGAGCGTGGACAGCGCGGGGGTGTTGTACGTCTGGTTCTTCAGCGAGTTGTCGATCGCCGTCGGCAGCGAGAAGAACTCCGGGATGTGCCGGCCCGAGGCGTGCACGCGGGCCGCGCGCTCCAGAGCCGCCGGGGAGAACGCCGCCAGCCACAGGCCGCCGTCCGAGGCGAAGGACTTCTGCGGGGCGAAGTAGTAGACGTCGGTCTCGGTGATGTCCACCGGCAGGCCGCCGGCGCCCGAGGTCGCGTCCACCAGAACGAGTGACCCGGCGTCGGCGCCCGCGACGCGCTTGATCGGCGCCGCGACACCCGTCGAGGTCTCGTTGTGCGTGTACGCGTACACGTCCACGCCCGCCTCGGCCACCGGCTCCGGGTGGGTGCCCGGCTCCGAGGAGATCACGGACGGCGCGTCGAGCCACGGCGCGAGCTTCGCGGCCTTGGCGAACTTCGAGGAGAACTCACCGAAGGTGAGGTGCTGCGACTTCTGCTCGATCAGCCCGGCGGTCGCGATGTCCCAGAAGGCGGTGGAGCCGCCGTTGCCCAGGATCACCTCGTACCCCTCGGGGAGGGAGAACAGGTCCCGGATCCCCTGACGCACCGAGCCGACCAGGTTCTTGACCGGGGCCTGGCGGTGAGAGGTTCCGAGCAGGGAGGTACCGGTGGCGGCGAGGGCGTCCAGCGCCTCGGTCCGCACCTTGGAGGGGCCCGCGCCGAAGCGTCCGTCGGCGGGCTTGATGTCAGCGGGAATCTGGATCTCGGCCACGAGCGGAGCGTATCGGGTCCCGGTCCACGCCTCGGAGGCGCGTCCACCCGGTGAGACGCGCCGGAACGGTGGCAGGCTGGGCGCCGTGACGTCTCCCGGGGAACTCGAACGGACATTGCGGGCGAACCTCCGCGGGGAGGTGGACTTCGGCGCCGCCGCGCGGGCCCTGGCGACCATGGACGCCTCGAACTACCGCCGCGTCCCGGTCGGCGTGGTCGCCCCGTACGACGCCGACGACGTGGCCGCAGCCCTGCGCGTGTGCGCCGACGCCGGGGTCCCCGTCGTCCCGCGCGGCGGCGCCACCTCCATCGCCGGCCAGGCCACCGGCACGGGCGTCGTGCTCGACCTGACCCGCCACATGAACTCCCTGGTGTCGGTGGACCCGGCCGCCCGCACCGCCGTCGTCCAGCCCGGCCTGGTCCTCGACCGGCTGCGGGACGCGGTGCGCCCGTACGGACTGACCTTCGGGCCGGACCCCTCCACCCGCTCCCGCTGCACCCTCGGCGGCATGATCGGCAACAACGCGTGCGGGGCCCACTCCGTGGCCTGGGGGACCACCGCCGACAACGTCGCCGAGCTGGCCGTGACGGCGTACGGCGGCGCCTCCCACCGCCTCGGCACCGGCTGGGCCGGCGCCCCCGCCGGACTGCGGGAACTCGTCGCGGGGAACCTCGCCGTGCTCCGCACCGGGCTGTACGGCCCCTTCGGGGACTTCTCGCGGCGGATCTCCGGCTACGGCGGCCTCGACGCCCTCCTCCCCGAGCGCGGCACCGGGCTCGCCCGCGCCTTCTGCGGCAGCGAGGGCACCCTGGGGGTGGTGACGGAGGCGGTGGTGCGCCTGGTGGAACTCCCGGCCGCGCCCGTTCTGGCCGTACTCGGGTACGCCGACGAGACCGCGGCCGCCGAGGCCGCCGCGGGCCTGCTCCCGTACCGGCCGCTGACCCTGGAGGGCATGGCGCACGACCTCGTCGGGGCCGCCGCTGCCGACCTCCCCCGGGGCGGCGCCTGGCTGTTCGCGGAGCTGCCGGACGAGGGCGCGGCGCGGGCCCTGCTGCGCGGCGTCGACGCCGTGGACGCGCGGCTGGTGACGGACCCGGCCGGGCAGCGGGCGCTGTGGCGGATCCGCGAGGACGCGGCGGGCACCGCGACACGGCTGCCCGGGGGCGCGATGGCCTGGCCGGGCTGGGAGGACTGCGCGGTGCCGCCGGCCCGGCTGGGCGCGTACCTGCGGGAGTTCCGCGCCCTGCTGGCCGCGCACGGGCTGCGCGGATCCCCGTACGGGCACTTCGGCGAGGGCTGCGTCCACGTACGGATCGACTTCGACCTGGTGACCCGGGAGGGCGTGGCCCGCTACCGGGCCTTCTCCGAGGAGCTGGCCGATCTGGTCGTCGCCCACGGCGGCTCGCTGTCGGGGGAACACGGGGACGGCCAGGCGCGGGCGGAGCTGCTGCCGAGGATGTACGGGCCGGACGCCATCGCCCTCTTCGGCGCGTACAAGGACGTGTGGGACCCGGCGGGCGGCATGAACCCCGGGATGCTGGTCCGGCCGGCCCGGCTGGACGAGAACCTCCGCTTCGCGGTGCTGCCGGACACCCCCTTCGCGACGGAGGTCGCCCGGTGCGTGGGCGTCGCGAAGTGCCGCTCGACGGAGACCGGCGGTACGGCGGTCATGTGCCCGTCGTACCGGGCCACGGGGGAGGAGCGGCACTCCACGCGCGGCCGGGCCCGGCTGCTGCACGAGATGCTGGCCGGGGAGATCGTCACCGACGGCTGGCGCTCGGCGGAGGTCGCCGGGGCGCTGGACCTGTGCCTCGGCTGCAAGGGGTGCCTGAGCGACTGCCCGGTGGGCGTGGACATGGCCGCGTACAAGGCGGAGTTCCTGCACCGGCACTGGGCGGGCCGGATCCGCCCGCTCGCCCACTACACCCTGGGCGGCCTCCCGGTCTGGCTCCGCCTGATCGCCCGGCTGCGGCTCGCGGCCGTCGTCAACGCGGCCGCCCGCCGCCTCCCCCTCCCGGGCCTCACCCGCACCCGCCCCCTCCCCCCGCTCACCCGCACCCCCTTCACCCACTGGTGGCAAACCCGCCCGACGCCGCCCCCGCCCGCCCCGCGGGCCACCGGGCCCGGGAATCCGGCCTCGAGCGGTGGCGCCGGGTCCGGGAATCCAGCCTCGCCGGCGTTTGAGGCGCGGGTCCGGGCGGAGCCCGAAGGCCGCCCGCAGGGCACCGGTACCCCGGCCACGGGCCCCGCCACCCGAGCCACCGGCCCCGCCACCCGAGCCACCGGCACCGGCCCCGCCACCCGAGCCACCGGCACCGGCACCGGCCCCGGAACGCCCGTCACCCTGTGGCCCGACACCTTCACGGAGCACCTCGCCCCCGAGACCGGCCGCGCGGCCGTCCGCGTCCTGGAGGCGGCCGGGTTCGCGGTCACCGTCCCCCGGGGCCCGGTCTGCTGCGGCCTGACGTACGTCTCCACCGGCCGCCTCGACCGCGCCCGCACGGTCCTGCGCCGCACCCTGGACGCCCTCGACGCCTCGAACGGAACCGACACCACCAACGGAACCAACGCCTCCGGCAGGACCGGCGCCACCGACCACCCCGTCCTCGTCCTCGTCCTGGAACCCAGCTGCGCCGCGGCCCTGCGCACCGACCTCCCCGCCCTCCTCCCCGACGACCCCCGCGCGCACCGCCTCGCCGCGGCGGTCCGCACGTTCGCCGAGACCCTGGAGGAGTACGCCCCGGACTGGCGGCCGCCCCGGATCGACCGGCCGGTGGCCGGCCAGACCCACTGCCACCAGCACGCCGTGCTCGGCGACGCCGCCGACCGCCGGCTGCGCGAGCGGGCCGGTCTCACCGGCGAGCTCAGCGGCGGCTGCTGCGGCCTGGCGGGGAACTTCGGCTTCGAGCCCGGCCACCACGACGTGTCGGTCGCCTGCGCCGAGGAGCAGCTGCTGCCGTCCCTGCGCGGGGCTCCGGAAGCGGCTCTGATCCAGGCGGACGGCTTCTCCTGCCGCACCCAGATCGCACAGCTGGGCGGGGTCCGGGCCCGCCACCTGGCGGAACTCCTGGACGAGGCGCTCTGAAGCGGGACTCCAGCGCCGTGCGGTAAGGAAAAACCTGCCGGGACACTCCTTACCGAAACCCTTACGCTGGAGACATGACCGCCCCCTCCGAACCGGCCGCCCCCGCCGCGGCCCCCGCAGCAGCCGCCCCCCTCGCCGCAGCCCCGCAGGGCTCCGCCGCAGCCGCGCAGGCCGCCGCCGCAGCCCCTCAGGACTCCGCGGCGGCCAGGTTCGGCCCGGTCGCGCTGGTGGTCGCGGCGGGGGTCTCGGTGCAGTTCGGCGCCGCCCTCGCGGTCATGATCATGCCGAGGGCGGGTGCGGCGGGCGTGGTCACCCTGCGCCTCGCGGCCGCCGCCGTCGTGCTGCTGCTCCTGTGCCGGCCCAGGGTGCGCGGCTACTCCCGCGCCGACTGGGGCACGGTGCTCGCCTTCGGCGTCACCATGGCCGGCATGAACGGCCTCTTCTACCAGGCCGTGGACCGCATCCCGCTCGGTCCGGCCGTCACCCTGGAGGTCCTCGGCCCGCTCGCCCTCTCGGTGATCGTCTCCCGGCGCCTGGTGAACCTGCTGTGGGCGGGCCTCGCCCTCGGCGGCGTGGTCCTGCTGTCCGGCCACGGCGGCGGGGGCTCCGGCTTCGGTTCCCTCGACCCGGCGGGCGCCGCCTTCGCGCTCGGGGCGGGCGTGATGTGGGCGGCGTACATCGTCTTCAGCGCGCGCACCGGCCGCCGCTTCCCGCAGGCCGACGGTCTGGCGCTGGCGATGGCCGTGGCCGCGCTGCTGTCGCTCCCGCTGGGCGTCTTCGAGGCCGGGTCCGCGCTGCTGGTCCCGAGCACCCTCGCGCTTGGCATCGGGGTGGCCGTGCTGTCCTCCGTCCTGCCGTACACCCTGGAACTGCTCGCCCTGCGGCGGCTCCCGGCCTCCACCTTCGCGATCCTGATGAGCCTGGAACCGGCCATCGCCGCCACCGCCGGCTTCCTCGTGCTGCACCAGGCCCTGTCCGCCGTGGACGCCCTGGCCATCGCCCTCGTGATCGCGGCCAGCATGGGCGCGGTCCGCTCCCAGACCCGCAAGCGGACCCCGGGGCGGACCCCGTGAAGGACCCCCGCGTCGACGCCTACCTCGCCGGGGTCCCGGAGGCCCGCCGGGCGGCCCTGACCCGGCTGCGCGAGCTGTGCGCGGCGGAGCTGACGGGCTTCGAGGAGCAGATCGCGTACGGGATGCCGGTGTACGTCCGGCCGGGCGCGGAGGAGGGGGAGATCGCCTGGGCGAACCAGAAGCAGTACATCTCCTTCTACCTGCTGCGCACGGACGTCCGCGACGCCTTCGCGGACCGGCTGGCCGGCCACGACATGGGCAAGGCCTGCCTGCGCTTCCGCAACCCCGCCAAGGTCGACTTCGACCTCGTACGGGACCTCCTGCGGGCCACGGCCGAGGCGCCGCCGGGACCGGTCTGCTGACAGCGGCGACAGGCCTGCCTCCCCGCGCGCCGCCCTTACGCGTACCGGGCCGCCATCGCCGCCACCGTGGACCTGACGCGGTCCCGCAGGGCCGTCGGGAAGAGGACCTCCGCGTCCGCGCCCAGCGACAGGAACTGGCCCTCGGCCCGCGCCTCGGACTCGATCGGCAGGGTCGCGCGCGTCCACCCGGGGAGCTCCGGGTCGGGCTCGCCCGTGGCCGCCAGCGCCCGGGCCTGGACCCCCGTCAGCCGGGCTGCCCCGCGCGCGGAGAGGCGTACGACGGCCTCCTCCGGGTGGAGCCGCGCGTGGAAGTCGGCCTGGGCGCGCTGCCAGTGCGCGGCCAGGTCGAAGCCCTCCGGCAGCTCCGACTCCCCGGCCGTCTCGGTGACCCGCAGGATCTGGTCCACCCGGTACGTCCGCGCCTCCCGCGCTCCCTCGGCCTCCCGCGCCCCTTCCGGGTCGTGCGTCCCGTCCGGCTCCCGCGTCCCCTCCGGGCCCGGCGTCCCGGCCGGCGCCGCCACCAGGTACCAGCGGCCGGCCTTGAGGACCAGCCCGTACGGGGCCAGCCGCCGTTGCACCTCCTGCGGGGCCCGCCACCGCCGGTAGCGGACGTCGATCACCCGGCCCCGCCACACCGCGTCGGCGACCTGGGCCAGGTACGGGGTCTCCTCGTGCTCCGCGTACCACCCGGGCGCGTCCAGGTGGAACCGCAGCCGCATCCGGTCCGCCTGGGCGCGCAGCTCCGGCGGCAGGGCCGCCCGCAGTTTCAGCTGGGCCGCCGACAGGGCCCGGCCGAGGCCCAGCTGCGCCGCCGGGCCCGGCATCCCGGTCAGGAACAGCGCCTCCGCCTCGCCCGCGTGGAGGCCGGTCAGCCGGGTGCGGTAGCCGGCGAGCAGCTGGTAGCCGCCGCTGTGGCCGGCGTCCCCGTACAGCGGTACGCCCGCCGCGCTCAGGGCCTCCGCGTCGCGGTAGACGGTGCGTACGGACACCTCGAGCTCCCGCGCCAGCTCGGCGGCGGTCATCCGGCCGCGCGTCTGGAGCAGCAGCAGGATCGACAGCAGTCGGCTGGACTTCATCGGCGCTCCACTGACACAGGATGTCAGGGGAGCGCTCCTACGGTTCCCCCGTATCGCAACGGATCCAAGGGAGCACACCGCATGGACGACTTCGACTTCCTCGTCGGCAGCTGGGACGTCGCCAACCGCCGGCGCGTCGACTTCCTCGACGCGGACAGCCCGTGGGAGGAGTTCCCGGCGGTGTCGCGCATCTCCCGGCACTTCGGCGGCGGCGCGAGCTTCGACGAGATCGACTTTCCGACGAAGGGCGCCGGCGGTCTGACGCTGCGGCTCTTCGACCGCGAGCGGGAGGAGTGGTCGCTGTACTGGGCGAGCGGGCGCACCGGTACCCTCTTCCCGCCCGTCGTCGGCCGGTTCGACGGCGACCGCGGGGTCTTCGAGGGGGAGGACACGCACGACGGGAAGGACGTCCGCGTGCGGTACGTGTGGTCGGGCACCTCGGGCACTTCGGGGGCCGCGCCGCGCTGGGAGCAGGCCTTCTCCCTCGACGGGGGCGCGACCTGGCTGGACAACTGGACGATGGACTTCACGCGCCGCCCGTAGAGGGCCCGGAGAGGGGATCGGACAGGGGCCCGAAGAGGGCCCCGTAGCGGCCCGCCCGCTCCGCCGGCACGGGGGTCCGGCGGGGCGGGCGGGCTCGGGGCTAGGGGCTAGGGGCTCGAGGACTTGACGGGTCAGGGACCCAGCGGCTCAAGGGCCGGGGGCACTCAGCCGAGCGGCAGGTCCACGTACGACGGCGTCGTCTCCGGGGAGGTGAAGGACAGCGTCGCGCGCGGCAGGTTGGCGTCCCCGTAGAAGGGGTCGCGGGCGTCGATCACCAGCATCAGCCGGTGCCCGGGCGGGACGTCGTACGCCGTCGCCTGGAGGTCGATGTCCGCGCTGATCAGGCTGTCGGGAGCCGAGTCCAGGTCGGTGTACGGGGCGTGCGTGACGATGTGGGCCGTGCCGTCGGGCGCCAGGTCGAGCAGGTACGCGACGAAGGTGGAACTCGGATTCGCCGCCCGGTAGGTGACGCGCAGCCTCGGCGTGCCGCGCAGCCGGGTGGTCTCCTCGGCCGGGGCCGATGCCCACACCGCGGCGACGGTGCGGTCGATGTCGGCCGTCGGGTAGACCTTCGGGCAGCCGGCGATCTCGGCGTACCCGGCGGTGACGACCGCGTCGGCGACGGTGGCCGGGGTGTCGACCCCGCACAGGACGCCCGCCGTCCAGCCGGCCTCCGGCTCCTCGGTGAGTTCCCCGCCGCCCGCCAGGTGCAGCCGGTGAACCCGCTCGGTGAGGGAGTGCCAGGTGGGGCGCGGTTCGAGGGTCTTGTTCCACATGACCTCGCTGAGCACCTGGCCCTCGTCGGCGATGCCGTTGTCGATGCCGCGGAGGTGGTGGTCGAACCAGCGGTGGGCGTCCGTCCAGATCCGGTTGGGCAGGCCGAGCATGCCCGTCATCTCGGGGCCGGAGTGGTCCCCGATGGAGAGGGCGAGGCGCTTGGGGCCGGTCAGCTCGTTGAACATCTTCAGCGTCTGGTTGGCCGGGAAGAGGGTCTCGTGCCAGGCGTGCGCGAAGTAGACGGGCACCTGGCGGCGGTTGAGTTCCTTGATGTGGCTGAACGGCGAGCGGATCTCCGCCCATTGGAGGGTGCCCAGGATGTCGCGGTCGCCGAGGACGTTGTCGAAGACGCTCTGCGTCTGCGGGCTCAGCCGCGCCTTCGCCGCCGCGCCGAGCAGGGCCCGTACGGCCGCGACGTGCCGGGTGGAGTTCTCGTAGAACGCCTCCCCGAGGTCGCCCCAGCTGCTGAGCGCGACCACGGCGTCGACGCGGGTGTCGTGCGCGGCGACGAGCTGGCTGATGCCGGAGCCGTACGAGTCCCCGAGGAAGCCGATCTTCGTCACCGGTCCGGAGGCCCGCTCGATGAGGTGGTCCAGGGCCCGGCTGCCGTCGGCGACGTCGAGCGGGCCCGCCACGTCGACCTGGCCCTCGGAGGCGGCGAAGCCGCGGGTGGTGTAGGCGAGGACGTCGTAGCCGCGGGCCGCGAAGAGGGTGGCCTGGACGGCGTACGTGAGCCAGCCCAGGTCGGTCCAGGGCGACGGCATCACGATCACGGGCCGGGGTCCGGCCCCGGTGTGGCGCCAGAGCGCGGCGTCGAGCCGGTCCCCGTCGGCGCCGGTCACCTTGCCGCGGGTGAAGACGGCCACGGAGCGGGCCTCGGCGATCTCGGCCGCGCGGGCGGGGGCCAGGCCGGTGAGGTCGCCGCTCTCCAGGGCGGTGACGAAGGCGCCGAGGGCGGTCGCGTCGAGTTCGGGATAGAGGGAGGACGGGGCGGGAGCGTCGGAGGAGGCGGAGGAGTCGGGGCGGGAGGAGGCGGCTGGAGTCACGTCGGTTCATCCTCTTCGTCGAGTTTCGTCGAGTTCGTCGAGTGACATGAACGTGGTGTGCTCGCCCGGGCCCGGAGCGGAACGTCCAGTATCGACGGGACATCCGGTGACGTATCGCGAGTTTCCCGCTTACGGCCTGAATTGCCCCCGCGTCCCCGTCGGACGCCGCCGCCCGGGACCTGCACGCGCCGTGCGACACGCCAAGTCCGCTTCTTGGCCCCCGGGTTGGGGTCCGTGGCTGGGAACGTGCCGCCTCGTGCCGCCTCTCCATAAAATCATGCAAGCGTGCTTGATTGTTTTAACGGAGGCTGCCAGTCTTCCCCTCACGCCGAGAGGGGAGCGCACCGTGCCCGATCCGTCCGCCGTCGCCGTCTTCACCGATCTCTCCGAGGAGAGCCGCGAACTGGACTCTCTGGTAGGCCAGTTGCCCACAGCCGACTGGTCCCGTCCCACCCCCGCGCCCGGCTGGAGCGTCGCCCACCAGATCGCCCACCTGCACTGGACCGACCGGGCGGCCCTGCTCTCCCTCACCGACGCCGACGGCTTCGCCGGGATGGTCGAGGCGGCTCTGAAGGCTCCCGACTCCTTCGTCGACGACGGCGCGGAGGAGGGCGCGGGACTGCCGCCCGCCGAACTGCTCGCCCGCTGGCGGGCCGGGCGCACCGCCCTCGGCGCGGCACTGGCCGCGGCCTCGCCCGACACCCGCTTCCCCTGGTACGGGCCGCCGATGAAGGCCGCCTCGATGGCGAGCGCCCGGCTGATGGAGACCTGGGCACACGGCCAGGACGTGGCCGACGCCCTCGGGGTCCGCCGGACCCCGACGGGCCGGCTGCGGCACGTGGCCCGGATCGGCGTACGGGCCCGCGACTACGCCTACGCGGTACGCGGACTGCCCGCGCCCGCCGGGGAGTTCCGGGTGGAGCTGACGGCGCCGGGCGCCGGGGGTGCCCCGGGTGGGGCGGGCGCTCCGGGTGCTCCGGGCGCGGAAGGCCTGTGGACGTACGGCCCGGCCGACGCCCCGCAGCGGATCACCGGCCCGGCGCTCGACTTCTGCCTGCTCGTCACCCAGCGCGCCCACCGCGCCGACCTGGCCCTGACGGCCACCGGTCCCGACGCTGACCGCTGGCTGGACATCGCGCAGGCCTTCGCGGGCCCGGCGGGCCCCGGCCGCGCACCGCGGGCCGCCGGGTGACGCGCCGGCCGCTGCGGATCGGCAACGCCTCGGGCTTCTACGGAGACCGGGCCGGCGCCGTGCGCGAGATGCTGACCGGCGGCCCGCTGGACGTGCTGACCGGGGACTACCTCGCCGAGCTGACGATGCTGATCCTCGGCCGCGACCGCCTGAAGAACCCGGACCTCGGCTACGCCAAGACGTTCCTGCGCCAGCTGGAGGAGTGCCTCGGGCTCGCGCGGGAGCGGGGGGTGCGGATCGTCGCGAACGCGGGCGGCCTCAACCCGGCCGGGCTGGCCGACGCCGTACGGGAACTCGCGGCGAAGGCGGGCGTACCCGTCTCGGTCGCGCACGTCGAGGGCGACGACCTGATGCCGTACCAGGAGGGCGCGCTGACGGCGAACGCCTACCTCGGCGGCGCCGGGATCACGGCCTGCCTGCGGGCCGGGGCCGACGTGGTCGTCACCGGCCGGGTCACGGACGCGGCCCTGGTCAGCGGCTCGGCGGCCTGGTGGTTCGACTGGGCGCCGGACGCGTACGACCGGCTGGCGGGGGCGGTGGTCGCGGGCCACGTGCTGGAGTGCGGCACCCAGGCCACCGGCGGGAACTACTCCTTCTTCGCGCGCCACGACGTCCGCCACCCCGGCTTCCCGCTGGCGGAGGTCGCCGAGGACGGCTCCTCGGTCATCACCAAGCACCCGGGCACGGGCGGCGCCGTCACCACCGGCACGGTCACGGCCCAGCTCCTCTACGAAACCCAGGGCGTCCGCTACCTGGGCCCCGACGTCACCGCGCGGCTCGACACGGTCCGGCTGACCGGGGACGGCCCCGACCGGGTCCGCGTCTCGGGTGTCCTCGGCGAGCCGCCGCCCACCACCCTCAAGGTGGGCGTGACCCGCATCGGCGGCTGGCGCAACGAGGTGGTGTTCGTCCTGACCGGCCTCGACATCGGGGAGAAGGCGGCCCTGGTCCGCTCCCAGCTCGCCGCATCCCTGGCCGGGGTGGCATCGGCGCGGTGGACCCTGTCCCGGACGGACCACGAGGACGCCCCGACGGAGGAGACCGCCAGCGCCCTGCTGAGGCTGGTGGTCCGCGACCCGTCCCCGGACCGGGTCGGCCGCGCCCTGACCTCGGCGGCGATCGAACTGGCCCTCGCCAGCTACCCGGGCTTCCACGTGACGGCCCCGCCGGGCCCGGCCCAGCCGTACGGGGTCTTCACCTCGGCCCACGTCCCGGCCGACACGGTCCCCCACACCGCGATCCTCCCCAACGGCACCCGCCTCCCGATCCCCCCTCCGCCCCCATCCACACCAACACCGCTCACCCCCCCTCCACCGCCCCCGGCCGCACTTCCAGCCCCGGCGGCGGACTTCACCGCAGCGGCGGCCGTACCGGCGCTGCTTGCCACCCCCAGACCAGCGTCGGCGGTGAGCGCCGCACTTCCAGCCCCGCCGGCGTTTGAGGCGCGGGGGCCGGGGGGCGGAGCCCCCGAAGGGGTCCGGGGCGGAGCCCCGGTTTCGGGAAGGGGCGGGGTGGGGGAAAGCCCCGCAGGGCCACACCAGCCCCCGCAACGGGACCCGGACCAAGGCCAGGGCGGCCAAGGCCATGGCCGGCCCACCACCCGCGCCCCCCTGGGGGCACTGGCCGGGGCCCGCAGCGGCGACAAGGGCGGCGACGCCAACGTCGGCGTATGGGTCGAGTCGGCCCCCGCCTGGGACTGGCTGCGCGGCACCCTGACGGTGGACGCCTTCCGGGCGCTGCTCCCCGAGACCCGGGACCTCCCCGTCACCCGGCACGAACTGCCGCACCTGCGCGCCCTGAACTTCACCGTCACCGGCATCCTCGGAGACGGCGTGGCCTCCGGCCACCGCTTCGACCCGCAGGCCAAAGCCCTCGGCGAATGGCTCCGCGCCCGCCACCTCGACATCCCGACCCACCTCCTCCCGGCACCCACCGAGCCCCCGGCGCCGACCGGCCTCCCGGCCGGAACCGAGCCCCCGGCCGGAACCGAACCCCCGGCCGGAACCGACCTCCCGGGCGGGACCGAGCCGCCGGGCGGAACCGCACCCCCGGCCGGGACCGAGCCCCCGGCCGGGACCGAGCCCCCGGCCGGAACCGAGCCCCCGACCGGAACCGCACCCCCGGCCGGGACCACGCCCACGCCCCCGCCGCCCGCCCAGGGCCCCGCCCCCGACCCGGAGGTCGGAACATGACCCGCCTCGGCACCACCGTCGACCCGCACACCCCCGAGCACGCCCAGGCCCGTACCGCCGCCCTCGAACGCCTCGCCGCACTCGACGCCGAGCACGCCAAGGCCCTCCAGGGCGGCGGCGAGAAGTACACGGCCCGTCACAAGACCCGCGGCAAGCTCCTGGCCCGCGAGCGCGTCGAGCTGCTCCTCGACCCGGACACCCCGTTCCTGGAGCTGTCCCCGCTGGCAGCCTGGGGCAGCGACTACCCGGTCGGCGCCTCGATGGTCACCGGCATCGGCACCGTCGAGGGCGTCGAGTGCCTGGTCACGGCCAACGACCCCACCGTCCGCGGCGGCGCCAGCAACCCCTGGACCCTGAAGAAGGCCCTGCGGGCCAACGAGATCGCCCGGCAGAACCGGCTGCCCTGCATCAGTCTCGTGGAGTCCGGCGGCGCCGATCTGCCCTCCCAGAAGGAGATCTTCATCCCGGGCGGGGCGATCTTCCGCGACATCACCCGGCTCTCCGCCGACGGCATCCCCACCATCGCCGTCGTCTTCGGCAACTCCACCGCCGGAGGCGCGTACATCCCCGGCATGTCCGACCACACCGTCATGATCAAGGACCGCTCGAAGGTGTTCCTCGGCGGTCCGCCGCTGGTCAAGATGGCCACCGGCGAGGAGAGCGACGACGAGTCCCTCGGCGGAGCCGACATGCACGCCCGCACCTCCGGACTCGCCGACCACTACGCCCTCGACGAGCACGACGCCATCCGCCAGGCCCGCCGCATCGTCGCCCGCCTCAACCACCGCAAGCCGTACGCGGACCCGCCCACGGCCCAGGATCCGCTCCACGACCCCGAAGAACTCCTCGGCATCGTCCCGCCCGACCTCAAGACCCCCTTCGACCCCCGCGAGGTCATCGCCCGCATCGTCGACGCCTCGGACTTCGACGAGTTCAAGCCCCTCTACGGGACCAGCCTGGTCACCGGCTGGGCCACCCTCCACGGCTATCCGGTCGGCATCCTCGCCAATGCCCAGGGCGTGCTGTTCAGCGCGGAGTCCCAGAAGGCGGCCCAGTTCATCCAGCTGGCGAACCAGCGCGACATCCCCCTCCTCTTCCTCCACAACACCACCGGCTACATGGTCGGCAAGGAGTACGAGCAGGGCGGCATCGTCAAGCACGGCTCGATGATGATCAACGCGGTCTCCAACTCCCGCGTCCCGCACCTCTCCGTCCTGATCGGCGCGAGCTACGGCGCCGGCCACTACGGCATGTGCGGCCGCGCCTACGAGCCCCGCTTCCTCTTCGCCTGGCCCAGCGCCAAGTCCGCTGTCATGGGCCCCCAGCAGCTCGCCGGGGTGCTGTCCATCGTGTCCCGGCAGTCCGCCGCCGCCAAGGGACAGCCGTACGACGAGGAGGCCGACGCCGGGATGCGCGCCTTCGTGGAGGCGCAGATCGAGGCGGAGTCCCTGCCGATGTTCCTGTCCGGGCGGCTGTACGACGACGGGGTCATCGACCCGCGCGACACCCGCACCATCCTCGGCCTGTGCCTGTCGGCCGTCCACAACGCCCCCGTCGAGGGCGCCCGCGGCGGCTTCGGCATCTTCCGGATGTGAGCGCCCCCATGACCGACAAGCCCATGAGCGACAAGCCCCTCGACTCCGGCACACCCCTCAACCCCCTCAACCCCCTCAACCCCCGCAAGCCCCTCACCTCCCTCCTCGTCGCCAACCGGGGCGAGATCGCCGTACGCGTCTTCCGCACCGCGCGCGCTCTCGGCCTCGCCACCGTCGCCGTCCACTCCGACCCCGACGAAGACGCCCTGCACGTCCGCGAGGCCGACGCGGCCGTCCGCCTGCCCGGCGCGGCCCCCGCGGACACCTACCTGCGCGGCGACCTCGTCATCAAGGCGGCCCTGGCCGCCGGGGCGGACGCCGTCCACCCCGGCTACGGCTTCCTCTCCGAGAACGCCGGCTTCGCCCGCGAGGTGCGGGCCGCCGGACTGACCTGGGTCGGGCCGCCCCCCGCCGCCATCGAGGCGATGGCCTCCAAGACCCGGGCCAAGGAGCTGATGCGCGCCGCCGGAGTCCCGCTCCTGGACCCCGTCGACCCGGACGCCGCCACCCCAGCGGACCTGCCCCTCCTGCTCAAGGCCGCGGCCGGCGGCGGAGGCCGCGGCATGCGCGTGGTCCGCGCCTTGGAGGAGCTGCCGGAATCCCTCGCGGGCGCCCGCGCCGAAGCCGCCTCCGCCTTCGGCGACGCGGAGGTCTTCGCCGAGCCGTACGTCGAGCGGGGCCGCCACGTCGAGGTGCAGGTCCTCGCCGACGCGCACGGCACCGTCTGGGCGCTCGGCACCCGCGACTGCTCCCTCCAGCGCCGCCACCAGAAGGTCATCGAGGAGGCGCCCGCGCCCGGCCTGCCCGAGCCGCTGCGCGCCACCCTCCACGAGGCGGCCGTCGCCGCCGCCCGGGCCGTCTCCTACGAGGGCGCGGGAACCGTCGAGTTCCTCGTCACCGCCGACGGGCGGCCGTACTTCCTGGAGATGAACACCCGCCTCCAGGTCGAGCACCCCGTCACCGAGGCCGTGTTCGGCCTCGACCTCGTCGCCCTCCAGCTGCGGATCGCCGAAGGCGCCGCCCTGCCCCTGACCCCGCCCGAGCCCGACGGCCACGCGGTCGAGGCCCGCCTGTACGCCGAGGACCCGGCCCGGGACTGGCGGCCGCAGACCGGCGTCCTGCACACCCTCGCCGTCCCCGGAGCCGTCCGCGTGGACACCGGCTTCACCGACGGCGACACCGTCTCCGTCCACTACGACCCGATGCTCGCCAAGGTCGTCGCCCACGCCCCCACCCGTGCCGAGGCAGTCCGCACCCTCGCCCACGCGCTCGCCGCCGCCCGGATCCACGGGCTGACCACCAACCGCGAGCTCCTCGTACGCTCCCTGCGCCACCCGGAGTTCACCGCGGGGCAGCTCGACACCGGCTTCTACGAGCGCCACCTCTCCGCCCTCACCGAGGAGGCCCCGGACGTCTCCCTGGCCGCCCTGGCCGCGGCCCTCGCGGAGGCCGCACCGGCCCCGGACGCCCCGCTCGCCCGCCGCCTCGGCGGCTGGCGCAACGTCCGCTCCCAGCCCCAGACCCGCCGCTACACCGCGTCCGGCACCGAGCACGAGGTCCAGTACCAGCCGGTGAACCACCCCGGCGTCCGGGTCCTGGCCGCCGAGCGGGACCTCGTCACCCTCGAAGTCGAGGGGATCCGACGCCTGTTCCACGTGAAACAGAATTCGAACACGTCCGAGGTCCACGTCGACTCCGCCCTCGGCTCCCACACCCTCACCCCCGTCCCCCGGTTCGCGGACCCCCAGGACCGCACCGAACCGGGCTCCCTGCTCGCCCCCATGCCCGGCACCGTCGTCCGCGTCGCCGAGGGCCTGGCCCCCGGCAGCCCCGTCACCGCCGGGCAGCCCCTGCTCTGGCTGGAGGCGATGAAGATGGAACACCGCATCCTCGCGCCCGCCTCCGGCACGCTCACCGCGCTCCACGCCGCCACCGGCCAACAGGTCGAGTTCGGCGCCCTGCTCGCCGTAGTCCAGGAGGAACCGCAAGCATGAGCTCCGTCATAGAGACCCAGGAACACCGGGACCTGCGCACCGCGGTCGCCGCCCTCGGCCGCAAGTACGGCCGCGAATACCTCGCCCGCGTCGCCCGCGAGGGCGGCCACCCGGACGAGCTGTGGGCGGACGCCGCCAAACTCGGCTACCTCGGGGTCAACCTCCCCGAGGAGTACGGCGGCGGAGGCGGCGGCATCGCCGAACTCTCCATCGTCCTGGAGGAACTCGGCGCCGCCGGCTGTCCGCTCCTGATGATGGTGGTCTCGCCCGCCATCTGCGGCACGGTCATCTCCCGGTTCGGCACGGAGGCCCAGAAGCGCGCCTGGCTCCCCGGCCTCGCCGACGGCACCCGCACCATGGCCTTCGGCATCACCGAACCGGACGCCGGCTCCAACTCCCACCGCATCACCACCACGGCCCGCCGCGACGGCGACACGTGGGTCCTCACCGGCCGCAAGGTCTTCATCTCTGGCGTGGACATCGCCGACGCCACCCTCATCGTCGGCCGTACCGAGGACGCGCGCAGCGGCCGCCTCAAGCCCTGCCTGTTCATCGTCCCCCGGGACACCCCCGGCTTCTCCCGCTCCCTCATCGAGATGGAGCTCCAAGCCGCCGAGAAGCAGTGGGAACTCACCCTGGACGACGTCCGTCTGCCCGCCGACGCCCTTGTCGGCGACGAGGACGCCGGTCTCCTCCAGCTCTTCGCCGGCCTCAATCCCGAGCGCGTCATGACCGCCGCGTTCGCGATCGGCATGGGCCGCTACGCCCTCGCCAAGGCCGTCGACTACGCGAAGACCCGCCAGGTCTGGAAGGAGCCGATCGGCGCCCACCAGGCCGTCGCCCACCCCCTCGCGGCGTCCCACATCGAACTGGAACTGGCCCGGCTGATGATGCAGAAGGCCGCCGCGCTGTACGACGCCGGAGACGACATGGGCGCGGGCGAGGCCGCGAACATGGCCAAGTACGCGGCCGCCGAAGCCTGCGTCCGGGCCGTGGACCAGTCCGTCCACACCCTCGGCGGCAACGGCCTCACCCGCGAGTACGGCCTCGCCTCGCTCATCACCGCCTCCCGCGTGGCCCGGATCGCCCCCGTCAGCCGGGAGATGATCCTCAACTTCGTCTCCCACCAGACCCTGGGCCTCCCCAAGTCCTACTGACCCCGCCCGGGCGGCGAGCCTCACTAACCCGGGGCCCCGCCCCGGACCCCGCGCCTCAATCGCCGGCGAGGCTGGAGATGCCCGCCCCTGAGCCCCCACGTGCCGCATGGGGACGGGAACGAGCCCACCCCGGCACCGCCCCCCCCGAGCTGCCGCCAGGCACCCGGCACCGCCCACCCCGCACCCCCAGCCGCCGCCAGGCACCCGGCGCCCCGCATACC
>NZ_JAPNLM010000043.1 GCF_026627255.1 Streptomyces antarcticus | reverse complement strand
CATAGTGTTTCGGTGGTCATAGCGTTAGGGAAACGCCCGGTTACATTTCGAACCCGGAAGCTAAGCCTTTCAGCGCCGATGGTACTGCAGGGGGGACCCTGTGGGAGAGTAGGACGCCGCCGAACAACCCGCCCTTTTAGCTCAGTCGGTAGAGCGTCTCCATGGTAAGGAGAAGGTCAACGGTTCGATTCCGTTAAAGGGCTCCAACAAAGAAGGCCCCCACCATTTGGTGGGGGCCTTCTTGCGTTCCCGGCCCCCTCGGCCAGAGGGCACCGGTCGGCCGCAGCCCGTTCGTGCGGAGACCATACGAACGGGCTGCTCAAGGTTGTGCGGTTATTCGCCCTCGCGCGGCTGGGGGACGCGGAGGGCCAGGATGGCCATGTCGTCCGAGGCGGGCTCGGCCGCGAAGCGTTCCACCGCGCGCAGGACGCGGGAGGCCACCGCGCCGGCGGTGAGGCCCGTGCAGGTGGTGAGGACTTCCGCCAGGCCGTCGTCGCCGAGCATGCGGGTGCCCTCACGGCGTTCCGTCACACCGTCCGTGACGCAGAGCAGGACGTCCCCCGGGTCGAGGACGAGGGTCTCCTCGTACAGCTCGAGGTCCTCGATCACGCCCAGCAGCGGCTGGGGCTCGGCCGCCGGGATGACCTCGCCGTTCGGTCGCAGCCGCAGGGGGAGCGGATGGCCGGCGCAGACGACCTTCATGAGGGCGCCACCGTCGGGCTGGGGGTGCAGCTCGCCGTACAGGAGGGTCAGGAAGCGGCTGCGGGCGCCCTCGTCGAGGATCGCCGCGTTCAGCCGCTCCAGGACCGCCGGGGCGCCGAGGCCCTCGCGGGCCAGGAGGCGCAGGGCGTGCCGGGCCAGGCCGGTGACGGCCGCGGCTTCCGGGCCGGTGCCGCAGACGTCGCCGATGGCGAAGCCGTACGCGCCGTCGCGGATCGGGAAGACGTCGTAGAAGTCGCCGCCCACGTCGTTGCCCTCGCCGGCCGCACGGTAGATGACCTCCACCTCCATACCGGGGATGGCGGGGGAGTCCGGCGGCAGCAGGCTGCGCTGGAGGGCGCGGCTGATCGCGGTGCGCTCGGAGTACAGGCGGGCGTTGTCCAGGGCCAGGGCTGCCCGGCGGGAGAGGTCCTCGGCGAGTTCGAGGATCTCCTGGCGGAAGTGCTCCTCGGACGGCTTGCCGAGCGTCAGCAGGCCGATCACACGGTTGCGGGCCAGGAGGGGGAGGACGACGGTCTCCCCGCCGACCGCGAGAGCCGTCTCGGGCCACGGACGGGCGCCGGCCTCGCGGACCGGCTCCGGCGGGCTGACCCGGGAGAGGAGCTCCTTCAGGCCGTCGATGCGCTCCTCGTCCTCGTGGAGGACGTAGGAGAGGAACGGGTCCGAGGACTGGTCGGCGATCGTGTAGACGGCACACCAGGTGGCGAGCGTCGGGACGGTCATCTGGGCCATGAGGGCCAGCGTCTGGTCCCGGTCCAGGGTGCCGGCCAGCAGGTCGGAGGCCTCGACGAGGAAGGAGAGGGAGCCGCGGCGCAGGCGTTCCAGCTCGCCGAGCCGGGCGGACTCCACGGCCAGCGCGATGCGGTCGGCGGCGAACTGGAGGCGCAGGGCCTCCTCGTTGGAGTAGCGGCCCGGTACCTCCGCGGCGACGCCGAGGGAGCCGGTGAGACGGCCCTCGACCTTGAGCGGGACGGTGATGACCGAGCGCATGCCGGTGGACTCCAGCAGCGGGACGGCCCCCGGTACGGCCAGCAGGTCGTCGTGGACGGCGGGCATCCGTGCCGAGCCGTACCGGTTGGTGCCGGCCTCGACCGGGACGCGGGCGAAGCGCTGACGGGTGGAGGGCAGACCGGTGGTGGCGCGGACCTCGAGTTCGGTCTCGTCGTCGGTGGCCAGCAGCAGGAAGGCGGAGTCGGCGTCCAGGAGGTCGCGGGCCCGCTCGACGGTGCGCTGGAGCAGCCCGTCGAGGTCGTCGGGGGCGGGGGAGCCGATGAACACCTCGAAGGGGTCCGCGGGGCGGGGCTCGGTGAGGTGGCCGCTGTCGACGCCCGGGATCCGCGTGGGGGTCTGGAGGAGCGCGCGCTCGTCGTCGTGGACGAGGAGGCAGACGATGGACGGCTCGCCGTGGGCGTCGCGGACCCGCAGGTGGGAGGCGTAGACGGGGATGACGCGTCCGTCGGCGCCGCGGATGCCGTAGCTGCCCTCCCAGCGGGACAGGCGCAGGGCCTCGGCGATGCCGGTACCGGTGCCGGGGGTCTGCGGCCAGGCGGCGAGCTCCGCGAGCGGGCGGCCGACGGCCTTCTCCGCGGGATGGCCGAAGATGTGCTCGGCGTCCTCGTTCCAGGCGGAGACGGTGTCGTCGGCGTCGATCTGGAGGACGGCGACGCGGACCCGGCTGTCGGCGAGCGGGAGCAGCTGGTCGGGGATGACGGGGCCCGCGGAGCGGGTACCGACCGGCCGGTCTGGCAGGTCGATACGGAACCACACGTGCTTGTGCGTGGCCGTGTACTCGACGCCCCAGCGGGTGGCCAGCGCGGCGCAGAGCATCAGCCCGCGGCCGTTCTCGCGGTCGGGGTCGGCGTAAGGGCGCTCACCGGGGTGCTGGAGCGGCAGCTC
Organism: Streptomyces antarcticus; assembly: GCF_026627255.1. Classification (GTDB taxonomy): domain Bacteria; phylum Actinomycetota; class Actinomycetes; order Streptomycetales; family Streptomycetaceae; genus Streptomyces; species Streptomyces antarcticus. Next base: position 42,010 of record NZ_JAPNLM010000043.1, on the reverse strand, counting down.
GCGCTCCGGGTAGCGGTCGGCGACCTCGACCCGTACGCCGTCCTCCGCGCGCAGGCACAGGACCTCGGCGCGGGTTCCGGCGTGGACCACGGCGTTGGTGACGAGCTCGCTCGTGAGGACCACGGCGTCGTCGACGACATCCGCGAAGCCCCAGCCCTGCAGGGTGTCGCGGACGAACGCTCGGGCAGCGGCGACCGAACGCCCGAGGGGGTCGAAACTGGCAGCCGCCCGTGCCGTGATCACGAGTCTCCTTCGACGCGGTTGGACATCGGGTGCCAGGTTACTTACCTTCGCGGTCGGCATGGTGCCGTCGTCGGGGAATCCACCCGCAGGGTACGGCCGGTGTGCGATGGTGCCGGAGTGTTATGGCCGGGTTCGGCCAGGGTGAAACACTGGGCAGGCTTGGAGGGCCGGCTCGCGAGGAGTCCGGTATCCGGTGGAACAGTGGTCGACCCTTTCGGGAGGGACACGGTGGAGTCTGGCGCAGCGGTGCGGCGTACGGGAACGCGGCCGAAGGGCGGTCGTTCCCGGCGCAGTGGCACGACGGAGGTCGATACCGCCGCCCTGAACCGGCTGCTCACGGCCCTGGTGTCGATGCGGGACGGGAACTTCCGCAAGCGGCTGACGGTGTCCGGCGACGGAGTGATGGCGGAGATCGCCGCCGTCTACAACGAGGTGGCCGACCGTAACCTGCACCTGACCGGGGAACTGTCCCGCGTCAGGCGGATGGTGGGCCGTGAGGGCAAGCTGAGCGAACGGCTGGAAACAGGTGCCTGCGAGGGCTCCTGGGCGGCCGCGATCGATGCCTCGAACCAGCTGGTGGACGACCTCGCCCGCCCGGTGTCCGAGGTGGGCCGGGTGCTGTCCGCGGTCGCCGAGGGCGACCTGGACCAGCGCATGGACCTGCGGACGCAGGCCGCCGAGGGGGCCGGGCATCCGCTGCGCGGGGAGTTCCTGAAGGTCGGCCGTACGGTCAACAACCTGGTCGACCAGCTGTCCGCGTTCACCGACGAGGTGACGCGCGTGGCGCTGGAGGTCGGTACCGAGGGCAAGCTCGGCGGGCAGGCCCAGGTGCGCGGGATGTCGGGTTCCTGGAAGGACCTGACCGATTCCGTCAACACGATGGCGTACCGGCTCACCGCCCAGGTGCGTGACATTGCTCTCGTCACGACGGCGGTGGCGAAGGGCGATCTGTCGCGCAAGGTCACCGTGCACGTGGCCGGTGAGATGCTCCAGCTGAAGAACACCGTGAACACGATGGTGGACCAGCTGTCGTCCTTCTCCTCCGAGGTGACGCGCGTCGCCCGTGAGGTGGGTACGGAGGGCGAGCTGGGCGGCCAGGCGAAGGTGCCGGGCGTCGCGGGCGTATGGAAGGACCTGACCGACTCGGTCAACACCATGGCCGGGAACCTGACGGCCCAGGTGCGCGGGATCGCGCAGGTGACGACGGCGGTCGCGAACGGCGACCTGTCGCAGAAGGTGCGGGTGAGCGCGCGCGGCGAGGTGGCGCAGCTGGCCGAAACGATCAACCAGATGACCGAGACGCTGCGCACGTTCGCCGACGAGGTCACCCGCGTGGCCAGCGAGGTCGGGGCGAAGGGCCTGCTCGGCGGGCAGGCGCAGGTACCGGGGGCGGCGGGGACGTGGAAGGACCTCACCGACTCGGTGAACACGGTCTTCCGCAACCTCACCACGCAGGTGCGGGACATCGCGCAGGTGACGACGGCGGTGGCCAACGGCGATCTGTCGCAGAAGGTCACCGTCAATGTGGCCGGCGAGATGCTGGAGCTGAAGAACACCGTCAACACGATGGTCGACCAGCTCCAGTCCTTCGGCGCGGAGGTCACGCGGGTGGCCCGCGAGGTCGGTGTCGAGGGCGAGCTCGGCGGCCAGGCGCAGGTGCCCGGGGCGGCCGGCACGTGGAAGGACCTCACCGACTCGGTGAACACCGCCTTCCGCAACCTCACCGGCCAGGTGCGCAACATCGCGCAGGTGACGACGGCGGTGGCCAACGGCGACCTGTCGCAGAAGGTCACCGTGGACGTGTCCGGCGAGATGCTCCAGCTGAAGAACACCGTGAACACGATGGTCGACCAGCTGTCGTCGTTCGCCGACCAGGTCACGCGGATGGCCCGGGACGTGGGTACGGAGGGCCGCCTCGGCGGCCAGGCCCGGGTGGAGGGGGTCTCCGGTACCTGGAAGGAGCTGACCGACTCGGTCAACTTCATGGCCGGGAACCTGACCTCGCAGGTCCGCCAGATCGCCCAGGTGACCACGGCGGTGGCGCGCGGTGACCTGTCGCAGAAGATCGACGTGGACGCCCGGGGCGAGATCCTGGAGCTGAAGAACACGATCAACACGATGGTCGACCAGCTCTCGGCCTTCGCGGAGCAGGTGACCCGCGTCGCCCGGGACGTGGGTACGGAGGGCCGCCTCGGCGGCCAGGCGCAGGTGCCCGGGGTGGCCGGCGTGTGGCGGGACCTGACGGACTCGGTGAACGGCATGGCCGGGAATCTGACCTCGCAGGTCCGCAACATCGCCCAGGTCGCCACGGCGGTGGCGCGCGGTGACCTGTCGCAGAAGATCGACGTGGACGCCCGGGGCGAGATCCTGGAGCTGAAGAACACCCTGAACACGATGGTCGACCAGCTGTCGAACTTCGCGGAGCAGGTGACCCGGGTGGCCCGGGAGGTCGGCACCGAGGGCATCCTCGGCGGGCAGGCGGAGGTCAAGGGCGTCTCCGGCACCTGGAAGGACCTCACCCAGTCCGTCAACTTCATGGCCAACAACCTGACCTCGCAGGTCCGCAACATCGCCGAGGTGACCACGGCGGTCGCCATGGGAGACCTGTCGAAGAAGATCACCGTCGACGCGAAGGGCGAGATCCTCGAGCTGGTCACCACCGTGAACACGATGGTGGACCAGCTGTCCTCGTTCGCCGAGCAGGTGACCAGGGTGGCCCGCGAGGTGGGCACCGAGGGCATCCTCGGCGGCCAGGCCAGGGTGCGCGGGGTCACCGGCATCTGGAAGGACCTCAGCGACAACGTCAACACCATGGCCGGGAACCTGACGGCCCAGGTGCGCGGGATCGCGCAGGTCTCGGCGGCGGTCGCCAACGGCGACCTGACGAAGAAGGTCACCGTCGAGGCGCGGGGTGAGGTCGCCCAGCTCGCGGACACCGTGAACACGATGGTGAAGACCCTGTCGTCGTTCGCGGACGAGGTCACGCGCGTGGCCCGAGAGGTGGGCACGGAGGGCCGCCTGGGCGGCCAGGCGCACGTGCCGGGCGTCTCGGGGACCTGGAAGGACCTCACCGACTCGGTGAACTTCATGGCCTCCAACCTCACCGGTCAGGTGCGGCAGATCGCCATGGTCACGACCGCCATCGCCAAGGGCGACATGACCAAGAAGATCGACATCGACGCCCGGGGCGAGATCCTGGAGCTCAAGACGACCATCAACACGATGGTCGACCAGCTGTCCTCCTTCGCCGACCAGGTCACCCGGGTCGCCCGCGAGGTGGGCACGGAGGGCATCCTCGGCGGCCAGGCCCGGGTCCGGGACGTCGACGGCACGTGGCGGGACCTCACCGAGTCCGTGAACGAGATGGCCGGCAACCTCACCCGGCAGGTCCGTGCCATCGCGGCGGTGGCCACCGCGGTGACCCGCGGCGACCTCAGCCTGAAGGTCGACGTGGACGCGGCGGGGGAGATCCAGGTCCTCCAGGACAACATCAACACGATGATCGTCAACCTGCGCGACACCACCTTGGCCAACAAGGAGCAGGACTGGCTCAAGGGCAACCTCGCCCGGATCTCGGCCCTGATGCAGGGGCGCCGGGAGCTGGACGACGTGGCCAAGCTGATCATGAGCGAGCTCACCCCGGTGGTCTCGGCGCAGCACGGCGCCTTCTTCCTGGCGCTGCCGGCCGGCGGGACCACCCAGATCGGGACGGAGGGGGGCGCGGACGGTTCGTACGAGCTGCGGATGCGCGGGAGTTACGCGTACGCCGGGGGTCAGATGCCGATCTCGTTCCGGCCGGGGGAGGGGCTGATCGGGACCGTCGCCGAAGAGAAGCGGACGATCCTCGTCGAGAACACCCCGCCCGGCTACCTGCGGATCTCCTCGGGGCTGGGCGAGGCGCCGCCGGCGCACGTGATCGTGCTGCCCGTGCTCTTCGAGGGGAAGGTGCTCGGCGTCATCGAGCTGGCCTCCTTCACGCCGTTCACGCAGATCCAGAAGGACTTCCTCAGCCAGATCGCCGAGATGATCGGCACCAGCGTCAACACCATCAGCGTCAACTCCAAGACGGAGATGCTGCTCAAGCAGTCGCAGGAGATGACGGAGCAGCTGCGCGAGCGCTCCGACGAACTGGAGAACCGGCAGAAGGCCCTCCAGGCCGCCAACGCGGAGCTGGAGGAGAAGGCCGAGCTGCTGGCCCAGCAGAACCGGGACATCGAGGTGAAGAACACCGAGATCGAGGAGGCCCGGCAGGTCCTGGAGGAGCGGGCCGAGCAGCTCGCGGTCTCGATGCGCTACAAGAGCGAGTTCCTGGCGAACATGTCGCACGAGCTGCGGACCCCGCTCAACTCGCTGCTGATCCTGGCCAAGCTGCTCGCCGACAACGCCGAGGAGAACCTGTCGCCGAAGCAGGTCGAGTTCGCCGAGACCATCCACGGCGCCGGTTCGGACCTGTTGCAGCTGATCAACGACATCCTGGACCTGTCGAAGGTCGAGGCGGGCAAGATGGACGTCTCGCCGACGCGGATCGCGCTGGTCCAGCTCGTCGACTACGTGGAGGCCACCTTCCGGCCGCTGACCGCGGAGAAGGGGCTCGACTTCTCGGTGCGGGTCTCCCCGGAGCTGCCCGCCACCCTGCACACCGACGAGCAGCGGCTGCTGCAGGTGCTGCGCAACCTGCTGTCGAACGCGGTGAAGTTCACCGACACCGGGGCGGTGGAGCTGGTGATCCGGCCCGCCGGGGCCGACGTTCCCACGGCGATCCGGGAACAGCTGCTGGAAGCCGGATCGCTGAGGGAGGCGGACGGGGACCTGATCGCCTTCTCGGTGACGGACACCGGGATCGGGATCGCGGCGAGCAAGATGCTGGTGATCTTCGAAGCGTTCAAGCAGGCCGACGGGACCACCAGCCGCAAGTACGGCGGCACGGGCCTCGGGCTGTCCATCAGCCGGGAGATCGCCCGGCTGCTGGGCGGCGAGGTCTACGCCGCGAGCGAGCCGGGCCGCGGGTCCACCTTCACGCTGTACCTGCCGCTGCACCCGAGCGAGCTTCCCCCGCAGGGATACGCACCGCCCGCGCCCGGCGGCGCGCGCGGCGAGCTGTACCGCAGGCCGGCGGACGAGCCGCGGCCCGCGCTGCCGCCGGTCGCCGCGGCGCCCGCGGCTCCGGTGCGGGCCCAGCCGGTACGGGCCTCCCTGCCGACCGGTGAGCAGGCGGGGCAGGGCGGCGGTCCGGCCGCGCTGTTCCGGCGGCGGCGCAAGCCGCTGAGTGACCAGGAGCCGCGTACGGCGGTGCCGGGGCAGCCCAGCGCGGTGGGCGCCGAGGCCGGCTGGGGCGATGCGGAGGACGAGCTTCCGGTGGTGCCCCGGACGTACGACTTCCGCGGCGAGCAGGTGCTCATCGTGGACGACGACGTACGCAACGTCTTCGCGCTGACCAGCGTGCTGGAGCAGCACGGGCTGTCCGTGCTGTACGCGGAGAACGGGCGGGAGGGCATCGAGGTCCTGGAGCAGCACGACGACGTGACGGTCGTGCTGATGGACATCATGATGCCGGAGATGGACGGGTACGCGACGACGTCGGCGATCCGGCGGATGCCGCAGTTCGCGGGGCTGCCGATCATCGCGCTGACGGCGAAGGCGATGAAGGGCGACCGGGAGAAGGCGATCGACTCCGGTGCCTCCGACTACGTCACCAAGCCCGTCGACCCCGACTACCTGTTGTCGGTGATGGAGCAGTGGATGCGGGGAAAGTGACCGCGCGGCGGGCATACGGACGGGCAGGGCCGCCGCGGTGCGGCCGCACGGGTGTGGGAGGCGGGCGGGCGGGGAACCTTCTGGTCTCCCACCGCGTTTCCGCTTCGTGCACAGTGACATCTTGGTGACAGGGTGTGGCGATCTCGGGACTGGGGCTACGATGACCGGCACAAGGACGGACGGCGCAAGGATGCCTTCCTCTGGGGCGGGGCCCGGCGCACAGGCCGGGGCCTGGAGCCGGGGAGGCCCCATGCCGGGGCGAGGAGGACAGGGCATGGTGCAGAAGGCCAAGATCCTCCTGGTCGACGACCGGCCGGAGAATCTGCTGGCGCTGGAGGCCATCCTCTCCGCGCTCGATCAGACACTGGTCCGGGCGTCGTCGGGGGAGGAAGCGCTCAAAGCGCTGCTGACGGACGATTTCGCGGTCATCCTGCTGGATGTGCAGATGCCGGGGATGGACGGATTCGAGACGGCCGCGCACATCAAGCGGCGGGAGCGGACCCGGGACATCCCGATCATCTTCCTCACCGCGATCAACCACGGTCCGCACCACACGTTCCGCGGGTACGCGGCGGGTGCGGTCGACTACATCTCCAAGCCCTTCGACCCGTGGGTGCTGCGGGCCAAGGTCTCGGTCTTCGTGGAGCTGTACACGAAGAACTGCCAACTGCGTGAGCAGGCGGCCCTGCTGCGGCTCCAGCTGGAGGGCGGCAGCTCCGACGGCGTGGACGCCGGCAAGGAGACGGCCGGACTGCTGGCCGAGCTCTCCGCGCGGCTCGCGGCGGTCGAGGAGCAGGCGGAGGCGCTGACCAAGCAGCTCGGCGAGGACTCGGCCGACGCCGGGGTGGTCGCGACCGCCGCCCACCTGGAGCGCAAACTGACCGGACTGCGGCGGGCGCTCGACGCGCTGGAGCCCGGTACCGGCGGCGGCGCGATGCTGCCCGTCCAGGGCTGAGCCGGACGACCGGCCCCACCGCCACGCACCGGCCCCACCACCACGCACCGCCCGCGCAACCACGCACCGGCCGGAGCCGACGGGACCCCGGCGTCCGGGCCCCGCTCCGCGAAGAGGCCCGGCCGGGGAGCGTCCTGGGCGGGCGTCAGGTCTGGCGGAGTGTCAAAGCACCGGTGGGGCGGGCGACACGAACGGGTGAAGGGGTGGGCACGCGTGTCCACCGGCGTGCGCACCGGTAACCTCGGCCCCATGGCCTCAAGTACGTCCGGTAAGGGTTCCCCGAGCACCGCGGGCACCGCGAAGGGCCGCACCGGCCGTACGACGGCGCCGGCGAAGAAGGCGGCTCCCGCGCGCAGACCTCCCGCGAAGAAGGCCGCGGCGGCCCGGCGCGCACCGGTCAAGAAGGTCGCGGCCAAGCCCGCGCCCTCACCGACCGGGGGTGTGGTGCGGCTGGTGCGCGCCGTCTGGCTGGGCTGCGCGCACGCGGTCGGCGCGGTCTTCCGCGGCATCGGCCAGGGTGCCAAGAACCTGGATCCGGCCCACCGCAAGGACGGCCTGGCGCTGCTGCTCCTCGCCCTCGCGCTGATCGTCGCCGCCGGAACCTGGTCGAACCTGAGCGGTCCCGTCGGGGACCTGGTCACGATGCTGGTCACCGGGGCCTTCGGCCGGCTCGACCTGCTCGTACCGATCCTGCTCGGGGTCATGGCGGTGCGCTTCATCCGGCACCCCGAGCAGGCCGACGCCAACGGCCGGATCGGCATCGGACTCTCCGCCCTCGCCATCGGTGTCCTGGGCCTGGTCCACATCGCCTGCGGAGCGCCCGGCCGGGACGAGGGCACCACCGCCATGCAGGACGCGGGCGGGCTGATCGGGTGGGGCGCCTCCAAGCCGCTGATCTTCACCATGGGCGCGCCGCTGGCCGTGCCGATGCTGGTGCTGCTGACGGTCTTCGGACTGCTGGTGGTCACCGCGACCCCGGTCAACGCCATCCCGCAGCGGCTGCGGCGGCTCGGCATCCGGCTCGGGATCATCGCGCCGAACGAGTACGACGAGGGCTACGGGGACCACGAGGCCGGCCCGGCCCCCGGCGACCGGCACGATCCGGAGCGGTGGCGGGCCCGCGGCGGCGCCGACGCGCAGTCCGGCGACCCGGCGGACGTCGCCGAGGAGGAGGCGCTCACCCGGCGCCGCCGCCCGCGGCGGAGTTCGGCCCGGCCGGCCATGAACCGCGAGATGGACGCCGTCGACGTGGCCGCCGCGGCCGCCGCCGCCCTGGACGGCGCGGTGTACGGCGGGCTGCCGCCGTCCCCGCTCGTCGCCGACCTGACCCAGGGGATCACCCCCGAGCGGGAGGGCGCGGAGCCCACCGCCCCGGTGCCGCCGGCGCGCGCGGAGCGGCCCGTACCGGCGCCGCCCGCGACCCCTCCCGCGGCGCCGCCCGCCGAGGAGCCGCACGACACCACCGCCGCGGTGTCCGGGACGCTGGCGGTGCCCGACCTGACCAAGACCGCGCCGGAGAGCCAGCCGCTGCCGCCGCGCGCCGAGCAGCTCCAGCTGCGCGGGGACATCACGTACTCGCTGCCGTCGCTCGACCTGCTGGAGCGCGGCGGCCCCGGCAAGACGCGCAGCGCCGCCAACGACGCCGTGGTCGACTCGCTGACGAACGTCTTCACCGAGTTCAAGGTCGACGCGAAGGTCACCGGCTTCACCCGGGGACCGACGGTCACCCGCTACGAGGTGACCCTCGGCGCGGCCGTGAAGGTCGAGCGGATCACGGCGCTGGCGAAGAACATCGCCTACGCGGTGGCGTCCCCGGACGTCCGGATCATCAGCCCGATCCCCGGCAAGTCCGCGGTCGGCATCGAGATCCCGAACACCGACCGCGAGATGGTCAACCTCGGCGACGTCCTGCGACTGGCGGACGCGGCCGAGGACGACCACCCGATGCTCGTCGCGCTCGGCAAGGACGTCGAGGGCGGCTACGTCATGGCCAACCTCGCCAAGATGCCGCACGTGCTGGTGGCCGGCGCCACCGGCTCCGGAAAGTCCTCCTGCATCAACTGCCTGATCACCTCCGTGATGGTCCGGGCCACCCCGGAGGACGTCCGGATGGTGCTGGTGGACCCCAAGCGCGTCGAGCTGACGGCGTACGAGGGCATTCCGCACCTGATCACGCCGATCATCACCAACCCCAAGCGGGCCGCCGAGGCGCTCCAGTGGGTCGTGCGCGAGATGGACCTGCGCTACGACGACCTGGCCGCCTTCGGCTACCGGCACATCGACGACTTCAACCAGGCCATCCGGGACGGCAAGATCAAACTGCCGCCGGGCAGCGAGCGGGAGCTGAGCCCGTACCCGTACCTGCTGGTGATCGTCGACGAGCTCGCCGACCTGATGATGGTGGCCCCGCGCGACGTCGAGGACTCCATCGTCCGGATCACCCAGCTGGCCCGCGCGGCCGGCATCCACCTGGTGCTCGCCACCCAGCGGCCCTCGGTCGACGTGGTCACCGGCCTGATCAAGGCGAACGTGCCCTCGCGGCTCGCCTTCGCCACCTCCTCCCTCGCCGACAGCCGGGTCATCCTCGACCAGCCGGGCGCCGAGAAGCTGATCGGCAAGGGCGACGGGCTGTTCCTGCCGATGGGGGCCAACAAGCCGGTCCGCCTCCAGGGCGCCTTCGTCACCGAGGACGAGATCGCCGGGATCGTCCAGCACTGCAAGGACCAGATGGCCCCCGTCTTCCGGGACGACGTCACGGTCGGGCAGAAGCAGAAGAAGGACATCGACGAGGACATCGGCGACGACCTCGACCTGCTGTGCCAGGCGGCGGAGCTCGTGGTCACCACCCAGTTCGGCTCCACCTCGATGCTCCAGCGCAAGCTGCGGGTGGGCTTCGCGAAGGCCGGCCGGCTCATGGACCTGATGGAATCGCGCGGGATCGTCGGCCCGAGCGAGGGCTCCAAGGCCCGTGACGTGCTGCTCAAGGCGGACGAGCTGGACGGACTGCTCGCCGTCATCCGCGGGGAGGCTCACCCGTAAGGGATCGGCGAGCAACCGTTTCCCCCGGGCGCGCGTCAAGTTGAACGGAGGTGGTGGCACCGCGCGCACGGCCACGTGCACGGCGCAGGGCCACCGCGCCGGAAACGGATCTTGCTTCGCCATTCGGATGGCGTAGGAAGTGCACCCTCCGGTTGCTCCACCCTTTCGTCACCCCCCTAGACTGGACATCCAGCAGGTGGCTACACGCTCGAAAGGCGCCCTCGTGTCCATCGGCAACGCCAACTCCCCCGAAGATGAGCGTCCTTCGACCGACGACCGGTCCGAGGACCGCATCGTCGAACGCTCCGTCGAAGGACCGTCCATCGGGACGGCCCTCAAGAAGGCCCGGATCGCCGCCGGGCTCACCGTCGACGAGGTCAGCTCCACCACCCGCGTGCGCATCCCGATCGTGCACGCGATCGAAGAGGACGACTTCACCCGCTGCGGCGGCGACGTATACGCCCGCGGTCACATCCGTACGCTCGCCCGCGCCGTCAACCTCGATCCGGAACCACTGATCGAGAGCTACGGCGGCCGGCCGGCCCCCACCCCCGCCGCGCCGATGTTCGAAGCCGAGCGCATCCGCCCCGAGAGGCAGCGGCCCAACTGGACCGCCGCCATGGTCGCCGCCATCGTCGCCGTGATCGGCTTCGTCGGCTTCACCGCCTTCGGCGGCGACGACGAGAAGGCGAAGCAGCCGGTGGCGGAAGGTTCCGCCGCCCCGCAGCCCGCCCCCAAGCAGTCCGGCGGCAAGCAGCCGGCGTCCCAGTCCCCGCAAGCCCCCCAGAGCCCGAAGGCGCCCAAGCCGGAGCCTTCGGACAGTGCCATCGCCGCCGCGCCCAAGGACCTCGTCACGGTCGTCCTGACGGCGGACACGGGCGAGAGCTGGATCTCCGCGAAGGACCACAGCGGCCGGCTCCTCTTCGACGGAACCCTCACGCAGGGTGAGTCCAAGACGTTCACCGACAAGGAGTCCGTCGACCTCGTGCTCGGCGACGCCGGGGCCGTGAAGCTCTTCGTGAACGGCAAGGAGATCAAAGACGACTTCCAGCCCGGCCAGGTGGAACGTCTCACCTACACCAAGGAAGACCCCCTCCAGGGTCAGCCGCAGGCGGGCTGACCAGGGCCGCCCCCGGGCGGAACGCCCGATTCGAGATCCCCGGAGTGCTGCGCCGCACTCCGGGGATCTTGTCGTGGGGGGACGTGGGCGGGGGCCGCCGCCGGGACGAAGTAGTCTTGAGTCCATGCCCGAACGCCGTACCGTCGCCCTTGTCACTCTTGGCTGCGCCCGTAACGAGGTGGACTCGGAGGAGCTCGCAGGCCGCTTGGCGGCGGATGGCTGGGAGCTCGTCGAGGACGCCGCGAACGCGGACGTAGCCGTCGTCAACACCTGCGGCTTCGTCGAAGCCGCCAAGAAGGACTCCGTAGACGCCCTGCTGGAAGCCAACGACCTCAAGGACCAGGGCAGGACGCAGGCCGTCGTCGCGGTCGGCTGCATGGCCGAGCGCTACGGCAAGGAACTCGCCGAAGCGCTCCCCGAGGCGGACGGCGTGCTCGGCTTCGACGACTACGCCGACATCTCCGACCGCCTGCAGACCATTCTCAACGGCGGCATCCACGCCTCCCACACCCCGCGCGACCGGCGCAAGCTGCTGCCGATCAGCCCCGCGGAGCGCCAGGACACCGCGGTCGCGCTCCCCGGCCACGCCCAGGAGCCGGCTCCCGCGCCGGCAGACCTCCCCGACGGCCTCGCGCCCGCCTCCGGCCCGCGCGCGCCCCTGCGCCGCCGTCTGGACAAGAGCCCCGTGGCCTCGGTCAAGCTGGCCTCCGGCTGCGACCGGCGCTGCTCCTTCTGCGCCATCCCGTCCTTCCGCGGCTCCTTCATCTCCCGCCGCCCCAGCGACGTGCTGGGCGAGACCCGCTGGCTCGCCGAGCAGGGCGTCAAGGAGATCATGCTGGTCTCCGAGAACAACACCTCGTACGGCAAGGACCTCGGCGACATCCGCCTGCTGGAGACCCTGCTGCCCGAGCTCGCCGAGGTGGACGGCATCGAGCGCGTCCGCGTCAGCTACCTCCAGCCCGCCGAGATGCGGCCCGGCCTGATCGACGTACTGACCTCGACCCCCAAGGTCGTCCCGTACTTCGACCTGTCCTTCCAGCACTCGGCCCCCGACGTGCTGCGCGCCATGCGCCGCTTCGGTGACACCGACCGGTTCCTGGAACTGCTGGACACCATCCGCACCAAGGCCCCGCAGGCCGGCGTCCGGTCCAACTTCATCGTCGGTTTCCCCGGCGAGAAGGAGTCGGACTTCGCCGAGCTGGAGCGTTTCCTCACCCACGCGCGGCTCGACGCCATCGGTGTCTTCGGCTACTCCGACGAGGACGGCACCGAGGCCGTCACGTACGAGAACAAGCTCGACGCCGAGACCATCGCCGAGCGCCTCGCCCACATGCAGCGCCTCGCCGAGGAGCTCACCTCGCAGCGCGCGGAGGAGCGGATCGGGGAGACCCTGGAGGTACTCGTCGAGACGGTCGTGCCGCTCGACGAGGCGGAGGAGGGCGAGGGCGCCTACGGACGCGCCGCCCACCAGGCTCCCGAGACCGACGGGCAGGTCGTCTTCACGGACGGCGCCGGCCTGGTCCCCGGGCGCATCGTCACGGCGAAGGTGGTCGGCACGCTGGGCGTGGACCTGGTGGCCGAGCCCTTGGGCCTGGAGTTCGAGGAGGCGGCCGGATGACCGGAGTCCCGGCACCTGCGGCGGGCGGGACCGGCCGCCGGCCCGTCCCCGGCGCACAGCTCGGGACCACGGCCGTCAATCAGGCCAGCCTGTGGAACATCGCCAACATCCTGACGATGGTCCGGCTCGTACTGGTGCCGGGATTCGTCCTGCTCCTGCTCGCCGACGGGGGCTACGACCCCGTCTGGCGGGCCTGGGCATGGGCGGCCTTCGCCGTCGCCATGATCACGGACATCTTCGACGGACACCTGGCCCGCACGTACAACCTGGTCACGGACTTCGGCCAGATCGCCGACCCGATCGCCGACAAGGCGATCATGGGGTCCGCGCTGATCTGCCTCTCCTGGCTCGGCGACCTGCCCTGGTGGGTGACCGGGGTGATCCTCGGGCGGGAACTCGGGATCACGCTGCTGCGCTTCTGGGTGATCCGGCACGGAGTGATTCCGGCCAGCCGGGGCGGCAAGATGAAGACCCTGGCCCAGGGCACGGCGGTGGGCATGTACGTCCTGGCGCTGACCGGACCGCTGGCGACCCTGCGCTTCTGGGCGATGGCGCTCGCCGTCGTGCTGACCGTCGTCACCGGTTTGGATTACATCCGCCAGGCCCTCGTACTGCGCCGCAGGGGAATCGCCGCGGAGCGGGCCGCGCGGTGACGCACGCGGCGGGGGCGCTTCCCCCTCTGGCGGACGGTGCGGCCCGAGGGGCCGCGGGGGCGGGTGTGGCCGCAGTGGCCGCGGAAGTGCTGCGGCTGCTGGCGGAGAGTGACGAGACCCTCGCCGTGGCCGAATCGCTGACCGGCGGCATGGTCGCGTCCGAACTCACGGCCGTCCCGGGCGCCTCCCGGTCCTTCCGCGGCTCCGTGACGGCGTACGCCACGGAGCTCAAGCACCGCGTCCTGGGCGTGGACGCCGGGCTGCTCGAGGCCGAGGGCGCGGTGAACGCGCAGGTCGCCGAGGAGATGGCGGCCGGGGTGCGGCGGGTCATGGGCGCGTCGTGGGGAATCGCGACCACCGGGGTGGCCGGTCCGGACCCGCAGGACGGTCAGCCGGTGGGCACCGTCTTCGTCTCCGTTTCGGGTCCGGAGGGCGGGAAAACGGCCCGGCTGTGGTTGAACGGCTCCCGTACGGAAATTCGTAGGGAGAGTGCGCGCACAGTACTCGAACTTCTCTCAAGCCAACTCCGCGAGAATGCGCGGAGGCAGGATACGGAACGGAACGGGGGGATTTGATGTTTGCAGCCCTGAGTGAACACGACATCGCTCCCCGCACGGCCGCGGCGCGAGGCGGTACGGTGGGGCGTGAAGGATGCGGCTACACGGTCAGAGGAGGGAGCCACCGATGATTCTGCTCCGTCGCCTGCTGGGTGACGTGCTGCGTCGGCAGCGCCAGCGCCAGGGCCGTACTCTGCGCGAAGTCTCCTCGTCGGCCCGAGTTTCGCTCGGTTATCTCTCCGAGGTGGAGCGGGGGCAGAAGGAGGCATCCTCCGAGTTGCTCTCCGCGATCTGCGACGCGTTGGACGTACGGATGTCCGAGCTGATGCGCGAAGTCAGCGACGAACTGTCGCTTGCCGAGCTGGCACAGTCGGCCGCGGCAAGCGAACCGGTGAAGGTACCGGTCCGCCCGATGCTCAATTCGGTCTCCATGACCTCGGTCACGGCCGGACCGGAGCGGGTGACCATCAAGGCGCCCGCGGAAGCGGTGAATGTCGTAGCCGCGTGAGCGAGCACGTGAGCGTGTGAGTGTGGCCGGAGCCCCGGCCGGTGCCTTGAGCGCCGGCCGGGGCTCTGTGCCGTTCTGGGTGCGGGGGTGAGGGGGGTGCGGGAGGATGGGGCCGTCCGGGTCCGTCCCCGGTCCCTGGGAGGTAGCCGTGCGGCGTTCGCTGCGCATACCCGTGGCTCCGGCCCTCGCGCTGACGGTGGGCGCCCTGTGGTGGTGGGCCGTGCTGCGGCTCGTCCTCGCACCCGCGGAGGCGGGGACCGTGGAGGGCGCGGTGGCCGTGGGCGGCTGGGGCCTGGGGCTGCTGCCGGTGCACTGCGTGCCGGGTCCCGTACGGAAGGCACGGCGGGCGGCCGCTGAGGCGGCCGCGGTCGCTGTGGCGGGTGCGACCCGGATGAACGGCGTCGCGGGGATGGCCGGCGCGGCGCAGGCGGCCCGTGCGGGCGAGGCGGGGGCCGGGGGCGGCGACGGCTGGGCTACCACGGCATCGCGACTCCGCCGTTCGGGCGAAGGATCTGGCCCGTCATGAAGGATGAGGCGTCCGAGGCCAGGTAGAGCACGGCCTGGGCGATGTCCTCGGGCTCGCCGACCCGCCGCAGCGGGGACATCCGGATCATCATCGCCTCGGTCCGCTCCTGGACCTCGGGGCCGTGGCGGCCGGTCATCGGCGTGCGGATCCAGCCGGGGGCGACGGCGTTGACGCGGATGCCGTGCGGGCCGGCCTCGGTGGCGAGGGTCTTGGTCAGCTGGACGACCGCGGCCTTGGCTGCGCTGTAGCAGAGCAGGCCGGGCTGGGCGGCGTCCACGGCGCCGGAGGCCATGGTGACGATCGAGCCGGGGCGGCCCGCGGCGATCATGGAGCGGGCGGCCTCCTGGCAGGTGCGCAGGACACCCTTGAAATTGACGTCCAGGATCCGGTCGAGGTCCTCGTCAGCCGTCTCCAGGACGCTGCTGGTGTGCATGATCCCGGCTATCGCGGCGGCGATGTCGAGGGGGCCGGCCGCGGTGACGGCGGCGCGGAGGGCGGCCCGGTCGGTGACGTCGAGGGGGTGGACGGTGGCGGCGCCGCCGGCCGCGGCGACGAGCGCGGCGGTCTCGGCGAGGCCGGTCTCGTCGCGGTCGGCGCAGTGCACGTGCGCGCCCGCTCCGGCGAGGGCGAGGGCGGTGGCGCGGCCGATGCCGCCGGCGGCGCCGGTGATCAGGGCGGTGCGGCCGGTGAGGTCGTGGGGGGAGGGCGGGGTGGGCGTGGGTGTGGGCGTGGGTGTGGCTGTGGGGGATGCGGGTGCGGGCGCGGGTGTGGGCATGCCGGGACCGTACGACCGAATCTGACGGGGCGTCAACTAAGGAGTGGGTCCGGTCTGGCAGCGGGGGCACCAGTACGTGGGGCGGCCGTCCTGCTCGGCTTCGCGGACGGGGGCGCCGCAGCGCAGGCAGGGGCGGCGGGCACGGCCGTACACGAAGAGGTCGGGGCCGGGGCGGCCGATGCCCGTGGTGTTGCGGCGGCCGCGCGCCCTGTCGCCGATGTTCGCGGCGAGGAGGCGCTGGGCGGCGGAGGCGATGCGGGGCAGGGTCGCAGGGGGGTCGGGGAGCGCGCCGACGGGGGTCCAGGGGGTCGCCTGGGCCAGGAAGCAGAGCTCGGACTTGTAGATGTTGCCGATCCCGGCGAGGTTGCGCTGGTCGAGGAGGGCCTCGCCGAGCGGGCGGTCGGGAACCGCGAGGAGGTTCGCCGCCGCCCGGTCGGGGTCCCAGTCCGGGCCGAGGAGATCGGGGCCGAGGTGCCCCACGGCTTGGTCCTCGTCGGCGGTCCGGATCAGCTCCAGGACGGGGAGGCGGTAGCCGACGGCGGTGTGCTCGGCGGTGCCGAGGACCGCGCGGACCTCGTAGTCGGGGCCGCCGCGCCAGCGGGCACCCGCGGGGAAGACGTGCCAGGCGCCGTCCATGCGGAGGTGGCTGTGGAGGGTGAGGCCACCCTCGAACCGGGCGAGGAGGTGCTTGCCGCGGGGGGTGACGTCGAGCGTGGTGCGGCCGGTGAGGTCGGCGGTGGCGAAGCGGGGGACGCGCAGGTCGCTGCGGGTGAGGGGGCGGCCCGCGAGGGCCGCGTGGAGGCGGGCGGCTGCGCGGTGGACGCTGTCTCCTTCGGGCATGCGGACATTGTCGCGCGGCGGCGGGCCCCGTGCCGGTGGCGCGGTTCCGTTGTGGGGTGCGGGGTGTGGGGTGCGGGGTGGGGAGGCGGCGGCCGGCCGGTGGGGGGCGACTGGCGGGGGCCGACTGGGGCCGGCGGGCGGCGCGGCGGCCGTGCCCAGGGTGGTTCTCCGTCCGCGGACCTCCTCCGCCCGTGGCGAGGCATTGTCGCTGAGGGGGACGGCTGTGGACCCGGCCGTGGCTGAGGTGGTTCTCCGTTCGTGGATCTTCTCCGCCCGTGGCGAGGCATTGTCGTCGAGGGGGACGGCTGCGGGCCCGGCCGTGGCTGCGGGGCGCGCCACGGACGTGGAGGCCGGGACGCGGAAGGGGTGAGGGCCCCGCGGCCGTCAGGTGCGCAGGCGCAGGCCCCGGGGGGTGGCGTGGAAGCCGGAGGCTTCCAGGGGCGGGCCGTACGGGGAGGTCAGGGAGGCGGCCGCGTTGACGCGCTCCACCGTCAGGGCGGGGATGGTGCCCGCGCGGCAGGCGCCCGCCAGGGCCGCGACCGCCGACGTGAGGCGGGGATCGTCCGGCGGGGGCCAGGCGAGGAGGGTCTTGCCGCCGCGCTCCAGATACAGGGTGAGTTCCCCGTCGACCAGCACCACCAGCGAGCCCGCCTTGCGGCCCGGCTTGTGGGTGGCGCCGACCGGGGGCTCCGGCCAGGGCAGGGCGGCGCCGTAGGCGTTCGCGGGGTCGGCGGCGGCCAGGACCACCGCCGCCAGCGGGGGCGGGGTGCGCTCGGCGGCCCGGAGCCGGTCCACCGCGCCGTCCATCGCGAACTGCGCGGCTCCGAGTCCTTCCACCACGTACCCCCGGCGGGCCTGGCCGCTGTCCTCGAAGGCCGCCAGGATGCGGTAGACCGCGCTGAAACCGCCCTCCACGCCTTCGGCCGCCACCGCTCCGCGGGTGACGACTCCGTGGCGGTCCAGCAGGGTGCGGGCCAGGGCGTGGGCGCGGTGGGTGGGGTCGGGGGCCCGGAGGGGCAGGAGGGACCAGCGGCCCGACACGGTCGGCGGGCCGGTCCGGGACACGGTCGCGCTCAGGGTGCCGTACCGGCCGCGCGGGACGGTCCGGCGGGCGCGGTGGGCCGTCGCGCCCGCCGTGCGGCCTGAACCCAGCAGGGAGCGCAGCGGGGCCAGGGTGTCGTTCGTCAGCCGGCCCGACCAGGCCAGGTCCCACAGCACCTCGGACAGGGCCAGGTCCGACGCCTCCGGGTGGCCGGCCCGGACGGAGTCGGTGATCTGGCGGAAGAACAGCCCGTACCCCCCGGCGAGGGAGTCCAGGACCGCCTGGTGGAGCGGGCCGAGCTCCAGGGGGTGCGGCTGGGGCAGGAGCAGGGGGGCCGCGTCGGCCAGGTAGAGCGAGATCCAGCCGTCCTTGCCCGGGAGGGCCCCGGCGCCCGCCCAGACGACCTCGCCGGTGGTGGTCAGGTCGTCCAGCAGGGCGGGGGAGTATCCCGCGACCCGGGAGGGCAGGATCAGGCGCTCCAGGGCGGACGCCGGTACCGGGGCGCCCTGGAGCTGTTCCACCGCCCGGGCCAGGCCGTCGATGCCGCGCAGGGCGCCGCCCACGTGCTGCCACTGCGGGAGGAACGTGGCCAGCGAGTCCGGCGGCACCGGTTCCAGTTCCTGGCGGAGCGCGGCCAGGGAGCGGCGGCGGAGCCGTCGCAGCACCGTCGCGTCGCACCACTCCTGGCCGATGCCCGCCGGGTGGAACTCTCCCTGGACCACCCGGCCGGCCGCCGCGAGCCGGTGGAGCGCGCCCTCGGTGACCGCCGCGCCCAGGCCGAAGCGGGCGGCCGCGGCGGCCGTCGTGAACGGCCCGTGGGTGCGGGCGTACCGGGCGAGGAGGTCCCCGAGGGGGTCCTTGACCGGCTCCGTGAACGCCTCCGGGACACCGACCGGCAGCGCCGTGCCCAGGGCGTCCCGCAGCCGGCCCGCGTCCTCGATCGCGGCCCAGTGGTCCTGTCCGCCGATCCGGACGGAGATCGCGCGCCGGGCCGCGGACAGGGCGGCGGCCCAGGCCGGATCAGCGCCGCGCTCGGCCAGCTCGGCGCCGGTGAGGGGGCCCAGCAGGCGCAGCAGGTCGGCGACCGACTCGGCGTCCTTCGCCCGGCGGTCCTCGGTGAGCCACTGGAGCTCCCGCTCCAGCTCCTCCAGCACCTGCGCGTCGAGCAGTTCGCGCAGCTCGGCCTGGCCCAGCAGTTCGGCCAGCAGCCGGGAGTCCAGCGACAGCGCGGCCGCCCGGCGCTCGGCGAGGGGCGAGTCGCCCTCGTACAGGAACTGCGCGACGTACCCGAAGAGGAGGGAGCGGGCGAACGGGGAGGGTTCCGGGGTGGTGACCTCGACGAGGCGGACCCGCCGGGCCTCGATGTCGCCCATCAGCTCGGTCAGGCCGGGCACGTCGAAGACGTCCTGGAGGCATTCCCGTACGGCTTCCAGCACGATCGGGAAGGATCCGAACTCGGAAGCCACCTGGAGCAGCTGGGACGCGCGCTGGCGCTGCTGCCACAGCGGGGTGCGCTTGCCGGGGCTGCGCCGCGGCAGCAGCAGGGCGCGGGCCGCGCACTCGCGGAAGCGGGAGGCGAACAGCGCCGAGCCGCCGACCTGGTCGGTGACGATCTGGTTGACGTCGCCGCGGTCGAGGACGACGTCGGCGGCGCCCAGCGGGGCCTGCTCGTCGTCGAACTCGAAGGCCGGCGTTCCCGCAGGGTCGTGGTCCAGGAGGTCCATGGACAGCAGGTCGGCGTCCGGCAGGCGCAGCACGATACCGTCGTCGGCGTGCATGACCTGCGCGTCCATGCCGTACTTCTCGGCGAGGCGGGCACTGAGGGCCAGCGCCCACGGGGCGTGCACCGGCGCGCCGAACGGGGAGTGGACGACGACCCGCCAGTCGCCCAGCTCGTCGCGGAAGCGCTCCACGAGGATGGTCCGGTCGTCCGGTACGTGCCCGCAGGCCTCGCGCTGCTCGGCCAGGTACGCCAGGAGGTTCTCCGCGGCCCAGGCGTCCAGGCCGGCCGCCAGCAGCCGTAGCCGGGCGTCCTCGCCGGAGAGGGCGCCCAGCTCGCGCAGGAACGCGCCGACCGCGCGGCCCAGCTCCAGCGGGCGGCCCAGCTGGTCGCCCTTCCAGAACGGCAGCCGGCCCGGCACCCCGGGAGCCGGGGTGACCAGGACCCGGTCGCGGGTGATGTCCTCGATCCGCCACGTCGTGGTGCCCAGGGTGAACACGTCCCCGACGCGGGACTCGTACACCATCTCCTCGTCCAACTCGCCGACCCGGCCGCCGCCCTTCTTCGGGTCCGACCCCGCGAGGAAGACGCCGAAGAGGCCGCGGTCCGGGATAGTGCCGCCGGAGGTGACCGCGAGGCGCTGGGCCCCGGGCCGCCCGGTGACCGTCCCGGCCACCCGGTCCCACACCACGCGCGGCCGCAGCTCGGCGAACGCGTCCGACGGGTAGCGGCCCGCCAGCATGTCCAGCACTGCTGTGAACGCCGACTCGGGCAGCGCCGCGAACGGCGCCGCCCGCCGCACCAGCGCGATCAGGTCGTCGACCTGCCAGGTGTCCATCGCGGTCATCGCGACGAGCTGCTGCGCCAGGACGTCGAGCGGGTTGGAGGGGATGCGGAGGGACTCGATCGAACCGGTGCGCATCCGCTCGGTGACCACGGCGGCCTGCACGAGGTCGCCCCGGTACTTGGGGAAGACCACGCCGGTGGACACCGCGCCCACCTGGTGGCCGGCGCGGCCCACGCGCTGGAGCCCGGAGGCCACCGAGGGCGGAGACTCCACCTGCACCACCAGGTCCACGGCGCCCATGTCGATGCCCAGTTCCAGGCTGGAGGTGGCGACCACGGCGGGCAGCCGGCCCGCCTTCAGGTCCTCCTCCACCAGGGCCCGCTGCTCCTTGGACACCGAACCGTGGTGCGCGCGGGCCAGCAGCGGCGGGGCGCCGTGGGAGGCGCCCGACTGGGCCATGATCTCGGCCGGGGGCGAGCCCTCGGGGAGCTGCTCGCCCGTGGCGCGCTCGTACGCGATCTCGTTGAGCCGGTTGCAGAGCCGCTCGGCGAGCCGGCGGGAGTTGGCGAACACGATCGTCGAGCGGTGGGCCTGGACGAGGTCGGCGATCCGCTCCTCCACGTGGGGCCAGATGGACGGCTTGTCCCCGCCCTCGCGCCCCTCCGTGGCCGGGGAGCCGCCCAATTCGCCCATGTCCTGCACCGGCACGACCACCGACAGGTCGAACTCCTTGGTGGACGGCGGCTGGACGATCTCCACCTTGCCCCGCGGCGCCAGGTACCGGGCCACCTCGTCCACCGGGCGGACCGTCGCGGAGAGCCCGATCCGGCGCGCGGGGCGCGGCAGCAGCTCGTCCAGCCGCTCCAGGGACAGGGCGAGGTGCGCGCCGCGCTTGGTGCCGGCGACGGCGTGCACCTCGTCCAGGATCACCGTCTCGATGCCGGCCAGGGCGTCCCGGGCGGCCGAGGTCAGCATCAGGAACAGCGACTCGGGCGTGGTGATGAGGATGTCCGGCGGGCGGACGGCCAGCGAGCGCCGCTCGGCGGGCGGGGTGTCCCCCGAGCGGATCCCGACGCGGATCTCGGGTTCGGGCAGGCCGATCCGTACGGACTCCTGGCGGATGCCGGTCAGCGGGCTGCGCAGGTTGCGCTCGACGTCCACGGCCAGCGCCTTCAGGGGCGACACGTACAGCACCCGGCAGCGCTTCTTCGGTTCGGCCGGCGGCGGGGTCGAGGCGAGCTGGTCGAGGGCGGCGAGGAAGGCGGCCAGCGTCTTGCCCGATCCGGTGGGCGCCACGACGAGCACGTCCGAGCCCTCGGCGATCGCCCGCCACGCGCCCTCCTGGGCGGCGGTGGGCAGGGCGAAGGCCCCCGTGAACCAGGAGCGGGTCGCGGGGGAGAACGATTCGAGCGCGGAGCCGACCATGTCCCCATCCTGCACCCCGGCACTGACAACGGTCCGGACCTGGGGAAACGCCGGTCCGCGGCGGGGCGCAGAATGGGGGGATGGGGACGGACGAGGACCGCCGCGAGTGGGCGCGGCACTGGCGGTACCCGGAGCTGCCCGGGCTGGACCTGCTGCGTGCCCGCTACGTCCGCCACACCTTCCCGCGCCACGCCCACGACGGGTACGTCATCGCGGCCGTCACCGGCGGCGTCGAGGAGATCGGGCTGCCGGGCGGCACCCTGCGGGCCGGGCCGGGGAGCGTGGTCCTGATCAACCCCGAGGTCGCGCACACCGCGCGGGCCGGGGTGCCGGAGGGGTGGGCGTACTCCACGCTCTATCCCTCCCGCGAGCTGATCGGCGAGGTCGCCGCCGAGATCGGGACGCTGCGCGGAACCCCCGGTTTCACCGCCGACATGGTCACCGACCCGGAGGGTTCGCGGGCGATCGCCGACGTGCACCGGGCCGCCGAGGCGGGGAACGCGCTGGCCGCCGACACCCTGCTGCGGGGCGTGGTGGCGCGGATGCTCGGCCGGCACGCGGGCCCGCTGCCGCCGCGTACGGTCCGCGGGGCGGGCGCCGCCGACGCGGCGGCCGCGCGGGCCGTGCTGGAGGAGCGGATGGCGGATCCGCCCTCGCTGGAGCAGCTGGCAGCCGGTCTGGGGACGAGTCCGTTCGCCCTGCTGCGGGCCTTCCGGGAGCGGTACGGGATGCCGCCGCACACCTGGCTGACCGACGCCAGGGTCCGGCGGGCGCGCCGGCTGCTGGACGCGGGGACCCCGCCGGCGGAGGCGGCGGTCGCCGTCGGCTTCACCGACCAGCCGCACCTGAACCGGCACTTCACCCGGATCGTGGGGGTGCCCCCGGGCGCGTACCGGCGGGGGCGGGCCGCCGGGTAGGCCCGCCGGGCAGGCGCGCCGGGCGAGTCCGCCGGGCAGGCGCGTCGGGCAGGCGCGTCGGCAGGGTCCGCCGGGCAGGCGCGTCGGCAGGGTCCGCCGGGGATCCGGGACCCGGGTCGAGCGCGCAAGAACGTACAAGACCGGACCGGCCCTCCCTGCGTACCTTCGCGGCGTGGGAGAACATCAGATGGTCATACGAGAGGCCCCCGACGGGGTCGACGACAAGCCGCGGGGCGCCGTCGTCCGGGACGCGCTCGGGGTCGGGGTGGCCGTCGGTCTGTCCGGATTCGCCTTCGGGGTGACCGCGGCCGGGGCGGGGATCAGCACGCTCCAGGCCTGCGTGCTCAGCCTGCTCGTCTTCACCGGCGCCTCGCAGTTCGCCCTGGTCGGGGCGCTGGCCGCGGGCGGCAACCCGTTCACCGCGGCCGCCGGGGCCTTCTTCCTCGGCACCCGCAACGCCTTCTACGGCCTGCGGCTGTCCCAGCTGCTGGCGTTCCCCCGGCCCGTACGGCCGCTGGCCGCGCACTGGGTCATAGACGAGACCACCGCCGTGGCGCTGGCCCAGCCCGACCGGAAGTCGGCCCGGCTCGGCTTCACCGTCACCGGGCTCACCCTGTACGTGCTGTGGAACCTCACCACCCTGCTGGGCGCCCTGGGCGCCGAGGCCATCGGGGACACCAGGGCCTGGGGCCTGGACGCCGCCGGGCCCGCCGTGTTCCTGGCGCTGCTCGCGCCGATGCTCAAGACCTCCACCGAACGGACCGTCGCCGCCCTCGCGCTCGTCCTCGGGCTGGCCTTCCTGCCCGTGCTGCCCGCCGGGGTCCCCGTGCTGATCGCGGCGCTCGCCGCTCCCGCGGTGCTGTGGATGAAGGGACGCCGCTCGTGAACGTCTGGATCGCCATCGGGCTCACCGTCGTCGGCTGCTACGCCGTCAAGCTCGCCGGGCTCCTCGTCCCCGCCGCGGCGCTGGAGCGGCCGCTGGTGAGCCGCCTGTCCGCCCTGCTGCCGGTCGCGCTGCTCGCCGCGCTCACCGCCCAGCAGACCTTCAGCACCGGGCACGAGCTCGTCCTCGACGCCCGCGCCGCGGGGCTCGCGGCCGCCGGGCTGGCGCTGGTGCTGCGGGCGCCGTTCCTCGTCGTCGTCGCCGCGGCCGTGCTGGTCACCGCGGGGGTCCGGGCGCTGGGCTGGTAGCGGCGCCGTCCGGCAGGCGCCCGTACGCCCGCAGGGTGAGCAGGGCCTCCAGGGTGGCGATGGGCCGCCGCTCCAGCGAGCTGCCCGGCGCCCACTCCCGGCGGTACACCGGCCAGCCGCCGTCCGGCTGCTGCTGCGCGGCCAGGAAGTCCAGCGAGCGGCGCACCTCCTCGTCGGTGAACCAGCCGCGGGCCAGCGAACCGGGTCCCCGCGCGAAGTCGTGCGGGAACAGCTGCTCGGCCGGCGCGTAGCCGGGGGCCGGCGGGTACTCGGCGCGCCGCCCGGGGTCGAGCACCACCAGCCCTCGCTCGCGCGCGAGGCGCCCCAGCCGGTCCGCGGCCGCGGCCGCGCGCGGCCGGTCGGGGACGCCGTCGAGGAAGGCCACCGCGCTCTGGACCTCGTACGGATGCGACTGGCGCATGCCCTCGACGCGGTCCCAGCAGAAGTCCGTGGCCCGGAAGAGCCAGGCGTGCCAGACCCGGTTGCGGTGCAGTACGCCGACGACGGGGCCCGTGGCCAGCAGCTCGCCGGGAGGGTCGTCGTACGCGGGGTGGTACGGGGCCGCGAGATGGCCGCGGGGGGCCGGGACGAGGGTCGGGAGGGCGCCGTCCGCGGTGGAGACCCGGGTCAGGTGGCCGCAGAGCCGCTCGATCCGCTGCCCGCCGCAGCGGCCCAGGCCGTCCAGGACCCGCAGCGCGTGCGCGGTGTGCAGGGGCTGGCTGAGCGGGCCGCGCAGATCCGGATCGAGCGCGTGCCCGTAGCCGCCGTCGTCGCCCAGGTAGGCGCCGAGGGCGGCGTCCACGGGGTCGGCGTCCGCGCCGAGGAAGTGGAACGCGAACCGCCGCTGCTCCAGCACCCGGGCCGTGAGCCAGATGAACCGCTCGGCGCGGGCCAGCCGGTCCTGCGGCGGGGCGGTCGGGGCCGGGTGGACCGGGTGGACCGGGTGGACCGGGTGGACCGGTGGGGGAGCTTCGTCTCCAGGCATGCGAGAAACCGTAGGGCGCGGTGGTGCGCCGGAGGGGGACAAACGGGGCGGGTGCACTCTCCGGGGCGGGATACTGGAGGCATGCGGTTGACGATTTTCTGGGAGCGGATGGCGGAGCACTTCGGTGCGGGCTACGCGGACTCCTTCGCGCGGGACCACGTCATGACGGAGCTGGGCGGACGCACCGTCCAC
This sequence comes from Streptomyces antarcticus, assembly GCF_026627255.1. Lineage (GTDB taxonomy): Bacteria > Actinomycetota > Actinomycetes > Streptomycetales > Streptomycetaceae > Streptomyces > Streptomyces antarcticus. Next base: position 17,163 of record NZ_JAPNLM010000043.1, on the reverse strand, counting down.
CAGGCGCTGGACGCGGGCTGGGAGGCCAAGGACGTGTGGCGCGCGGTGTGTTCCGCGATGGACGTGCCCGCCTCGATGCGCTGACCCCGCTCGGCCGGACGCGGCTTCGCCGGATGGGCGGCCGGTGGGCGAGACTTGACCGCGTGGCAGCGACTGATGAGACGACCGACCAGCCCGCAGGCGCCCCGGACGCCGCTGCCGGGGTGCCCGTGACGGCTACGACAGCCGCGGCGGTACCGGCGGCTCGGCCGGGCGCGACGGCCGGACCGTCCGAGGGGCCTGCGGCAGCCGGAGGGTCCGCGGCGGCCGGAGGTGCGGCGGAATCCGCGGCGGTCGGAGGTCCGGCACGATCCGCCGCGGCCGGAGGGCCCGCCGGCGCCGGGGAGCCGCCCCGGCCCGCCGATCCGGCCCGCCCCGGCGGACCGCCTCCGGGCGCTGTCCCGGCGAGCGCTGTCCCGGCGGGCGCGGGCGAGCGGATGCCGCGCTGGCTGCCGCGCGCCGTGGTCCTCGTACTGGCCCTCGTTGCCTGCTTCCAGCTCGGCAGCTGGGCCTTCCACCAGCTGATGGGGCTGCTGGTCAACATCCTGATCGCGTTCTTCCTGGCGCTCGCGATCGAGCCTGCGGTGGCCCGGATGGCGGCCCGCGGCATGCGGCGCGGATTCGCCACCTTCCTGGTGTTCCTCGCGGTGTTCGGCTTCGCGGCGGGCTTCTTGATCCTGCTCGGCTCGATGCTCGCCGGGCAGATCGTCGCGATGGTCGAGAGCTTCCCGAACTACCTCGACTCGGTCATCGACTCGATCAACGCGACCTTCCACACCAAGCTGTCCCGCCTGGACATCCAGGACAGCATGCTGCACTCCGACTGGCTCCAGAAGTACGTGCAGAACAGTGCCAGCGGGGTGCTCGACGTGTCCGCCACGGTGCTCGGCGGGCTCTTCCAGCTGCTGACGGTCGGGCTGTTCTCCTTCTACTTCGCCGCCGACGGGCCGCGGCTGCGGCGCGCGCTGTGCTCCGTACTGCCGCCCGCGAAGCAGGCCGAGGTGCTGCGGGCCTGGGAGATCGCCGTCGCCAAGACGGGCGGCTACCTCTACTCGCGCGGGCTGATGGCGCTGATCTCAGGCGTCGCGCACTACATCCTGCTGGCGATCCTCGGTGTGCCGTACGCGCCGGCGCTCGCGGTGTGGGTGGGGCTGGTCTCCCAGTTCATCCCCACCATCGGCACCTACCTCGCGGGTGCGCTGCCGATGCTGATCGCCTTCACGGTCAACCCCTGGTACGCGCTGTACGTACTCGGGTTCGTGGTGGTCTACCAGCAGTTCGAGAACTACGTCCTCCAGCCGAAGCTGACCTCGAAGACCGTGGACATCCACCCGGCGGTGGCCTTCGGCTCGGTCATCGCGGGCACCGCCCTGCTGGGCGCGGTCGGGGCGCTGATCGCGATCCCGGCCGTCGCCACGCTGCAGGCGTTCCTCGGCGCGTACGTGAAGCGGTACGCGCTGACGCAGGACGCGCACACCTCTACCGCTGCGTCCCGTCCGTGGAGCCGAGTGCGGCTGCCAAGGCGTCGCTGACCCACGCCTCGACGCCGGCCTTGTCCGCGCCGAGCCCGCTGAGCACGCCCGTGCCGTTCTCCAGCTCCAGGAGGGCGAGGAGGACGTGCTCGGTGCCGATGTAGTCGTGGCCCAGTCGCAGGGCCTCGCGGAAGGTGAGCTCCAGGGCCTTCTTCGCGGAGGCGTCGAAGGGCACCAGTTCGGGGACCTCGGCCTGGGCCGGGGGCAGGGCGGCGGCCGAGGCGGCGCGCAGGTCGTCCGCCGACACCCCCTGGGCGGCGAGCGCGTGCGCGGCGAGGCCGTCGGGCTCGGCCAGCAGGCCGAGGACGAGGTGCTCGGTGCGGATCTCGGCGTTGCCGGCGGCGCGCGCCTCGTTCTGCGCGGTCACGACGACGTTGCGGGCGCGGGGCGTGAAGCGGCCGAAGCCCTGGCCCGGGTCGATCCCCGCCTCACCCTCCTTGTCGGCCTTGGGGACGAAGCGCTTCTGGGCGGCCTGACGGGTGACGCCCATGCTGCGGCCGATGTCGGTCCAGGAAGCGCCGGAGCGACGGGCCTGGTCGACGAAGTGGCCGATGAGGTGGTCCGCCACGTCCCCGAGCGCCTCGGCGGCGACGACGGCGCCGCTGAGCTGCTCCAGGGTGTCGGTGTGGACTTTCTTGATGGCCTCGATCAGGTCGTCGAGACGTACCGGGTTGGTCATGCGAACGGGTTCCACGGAAGGGTTCGTCATGGAGGCAACCGTAGGTTGACAGTCTCATGACTGTCAACCCTGGGTTGTCAGTAAGTGGCTGCGTCGGGTCGGCCGCCCCGCGCTCGTCAGTGACCGGCGGCGGAGGCCTTCGCGAACTTGTCCCACTGGGCCTTGGTCACTTCCTCCGGCATCCCGCCGAAGCCCCTGGTGCGATGGCGTCCGGCCGGAACGAGAGGGGCACCGCGCCGGAGTGGATCGCCGTCAGGTCCCCTCGAGGTCCCGCCGGAACCCCGATGGTGGGTAGGGGGTGCCCCCGCGCCGCCCGTCCTCCGGGGTCGCCCGGCCGGGGCGAACCCGCAGGTCCGCGCCCTGCGGGGGTGCGGGTTCCGAGCCGCGTCGCAGCCGGTCGCGGGACGGCCGGGGAGGGGTGGGCGTGGCGCGCTTGACAGGGAAATCGAACATCCATTCTGATTGTTATCCACAGCCGGACCGGCGCTGGAGGCGCATTGTCAGTGGCAGGCATTAGCGTCAAAGGCGTGAAGCGATCGACTCAAGCAAATCGGGTGGAACCCATGGCAGGCACCGACCGCGAGAAGGCTCTCGACGCCGCTCTCGCACAGATTGAACGGCAATTCGGCAAGGGTGCGGTCATGCGCCTCGGCGACAAGCCGAACGACCCCATCGACGTCATCCCCACCGGATCGACGGCGCTGGACATCGCCCTCGGCGTCGGCGGGCTCCCCCGCGGCCGCGTGGTCGAGGTGTACGGGCCGGAGTCCTCCGGTAAGACGACCCTGACCCTGCACGCCGTGGCCAACGCGCAGAAGGCCGGCGGCACCGTCGCCTTCGTGGACGCCGAGCACGCGCTCGACCCCGAGTACGCCAAGGCCCTCGGCGTGGACACCGACAACCTCATCCTGTCCCAGCCGGACACCGGCGAGCAGGCGCTGGAGATCGTGGACATGCTGGTCCGCTCCGGTGCCCTCGACCTGATCGTCATCGACTCCGTGGCGGCCCTCGTGCCGCGCGCGGAGATCGAGGGCGAGATGGGCGACTCGCACGTGGGTCTGCAGGCCCGCCTGATGAGCCAGGCGCTCCGGAAGATCACCGGTGCGCTCAGCCAGTCCAAGACCACCGCGATCTTCATCAACCAGCTCCGCGAGAAGATCGGCGTGATGTTCGGCTCGCCCGAGACCACCACCGGTGGCCGCGCGCTGAAGTTCTACGCCTCCGTACGCCTCGACATCCGCCGCATCGAGACCCTGAAGGACGGCACGGACGCGGTCGGCAACCGCACCCGCGTCAAGGTCGTCAAGAACAAGGTCGCGCCGCCGTTCAAGCAGGCCGAGTTCGACATCCTCTACGGCCACGGCATCAGCCGCGAGGGCGGCCTGATCGACATGGGCGTGGAGCACGGCTTCGTGCGCAAGGCCGGCGCCTGGTACACGTACGAGGGCGACCAGCTCGGCCAGGGCAAGGAGAACGCGCGGAAGTTCCTCTGCGACAACCCCGCCCTGTCCGACGAGATCGAGCGGAAGATCAAGGAGAAGCTGGGCGTGGGGATCCGCAAGGACGCCGCGGCCGCCACCCCCGAGGCCGCTGCTGCTGCCGGTACCGACACCGCCGACGCCGCGGCCGCCGCCGTGCCCGCCCCCGCATCGAAGGCCAAGACGACGGCCAAGGCCGCCGTGGCCAAGAGCTGACCCGTGCGGGAGCAGGAAAGGGGCGGTGAAGGCCGGCGCGGCCGTGAAGACCGCCAGGAACTGCCGTCCCAGAGCCCCGAGGAGCAGGCGCGGGCGATCTGTCTGCGCCTGCTCACCGGAATGCCGCGCACCCGGCGGCAGCTCGCGGACGCACTCGCCAAGCGGGGCATCCCCGAGGAGGTGTCGGAGCAGGTCCTCTCGCGGTACGAGGAGGTGGGCCTGATCGACGACGCCGCCTTCGCCGGAGCCTGGGTCGAGTCCCGGCACCGCGGCCGGGGCCTGGCCCGGCGGGCGCTCGCGCAGGAGCTCCGTACCAAGGGGGTGCACACCACCCTCGTGCAGGAGGCGCTGGAACAGCTGGACTCCGACCAGGAGGAGCAGACCGCCCGGGAGCTCGTGGAGCGCAAGCTCCGCGCCACCCGGGGCCTGGAGCGGGACAAGCGCATCCGGCGCCTCGCCGGCATGCTCGCCCGCAAGGGGTACCCGGAGGGCATGGCCCTGCGGGTGGTCCGCCGCGCGCTGGAGGCGGAGGGCGAGGACGCCGAGGGGCTGGGTTACCCGGGGGAGTGACCAGGACCGGGGGAGTGGCCAGGGGGGTACCGCGTCCCCGCCGGACCGTGACGGGGTGAACCGCGGCACGCCCCCCGGGACGTCAGGAGGGGACGACCGGCAGGCCCGCCGACTTCCAGGCCTGGAAGCCGCCGGTCAGGTCCGTGGCGCGGTGGAGTCCCAGGGCGTGGAGGGACGCCGCCGCGAGGGTGGAGGCATAGCCCTCGTTGCAGATCACCACCACCCGGAGGTCGTGGCTCGTGGCCTCCGGCAAGCGGTGGCTGCCCCGCGGGTCCAGGCGCCACTCCAGTTCGTTGCGCTCGATGACCAGCGCGCCCGGGATCAGGCCGTCCCGCTCGCGCAGGGCCCGGTAGCGGATGTCCACCAGCACGGCCCCGGCGCGGGAGGCCGCGGCGGCCTCCTCCGGGCCGACCCGGTCATAGGCCGCGCGGATCCGCCCCAGCAGTTCGTCGATGCCGACCGGGGCGCTCACTGCCAGTCCGCCGGACGCTCGACGTGCTCCAGGGTGAGGACGGGGCCGGAGCGGCTGTAGCGCCGGATCAGCGGCAGCGGCGGGTAGTAGGCGTGGACCGAGATCGCGTGCTCGGCCGGGGACTCGTTCAGGACTTCGTGGACGTGGTGCTCGGCGAAGGCCCGTCCGGTGCCCGCGTCCAGGTGCCGGAGGCGGTCCACGTCGGGAGCGAGCTCCAGGGACTTCCAGCCCTCCGAGGGCAGGCGCACGGCCAGCGAGTTCTCGGTGAGCCGGCCCCGGGCGGTGGCGAACGCGCCCCGCGACTCCGCGTGGTCGTGCCAGCCGGTGCCGGTGCCCGGCGGCCAGCCGATCAGCCAGGCCTCGCTGCCGGCGGGCCCGTCCAGCCGGATCCAGGTACGGCCCTGCGGGTCCAGCGGCAGGGCCGCGACGGCGTCGGCGTCCGCCGCGGTGTGCAGGGCGAAGTCGAGGAGTTCGCGCGCCGTCGGGCCCCCGGCCGGCGCGGCGGGTGCGGGGACGGCGACGGGTGCCGGAGCGGGGGCGAGCGTGGGTGCAGACATGGAGGAGGACCGTTCCTGGGGTTCGCGGAGGTGCGCGCGGGCCGGTGACGGCACGGGGCGCGCGGAGGAGGCGAATCAGCAGGAAGGGCGACACACGCAGCCCGCGTAGCGGAGCAAGTCCATATGGACCCTCCGCCACAGGCGTACGTCGTTGCCGGTCATGTTCGCGAGTGAACCACGAGTCCGCGGGAGGGGCAATCGATCACGGCTGGAGTCCCGGTCCAGCACGTCAGTCCAGCAGGTCAGTCCAACAGCGCAGCATGTCAGTCCAGCAGGTCGGCCGAGCAGGTCGGTCCGGCGCGTCGGTCCGGCAAGTCGGTCCGGGCGCGTCGGACTCGCACTGCCGTCGACCACCGCCGGAGCCTCAGTCGACCACCGCCGTGGGCGTCGTGGCGGGAGTCGTCAGCGCCGCCGCGTCCGGGGCTCCGGCGCGGACGGCGTCCGCCGCCTCGTACAGCTCCGCCGGGCTGACCCCCGCGAAAGTCGCCGCGAGGTGCCCGTCGGGCCGTACGAGGAGCACGGTGTGCGCCGGGGCCCCCGGGTAGCTCTCCGCGACGAGCAGGTCGGTCCGGACGGGCAGCGCGCTCACCGCGGCCGCGAGCCGCGGCATCAGCCCGGCGCCGAGCCAGTGGCGCCGGTCCCAGACCCCGGTGCCCGGGGCGACCAGGATCACCAGCAGCCGGCCGCCCAGCAGGTCCCGCAGCGGTACGGTCGAGCCGTCGGGCGCGGTCACCGCCACGTTCGCCACCGGCCCGCCCGGTTCGGTGGCCGTCGGCACCTCGCGTACGGCCACGGGCGGGGCGTACGCGGGCTCCGCGCCCAGCGGGCCTCGCCCCAGGTGGCCGTCGGCGAGCAGGGACTCGGCGGAACGGGACGCCCCGGGCAGGTACGTGCGCAGGCCGCCGCCGGCCCGCAGCACCGGCATCGCCTGGTCGGCGGCGCGCAGCCGGGCCGCGACGGCGGTGCGCCGCTCGGCCTCGTAGCTGTCGAGCAGGGCCTCGGAGGCCCCCTGGTGCCAGGCCAGGGACAGTTTCCACGCCAGGTTCTCGGCGTCCCGGAGCCCCTCTTCGACACCCTGGGTGCCGAGGGCGCCCAGCAGGTGCGCGGCGTCCCCGGCGAGGAATGCGCGCCCCTCGCGCCAGCGCCGGGCCAGCCGGTGGTGCAGGGTGTGGACCCCGGTGTCGATCAGGTCGTACGGGGGAGTCGTGCCCCCGCACCACACGGCGAGGGTGTCCCGTACGAGGTTCACCAGCGCGTCGGGGGTCACGAGGTCGCCGCGCGGCGGCAGCAGCCAGTCCAGCCGCCACACCCCGTCGGGCAGCGGCCGGGCGGTGGCCTCGTCCGGCCCGGACGGCAGGCCGCGGTGCAGCAACGCCTCGCCCGGCCAGGGGAGTTCGGTGCGCAGGGCGGCCACGGCGTGCCGCTCCACGGCGGTCCGGCCCGGGAAGCGGATGCCGAGCAGCTTGCGCACGGTGGAGCGGGCGCCGTCGCAGCCGACGAGGTGGCTGCCCCGCCACCAGGTCGTCTCGGCGCCGCGGGTGTGGGCGGTCACCCCGCGGCCGTCCTGCTCCAGGGAGTCGAGTCGGCAGTCGGTGACCAGCTGGACGAGCGGGTGCGCGGCGGCGGCGTCGCGCAGTCCGCGGGTGAGGGCGTGCTGCGGCAGGTGCAGCGGGGCCGGGCCGTCGTCGAAGGTGCGGCGCTGGGCGGACTGGCGGCGGCGTACGGTGCGCCAGGCGGCGAAGTACGCCCCCTCGTCGCGCAGGGTCGTGCAGCCCAGCCGGTTCACCATGGCCGCGGTGTCGGAGTGCAGGACGACCGTACGGGCCGGCCGGCGTTCCTCCTTGCCGGGCCCCTCGTCGAGCACGACGGTGGGTACGCCCTGGCCGGCCAGGGCGAGGGACAGGGACAGTCCGACGGGCCCCGCGCCGACGACGATCACCGGGTCCATGGCGCGGCTCCCGATGTCCGGTATGTGATCACAGAACGTATGCAACCGACTGAACGTTCCCGAGTCAAGTGACACCGTGCGGCGAGCCGACAAGGGGAATCATTTACTCCGCATGGAGTGGATGCGTCGCAATGTCGAAGATGTTTCGCGACACTCTGAAGGGCATTGATTATCGGACATCTGGCGCATATATATACGCGACGAATTCCAGCCTCGGTGTGCCGGAATTGATTCATCTATTTACAATGCTCAAATAAACCTCAAGATAATGATATTCTCTTGCGGATTCGCGACGGGCATGGAATTCTCGTATTTGTGCAGGGGGCATTCCCGAGGTTACGTTGCCCCTCTTTCGGGGTGTCGAGCCCTCTCTGGTAGTTGTTTCTAGATGGGAAGCAGGTGAGGAAAGTTGCTGAAGCGTATTCGTGGTCGTGCTGCCACTATTCCGGTGGCCGGATTGCTGCTCGCCGGAATCTTCACGCTAGGCGTCGAGGCACCCGCATCGGCCGCCCCGCAGGGGCGTCCTGATGGGTGCCGTAAGGAGGTCCCGGGAAATTGGGGCGCCGTCGTCAGTTGTAGCAATCACAACGGCGGATCCTATCGAGCCTACGTTACGTGCACGGACCCCGCGGATGGGAGGGTGATGGGATTCTATGGGCCGTGGAGGCAGTGGGGAAACTCTATTGCCTACTGTGAGAGCTCCTACCGGGCCACCTCTGCGGGGATTGAGACGTCCGTCCGAAACAACACCTGAATTCAGTCGAGGCTACTGGGAGGGATCTGTGACGATGAAGAAGGCGCTTACAGTGCTGTTGGCCGCTACGGCGATGGCGGGTATGGGGCTCCAGGGAACGGCTACTGCGGCCCCGACGGGCTGGCCGGAGGGCTGCTGGACCTGGACGGTTCCCGAAACCAACGGTCGGGCAGCCAACTGCACCAGCCCTAACGGTGGGAGTTGGAAGGCGTCTGCGAAATGTCAGCCCTATGACGGTGCACCCGCCATCACTTGGGACGCGACGTCTTGGACCAAGAGCGGAATTTCCATGGCCTTCTGTCCGCCGCTGACCTACGTCACCGGCGGGACATTCTGGACCCGTTCCTACTAGTCGCGTGCGCTAGCCGCACCGATTCCTGAGGCAGGTCAAGAATTCCCGGTGGCCCATCGTGAAATTTGATAGGTCGCCGGGAATTCTCCGTGATCCTTATCCTGCTCTGTGGCATGAACCCATGCGGCGGCGAAGGAGCGTCGTCGGCCTGCTCGAGGAGCTCACAATGGGGTCGGCGACCCGGTGGGCCGGCAGGTATGGCGGTGCCGTGCATACCGCTCGTGGGGCTGATGCCCTACCTCGAGCCTCAGGTGCCTTTGGTAGTGATGTGGTGGGTACCCCGGAGGGCGCCGGTGCGTCGCGGTCGGCCCGCAGAGCGGGGCGGACGGTTCGAGAACCGACAGGGGCCTTGCGATCGCCTCGGGGACCACAGTGGAAGATCGCTGCGGTGCGGGGTGGCGGCTGGCATGGTGGGCAACCCCATGGGTGCGTACGTCAAGTGATAAAGGTGCGGGCATGCGTGTGGTGCGGCGGATGAGATCTGCCGCACCACACGTGTCACTTCGTTCCATCGGGTTGACTATGTGTCAGACCCCAGAGGGGATTGTCCCGTTGCGTCAGGGGGCCTTGCCCACGCCGGACGCGCCGCCCGCGTCGACCTCGGCCACGTCGCCCTCGAGGACGGCGCCGGTGCCCCTCTTCGACTGCCGCAGCCGCTTCTCGAGTGCGGAGGCCAGCGTGGTCAGGGTGAAGTTCACCGCGATGTAGATCAGGGCGATCGTCACCATGGTCGCGATGGTGTTGCTGTAGTTGGCGGAGATCTGCCGGTTCATCGACATCAGGTCGGCGAAGCCCAGGAAGGCGCCGCCGAGTGCGGTGTCCTTCAGGATCACCACGAGCTGGCTGACCAGCGCGGGCAGCATCGCCGTGACGGCCTGCGGGACCAGGACGTACATCATGGTCTGGCCCTTGCGCATGCCGATCGCCTTGGCCGCGTCGGTCTGGCCACGCGGCAGTGACAGGACGCCGGCCCGGACGATTTCAGCGATGACCGAGGCGTTGTACAGGACGAGGCCCGTGACGACGGCGTACAGCGGCCGCAGATCGGAGCTGACGGTTCCGAGCATCACGTACAAGGCCGAGCTGAAGATCATCAAGATGAGGACCGGGATGGCGCGGAAGAACTCCACGAGCGCGCCGACCGGGACACGCACCCACGCGTGGTCGGAGAGCCGGGCGATGCCGAAGGCCGCGCCCAGTGGCAGCGCGATCACCATGGCGATCAGGCCCGCTTTGAGGGTCTCAACGAGGCCGGGCAGCAGGAACGTCGTCCAGACCTGGCTGTCGGTGACGAATGGGGTCCACTTGTCGGCCTCGAGCTGGTTCTTCTCGGCCATGCGGTCGAGAATCCACCACAGGGCTAGCGCGACGAGTACCGCGAAAACGCCGGTGTAGATCCAGTTGCGGAGCTTGGCCTTGGGGCCGGGCTTGTCGTACAGAACGGAGCTCATCGCTTCACCGCCACTCGCTTGGCCACCCAGCCCAAGAGCAGGCCGGTGGGCAGGGTCAGCAGGACGAAGCCGAGGGCGAAGACCCCGAAGACCGCGAAGAGCGCGTCCGCCTCGTTCTCCAGCATTTCCTTCATCAGCAGGGCCGCCTCGGCCACGCCGATGGTTGCCGCCACCGTGGTGTTCTTGGTGAGGGCGATCAGCACATTGGTGAGCGGTCCGACGACCGCCCGGAAGGCCTGGGGAAGCACGATCAGAGTGAGTACCTGGAAGAAGCTCAGACCCAGCGCACGGGCGGCCTCGGCCTGGCCGACGGGCACGGTGTTGATGCCCGAGCGCAGCGCCTCACAGACGAACGTCCCAGTGTAGGCGATCAGGCCCAGGATGGCGAGGCGGAATCCAATCTCCTTTGAATCCCCGCCGGCGAGCGTGATGCCCAGGGTCTGGTCCAAACCCAGCGAACAGCCGAGGACCAGCAGGGTCAGCGGAGTGTTGCGCACGACGTTCACGTACGTCGTACCGAAGGTCCGCATCAGCGGGACCGGGCTGACCCGCATCCCGGCCAGCATCAGGCCCCAGATCAGGGACCCGACCGCCGAGTAGAGGGTGAGCTGAACCGTCACCCAGAAGGCTCCGAGCACGTCATACTGCCCGGAAGTAAGAAAGTCGAACACGTTGCCCTGCGCTCTCCCCAGGATGGCCGGTGAGGCGCGCGGCGGCGCGCCTCACCGATGAATCAGCTGCCTTCGGTGATCTGCGGGGCCGGCTCGGCCTTGTAGTCGGCGGGACCGAGGTTCGCGTCCATGGCCTTCTGCCAGGAGCCGTCCTCGACCATCTTCTTGAGCGCGGCATTGACCTTGGTTTGCAGGTCCTTGTCGCCCTTCTTCAGGCCGATGCCGTAGGGCTCGTCGCTGAGCTTCAGGCCGGCCAGCTTAAACTTGCCCTTGTTCTTCTCCTGCGCGGCGTACCCGGCCAGGATCGAGCCGTCCGTGGTAAGCGCGTCCACGGCCTTGTTTTCCAGGCCGGTCAGGCACTCGGAGTAGCCCGGGTACTCGCGCAGGTCGGCGTCGGGAGCCAGCTTGGTCTTGACGTTCTGTGCCGAGGTGGATCCGGCGACCGAGCAGAGCTTCTTCTTGTTGAGGTCCTCGGCCTTGGTGATCGAGGTGTCGTCGGCGCGGACCAGCAGGTCCTGGTGGGCCAGGAAGTACGGGCCGGCGAAGTCGACCTTCGCCTTGCGCTTGTCGTTGATCGTGTACGTCGCGACGACCAGCTTGACGTCACCGTTCGCGATCAGGTTCTCGCGCTCGGCGCTGACGGCCTGCTTGAACTCGATCTGGTCCGGCTGGTAGCCGAGCTCCTTGGCCACGTACGTCGCGACGTCGACGTCGAAGCCCGTGTACTTGCCGTCCGGGGTCTTCAGGCCCAGACCGGGCTGGTCGTACTTGATGCCGACGACGATCTTGTCCTTGGCGGTGCCGCCGGACGCACCGGCGTCACTCGCGGCGTCCTTGGCGCTGCCGCCACAGGCGGTCGCGGTCAGGGCGAGAGCGACGGCGATGGCCGCGGTCGTGGCGACCTTGGAGATCTTCATGGTGAACTTCCCTCGGATGAGACGTTGTTGAACGACGAGCGACGCTTTACGGGCACGTGCGCAGGCGGCAGGAGCCGGTCGGGCGGCGGCCCGTCACCGGATCACTACCAGACCCGGACCTCAGTGGTGCAGGATCTTCGACAGGAAGTCCTTGGCCCGGTCACTGCGCGGGTTGCTGAAGAACTGCTCGGGCGTGGCCTCTTCGACGATCTTGCCGTCGGCCATGAAGACGACCCGGTTCGCCGCGGAGCGGGCGAAGCCCATCTCGTGCGTGACGACGACCATCGTCATCCCCTCCCGGGCGAGCTGCTGCATGACCTCCAGCACCTCGTTGATCATCTCCGGGTCGAGCGCCGAGGTCGGCTCGTCGAACAGCATCACCTTCGGGTCCATCGCCAGCGCGCGGGCGATCGCCACGCGCTGCTGCTGGCCACCGGACAGCTGCGCCGGGTACTTGTCGGCCTGCGAGCCGACGCCCACCCGGTCCAGCAGGGCCACGGCCTTCTCGCGGGCGGCCTTCTGGTCGGTCTTGCGGACCTTGAGCTGGCCCAGCATGACGTTCTCCAGCACCGTCTTGTGCGCGAAGAGGTTGAACGACTGGAAGACCATGCCGACGTCGGCGCGCAGCCGGGCCAGCGCCTTGCCCTCGGCGGGCAGCGGGCTTCCGTCGAGCGTGATGGTGCCCGAGTCGATGGTCTCCAGACGGTTGATGGTCCGGCACAGCGTGGACTTGCCCGATCCCGAAGGACCGATCACGACGACGACCTCACCGCGGGCAATGCTCAGATCGATGTCCTGAAGCACGTGCAGCGCGCCGAAGTGCTTGTTGACGTTGCTCAGTACGACCAGGTCGTCCGCGGCACCGGCCGCGTCCTGCACGTCCTTGGTCACTGATACTCCGCTCATCGGCTTCTTGCTCCGTCCTCCTCGGTTGGGAGGACAGTAGTGACGTGGCGCGCACAACGTCATCACATCTGAGGGAGAATTGAGGATAACAATCCGGCCTCGCCCGGATACGCTCCGTGCGTGCCGCCCGCGCTGCCGCCCCGGGCGCGTACCGGGTGCATAACGGAAGGCGCGCCGCACCGGAACCCCCTTGACGTGGGACTCCGCATCGGCGTGGATGCAGGGTGGCCATGCGTACGGAAGCTGAAGAGCAAGAAGAGGAGAGGGGGACGGCATGAGACTGCTGCTCGTCGAGGACGACGACCACGTCGCCGCCGCCCTGTCCGCGATCCTCGCCCGGCACGGCTTCCGGGTCACCCACGCCCGCAACGGCGAGGAGGCCCTCCAGGCGCTGCTGCCCGCCGGAGCCCCGCCCTTCGGCGTCGTCCTGCTCGACCTCGGCCTGCCCGACCAGGACGGCTACGAGGTCTGCGGCAAGATCCGCAAGCGCACCGCCACGCCCGTCATCATGGTGACCGCCCGGGCCGACGTGCGCTCCCGCATCCACGGGCTGAACATGGGCGCCGACGACTACGTCACCAAGCCGTACGACACCGGCGAGCTCCTCGCCCGCATCCACGCCGTCGCCCGGCGCGCGGGAGCCTCCGAAGAGGCCGCCGCCACCGGAACCGGCACGCCCGCCGTGGTCCGGCTCGGCACCGTCAGCATCGAGCTGCCCACCCGGCGGGTCAGCGTGGACGGCGCCGACGTACCGCTCACCCGCAAGGAGTTCGACCTGCTGGCGCTGCTGGCCCAGCAGCCCGGCGTCGTCTTCCGCCGCGAGCAGATCATCAGCGAGGTCTGGCGCACCAGTTGGGAAGGGACGGGCCGCACCCTGGAGGTGCACGTCGCCTCGCTGCGCTCCAAGCTGCGCATGCCCGCCCTCATCGAGACCGTCCGCGGGGTGGGCTACCGGCTCGTCGCCCCGGCCGCCCCCTAGCGGGATCCCGGCGTGCGTGCCCGGCTGCTCCCGCTGCTCGTCATCCTGATGGCGGGCACGCTGCTCGCCCTCGGCTTCCCGCTGGCCGTGAGCCTGGCCGCCGGCCAGCAGCAGCGGGTGGTGGTCGACCGGATCGACGACAGCGCCCGCTTCGCCGCCCTCGCCCAGTTCGTCGTCGACGCCGAGGGCTCCGGGTCCACCGGAGCCGACGAGCGCCGCGCGACCCTGCAGCTGGAGCTCGTCCGCTACCAAGAGCTGTACGGCATCCGCGCCGGCATCTTCTACCGCGACGACAACGCCATGGCCCGGGCCCCGGGCTGGTGGGAGCTCCCGGCGAAGGGCGAGGGCCGGGAAGCCTTCGTCGAGGCGCTCGCTGGACGCCGCAGCCACGACCCCCCGCAGGTGTGGCCCTGGCAGACACACGGGAAACTGCTTGTCGCCTCCCCGGTGGTCCTCGACGGTGACGTCGTGGCCGTCGTCGCCACCGAATCGCCGACCGACCAGATGCGGAGCCGGATCCTGCGCGGCTGGCTGATCATCGCCGCCGGGCTGGCCGCCACCATGCTGGTCGCCTTCGGCGCCGCCCTGCGCCTCACCAGCTGGGTCCTCAAGCCCGTACAGACCCTGGACGCGGCCGCCCACGGCATCGCCACCGGGCGGATGAACTCGCGGGTCGCCGCCGCCGGCGGGCCGCCGGAACTGCAACGCCTCGCCCATTCGTTCAACGAGATGGCCGACAACGTCGAAGAGGTGCTGGAACAGCAGCGGGCGTTCGTCGCCGACGCCTCCCACCAGCTGCGCAACCCGCTCGCCGCGCTCCTCCTGCGCATCGAGCTCCTCGCGCTGGAGCTTCCCGAGGGCAACGAGGAGATCGCCTCCGTGCGCACCGAGGGCAAGCGCCTGACGCAGGTCCTGGACGACCTGCTCGACCTGGCGCTCGCCGAGCACGCCTCCGCGGAGATCAGCCTCACCGACATCGGGGCGCTCGCCGCCGAGCGGGTGGCGTCCTGGCGGCCGTACGCCGAGGAGCGGGGCGTACTGCTCGCCCTGACGGGCCGGAGCGCCGTCACCGGCTGGGCCGACCCCATCGCGCTGTCCAGCGCGCTCGACGCGGTCATCGACAACGCCCTCAAGTTCACCCCCTCCGGCGAGGAGGTCGAGGTGTCGGTCGAGGCCGTCGCACGGACCGTCCGCGTGGTCGTCGCCGACCGCGGGCCCGGTCTCACCCAGGACGAGCTGCTCCGCGTCGGCGACCGCTTCTGGCGCAGCGGACGGCACCAGAACGTCAAGGGCTCCGGCCTCGGCCTGTCCATCTCCCGGGCCCTGCTCGCCGCGGGCGGCGGGTCCCTCTCCTACGAGAACAACCCGCCGCACGGACTCCGGGTGACGGTGGCCGTCCCGCGCACCGACCCCGCCGCGCCCTGAGGGGTCAGTCCCAGGGGAGCGCGGTGCGGGCCGGGGCGGAGGCCGCGTACAGCTCGTCCACGGCCCGCACCTCGAAGGCCACCGCCCGCTCCCGGCCCGCGCGGGGGACCGCCGGGAAGTGCAGGGCCGTCCCGCAGGTGCCGCCGAGGAAGCGGCGGGTGCCGTCGGGCAGGACGCGGGAGACCTCGTAGTGCCGGACCCGCGGGGGGCGGGCGGGCCGCCCCGGTGCGCGGTGCCAGGACAGGCGGACCGCCGCCGTGCCGTCCCGTGCGGCCGAGGCGTCCACGGTCAGCGCGGTGGGCGGGGCCGGCCGCCGTCCGGCGGAGCCGTCGCGCACCGACAGCGCGCCGAGCCGCCACTCCACCGGACCGCTCCCGAGCGCGGTGATCCGTACGGCGAGCCCGTACGCCGTCCTGCCCGCGAGGGCGGCGAGCCCGAACCGCGCGGTGCGCCAGCCCGGCCCCGGGGCGGGTTCCCGAGCCGGAAACCAGGTGTACGGGACCGGCTCGCCCGGGGCGGCCGGCTCGCGTACGGCGACGCCGACCTCCACGCCGACCTCCGTGCCGACCGGGCCCGTCGCGGCGCAGTGCACCAGCTCCAGCACGGTGGAGCGGGTCAGCGGCAGCCGGGTGGAGTGCAGCCCGACCGCGGCCGGCGCGGTGAGCCGGCCCGCGACCAGCAAGCTGGAGCCCCCGCGCCAGGCCCGCGCGAAGTCCAGGGTCACGGCGGGCCGCGACCCGGAGGTCTCCACGACCCAGCGGCGGCCCGGGAGCCGGTCCTGGAGCCCGAGGTGGCTCCAGGGGGCGTCGGAGACCACCTCGCCCGCCTCGTACCAGCGTTCCCCGTGGCCGGTGTTGAAGGAACACGCGAACGGCAGCGCGGCGACCGTGGACCGGTCGGCGACGACCGTGGCGGGGGCCCGCCACGTGCCCTCGGGCGCGGGGCGGGACGGGTCGAGGGACTCTCCCGTCCAGAACCGGTCGTCGGCGCGGTGGAAGGCGCCGGGGGAGCGGTCGGCGAGGTGGTCGCGCGTCCACTCCGGCCGGTAGAGCCCACAGCTGACGACGTGGTCGCGCCCGCGCGGCACGATCGCGTCCCAGCGAACCTCGGTGTTCCAGCCGTTGGACTCCACGTCCACGCCCGCCCACAGCTCGTGGCGGCCGCGCCCGAGCCGGTCCGCGAGCGCCCCCGACGAGGCCAGCCGCTCCGGGGTCCAGCGGAAGTCGACGAACAGCGTGTCGGACACCGGGCCCGTCCGGTCCTCGAAGAACTCCTGGTTGAGCTCGTTGAGCGCCCCCTGCCAGCCGACCCGGCCGGTGCTGTTCATGGCGTCGTACCAGGTGGTGCGCAGCCCGTGCGGAGCGCCGGCCGTCCGTAACGCGCGCAGGAACTCCCGCATCCGGGACGCGAGTTCGCTGTCGCCGCCGTCGGTCTCGGCGTTGACGAACCAGCCGTCGAAGCCGTACGCCGCCGCGACCAGGGCCAGTTTCCCGGCGATCGGGAAGCAGCCGGAGGCGTCCTGTTGGACGAGGTCGCGGGTCCACTGGAGGTCGCCGCCGTAGGCCGCGGGCGGCAGGAAGACGTTGCCGAGGACGCGGACCCCGTTGCGGTGGGCGGCGTCGATCACCGGGGCGTTCGGGGCCAGCACGATCCCCTCGCCGGAGGAACCGCCCCAGAAGACCAGCTCGTCGATGTACGCCCAGTGCGTGAGGGCGTAGGAGTCGGCGGTCGGGGAGCCCTGCGACGGGTTCCGCGCGGTCGGCCCGAAGGAGACGAGGGAGGAGATCCGGGCCTGGCCGGCGCGGGCGCCCGGATGGGGCGCGACCGGGGTGAAGCGCGGGGCGAGCGGCACGGAGGCGGTGTTGTGGGCGAGGTCGGGGTCCGACTCAGGGGTCCACCGCTTCAGCGAGCGCCACACGATGCCCGGGCCGGGGGCGCCGTGGGGGAGCGAGTCCGGGAACCAGTAGGAGGCGTACGGGGTCAGGTCGGCGGCGGCGGCGGCCGGCCCGGGCGGGGCCGGGGCGGCGGGCACCGCCCGGGCCGTGGGGGTCGGGCCGAGCAGGGCGAGGGCCCCGGCCCCGGCTCCCGCGGCGAGCACGCCGCGCCGGGTCGGGCGTACGGGGGCTCGGGCGGGGGTGGTACCGGCGGTACGAGGGTCGACGCCGGGGCCGGTCTCGGACATGCGGGGCTCCTCCGGAGGGGCGGGCGGGTTGGCGA
>NZ_JAPNLM010000042.1:15550-46755 GCF_026627255.1 Streptomyces antarcticus | reverse complement strand
ACACCACCCCCCACACCCACCACCACCCCCACACACCACAAAGAAGCGACGACCACCCCCATCTGAACCTCCGCCCCCGACCTTCTTTCACGCCGCGGTACGAGGGCGGCGTGGCGCATCATCACGACCGCGGCGGGACGGTGCGGGAGAGCGCGAGAGGGCGGCAGCCTTCTCGCCAACCAGCCCGCAGCAGCGCATCTCAGGCCTGCCAAAATGAACACAGGAAGACAGGGACAGGAACGGCGCCGCACAGGCGCTCCTGCCTGTTGGAAGCGTCGTGCAAGGAGAAGTCCCACGGTGATTCGGATCTTGGTGCAGGAACCCCTCCCCCAGCCGGAACGCATTCAGTCAGGACACTGGGCTGCCATTGCCGATGCGTACCAGCGCCTGGGACGAGCGGTTGAGTCCGAAGACTTCGCACACGTCGTCGGCGCGGCCAAGGAGCTGACCGAGTCCGTCGCCCGGGTCACCCTCGAAGCGAACGGCGAGGTGTACTCAGACAACGCTCCAGGGGGCGGCTCTTATGCCAGGCATCTCTGAGGGCTTCGAGTTCGAAGCGGGGAAAGTGCTCGCCCCACTTGCCTCGATACCCGCTCTCGCCATACTTCCGCGCGACCTCGTCGAAACAGCGGACCACAGCGCGAACCACAGCGCCGATGCTTTGTTGGCTTGACCAGATTTCGGTTCCGGCGTTGTCGTGCTCGCTGCCGTCGGCCAGTTCCAGCACACGAATCCACACGTCGGTGCCCGCGCGGTAGAGGATCCAGCGGAACACGGTGGGTTCCGCCTCGAAGTGCACGCGCGCCTCCGCCTCACCGGTGACGAGGCGGGCCACCGCCGTCAGTAGGTCCTCGGGGGCTGTGGATATGTATGAGGCTGTAACCTCGGCTTCCGCCTGATGATCAGAGATGGTGCAGTCGGCCCATCCCCGCCCACTGAGAGTCCAAACGAGTTGCATGTCACCCACGATGACCGGCCTCCTGGCCGAGGAAGTGCCGGACGTCGGCTGCGAGAGTGGACATCTGCTCGCCGGCTTCCAGCCAGGTGGTGACGGATGCCTCCCAGCTACCAACGGATATTTTCCAAGGACGTAGTGTCCAGGTCAGCCCAACATGGCCGCCCGAGCGGAAGACCGCTCTGACAGTGAGATCGCGGTCATTGGTCTGCCAGACACGCTCTCCATCCCAGCCCCGGAAGTCCTCGGAGAGCTTCTCCAGGAAAGGGGCCAGGTCGGCGCCCCAGTTCCAGGCTGCCACGCCGTCCAGGCGAGCGTTCAGGCCGGCCGCGCAAGCCTCGATGGCGTAGTGGACGCAGTCTTCGTCTTCATCGAAGAGGTCGCATAGCTTCACTGAGACGGCCCGGTCGTCCTGGCAGCGGACGGTCAAATCGGCTGGTTCTTCGCGGGCGGCGTCTCGGGAGCTCATCCAGAAACACTAGGTCAAGGAGGTGCTTGTAGCCACTGTGATTGCAGGTCAGGCAGGCGGCCGGGGTCGATGTGGTCGGCGAGATAGATCATGGTGGCTTCGGGGTCCATGCCGAAGGCTGCGGCGACGAGTTTGGGGTCCATGGTGTTGACCAGTTCGAGCAGTCGAGTGCAGCGGATCATGCGGGGCGGGAATCCGCACGCGTCGAGGACGTGGCTGACATAGGCGGTGGACGCCGGGCCCCGGCCGGTTTTCGTCTGGCGGGTGACCATCACATGCGGGTTGTCCGTCCGCTGGTCTTCGCGGTGGGCCAGGCAGCGTTCCGCTGCCGCCCAAGACGGCGGATCCAAAGGAACCGGATGCGGGCGGTCTCCGAGCCGGGCGGTCCGGGCACGAAAGTCGAGGTCAACGACCTGCAGCATCTTAATCTCGCGGCTTGAGGCGCCGTGCAGGAGGGCGAGCATGCCTAGCAGGGCTTCGTGCGGGTGGACAGCCGGATCCATTGTCCAGCGGCGGAACAGCATACGTTGCTGGTCAAGCGTCAGCGTCGCGCCAGTGAAGCCGCTCGGTCCTCGGGCGGTCAGGCCGCGGGCAGGATCGACGAGGACGATCTTCTGGGACCGCGCGAAGCGGAAGAACTGTCCGAGCACGACCAGTCGACGCTTTCGGGCCTTGGGTGATCCGGCCAAGAAAGCTTCGAGATCGTGCACGTCGGTCAGTGCCCAGTCCCGCTTGCCGCGCTCACCGGCGAGGAACAGGGCGAGGTCACGCACGATGGCCAGTGCGGCTTCGATGGTGGCATCGGTGCGGGGCAGTGTTCCGGCACGCCGGGATCGCTCACGCGAGCGGATCATGAAGTCGGAGAAGGCCTCCACCGAAGGTCGCAGGGTGTCGGGGGCCGCGAGGACGCGGCGTTGCCGGCGGCCGGCCGCGAGCCGCTCGGCCTGGTCGGTGGCCATGGCCAGACCGCGACTGGTGAAGAAGGTCTCCAAAGCACGGGCGAGGGAGCCCATCGAGCGGCCCGGGCGGCGGGAGCATTCGAGTACGGACTGGGGGAGGTTGGGCTGGCCGTCCCGAAGAAGCCGTCCGAGGGAAGTGATCATCGTGCAGGCCCGGCCGACGGAGTACTTCGTGGCGAGGTCTGTCGTGAAGTCCTGCAGCCAGCCGGGCGGATTGTCGAGTTCGGCAATGAGGTTCTCGGCTCGGACGAGGGGGCGGTCGGGGTGGCGCTGCCAGCAAGGCCGAACACAGTCCCAGGCCTGCGTGCTTCCGTACTCTGCCGCATTCCTCGCAGGCACGGGGCGGCTGTTTGGCCTGACGGGGACGCGAGCAGTGCCCGCACCAGCCGGTGTCCTCGCGGAGATATCCGGGTCGGCCACAGCGAGGGCATGGATCCTTGGCGGCGTCGCGTTCGGACTCCCGCAGGCAAGTGCGGCAGAGAACCGAGGGTTTGCTCCGCACCGGGCTGCCGCATGCGGTGCATACGCGTGAGCAGGTGATGCACCGGCCGGTGTCTGCTTGGAGGACGCGCTGCTGGCCGCACCGGGGACAAGCGGCCCGGGTCGCGGCCTCCTTCTGCTGGGCAGTGCAGCGCAGCAGTAGTGCCGGTCGATGAAGCCGACCGGGGCTCCGCAGCCGGTGCAGTCGCTCTGTTTGACACCCACGATGCCGCTCTCCACGTCACAGAGGAGGCATCGAACGGCCCCGCGCGGAGACTGCCTTCGGCAGGTCGGCGACTGGCCGCATCGGGGCCGCGGGACGTTCGACGGGGGTGGTGTCGACCTCGAACAGGTCGTTGGGGGTGCAGTCCAGCGCGGTGCACAACGCGATCAGCGTGGACATCTTCACCTGGGATGGCTCCTTACTGAACAGCGCGGACACCGACGCGGAGGACATCTGCAGGCCGGCGCGTTCGGCCAGCAGCCGCTGCAGCTGGGTGCCGGTCCAGATCTCGCGCTGTGCGGCGGCCATCCGCAGACGCCATCGGATCTTCATGCGGGGCTTTCCCCCTCGGCGGTGAGTTCGCTGAGCGTGGTGGTCACCGCACGGCGATAGGCATCCTCGATGAACGTCGCGGAGGGACGGACATATCTCATGGTCGAACTGACCGTCCAATGACCAAGGAGCTGCTGGATAGCCACCAAATCCACACCACGCTCGTAGTTGTGCGTCGCGCAGGCCCTCCGCAGGGCATGCGGACTGAACCGGTCGGTCGCCGGACGGCCTTCGAGTTCCATCAGGTAGCGCAAACGGTTGCGGATCGTCCCACGGTGCAGAGTCCCGCCGGATTCGTCCGCAAACAGCACCGGGGAGTCGGGGAACTTGCCGCGGACGTCGTCGAGGAACCAGTGCAGGACGAGGTCGAGCCCGTCCAGCATCGGCACCCAGCGCGGCCTGGGCCCGGAGGTGCGGGCGCCTTTGCCGAATCGGACGTGGAGTTTTCCGAACGGTCCCCGCGTGAAGTGGAGGTCCGGGCGGTCCAGAAGCGATGCCTCTTCCGAGCGCAGGCCAGCGTGATAGAGGGTCCGGAACATCGCGTAGTCCCGGGCGGCGGGTGCGTACTTGCGGGCGGTGGCGATCCGGGCCTTGAGGAAGTCGAAGAACTCCGCGACCCGCTCGGGGGTCGGTGGCGGCAGCTGGGCCGGGGAGTCGTCCCCGACATGCTGGGACGCGTTGAACTCATCGACTGGGCAGACCAGGCGGACGCCGAAACCGGCTTCGATCTCGACGGCCTTGCGGACCTGCAGGAACCGGTGGAAGCCCTTGAAGATCTGCACGTACTCGCGCCGGGTCGAGGCGGCCCGCCCGGCAAGGGCGAGGTCACCGACGACACGGTCGATGTCTTCAGGGGTGACATCCCAGGCGGGCCGGCCCAGCGCGGTGAGCGTCCGTTCCAGCAGGCCGATGTCGTTCTCGACCGTCACCGGGCTGAACCCACGGGCCCGCCATGAGGCAACGAACGCCTCAACGCAGTCGGCCTGAAACTCCCACGGATCGGCGGTCACCGGCTCCAGCAGGACAGCACCACCCTGGACCACCCTCAACTGGGATGTCACGGGCACACCTTCCTCGCACCTGACCGACCAAGGCAGCACCTGGAGAATCCTGGCATCACCATGAAGACCAACGAGGACAGCAGAAGATGGATACGGGCCGGTGGCAGCGGCGATCCGCGAAAAGGAACATGTGCCAGCCCCAGATGGCTGGACCAAGACGTTCACCGACCCCCGCCTCTGCGCGGCCATCGTCGACCGCCTCACCTTCAACGGCACCATCATCGAGACCGGCACCGACTCCTATCGCCTCGCCAGCACACGAGCCCGCGCCGAAGAATCTGCCAAGGCCGGCTGACCTCGGCAGACCAGTCTCAGGGTCCGCCGCCCTCACGGGCGGCGGGCCGCCGCCTCACCGTGTACCCCGGCAAGGGCTAACGACCTTGGGGAAAATTGAGGTCGGGTCGTATTGGTCTGGCGGTTCGGCTGGTGGGTGATTCAGCAGGCCGTCGCGCGAACGGGCACGAGTTCGGTGCTCGTGAGGCGACGGGTCGTGCGTCGGGCCGCGCGGTCGGAGACCAGGCCGACGATGGCGAGCTGGGTCTGCTCGTAGTCCTCGCGGCGTCCGGTGTAGCGCTGAAGCGGATGCCACTGCTTGTACTCGGCGTTGGTGTGTTCGACCACGATGCGGGCCGATGACTGCCGCCTGCGCGCCTCGCGCCAGGCACGCTTGTCGCCGTCGGGAGCGTCCTGGGCTGGCTTCTTCGGCGGGGCGCTGACCTGGGACGGGAACTCCTTGGCCAGACCCTGGTAGCCGGAGTCGACCTCGGCGTGCACATCGGGGTGGAGGCGGAACTGTTCGGCGATGCCCTCGGTACGCACGGCGGTCTGGTCGTGCATGCGGCCCGGGCGGACGACGCCGGAGAACAGGGTGCGGCCCTGGTGGTCGCTGAATGTGGTGGTCTTGATCGTGTTCTGCTTCTTCTTGCCCGAGACGAAGGCTTTGCGTCCGGGGCGGCCCGCGCGCGGGCGTCGGACCTGGACTTCCGTGCCGTCGAACCGGATGTCGACGCCTTCGGCATCTGCGTAGGCGAACAGGTCGTCCAGGGTGCGGATGCGCAGACCGGGGCGGTCGGGGATGGCGAAGCCCCGCGCGGCGAGCAAGGGTCTGACCTCGCGGATCGCGGCGGAGACGGTGGAGCGGTCCACCCCGTACAACTCGGCCAGGGCGGCATGTGGCAGCCCGAGCCGCAGGTGGACCAGGGTGGCCGCGAGCCGGTCGGTGAACACCAGGCGCGGCTTGCGTCCGGCACCCTCGGCCCGCTTGCGGGGCCCGCCCCTCATCACGTGCAGGGCCGACGCGCGGGCCGCCGCCCAGGGCGGGGCGAGTTCTTCGAGCAACTCCCCGAAATGTGCGCGGGAGACCCCGGGCAGGGCAGGATGGGTACAGGCCGTACGGGCCCAGGTCAGCTTCACAACTCGCCCAACCCGTAAAGCCCTTTGCATGTCACGGCCGACTCACTCCCGTCCTCCCCCCAAGGTCGTTAGGGTCGGGCCCATGGTTTCCATAGATGTCTCCCTGCGTCCCGTGCACCCCAGCGATCTGCCTGTGTTCTTCCGGCACATGAGCGACCCCGAGTCGAATCGGATGGCCGCCTTCACCGCCGAGGACCCGACGGACCGGGCCCACTTCGACGCGCATTGGAAGCGCATCCTCGCCTCGCCCGACGTCGTCACCCGCACCGTGCTCGCGGACGGCGATGTGGTCGGGCACGCGGCCGTGTACGGCGAGCCGGGCGAGCGGGAGGTCACGTATTTCATCGATCGCTACTACTGGGGGCGGGGCATCGCGACCGCGGCGCTGCGGGGGCTGCTCGCCGAGGTCCCCGAACGCCCGCTGCTCGCCCGGGCGGCGGCGGACAACACCGGATCGGTGCGGGTCCTGGAGAAGTGCGGCTTCAAGGTCGTTGGCGAGGACCGGGGCTTCGCGAACGCGCGGGGAGCGGAGATCGACGAGCTGGTGCTGCGGTTGGATGGAAAATTTTCCCCACCCCGTTAGGCCGTTTCCTTCGGATCACTGCTGCGGTTCTCCTCGGCCAGGGCCAGCGCGGTCTCGCGCATGACGGCGACGGTTCCGGTGAGCCAGCGGCCGACGGCGGCCAGTTCGGACTCGTCGAGGCCTTGCACGACTTCGGCCATCCCTGCCGTCATCGGGGCCATGGCCGCACCGAGGACGCGGCGGTGCGCGGCCGTGGCGGTCAGGGTGAACCGGCGGCGGTCGCCGGGATCCCTGGCGCGTTCGACGTATCCGAGAGCGGCCAGCCGGTCGATGATCTTGGTGATGGCGGCGTTGCTGAGGCCGGTTTCGCCGACGAGCCGACCGGGAGTGGTGCCGGGGGTGCGGGCGATGATGCCGAGCACCTTGTGCTCAGTGGCGTTGACGTGCAGGCGGGCCGCGAGCTGCTCGTGGTAGAGCACCACCCACAGGCTGAGCTCGTGGCCCAGCGCGGCGCCGTCCCGTTCGGTACTCATGCCAGTCAGCGTACAAGTCTTTCACTTTGGTGAAGAAAACTACTTCACCAAAGTGAAATGATGTGATGGGATCAGCCGCATGACCACACCCCAGGCACCGACCCGTTCGCGTCCGCGTCGCCCCGGTCCGCCCTCGGCCGCGCTGCTCGGCCGCGTGTACCTCGCCGCCCTGATCACCCACCTGCCGATCCTGGCGGTGCTCCTCGCGCCCCAGGGCCGCAGCCGGGTCAGCTCGGAAAGCACGGCGGGACTGCTGAACGCGCTACTGGTCGGGCTCGTGATCGCGGCCGTGGTCCTGGTGCCCGCGGTCTGCGCCCGGGTCGCCCCGGCGGGCCCGCGGTGGCAGCCCGGGAACGCGCTCGCCGGAGTCCGTGCCCTGATCCGCACCGACCGACGGGCCTGGCTGCGGCGCCTCGGGGAGTTGACCGCCCTCTACATCGCCGCCCAGTTCCTGGGCGGGCTCGTTGCCCAGTTCCTTCCGTACATCTGGGAGAACCCCCGGTACGGCACCGAACCGGGGGCGGCGCAGTGGGAGTTCCACTACGTCAACTTCGCTCTCCAGGGCGTCGCCATCTACGTGGCGGTGTGCGCGGCGACCGCGTGGTACGCCTGCCGGTTGCGGCAGCTGCTGGAGGACTGATCCGCAGGAAGCGACCTGGCGCCGTCCGTTCCCGTCGCGAACCCAGACCCTCTCGATCACCGCCGACGCCGGCCACGTCCGATTACCCGCATGAGCAGGACGAGCCGCGAAGGTCAGAGTGACGTCATTTGCCGTGAACATCAGCTGGCACGCGGATAGCCGACTGCCTCCCAGACTGCTGGACAAACGCTGTCCCTTGAAGTGAACGAAGCCACTACGCCCCGGGACCCGGCCGCGCTCGCCGCGTTCATCAACCTGCGCGTCCTCAACCCGGAACACGAGCACTGGCGGCGCGGGGTAGAGGCCGCCGTCATCTACACCCGCGCCCACGGCGACCTCAAGGTGCCGTTCACGTTCCGCGTCCCGGCCGCCGAGGAGGCGGAGAGGACCGGGTGGCCGGCCTCGCTCCCGTCCTTCCCGCTCGGGCAGTGGACCGCCGACGCCCGCCGCTTCTACTACCGCGACGACATGGACGAACAGCGGATCACCCAGCTGGAGAAGCTCGGCATGGTCTGGTCGCACGCCGACGTCGCCTGGACCGAGGGCCTGTCCGCAGCGCGCGGATGGGCAGCCGAGCACGGCCACCTCTTGGGGCCACTGGACGCCGCCTTCCAGGGCGCCCCCGTGGGCATCTGGCTGAAGAACGCGCGGGCCGCCGCACGGAAAGCCCGCGAGATCGAGCAGCGGCGCGCCAAGGGGCTGCCGGTGGAGTCGTCCGCCGGGGCGATGACCCGAGAACGCCGCGAGCAGCTCGAGGAGATCGACCCGTCATGGTGCCCGGCATGGCCGGTGACGTGGCAGCGCTGCTTCCACCTCGTCCGGCTCCACCTCGACACCGGCCAGAAGCTGCCCACCGTGGCGGGCGAGGTCGTGCGCCAGGGCGAGGACCTCGGTCGGTGGGTCACCACGGTCCGACACGGCTGGGACCAGCTCACCGGGGTGCAGCAGTGGATGTGCGAGCAGATCCTCGGCATCGCACCCGCCGACGAGGACGAGAAACCGAAGCCGCGCACCAGCCAGGCGGACAAGTGGGCGATGCACTACGCCGCCGCAGCCCAGTTCTTCGCGCGCGAAGGACACCTCACGGTGCCCCGCAAGCACGTCGAGACCATCACCCTCGACGGCGACGGCGGCCAGGCGCAGCGGGACGTGTCGCTGAAGCTCGGGATGTGGGTCGACAACCAGCGCCGCCGGGCCGCCACCCTGACTCCCGAGCGGATGGAGCAGCTGTCCAAGGTCGGGATGAGGTGGACGTGATGGGCATCGTCGTCACCGCGGCCGCCGCCCTGGCCGCCGGCTGCGGACGCCGGTACCAGTACGCGATCCGCGCTGGGTCACCAACCGCACCCGGACAGACAACGGAGGCGCCGCGTGAGCACCAAGCAGTACGACGCCGACGCGTAAGGCCAGGTGCTACCTGGCCGGTCCAGCGGGGTGCCCGGGGGCCGGGAAGCGGGGAGGGGGGTGCTTCCGGGCCCCCGGGAGGCGCCGACCGCCGGGGGCGGGTGCATTTGTTCGGCGACATCTGATTTAACGATTCTCCCGCCGCCACGTCACGGGCAGGCGCAGGCTGGACGGGCCGGGGCGCGGGCCGGGTGGTGTCGCGGCATGCGGCAGTCCCCCCGTTGCACGGCCGGATGCTGCTCGTGCCAGGCGTCGACACCATCCAAGGAGGGAAGGGTGGCAATCATGACAGAGCACCACACGCGGGAGCCCGCCTCCAACCGGCTCCAAGACCGCGTAGACGCTGTCCTGGAGCGGTACCTGGAGGACTTGCGTAACCGCGTGGGCGAAGAATGCTTCGAGGTAGTGGTGCGGGCGGTGCAGGACGCCTGCCGACGCTTAACCGGCGACGGACAGGTACTCCTTGACGTGCCGGGCGAGGACGGCTGGACCTCTGGACTGCAGCGCGAATGTCTCAGCCTCCTGGCCGTGATGATCACCGGAGAGCTGGACCACCACCTCATCGAACGCCCCGGACCCGGGCGCGGTACAGGCTGGCTGGTGGTCCGAGCGGACACAACGCCTCTTCCTCCCGCGCCTGCATCGCCGGCGCCACCGCCCCAAGCCGATCCCGCGGCAGAACAGCCGAGAATCACAACCGGGCCGGAACCCCGTCTCCTACGCACCACAGCCACGGCATGACGCCACCGCCGACCACTCACACCTACATCGAGGCGATGGTCGACACCAATACACGGGCGCTCATCGAACGGATCGTCACCGCTGTCCACGACGGCCAAGACCAGCGCATCCAGGAACTGATCACAGCATTCGCCACCGTCGCAGCCGGCCCGGCAGACCTGTACCTGCTGCGTGCCCGCCTCCACGACCCGATGGCAAGGTGATCTCTTACAAGAGTCCTCCCTCACGGCCACTCGCCTGACGCGGGAAGGCCCGGCATGTCACCATGCGCCAAGCCCGCTGCGCGCGCGGCACCCCCGGCTCGAGACGGATCAGGGCCGCACTGTTGCGCACCCCTTGATCGTGTGCGTCTCAGATCCCGCCGAGGCCCGGACGAACTCAGGAGACCGTTGTTCTGCG
Source organism: Streptomyces antarcticus (assembly GCF_026627255.1). Classification (GTDB taxonomy): domain Bacteria; phylum Actinomycetota; class Actinomycetes; order Streptomycetales; family Streptomycetaceae; genus Streptomyces; species Streptomyces antarcticus. The sequence goes on along the minus strand of NZ_JAPNLM010000042.1, from coordinate 36,622 downwards.
GGCAGTACGGAATTCCCAGGGGCATCCGTACGCGCCGCTCCCCGGTGCCCACGGGCGGGGTGGTGAAGGTCAGGCCGGGGTGATGTTCTCCGCCTGGGGGCCCTTCTGGCCCTGGGTGACGTCGAACGTCACGACCTGGCCCTCCTGGAGCTCACGGAACCCCGAGGAGTTGATCGCCGAGTAGTGGGCGAACACGTCCGGGCCGCCACCGTCCTGCGCGATGAAGCCGAAGCCCTTCTCCGCGTTGAACCACTTCACAGTTCCCGTAGCCATGTCACATGCCTTCCAGTCGATGAACGCCAACCGCTCGATGCGGAAAACGGAGGTGATCGCCCTGGTTCCTGCGGCACAGCACAGCAAAACGCCCACACCGAAGGCGTGGGCAAAGGGGAACTTCCGAACCACGACAGCTGACGCAGACGCTACACGCCAACAACGGGCTGTCACCAGAGGAAACAGCTACATGTCACGCCTGGGACAAGGGTGTGCGCGGGCCCACCGAGGACCGGCGGGCGCGCCCCAGCTCAAGCCGCAGCCGTCGGATTCGACGATTCCGTACTGCGCCGGTATTCGGCGTTGATGCGCTGCGCCTCCTCGAGCTGATCCTCGAGGACGATGATCCGACAGGCCGACTCGATCGGGGTGCCCTGATCGACGAACTCACGGGCGCGGGCGGCAATGCGCAGCTGGTAGCGGGAGTAACGCCGGTGCCCGCCATCCGAGCGCAACGGGGTGATCAGGCGGGCTTCGCCCAGGGCCCGTAGGAAGCCCTGGGTGGTGCCGAGCATCTCGGCGGCCCGGCCCATCGTGTAGGCGGGGTAGTCGTCATCGTCGAGACGGCCGAACGAATCGTCTGCTGTCATCTCACCTCTCTGTGGAACGCGTGGAGGGGCCCTGGTGCCTGTGGCACCAGGGCCCCGAAGGAACTGCTACACCATCGGCCGGCCCTGATGCTGCGCCGGCCTTCTGTTTCCACAGACCCGACCTGAGCTCTGTCGGGGGTGCGGGGATCGCGGTTGCTTGACCGGAGACCACCTCACTAACGATGTCCTGCGGTACCCGAACTCAACACTCCATCCGGGCGATCCTGATGGCGCCTGGTCCCTCCGTTCATCCCTCTGGATCACTCACTTACCAAACGGGAACTACGAACTGCTAGTACTGCGAACTGCTGGCAACGCGAATACTGCGGTGATGCGGGTACTGCTTCTACTACTGGTGATGCGTACTGCTCGTGACCTGCGAAAGCGCCACTCTTCGGCAGCCAGCCCCGTCGCCCGTCCTGCGTCTGCTCTGGCTTAGAACCCCACTGCCGGACCTCCCGGTGCGCGCGCCCGCAGCCGACGCCTTCACCGAGGTGCTGCTCATTGAGTTCACTGCTGGGTACATCTCGTACTGCTGTACTGCGAACTGCTCGTGGCCTGACCGAGCGCCACGCTTCCGGCAGCCAGCCCCGTCGCCCGTCCTGCATCTGCTCTGGCTTGGAACCCCACTGCCGAACATCCCGGTGCGGATGCCCACAATCGACACCCTTACCGAGGTACTGCCGGGTACTGCGAACTGCTGGTACTGCGTGTGGTGGCCCCTGATGACTGCGGGCCACCCGGTCCGGTGACCAGTCCCGTCGCCGTCCTACGACAACCCTGGCTTCGACACTCCACCACCGCACCGTCATACGGGTACTGCGGGTACTGCCTGCCCGGCAGTTCGTCTCTGCCAGGCCCTGCGGTCTCTCTGGGCTACGAGAGAAACCATAACCACACCACCGACCAATGTCTACTCCAGCCGACACAGATTTCTGGAGGGGCTGCTGTGAGCTAATCGGTCGTGGTGAGGCATGGCGTCTGTGACGGCGGGCAAGGGCGGGGAGCTGCCCGCGGCGGACCTGCGGACGATTTGAATCGGGAGGAGGGCTGGTGGGGCAGGTTCAGGCATGCCGGCGGAGCGGTTGCCTTCTGTGAGGAGACAGCCACCACGGGGAAAACGATGACTGATCACGATCAGCTCTCACAGCACTCTGCCCCCGGCCCCGCGGCCCGGCCGGTGGTAGTGCGCGTCGTTGGGGAGCTCGACATGGGCGCCGCCCTCACCGTCCAGCTCGACGCGACCCTGCAGCGCGAGCCGGTTCACGCCGAGCTGTTCCAGCGCCTTCGCCCAGTCGCCGAGGTCCAGGTCCCGAGGCACGCTCAATCCCTCCGTGAGCGGGCTCCAGGAGCGCTTCGCGTCCACGCTGGCGGGCGGTGCCCACGGATCGGCGGCTTCCCGCACCGGCGGTGGGCGCGGTGCTCGGAGCGGGGGCGGGTGCGGGGACACGGGCGTCAGCGGGGGCAGGGGCGGCGTGCGCGTCCAGGAGGATCCGGGCGACGTCGACGCCCCGCGCGTCGAGGTGGCCCACTCGCGGCCGCGATGTCCGGCCACGCCGGGGAGGAGTGGATCGCGTCGCGCACATTTCGTGATTAGCGCGGCCGGGTAGGGGCAGCCGCGGCCGCCCCTACCCGGTACCGCGTTTCGGCGGGAGCGCTGGGGGCCACGGTCGAGGAGGTCGGGGCCGAGGCGGGCGGCGGCAATCGCGAACTCACCCGCCGTGCGGGGCTGTCCGTCCTGTGGTCGGCAGGGTCCAAGGTGCAGGACTCCTCGACGAGAGGGCTCTGAGTAACCCGTCCGATCGAAGATCGTTCACAGCATATGAACTATGCGTGGAGCAGGGTGCTGTGAGGGGTGCGTCGAAGTGGTGGCGGACTCTGTGGCGCCGCAGAGTGCTGCGATCGCTGCTGAAGGGATACGCCGCTTTGGTGTTACGCGGGCGTCTATGGGACGGGCGCAGGGTGCCTTCGCCTGTCGGGCGGTACGGGGCCGACGGTGTGCGGGTGTTGCCGTTGGCCGTCCTCGGGGATTCCTCCGGGCAGAGCGTGGGGGTGCTGGATCGGCACGAGACGGCGGGCGGATATCTCGCGCGGCGGCTGGTTTCGGAGCTGTCCTGCTCGGTCGAGGTGGAGGTCCTGGCCCGGGCGGGTGTGACCACGGCGGGGATGGCGCGCCAGGTCAGGGCGTTGGTCGGCCGCCCGGAGCGGGGTGTGGTTCTGATTCTGATCGGCGGCAATGATGTGCTGCTTCCCACCTCGCTGAAGCGTGCGAGTGCCCGTCTGGGGCGGTACGTGCGGGAGTTGCGCGCGGCGGGCTGGGAGGTGGTGGTGGGCTCGTGCGCGGACATCGGGGCGGCTCCGGCGCTGTACCGCGGTGCGGCGGTCGTGGCGACCTTCCGGTCCCGGCGGCTGGCACGGAGGCAGACCGTGGCCGTGCTCCGGGCCGGCGGGCTGGTCGTTTCACTGGCCACGGGTGTGTTCCGGCACTCTCCCGGACAGCTGTACTGCCCCGATGGCTTCCATCCCTCGCCCGAAGGCTACCTTCACTATTTCCGGCGGATCGGGTTCGGCGTCGTCGAGGCCGGCAGGGCCCGGCTGGGCCTGGCGGAACGGAGTGTCGGGCCGGAGGACCGGGTGCTGGAGGGAACGCGAACCGAGCTGCGGCGCCTTGCGGGCGAGCGGGATGCGTACTTCATCCCGGCTGCTTCGCGCGGCGGGGTCGTCATGCGGCGCTACTGCCCCGCCCTTGACCACGTGCACGAACCCGAGGCCTCTGTGCTCCTGACGTCTTCGCACCGGTGAGGGAACGTTCCGCGCGGACGGGCTGTGTGGTGACCGGGCTCGCGGTGTTCCTGTGCGGGCTGGACCACCTGGTGCTGCTGACCGCGCTGCCGGCGATCCGATCCGACCTGGGCCTGGGGGTCGGGACGCTGGGGTGGCTGGTCAACGCGTACATCGTGCCGGTGGCGGTGCTGCCGCCGCTGGCGGCAGCCCTGGGCGGCCGGGTCGGGCATCGCCGGTTGTTCACGGTGGCACTGGTGGTGTTCACGGCTGGTTCGGTGCTGGCGGCGTGTTCCTCATCGGTGGCCGTCCTGATCTCCGCGCGCGCGGTGCAGGGGGTGGGGGCCGCGGCGATCGCGCCCCTGGGCCTGACCCTCCTGAACGCGGTGCTGCCGCCGGATCGCCGCTCGCTCGTGCTGGGTCTGTGGGGAGCGCTGGGAGGTCTCGCCGTCGCCGTGGGCCCTCTGGTGGGCGGGGCGGTCGTCGAGTCAGGCGGCTGGCGGACGGTGTTCTGGATCAATGTGCCGCTCGGCTGTCTGCTGGCCGCGGCCGCGCCAAGGTTGCTGCGGGAGGTCCGAGGCGATGACCGTACGGAGTTCGCGGTATCCCGGGGTCCGCTCCTGTTCGGCGCCGCGGCGCTCGCGGCGGTGTGGGCTCTGCCTCGGCTGGCCGGCGGGGTGAAGGCCGCGGCTGCGGTGCTGGATCCGGTGGCTCTCGCCGGGGCGGGCCTGCTGGGCGTGGGTCTGGCCTCGGCGTGGCTCGGCAGGGTACGAGGGAGTACTCAGCGGCATGGGGATCGCGGATCGGGGGCAGACCTGGCGGCGGTTCACGTGTGCGGTTTCCTCATGCACGCCGCGGTGTTCGGGACGGTGTTCTGGCTGGCCCAGTTCCCCCAGTCTGTGCAGGGGCACGGTCCGTGGGAGGCGGGGCTGCGGATCCTGCCCTGGACGGTCATGCCGCTCCTGGTCGCCCCGGTCGCCGGTCTGGTCATGGGCCGCACGGGCGCACGGGCGGTGGCCATCGCGGGCTTCGGGCTCACCGCGGCGAGCTCGGCCTGGTTCGCTCTCGTCCTTGAACCCGGAGCGGGCTACGGGGTACAGGTGCCGGGCCTGGTGGCCGGCGGGGTGGGTATGGCGCTGTTCTTCACCGCTGCGCCGCAACTGCTCCTGGAGCGGGCTACAAATGTGGGGCTGGCCTCCGCGTCGGGGGTCAACACCTCGGTGCGGGAGGCCGGGGCGGTGGCGGGCGTCGCCGCGGCGGCGGCCTTGTTCACCCGGTTCGGATCCGCCACCGGACCGCAGGCGTTCACGGACGGCCTGGCCGCGGTTCTGTGGGGCGCCGTGGCCGTCGCCACGCTCGGATTCGCCACCGCGGCTGCGATGCGGCGGCCCTGCCGCGCCGCCGCCACCTGCGGCCCCGCCTTCGGCCGGATCAACGTTCCGGCACAGGTGTGAGCGGCGCGCTCAGCCGTACGGCGGACGCCACCACGGTCATGACAGCTCCCGTCGGGTTCTCGCTGACGTAGCGGTGATCGACCGTGTCGAACGCGACGGCGAGGCGATGGCCGGCCGGCAGGTCCCAGGCAGTGGCCAGCATGGCCAGGCTGAACGGGTGCGGCCTGCCCGGCGCTTGTCCCCGGAAGGTGTACGGGGCGTGCGTCAGAAGCCGTGCGGTACCAAGGGGATCGACGTCGTACACGTAGCCGATGACGGTACCTTCCGTGGCGCCGGGGATCAGGACACCCTCCACACGGGCTACGCCGCGCAGCGCGGACGCCCGTGTCAGGGGGGCGCTGCGCCAGACTGCGCAGGCGGGGGAATCCAGCAGGGGGGCGAGCGTGGTGGGGGGCAGGCCGAGCTGGTCGAGGGTACCGGCGAGTGGGAAAGGGCCGGATTCGGCTGCGGAGGGCAGTCCGGCGAGGATGCGCCCGTCCTCGCTGCCCGGCTCCAGCGGTACTGGACGTAGGCCGTGCTGCAGTGACCGCCAGTCGGGATACTCCTCGGCCGGACCGCCAGTCCGCGAGTGGACCACCAATCGGGACGCCTGACCGCTCGGTGGGAGAGGGTTGCGGGCATCGCGGACGTGGTCGTCGAGCCAGGCGACGGCCTCCCTCCACGCGGGAGGTCCGCCTTCGAGGAGGCCGTTGGTGGCGGAACTGCTGTCACCGTGCCCGCCGGGATACATGCGCAACTGCCGGGGGCCGGTGAGCGCATCAAAGAATGTCCCGGTCTGCCAGGCGGGCACCAGGGGGTCGTCCCACTCGTTGGTCAGGAAGACCGCGGTGCGGTTGCGGTTGAGCTGGTCCGCGTGGGCGCGGGGTGAGCGCTGCAGGGCCTCCGGGGCGGACTCGTCGATGCCTGTGGTGCGGGCACGGCGCAGGATCGCCGCGGACTCGGGGCTGTAGCGGCCGTGGAGACGGCCCATGACGTCCTGGAACAGGGCGATGCTCGCGGACCGGGTTCCGTTGAGGTAGTAGCCGCCGGTCAGGTCGGCCCAGCCGGACAGGGACGAGACCGCCCGGATACGGGGGTCTCGAGCCGCGGCGTTCAGCGCGATGCCCGCACCGTAGGAGGCGCCCATGACACCGACGCGTCCCGGGTCGGCTCCGGCGTGGGCGAGGGCCCAGTCGATGACGCGGGACACATCGGCGGTGTCGCGGGGCCCTGCCAGATCGGCGAAGCCTCCGGAGCGGCGAAAGCCCCGCGGATCGTAGGCGACGACGGTGTAGCCGCGGGCGGCCAGCGACCGCATCCGGGCCGCCGCCGCAAGGGTGTCGGCGGGCAGCGAGAACCACGGACCGGGGACGACCACGAGCGGGAGCCGGCCGGGGGCCGCCGACCGGTACACGGTTGCGGCCAGCGGCGTCCCGTCCGCGGCGCGGACGGTGTCCCCGGTGACACTCACCTGTGCTTCCGCTTCGCCGCCCTCCCCTGCTGCGGCCGCCGGTCCCGACCCGGTGCCCTCGGTCGCAGCGGCCCCGGCCGGCGGGCAGACCGCCACCGCGAGCAGCGCAGCGGCCACCAGCGTGCCGATCCGGCCCGTGGCCGTGCCGGGGCGCGTGTCCGTTTCCTGGCTCGAACCGGCGCTGCGGCCTGCCCTGCCCCGCACGTCAGGCCGAGACCGTCGGGGTGTCGGCCAGAGCCTTCTCCACCACGTCGGCTGCCGCCCGCACACCGCCCGCCGTCTCGATTTGGCGGCGCATCTCCTTCACGGCGGCTGCCACCCGGTCGTCGGAGGCGACCCGCACCACTGCCTCCCGCAAGGCCCGCGCGCTCGCCTCCTCGCGGGGAAGGTGCACCCCCAGCCCCAGCTCCTCGATCTGGGCGGCGTTCACCCGCTGCTCGGCCATCTGCGGCACCACCACGAGCGGCACCCCCAAAGCGCAGGCCTCCATCACGCTGCCCATGCCGCCATGGGTGACGAACACCGAAGCGGCGGCCAGCACATCGAGCTGGGGCACACTGGCGTGCACCTCGAACCCGTCCGGCAGCGGCCCGAGATCGGCAGCGGCCACCTCGGCGCCGACGCTCATCACGACGTGCATTCCCAGGCCCTCGAGCGCGTCCAGGCAGTCCCGGTAGAACTGCGGGCGCGAATTGAACTGCGAGCCCAGCGACACATACACGACGGCTTTGCCGTTCTGCGGGCGCTGCCAGCGCCCCTGGAACGAGCGGTCGGCAATCGCCGGCCCCACCCAGTGCGCCTCACCTGCCCGTACCGTCTCCGGCCGCCTCTGGAAGGAGCGCGGGAAGAAGGCGATCACCCGCGGTGGGGCCAGCGTCAGCGCGTGCACCCCGCCCGGTACACCCCACTCGTTCAACGCCCCCGCCAGCTGCGGCAGGCCGGGGATCTGCGCGATGTCGTCCAGTCCGAAGAACTCCCGTACCAGGCCTTCGTAGGGAATGTGCGTCGGCGCCAGCTGAAGCACCGGCACCCCCCAGCGGGCCGCCAGCATGGGCCCCATCCAGGCGTAGACGTCATACAGGACCGCATCCGGCCGGGCGCCAGCGAACGCCCGCTCCAGCTGCGGCAGCGCCACCATATTGACCCCGATCACCCGAGCCACCCCCTCCCCCATGTCCTCGGGCGCCTCCCCCGACGGCGGCACTTCATACAGCACCGGCGTCGCCCCCACCGCACGCACCTGCGCCGCGAACTCCTCCGTCACCGCGTAAGACACCCGGTAGCCGCGCTCGACGAGTTCCTGCACCAGCGCCAGCGTCGGGATCACATGCCCGTGCATCGGCACGTTGAACACGGCAATATGCCGACTCCGGTCCACACGCACTACCTCAGCCATCTGCATGCCATAGCTCCATCACATCGCGCGGCAAACCGCCGGAAGACCACAACCGTCACTCCAACGCCACCATCGCCAGCCCAAGCACGCCCAAGCCAGCAATCCCACCCCAACGGGCGACACGGAGGGCTTCCCAGGTCTTTCACCCCGCACCTGGCCGTTCTGTCCAAGGGCGGAGAGAAATCGCGCACTTCCGGTCCAAGGCCAAACCTCCCGCCAGGCCAGGGACTGAACCGGGTAACCGGGTAACCAGCCCCTGACCTCACCAGCCAGGGCGAGGCAGCGGTATGGCGGTGGCGATGAGGGTGGTGACGTCACCGGCCTCGACTGGTGACGGCGATGCCGACCGCCGCGGCCAGAACGGCTCCGATGGCACCGGCCGCGCCGCACGGAGCGGCCAGCGACAGGTGCTCCCAGCACAGGTACGCGACCGCACCGAGCAGCAGGACGACAACGAGGACCAAGAGCAGGAGTACCAGCGGATCCGTACGCGGCACGAAGGCCGGAAGCGGGGACGGCTGGAGAACGTCGGGCTGCTGCTGGAGCGGGAACTGCTGCTGGTGGTTGGTGGCGGACATGAGCGGGTTCCCTCCCATGGATGGCTGCCAGGCCCTCCGTAGCCGGGATGCAGAGTGCTGAGCGCGAGGGTTAGCCGCGCAACCCCTGGTGCTCCGGCGGGCGTCCTTTGAGTGCTTTGTGAGGCGGGGTCTCGTTCGGCCTGCTTGAGGGTGCGGGTGGGGTGGGGGCGTGGTCAGCTCCGGTGGGAGCCGTGCCGTGGCTTGCTGGGTGACGGGCAGCGCATCGCGTGTCGTCTGTCGTATGGCTGGGGGTCGTTCGTCGAGGCTCTTGTCCTGGTTCTGCTCTCTGTGGGCTCGTCTCTTCAATTGTCAGGAGTTCGACCGTGAAGCTTCTTCGTACAGCCGCAATGTCCCTGGCCGCTTCGGTTCTGGTGGTCGGCGGTGGCCTGTTGACCGCACCGTCTGCTGCTGCCGACCCCGTTCCCCCCGATGCCGCCGCCTGTGTGGGCCTGCTCAAGGATGCGGCCACCGCGGCCGCGGCCTTCGAGGCCGCCAACGTCACCTACTCGGCCAGCATGGCCGCCGCCCTGGTCATCGCCGCCGACCCTGCTGTGGCCCAGGCCACGGCAGGGGAAGCCCTCAAAGCCCAGAAGACGGCCAACAATGCGGCTGCCGCAGCCCTCCAGACCGCAGCCGCCGCGGCAGGCTGCGTGCTTCCTGCCACCCCGCCTCTCCCGGCCTCCTGACGTTGCCGGGGTAGTTGCCCCAGCGGCACAACGGCGCGCGTCGGAGCCATCGACGACGCATACCAGGCACAACCGGCATCGTGCCGCAGGCCGAGGAGCAGGTAGGGCATTGCTGCCCTCGGGGAACTTGCGGAGGGACGGCAGGGAGACGTTCCGCTCGAGCCGCAGGCGCCGAGCAGGGGGCGGCCCGTGTGCGAGGCGGCTGTTCAGTTCTGGGCACCTTCAACCGGTGACGCGCGGTCTCGAAGTGTCGGCACAGCAGGCGTGCCCTGTCACTGAACAGCCGGTAACCGGCCGTTCAGTGACAGGGGCCGAGGTGCGGCCTCAGCGCCGGAGCCCCGCCAGGTGTCCTCACGTAGGGGTGGCCCGGAGACACCTGGGGCGGGCCCGGTTACGGTGTTCCGTTAGCTCCGTTGGCGCAGGGGCTGCCGCCGCCGAAGGTCCCGCCGATGCCGCCGGTGCCGCCGTGGAAGAGGAGGCCTCCGGTGGCGTTGCCGCCGGCGCCGCCGATCCCGCAGGCGCCGTCGGCACTGGCGCCTGACTTGGCGCCGCCGTTGCCACCCTTCCCGCCGCTGCCGCCGGCATTGAGGATGCCCCCGGAGCTCAGGCCCCCGGCCCCGCCGATGCCGGCGGCGCCACCCGGGAAGGCCCCGCCGGAGCTTCCGTTACCGCCGTTTCCGGCCCGCCCGCCCTTGCCTCCGTTGCCAGAGCTGTTGATGCCGCCGGCGCCGCCGTTGCCGCCCGCGCCGCCGCCGTGGCCGATGCCGCCGTTACCGGCGTTACCGCCCGCGCCGCCGGTGGATCCCCCGGCGCCACCGAGGCCGCCCGCGCCGCCCGCTCCGGCATTGGCGCCGGAGTTGCCGCCGGAACCACCGGTGCCGCCCGCACCGCCCTTGGTGCCCGCGCCGCCCGCTCCGCCCGCGCCGCCCGCGCCGTCGAGGCCGCCGGCGGCACCGGTGCCACCGTTGCCACCCGCCGCACCGTTGGGGCCGCCGTTGCCGCCGATGGCACCCGCTCCACCGGAGCCGCCGCCCAGCCCAAGCCCGCCGTTGCCGCCCGCACCCCCGACCCCGCCCAGCACACCGTTACCGCCCGGACCGCCCGCACCGCCGGCGCAGTCCCCGGCCCCGGTCGCGGGGCCGCCCGCGGTCCCGGGAAAACCGTTGGGGTGGGAGGAGTTGCCGTTGGCCCCCGCGACGCCCGCGGTACCGGCGGTGCAGGCCAGGGCCGAGGCCCCGGCAGGAGCACCAAGGAAAAGTGCAGCCCCGGCGAAGACGGCCGGGAGGGCGAGGAGGGCGGTGGTCTGTTTCCTGTTCACAAGGTTCCTCTGACTCAGGTGAAGCGGGGGTAATACAGGGGGTGATGCGGCCTGAACGAGGCCGGCGCGGAACCGAAGAGGAGCAAAAGGCTCCCCGAAACGTTTTCCGGGCCGCAGACCCGCAGACGGTCGGTGAAATTCCGGACCCTTTCCATAAGACATGCATTTCTTAATATTTATAATCGAACAACGAGTGCGATATTCGTCGGCATTTCCCCGCAGGAGCAGTCCTCTGACTGCAGTACGCAAACTCACCCAAGAGAAGCGTTTGGCCGAATTTCACCGACGTGGCCCTGAAGCGCCGCTGACGCGCCTTCACCTCTGGGCTCTCCTGGTCCCGTAGCCGCTGAACTGCGGGTTCTGCCAGCCCGCGGTAGCCGGAAGGCATCTGCGGCCACCCGGCGCCCGGAGCCCTGCGAGCACGCCGGAGCAGCACCGGGGCAGAAAAAGCTACAAGATGACGGCTACTACACCCACCGGACGCCATTTCCTTGTTTAGACCGACGTCACCGAGTCCGGCAGATTTCACAACTCGCCGCCGTCCGCCTGCGAGTTCTGGGACCATCCCGTCGGCGCCCCCTGTAACCCCAGGGCGGGAGCGCAGGAACACTATTCAGCCAGCGAACCGTCATGCGGCCTTACCAACCGAAAGGCGTACCTCATGCGCATCTCGCGCACCACCGCCATGACCCGGATCCTCCTGATCAGCGCGATCGCCGTAGTCGGCCTCGCGACCCCCACCCTGGCTTCCGCGACGGCGCTCGCCGACGCGGGTAGTTCCCGGACTTCCATCCTGGGTGTTCTCGGCCTCCCCGGCGCCAACGGCGCCAACGGCGCCAACGGCGTGGGGAGCAACGGCGGTATCGGCGGCCTCGGCGGCACCGGCGGAGCAGCCGGTGCGAACGGCAACGGCGGCAACGGCGGCGCCGGGGGCAACGGTGACGGCAGCGGAAGCACCGGCGGCGCGGGAGGCGCGGGAGGCGCCGGCGGAGCCAACGGCAACGGCGGCAGCGGAGGCGCCGGAGGTGCTGCCAACCAGGGCGGCACCGGCGGCAAAGGCGGCGTGGGCGGCGTAGGCAACGCCGGTACGGGCATCGCCGGCGGCAAGGGCGGCAAGGGCGGCGCGTCAACGGCAGGCGGCACCCACAAGGGCGGCACAGGCGGTGCGGGCGGCGCCGCGAGCCCGGTGTGTCCCGGCAAGCCCGGCGGCGACGGCACCGCCGCCACGTTGACCGCGGACGGCATCACCGGCGCCACCGGCGCTGCTGGACACACCACCCTCCCCTGCTGAGCAACCAACCGCAAAAGACGCGTTCACGGTGCCACACATCACCCGATCAATGACCGACCACTGATCACGGACGCGTGGGGAAACATGACTCGGACGAGTCGCCCGGCCGGGCTTCCCAGCCGGGCGAGTCTCGTCGTGGGGTGAGCGGTGCAGAGCACGTAGCGAGGCGGGATCAATCCGCAGTCCGGTGACCGACGAGGAACAACACTCGAACGGCTCCTGGGTCTGCCCGGCTCCCCCGCCCACAGACCCACCACCAGCCACCCCAACGGCTCCCTCCCACAGATCGTCAGGAACACCGTCCCGCTCCGTACCGGCCAGCAGATCCTGACGCTGGAGCGAAGGGACGGCCTGGGAGATGGGCGTGGCTGGAGTTTGCGGGCGGGGCCGGGAATCGTGGTGCTCATGGTGTGGCCGGTGCGGGTGAGTTCGGCGATGAGCCACGCTGTCCGGCGTAGCAGCGGATAGGTTCTGCGGCACGAACAGATGCGGGTCCGCCGGTAACTCCACGCAGATCGCGCATCGGCGAGCGGGGCGTGCCGCCCGGGGTGAGGCACGAACGGCTCGCCGGGGAACCCCGCCAACAGCAACGGGACGACGGAACATGGCACGAGGGGAAGGCGCCGCCTGATGTGCAGCTCGCCCACACCTGCGCTCGAGCCGGGCGGTGCCGGCCGCGCACCGCTGTCACGCTCCAAAGCAGAGCCTCCTGCACACCACTTGCAGACACACGTGGCAACCACAGCGCCCTTGCCGCCCCCGACGTACGCGCGCGATCTGCCGGGCTGGCGCCACATCGTCACCGCTCTGCGGCGCACCCCCGCCTCGGTGTGGAACGACAACGTGACCGACTTCGCTGCCGCACTCACCTATTACGCGGTGCTCGCGCTCTTCCCGACGCTCCTCGTCACGGTCTCACTGCTGGGAATCGTCGGCGCCTCGACCACCGACAACCTGATCAGTAAAGTGATCACTGTCGTGCCGACCGAGTCCCGCCCCGTCATGCTGAGCACGTTGCAGGGCATGGCGGAGCAGCACACAGCTGCTTGGACGCTGGCCGTCTTCGGCACGATAGGCGCCCTGTGGTCCGCCTCCAGCTATCTGGGGGCCTTCCGCCGAGCCCTGCACCTCATGCACGGCATCGAGGACCTGCGCCCGGCGTGGAGGACAGCGCCACGGCTGGTGATAACCACTTTGGTGCTGCTGATGCTTCTGGTTTCCAGTGCCCTGGTGCTCATCCTGACCGGCGAAGCGGCCCACACCGTCGGCCGACTCGTGGGCATGGGCAGCACGGCCGGCATTGCCTGGAACGCGCTGAAATGGCCGCTCCTGCTGTGCCTGGTCGCCATCTTGGTGCTGGTTCTGTTCAGCTCGGGCCCGGTCGGGACACGCGGAGTGCGGCAGCGGCTTCTGGGAGACGCTCTCGCCGTGGCCCTGTGGCTCGTCGCCTCCGCCAGCTTCGCCCTCTACGTCTCGCACGTCGGCACCTACAACCGGCTGTACGGATCGCTCGCCGGGATCATCGTCTTCCTGGTGTGGCTGTGGCTGTCCAACCTGGCCCTCCTCACCGGCGCCCAGTTCAACGCCGAACTGGCCAAACTCCGCTTGGTGACCGACAGGGCGTAAGCTGCCCAGCCCTCGTCCCGATCGGCCAGCCACTCCATTCCCTCGCACCCAGGCCCCCCGCAGGCAAAGTGACGACCCGTACGCCAGGCACCGTGGCCAGTGCCACTGACAACCGCTGCCGTCGCCTCACGCCGCATGCCACAGGAGGCTCGCGTCAGCGCTCGTGAAGTTGGAAAGGGCTCAGGGCATGACAGACTCAACCGGTCCGTCGGCGACCAGTGCCCGCCCGGTCACTGAGGAGCCTGACGACGCACTGCTGCGCCGCATGCTCGTCCAACTGCCGCCGGGCACGCCGACATCCTCGGACCGGATCGGACCCCGCGTAGCGCGCCTGCCGCGTCACGTCTCGCGGGTATCGGAACGTCCAAGCAAACCAATGTGGCTAGGAGCCTGCTAATGGTACGGATAGTGCTGCGTAATAAGACCGCGGCGGAACCAGGGGACCGGGTTCCCGGAGAACCTCCCCTGTCTGTGCTCGGCCGGGTACTGGCCATGCTGCTGGCCTTCGCGGCGATGGTGGGATTCGCGGTGGTGCTGGCCCGGCTGACGCTGGAACCGTCAGCGGCATCCGTGCCGTTGACGCACAGTAACCTGCGCCCTGGTGACTCCATCCGTGCCTATCTCGTTCAGCCCGCGTCCTTTGACACGGTCAAGCAGCTCGGCGGCAATATCGTGATGGGTGTGCCGTTCGGGGTGCTGCTGCCGGTGCTGGTGCCCCGAGCGCGAGGGCTGGTCCGGGTAGGAGTGGTCACCGCTCTCGTGATGCTCCTCGTGGAACTCGTCCAAGGCGCCCTCATCATCGGGCGTACGTTCGACATCGATGACGTTCTGCTCAACACCACGGGTGCTCTCCTGGGTTACCTGCTGATCGGCCTCCGGCTGGGCCGTGCAGTACATCCCAGGCGCCGCCACTGGTGGCACCGATTCACCAAACGCCCGGTGACTGCTACAGACCCGGCATAACGGAGTCCTTTTAGCCGCCCCTCCGGCCGGTGAGAGGCCGCGCGGTGGTGACAAGGTTGGCGAGCAGGACGGGCCCGCCTGCGGGGCGAACCAGTCCCAGGTGCTGGTGGGAACCCGCAGACACCACAGACTCCCGGTCCCGGCGAGCCGGTCGCGTCCGTCGGTGCCACGAGGACCGGGCCTTCCCAGCGCAGGTCACCGGCCCGGCGTCGCGCCGACAAGCAGGCCGGACGACAGGGAGCACCCCGCCCGCCCCACCGGCGTTGTCCCGGCATGACACCCGCTCACCGTCATCGACCGGGGCGCGGTGAGGGTCGGCCGTGCCGGTATGGCGTGCGCGGGTGAGGCCCGGTGCCCGCTTCGATCGGGGGCCAATACCGCCGGGCGGACCCCATCGCAGGCCGCGAGGATGGCTGCCAGGTGCGGCCGGGTCTCCATGAGGTCGTGCCATTTGGTGTCCACCGGTCTGGACACCGGGACACCAGTTCCACACCCGGACACCCATGCGAACCTCACCGTCCACGGATCCGCGGCCCTACGAACCCGGGCCGGCCGCGTAGCCGCCCTCGTGCGCCCGCACGCAAGAGGTCTCACCACAACACGGCCGAGCCGGCCCCGCCGGGTCCACCGACCGGGGCTCCCTCACCGCGCACGACACGCGCGCACCCTGGAGGCCCCGCCCCCGAGGCCGGGACGGCGATGACGCCGTTGAGGAACCGGCGAGGATCGGGCCGGTGAGCACCGACCGCCGCCGCCCCCGGGCACCGGCCACCACCCCGCCGCACCCTCGGAAACGGGCCGGCACCCGTCAGACAACGGGTCTCAGCGCAGCCGACGGCGGTGGCGGCCGGACCGCCGCACGTGCATACCCAGATACACCAGGGCAGCGACGAACACCACGATGCCGATGACCAGCAGGTAGAACAGCCCTTCGGCAACGGCGCCGATGATGCCCAGGACCAGCGCCACGATGACGAGGATCAGGAAAAGCGTCATAACGCAGGCATCTCCTTGTGAGGCCGGTCAGCGGCGGGCGAGCTGCCGCTCACCGTTCGCGCCAGGCTTGTAGGACAGACCGTAGTGCTCGAACACCGCCGCCTCGTCCTCGGCGGGCAGGACATCGTCCGTGCCGATCGCGGGGCACTTCTTCACCAGCGACCTGTCATAGTCGACCTTGACGTACCCCGGCCCCACGATCGCGCCGGCCAGCGGGACGAACACTAGACGTCGGCGAGTCGGAAGCCCGACCAGGACAGTGGCCACAGCCGGCTCATCAGTGCTGGTGTCCACATAGATCGCTTCCAATGTACCGATCTTGTGGCCTCCCACGTCCATGACGTCGCGGGTTCGCCACTCACGGATATCAGCGATCTGAATCATCCCCGGAATCCCTTCGCACAGCAGTGTGCCCGAGCCGGTGCACTTCCTCAGCCTGCCCCGTAAAACCCGCCCCTACCAGCCTGGTCACTTCCCGCCGCGCCCCGGCCGGTCACGACGAGCCCGCCGCGAATACGGCCCGGAGCCAGCCCTGGATGGAAAGGGTAGCGAGGGCCGGCTACCTCGGAGCGCCCGCTGGGCACGATTCGCCGGCCACACACATGAGTGCATCGACGACCTGCTGGTCCTGGACTCCATAGATCCGGCAGAGATCACGGACATCACGCGGGCTGATCCGGCGGTGGCCATTCTCCAGCAGGCTGATCTTCGGGTGGGAGACCATAAGCAGGGCCGCCGCCTCGGCGGACTTCATGCCCTTGGACTCGCGTAGCCTGCGAAGCTCGGCCCCCAGTCGGCGCCGCCTGATGAGCGGATCTGCATCAGCCACCACGGGACACGCACCTCCGACTGCCTTAGTCCCGATGCAGCAGCCGACGAGGCCCAGACCGCAGGCACGGCCAAGGGCGTTTCACGGGCTTTATGGGAGGGCTGAACGTTTCTGCAAGTGTCGCCCCCATCGCGCCCCAAGCCAGGCAGGCACGCCGCCAGATAGGTGAATCAGCCTCATACAGGGGCGAATTCCATCCTCAGGGAACGGGGCGTTCGAGGCGATCGTGATCGTCACCGGCGGTGTCCCGCGCTCATGGTGGGCGCGGTGGCCCGCCGGTGGGCGCGCACCGCAGGCTCCGCAGCGCCGACTGTCCGGGGACCGCTGCCACGGGGGTGGTGGTGGAGCGGAAGCGGGCGGCCGCCGGGGAGACCCGGGCGCGGCGGCGCCGTCAGGGAGTGCAGGGTCGCGTCCACGAGTCACGGGCCCCACAAGCGCTCCGCGTCCGTACTCACAGGCGGCGGCCCCACGCATCGACGGCCTCCCGGCGGGGGCAGGGACACAGGCGTCGGCCAGCCCCGGAGCGGCAGCGGGGGCCGGAGCGAGCGCGGGGGGTGTGGGGGCGGGTGACCCGCCGAGGAGTAGACATCATGCCCGGCTGCCCCGGGGCTGCTGTTCCCAGGCGCATGGGCTCCGGTCCCCTCAGGCCGCGGCCGGTGGGTTCGCCGATCCCGAGGCGCGGCGGTGTTCGGCGTTGATGCGCTGGGCTTCCTGCAGCTGGTCTTCGAGGATGACGATCCGGCACGCGGCCTCGACCGGGGTGCCCTGGTCGACGAGCTCGCGGGCGCGGGCGGCGATGCGGAGCTGGTAGCGGGAGTAGCGGCGGTGCCCGCCCGTGGAGCGCAGCGGGGTGATGAGACGGTGCTCGCCGATCGCGCGGAGGAAGCTCTGGGTGGTGCCGAGCATGTCGGCGGCCCGGCCCATCGTGTAGGCGGGGTAGTCATCGTCATCGAGACGGCCGTAGGAGTCGTCTGCGGTCATTTCACCTCTCTGTGAACCATGCGGAGGGGCCCTGGTGCCTATGGCACCAGGGCCCCGAAGGAACTGCTACACCATCTGCCGGCCCTGATGCTGCGCCGGCCTACTGTTTCCGCCTACCCGACCTGAGAACCGTCGGGGGTGCGGGGATCGCGGTTGCTCGACCGGAGACCACCTCACAAACGATGTCCTGCGGTACCCGGACCCAACAATCCGTCCGGGCGATCCTGATGGCGCCCAATCCCTCCGTTCATCCCTCGGATGATCAACTGCATACCAACTGGGAACTGCTGATACTGCGAACTGCTGCAACGCGGGTACTGCTCCTACTACTGCACTGCGCACTGCTGGTGGCCTCAAACCAGCGCCACTCCGGCAGCCAGCCCCGTCGCCCGTCCTGCATCTGCTCTGGCTTGGAACCCCACTGCCGAACCTCCCGGAGCGGATGCCCACCATCGACACCCTTACCGAGGTACTGCTGGTACTGCGTGTGGTGGCCCCTGATGACTGCGGGCCACCCAGTCCGGTGACCAGTCCCGTCGCCGACCTGCACAAACCCTGGCTTCGACACTCCACCACCGCACCGTCATACGGGTACTACCTGTACTGCGGATACTGCTGCCCGGCAGTTCGTCTCTGCCAGGCCCTGCGTTCCCTCTGGGCTACGAGAGAAACCATAACCACACCACCACCCAATGTCTACTCCGGCCATCACAGGTTTTCGGATGGTCAGTGGAGAGGTAGTCGATGGCAGTGGGACATGGCGTCCGTGATGACGGGCAAGGGCGCCGGGGAGCGGCCGACGGCCGGTCCGCGAGGGGATGAGAGCAGGGGAGGGCGGGTTCGTGCACGCCGGCGAAGCGGTTGACCCGTCTCACCTGAACGTCCTGAGGGCGCGCTCAGGGGCGGCGGCTCGCGTCGAGGTGTGACTTGATGGCGTCGGTGATGAATCGGCGGGTGCGGTCAGGGTCGAGGGCCTGAGCCTGGAGCTGGTCGTACATCACGCCGTAGCGCTGCACGTCGGATGGTTTCTCCAGGTAGCGGTCGCTGGTGAACCGCTCCAGATACACCACCTCCGCCTCGGGGCTGTCGACGAACCCCAGAATGGAGAACTGCCCCGACAGGCCCGGGTGAGCTCCCGCCTCGTAGGGCAGGACCTGCACGGTGATGTGCGGCTCGCCACTGAGCGCGTTCAGGTGCTCCAGCTGTTCGCGCATCACGTCTGGGGAACCCACGACACGCCGCAGGGCCGACTCGTCCAGGACGACCCGCAGACGCAGCGGGTACCCCGGATCGTAGATCCGGTGCTGACGGCGCAGCCGCACCTTCAGACGCGCGGCCGCCTGTTCGACAGTGAGCAAAGGGATCGTTTCCCCCATGACGGCCTGGGCGTAGGCAGGGGTCTGCAACAGACCGGGGACCACCAGGGGCTCGTAGGTGCGGATCGAGGCGGCGTCCGTCTCCAGGCCGATGTAATCACCGTCGGGGAGGTCTGCGTAGACGTGCCACCAGCCCTGCCGGCCGGATTCCCTGGCCATCTCGGTCAGCGAGGCGATCACCTGCTGATCCGCCACTCCGTACATGGCGCACAGATCGCGCACATCGCGGGGGTTGATGGCGCGGCGGCCGTTCTCCAAGTGACTGATCTTGGGCTGGGAGACCATAAGCCGCTCAGCCACCTCGGTGCTCTTCAGCCCGCTGACCTGACGGAGCCGGCGCAACTCGGCGCCCAGTCGCCGTCTCCTGACGGTGGGATTGCTGTTCGCCGCCACGGGCGGGCTACCTCCGGCTTCACGTCGTCGTCCTGGTCCGCAGGCTGCCACGGGAAGGGGCACGTTGATCACCTGCCATGCCGTCGAGTGGCCCGGTACCGGTATCCCCATCCGGCGGGACGAAGACAGGCGGATCGTCGGCGCCTGTAGCGAAGGCGACGGCGAGGACCAGGACGGCGTCAACGCCGCCACCGACAGCGGGGGCTTGCCCAGGGTCACCTTGGTACCTGTTCCTGATCCGCGCATGACAGATGTGATTGCGTGGATCTTGGAGCAAACGCCTGTCCGGCGGATCGTGTGATTACTAGGCTGCGACGATGGAACGCTTAACCGACGTACCCGAGAATCTCGCCCAGCCTGCAGATCTGGCTCAGGCGAATGACTACGACAGTTTCGCCGAGGCGTACTCGGCGGAGAACGAGAACAGCCTCATGAACGCGTACTACGAGCGGCCCGCGATGCTGGCCCTCGCTGGAGACGTGGCTGGCCGTCAGGTCCTGGACGCCGGCTGCGGCTCGGGCCCTCTGACCGCCGCACTGCGCGATCTCGGCGCGGCCGTCACCGGCCTCGACGCCAGCGCGGGGATGCTGGCGCTGGCCAGACAGCGGCTCGGTGACGACGCGGCCCTGCACGTGGCCGACCTGAGCGACCCGCTGCCGTTCCCCGACGGCGCCTTCGACGACGTGGTCGCGTCGCTGGTACTGCACTACCTCGAAGACTGGGGGCCGACGCTGGCCGAGTTGCGGCGAGTGCTCAGGCCCGGCGGCCGGCTGATCGCGTCGGTGGAGCACCCCTTCGTGGCCTACGCGTTCCAGGACCCCCGGCCGGACTACTTCGCGACGACCAGCTACACCTTCGACTGGCCGTTCGGCGGGCGGTCCGTCCCGATGAGGTTCTGGCGCAAACCCCTGCATGCGATGACCGACGCCTTCACCGCCGCCGGCTTCCGCCTGACCTCCATCAGCGAGCCGCAGCCCGACCCTGCCGCCCGTGAACTGTTCCCTGACGACTTCCATGATCTTTCGACCAAAACCTGCT
The DNA here is from genome assembly GCF_026627255.1 of Streptomyces antarcticus. Lineage (GTDB taxonomy): Bacteria > Actinomycetota > Actinomycetes > Streptomycetales > Streptomycetaceae > Streptomyces > Streptomyces antarcticus. Next base: position 16,603 of record NZ_JAPNLM010000042.1, on the reverse strand, counting down.
TCCTGTTCTTCGTCGTCGAGGTACCGCCGTCGGCTTACGGGCTCGGATGAGATGCTGACAGGCGGCTCAGGTCCATGCGAGGGTGCATGAGTCGGAAGGTGGGGTTGACGGTCGCGGCGGTGACCGCGGTCAGTCCCGCTGGGCTTCGCGGGAGGCGGGCTGGCCGCTCCGGCGGGAGGTGCGTCGGGTGATTCGCCTGGTCATCAGCGTGATCGCGGCCCAGGTGATGAGCGACTCGGAGTGCTGGACCAGCCGTTCGTAGTCGCGGGCGTGTCGTCGGGCGTGCATGACCCAGGCGATCGACCGTTCGACCACCCAGCGGCGGGGCAGGACGACGAATCCCTTCGCGTCCTTGGGCCGGCTCACCGTCTTGACTGTGAGGTTCAAGTACTTCTTTGCCCAGGTCACGAGCTGTCCGGCGTAGGCCGAGTCGGCCCAGACGATCGTGATCTCCGGGTGCATCAGCCGCAGCCGGAACAGGACTTCCTTGGTCGCGTCGCGGTCGGTGATGTCGGCCGGGGTGACCATCACGAACAGCGGCAGGCCCTTGGTATCCACGACCAGGTGCCGCTTCCTGCCGTTGATCTTCTTTGCCGCGTCGTAGCCGCGCGAGTCCTTGCCGACGGTTTCGGCGGCCTTCACGGACTGCGAGTCGATGATGGTGGCGACCGCTCCGGGCGATCGGCCCATGTCCCGGCGGACGCGTTTGCGGAGGTGGTCGCGGATCTGTCCGATCACCCCGGCGGCGGCCCAGCGGGCCATGAAGTTGTAAGCCGTCCGCCAGGGCGGGAAGTCCTTCGGCAGGGCCCGCCACTTGCAGCCGGTATCGACGACGTACCGAATTGCGTCCACGATCTCGCGCCGCGGGTGCTTCTCCGGGCGCCCGCCTTGCGGGGTCTCGCAGGCCGGGACCGGCAGGAGCGGTTCGATCAGGGCCCACTCGTCGTCGTAGGTATCCGAGGGGTAGCAGCGGCGCCGGGCCAACCTCCCCTCCCCTCATCGGGGTGGGGTGCCGCCCCCCAGCCGCCCGCCCCCCCCCCGGGCAGCGGTGGG
>NZ_JAPNLM010000042.1:0-15540 GCF_026627255.1 Streptomyces antarcticus | reverse complement strand
CTGCGCTGACCCACGCCCCACCCCCCACGCGGCCGCACCCCACCAGGTCATGCGTTGGTGTAGTCGGCAATCACGTCGAGCGTGGATTCGACAGAGTTGAGCTGGGTGTTCAGGTGCCGGATCCACCGGCCCTTGGGTTGCAGTGCTGCGTGCGGGGCGACGACGCCGGTGATGAACCGGCGGATCTCTGTGAGCTTGGCGCGGATGACCGCGACCTCGTAGATCTGAAGCTCGGTGGGGTCGGAGCAGAACTTGTAGCCGTCCGCTCTCGTCCAGATCAGGGGCGGCCAGCCCTGTTCGGTGATGGTGTCCCGCAGACAGGCCAGGCCCGAGCGGGCCTGGTGGGCGGAGAGCTCGCTCGACCTGACCAACTGGTTGAAGGCCAGGCCGGCCGGCCGTGCCTCGAAGAGGATGAAGCGGACGGTGTCGGCGTGCCTATGGGCCGCCGGTGACCGTCGCTGCGACGCGCGCGGCATCCCACTACTCGCCTTGCAGCAGGCGGGCCAGCTCGCCGTCGACATCGACCTTGCCGGTGTCGACGGCCGTCTCAATCCAGTCGAGCGTCGCTTCTCTGAACTTGCGATTGAGAGAAGGATGAGTCAGGAACGCCCCTCCTCATGGTTGAGTTCGTGATACCCGCGGAAGTCGAAGAAGTGCAGACCGTCGATCACTGCTCCAGATAGGATTTCCGGCAGGGTCCACGGGTGGGTGGTGTAGTCGTCCGTCGCCACGCCTCCGTGTTTAAGCAGCAGCGCGATCAGTTGGTGAAGCTCTGCGGTGCCGTCGATCCGCCCGGAGATGTCAATCTGCACCGCCCAAGTGGGATGACGTCCGACGGACACTTCGAGGATCGTCACGTCCTCGGGATCCCAGTCGGAGAAGAGGTAGCCAGCCTCCTCATCGTCGATGTCGATGTAGAGGTTGCCGTCCAGCGTCCACGGATCGCGCTGCTGAGGCAGGTGCCGATCGAGTGAGGCGATGGTCTCGGCTCGCTCACCTGCGGGGAACACGAACACAGTGCGCATGGGTTGGAGCGTAGGCAGTGCAGCTTTCCGACGGCCATGGATTTTCAGGGGTGGCGCGGATCCGTTGATGTGGTGCTTCGCTTGGCGATCTCGGCGAAGGTCGGCATGCCAAGACTGGCCGCGGAGGACCGGCGGGCTGCTTCGCCATCGAGCTGGTCCAGCTTGTCCTGGGCGCCAGCGAGGCTGACCTGTAGGCCCTCGACCTCGCCCAGCCATCCCTCCCGCTCAGCCTCGGCGATCCGCGCGATGAGGTTGTCCCGGATCTCAACAAGCCGTGAACGTTGTTCCGGTTCGGGCCGCAGCATCGAACACCGGATGCAGGCGTGCTCGTGGACACATGCTGTGCCGAAGGCGCGGGCGCATGTACCGACGGAGAGCTTTCGCTTTTCAAAGTGGGCCAGGAAAGCATCCCATTCCTCGCTCGTCGGCGTGCGGTACTCCTCGCTCGGCCGTAGTGCCCTGCGGCGAGCGATGAATGCCCGGTGGGCCTCGATCGCTTCGGTCGGGTAGACCGCCTTGTAGCTCATCGTGGTGGAGATGGTCTTATGACCGCAGATGACCTGCGCGATGTGCGGCGGCAGTCCGCTCATGATGGCGTCGGTGACGAACATCCTGCGGAAGTCGTGCGGCTGGTAGCGCAACGGCTGGCCGTTGGAGTCGGCAAGACCGGAGGCCAGCAGGGTCTCGTCCAGTCCCTTGCGGATCGTAGACACCGATACCGGTCGGTTCTGGCCGCCCCAGCGCCACTGGAACAGCAGCGGCAAGGGCGCGTTCCAGTCGCGTTCGCTAGGGTCGTAGGAGCGGACCAGGGGAATCGCGCCGGAGGCGTCTCGTACTCGACAGACCATCGCGCTGAGCACATCGGCCAGCTCTGGGCTCACCAGGAGAAGGCGTTCCTCGTCGGTCTTGGAGGGGGCGATTTGCAGGAGCGGGACGACCTCGCCGGTGGTCGGCAGCCTGTACTGGGTGATGCTGTGGTGACTCGCCTCCAGCATCTCCTCGATACGGACTCCGGTGTGGCGGAGGAACTCCACGCTCGCCCAGGCCCAGAAGGCACGTTGCTCGGCCGGGCCCAGGCACTGCCGCCGGCCGTTCGCGTCGTAGGCGGTGGCTGATGCTGCGTGGTCGGTATAACGGGTGCCCTTGACCTTGGTGTAGATCTCGCCCAGCACGGTGAATGAGGTTCCCGGTGCCGCAGCGCGGACGGCGGTGAGCCGAGCCTGGGCCTTCTTGAGCTCGTCGGCCGCAGTCTTGACCAGGGTGGGAAGGACTGGGAGCCGCTCCCGGGTTCGCTGGTCCATGCGGGCTTTTCGCCGGGTGACGTGCTTCCGCTGTGAGATCTCGGCTTCCTTGACCGGACATGGGGCGACCCACGGGCCCCAGCGGGCCGGTTCCTCCAGGGCCCGCTGGGCAAGGTCCAGGTAGAACGCCCGGACTGCCGTGAGCAGGTTGATGCTGTTCGTTCGAGGACTCGTGACCTCGACGGAAGTGCCGTCGGGTAGTCGGCGGACCTGCGTCTTGGTGCGGCAGCGTTCCTTCCAGGCCGCGGAGACCTCGGGGGACAGGCGGAGAGAGTCGATGCCGGGGTGGTGACGTTCCAGGTTCCCCCAGAAGTGCCGGGCGAGTGTGCGGGAGAGGTCTTCGAGGGAGTTGTAGTCGAGTGACGGCTGGCGCTCGGTCAGGTAGTCCACGATCAGGTCCCGGACGGGCCGGCACCGCAGCTGGTAGCGGTCCACGAGCTCGGCGGCGCTGACCTGGCCGGAGTGACGGCTGACGTCGCGCAAGGTGGTGGGCGCCTGGGCGGGGAAATTTCCGAGTTCCCTGAGCCAGTTGTAGAACAGCGACCGCCCAGAGCCGGCATGTACGTAGACACGTGCCTCGGTCTCCCGTAGCTCCAGGCAGTCACCCACGGTGATGTCACGGACCCCGCCGCCCTTGGCGACGATCAACATCGCGATCTGGTAGCGGGCATTGAACCCGAGGCTCGTCGACCACAGCTCTGGGGCTCCGACGCCCGCGAGCGCGGCGAAGCCGTCCGGGTCACGGCGTTCGGTGACCACCTGGCGCAGGTTCAGGGACTGGCGAGTCATCAGCCACTCAAGGCTGGGACGGATCACATCAGCGCAAACCAGTGCGAGGGCGCCCGAGGAGAGTTCGGGCCGGTCAGCTCGCCCGTAGCGGCCGTCGCCGATCGCCTCGATCAGGTGGTCGAGCCAGGCTCGCCGCTGATCGTCGGAGCCGGAGTTCCGCCATCGCTGCTGCCAGGTGTCCCCCGGAAACTCTTCCAGCCAGCGCAGGATCGTTTGGGCCCCGCGGCCCCGGATGTAGCGGGTGTGCTTGTTTGCGGTGGCCGAGAATTCCGCCAGGCGCTCTTTGACCTGGTCCCTGTCCTCGGAGGTTGCCGACCAGGCGTCAGGAACCGATCTCGCGGAGAAAGCGGCGCGGAGGGATTTTTGGGCGGAACCGTGCAGCGGAGCGGAGGACCGCTGTCCCGAGCGCCTGGCCGCGGGCGGCGGCGTAGTCGTCTTGGTGGTCATGGCCGCCGTCCGAACAGCACATCCAGGCTCGCCGGGTCGTAGCCGGGAGCCGGAGCCGGCGGCAGAACCGGCTGACGGGCCCGACGAGCGTGGTGGGCCAGCACGCTCTCGATCACCTCGTCCTGGCTGGCCGCGAGGTAAATTTCCGTGGTGGACAGATGGGCATGGCCGAGGACCCATTTCACGTCCGTCAGAGGCATCTGCGGGTCACGGGCCATCCGGTAGGCCGCCGTGTGCCTTGTGTCCGCAGAGGCCGTGTGCGGAGGACTGCGTGTGGCGATTGATCTGGAGGGATAGCCGCGAGTTGTCCGGCGACTCTGGTCTCGGGGCGTGTTGCATTGTCGCGAGGGCGAAGTGGCACAGATCACGTCCCGCTGGGTTGAGGAGGATCGAAAGTTTCCCCGGGCATGCCGTTCCCTCCAGATCGTTGGAACTTCAAGCGTGCGAGGCGCGTGGGATAGATAGGTGAGCGCGAGCGAGGCGCGAGGCGCGAAGGAGAACTTGTGATCGTCTGGGTGAACGGTGCGTTCGGCAGTGGGAAGACCACTCTGGTGGAGGAACTGCGTCTGCGCTGGCCGGAGGCGCTGGTGTTCGACCCCGAGATGGTCGGATATGTCCTGCGGGAGATCGTGGAGGTGCCGACGGGTGATTTTCAGGACCTGCGGCAGTGGCGACGCCAGGTCGCAAGCATGGCTGCGGGGCTGGTTGATGAGTATGCGCGGCCGGTGCTGGTGCCGATGACGCTGGTCAATCCTGCCTATCTCAATGAGATCTTCGGGGCCCTGAGTGAAGCGGGCATCGAGGTCCACCACTTCTTCCTCAAGGTCCCCGAGGACGTGCTGGTCAAGCGCATCGATGGGCGGAGCTTCACTCCTGATGACCCGGCGAAGGACGAGCAGGTCCGCGCCTGGTGCAAGACCAGGATCGAGACGTGCCTGGCAGCCGTCGATGCGATGCCGCAGGACACCGTCCTCTTGGATGGCCAGTTGGCTCCGCAGGAGCTGGCTGATGCGGTGCTCGCGCGAGCTGGTGCAGATTCGCCCCGGTGACAGGGCAAGTCGTGCGGGCCCCATCATCCCGAGACGCCGACGAACACCACTCAATGGGTGGGGAATGAGCAGAGCAGGTTTGTGCTCAAGGCGTCGCTTCTCAAGAGCGCCATCGGGGTGGCTCAACTGCAGCTCCCGATCACCGTGGTTCGCGGTGCGGGAAGGCGGCTCACCCGGCTCGTCCCGGCTGCGGACTCTCGGAGATGAACGATCTCCTCGTGCTGGGCGTCGAGCCGGGACAGGGCCCGGCTGCGGAAGTCCGTGAGTTCGTCGATCGTCTGCTCCGATTGGGTCAGCCGCTCCTTGAGCTTGGCGATCTCCGCCTTGAGCCGGGCGATCTGGGCTTCGCGGGGGTCGGGGATCTCGCCGGCGTCTTGCAGGGTCTGCAGGCGGCGCTCGAACTCGATGCGGAGGTGAGCGTAGGGGCGGGTGCCGTAGAAGGCGGTGCGGTCGACTTCGGCTGTGGTGGCGAGGGTCTTGATGTCGCACTTGCCGCCGGGCGGGATCTCGCCACGAAGGAGCCGGTCCATGGCGGCCCGGATTCGGTTCTCGTTCTCGGCGCGCTGGGCTGCGGTAATTCTCATGCTGGGCCCTCTCCGGGGTTGGTTGTTGCGGCGTCGATCTCGGCGACGACGCGCATCGCGCGGTCGTAGTCGGCCTGCAGCCTGGCGTGTTCGGTTCGGCGGGTGGTACCGAGGTTGCCGAGGAAGGTCCTCGTCCGTTCGGCGTGCTCGGCCCAGACCGGCCGGTGGCAGGGGTGGTGGGTGGCCTGCGGGCAGCGTGCGGAGTCACACATGCCAACCAGGGGGCGGTCGGCGGTGGGAGTGCCGGCGAGTTTGAGGCAGAGTGCCCGGGACGGGTCGGTGAACCAGCAGAAGTTCGCCGGGCCGATGTGCAGGGTCTTGGCGCGCTTGGTCAGCAGGTTGAGAATGTCGCGGTCACTGCGTTGGGTCTTCGGCGCGGGCGCTGTCGAAGGTTCAGGCATCTCGTCGATGCTGGCGAAGAACTCGGTGAGGCTGCGGGCGCCGGGCCCGGTCGGCAGAACGCCCTGCTGGTAGTTTTGGAACTCGGCCAGGATCAACTCCAGGTTCCGGTCGGCTTCGTGCTTGTTGACCTCAGCGAGAAGCTCGGCCTGTGCGCCGCCGGGGCGCGAGGCGTACCCCTCTGTTGTGGCGACGGCTATGTGCTTCAGATGGATCTTGGTGGCGAGGACTCCTCCGGGGCGGTAGGCCATTTCCAACGCGAGGGTCCGTCTCAGCTTTCTGAGGGTGACCCGTCCGTTGGGGATCGGGGCCAGTCCGAGACGCTGTCCGGTCGGCGAGTTGACCCAGCTCCGGAACCATTTGTAACGGGTATAGAAGTCGAAGCGGCCGAGCAGCAGGGCTCCGTCCACCGGGTCGTCGTGTAGCTGTTCGAGGGTTTCGACGGCCTGATGGGCCTGCTCGATGACGACCCACTCGTCGTCAGTTCCGCCGAGCGGCTGGCCTTTGACGACCTTGCTGGCGATGCGGAACCGTCGCAGGCCCGGGATCGGCTCCTCGATCGGGCACCGGCAGCCGACGCGCAACTCCATGAGCTCGCTGGCCCGCATCCCCGAGACTGCGGCCAGGACGATGATCGCGGCGGTGCGGACGATCCCGATCAGCGCGACTGCCTGGGACCGATGCAGGGGAAGTGTCCACGGCACCGTGCCAGAGCCGTTGGCGGTCGGCGCCTCGTCGGCCTCTCGGGCGAACTGCTTCTTCACCCCGGTCGCGGCGACTGCCTCCAGGAACGGTCCGCGCAGCGTCGGCAGCCACCTTGCCCACAACTGCGTGTAGCCGGCCTGCCTGGCCAGCACTCCTGTGGCCACCGGCAGAAGCGGGTCGTCGGCGGCCCACCCCGCGGCGAGCCTCGGCTCGATGTCGTGGTCCTCGATCATAGGCAGGGCAATGCCGGCGGCAACGTAGTCGGCCAGCACGGCTTTGATGTCCGCGATGGCGGTCGGTGCGCTGTGGTGCAGGCCGGCGGCCGTGATGGCGGAGACCTGGTCGGTTTCGCATACTTGCCTGTGCAATGTGACGGCGTGCGGTCCGAGCACTGTTATCAGGTGCAGAGCCGCGGCGAGCATGGGCTGCAGGGTCTCGTTCGGCACCGGCGCGGTCTTGTTCTCCGTTCGGCCCGATGACATTTCGGCCACCGCGCTGGCCGAGGCGCCGCCCCAGGGCCGCAGGCCGGGCGGGACACGGTCGGCGGTGAACAGCTTCCGGTAGTCGATCAGATCGATGACGGCCTGCGCGGCGGCGCGTCTGACGCCAGGACTCTGCTCTCCGACGACGGCGCCATCGTCGTCGAGGACGAAGCGCCGGTGGGCCAGGTATGCCTCGCAATCCGCCGTGCCGAGATGTGCCAGAGTGCTGATTTCTCGTTGTCCGAGCCAGGCGAACAACCGGGTGAGTTCGTTCAGTCGTGCGCTGCAACTGCGCAGGTGAAGTGGTGTGCGGTAGGCCCGCGGCAGCAAGGCGACCGCCGGATGCCGCGGGGCCAGCATCGCCAGGACCAGCTCCTTCACGACCAGGCGCCAACCGGGGTCGATGATGGCCGTGAAGTCGAAGCGCCGCTCGTGCAGGGCCATCTGGACGGGCAGCCCGATGACGTGGGTGAAGTCCCAGAGGTCGTGATCGAACAGCGGGCGGTCGGCATCGTTGGGGAGGGTCAGTCGGGCCTGGCGGCAGACATCGACGCCGACGAACGGTGAGGCGGAGACGTTCGCGAAGTGGTAGGCGGTGGCGGTCGTGGTCATGCCGTCTGCTCCTCGGGTCGTAGCGGGATCTCGTGGTCGGTGTCGGCGACCTCGGCGGCTGTTGAGGCGAGCAGTGCAGGCTCGAAGCGGTCCAGTACCTGGTCGATCCGGGTGGCGTAGGGGCCGAACACCGCCATGAAATGGGCGGCGGGCATCTGTTGCCATTGCCGGGAGAAGAAGGCCTTCAGTCGCAGCAGGTTGCCTGCGTGGCGCGGGGCGAACACCGCCAGTGGGCAGAGCAGGCAGACCCAGGGCCGGGCGGGACACGGTTTCCCGACCGGGCCGTGCAGCCCGGACAGCTGGTCGCCGCAGGCCGCGGTGAACACGTCCCGGGCCCCGCCGACCAGCTCTGTGATGGCCGCGTCGTCCAGGCCCAGCTCGGCTATCAGCTGTGGATAGCCCTCGGCCAGCGCGGCCGCGTCCTCCTCGGTGATCACCGTGGGCGGGTGGGCGCGGCGCAGGATGTCGTGCTGGGCGTCCTCGACGATCGTCTCGACGGCGTGCAGCTGGGCCGGCGTAGTCGCGGTCAGGTAGTGGTCGCCTTCCACCGACGGGGTGTGGTTCGGGTCGATCGTGGCCCGGGCGCTGCCGGTCCAAGTGCCCTTGTCGCGCATCGACTGGTGGCTGGTGCGGATCCGCGACCTGTGGATCTTCATGGGCTGGCCGTCGTCGCCCACCACACCGAAGCGGCGGACCCAGCGGTGGATGGAGTTGCGGTCGATGTCGCGGACCAGGCGCGAGTTCCCGACCTGGCTCACCCCCTGCCACAGCTTGTCGCGATCGGCATCCGCGACCAGTCCACGCAGCAGCGCCGAGTGGGACAGCCACTGTTCCAGCAGCCGCACCGCGGACCGCGGAAGGTTCAGGCTCTCCGCTGAAGTCCGGCCTTTGACATAGGACAGCAGGACGGTGGAGTCCCCAGCCCATTCGATGTCCCCGACACCGAGGTCAGCGATGCCGTCCGGGACGATCCCGGAGTAGATTCCGAACAGCAGCTGGTAGGCGATCAGCGTGTCCAGGTGCGGGAACACGGCCTGCACGGCTTGATAGAGCCCGGGGGTGCCGCCGCGGTTGCGGAAGACGTTGACCGTCACGCCGACCCTCTCGGCGAACTGCGGAGTGCCGATCGGCCCGGTCCGGGCAAGCAGCCAGCAGAAGTTCTCCGCAGTCCATCCGCTCTCGCCCGGATGCCGTCCGCCGGCCACCGATAGCAGCGCCTTGCGGTGAGCGGCGTAGGACTCGTCGACCAGAGCACGGCAGACCCCGGTCAGACGGTCCCACTCGGCCTCCGGGTAGGGCGGCAGCGCCTGCCGGTTGGGCTGGATGTTGAAGTGCCTCCCGGCTGCCAGCTCAAGCACCCCCTCGCCGAGGACAGCGCCGGAGCGGGCAAGCCCCTCCACCAGTGCGCGGGTCGTCGCCTCCAGCGCTGTCGGACCGGCCATCCAGAACTCAGCCAGCTGGCCCCGTCGCAGGTCACCAGCACCGCCGGCGAAGCCTTGCCCTGTCAAGTCAAGGACCATGCGTCGCAGGGAGCGAACATAGTGGCCGACCGAACCCGCCGCGTCGACAGTGCCGTGCGGGTGGATCAGCTCGACCAGGCCAACCGCCAGGTCACAGGCCAGGCGCGGATTGGGCAAGCCGTCCAGGACGAAGGCGGCCCGGCTGCCGTCGCTGAACACGCACTCCACGCCGAGAGGGTCCTCGACCACCATCGTCGGCATCAGGCGCCGTCCTGGTCGTCGAACTCCGCGTCGGCCTCCCGCTCGGCGGCGGCCGTGTCGACCAGCCCCGCCTCCGACCCGGCGGCCTCGTAGGCGTGCCGGTAGATCCGGGTGGTGTCCAGGCGGCGGAGGTACTTTTCCGTGGTCAGGACAGTGGAGTGCCCCAGAAGATCACGAAGCACCAGCAGCGGGTCCGCCTTGCTCAAGTAGAAGACCAGAGCGGCGTCGGCGTCGGTGTCCCGCACCAGCTTCGCAGCCTGCCGGTAGTGCCCGGTCACCAGGTACTCCAAAGTCCTCATCGCGAACGTGTGGCGACATCGGTGGGGCCATACATGCGGGAACCGAGGCTCGAACCGGGCCCGTATCCGGTCCGATGTGCGCTCGAAGACCGTGGCCCAGGCCGTGAACGGACCGCCCCCGTTCTTCACCGCCACCAGACACGAACCGCCCTGCGGGGCGACCAGGCGACGCCGCTCGGCCGGAGTCAGCGACTCCCAGGAGCGCCGGACCCCGTTGATCAGCCCGCCCTGGGCGTCCGGCTCGGTCACCATAAGTGGCTCACCCCATCGACGCGGCGGCCGCCAGAGCGAGCCCTCCGTCGTGGCGGCGCGGTCCAGCTCGACATAGTGGTGCAGACCGGCCAGCGCCTCGTAGGAAGTCCACGTGGTGCGGAACTTCCTGCCTTTGGCGATCCCGGCTGGCACCGGGAACGGGACGGGAACCGAAGTCGGCTCCTGCGGCAGGGCGGGGATCTCCCAGGGCAGCAGATAGGTGAACTCCTGCAGCCGCATCCCGGTGGCCAGCGCGTGATCCCCGACCGCCGCGTTGCGGGTCAGCTCCCGCCCGTGGAAACCGGTGTCCTGCGAGCCGTCCGGGGCCAGCCCGCGCAGCCCTTTGCGCAGCAACTCGGTGAAGTCCGGCTCCAGGTACTTGATCGTCACATGCGGCTTCGGGGTGCGGCGGACCGCCAGGTTCACCTTCACCTCCCGGCCGGTTCCGGCGAACAGTGCCCGCGCGGCCCGGTAGGTGAACGGTTCGGCGGTCGCATACTCCTCGGCCATCGCCCACCGGTAGAACAACGACAGGATGCTCATGTGCTGGCCCCACGTCGTCGCCGCGAACCTGGCCTTCAGCGGACCCGCCGCCCGATGCTCGGCATAGTGTCGGCGTACACGTGAACGTCCCCAGCCTCGTACGAATGAAAAGGGGCAGTTGCTGATGCGGTGAGACCTGCTGCTCGGCACTCTGCTGCTTGGTCGATACCGGCGGCGGAGGGGGCTGGCAGTGGTCTTGGATCCGCAGCGTTGGCTGGAGCTTCGGCGCTTTCGTGGCTTGCTGGTGTCCGGGGCGATGAGCCTGTCGGAGATCGCGAGGGAGACCGGGCTGGACCGCAAGACGGTCCGCAAGTACCTCTCGGCACCGGGGCCGGCGACGCCTCCGAGCCGGTCGTCGAGCGGTCGGCGGGTGAGGGTGATCGACGAGTTCGGGCCGCTGATCGACTCGATGCTCCGGGCCGAAGTGCTGATGAAGGCCGCGGTCATCCACGAGCGGCTGGCCCAGGAGTACGGGTTCACCGGCAACTACCAGCGGGTCAAGCTCTACGTCCAGACGGCCCGGCCACGAATCGCCGAGGAACTCGGCATCACGCCCAAGGAACTGGCGGGGATGCACCGCCGGTTCGAGGTGATCCCGGGCGCCCAGGCCCAGGTCGACTGGGGCGATGAGGGCAAGGTCCTCGCCCACATGGGCATCTCAAAGGTCTACTCCTTCCACATGACGCTCTCGTACTCACGGGACCCGTTCTGCTGCTTCACCACCAGCCAGGACCCTTCTTCGACTGCCACCGCCGGGCCTTCGCCCACTTCGGCGGGGCGCCGATGACGATCGTCTACGACCGGACCAAAACCGTCGTCCGCCGGCACGTCGCTCCTGGTGAGGCGGTCCCTCTGCATCCGGAGGCCGTCGGCTTCGCCGGCCACTACGACTTCGACATCGACGTCCTGGCCGCCTACCGCCCGCAGGGCAAGGGCCGGGTCGAGCGACAAGTACTGATCGTCCGCGACCACGTTCTGTCCGGCCGGTCGTTCTCCTCTCTCGAGGAGATGGACGCCGCGTTCACCGCCTGGGTGCCCCTGCGGCGGGCCCAGATCCACAAGACCCACCGGGAGGTCATCGCGGAGCGGGCGGCCCGCGATCACGCGGCTCTCAAACCGCTGCCGCCAACCCCCTATCTGGTGGCCGAACGGCAGCTGCGGCACGTCGGCAAGGACTGCCTGGTCGCCTTCGACGGCAACCTCTACTCCGTGCCGGCCCGCCGAGTCCGCCCCCGCCAGCTGGTCGAGGTCCGGGCAACAAAGTCCCAGGTCATACTGCATGCCACCCTCGCCGACGTCCACGGGAGCACGCTGCTGGCCTCCCATCCCCGGGCCATCGGCCGCGGTGCCCGTGTCGTCGACGAGACGCACTGGGACGGCTTGCCGACCGGCAAGGGCCGCCGGACCACCACCGGCGACATCCCGGTCCAGCCCCGTCAAGAACGGCCGCGGGGCGAGGAGACCGGACCGTTGCAGGCCCTGCTGAACAGAGCTGCGGCCACCCGGATCGAGGTCGGGCGCCGACCCTTGTCGGTCTATGACGAGCTGACCGGAACCCGCCCCTTCACCACCCATCGAGCGACGAAGGAATCGTCTTGAGCGAGCTCACCGGCAACCGCATCCGCACCACGGCCGGCAAGCTCGGCCTGCCCCACCTCGCGGAAACCATCAACGAGTTCACCCGCCGGGCGGACGAGGCGAAGATGGGCTACCTTGACTTCCTCGACCTGGTTCTCTCCGAGGAACTGGCCGTCCGTGACGACCGCCGGTTCCGCCAAGGCCTGCGGCTCTCCCGGCTGCCGCACCACAAGACGCTCGATGAGTACGACTTCTCGTTCCAGCCCGACCTCGACCCGCGCAAGGTCAAGGACCTGGCCACCCTCTCGTTCGTCGAGGCCAAGGCGAACGCCGCCCTGCTGGGGCCGGTGGTTATCGACGGTTCAGTTCAGGATTCTGCATGTTGTCGCTGGGCAGAACGTTCATGAGATCGATGTGACGTGGCTGCGTTGTCAGTGCGGCCTCGTATGTTGGCCCGATGATTCAGAGAGTGGTCGACGAGCGGGCCGTGGAGGCGGCGGTCACGGATGCCGAACAGGCGATAGCCGAGTTCGACGGGGCCTGCCGGTGGCTGGCTGCTGCCCGACGGGGGCCGATGGAGCCCCTTGCGGTTGAGGTCTGGGTGTTCGACAAGGAACTCGCCCAGGTGGTGTTGGTGAAGCATCGTTGGCGGAGTTGGGTTCCTCCGGGCGGAAAAGTCGAGGCTGGCGAGACGCCGCGTGAGGGGGCGATCCGGGAACTGTTTGAGGAGACGGGCCTTCGGGCCGAACTGCTGCCTGAGCCGGCAGCGGTCGCGGTCCGTTCGTTTCACCCGGACTGGCCGGTCACTCTTGGGCTGTCGTATGCCGCGATCGTTGATGTGGCGGCCCCATTTGTCGCGGAGGCCGGGCAGCCGGTGGCCTGGAAGCGGCTGGACGAGGACTGGGAGAGCTACTTTCCAGACGATCTCTCTCGCATGCGCCAGCACGCGGCATGGCTGGCGGATCGGGTGAGTGGTCACTGAGGAACCGCTCTGGTATCGCCGCGGCGGGCGAGCTCGCGGCGGAGGTCGAGGTTCTCGCCGTGGGCCTGTTCCAGGGCCTCGCGAAGTGCCTGGATCTCCTGGCGGTGCAGCTTCTTGAGCCGGGTGAGCTGGCCGGTGAGAGCGAGGATGAGCGTGCTCTCGGTGTCGGCTGCGGTGGCGGGTGCGGGGATCGGGCGGGCCTGGGTTCGCAGGCGTTCGATGCGGCCTCGCAGGTCAGGGTGGGTATAGAGGAAGGCGTGTGAGACGCCGCCTTCGCGCTGGACGGCCTGGAAGGTGACGGGTTCGCCGCGCTTGACCAGGACACGGATCGCTTTCTCGGCGGCCTCCGTTTTGGCCTGGGACTTCGCCTTGGCGGCGGCCGCGAGAATCTGGGTGCGCTTGGTGCGGGAGTCGGTCACGGCCGGTTCCTTCGGTGGTGGGCGAGGTCGAGGCGGACGGGAACGGGGCCGGTGGGGGCGGCGCCGCAGCCGGCGCCCTGGACGGCTCGGTCGGGGGTGGCTTGGAGGGTGCCCAGCAGTTTCGTGAGGGCCGCGTGTTCGGCTCGTCGCTGGAGGAGCCAGACGTTGTCCTCGGGCATTGGGCGGCCGTGACGCTCCTCGAAGGCGGTGGTGCTGCGGTTGATGAGTGCTTCGGTCTCGGCCAGTTGCCGTTCGAGTGCGGGTTGGTGGGTGGCGTCGGTGACGAAGACCGAGCAGGTCAGGCAGGCGTTTCCTTTGTCGCAGGTCTGCAGTGGCGGCAGCATGCACCAGCCGTGCGGCAGGAAGCGGTCGGCGCGGTTGAACAGGTGGAGGCTGTCGTGGTCGTCGCGGGAGAAGGCGACGCGGCTGCCGTCGGCCCGGAGTTTGGCGGTGGCCAGGAATGCCTGCTCGGCGTGTTCCTGGCGGGCGGCGACGTAGTGCATCGACATCGTCGGGGTGGCGTGTCCGGCATAGCGCATCAACACATGGACCGGCAGGCCGAGTTCGGCGAGGCGTGTCAGCTTGGTGTGTCGGAAACGGTGGGTGTTGCTCAAGCCGACGGGCTTGCCCTTGCCGTCGGCGATCTTCACGATCTTGCTGAACTCGCGGAGCATCCAGTTGTAGGTGCCGGAGGGGTAGGGCTTGTCGCCCTGACGGTTCCCGGTCCGCTGGAGGAACAGGTGTCGCGGGGTGATATCGGGGAAGTGCTCGCGGACCCAGATCCGTTGCTCTTCGACGACCGCGACGACTTCCTGGTCGACGAGGATGGTGTCCGGCGCGATATCGATCTTGCTCTGGGCATAGTGGAAGCGGGCGATCTCCTCGCCTTCGGCAGAGTCGGCCGCCCGGTCGGGGACCGGGGAGAGGCAGTCGAAGCGGCAGGTGCGGATCTCGCTGGAGCGTCGTCCGGTGAGGATCTGCAGCAGGATCATGCGCATGGCCTGCGGGTCGTCGAAACCTCGGGCGGTGACCTCCTGTCCGTCGCCGCAAGTGAACGTCAGCTGTTCGACGCGGCCGAGCCCGAGAAGGGGCAGGGCGGCGGGGATCTGGGCGAGGGCGTGGTCGTCGACGTAGTGCTCGTCGTTGAGTTCTCGCTGGTGCGGGATCCGCGAGACCTGGCGGAACCAGCCCGCCGCGTGGGCGTCGGTGACCCGGGACCACGGATGGGGGCCGAGGACCTGGCGGGCCTCGGCGGGGTTGGCCGCGACGAACGCGAAGAGCTCCGCGACGGCCCGCAGGTCGTCGTTAATCATCCGGGGATGAACGGGCCGCTTCGCGAATCGCTGTTCGGATCGGCGAAGGAGACGGTTGGCCGGGTCGCCGTCCCAGCGGCGGAAGGCGGCCGCCAGCTCGACCGCATGGGCGGGGTCGCCCAGGACGTCAAGCGGATCGGTGAAGGTCTCCAGCCACCGGCCGAAGCGGGTGAAGCACCGCATGCGCTCCTGGCTCACCGTGGACCAGCGCAGGACGCCGGCCTCGAGCTGGGTGCCGAGATACCACTTGACCGCCTCCCGCAGCCATTGATGGCTGATCGTCGAGGGGGAACAGCCGTAGTGGGCCTGGGGCTCGTGCTCCGCGAGTGGGATGCGCGGATCGCAGCGGGGGTGCCACTCATCCAGCTGCCACCAGGCTCCGTCCGTGCAGCGGGCCAGCAGAGCCAGACGGGAGAACCGGAAGATCACTCGAAGTCGGGCAACGCTGCCGTGGGGCGGAAGCCGGCCCCAGCGGGTGGCATAGAACCACCGCTGCAAAGCCAGAGCCGCCTCGGCGTCCATCGCCCGGATCGAGGCTGGGAAAGGATGCTTTTCCCGAATTGCCCGACGCAGAATGTTCGCGAGCTGATTGGTGCCCAGCACCGCGGAGCGGGTTCCGTCCAAGGCCTGCCAGTGCGCCATCCAGGCCAATTCGGCCGACATCGGATCGGGCAGTCCGCGCAGGTCGATCCGGCGGTCGCCATTCTCGGTGATCCTCTCCCAGTCCTCGATGCCGTCACCGATCACCGGCCCCTTCCAGGGGGCGGGGAGCTCGG
The DNA here is from genome assembly GCF_026627255.1 of Streptomyces antarcticus. Taxonomy (GTDB): domain Bacteria; phylum Actinomycetota; class Actinomycetes; order Streptomycetales; family Streptomycetaceae; genus Streptomyces; species Streptomyces antarcticus. The sequence goes on along the minus strand of NZ_JAPNLM010000042.1, from coordinate 264 downwards.
ACCACAGCCGCCAGATCGGGTCCTCGGAGGCCAGAGCATGGAGGTGGCGAGGTTCACCGGACATCGCTCACCTGCCAGGCGGAGGCGTACGACTTCCAGTTCGCCGCGGCCCGCAGGGCCTCGTCCTCCCGCACCCATAATGGTGACGTGGGGTATTGGAACTGTCCGAATGCCTGTCTCGCCCTCCGTAGCCGGCGCGTGCTCGGCGACTGTCGATCATGACTTCCACTGGTCGCAGTACTCGATGTGGATCTCGCGGGCGTC
>NZ_JAPNLM010000041.1 GCF_026627255.1 Streptomyces antarcticus | reverse complement strand
CCCCACCACTCCCCGCCCCACCCCGGACCCCGCCCAAGGCGGCCACGCCCTCACCCGGCACCCCGCCCAGGACCCCGCCTCGGGAACCTGCGCGGAACCCGCCACGCGACGACCCGGCCCGGGGCCCGGCACGACGCCCGCCCCGGACCCCGCCTCGGGAACCAGCGCGGAACCCGCCGCGGGGCCCGGAACGCCACCCGGCCACGGCGATGGTCACCGGCTCGCCCGGCAGGCCGGCCCGGAACCCACACCGGCTCCCCGTCCGGCCCTCGCGGCCGGACCGTCCGATACGGGGCCCGGAACGTGGCCAGGCCCGGCACCCGCCCGGCCCGGCCACGTCCTCACCCGTCAGCCCGCCCCGGAACCCGCCTCGGGCGCGCTCGTGGAGACCGCCGCAGGGCGGTACGGCCCGGTGGCCGGCGTACGGGGCGGGGCGGGACCGGCCCCGTCGGCCGTTCCGGACCGGCCGGGCGGCCGGCGGGCCGCCCCGCACGGCACGGGCCGGCGGGCCGGCGGCCACGGGCCGGGCGGGCGCCGGGGGCACGCCGCGTGCGTGCGCGGGCGGTTCCGGCTCTCGGAGGTCCCGGGGGTCACCGTGGGCCCCGTGCCCGGAGCCGGCTCCGCCGCCGTGGCGGCCACGGCCGCGTACCGCGCCCTCGGCTCGGCCGGCCTCGGCCACCTCGGCGGCCGTCTGGAACTGCGTACCACCGGCTCCGCACCCCGGAGCTCCGACCTGGCGCGCGCCGCCCGCCGGGCCGTCGCCGCCGCCCTGGCCAGCCCCCAGCGCGGCTGAACCACCCTTCTCCTCCCCACCCCTCCGTCCCTCACCCCTCCGTCCCTCACCCCTCGCAGAGAACAGGTGCACCATGGACACCCCCGCACAGCAGGCCGAACAACCGCAGGCTCCGCGGCCGCAGGCATCGGCGCCGGTCCAGTGGGGCCGGGTCGGCTCCCTCGTCGGCGGCCAAGCCGCCGTCCAGCTCGGCAGTTTCGCCCTGCTCATCGCCATGAACTGGACCGCCGTCGAGCTCGGCGGCACCCGCGCGGTCACCCTGCTGATGCTCGCGGCGACCGTGCCCCGCGCCCTCATGCTGATCTTCGGCGGGGCGGTGGCCGACACCCTCGGGCCGCGCTTCGTCCTCCTGCGGACCACGGCCGCCCGCGTCGTCCTGCTCGCCGTCGGAGCCGTCGTCACCGCCACGTCGCAGCAGCTGTGGCCGCTGGTGGTGATCGCCCTGATCGAGGGGGTGCTCCTCGGGCTGGCCGGTCCCGCTTCGGGCGTACTGCTGCCGATGTTCGCCCGCGGCGACCAGCTGGCCCGCGCGAACTCCCTCTACGCCATGGTCCTGCGCGTCGCGCCCATCCTCGGCGCCCCGGCCGGAGCCTTCCTGATCACCGTCGGCGAACTGTGGCTGGCCATGGCGGCCGGCGCCGTCACCGGCGCGATCTGGCTCGGCTGCCTGCTGCACGTCACCCACGGCTTCGTCCGCCCGAAGCCGGAGCCCGGCGTCTCCCTGGTCAAGCGGTCCGGCGACGGGTTCCGGCTGCTGGCCCGCAACCCCCGGCTGCGCTGGATGTTCATCGCCGCCCTCTGCCTGGACCTGGCCTTCAGCTGGCCCGCCGAGGTGGCGCTGCCGCTGCTGGTTTCCGAACGCGGCTGGGGCGTGGCCGCCGTGGGCATCGTGCTGGCCGCGTTCAGCGTGGGCGCCCTCGGCTCCAGTGCCGTCGGCGCCGCGATGGCGCACCGCATCCCCATGTTCGTACGCCTCGTCGTCACCGGGGTCGGCCTCGCCGCCGGAATCCTGGTGATGGCCCTGATGCCGTCCGTGGCCTCCCTCACCGCCGTCGCCGCCGGGGTCGGCCTGCTGTCCGGGCTCAACGGGCCCGCCATCGTCACCCTGTACCAGCAGTCCGCCCCCGAGGACCGGATGGGCGCGGCGATGTCCACCCTCTCCCTGGCCGGCATCGGCACCGCCCCCATCTCCATCGCCGTCTTCAGCTCGCTCTCCCTGGTCCTGGGCATCCAGACCACCTGGCTGCTGTGCGGTGCGATCGCCTTCGTCTCGCCGCTGGCGGCGGTCATCGCCCTGCGGCACCCCGCGCGGGCCGAGGAGCCGGCGCCGGTGGAGATCCCCGTCCCCGCGGCCGTCTGAGGAGGACCCGATGGCACTGGTCACACGGCAACTCCTGATGCCGGAAAGGCTGTCGGACCCCGGACCGGCCCGCGCCGTCCTGGTGGCCGCGAGCCCGCAGCTGTGGCTCGTGGACACCACCGACTACCGGGTGCACGCCGCCCGGCACGCCCCGGGCACGCTGGACGCGCAGGAGCTGGCGCGCGCCGCCGAGTTCGTACGGGCGGCCGACCGCGACTCGTACGTCTGCGCGCACGTCGCGCTGCGGCGGCTGCTCGGCGCGTACCTGGGCCTCGCCCCGCGCGAGGTCACCGTCGAGCGGGCCCCCTGCGCCCACTGCGACGAGCCGCACGGGCGGCCCGTACTCCCGGGCGGCGCGCTGCACTTCTCGCTCTCGCACTGCGCCGGGATCAGCCTGCTGGCGTTCGCGGCCGCCCCGGTCGGGGTGGACGTGGAGGAGCTGGTGGCGTCGCGCACGATCCCGGAGCTGTCGGACGTACTGCACCCGCGGGAGGCCGCCGAACTGGCGGTCCTCCCCGCCGGGGAGCGCTCGCCCGCCTTCACCCGGGTGTGGACCCGCAAGGAGGCCTACCTCAAGGGCCTGGGGGTCGGTCTGTCGGAGAACCCCGCCGCGGACTACGTCGGCTCGGGGCCCGTCCCGGCCCCGCTGCCCGGCTGGACCCTGACCGACGTCCTGGTCCCGGAGGGCCACTGCGCGGCCCTCGCCCTGCGGACCCCGCGGTCCGGCCGGCCGGGGAGCGGGCCGGAGTGATGCGGGAGTGTTGCGGGAGTGTTGCGGTCGTGTGGCGGGCGGAACGGAGTCCTCAGGGTGCGCTCCCGCGTCAGTAGTTTGGCCGTAACGCCAACGAGAGAGCGAGGCGGCATGTCCGTCACCGATGAGTACCTCGCCAACAACAAGGCCTATGCGGCTTCCTTCACCGGTCCGCTCCCCCTTCCCCCCTCCCGGCACGTGGCCGTCATCGCGTGCATGGACGCCCGGATCGACGTGTACGGCGCCCTCGGCCTGAAGCCCGGCGAAGCGCACGTCATCCGCAACGCCGGCGGGGTCGTCACGGACGACGAGGTCCGCTCGCTGGCCATCAGCCAGCGGCTCCTGGGAACGAAGGAGATCATCCTCATCCACCACACCGACTGCGGGATGCTGACCTTCACCGACGACGCGTTCAAACAACGGGTCGCGGACGAGACCGGCATCCGTCCGCCGTGGTCCGCCGAGGCGTTCGCGGACGCGCACGAGGACGTCCGGCAGTCCGTGCGCCGCATCAGGGCGAGCCCCTTCGTCCCGCATACGGACGCGGTCCGCGGCTTCGTCTTCGATGTCGCCACCGGCCTGCTCGACGAGGTGCGCTGACGCGTCGCGTCAACCACTGCGGGCCGGTACGGGCCGGTGCGGGCCGCCGACGCGCCGCGCCAGGGCCCGGCCGTGGCCGCCGGGTTCGGTATGCCGGGTCAGAAGCCCGCGATGCGGGCCGCGAAGAAGCCCGCGAAGAGGACGGCGCCGATCACGATGAGCGTCAGCAGGAACCGGGGGTGCTCCCACAGGCCCCCGTCGGGCCGCTCGGGGTGGGCCTCGGCGGTGCTGCCCTCCACCGGGGGCGTCTCCTCCGGCGGAACCGGGTGTGCGCTCATGGTGCCCTCCTGTGCCCCCCGGGTCCGGTACCCCCGCCTTCCAGTATGGGGACCCCCGGGGAGCGCGCGCCGAGCGCAGCGTTCGTGCAGCGTTCGTGCAGCGCTTCGCCCGGTGCGGGAAGGCCGGAGGGCCGTTCAGGGCGGTCGCGCTCCCCCGATTCCGGCTGGAGGCCCCGGGCAGGCATGGCGTCGCCGGGACGGGGCAGAAGCCGATCGCGAGATGGGAGAAAAAACATGATCGCACTCGGAATCGTCCTGTTGATCATCGGCTGGCTCCTCGGCATCTCCATCCTCTGGACCCTCGGGATCATCCTGGTGGTCATCGGTGCCGTCCTGTGGATCATGGGGGCCGTCGGTCACGGCGTCGGCGGGAGGCGTCACTATTGGTAGCCGTCCGGTCTCACACGAATGCCTCCCGGCCTCAGGCCGGGAGGCATTCGCGTTCCGCCCGCCCTGCCAGGCCGGCGTAGACCGAGGCGAAGGCCGAGGCGGCGGCCTCGATGGAGTATTCGCCCCGGACGGTCTCGGCGGCCCGTGCCGTCATCGCGGCGACGGCGTCGTCCGGCAGCGCGAGCAGCCTTTCCACCCCCGCGCCAGCCGCGGAGCCGAGGACGTGTCCAGGAGCAGGCCGTTGACCGTGCCCCGGAGGTAGTGCGGTACGCCCCCGCGGCCCGTCGCCGCGACGGGCAGACCCGCGATGGCGGTGCGCACCTCGCGTTCCGCCGCGTCCGCGGTGTCGGCGCGGGCCGATCCGCCGACGACGACCAGCGTGGAGCGCAGGTGGAGCCCGGATTCGATCCAGGCGCGGACCAGCACGTGCTGCTGCTTGAGCGGGTGCAGCCTGCCGACGGTCAGCAGGAGCGGCAGTCCCCGGGCTGCCGGGTCCAGGGCCGCCGGCCGGTCCCCGGCGCTGAAGAGCCGCTCCAGCAGGCGTTCGCCGCGCGGGTGCTCGTCGGGCAGGGGCCGGTGGGCGGTGATGCCCTCCGGCGGTGCGGCGGGCCCCCTGCCTTCCCGTACGCCCGCGAGCTGCGGGAAGTGGCGGACCAGCTCGGCCGTGCCGCCGGGGCCGGGGATCCCGACGACCTCGTCGGCCCGCTCGACGAGGCGGTCGGCGGCGAAGACGCGGTGCAGGTCCTGGCGCAGTTCCTCCCGGCCGGCCGCCGTACGGGCACGGTCGCCCGCGTGGCGTTCACTCACCCGGCGGTGCGGGTCCGGCGTGGCCGTGAAGACCAGGCGGGCCCCCAGCCGCCGGGCGGCCTCCGCGACGGCGAGGGAGCCGTCGTCGGCGTACCGGACGTGCACCAGGTCCGGCCGGCGGTCCCCCTGGCCGCGGCCGCGGGCGCGGCCTTCACAGCGCTGACGGTCACCCGCAACGCGAACACGGGCATCGCCCGGCGCACGGAACAGGGGCGCGAGGAGGCGGCGCGCCTGGAGGAGTTCCTCGACGCCACCCGCGCGGGAGCCGTTCCCGCGCTCCTCGCCCAGGCCCGTCACCGCCGGGCCGACATGCTGGCGGAACCCGAACGCGTCCTGTCGGAGCTGCGCGCGCTGCACGCCCGGTGGCCCGCCGACTGGTACGTGGTCGACCAGCTGAGCTACGCGGTGACGCTCGCGCTGCACTGCCTCGGCCTGCCGTACGCGACGTTCTGCCCGGGGCACCCGAGCTACCTCACGCACTCCGCGGGCGCCCTGTTCGGGGTGCCGTACGCCTGGCCGCGGGCGGTACGGCCCGCCGCGTCGGACCTCCTCGCGCTGCGCCGGGAGGACCGGGCCAACGACATCGCCTTCACCGCGCTGTTCGCCGCGTTCGCCGCGCGCCACACTCCGCACCGGCCCGCGCCCGGCCGGGCGTTCTCCCTGAGTTCTCCGCACGCCGTGGTCCTGAACCATCCGCGGCTGGACTGGCTGCCCGGACCGGCGCAGGACCCGCGGTACGTGTTCAGCGGGCACTGCACGCGTGCCGATCCGGCCGGACCGGGCCCGTTCTGGGAGACGGAGCTGCGCCGGCTGCGGCGGGCGGGCCGCCGCGTGGTGCTGGTGGCGCTCGGCACCTTCCTGCCGGCCCGGGAGGACGTACTGGAGACGGTGTGCCGGGGCGTCCTCGCGGCGCGGCCGGACGTGTCGGTCGTCCTGGCCGCGGGCGACCGGGCCGACGCGCTCGCGCACCTGGCGGGGCCCCGTAAGGCCATCGCGGCGACCGTCCCCCAGCAGGCCCTGCTGTCCCGGGTGGACGCCATGGTCCACCACGGCGGCAACAACTCGTTCACGGAGTGCCTGGCCGCCGGGGTACCGGCCTTGGTGCTGCCGTTCTCCAGCGACCAGTTCTCCATCGCCCACGACGCCGAGCGGTCCGGCGCCGGGCTGTGCCTGGACCCGCACGGGCTGCGCGCCGACGACGTGGGCAGGGCCGTGGCGTCGCTGCTGGACTCCCCGGGGCAGGCCCTCGCGGGCCTGAGCCGCCAGGTCCGCTCGCTCGGCCCTGCGCGGGCCGCCCGGCAGCTGGTGACGCTGATGGCCTGACCACGGCCGCGCGCCCGCCCCCCGGCCCCGCCCCGCCCTGCTCCGGCACGCGTCGGCCGGCCGGGCCGGTCAGCGCGCCGGCCCGGCCAGGTCCGCCAGTACCTCGCGGGCCGCTCTGGCCCCGGAGGCGAGGGCGCCCTGCACCGAGCCGGTGGCGCGGTGGTCCCCGCACACGTACCGGCGGCGGCCGGCCCAGGAAGGGCGCGAGAGCGGCCACGCGCCGGTCATGGCCGGCAGCGCCTCCTCGACGGTGCGCACGGCCACCTCCTCCCAGTGCGCGGTGTCCCGCCCGTACACCTCGGCGAGCACGCCGAGCAGCGCCGTTCCGGTACCGGGCGAGCCGGGTCCGAGTACGGAGGTGGCGACCAGGGAGGTACCGGCGGGCGCGTAGCCGGGCGACACCTCGCTCTGGACGCAGGTGTTCAGGAACCTGCGCGCCGTGTCCGTCACCAGGTCCGGCCCGTACCCGCGCAGGCCGGGCGCCTCGTGGTAATAGGTCGTCACGGTCCGGTACGGCGCCGGCTCGACGCCGTCCAGCAGACGCCGGGCGGCGCCCGGCCCCGTGGCCACGACCACGGCGGCGGCCGCCAGTTCGCCGTGCTCCGCGGTGAGCACGCCGTCGTCGGTGAGCGCGGTGACGGCGGTCTCCAGGCGGACGGCGCCCGGGGGCAGGCCGTCGGCCAACTGCCCGGGCACCGCCCCGATGCCACCGGCGGGCAGGCACAGCGTCCCGCGCAGCATGCTGCGCCAGACGAGGTGGAAGACCCGGCCCGACGTCTCGAGTTCGTCCTCCAGGAACACCCCGGACAGGAACGGCCGGAAGAACTCCTCGACGAACGCGTCCGAGAACCCGGCCCCGCGCAGCACCTCCAGCGTCGTACGCTCCCGGCCGCCCCTGCGGAGCAGCGCCGCCGGGGCGCACAGGTCGCGTGCGGACAGTGCGCCGAGGGCGGCCAGGTCCCGGGGGGACACACCGCCCGTGAGCAACTGCCTGACTTCGCGCGGACGCCGGCTGGGATCGACGAGCCGCCGCAGCCGACCCGCACCCCTGTGGGTCACCACCCCGGGCGTGAACGCCGACAGCCGCAGGGCCCGCAGGTCCATCCGCGCCTTGACCTGCGGATAGGACGTGTTGAAGACCTGGAACCCGCGGTCGATGACGAAGCCCCGCACCCGGTCGCTGCGGACCCGTCCGCCGACGCCGTCACCGGCCTCCAGCACCTGTACCGACAGCCCGGCCGCCGCGAGGTCGCGGGCGCAGGCCAGTCCCGCCAGGCCCGCTCCGACGACCAGTACGTTCCGACTCGCCCGACGCGTGTCCACGATGTCCTCCGCTCTCCGTCCGTCCCCGTCCTCCTGGGTACCGGATACGGGAGTGATTCCGCCGCCGACGCCCCGGAGGATGCACGGCGGGTCCGGTCCGCGGCCGGGGGCGCGCCCCCGGCCGCGGGCGGACCGGGTGAACCCGGGGGTGATGGTTTCGCCTGATCGGGGCAGGCACGGCGTATGACACATGCAACTGCCCGTCTGCTCCACCTCGTACGCCGGTACCGGGAGCCGGCCGTCGTCCAGGCGGTCCGATCGACCGCCGCCGCGGTCGTCTCGTACGTCATCGCTCTGCGGCTCAGCAGCGAACCGGCTCCGCTGACGGCGCCCCTGACCGCGCTGCTCGTCGTCCAGGTGACCCTGTACACGACCCTCACGACGGGCATCCGGCGCGTCAACTCGGTCGTCGCCGGGGTGCTGCTCGCGATCGGGTTCAGCGCCCTGGTCGGACTGACGTGGTGGAGCCTCGGCCTGATCATCCTGGCCTCGCTCGTCGTCGGCCGGGTCGTCAAGGCGGGCGAGTTCGTCCCGGAGGTGGCGATCAGCGCCATGCTGGTCCTCGGGGTGACGCGGGTCGCGGACACGGCCTGGGACCGGGTGTTGGAGACGCTGATCGGCGCCGCGGTCGGCCTCGCGTTCAACGTCCTGTTCGTCCCGCCGGTCTGGGTCGGTCCCGCCAGTGAGGCCATCACCGACCTGGCCACGCGCATGCGCACCCTGCTGCTGCACATCGGCGAGGAATCGGGCGACACCGTGACGGTCGAGAAGGCTGCCGCCCGGCTGCACGAGGCCCGCCGGCTCGACAACGACATCGCCGAGGTCGACGGGGCGCTGCGGCAGGCCGAGGACAGCCTGCGGCTCAACCCCCGTGTCCGCGAGGGGCTCCTCTTCCGCCTGGTGCTGCGCACCGGGCTCGACACGCTCGAGATCTGCGCGGTGGTGCTGCGCGTGTCCTGCCGTACGCTCACCGACCTCGCCCGGGCCCGCGGCGACGAGCCGCTCTTCCCCCCGAAGGTGGCCCTCGCGCTGAACGACCTGTACCGGCACACGGCGGTCGCGGTGGAGTCCTTCGCGCAGCTCATCACGGCCCAGGTCAGCGCCAACGCGGAGGCGGCCGAGTCCCGGCTCTCCGAGGAACTGGCCACCGCCCGCCACAGCCGCGCGCGCCTCGCCGCCCTGCTGCCGGAGGAGATGGACCGCCACCCCGGGCAGTGGCAGCTGTACGGGGCCCTGCTCGCCGAGGCGGACCGCGTACTGGACGAGCTGAGCGTGGACAAGCGCTCCGAGCGGCTGATGGAGGAACTGGACCGGCACGCGCGGGCGCGGCGCGAGCGCTACCCCCGTCTGCACCGCCTCGCCCGTCGCGCCCGCGCCCTCACCCGTTCCCGATCCCGCTCCGGCTCCGGCTCCGGCTCCCGGTGACGCCCGTCGGCGGGGCTCCCGCGACGGATCAGGGCGCGTGCCCGGGCTCCACGTCGCGTACGTCGCTGTACCGGAGCAGGGCGGGGAGCGGGCCCTCGGTGGGAGGTCCCTCGCGGACGGGGGCCAGGAGGAAACCCACGTGGTCACCGCCCTCGATCTGCCCCTCGACACGGCCGGTGAACCAGGTGTCTGCCTCCGCGAGGACCGGGCTGCCCTCCGTCCCCGGACGCCAGGGCGTTCGGGTGAACTTGTCGACCCGGTCTCCGGTCCGCCCCCCGAACAGCTTCGCCAGCGCCGCCTGGTCCCGTCGCAGCAGGTGGACGGTGAGGTGGGAGGCCTCGCGGGCGACGCGGTAGGTGTGGTTCGCGGTGGACAGCCAGACCACGAACCGCGGCGGGTGGATCGAGCACTGCGAGGCGAACCCCACGAGGCATCCCGCGCGCCGGCCCCCGGCGGCGGCCGTGACCACGTACACCGGGCCGTCGAGTCCTTCGGTGAAGGCGTCCAGCTCCGTCACAGCGGCTCCTCGTGGTGCGTCCGTACGGGGCGGGTGCCCCGCGGTCACTCCGGTCAAGCGTGCGTCAGCGCGGCCGGTCGCCGTCGTTGCCCCGCCACACCGGCGACGGCCTTCGAAGCGGAGGCGGGGCCGCGGACCCGGACGCGTCGTGTTCCCCCGGCGGCGGCGAATCCGACGAGCGCGCCGGGGCGGAAGAGGAGGGGTGGGGCCGGCCCGGCGGTCGACACCCGTGCGGGCGGCGCCCACCCACCCCGGAGCACGCCGAAACCACCAGGAGCCAGCCGTGGCAGCATCCGCGACACCGAACCCGACGCCGACACCGGACCGACACCGGACCCGACGCCGGACCCGTCCCCGACGCCGGGGCGCCGGGGCGGGGCGAAGAGCTGGGCAGCCTTCGCCGCCTTTCTCGCCGTGACCTTCTGTGTCGCCGCCCTGGGCGCCGTCGCCTCCGCCGACGCGGGCGACGTCTACGGGTCGCTGCGACGACCGGCGTGGGCTCCGCCCGGATGGGTCTTCGGGCCGGTGTGGACGGTCCTGTACGCCGTGATCGCCGTCGCGGCGTGGCTCGTCTGGCGCCACCCGGACCGCGCCCGCGCACGGGCCGCACTGCCTGGTGGGGCGTACAGCTCGTCCTCAACCTGGCGTGGACGCCCTTGTTCTTCGGCGCCCGCCAGTTCGGTCTGGCCCTGCTGGACATCGTCCTGCTGCTGGCGGCGGTCACCATCACACTGGTCCGCTTCCACCGGCTGAGCCGCGTGGCGGCGCTCCTGTTCCTGCCCTACCTGCTGTGGGTGGCCTTCGCCACCGCCCTCAACGCGGCCGTGTGGCAGCTGAACACGTAGGGCGGCGGCAGGCACCACGACTCACGTCTCCGTTCGCCGGCGCGGACCCGGGCGGCCGGAATCCGGGGTCAGACCCGGGTGAGGGCGGCGGCGCCGAAGGAGACGTCGAACCGGTCGCACCAGATGGTGACGCTGGTGTAGGCGGCCAGGTTCACATCGGCCGGGATCGCGTAGTTCTGGTCGCCCTTGTTGCCCTTCAGCTTGCCCAGGCTCACGTGCGCACCGTCGTCGAAGACGCGCCAGCCCGCGACGCCCTCCAGGACCGGGGCGTCGGTCAGCCATACCCGCAGGTCCGGACCGTCGCTGGTCTCGAGGCCCTCCAGCCGCAGCGTGTGGGAGCCGTCGGGCAGCCGGATGAGGGCGGCCTTGCCCGTGGTGGCGTGCTCGTGGCTGGTGAACGTCCCGCCGGCCAGCGTCGCGGTGGAGGCGGCGGGGCCGGTGGGGGCCGCGGCACCGGACGGAGCACCGGAGGGGGCGGCGGCCGCGGGGGCGGCCGGCAGGGCCTCGTTGACGGTCGTGTCCTGCCACAGCTTCCAGGGCTGGAACCAGTAGAGCCCCGCGCCCGCGACCAGGGCCCCGGCGACGAGCCCGCCCGTGAACAGCCTGCCGCGCCGCCGCTTCGTTCCTGCCACTGGTGCTGCCATTGGTGCTGCCTCCTCGAAAGAATCCGTCCCCTGTATTCAACGGGTCCGGGACGCCTGGGACCAGGTCGGAGGAGGTGACGGAAACCTTACGGCGCCCCTCGCGCCACGTACGCGGCCCGGCCCGGCCCGGCCGCGGCGGGAAGACGGCTTCCGTCGAACCGCGTAACCCGAACCGCGGAGGATCGTTTCTCTTCATGTCGCAGATACACACCCGCGTCCCCCGCGGTGTATGCGGCCCAGGGCCCGGGGAGACCTTCACTTCGCGGGCCCTCGGTCTGTCCCGCCCCGCGGGAAAACCCCGTGCCCCGGGCGGACTTCGCTCACTACACTCGCCCCTGGCACCGCCGACAGGGCGGCGCACCGCTCGAACCGAGTGAAGAGGAGGGGAGCCGGACCATGTGCACGCACCGCACCGCCGCCGCGTTCGCTCACCCGTCCCGGTACGACGTGATCCCGGTGTCTCACGGGGCGCGGTGGCTGCCGCGCGGCCGCCACCGTACCTCCTGACGCTCGCTCAGCGTCCGCCCCCGCTCGCCCCTGCCCCGCCCGCCCGGACTCCGTACCGGCGGCGCGGCCCGCTGTGGCCGACCGGTGCTCCCCGTTTCCGCGGAGCACCGGCGTGCCCGGCCGGACCGGCGCGGTGAGGGCGGGCGCGGGGCCGCCGTCGGGGAATCGCGCCGCCCTCTTCCTCATCGTTCGAAAGGCCTCGGGCCATGCGCACCGACCGGCGACCGCTCGCCACCGCCTCCCCCGCCACCACCGTCCGCAACCTGGGCATCCTCGCCCACGTCGACGCCGGCAAGACCACGATCACCGAACGGATCCTGTTCGCGGCCGGCGCCGTCCACAAGCGGGGCGAGGTCCACGACGGCACGACCGTCACCGACTTCGACGCGCAGGAACGCGACCGCGGCATCACCATCTTCGCCGCGGCCGTCAGCTGTTCCTGGAGCGGACACCGCGTCAACCTGATCGACACTCCGGGCCACGTCGACTTCTCCGACGAGGTCGAGCGGTCCCTGCGGGTCCTCGACGGGGCGGTCGCGGTGTTCGACGCCGTCGCCGGAGTCGAGCCGCAGAGCGAGACGGTGTGGCGGCAGGCCGACCGGTACGGGGTCCCCCGGATCGCGTTCGTCAACAAGCTGGACCGCGTGGGCGCCGACCTCGACACGGCCGTCGCCTCGATCCGCGACCGGCTGGGCGCGGTTCCCCTGGTGGTCCAGCTGCCCGTCGGACGGGAGGACGGCTTCACCGGTGTCGTCGACCTGCTGGCGATGCGCGCACTGCTCTGGCACGCCGGCTCCGACACGTACGAGACGGGGCCGGTCCCCGAACCGCTGCGCGAGGAGGCGGACCGCAGGCGCCGGCTCCTGGAGGAGACGGTGGCCGGACTCGATGCGGACGCGCTGGAGGAGTTCTGCGCGACATCGGCCCTGACCCGCCCGACCCTGGCCCGCGCCCTGCGGGAGCTGACGCTGCGCGGCGAAGGCGTGGTCGTGCTGTGCGGTTCGGCGTACCGCAACCGCGGCATCGAACCGCTGCTCGACGCGGTCCTGGCGTACCTGCCGTCGCCCGCCGACATGCCGCCCGTACGGGGTGTGGCGGGCGGTGCGGAGCAGGTGCGCGCGCCCGACCCGCGGGAGCCGTTCGCGGCGCTCGCGTTCAAGGTGACGGCCACGGCGACCGGACGGCTCACCTACCTGCGGGTCTACGCGGGCACGCTCCGCAAGGGCGAGTCCGTACTGGACGCGGGCACGGGCCGTACGGAGCGGGTCGGCCGCATCCTGCGGGTACAGGCCGACCGGCACGAGGAACGGGAGGAGGCGGTCGCCGGTGACATCGTGGCCGTGATCGGCCCGAAGGCGGCCCGGGCGGGCACGACCCTGTGCGCTCCGGGGGCGCCGCTGGTCCTCGAACCGCCCTCGGTGGCGGAACCGGTGGTCTCCGTCGCCGTCGAGGCCGGCCGCGGCACCGACACCGGCCGGCTCGCGTCGGCGCTGGCCCGGCTCGCCGAGGAGGATCCCTCGCTGGTCGTGCGGTCCGACGCCGAGACCGGTCAGACCGTGCTGTCGGGGAGGGGCGAGCTCCATCTGGAGGTCGCGGTGGAGAAGATCCGCAGCGGCCACGGGGTCGAGGTCGTCGTCGGCCGGCCGCAGGTCTCCTACCGGGAGACCGTCGTGCGCGGGGTGGCGGGCCTGGTCTACCGGCACGTCAAACAGGACGGCGGCGCGGGCCAGTTCGCCCATGTCGTCATCGACGTCGAACCCTGGGAGGAGGACGGGGCGCCGGGATTCGCCTTCCGCTCGACGGTCGGCGGCGGCCGCGTGCCGCAGGAGTACGCGCGCGCCGTGGAGGCCGGCTGCCGGGACGCCCTCGGCGAGGGTCCCCTCGGCGGGCATCCGGTGACGGGGCTGCGGGTCACGCTCACCGACGGGGCGACGCACTCCAAGGACTCCTCGGAGCTCGCGTTCCGGGCGGCGGGGCGGTTCGCGCTGCGCGAGGCGCTGCGGGCGAGCGCGGTGGAGCTGCTGGAACCGGTCGTGGAGGTGACCGTCACCGTCCCGGAGGACGGGGTGGGAAGCGTCCTCGGGGACCTCGCGGCACGCCGCGGGCGGGTCACCGGGTCCACGTCGGCTCCGGGCACTGCGGTGATCACGGCGACCGTGCCGTTGGCCGAGCTGTTCGGCTACGCCTCGCGGCTGCGCGGCCGTACCCAGGGGCGGGGTACGTTCACCACCCGCCCGGCCGGTCTCGCGCCGGTCCCGGCCTCGGTCGCGGGCGCGCTGCCGGCCCGGTAGCCGTGTGCCGGGGCGCCCCGGGCCTCCCCGGGCCCGGGTGCGCCCGCGCGCACGGCGACGGGGCCCGCACCGGTGGTGCGGGCCCCGTCGGCGAAAGAAGGGGTGGAGGACCCGGAGGAAGTGCTCAGGCGCGGATGATGTTCTCCGCCTGAGGGCCCTTCTGGCCCTGCGTGATGTCGAACGACACCGTTTCGCCCTCGGTCAGTTCGCGGTATCCGTTGCCGGAGATGTTGGAGTAGTGGGCGAAGACGTCCGGTCCGCCCCCGTCCTGGGCGATGAAGCCGAAGCCCTTTTCGGAGTTGAACCACTTCACGGTACCGCTGGCCATGCTCGTCCTTCTGTCCGATTCAGCGAGCGGCCCGGATCGGAGCCGCCCAGGTGCCCGGGTCGGGCGCCCGCCACCTTCCTCCCCGTGCCGCCCGGCGCCTACACCTGCCCGTGAGAACTCGTCCCGGCCCGGAGCCGCCCCGCGCCGGCGAACGGCCTCCCGGGCGTTGCCCGCGCCGCCCGCGGGCCGCCGGGGCACGATGGGAAGGGGCCGCAGCGGCGACAGGAGTGATCATGTTCCGGGACACGAAGGCCTTCAGCGGGTTCTCGGTGGACGACGTCGGGAAGGCGGAGGAGTTCTACGGCACAACGCTCGGTCTGCGGGTCACCCAGGAGCACGGCATGCTCTTCCTGCACCTCGGGGGCGGCGGCAGCGTGCTGCTGTACCCCAAGGACGACCACCGGCCCGCGGATTTCACCGTGCTCAACTTCCCGGTGGACGACATCGAGGACAGGGTCGACGCCCTCGCGGCCCTCGGCGTCGAGTTCGAGCGCTATCCGGGCTTCGGCCAGGACGCCAAGGGCATCGCCCGCGGGGAGGCCGGCTCCACGCCGTCGATCGCCTGGTTCAGGGATCCGGCCGGAAACGTCCTGTCGCTGGTGGACGAGTAGCCCCGGGGCGACGG
Organism: Streptomyces antarcticus; assembly: GCF_026627255.1. Lineage (GTDB taxonomy): Bacteria > Actinomycetota > Actinomycetes > Streptomycetales > Streptomycetaceae > Streptomyces > Streptomyces antarcticus. Next base: position 32,099 of record NZ_JAPNLM010000041.1, on the reverse strand, counting down.
GCCGTACGGGGCCTGCGGACGGCCGCGTGAGCGCCCCGGACGCGCCCCGGACGCGGCCGGTACGCTCCCCGGCGGGCCGTGCGTGCACCCATCGGGCCGTGTCCCGGGCGGGGGTTTGCGGCAGGAGCGCACCGACACGGGATGATGGGCGCATGAGCGAGTACCGATCCACCCTCGACAGCACCGGCCCGGCGTCCCTCCCGCGCGAGCCGCGCACGCCCGCCTACCGGCACAAACTCCGCTACGAGAACCACGACACGGCGCTCGACTCGCAGGACACCCCCGCGCAGCAGTGGAGCGGGCGGCTGCCCACCGGCAAGACCACGGTGACGTGCCTGTGCGGCCTGGACACGGGTGCGGTCCCGAGCGACGAGGCGCGCCTCGTGTACGAGGAGCACCGCAACCAGATCCGCGACGAGATCGCCACCGACCCGCAGGGCTGAACACCGCCGGCGAACTCGGCCCGGCCGGTGCCTCCGCCGCGCCCACGGACGACTGGCCGCCGGGCACCGTACAGGACGGTGGGGACGCGGCCGGCGCGGCGCGGCGGGAAGCAGCCGGGCGCGGTGCGGTAGCGCACGACGCGGTACGGCCCGGGACGACGCGAATCGGTACGGCCCGGTACGGCCCGGTACGTCGCTGCCGGCCGCCGGGCACCGGCTCTGGCCGATCGGGTGACGTCCGGGCGCGGTCGAACGCGTGTCGCGGTCTGCGTGGCTAGCGTGGACGAGCGCATTTCGTCCCCGTCCCCGAGCCCCCGCGGAGCAGGCCCATGACCACCACCCCCCTCGCGTCACTGACCGGGAACTACACCCTCGACCCGGCTCACAGCCAGATCGGCTTCGTGGCCCGGCACGCCATGGTCACCAAGGTGCGCGGCGCGTTCAACGAGTTCGAGGGAAGCGGGCACTTCGACGGTGAGGACCCCTCGAAGTCCTCCGCCGAGATCACCATCAAGGCCGCGAGCATCGACACCCGCAACCAGCAGCGCGACGGCCACCTGCGCACCAACGACTTCCTGGACGCGCCGGCCTTCCCCGAGATCACCTTCGTGTCCACCGGCGTGCAGCGGCTCGGCGACAACGACTTCCGGCTGACCGGCGACCTCACCATCAAGGACGTCACCCGTCCGCTCGGCATCGACTTCGAGTTCCAGGGCAGCGCCACGGACCCGTACGGCAACCTGCGCGTCGGCTTCGAGGGCTCGGCCGCGATCAGCCGCAAGGACTACGGCATCACCTGGAACGCCGCCCTCGAGGGCGGCGGCGTCCTGGTCGGGGACAAGGTGATCCTGGAGTTCGAGGTGTCCGCGATCCGGCAGCCCTGACCCGCCGGACCCGGGACGACGCCCCGCACCAGGCGTCGGCAGGCACGTTCCGGGTCCGCCGTCCGCTCCGCCGAACCCGGCCCGGCGATGCCGGGCTCCCCGCGACACCGTGTGCCCCGGACCCGTGCGCGTCGCCGGGCGGGCCGGTGGCGAAGAGCCCCGTCCCCTGGGACGTCCGCCGTGCAGCGGGCCGCGCTCTCGAAGCGTCCGACGGGTCCGTCAGGGCCGGCGACGCCGGCCCGCGCACCGCAGGGGGCAGTTGCCGCTCGTGGTGGCGGCGCGGTGCGGCGGCGTCCGCGTGACGGCCGGTCACCCGCGCCCCCACGACTGCGCACCCGGCACGCGTACGGGTGGCGGTGCCTCCGCGCGCGGAACGCTGTTCCGCCCGACCCCGTACGCGGCACGCGAGGGCCGCGCCGGCGCCTTTCCCCCTCTGCGGCCGACCCGCCGCGCGCCGCCCAACTCCGCCGCCAACCCCGTTGCCCATCAGGCCTGTTCGGCGGTCGGCACGCTTCGCGTCGCGCACCGCCGTCACGGTCCGGACTCCGCGACTCCCCTCTCCCGCGGCGGGGCATCTCGTGGACGCGACACCTTCCCGGGTCCCGACACGCCGACGTCAACGCGTGTCGTTTTTGCATATATTCGCAGATCTGTTACAGAATCGATACAATCCAAACCATGTCCGGAAAGGAATTCGGGACGCCATCGGAGAAAACTGTCGGCCGTTGAACGCCAGGAATCACGTCACTGAAAGCAGGGCCTTCAGGTATCCGATCGACCGCTATCTGCATCCGAACGCGGAGGTACTACGATGTCCGTCCCGAGGGCCGACTCCCGTAAGACTCGACAGGGTTACCCACTTGCTCGCCGCGCCGCCAGATTTCGAATCCCTCGCGTCTTTCCGCTCCTCTTCGCCCTGACAGCCGGCATACTGGCCGACCCCGCGTCACCCGCCAACGCGGCTCCGCAGTACGGCGCCAGAGCGGTCGCCGTTGCGGCTTCCAAGGAAGGGGCCCCGTACGCCCGCGGGGCGACGGGCCCCAAACGGTTCGACTGCTCGGGCCTCATGATCTATTCGTTCAGGAAAGCGGGAAGACGTCTGCCCCGCACCGCGGAGCAGCAGTACGAGCAGACCTCGCATGTTTCCCGCAGCAACCGCGCATTGGGGGACCTGGTGTTCTTTCCCAACGGCTCGACCGTGGAACACGTCGGCATCTACGCCGGCCACGACAAGATCTGGCACGCCCCCCGCCCGGGCACCCGCGTACGGCTGGAGCGAATCTGGAGCGGGAACGTCCGGTACGGCCGCGCCGGTTGACCTGGACGCACTTCCGGCACGCCAACGGGGGTCCGCACCGTAGTGCGGGCCCCCGGGTCGGGCAACAGACATCAGGCGGGGCGGCCGCCGAACGGGACGCCCGTGCCGTAGTAGACGCCGAGTTGCTCGTGGTACTCGGCGTCGTCCAGGTGCTTGTTCCGGTGGAACTCCGGAGCGCCCTTGATCTCGTCCTTCGTCCGGTCGACGTAAACCTTCTTCCCGTCCACGTCGACCTTCGTGATGGCGCCCGCCGGAAGAAGGATCTCCTTGCCGAAGATCCATACACCGGTGTCGACCACCAGGTAGGACGAACCGACTTCGTCGGAGTGCTTGTCGACCTTGCCGATGACTCCCTCGGTCGCCTCGACCTTGAATCCGGTCAGGTCGGTGCCACGGAGATGACCCGAAGTCTGGCGATAGGCCCACACGTTGTTCGTCATGTAAAGACAACTCCTCGATATCGAACGGCCGATGGCCCGACAGGCCGGCCACCAAAGGCGACAGCGGCTACCAGCGGTACCAACGACCGCTACTGCCCTTGGGGCGGGCGACAAAGCCGACGAGCCAGACGACCAGCACGATGACCGCGATCCACCACAATGCCTTCAGGGCGAAACCGGCACCGAACAGGATCAGGGCGAGCAGAAGAACAAGAAGCAGGGGAACCATTGTTATCAACCTCCAGAGCCTCTGCTGCCCCGCCGTCCCGCCTTTACACACAAGCGCTTGCACAGAAACGGCCGGCTGCTCCGATACGGCCGAGCGGCCGGTCCTCAGGGAAGGATCGAATCGACGTAGCCGCCGTCGACGCGGAGGGCGCCGCCGGTGGTCGCCGAGGCGAAGGACGAGCTGAGGTAGACCACCATGTGCGCGATCTCCTCCGGCTCGATGAGCCGCTGCAGCAGTGACCGGGGCCGGTACTCGCGCATGAACGCCCGCTGGGCCTCGTCCCAGGGAAGGTCCGGGTCCACGAGCCCGTAGACGAAGTCCTCGCCCCCTCCCGGGTGCGTGGGTCCGGCGATGACCGAGTTCACGGTCACGCCCGTCCCCGCGGCCTCCTTTGCGAAGCCCCGCGACACCGCGAGGAAGGCCGTCTTGGACATGCCGTAATGGATCATCTCCGCCGGGATCGCCACGGCCGAGTCGCTGGCGATGTTCTGCACGCGGCCCCACGAGCATCCGATCATGCCCGGCAGGTAGTGCCGGGTGGTCCGGACGGCCGTGAGCACGTTCGTCTCGAAGTAGCGGCGCCACTCGGCGTCGTCGATCTCCAGGGCCGGCCGCGATCGCCGCGCCGATGCCTTGGGTCGAGCCGGTGACCAGTGCGGTCTTCCCGGCGAGATCGATGAGCACGCTGTTGCCTGCCTGTCTGCCGCGGTGCGGCCGTGAGAGGGGACGTCCCTCGTCGCACTTCCCGTTTTCCGCCGTTTTGCCACTATTGATGGACTGATTCATTTCACCGTCCCCGTCGTATGCCGGACCGGGCTGGGGGTAGACGGGTCCCATGTCTCCTCACGCACGGCCCGCGTCCGGGTCCGGAATCTGAGCGCGCAGTGGTCCCGTCGCCGCCTCCGCTCCCCTCGCCGCCCTCCCCTCCACCCCCGTCGCCGCGCCCGACCGTGCCCTTCCGCGCGCGCATCGGCGGCGTGCTGCGCGGCACCGTCGTCCGCGGCTGGCACGACAACCTCTCCGACTGCGCGGCCGCGCTGACCTACTACTCGGTGCTGGCCCTCCTGCCGGCGCTGCTGGTGGCCGTCTCCCTGTTCGGCCTGGCCGGTACGCCGACCCGCGAGCGGCTCGTCTCCGACCTGACCTCGTACCTGCCGCCGCAGTCCGCCCAGGTGCTCCAGGAGGCGCTGGCCGGCCTGGTCAGTTCGCAGAGCTCCACCTGGGCGCTGCTGATCAGCGGTCTGCTCAGCGCGCTGTGGTCCGCGTCCAGCTACCTCGCGGTCTTCCGGCGTGCCCTGCACACCATGCACCGCGTACCGGACTCGCGGCCGCCGCTGCGCACCGCGCACACCATCGTGCTGACCGCCCTGACCCTGCTGGCCCTGCTGCTGGCGGGGGCCGCGCTCCTGCTGCTGTCGGCGCCGGCGGCGCGCAAACTCTCGCAACTTCTGGGCCACGACACCAGCGGGGCCTGGGCGGTCGCCCGCTGGCCCGCTCTGCTGCTCGTCGTGACGGCGCTCGTGCTGGTGCTGTTCCGCACGGGGCCGCGGCTGAGCCCGGGGCGCACCCGGCGGGGGCTGCCCGGCGGTGTGCTGGCCGCGGTGCTGTGGCTCACCGCATCCTTCCTGTTCACCCTGTACAGCCAGAGCGGGCTCGGCACCTACAGCAGGGTGTACGGGTCCCTGGCCGGGATCGTCGTCTTCCTGATCTGGCTGTGGCTCGGGAACCTCTCGCTGCTCATCGGCGCGCAGTTCAACGCCGAACTCCAGCGCCGGTCCCCGGCGGCCGCCGCACCCGAGCCCCTGGGCGCCGTACCCGGGTCCCTGCCCGCCGCCCCCGGCCGCTCCCCCGGCCCGTGGGCCCGCGCGGCGCGGGCACGCGGTACGAAGGCACGCGCGGCGCGCGGCCTGCGGCCCTGACGTCGGCGGGAGACGAAGGCGGCCGTCGCGGGGTCGGACACCGCGACGGCCGCGCCCCGCGACGCCGCGCCCCGCGATACGCGGCCGGCTACCGCGCCGCCCGGGGCGGCAGGATCATGGTGCGTCCCTCGGCCACGGAGGGCGCGGCGGCGAACACCCGGTCGGCGCCGGTGAGTCTGAGCAGTTGCGCGAGGTGGGAGGGCTGCGACCCCGCAAGCACGACGTCCCGCGCCAGGGTCGCCTGGAGCAGGATCGTCAAGGTGATCGAGTCGGCGAACGACACCTCGGTGACGTCGACGACGAAACGCCGGACGCCTTCGGCCTGCGGATCCAGGGCCAGACGCAGCGGACCGGCGTTGTCGAGGTCGAACTCGCCCGTCATCACCACGACGCGCACCCCGTCCTGCTGATCCAGCACTTCGACATGGCAGCGGTCGGCAGTCACCCTGGACTCCCCTCTTCTTCGTTCAGTGCGGCCATGGACTACCCATGGCCTGTACCAACCATGCACGTTGGCTTCCGGGCGCCGGTGGGCGGCCCCCGGATTGCCCGGCCCGGCCGCCCGGCCCGCGCGCCCGCCCTCAGCGCACGGGCATGAGCACCTCCAGGCTCTTGCCTCCCCCGGGCAGCCGGGTGATCGAGACGTCCTTGGCCAGTCGGCAGATCAGGGGCCAGCCGAACCCGCCCGGGCCGGTGTACCCCTCCTCCCTGAGGAGCGCGACCGGCATCAGCGGGCTCGCGTCGGCGATCGTGAGTACGAGTCCGTCCGCCCCCAGCCGGACGCCGAAGCCGGTGAGGCCACCGCCGTGGCGGATGGCGTTGGTGGCGAGTTCCGACGTCACCAGCAGGATGTCGGTGAGTCCCTCCTCCGTACCCGCCCGCTCCGGGGGGACGCTCTCGAACAGCTCCCGGACCCGCGCGCGAGCCTGGGCAACGGTGCTCGGCAGCTCGTGCGCGACCCCCGGGTGCTGCCTTCCTTCGTACTCCATCGACTCCGCCGTCCGCCTTCTCCGTCGTTCGCCTTCTCCGCCGTTCGCCTTCTCCGCCGTTCCCGCCGCGCCCGTCACACCAGCTGTATCCCGATCAGGCAGGTGTCGTCGTCCGTGTCGGACTTGCTGTGGGTGAGCAGCCGGTCGAGACGCCGTTCCAGGTCACGGGGGGCGTCCCTGGTGCGGACGAGGAACTCCCCCACCGCCTCGTTGACCGGCAGGTCCCTGCGTTCCACCAGTCCGTCCGTGAACATCAGCAGGGTATCGTCCCCCTCCAGCCGGATCTCCTGCTCGGTGTAGGTGACGTCGTCGAGCACACCGAGCAGCAGGCCCTCGGACAGCGGCAGCGACGTGACGCTCTCGCCGCGGATCAGGACGGGCGGCAGGTGCCCGGCCCGTGCCCAGCGCAGGATCCCGGTCTCGGGGTTGTAGAGGCCGCAGACGGCGGTGGCCGTCACCTGGTCGGTGAGGCGGTGCGCGACCCGGTTGAGCCAGGACAGCAGCTGTCCGGGGCCGGCGCCGGTCACGGCCAGTCCGCGCAGTGCGTTGCGCAGGACCACCATCCCGGTCGCCGCGCCGATGCCGTGCCCGGCGACATCGCCGACGCACAGCATGACCTCCTTGGAGGGCAGCAGGACCGTGTCGTACCAGTCGCCGCCGACGAGCGCCTCGGATTCGGCCGGCCGGTACCGTACGGCGATCCGCATGCCCGGCACCTCCAGCGGCGCCGGGGCCGGGGGCATGATGGCCTGCTGGAGCTGGAGGGTCAGCCGGACCCGGTCGGCCGACTCGGCCTCGGTGTACGCGAGCCGGTCGCGGGTCGCGGCCAGCGCGACCTCGGTCCAGTGCTGGGCGGAGATGTCCTGGTAGGCGCCCCGGACGGCGACCAGGCCCTCCTGCGCGTCGAGGACCGGTTCGGCGACCACGCGGATGTGCCGGGTGATCCCGTCGGGCCGCTGGAGGCGGAAGTCGACGGACGCGTCGCGCCGGTGGTGCAGGACGGTCCTCAGGAAGCGCCGGATGTCGACGCCGTCGTCGGGGTGGGCGTGGTCGGGCAGTTCCTCCATCGGGACGGGGCGGGCCGTGGCGGGTCTTCCGTAGATGTCGAACAGCTGGCTGTTCCAGGTGATCCGTCCGGCGGTGAGGTTCTCCTCGAACCCACCGACCCAGCCGAGCCGCTGGGCGTGCTGGAGCAGGCTCGCCAGGCGCGCCGTCTCGTCCTCGGTCCGCCACAGCAGCAGGAGGGCTCCGCCGTGCCGGCTGATGCTGACCTCGGCGACCGCCGGCAGGGCGACTTGGCCGATCAGGGCCGTGAGGGTGGTCCGCTGGTTGCGCAGCGGTTCACCGGTCGCGTGGACCCGCTCGGCCTTCTCGTACAGGCCGTTGTCCCCGGCGGCCGTGGGGTACGCCTCCAGCAGCAGGGAACCGCTGATGGCGCCGCGGGGCCGGCCGGCCGGATCGACGAACCGCTCGTTGACGTGCTGGATGCGGAAGTCGGTCAGGTTCCCCCGGCCGTCCATGGCGGGGGTGAGGACGAGGGCCGGGTCGTGGAGGTTGTCGACGAGATCGGTGAGCTCCTCCAGCTCCGGCCAGGCGGCCGGAGCCGTGTGGGGCCGTTCGGGCGCGGGCAGGTCGTGCAGCGTGTGGGAGCACAGTTCGGCGAGGGCCTCCAGCTGGCGCAGGACCTGCGGCGGCTGGGGGGCCAGCGGGACCGGCCAGCAGACCTCCAGCACGCCGTGGACCCGCCCGCCGGACCCGGACGGCAGGGCGATCCGGCCTCCCTCGGGCCAGGTGTGGCGGCCCAGGGACGGGGCGTCCCGGTCCGTGGGGTGGTGCGAGGTGACCGGGCCGCGCTCGGTGAGGGCCAGCCGGGCGAAGGTACCCACCTCCGGGGGGACGTAGCGCCAGCGCGCGGCCTCCGCCTCGGGGAAGCCGGCGTGCCCGGCGAGGACGAGCGATCCGTCGGTTCCGGCCGTCCACACCGCGACGGCCACCACGCCCAGCGGGTCGAGGGCGTTCTCCAACAGGGACCGTGCGACCGCCTGGGTGTCGCCCGCGGCGAGGACGCCGCTCTCGGCGGTACGCAGCCGTACGGAGAGCGGGAGCGCCTCCGGGTCTGCGGACGGGGGCTCCTTCGTGCGCTCGGCGAAGTCGGCGGCGAGCTCGCTGACCCGGTCCCGGGACGCCTGGTTGACGACGTCGGCGGCCAGTTCCAGCCGGGACACGCCCGACCGGCCGGCGAGTCGGTCCAGTTGCTCCGCCGCGTGGGCGGGGCCGCAGCGGAGCCTTTCGACGAGGATGCCCTTGGCCAGTTCGATCAGGGCACGGCCGTCGGCGGCGGCGTCGGCCTCCCGCACCTCGCGGCGCAGCCGCTCCACCGTGGCCACCAGCCGGCCGACCGCCGAGTCGGGCGGGGCCGGCGGCGCGGGCAGCCCGGGGAGGGGTACGGACACGAGGACCTGTTCGGGCGTACCGGTCCGCGTGGGCGGGGGCTGGGCCGCCTCGGGTTCTTGCGACGGGCTGTACGGGGTGCTCACCATGTCCCCTTCTCGTTGGTGCGGTGTGCCGGCCGCGGTCCGCCTCGGCGCGGGCCCGGCATCGCCTTGCCGGTGACCGGTGTGACCGCGGTCACCGGTGTGACCGCAGTGACCGCGGCGGCCGGGAGGCCCGCGTGGCCGGGGCTCCGGCGGATCTCCGCGGTGGCCGTGTACCCGTCCGTCCCCGGCATCATCACGTCCATCGGGGTGAGATCGACGACCGCCCGGCCCGCGCACGGTGGGTACCCGCCCCGGTCATGCCGCTCCCGCCTCCGTATCCGCAGCCTCCCCGGCCCTGAGTTTCCGAGGATCCGCCCGCCCGCCCGCCTCTCGGCGGACTCCCGGAAGGCTACCGTCCGCCGCCGTACGGGTGACCTGGCGGGCGGGAGCGGCCGCGGTGGCGCCGGCTTCCGGAGCGGGAGCGGGAGCCAGGAGCCGGGGCGACCCACAACGCGGGGAGCCCGCGGCGACTGACCCGCGGCGGCCGGGGTAGGCGCGTCATAACGACAGCACCGGAAGGCGATCCCATGGTGAACCCGTCCAGGCACGGCTCCGTCCGGGAGCGGATCGGCCGGGCCACCCCGCCGCCTCCCGAACAGACCATCCGGAGCGTGGAGGCCGACGTGGCCGAGATCAGGGAAAGGGCACACCGATGACCGAGGACCACGCCGACAGGAAGCACTCCGCCCCCACCCCCGCGGAGCTGCGCGAACAAGTACGGGTGACACGGGAGGAGTTGGGCCACACCGTGGAGGCCCTCGCCGCGAAGGCCGACGTCAAGGCGCAGGCCAGGGCGAAGGCCGCCGAGGTGAAGTCCCAGGTGAAGGCCCGGACCGCTCAGGTGAAGACACAGGTCCACGACGCGGCCGCCCACGTGGTGGAGGCGGCGCACGAGAAGACGCCGGGGCCCGTACGGGAGACGGCGGCGCAGACCAGGGACCAGCTCACCGCGTCGGCCTCGGCGGTCGCGGCGAAGGTTCAGGAAAGCACCCCCGAGCAGGCCCGCGAGAAGGGCCGGATCATCGCGGCGGTGGCGCGCCGCCACCGCACCGCCCTGATCACGGTCGGCGTAGTGGCCACGCTGGCCCTGCTGCGCCGGGCCAGGAGGAGGAACCGATGAATACGTCCAAGGTCGCGTACAGGCCGGTCGGCCTCCTGCTGGGAATCGCGGGCGGCATGGCGGCGGGTGCGGCCGTCAAACAGATCTGGAAGGTCGTCGGTGACGATGACGACGCCCCGAACGCGACCGACGAGGACCGCACCTGGCGGGAGATCCTGCTCGCCGCCGCCATCCAGGGCGCGGTGTTCGCGGTCGTGAAGGCGGCCGTCGACCGCGCGGGAGCCACGGGCGTCCGCCGCCTGACGGGCACCTGGCCGGACTGACCAGCGGGTCGGCGGCCCGCCGCGTGCCCGCTCCGCCGGGGGCGCCGGCCGGGTGCGCCACGCTCTTCCTTCGTGGAGCATCCGTTTTAGCCCGAGTAATCCGGGTAATCGATGTTTCGTCTCGGAAATCCGTTCTTCAGCGGCAGGGCCCTCCCGTAGCGCCGGGCCGGCCGCCGGGGACACCGCACATTGGAGAACCTCGTGTCCGTCGTGAAGAGTGCCCTGTCGGATGCCGACCTGAAGACCGTCGGCGAAGCACTGCAGGGCGCGCTGGTGGATCTCGTCGACCTAGGCCTCGTGGCCAAGCAGGTCCACTGGAACGTCGTCGGCCCCCGCTTCCGGTCCGTCCACCTCCAGCTCGACGAGGTCGTCGCCTCGGCCCGTACCCACTCCGACGTGGTGGCCGAGCGCGCCTCCGCCCTCGGCGTGACCCCGGACGGCCGGGCGGCCACGGTCGCGTCGACGAGCGCCATCGCCGGCGTGCCCGAGGGCCTGGTCAAGGACGCCGACGCCGTACGCATCCTGGTGGACGCCCTGGGCGCGGTGATCACGCGCATGCGGGAGCGCATCCAGTCCACCGGCGACCCGGACCCGATCACCCAGGACATCCTGATCGGCCTGACGGGCGACCTGGAGAAGCACGCGTGGATGTTCACCGCCGAAAGCGCCTGAGCAGATCACAAGGCTGCTAGGGCTCTGACCTGCTGAGCAATGCGTTTCGTAGCATTTCATGCAGGGTCTGCGCGTTCCGTGAACGTACGGAATTTCACCGGAATCCGGGGCCCAGCGGAACGATTCCGGAACGCACGCCCGCTCTGGAACATCACCTCACGAGGTCACAGCGCAGCGATGCCCTGGCCACCATTCGGGTGGTCAGGGCATCCGCGCGCCAGAAGCGCCCGTTGGGGTACTGACGCAAGATCATTCCGGTTCGAGCGTTAACGAGTGCCAAGCCCGCCGTACGCCCCTCCTCCCAGAATGGGTCATCGTCCGCAGGCAGGAGCTGGGCGAACGCATCGCCCAGAGCCGCCGAGATCTGCGCCTGTCCCAAGACCAGCTCGCCGACCGCATCGGTCTCGAACGGCGCAGTATCCAGCGCTACGAGAGCGGCGAACAAGATCCGAGATTCACCGATCTGCTGTTGATCGCGACGGCGTTAGAGGTGCCAGTCACGCAGCTCGTCGACAGCAGGAGGTGAGTGACCCCGGCCGGTGGCAGCCGGCCGGGGTCGAGCGCTCGCGCATCCCAGAGCGTGCCAGCCCAGGGTGCGCGGGCGGGCGCGCATGTGGGGAACAGAGGCCAGGTACGGCCGTCTGCCCTGTGGGGAGGGAATCATTCAGGTTGTGAGTAACTAGTCCGTCGCTGCGCGCTGCTGTGGCGGCGCGCAGGCGGGCATCTCGTCGCGATGTGCGACTTCGGGACGGGCCGACCCCGGGCCTGGCATGTCTGGCATTTCGTGCACGTCTTCTCACCGGGGGTCGTTGATCGGCGCGGCTCTGTAAGCACCCTTACTGCTGCAAGGCCGTGACGCAATGGGTTTCGGGCAACCGGTTGGCCAATGCATCCGATATCGGTGGACGCCTCCGCCCGCACCTCGTCCGCGGGCAGGCCCCGGCCAGCCGGAGAGGCAGCCGGCCGGGGCACGGTCAAGTGCTAGCCCCGCATGTGGCCGCAGCCGGCGCACACGTACGGGCCCATGCCGATCGGGTTGCCCTTGTCGTCGGTGTCGACGGTGCGGTACATCGTGCCGCCGCACTTGTCGCAGCCCGCGGTCTGGATCGTCTGTCCCATGTCGGTCTCCATCGTGGCGAGGATCAGCAGGTCGGAGTCGCGCTGTTCCTGGGCCCCCGGCCGCTCGGCGATCGCTTCGTCGAGCAGCGCCATCACACGGGCGGTCTCGTCTTCCCTGGCCCGGACATCCGCGGTGCTCTCGCCGGTGGCGCGGTAGGCCCCGCAGCGGCACCACCACTTACCGGGGTTGGCGTCGCTCTCGTACATGGGGCTGTCGCACCGGTGGCAGTTCACTCGGTCGTCCTCTACGTGGCCGCAGGATGAGCAGACCCACACGGTCCGCTGCATCCACATCGTGCGGTGGCAGCGGGGGCATCCCGTGGTGCGGATGCCGTCGGGGCCGTACGGGGGCGGGTCGGGTGTCGATGCGGCGTAGGCCACGATCCGGGCTCGGGTCCGGTCGTCGGCGCTGGCCGCCATGCGCAGGAGCTGCGCGACGCGGGAGCGGGCCTCGTCGGCGAAGTCTGTGGTCATCGCGCGTGAGGCTACGCGGTCCGGCCCGTTACGGGGGGCCGCGTTGCCCCGGATGCCCCACACGAGGGGTGGTCATGCGCGCCCCGAGGGGGATGTGCCGAACGCGGGTGCGGGCGGTGATGGTTCGGGAGCTGGTCACGGGCTGCACGACTGCCTCCTTCGGACGGTTGCAGGGATGGGCCCGGCCCGGCGCCCGCGGGGGTGTGCGAACGCCGGGCCGGGAGTCAGTTGCCGTTGACGATCGCGGCGAGCGCGAGGGCCGACGCGGTGCAGAACACGGCGGCGATGATCAGGATCTGCCTCTGCCACTCGGTCACGGCGCGGCCGCCGTCTTCCGCCGCACTGCGGGTCGCCCGGCAGGTGCGCGTGCTGATTCGGTCGGACCCCCGACGCGGAGTGCACGACTACCTCGTTGGCCTCGCCGCGGATGACGCGGTCGCAGTAGCAGCAGATCCGCATCACGCCACCGCCGGCGGTGGCGGGCACGACCACACCTCGTAGGCGATGACCCGGGCACCATGCCGGGTGGAGATCGACCCGCGCGGAACGGCCCCGAACGTCAGCCGCTGCCCGCAGGCGATGCAGGCACGGCCCGCGGTCTGGTCCCAGGTCAGACTGTCCACAGCGGGCAGCGGCGCATCCTGGCAGAGGGCTGCAGTCACCATCACGACTCACCCCCGGCCGCAGCGGGGTGCCCGGCGGCGCACCGCTGAATCGGCCACGTCTTCTCGAAGCCCCGCACGGCGACCTCACCGGCCGGGACGAGGTCGGCCGAGACGGCCCCGCAGTCCCAGCAGGCCTCACCGTGCAGGCGGGCGATGCTCACATCGCCGGCGGACACAACCGGTTGGGTACTCACAGGCCGTCCCATCTGCTCGTCTTGTGCGGACAGACAGATGATGGGCCGGGGCAAGGGGCGCAAGTGCTACACCCTGTGGTACCCCGAGTGCTTGACTACACGGCGCCGATCCACTCCGCGAACGCTGTCAGGGACTCGGCGTCCGCGCGCTTCAACCGGCGGATCTTCTCGATGTCCTCCCGCGCCCACGGGTGCTCGCGAACGTGCTGCGGCGCCAGCCGCCGAGCGACCTTCAGAGACTCGAACGCATCGTCCGGTCGGCCGGACCACAACTGTGCGCGGCCGAGCTCGACGTAGAACCCAGACCGGCGCTCGGCGGGGATCTCTGCGCCCGGCTTCCACTCACGGGCGACGGCGAGGGCTGCGGCGACGTGGTCCCCGCCCAGCGATACGGCGACGGCGACCTCGTGGATTCGTACGCTCGACGGGCCGAAAGCGGTCCCCGCATAGACGCCCTCCTCCAGCCCGGCCGCGAAGCCTGCGGCGTGCCGCAGGTGCTCCCGCGCGCACGTCGCCGCGCCAGCCCGAGCGGCGACCACCGCGGTCCGCATGTGCAGTGCACCCCGGGCGGCCGCCGCGCGGTCGGTGTCCGGCGCCGGAGCCGCGCCGAGCGCCAGTTCCAGCGCGGCCTGCCCGGCCCGGTACGCGCGCGCGGCAAGGAACGTCTCGGCGCGAACGTACGACACAACGACACTGACGTTCGGATCGCCAGCCTGCCCAGCCGCCCACCGCATCACGTCAATCAACCGGGCCGAGAGGTCGTGCGCCCCGAACTTGTACGCCACCGCGTCCGCGCACCGCGCCGCGGCCACGACGGTCCGAGCCGCGGCCGCTCGGGCCGCGCCCGCCGCGTGGTGCAGGTGCGCCAGCGCCTCACCCAGCAGCCTCGGCGCGGCCACCGCGATGAGACCGTACTGGGCAGCCAGCCGCCACGACACCGCCGTGTCGACCTCCCGGCGCAGCTGGAGCAGCGGCCCAGTGGGAGGGTCCAGCGGAATGTCGTAGCCTGCGATCGCCGCCGACACCGCAGGCAGGACCGCGTGAACACGGTGCGCGGTGCCGGCATAGGCGTGATCCAGGCGGGCCGCGTCCACCGCGAGCGCTACGGCAAGAGCCTCCAGCGTGGACGGGCTCGGCGCGCGGGTGCCCTGCTCAATACTCCGCGACCATGCTCAAGGAGACGTGCGCGGCGCGAGCGAGGTCGAGCTGGGTCATGCGTCGGGACTGGCGACGCGCGGCGACGCGCTGCCTGATGTGGTCAGCCATGCAGGCACCGTACCGCGCGCGCAACAGGCCGTCTGCCGCTACTGCTTGACGATGTCCACCAGATCGTGGAGCGTGTCGATCGACCAGTCGGCTGTCGCCCGCACGTCCAGGTCGTCCGCCCACCAATGACCCCACGGCCCCCGGCGCAGGTGCGCCGTTCGCAGCCCGGCCAGCGCGGCGGGGAAGATGTCGTTGGCCGGGTGGTCCCCTACGTACAGCGTTTCCGCCGCGGCAGCCTCGGCCTCCGCCAGCACGCGGGCGAAGAACGCAGGGTCCGGCTTCGACACGCCCCAGTCCCCGGACACAGTCACCGCGTCGGCAGGCAGGTGGAGCGCCCGGAGCATCGCGCCGACCTTCGGTGACTGGTTGCCCGCGATGACGACGCGGGCACCGGCCGTCCGGACCGCGGCGAGCGCGGGCCGGACGTCGTCGTAGAGGTCGCTCTCGTCGAGCAGTTCGCCGCGGCCGGCAGCTTCACGGGCCGCGTACTCGGCCGGGACGTCGAGGCCGGGGCGGACGAGGCGGAGCGCGTCCGCGTTGTCCCGGCCCTCCGCGACGGCCGCGCCGACGAGCGCCGACAGAGTGTGGCGGGGTACGTCCAGCCAGTCGGCCCAGGCCGCCCAGTACCGATCGTCGCGGGTCAGGGTCTCGCCGATGTCGAGCACGACGGTCCGAATGGTCATGGGGGCAGCGTAGCCACCGGGCCCGGTTGCACGTAGGCGCCCCCTCCTGGGCGGGGAGGGGGCGCCGCGCCCGCTACTTGCCGACGCTCTCCCGCATCTTCTGCTCGTCGAACCGGCCGTTCTCGTCGGACCAGCCGAGCCGCTCGACGGTTGCGCTCATGACGATCGTCCCGTAGTCCCCCTCCTTCACGTCCTTGCAGGCGGCCGGCTTGCCTGTCTCGCCCTCAGGCCGCTCGACGAGAACCTTCCGGCAGGACTTCACAGTGACGATCAGGCCGATGCCGTATGCGATCCAGCACAGGCCGGTGCCGCCCAGCGCCAGGCCCCGCCACTGGAGGTGCCTCCACAGGGCGGCCCGCACTCAGACCACCTGCGGCGCGGTCGCCTTGACCGGGCTCGACGTCTCGATCGGGAGCCGGGCCACCGGCGCCTCGACCTGATCGTGCGAGACGAAGGCCAGGACCGCGGAGACCAGACTCATCCAGCCGGCCTGCTCGGTCGCCGAGAGGTCGAGGCCGAACCCGACGAACAGGGCGAGCGCCGCCTGCGCGAGCTGGAGGATCGCCGCTCCGGCGGCGCCGGTCTTCAGCACGATCGCGGAGGCGACCGCGACTGCGCAGGCGAGGAACGTGTTGACAAGGGTCTGCTGGAACTCGGTGACCTCCCAGCCGTACGCCGCGGCCAGCTTCAGCGTGACGGCGATGACGGCGATGACGGCGAGAAGGTAGACGGGCTCGCGTCCGGAGATGCGCATGGTGGTGGTCCTTTCAGCCGCGCAGCGCGCGGTCGTAGGCGACGTACTGGGCGAACTCGGCGTCCCCGTCCGGGCCGGTCGGGATCGTGTACTGGATGGGCGGGAAGCCCCACCGCTTGTACTCGCCGGCGGTGATCTGCCGGATCAGGCCGCTGCTCCAGCAGCCGAAAACTTCCTTGCCGGTGCCCTGGTTGGGCTGGCCGCGTACGAGGAGGTAGATGTCCGCGGGCATGGGGACGGTGGGCAGGGAGGGGGGCGGGACCCGCCCAGAGGCTCTCGACCGTCCCCGCGGGGGCCGAAGTGCCGTACGCGCGCGGGTCCGACGTCCAGCGCCCGTCCCTCCGCCCGACCCTGCGCGCACTCTTCCGCCCACCCCGCCGCGGATCGGTTGCCGCGGATCGGTTCCGGAACCGCGCGCATGCGCGCCGCGCTACGGGGCAGCTGCGTAACACACTCCGTAGAAAGGCAGTCCCCCGTGCTGAAGCCCGCACCCGCCGTCCTTCGCCGCCTGCTGTCCCGATACGCCGACGCACGGATCACGCTGGCCCTCGAGGACTCCCCGGAGGTGCGCCTCGAGCTGGAGAACGTTTCGTTCACCCTGTGCGTGGCAACCGCGACCCGGAACATCAAGGACGCCCTGGCGGCCGCCGACGACATGCTGGCGGCCGCGCCCTGTGCCCCGGCCGCCGCCACGACAGCGGGCGCGCGGGCCGGTACGGCCGCCGCCTGACCTGACGGCGGCACGTTCCGGCCCGCCCCCGCTTCCCGCGGCGAAGGGCCGGGAACCGTCGCCGCCGGCGTCGGATAGGGTCCTGGGCGGCAAGAGACCCTGAACCGAGGAGCGCGCGGCATGACCGACGGAAAGCAGCCGCTCGGCGGCGTACTGGAACGGCCGGCGGGCGCCCGCACGGCGGACGAGCGGATCCGGCGCATCCGCCGGCGTCTGGAGCGGCTGATCGGCATCGCCGCCACCGAGGGGAACACCGTACGGCCGCTCCGCAACGGGGACGAGATCTTCGCGGCGATGCTGGACGCGATCGGCTCGGCCCGCCACACGGTCGACATGATGACGTTCGTGTACTGGAGGGGCGACATCGCGCGGCAGTTCGCCGAGGCCCTGACCGGCCGGGCCCGTGACGGAGTCCGGGTGCGGCTGCTGCTGGACGGCTTCGGCAGCCGTCTCATAGAGCAGACCCTGCTGGACGAGATGAAGGAGGCGGGCGTCGAGGTCGCGTGGTTCCGCAAGCCGCTCTACCTCTCGCCGCTCAAGCAGAACCACCGCTGCCACCGCAAGGTCCTCGTGGTCGACGAGCAGACCGCCTTCACCGGCGGCGTCGGCATCGCCGAGGAGTGGTGCGGCAACGCGCGCAACCCGGGCGAGTGGCGGGACACGCACGTCGAGGTGCGCGGCCCGGCCGTCGACGGCATCGCCGCCGCCTTCGCCCAGAACTGGGCCGAGTGCCACGCTGAGCTCTTCGACGACCGCGACCGGTTCGTCAGCCACGAACCGAGCGGCGGCGCCATCGTGCAGGTGGTCCGCGGTTCGGCCAGTTTCGGGTGGCAGGACATGCAGACGCTGATACGCGTGATCCTCGAATCGGCCGAGGAGCGGGTCCGCCTGGCGACCGCCTACTTCGCCCCCGACACCTACTTCATCGACCTGCTCTGCGCCACCGCCCGCCGCGGCGTCGAAGTCGAGATCCTGCTGCCCGGACCGCACACCGACAAGCGCGTGTGCCAGCTGGCCGGCCAGCACCACTACGAGGCGCTGACCGCCTGCGGCGTGAAGATCCACCAGTACCAGCCGACCATGATGCACGCCAAGATCGTGACCATGGACGGCGTGGTGTCCCTGATCGGCTCGACGAACTTCAACCGCCGGTCGCTGGACCACGACGAAGAAGTGATGCTCGCCGTGATGGACGCCGAGTTCACGGCGACCCTCGACTCGCACTACGACGAGGACCTCGAGGCGAGCGACCTGATCCGCCCGGGACGCTGGAAGCGCCGCTCGGTGCTCCAGCGCGCCCGGGAGACCGCGGTGCTGCCCATCCGCCGCTACCTGTAGCAGCTCCGCCCGCTCGTCTCGTCACCCGGGACGTCCGGGTGACGGATGATGACCGGGGCCGGGCTCCCCTGACGCGTACAGGGGTCCCGGCGCGGTCCTCGTACGTCCGGCTCTGCCTCGGCCCGGGTGGCGGCCTGGAGCGCGGCGCTGACGAGGGTGGCCAGCAGGTCGATGTCGGAGTCGATGTCCAGACGTACCGTCACCCACTCCGACCCGGTGCGCAGATGGACCGCGGTGGATCCGGCGAGGGCCGGCTCCAGTTTCGCGATCATCGCGCGGGTCAGGTGGACGTCAGCCTCGTGATCGCCGTGGAAGTGGACGATCTCCTGTGAACCGGCGTTGAGGCCGAGCCCACTGCCGCACGGGGTGCGGCCTTCGCTGAGTGCAGGCCAGCTCATGAGCTGTTCACTGGCGTGCCTGGCTGTGTTCATGACCCGAGCCTGCCCGGCCGGAGACCCGCACCACAAGAGCGCTGACTCAATCCCTCCCCCGTACCGCGCGATTCGGCCGCGCCCGGGGACGTCGCGCCGTCCCCGGGCGGTGCGTCACTCGGCCGGAGGGGTTTCGAGCGCGGCCTGGCGGTCACACGCGCAGAGGTAACGGTCCGCGAGGAAGGACTCCACCATGGCAACGATGATCCTGCTGATCGCGCCGATGCTGCTGGCGCTCCTGCTCGTCAAGCGCCGGGGCGGTCACCACGCCCGCCACCGGGCCGGACGGACCTGAGGAGCACGTGCCGAAAGGCCTGAACCAGGGAAATGAGGTGGGTGCCTTGTCGCTCCGTGCGGTGGGCTGGGCCAAGTCGTTCCCCATCTACCGAGGGCCGGGTTCGGCCCGCCGGTGGAGCCTGGAGCACTTGGAGGCCCTGAACTGGACCGAGGACTCTCCCGATGTCGTCCACTCCGTCCTGCTGACGGTGTCGGAGCTGGTCACCAACGCGCACGTCCACGCGCGCAGCAGTGCCCAACTCGTCCTGACCTGGGACGGGGAGTGCCTGCACGTCAGCGTCGCCGACTCCGATCCCGGCCTGCCGGCTCCGGGCGGAGCCTCGGACGAAGCGGTCTCCGGCCGGGGTCTCGCCATCGTCGACGCCCTCGCGGACCGCTGGGACGCCCACGCCTTCCACGGCGGCAAGACCATCACGGCCTGTTTCCATCCGCCGGGCCGCCCGGACCCGCACCGCGGCACCGACCCGGCCGGCTCGGGCCACCTGCGCCCGCACGGTCCGGGCTGAGCCCGCGGTCCGGCGGGGCGGGCCGCCCGGGCCACCGCGCTCAGGAACGCCTCGCGCGTGCTCACCTTGGACGGCCGCCCCCTCACACTCGGCGGCCGCCTCGTCGACGTCGAACCCGACCGGGTGGTGAGCGAGGCGGAGGCCGCGGCGGCCCGGCTGCGTACCGCCTCCTGAGCGGTGTGCCCCGGCCGGACGCGTGAGTCGGACGGTGGCGGAGTGAACCGCCGGGGCAGTCCGCGCGTCTTGTACTCCATACGTGGTCAGTCATACGGGATACGACCCGGCCGGCCGAGGCTTCCGAGGCCGCCGCAGAGGAGAACGCATCGTGGAGACAGTACGAGCCCACCCGTCCCGCCGCGCGGTCCTGGCCGCCGGCGCGGGCACCCTCGCCGTCCTGGCCTCGAGCGGCACGGCCTTCGCCGCGCCGCCGGGCCGAAAGGGGGTCCTGCGCGAGCTGCGCGCCCTGGAGCGCGAACACTCCGCCCGCCTGGGCGTGTTCGCGCGCGACACCGGCAGTGGCCGGACGGTTCTGTACCGCGCCGACGAAACCTTCCCGATGTGCTCGGTCTTCAAGACGCTCGCGGTCGCCGCCGTCCTGCGCGATCTGGACCGCGACGGGGAGTTCCTCGCGCGGCGCATCCGGTACACCGAGCGGGACGTACGGGTCTCCGGGTACGCCCCCGTCACCGGCCGGCCCGAGAACCTGGCCGACGGCATGACCGTCGAGCGGCTGTGCGCGGCGGCGATCTGCCAGAGCGACAACGCGGCCGCCAACCTGCTGTTGCGCGAACTCGGCGGTCCGCGCGCCGTCACCCGTTTCTGCCGCTCGGTGGGCGACGGCGTCACCAGGCTCGACCGCTGGGAGCCGGAGCTGAACTCGGCGGAGCCCGGCCGGCTGACGGACACCACCAGCCCGCGCGCCGTCGGCCGGACCTACGAGCGCCTCGCGCTCGGTGACGCGCTCGCGCCCCGGGACCGGGAGCGGCTCACGGGCTGGCTGCTGGCCAACACGACCAGTACGGAACGCTTCCGGGCGGGGCTGCCCGCGGACTGGGTCCTGGCGGACAAGACCGGCGGCGGCTCGTACGGCACGAACAACGACGTGGGCGTCGCCTGGCCGCCGCACGGGGCGGCGCCGGTCGTCATGGCCGTCCTGACGACCCGGCCCGAGCCGGACGCCGCGGCGGACAACCCCTTGGTGGCCCGGACCGCCGCCCTGCTGGCCTCTGCCCTCGGCTGACGGGCGTCCCGGGGCCGGGCGTGAGCCGAACGGGGCTCGTCCCCGCTGCGGGCGACCGGGTTGCACCGCTTCCGCCGCCGGCCGCTGAACACTGGTGGGCCACCCACCGAAAGGACCGGCCATGGCGAACGTGCGGCGCATCGGCGATGTCGAGACGCGGGAGATCGAGGTGTTCGAACTCGAACTGGACGAGGCGGGGCGGGCCGCGATGCGCGCGAACCCGGACGCGCACGTCAGGGAGGCGCTGGCGGGCGAGATCAGCCACATCAACGGCGTCTCCATCGACGTGCAGGTCCTCGACGACCTGACCAGCGGCACGGCCGTCTCCGGTGGCCCGTACGTCGTGCACCACACCGTCAGCGGACGGTGGGAGTCGTGGGTCGAGGTCACGAACCCGAAGCAGTAGCCGCTCCCGCGCCGGCGTGCCGCCCCGTTCGCGTCGGCATGGGACCGCGCGGACGGGGTAGCCGCCGTACGGAGGGAAGGGACGTGCAGTGAAACTCTCCGACTGGTTGCTGACCGCAGAAGAGCGCGGCAACCCCGCGACATGCCTGGACCGCCGTAGACCGGACGGAGCGGCCTGGTCCCACGGCAACCACGTGCGGCCGCTGGTCCACGGCAGGACGTACTTCGCGGAACTGCTCGCCGCGATTCGCGCGCAGGGGCCGGGCGACCTCCTCCTGTTCACCGACTGGCGGGGCGACCCCGACGAACGCCTGGACGGCGAGGGCACCGAGATCGGTGCGGTGCTGGCCGCCGCCGCCGAGCGCGGCGTGATCGTCAAGGGGCTCATCTGGCGCTCCCACCTCGACGGGCTCCAGTTCAGCCAGACGGAGAACCGCCACCTCGGCGAGGAGATCGCCGCGGCGGGCGGCGAATGCCTGCTGGACATGCGGGTGCGCCCCGGCGGGTCCCACCACCAGAAGCTCGTCGTACTGCGCCACCCGGACCGGCCCGCGGCGGACGTCGCGTACGTCGGCGGCATCGACCTGTGCCACGGCCGCAACGACGACGCCTCCCACCACGGCGACCCGCAGGCCATCCCCTTCGCCGAGGCGTACGGTGACCGACCTCCGTGGCACGACGTCCAGCTCGCGGTGCGCGGGCCGGCCGTCGGCGACCTCGAGGCCGGTTTCCGCGAACGGTGGGAGGACCCGTCGCCGCTCAGCCGCAGCCCCCTGACGCGGATGCGGGAGATCGCCCACCGCGAGGACACCGAAGCCGACCCCCTGCCGGCGCAGCTTCCCGATCCGGAGCCCTGCGGGAACCACACGGTCCAGGTGCTGCGCACGTACCCGAACCGGCTGTTCCGCGGCTATCCCTTCGCCCCCGACGGCGAGCGCAGCATCGCCCGCGGCTACCTGCGGGCCGTGGGGCGGGCCCGGTCGCTGATCTACCTGGAGGACCAGTACCTGTGGTCCCCGAGCGTGGTGGAGAGCTTCGCGCGGGCCCTGGCGGCCCATCCCGGACTGCACCTGGTCGCCGTCATCCCCACCGTCCCGGAGCAGGACGGGCGGCTCACGCTGCCGATGAACCTGGTGGGACGGATCGCCGCGCTGGACCGGCTGCGCAAGGCGGGCGGCGATCGGGTCGCGGTGTACGGGCTGGAGAACCACGCCGGAACTCCGGTGTACGTCCACGCGAAGGCGTGCGTGATCGACGACGTGTGGGCGGCGGTCGGTTCCGACAACATCAACCTCCGCTCCTGGAGCCACGATTCGGAACTCGGCTGCGTCGTCCTGGACGAGGACGCCGACCCGCGCGCGCCGCACGACCCGGCCGGTCTGGGGGACGGCGCGCGCGTCTTCGCCAGGGAACTGCGGCTGCGCCTCGCGCGCGAACACCTCGACGAAGCCGAGCCCGCTCCGGGCGCCCCGGATCCGCTCTGCGACCCGCTGCACGCCTTCGACGCGTTCGCGGCGGCCGCCTCGGCGCTGGACGCCTGGCACGACGGCGGCCGCCAGGGGCCGCGGCCGCCGGGCCGGCTCCGCGCGTACCGGCCGCCGGACCTGTCGCCGCTGGCCAAGCGGGTGTCCATGCCGTTCTACCGGCTGCTCGTGGACCCGGACGGCAGGCCCATGCGGCTCCGCCTCCGCAAGGCGTTCTGAACCTGCGGTCCTCGCGGATCCCGAGCGGGACGCGTTCCGCGCGCCTCGCCGCTGGGGTGGGGCGGCCGTCGCGAGGTTCAGCGGCCGCAGGGGCCGGCCGTCGCGAGGGTCACCCGCCGTAGGGCTCGGCCGTCGGCGCGCTCAGTCGCCGTTGGCGGAGAAGTGCTGGTAGTCGGGACAGGCGACGAGGCCGAGCGGCTGGCCCGTCACCGCGCGGCGGTGGTGGAGTCCGTACGGCGGATCACCGCGGCGCCGCGCCCGGGGACCCGCTGAGGAACCCTCCCCACGCACTCCCGCCGGGGGCGCCGGCCGGCCGGACGGGACCATGACGACACGGCCCGGCGGCTGTCAGTGCGGCCGCTCGACCGGCGAGGGCCGCGTTCCGTCCGGTTCCGGTCCGGTGCCGGGCCCGATGCGGATCTCGAAGTCCCCGTCGTACTCCTTGTGGCCCGCGACCACGGCCTGGGCGACGGCCTCCTCGCCCATCTCCCCGCGCACGATCAGCGGGTCCCTGCGAAGGTCCCGCATGAGGGCCACGCACATGCCGATCATGACCAGCGTGAACGGCGCCGCCACCAGGATCGTCAGGTTCTGCAAGCCGGCGAGCGCGTCGCCCTTGCCGTTCCCGATGAGCAGCATGATCGCGGCGACGGCCCCGGTGACCACGCCCCAGAAGACGACCACCAGTCGGGCCGGTTCGAAGACGCCCTTCTGGGAGAGGGTGCCCATCACGATGGACGCCGCGTCCGCGCCCGACACGAAGAAGATGGCGACGAGCACCATCACCAGCAGGCTCATCACGGTGGGGACGGGAAACTGCTGGAGCACCCCGAAGAGCTGCCCCTCCGGCGTCGTCTCGCGGCCGAGTTCGCCGCTCTCCTGGAGCTTCATCGCCGTACCGCCGAAGACGGCGAACCACACCAGGCTGACCGAGCTCGGCACGAGGATGACGCCGCCGATGAACTGGCGGATCGTACGGCCGCGGCTGATCCGGGCGATGAACATGCCGACGAACGGCGTCCAGGAGATCCACCAGGCCCAGTAGAAGACCGTCCAGCTGCCGAGCCAGTCGGCGACGTCGCCCGCGCCCGTGGCCTCCGTACGGCCGATGAGCTGGGGCAGGTCACCGATGTAGGCGCCCACCGAGGTGGGGAGCAGGTCGAGCACGATGATGGTCGGCCCGGCGATGAACACGAACACGGCGAGTACGAGCGCGAGCACCATGTTGATGTTCGACAGCCACTGGATGCCGCGCTCCACGCCCGAGACCGCGGAGGCGACGAACGCGACGGTCAGCACGGCGATGATCGCGACGAGCAGACCGGTGCTGACGGCGTCCATCCACCCCAGCTCCTGGAAGCCGCTGCCGATCTGCAGGGCGCCCAGGCCCAGGGAGGCGGCGGAGCCGAAGAGCGTGGCGAAGATGGCGACGATGTCGATGACGCGGCCCGCGGCGCCGTGGGCGTGCCGGGCGCCGATGAGTGGCTCGAAGACCGCGCTGATCGTCTGGCGGCGGCCGCGCCGGAAGGTGCTGTAGGCGATGGCGAGTCCGACGACCGCGTAGATCGCCCACGGGTGGAGCGTCCAGTGGAAGAGCGTGGTGGCCATCGCCGTCTGCATGCGCTCGGCGGAGTCGACGGGGTGCGTGCCGGGCGGGGGTGTCTGGTAGTGCGACAGCGGTTCGCTCACGCCGTAGAACATGAGCCCGATGCCCATGCCGGCGCTGAACATCATCGCGACCCACGACACGGTGCGGAACTCGGGGGCTTCCCCCTCGCGGCCGAGGTGGATGCGGCCGTAGCGGCTGACGGCGAGCCAGAGCGCGAAGACGACGAAGGCGGTGGCGGCGAGCATGAAGGCCCAGCCGCCGTTGTGGATGAGCCCCTTCAGCAGTCGGCTCGACACGCTTTCTAGGGAGTCGGTGGCCAGGGCGCCCCACAGCACGAAGGCCAGGGTCAGGCCCGCCGTGACGCCGAAGACCACCTTGTCGGTTCGGGAACGAGGGCCGGCCGGCGGATCGTGCGACAACGAAGTCACCTTCCACGAATGACCGAAAACTGGGCATTTCGGTATGCACACCGGCATACCATGCTTCGCGCTCGGAATCGATCTCCTGGGGACGCTGGTGCGCGGATGTCGCGGACCGTACGCCGCCGCATTCCGGGCCGCGTTGGCCCAGTCGGGCAAGGTTCGGGCGCGGCCGCGCCGATGTCCGGGGCGACGCGCGGGCGGCGGGCCAGGCTCTGACGGACGCGAACCACGGCTTGGCGGAGGTCAGTACATGCCCGGCGCTCCCCGCGTCCGGCCGCCGCGCCACGGGCTCGGGTGCGCCGGGTGACCCCCACGACGGATCCGGCGCCGCGTCCTTCGCGATCGTCGGCATGGCGGCGCCGTTCACCGCGGCCGTCCGGGCGCCCTTGACGGGCATCGTGCTCGTCGTCGAAATGACGGGGGCCACGTCCCTGCTGGTCCCGCTGCTCACCGCCTGCTTCGCCGCGACACTGACCGCCGACCGGATGGGCAGCGTGCCCGTGTACGACAGCCTGCGGCTGCGGATGCTCGGGCGGCCGTGACCCTCGGGCGGGGCCGGAGCCGGGTACGTCCCCACGGCCCCAACCCCGGCCCCGGACGCGGCCCCGGCCACGGCACGGCCACGGCTCCGGCATCCCCGGATCGCCCCGCCGTCGCGGTGAGCACCCCTCCGTCACGCGTACACGCCACCATTTGACATGGTTTCAGATGATTCACCGCTACGTTGATCCGGTGACCGTCCCCGCACAGCCCGCCGCGCCCCCTCCGGCCTCCCCCGCCAGGGCCCTGCTCCCCCTGATCCTGCCCGCCCTCGTCATCGGAGTGGGTTCCAGCCTGCTGCTGATCGGCGTGAGCGGGGCGGCCGGTCTCCTTGAGGACGTCCTGTGGAAGACCCTGCCCGACGCCCTCGGCGTCGGTCCCTGGTCCGTCGCCTGGATCCTGGCCGTCCTGACCGCGACCGGTCTCGCGGTCGGGCTCGTGGCGTGGAAGGTCCACGGGCACGCCGGCCCCGACCCCGCGACCACGGGTCTGGTGGACGCCCCGCTGCCCCTGGGCGTGGTTCCCGGGCTGCTCGTCGTGACCGGACTGGCCCTGGCGGGCGGAGTGAGCCTGGGCCCGGAGAACCCGATCACCGCCGCGAACATCGCCCTCGCGTACTGGCTGGGGCGGCGGCTCGCGCCCGGCAGTCCGGCGCAGGTGTGGGTGGCGCTGGGCGCGGCGGGTACGGTCGGCGCGCTGTTCGGCACCCCGGTGGCGGCCGTGCTGATCCTCACGGAGTCGATGGTGTCCGCGCCGCGGCCGGCGACCCCGACGGCCCCCGGCGAACGCGCGCCCACCCTGTGGGACCAGCTCTTCGCCCCGCTGATCGCCGCGGGAGCGGGCGGAGTGACGAGCGTGATGCTCTCCGCGCCCAGCTTCCACCTGCCGCTGCCGCCGTTCTCCAACCCGCGCTGGCCCGACCTGATCGCCGCGCTCGTGATCTCCTCGGCCGGGGCGGCCCTGGCCCTGGTCGCCGTCTGCGCCTTCCCCTACGTCCACCGTGCCTTCCACCTGCTGCCGCACCCGGTGCTCGCACTGACCCTGGGCGGCCTGGTGCTGGGCCTCCTCGGGGCGCTCGGCGGCAAACTCACCCTGTTCAAGGGGCTGGAGGAGATCGGAGTCCTCGCCTCCGATCCGGGGGCGTACTCGGCCGGTTCGCTCCTCCTGATGACCGTGGTGAAACTGGCCGCCGTCCTGGTGGCCTGCGGGTCCGGGTTCCGCGGCGGCCGCATCTTCCCGTCCGTCTTCGTGGGGGTCGCGCTGGGTCTGGCCGCGAACGCCTTGGTGCCCGCCGTGCATCCGGCGGTCGGCGTGACCTGCGGGGTCCTCGGGGTCCTGCTGGCCGTCACCCGGCAGGGCTGGGTGAGCCTGTTCACCGCCGCGATCCTCGCCCCGGACCCGGGCCTGCTGCCGCTGCTGTGCGTGGCGCTGCTGCCGGCCTGGCTGCTGGTCAGCGGCCGGCCGCAGATGCAACTCGACTACTCGGGCGCCCCGCTGCGCTGACCGCTCCCCCGGCCGGTCCGTCGTACGCGTCGCTCGCAGCGCCTCCCCGGCGCGACGCGGCGAGCGGGTTCGCGCCGCCCTCGACGCCTCCGCCGGGGCGCCGCCCTGACGACCGTACCCACCCCGCCGGACAGGACGCGCTCGACCGCCTGCGCGCCGCGGACTGTCTGGTCGTACCGCTGGAGGGCGGCCTCCACCGCGTGGCTGCTCCGGACGGCGCCGCGCCGACCCCCGTGTCCGCCTGACCGGTTTCAGCGGCGGAGGGAGTCCGCGTCGCCCATGACGATGACGGGGCGCCGCTCGGGGTCGAGCCAGCGCAGCAGTTCGCCCATCTGCGGTTTCGCCAGGGAGACGCAGCCCTCGGTGGGGCCGTTGTGGTCGACGTGCAGCCAGATCCCGCCGCCCCGCCCCTCGCCGAGCGGCCGTGTCCGGTTCAGGGGCGAGGTGCCCGGTTCCCGGTTGTAGTCGATCGCGACCACGTAGTCGAAGGAGCCGGCGAGGGGCTCGCCCAGCGATCCGGTACCGCCGATGGTGAAGGCGGATCCCTGGTCGTACGGGAGCCGGGTCCCCGGATCGTCGAGCAGTCCGCCCGCGCCGGTCAGTCCGTAGACCCCGACGGGCGAGCGCAGATCGCCCTGGGTGTGGTGGTCGGTCCAGCCCCGCCGCCCGTTGTGCGCGGGCCAGCCGGACCCGGAGAGCGGCGCCGGGGTCCAGCCCCCGGCTGCGTCGCGCTCGTACAGGGTCACCGTGGACGTGCCGGAGTCCGGGTCCCGGCCGGTGACCACGACCGCCTGCCGCGCGTCGCCGGGGACGCCTCCCCTGGTCAGGGGTCCGAGTCCGGGTATCTCGGCGGCGCGCCCTCCCTGCGCCACGGCAGCACGTCCGGTTCCGGCACCGGGGGCCGGCGCGGCCGCTGGCGTTCCGTCACAGCCGGGCAGGGTGGTGAGGGCGGCCAAGGCCAGGACGGCGGCGGGCAGGGCGCGGCGCGCATGCATGGGTGCGGGGGCCTTTCATCGGGTCGGGCGGGGCGGGCCGGACGGGCGGGTTCGCGGCGAGGGCCACGGCACGCCGCCCGTGGGGTCGGCTGCCCCGGCCTCGGCGAAGTACGCCGCCGCCGCGCCCCGTTCGTCCCCGGACGGTGACGGCGACGGATCGGCGCACCGGCGGGCCCGGCGGGGCATGCCCGCCCCGCGTCGGCCGATCGGTGTTTCGCGGAACATTCATATCTCCGGGTGAGGGCGGGCCCCGGGGCTACTCGGCCGGGCCCGGCCCGGACATCACGCCGGCCCGCGGCCACCTCGAAGTGTCCTTCCAGCGCGGGGACATCACCGATCCCGGCGTGCTGGCCAAGCTGGACGTGCCGTCGTACGACAACGTGATCGTCATCGGTGAGATGGGCCCCGGGCCCGCGGCGGCGCCCCGCCTCGCCCCCGGAACGGGTAGGGCCCCGGGTACGGGGCCACCCGGACCGGAATCCGAGACCGGGACGGAGATGGACGACAGGACACTGGTCACGCTGCTGCACCTGCGGGCGATCGGGGACGCCACCCACCGGGACCTCTCCCTCACCACCGAGATGTCCGACGACGGCAACCGCCTGCTCGCGCCCGCCCGGGAGGGAGCCGACTTCATCGTGAGCGGTCGGATGATCAGTCTCCTGATGACACAGATCTCGGAGAGCCGCTACCTGGCCGACGTCTTCGAGGAGCTGTTCAGCGCGGAGGGGAACGAGCTCTACCTGAAGCCGGTCTCGGACTACGTCCGGGTGGACCGCGAGGTCGCGTTCGCCACGGTCGTGGAGTGGGCGCTGCGCCGCCGGGAATGCGCGGTCGGATACCGGCTGCGCGCGGACGCCGCCGCCGACCCCGGCCACGGCGTGCGGATCAACCCCGACAAGCGGCAGCGGGTCCGCTTCGCCGAGGGCGGCCGGCTCATCGTGCTCGCCGAGAGCTGAGGGAGCCCTGCGGATGGACGTCCGCGGCTGCCGGATACGCCTCAGGGCCGCACGGCTCGCGCCGCGCGGCCCTGAGGCGTGTACCCGTGGTGCCCCTGAGAATCAGGCGGACCCGGTGATCAGGCGGGGGTGATGTTCTCCGCCTGCGGGCCCTTCTGGCCCTGCGTGATGTCGAAGGTCACGGCCTGACCCTCCTGGAGCTCGCGGTACCCGGAGGCGTTGATCGCCGAGTAGTGGGCGAAGACGTCGGGGCCGCCGCCGTCCTGGGCTATGAAGCCGAAGCCCTTCTCCGCGTTGAACCACTTCACAGTGCCCGTAGCCATAGCAATGCCTTCCAGTCGATGATCGTCGCCCACCGGTGCGGGAAACGGAGGTGATCGCCCTGGTCCACAGGCACAACTCAGCAGAACTGCCCACACCAAGGAGATGCGGGCAGAAGGCACTTCGAACCACGACAGCTACCGGCACGCTACACGGACGGTACGCACCGTCACCAGAGGAAGCGGCCACTCAACATCGGTACGCCACACTCCCCCGCCGAGCGTCAGGCATGTGGGGAACCCGCCGCGCGGCGGTACTCGACATTGATGCGCTGCGCTTCCTCTAGCTGGTCCTCGAGGATGACGATGCGGCAGGCCGCTTCCACCGGGGTGCCCTGGTCGACGAGTTCCCGCGCACGCGCCGCGATCCGCAGCTGGTACCGGGAGTAGCGCCGGTGGCCGCCCTCGGAGCGGAGCGGGGTGATCAGGCGGGCCTCTCCGAGTGCGCGCAGGAAACCTGCGGTGGTTCCGAGCATCTCGGCGGCCCGGCCCATGGTGTAGGCGGGATAGTCGTCGTCGTCCAGGTGACCGCCGAGCGGGCCTGTGGGGTTCTCTGCTGTCATCTGCACCTCTGTCGAAACTTTCACGTAAGGCCTCGGGGAACGCATGGAGGGGCCCTGGTGCCGTGTGGCACCGGGGCCCCGAAGAAATTCAACACCATCTGTCGGCCCTGGTGCTGCGCCGACCTTCTGTTTCCGCCGTCTCGCCCCCGAAGAAGCGTGGCGGCCCCTGATCACCGCGGGCCACCCGGTACGGCAGTCAGCCCCGTCACCGTCGTGCGAACACATGGCTCCGGTACTCCACCGCCGCACCGATCTGCGGGTACGCCTGTCCGGCAGATCAGCCTGCCGGGCCGTTCAATCTTGGCTACGTGAGAAACCATAACCAGGCGGCCGCGCAATGTCTACTCCGGCCACCATAGGTTTCGCACGTTCGACGGTGAGTGATCCGACTTCAAACGACGAGGGAAATGCGGGCACGGAAGACACCGCACACGCACATCCGATCACACAGCGTGTTTCAAGGAGTCGCGAGCGGTAACACTGGGTGAGGAGAAACGCAGTCGACCGCAGGGAGGCGGGACACATGTCCGTGGGTACCGTGATCATCCTCAGCGTGGTGGCGACGATCATCGCCGCTCTCGTACTCGCTCCACCGGTGACGCCGCCCCGGGCGGACGGACGACCGGGCAGGCGGGAGCTCCGGCCGGAGCAGCACGCCGGCCGGCACCGGAGCACCGACGCACCGCGCCTGCCCCGGCGCCGCCTCCGGACGGTGCCCGAGCCGCGCTCGGGCCGCTACCGCCGCACCGCGGGGTGACAAATACGCCCCGCCCCACACGACTTCGGGCATCCCGGCACATGGCCCCCGCGACGCGGGGTACCCGAAGGGCGGGGCACGAAGCACGCTTGGCCCGGTCCATGGCGGCGCGCCCGTGCGGTGGCCGCGTCGAGGACGCCGGAGGCGGGACGCCGGCCTCGCCCCCTCCCCCGTTCCGGTACGGACCGGATCGCATCGGGTCACATCGCCGGGCAGGGTCCGGGCAGGGTCCGGGCAGGGTCCGGCCACGGACGATCCAGAGAGCAGGTGAGCCTGATGAACACGACGAACACCAACGCCAGCATCGTCCGCTCCACGTCGGCCGTCGCCGGCGCACGGGACTCCGTCAGGGCGTTCCTCGGCGGGCTGCGGCAGCCGTCTGTCGACCAGGACTCCGCAGACAGCGTCGTCCTGGTCGTGTCCGAACTCGTCACGAACGCCCTGCGTCACGGCGGCGGTGCCTGCACGCTGGACCTGACCGCGCACCCCGACAGCATCGAGGTGGCCGTTCACGACGCCAGTCCACACGCGCCGCGCATGCGCGTCCCCGATCTGCACGGCGGCAACGGGGGTTTCGGCTGGCCCATGGTGAACCACCTGGCCCGCGCCACCGCCGTCACACGCCGGACCGGCGGAGGCAAGACCGTGAGCGCACTCTTCGCCCGATAGCCGCGGAGCCGCGCGGGCAGGGGGGCGGCAGGCAGGCCGGCCAGCCGAACGAGGGCCACCGGCTGACCGGCTGACGGATCATGCGATGAGGGCCCGACCGGCGTGTGCCGGTCGGGCCCTCATCGTGATGCGTTGCTCTGGGCTCTCGCCCGTACGCCGGTCAGACGGCCGCGGGGGCGCCGATCATCGCGGCGCGCCCCAGGAGCGGGCCGGCGACGGGCGCGGGCACGGCCTTGGCGACGGTGCGGCAGGTGAAGCCGAGCTGCGTCATGGCCCGGAACACCTCACCGGCGCTGAAGTCGCGACGGTCCTGACGGGTGATGACCTCACCCACCTGCTTGACCGGGTACTGGCGGCGGCCGATGATCACCGATTCGGCGGTGACCAGCTCGGGCTTGATGCCCTTCATCGATTCCAGCACGCCGCTCTTCGTCAGGTCGAACGGGAAACGGGCGATGACACAGCGCATGATGCCTCACAGGGAGAAGGGGAGGGCGGTCCGGCCGGGTGAGGCGGTTCAGCGGGTGAGAGCGAGGACGCCGAGGGCGCTGCCGTGCTCGTCGACCACGGGCAGGGCCCGCAGCCGCCGGTAGCGCATGGCGTGCTCGGCTTCGGCCATCGTGGTGCGGGTCGAGGTCAGGGGCCCGAGGTCCCCGGCGAGGTCACGCAGCCGGATCCGGTCCGTGTACCCGGCGCTGTCGCGCAGGGCGGTGAGCCGTGCCCGGGTGACCAGCCCGGTGCACTCGCCGTACTCGTCGCAGACGAGCAGGTGCCCGGCGCGGGCACTGGCCATCACGGCGAGGGCCACCTCGACGGTCATGTCGTCGCAGACCTGCGGTCCGGCGGCGGCCATGGCGTCGGCCACGGTCCTGCGGACGGGGTCGGCGTGCGCGGGGCGGGGCTGCGTCTGAACCAGCGTCACGAGATGCCTCCTGCGGAGATGGGCCGGCTTCCGGATCACAGGGCCTTTCAGGCCGCCGCGTCGAAGGAGGACTGTCGCTGACCGGTCCGCCGCTGCTCCTGTGCGGGGCGGCTGCGGCGTCCGCGGGAGGAGGCGGCGCTGCGCTTGGGGCGGTCTGAGGCGGGGTTGGTGATGGTGACGGGGATCCCGGAGGGGGTCTGTGCGCCGGTGATGCGGTTGAG
>NZ_JAPNLM010000040.1 GCF_026627255.1 Streptomyces antarcticus | reverse complement strand
CACCAGGACCGCCAGGCCCCCCGGCACCACCGCACCACCCCGCCCACCACCGCACCATCCCGACGCAGACGAGACGGAGACCGACCGTGCACGACGCACTCACCACCCTGCTGGAACAGCAGGCCCCGGTCGGCCGGGAGGCCTGGCGGTCCTGGTGGGACCAGCTCGGCGACGGCACCCTCGACCGGGCCCAGGTCCTCGCCCTGCTGGCCTCCCTGACCAGCCGCCTGCCCGACCACCAGACCCTGCGCAACCTCCTGGACTCCCTCGCCGAGCGCAGGCCCGCCCCGGCGGCCACCACCCCCTGGGAGCACACCGTCAACGTCGTCGGCACCGGCGGCGGACCCCGGACCTTCAACATCTCCACCGCCTCGGCGTTCGTCGCCGCGGCCGCCGGCGTCAAAGTCGTCAAGACCGGCTCCCGCGCCTACACCAGCTCCCTCGGCTCCGTCGACCTCCTGGAACGGCTCGGCATCCGCCTCACCTCCTCCCACACCCACACCGAGGACACCCTCGCCGCCCACGGCATCGCCTTCGCCGGACCGTACGTCTACCCCGCCCAGCTCACCCGCCTCGCACGCACCACAGCGCCGCTGAGCATGAAGCCCTTCGGCCGGTTCCTCAACGCACTGGGCCCCTTCCTCGCCGACCTGCCCGTCTCCGCCCAGATCACCGGAGTCTCCGCGGCCGCCCCCCTCGACACCCTGCGCGAGCTCGCCTCGACCACCACCACCCGCCGCGTCTGGCTCGCCACCAACGACACCGGAGCCGACGAACTCCTGCCCTTCGCCACCAACACCATCCACACCGACACCGGCCTCACCCGCACCATCCGCCCCGGCGAACTCACCCCCGCCGACGGCTCCTTCGGCGACCTGCGGCCCGCCCCCGACCCCGCCGGCGCCGCCGCGCACTTCCTCTCCGTCCTGGCCGGCACCGCCGGCCGGGTCGCCACCCGCACCGTCAGCCTCGGCGCCGCCGCCCTCATCGTCGCGGCCGGCACCCGCCGCGACTGGCCCTCCGCCGTCTCACTCGCCGAGGACGCCGTCCGCTCCGGCGCCGCCCACGACCTCGCCCGCCGCCTCGCCGCCGCCCCGGCCCCCCGCACCCTGGCGGCAGCCCGTGCCTGACACCACCGCCCCCACCGCCACCCGGGCCCCCGCCCCCTTCTTCACCCGGCGCACCCCCGGCCAGGGACCCGGACTCGCCCTCTTCCTCAACGCCGGCGACCCGCCCCTGCCCGTCCTGCGCGACCTGGTCCTCATGCTCGACCAGGAGAAGGTCGACTGCCTCGAACTCGCCGTCCCCTTCCCCGACTCCGTCACCGACGGCCCCGTCATCCAGCGCTCGGCACGCCGCGCCCTGGACCGCGGCGGCGCCGGCCTGGACGACGTACTCGCCTTCATCGCCGACGTACGCCCCCACCTGGCCCACCTGCGGATCGCCCTCCTCGCCGACTGGAGCCACTCCCTCAAACACCGCGACCTCGCCGACGCCACCCGCGACATCGCCGCCGCCGGCGCCGACGGACTCCTCATCCACGCCCTGCCCCCACGGCTGCGCCAGAGCCACCTGGAGACCGCCGCCGCCGCCGGACTGCCCGTCGTCACCACCTGCTACACCAAGAGCCCGCCCGGCACCCAGGCCCAGGCCGCCGCACACGCCTCCGCCTACCTCTACCTCGTCGCCCACTACGGACGCAGCGGCACCGCACCCGCCGCCGGCCACGCCGCGCTCGCCCAGGCCGTCACCGCACTGCGGGCCCACACCGCCTCCCCGATCGCCGTCGGCTTCGGGGTCAGCACACGGCAGGACGTCCAGGCCGTCGGCGCCGCCGGCGCCGACGCCGCGATCATCGGCTCCGCCGCCGTCGCCGCCGTCGAACGCGCCCAGGAAGCCGGACACGACGTGACCGAAGCCTTCCGCGCCTTCGTCCGCTCGGTCCTGCCCCCCACACCGCACCACCCCTCCTGACCCACCCGCACCCACCCGCACCGCCCAGGAGCTCCACCCCTCATCCGGAAACAACCGCGCACCACCCTCACACCGGGAGACCGCCATGATCGTTCGCGACATCGAGTCCGTGAAGACCGTCGAGTGGGGCAACGGCCTCAGCCGCCGCTTCCTCCTCGCCGAAGACGGCCTGGGCTACTCGCTCACCGACACCACCGTCCTGGCCGGCACCAAGTCCCGCCTGGAGTACGTCAACCACCTCGAGGCCTGCTACTGCATCGAGGGCTCCGGCGAGGTCATCGAACTCGACGGCACCTCCCACGAGATAGTCCCGGGCCGCATGTACGCCCTCGACCAGCACGACGCCCACTACCTCGTCGCCAGCCCCCACGAGGACCTGCGCCTGGTCTGCGTCTTCTCGCCGGCCCTGCGCGGCGACGAGGTCCACAGCCTCGACGCCCACAGCTCCTCCGCCTACTGAGCCACCCCACCCCCGGCGCCCCGGCGCCGCCATCCCGCCAGCAACCGACTCAAAGGGGTCCGTCGTGATCCGTTGGAACGCCGACCAGGCAGATCTGCGCGAAGGCCTGGAGCGGTGGGGAGACGCACTCAGCGCAGACCACATCGAACTCGACGAGCAGTCCGCCTTCTCCGAGGACAAGTGGAAGCTCGTCCAGAAGACCGGAATCCTCTCCCTGCCCTTCCACGAGGACTACGGAGGCCTCGGGCAGTCCCTCCTCACCACCATGTACGTCCTGGAAGGCCTCGGCGAGTACAACCGCGACGCCGGCCTGAGCTTCTCCGTCACCACCTCCATCTGCTCCACCGGCATCCCCATCCAGCAGTTCGGCACCGTCGAACAGAAAGAGCGCTACCTGCCCCAGATCTGCTCCGGCGAGGCCATCGGCGCCCACGCCATCACCGAGGCCGAAGGCGGATCCGACGCCATGGCCATGACCACCAGGGCCGTCCGAGACGGAGACGACTTCGTCATCAACGGCAGCAAGGTCTTCGTCACCAACGGACCGGTCGCCGACGTCATCGTCCTCTACGCCCGCACCCACCCGGACGGAGGCCCCCTGGGCACCACCGCCTTCCTGGTGGACCGCAACACCCCCGGAGTGAGCGCCGGCCGCCCCATCAAGAAGATGGGACTGCGGACCTCACCCCTGAGCGAACTGTTCTTCGACGACGTACGGGTCCCCAGGACCGCCGTCCTGGGCCGCGTCGGAGGCGGATTCCTCGTCCTGGACCACGTGATGAAACGGGAGATCCTCCTCTCCTTCATCGTCAACGTGGGCGAGATGCAGCACCGGCTGGAACGGTGCGTCGACTACGCGAAGACCCGCAAGTCCTTCGGAAAGGCGATCGGTTCGTACCAGACGATCGCCAACAAGATCGTCGACACGAAGATCCAGCTGGAAACCGCCCGCAAATGGCTCTACGACACCGGCGAGAAACTGGAAGCCGGCGAGAACATCACCGCCGACCTCGCCATCGCCAAGATCGTCACCAGCGAGTCCAACCTCGCCACCAGCCTCACCGCCGTACAGATCTTCGGCGGCCACGGCTACATGTCGGAGTCCGGCCTGGAACAGGACGTGCGCAACGCCGTCGGCGGCACGATCTACTCCGGATCGAACGAGATCCAGTACAACCGCATCGCCTCGATGCTGGGACTGGGCAAGTGAGCACACACCCCCTGTCCCGGACACTGCTGAAGGTCTGCGGGGCCACCACCCCCCACGACATCGAGGCGGCGGCGGCCGCCGGGGCGGACTGCGTCGGCCTCTGGCACGGCGTACCCGGCGGCCCGTCCGAGCTGGAACCGAACGCGGTCGCCGCCCTCGCGGCGGCGGCCCGTTCGGCCGGCCTCCTGCCGGTCCTGGTGACCTTCCTGTCCGACGCCGCAGCCCTCGCCCACCTCGTGCGGGCCACCGGCGCCGGCTGG
Organism: Streptomyces antarcticus; assembly: GCF_026627255.1. Taxonomy (GTDB): domain Bacteria; phylum Actinomycetota; class Actinomycetes; order Streptomycetales; family Streptomycetaceae; genus Streptomyces; species Streptomyces antarcticus. The sequence continues at coordinate 47,183 of NZ_JAPNLM010000040.1, read as the reverse complement.
GTCCAACTCCACGCCTACCAGCCCCCCGCCACCGTCCGGGCCCTGCGCGAAGCCCTCCCGCCGGACGTCGGCATCGTCAAGGTCCTCCACGTCCAGGAAGACGGCAGCTGCGTGGAACGCCCCCTGATCGGCGCCTACGACCGCGCCGGCACCGACCTCTTCCTCCTCGACACCGCCACCGGCGACGGCCGCATCGGCAGCACCGGCCGCACCCTGGACCCGGCCCGCCTGGCCGCCCTCCTGCCCCGCCTGACCCGCCCCTTCCTCCTGGCCGGCGGCCTCACCCCCACCCACCGCCCCGCCTACGAGGACATCGTGCGCCACCCCGGCTACCGCGGCATCGACGTCGACACCGCCGCCCGCGACCACACCACCGGCGCCTTCGGCACCCCCGAGATCACCGCCCTCGCCCGCGCCTGGCGCACCGCCACCGCCCCCACCCCCGACCACCCCCCGCTGGAGCTGTCGCGATGACCAAGCAGAACCGGACCGGCTTCCCTTTTCTCGAGGCCCTCCTGGCCTCCCCGGCCCCCGTGGTGATGGAAGTCAAACGACGCGACGCCCACGGCTACGACATGCTCGGCGGCCGCACCCCCGCCGCGATCATCGGCGCCTACGAAACCGCCGGCGCCCCTTGCGTCTCCGTCGTCACCGGCCGCTGGTTCGGCGGCTCACCCGCCCTCCTGCGCGACGTCGCCGCCCTCACCGGCCTTCCGATCCTCCAGAAGGACTTCATCACCCGCAAGGACCAGATACACACCGCCCGCGAACTCGGCGCCTCCGCCGTCCTGCTCACCGCCGCCCTCCTGCCCGCGTCCAGCATGCGCACCCTGGTCACCGAATGCCTCCGCACCGGCCTGACCCCCTTCGTCGAGATCACCCAGGAATCCGAACTCGACTCCCTCCACCACCCCCAGGAGTGCGTGATCGCCGTCAACAACAAGGACATCAAGACCCGCGAACGCGGCGCCGGCGACCTCGGCCGCTCCCTGGACCTCCTCCCCGCCCTCCAGGCCGCGGGCACCGCCTGCCCCGTCAGCGCCAGCGGCATCGACAGCCCCGAAACCGCCGCCGGACTCCTCGACGCCGGCTTCCGCGGCCTCCTCGTCGGCACCTCCCTGCTGCGCACCGGATCACCCGCCCAGTGGGTCGACGCGATGGCGGGCGCCCGCCGAGGGCTGGCCGTACGGTGACCCGCCCCCCCACCGTCCGCCCCCACACGCTCCACGCGGCGGGCATCGAACTGTCGGCGCTCCTGGCCCTCCCCGGGACCACCCCGCCCCGCTCCACCATCCTGGCGATCCACGGCCGCGGCATGCGGGCCGCGTACTGGAACTCCTTCATCCCCCTCGCCACCGCCGCCGGCCACGCCGTCCTGGCCGTGGACCGCCCCGGCTACGGCGCCTCCGCCGGCCACCTGCCCGAAGGCCAGACCCTCGCCGAGCAGGCCGAAACCCTCCACGCCGCCCTCAAGGAACACGCCCGCACCCACGACACCGGCGCCGGCTTCCACCTCCTGGGCCACTCCGACGGCGGCAAGGTCGCCCTGCACACCGCCGCGACCGCCGGCGGCGCCGTACCCCTGCTGGGCCTGGACACCTCCGGCACCGGCTACCAGTACGACCCCCAGGCCCTGCACTTCCCCTCGACCCTGGGCGGCGGCGCCACCAAACTCAACTGGGGCCCCCTGCACCTCTACCCCCGCGGCACCTTCCAGGCCAGCCGCGCCCTCCTCGCCCCCACCCCGCCCCGCGAATCGGCGGAAACCATCCACTGGCCCCGCCAGTTCGAAACCCTCGCCCCCGACGTCCGCATCCCCGTCCGCCTCACCTTCGCCGAACACGAAGCCTGGTGGCACCTGGACGACACCACCCTGACGGCGATGACCTCCCGCCTCACCCGCTCCCCGTCCGTCACCGTCGACCACCTCCCCGCCGCCGGCCACAACATCAGCCTGGGCCACACCGCCGACACCTACCACCAGCGCGCCCTGGCCTTCCTGGACGCCTGCCTCCCGCCCGCCACGACGGCCCGGCTGGCCCCCCGACACAACTGACCGCACCCCGTGGAGCGGGTGCGGTCAGCCGTAGGTCACCGGGCCGGGGGAGCGGTCAGACCGCCACCACCCGGCTCACCAGCTGGTCCCGGATCCGCGAGGGGATCCCCGGAGCGAAACGCTGCAGGTAGTGGTCCAGATGCGAGTCGTCACCCACCAGGAACGGGAGGTCGAACACCAGCAGCTTGCGGACCGCCAGCAGCGGCAGCGGCGCCCGCAGCGGCCGGAACGCCTCGTTGTACAGGCCCGGCTCCTCACACACCGGATGGAACTGGCCGATCATCAGCCCCTCCGCGACGAACTCGTCCTTCGCCTTGCGCTGCAGCTCGTCCAGCTCCACCGAGTCCGTCGGATCGAAACCCGGCAGGACCAGCAGGATCGTCAGCAGCTCGCGGTCCTCCGGCGACAAGGGCTCCGACAACGCCGCGTGGCGGGTCCGCAGCGAGTCGACCGCCAGCGCCAGGTTGTCGCAGTCCGCGGACGGCAGCGCCAGATGGAACAGCTCCTTGCGCAGCGAGGGCTGGGTGTACGGGCACACCGGGCCGGTGCGGCCCAGCTCGGGGTGGCTGGACACCAGGAAGTCCCGGCTCCACAGCAGCACCTGTAACAGCGGGCCCAGGGCGTCGGCCGGGACTTCGCCCCGGGCCACCTCGCCGGTGGTCCAGGACCGGATCAGGTCGTCGCCCCTCATCGGGGATCCCTCCACATCGGTCGAAGAACGGGCCCGCCGCCGGGCAGGGCAAGGTCCCCGCCCAGCCGGCCGAAACCGGCCCGCAGGGTCGCGGCCTCACCACCCGGCGAGCTGGCCTCGGTGTACAGGCCGACACCCTCGGCGTCCGCACGGGCCGCCATCACGCCCAGCAGCCCGGACATCAGACCGGACTGCTGGCGGCCGGCGCGGACCGCCCCGAACGAGACGTAGTAGTGCGGGTCGTGCGGGTGGGCCTGCGCCTGGAGGGCGGCGATGGTCCGCAGCCCCTCCACGTACCCGCCCAGGGACGCGGCGAACGCCGCGTCCAGGGCGGCCTCGTCGGGCTCCGCGCCGGGCGGCAGGAACAGCAGCACCGCATCGCCGTCGGGGCTGGTGAGGACCCCGTCGTAGGAGGCGGACAGTTCGACGAACACCCGGAAGAACCCCGGCAGCAGCTCGGCTCTGCGGTGCTCGTCGGGGATCATCCAGCGGGTCAGCGCGTCCTCCTGGAAGGAGGACGCGAGAAGGGCGCACAGGCGGGTGACGTCCTCCCGGCCCAGCCGGCTCGCGGCGGGCGGGTCGGTCGGCGTCGGGGGCGGCGCGGTCGGGGACAAGGCAGGACCTCCGGGTCACAGGGCGAGAGACGGCAAAGGGAAAGCGGAACGGAAACGGACAAGGGGAGCGGGGGCGAGGGGAGTCCAGGGGGAGCGGGGGAGAACAGGGCGCGGAACGGGGGAAAGCCAGGGGTGCCGGGACAGGAGTCGGGAACGGAAGCCGGAAGCCGGAAGAGACGACGGCCGGGAGGTAACGGGGCGGGAGTATCGCGACGGGAGTATCGCGACGGGAGGTATCCGCGACGGGGGGCGGGACAGGGGAGCCGGCCCAGGAACCGGGAACCGGGACAGGCTCAGGCCGGCGTACCGCCCAGCGCGCCCAGCGCGGCCAGCTCCGCCACCCGGGCGTGCAGCACCGGCAGGTAGTGCTCCGACTCCGGCTTGATCAGGACACTGCGCACCACCCGCGCCGCCTCCGCGTCCCGCACCACATCCGGATGCCGCGCCGCGAACGCGTCCGCGTCCGCCCGCAGCACGCTCAGGAACACCGGATCCGACTCCGCCGTCATCCCGTCGCGCAGCAGCCGGTCCGAGGCCGCGTCGATCGCGGACAGCGAACCGCCGGCCGTCACCGGGAAGTACGTCACGATGTCCAGGTCCGGCCGCTGGTACAGCTCCAGCGACTCCGAGGCCTCCAGCAGGTCCGCCCACCGCAGCGCGGCCCGCCGGTTCGCGGCCAGGATCCGCCCGAAGCCGTCCACCGTCAGCGGCAGCAGCTGCAGCGTCAGCCACAGCCCGGCCGCCGCCGCACCCGCCCGCGAGCACTCCAGGCTGATCTCGCCCAGGTGCAGCTCCGCATCGGTGAAGTACGTGTACGGCGAATCGTGCGCGAAGTGCCGCCCGGCCCGCGGATCGGGAAACAGCACCGCCCCGCAGCCGTAGGGCTGCAACCCCTGTTTGTGCGGGTCCACCACCACCGAGTCGCACTCGGCGATCGCCCGCCACGGGGCCGCGTCCAGGCCGTCGGCACCCGCCCGGCCCAGGATCGCGTAGAACCCCCCGTAAGCCGCGTCGACGTGCACCCGCGCCCCGTACCGGCGCGCCAGCGCCAGCACCTCGTGCACCGGGTCCACCGCCCCCAGCCCCGTCGTGCCGGTGGTGACCACCACCGTGCCGATCCGCCCGCCCCGCAGCGCACCCTCCAGCGCGCCCAGGTCGATCCGGCCGCGGGCGTCCGCCGGGATCCGGTGGCCCTCCATGCCCAGCACATGGCACATCCGCTCGTGCGTGTAGTGGCACTCGGAGCTGTAGGCGACACCCCGGTCCGGGTGCAGCTGCCGGGCCACGTACAGGGCCTCCAGGTTCGCCATCGTGCCGCTCGTCGTCAGGTGCCCGACGTGCGACGCGAGACCGAACATGCCGGCCAGCTCCGCGACCGCCTCCCGCTCCATCTCCGTGGTCGCGGGCCCGCCCTCGGCGGCATGGTTGTTCGGGTTGAACAGCATCGCGGTGAGATAGCCGGTGACGGCCGCCGGATGCGGCGGCTTGACCATCTGTCCGGCGTAACGCGGGTGAAAGAACGGATAGTTGTGGTCCATCCGCTTCGCCAGACGGTCGAAGGCCTCGGTGAACGCCTCCGGCCGCACCCGGTGCGCCTCATGGGACTCGTACGGGCCGAACTGCCCGCCCCACCGCTCCGCCACCCCCAGCGCGCGCGGCAGCCAGTCGCGTAAATCGTGCAGGTCGTGCAGGTCCACGGCAGCCTCCCCAGCACCGCCCGGGGGCGGCGCGAGTCGCGCGTACGCGGTCGTACGTACGCACGAGGAGCGTTGCCCAGCCCCCGCAAGGCCCGCGCAACGCCGGGCCCGCGCACACCATCCCGCCTCGAGCGCTGCGCAAGCCGCGTCTGGTGCACTCGCGGCGCGACACCCGCGTGGAGCCGTCCACCGCCGGCCGCCCGCGGCGCCGGCCCGCCCCGGGCGCCCGCGCGCACCCATCCCACCCCTTCCCAGGAGGACACCCCATGGTCACCAGACGCAGCCTGCTCAGCGGCGCCATCGCCGCGACCGGCGCGGGTCTGCTCACCACCGGCGGGCTGACGCCGCTGCTCAGCACCCGCTCCGCGCAGGCCACCGCCCCCGCCCCCGCCCCCTCCGGGACGAAACCGGTCACCGTCCCGCCGCCGTTCACCGTACGCATGCCCCTCACCCCGGTCCTCGCCCCGATATCCACCCTGGGCGGCCAGGACACGTACGCCGTCACCATCAAGGAAGTGGCCCGGGAGATCCTCCCCGGAGCACAGACCAAGGTCCTCACCTACGACGGCCACTTCCCCGGACCGGTCCTGCGCGCCCGCAGCGGCCGCAAGGTCGTCATCCGTCACCGCAACACCCTCACCATGCCCGTCTCGGTCCACCTGCACGGCGGCAACGTCTCACCCGAGAACGACGGCGGCCCGATGGACACCTTCGCGCCCAACACCTCGCGCACCTACACCTACCCCAACCAGCAGGATGGCGCCGGCCTCTGGTTCCACGACCACGCCCACCACATGGAGTCCGAACACGTCTTCCGCGGCCTGTCCGCGACCTACCTCCTCTCCGACGACACCGACCGGTCCCTGCCGCTGCCGGCCGGCCAGTACGAGGTCCCCATCGCCCTGCGCGACGCCCGCTTCGACGAGAGCGGACAGCTCGTCTACGTCATGGACGACGTCTTCGGCCGCACCACCGTCCTCGCCAACGGCCGCCCGAGCCCCTACTTCGAGGTCGCCGCCCGCAAGTACCGCTTCCGCCTCCTGAACTCCTCCAACATGCGCTTCTTCCAGCTCCGCCTCGCCGACGGCGGCCCCCTCACCCAGATCGGCACCGACGGCGGGCTCCTCGAGCGCCCCTTCACCACCGACACCGTCGGCCTGTCCCCGGCCGAACGCGCCGACGTGATCATCGACTTCTCCCGCTACCCGGTCGGCACGAAGATCGTCCTGGAGAACACCCTGGGCCCCGGCACACCCGACCAGGTCGGCAAGGTCCTGCGCTTCGACGTCGTACGCACCGCCCCCGACCCCAGCCGGATACCGGGCCACCTGCGGACCCTGCCGGCCCTGCGCCCGGCCACCGTCCAGCGCAACATCGTCCTGAGCATGGACGAGGACGGCCGCCAGGAGCCGCGGGGGTTCATGGACGGCCAGGTGTGGGACTACCAGCGCATCGACCAGACCGTCGCGCACGGCAGCTCGGAGATCTGGACCGTCACCAACACCAACAAGCTCGCCCCGCACAACTTCCACATGCACCTCGTCCAGTTCCGCGTCCTGGAACGCAACGGCGCCCCCGCGGGACCGGCCGAATCCGGGCCGAAGGACACCGTGCGCCTCTTCCCCGGCGAGAGCGTCAAACTGCACGCCACCTTCGACACCTACCGCGGGACCTACGTCTACCACTGCCATCTGCTGGACCACTCGGCGATGGGCATGATGGCGAACTTCCGCATCCGCTGACCGCGCCCGCGGCCGCGACGGCAGCCGGCCGGGGGACCGGCGGGCGGGCCGGCGGGGGCGGGGGAGGGGCCCGCCCCCGCTCGACGCGCGCTCAAGGACGAGCCGAGGAACGAACGGAAGGATCCTCGACAACAGACCATGTCCGGCCGTGTCCCCCACGAGTCCCCGCATGAGTTTGAGCACCAGCGCACAGCCCTTCCGCTCCGCACCACGACCCCAGGAGGCAGGCCAGGCCAGGCCCCGCCCCGCCCGCCCCGAACCCCGCGCGCCGCCGCAGCGTTGGACCAGTCCTCAAGCGGGTTTCCGGCCGTCCTCGGGCACCGGACGCGATCATCGGGGACACCGGGGCGCACGCGCGGCGGCAGCCGTCCCCGCCGACACCCGAGGACACCACCACAAACCCACGAGCCCCAGCCCGCAAGCCCCAGCCCACGAGCCCACAACGCGCAGCCCACAAGCCCTAGCCCACACCGGGCAGCCCACAGCCTCAGCCCACACGGGCAGCCCACACGGGCAGCCCACGCGGGGCCCCACACCGGGTAGCCCACACGGGGCAGCCCACAGCCTCAGCCCACACAGCCTCAGCCCACACGGGGCAGCCCCCGCCGGGCAGCCCCGCAAACCCCAACCCACAACGCGTAGCCCACAAGCCCCAGCCCACAAGAAGCCCACAGCCCCAGCCCCGGACACCGAAAGGGAAGAGGAGGGAAGCGATGGCCGCCACCGTGGCCATGACCGTGGTCGTCACCCCCGGCCCCCCGCCCTCCCTGGACCTCCACGGCACCCTCACCCCCGCCGCGCTCAGGGCCGCCCCCGCCACCCTCCCGCCGTGCACACCGACCCTGCACCGGCACACCCCGTACCACCACACCCTCACCCTGCCCCCGCCGCCCTTCCCCGCGGGCCACCTGTCCGACCTGCTGACCGGCGCCGCCGCCGGACACCCCCGGCCGCGCACCGCGGAACACCCGCCGCACCCCGCCCGCCGCCGCCCCACAGGCCCCGGACCGCACCCCGCACTGCCCGCCGCCCCCCATCAACGCCACGCACCACTGGACGCGATGACCCGCCCCGGCGCCGGACCGCACGCGGAACAGCTCCACTGGCGCTGGCACGGACCGCTGTCCCCGGAGCCGGTGCCCGGCCCCGCCGCGGGCACCGGCCCGGTCCCGGATTCCGGAGGCCGAGGGCCCGCCCCCGCCGCGGGCACCGCCGGAGTCTCCCCCCAGAGCCCCGCCGCAGGCGGCCCGGCAGGCGGCCCGGCAGGCGGCACCGCCGTCCCCGACTCCCTCACCGCCTTCGAAGCCCACGCACCCGCCCGGCCCGACGGCGACCCCGTCCACGCCGGGCTCGCCGCCGGAGGCGTACGCGTCGGACCCGCCGAGGCCCTCGCCGCGCACACCACGCTGCCGTTCGCCGTCACGGCGCACCACGACGCCGGCGGCGGACTCGTCCTCACCGCCGTCCACGACCGGGCCCGCGTCACCGGCGCCGGCGCCGGCGCCGACGCCGACGAGACCCTCGCCCAGACCGCCCGCATACTGCGCGAACTGCCCTCCGCCGCACGGGAACCCGCCGCCGTCGGCGACGCCCTGGCCCTCCTCGGCGGCGCCGGCCCCGCACTCCGCGCCACCCGGCCCGCGGCCCGTACGCCGCGCGTCCTGCGCGCCGCCGCCCGCGCCGGGGCCGGCACGGTCTGCCTGCTCCCGCCGCCCGAGGCACCCCCCGGCTGCCCCGACGCGCTCGCCGTGGCCCACCCGGGCCCGCAGGCGCCGGCCACCCTGCGGCCCCCCGCCGACGTGCGGACCGCGTCGGCCGCGCTCCGGCCCGCCCTGGCCCGCGGCGAACCGCTGCCGCCCGTCGGGTTCACCGGCGCCGGCACCCTCGCCTGCGAAGTCGCCGAACGCATCGCCTCGCACGGCCGGCACCCGCCCCTCGTCGTGACCGGCGCCGCCACCCCCGCCACCGCCGGCGGACCCGATCCGGTCCGGGCCCCGGCCCCGGTCCCGGCCCTGGCCCCGGAGACGGCCGCGGCCGCGGCCGCCACCGCCCGGCCCTGACCGACAACCCGCCCGACCTGCCCGACCCGACCACCCCGCCCACCCCGACGACCCGTCCACCAACCACCAGGAGTGACATGTCCCGCCGCCTGTTCACCTCGGAGTCCGTGACCGAGGGCCACCCCGACAAGATCGCCGACCAGATCAGCGACACGATCCTCGACGCGCTCCTCACCGAGGACCCGACCTCCCGGGTGGCCGTGGAGACCCTCATCACCACCGGTCTCGTCCACATAGCCGGCGAGGTCACCACCAAGGCCTACGCGCCCATCGCCCAGCTCGTCCGCGCCAAGATCCTCGAGATCGGCTACGACTCCTCCACCAAGGGCTTCGACGGCGCCTCCTGTGGCGTGTCGGTGTCCATCGGCGCGCAGTCCCCGGACATCGCGCAGGGCGTCGACACCGCCTACGAGAAGCGCGTCGAAGGCACCGAAGGCGACGAGGAGAGCGACGCCCTCGACCAGCAGGGCGCCGGCGACCAGGGTCTGATGTTCGGCTACGCCTGCGACGAGACCCCCGAACTCATGCCGCTCCCCATCCACCTCGCGCACCGGCTCGCCCGCCGCCTCTCCGAGGTCCGCAAGGACGGTACCGTCCCCTACCTGCGCCCCGACGGCAAGACCCAGGTCACCATCGAGTACGACGGCGACCGGGCCGTCCGCCTGGACACCGTCGTCGTCTCCACGCAGCACGCCGCCGACATCGACCTGGACGCGCTGCTGACCCCGGACATCCGGGAGATCGTCGTCGAACACACGCTGCGCCGCCTCGCGGAGGACGGCATCAAGCTGGAGACCGAGGGCTACCGCCTGCTGGTGAACCCGACCGGCCGCTTCGAGATCGGCGGCCCGATGGGCGACGCCGGCCTCACCGGCCGCAAGATCATCATCGACACCTACGGCGGCATGGCCCGCCACGGCGGCGGCGCCTTCTCCGGCAAGGACCCCTCCAAGGTCGACCGCTCCGCCGCCTACGCGATGCGCTGGGTCGCCAAGAACGTCGTCGCCGCCGGTCTCGCCACCCGCTGCGAGGTCCAGGTCGCCTACGCCATCGGCAAGGCCGAACCGGTCGGCCTGTTCGTCGAGACCTTCGGCACCCACACCGTGCCCACCGAGCACATCGAGCGGGCCATCACCGAGGTCTTCGACCTCCGCCCCGCCGCGATCATCCGCGACCTCGACCTGCTCCGCCCGATCTACGCCCAGACCGCCGCCTACGGCCACTTCGGCCGCGAACTCCCCGACTTCACCTGGGAGCGCACCGACCGCGCCGAACGCCTCAGGACCGCCGCCAGCGCCTGACGCCGGCCCGCCCCGCGGCCCCGGCCCGCTCCACTCTGCTCCACGCTGCCCCGCTCCACTCCGCCCCGCCGACATCAGTCCAGCTCACAGGAGTCCACGTGCGTATCGCGGTGACCGGATCCATCGCCACAGATCACCTCATGGCCTTCCCGGGCCGGTTCGTCGACCAGCTGCTCCCCGACCAGCTGGAACACGTCTCGCTGTCCTTCCTCGTCGACACCCTCGAGGTGCGGCGGGGCGGAGTCGCGGCCAACATCGCCTACGGTCTCGGCGGCCTGCGCCTGGAGCCCGTCCTCGCGGGCGCCGTGGGCCCCGACTTCGCCGAATACGAGGTCTGGCTCAAGGAACACGGCGTCGACACCGGCGCGGTGCACGTCTCCACCGAGCACCAGACCGCCCGCTTCATGTGCATGACCGACCGGGACACCAACCAGATCGCCTCCTTCTACGCGGGCGCGATGGCCGAGTCCGCCCGCATCGACCTGCGCGCCCTGCACGCCCGCACCCCCCTCGACCTGGTCCTCGTCTCGCCCAACGACCCGGGCGCGATGGTCCGCCACACCGAACAGGCCCGGGAACTGGGCATCCCCTTCGCCGCCGACCCCTCGCAGCAGCTCGCCCGCCTCACCGGCGAGGAGGTACGCAACCTGGTCACCGGCGCCCGCTGGCTCTTCACCAACGAGTACGAGTCCGCACTGCTCCTGGAGCGCACCGGGTGGAGCCGCACCGAGGTCCTGGGCCGCGTCGGCACCTGGATCACCACCCTGGGCGCGCAGGGCGTCCGCATCGACGCCGAGGGCGAGACGTCCCTCACCGTCGCCGCCGTCCCCGACGCCCGCGTCGAGGACCCCACCGGCGTCGGCGACGCCTTCCGCTCCGGATTCCTGGCCGCCGTCAGCTGGGGGCTGCCGCTGGAGACCGCCGCCCAGCTCGGCTGCGCGATATCCGCCCTGGCCCTGGCCGCCGTCGGTTCCCAGGCCTACGAGATCGAGCCCGGCCGGCTCCTGGACACCGTCCGCACGGTGTACGGGGAGCGGCCGGCCGCACTGCTCGAACCGAAGCTGGGACAGCGGGCATGACGTCGAACGCGCAGACCCGGGCCGATGCCCTCCGAGAGGCGCTGGCCACCCGCGTGGTGGTCGCGGACGGTGCGATGGGGACGATGCTCCAGGAGCAGGATCCGTCGCTGGAGGACTTCCAGCAGCTGGAGGGCTGTAACGAGGTTCTGAACGCGACGCGTCCGGACATCGTGCGGACGGTCCACGAGGCGTATTTCTCGGTGGGTGTGGACTGCGTCGAGACGAACACGTTCGGTGCGAACTACGCGGCGCTGGCGGAGTACGACATTGCGGAGCGGAACTTCGAGCTGTCTGAGGCGGGTGCGCGGATCGCCCGTGAGGTCGCGGACGAGTTCACCGTTTCGAGCGGGCGGCAGCGGTGGGTGCTGGGCTCGATGGGTCCGGGCACCAAGCTGCCGACGCTGGGCCACATCACCTACGCGCAGATCCGTGACGCCTATCAGATCAACGCGGAGGGCCTGATCTCGGGCGGTGCGGACGCGCTGCTGGTGGAGACGACCCAGGACCTGCTGCAGACGAAGTCCTCGGTGATCGGTGCGCACCGGGCGATGGCCGCTCTGGGCGTGTCGGTGCCGCTGATCTGCTCGGTGACGGTGGAGACGACCGGGACGATGCTGCTGGGCTCGGAGATCGGTGCGGCGCTGACGGCGCTGGAGCCGCTGGGCATCGACATGATCGGCCTGAACTGCGCCACTGGTCCCGCGGAGATGAGCGAGCATCTGCGCTACCTGGCGCGCAACGCGCGTATCCCGATCTCCTGCATGCCCAACGCGGGCCTGCCGGTGCTGACGAAGGACGGCGCGCATTATCCGCTGTCGGCCTCGGAGCTGGCGGACGCGCAGGAGACGTTCGTGCGGGAGTACGGGCTGTCGCTGGTCGGCGGCTGCTGCGGCACCACCCCGGAACACCTGCGCCAGGTCGTCGAACGGGTCCGGGGTACGGAGATCACCCCGCGCAGCCCCCAGCCGGAGCCGGGCGCGGCCTCGCTGTACCAGACGGTGCCGTTCCGGCAGGACACCGCGTACATGGCGATCGGTGAGCGGACGAACGCCAACGGGTCGAAGAAGTTCCGCGACGCGATGCTGGAGGCGCGCTGGGACGACTGTGTGGAGATGGCCCGTGACCAGATCCGCGAAGGCGCCCACATGCTCGACCTGTGCATCGACTACGTCGGCCGCGACGGCGTCGCGGACATGCGGGAGCTGGCCGGGCGGTTCGCCACGGCCTCGACCCTGCCGATCGTCCTGGACTCCACCGAGGTCCCCGTCCTCCAGGCAGGCCTGGAGAAGCTCGGCGGCCGGGCGGTGATCAACTCGGTCAACTACGAGGACGGCGACGGTCCGGAGTCCCGCTTCGCGAAGGTGACCGAGCTGGCGCGCGAACACGGCGCCGCGCTGATCGCGCTGACCATCGACGAGGAGGGCCAGGCCCGCACCGTCGAGCACAAGGTCGCCATCGCCCAGCGCCTCATCGCCGACCTGACGGGGAACTGGGGCATCCGCGAGTCCGACATCCTCATCGACACCCTGACCTTCACGATCTGCACGGGTCAGGAGGAGTCCCGTAAGGACGGCATCGCGACGATCGAGGCGATCCGCGAGCTGAAGCGCCGCCACCCCGACGTGCAGACGACGCTGGGCCTGTCGAACATCTCCTTCGGCCTGAACCCGGCCGCCCGTGTCCTGCTGAACTCGGTGTTCCTGGACGAGTGCGTCAAGGCGGGCCTGGACTCGGCGATCGTGCACGCCTCGAAGATCCTGCCGATCGCCCGGTTCGACGAGGAGCAGGTCACCACCGCCCTGGACCTGATCTACGACCGGCGTGCCGAGGGTTACGACCCGCTGCAGAAGCTGATGGCGCTCTTCGAGGGCGTCAACACCAAGTCGCTGAAGGCCGGCCGCGCCGAGGAACTCCTCGCCCTGCCCCTCGACGAGCGCCTCCAGCGCCGGATCATCGACGGCGAGAAGAACGGGCTGGGCGCCGACCTCGACGAGGCCCTGGAGACCCGGCCCGCCCTGGCCATCGTCAACGACACCCTCCTGGAGGGCATGAAGGTCGTCGGCGAACTCTTCGGCTCCGGCCAGATGCAGCTCCCGTTCGTGCTGCAGTCCGCCGAGGTGATGAAGACGGCGGTGGCCTACCTGGAACCGCACATGGAGAAGACCGACGCGGACGGCAAGGGCACCATCGTCCTGGCCACCGTCCGCGGTGACGTCCACGACATCGGCAAGAACCTCGTCGACATCATCCTGACGAACAACGGCTACAACGTCGTGAACATCGGCATCAAACAGCCCGTCTCCGCGATCCTCGAAGCCGCCACCGAACACCGCGCCGACGTCATCGGCATGTCCGGCCTCCTCGTCAAATCCACCGTCATCATGAAGGAGAACCTCCAGGAGCTGAACCAGCGCAAGCTGGCCGCGGACTACCCGGTCATCCTCGGCGGCGCCGCCCTCACCCGCGCCTACGTCGAGCAGGACCTCCACGAGATCTACGAGGGCGAAGTCCGCTACGCCCGCGACGCCTTCGAGGGCCTACGCCTCATGGACGCCCTCATGGGAGTCAAACGCGGCGTCCCCGGCGCCGCCCTGCCGCCCCTCAAGCAACGCCGCGTCGCCCGCCGCGACACCGGGCCCGCCGAACCCGCGGAGATCGCCGAACTCGGCTCCGTCCGATCCGACGTCGCCGTCGACAACCCCGTTCCCACCCCGCCGTTCTGGGGCACCCGCGCCGTCAAGGGCATCCCGCTCAAGGACTACGCCTCCTGGCTCGACGAAGGCGCCCTCTTCAAGGGGCAGTGGGGCCTCAAACAGGCCCGCAACGGCCCCACCTACGAAGAACTCGTCGAAAGCGACGGCCGCCCCCGCCTGCGCGGCCTCCTCGACCGCCTCCACACCGACAACCTCCTCGAAGCCGCCGTCGTCTACGGCTACTTCCCCTGCGTCTCCAAGGGCGAGGACCTCATCCTCCTCGACGAACGCGGCAACGAGCGGACCCGCTTCACCTTCCCGCGCCAGCGCCGCGGCCGCCGCCTGTGCCTCGCCGACTTCTTCCGCCCCGAGGAATCCGGCGAAACCGACGTCGTCGGCCTCCAGATCGTCACCGTCGGCAACCGCATCGGCGAGGCCACCGCCAAACTCTTCGAAGCCGACGCCTACCGCGAATACCTCGAACTGCACGGCCTGTCCGTCCAGCTCGCCGAGGCCATGGCCGAGTACTGGCACGCCCGCGTCCGCTCCGAACTCGGCTACGCGGGCGAGGACCCCTCCGACGTCGAGGACATGTTCGCCCTCAAATACCGCGGCGCCCGCTTCTCCCTCGGCTACGGCGCCTGCCCCGACCTCGAGGACCGCGCCAAGATCGCCGAACTCCTCCAGCCGGAGCGCATCGGCGTCCACCTCTCCGAGGAGTTCCAGCTCCACCCCGAGCAGTCCACCGACGCCATCGTCATCCACCACCCCGAAGCCAAGTACTTCAACGCACGCTGAACCCCGCGATCCGGAAAGGAGCCCGACATGCCGGCAGCCGTGGCCGTCACCGCCGAACGCCCCCGCACCTCCGCCCCCGCCACCCTCGGCGTCCGCGAGCTGCTGGCCCAGGGCCGGCAGACCTTCTCCTTCGAGTTCTTCCCGCCCAAGACCGACGCCGGCGAGCGGACCCTGTGGGCGGCGATCCGCCGCATCGAACCGTTCGCCCCCTCCTTCGTCTCCGTCACCTACGGCGCCGGCGGCTCCTCCCGCGACCGCACCGTCGAGGTCACCAAGCGCATCGCCGCCGAGACCACCCTGCGCCCCGTCGCCCACCTCACCGCCGTCGGACACACCGTCACCGAACTGCGCCACATCATCGGCCAGTACGCCGACGCCGGCATCCGCGACGTCCTCGCCCTGCGCGGCGACCCGCCCGGCGACCCCAAGGGCCAGTGGGCCGCCCACCCCGAAGGCCTCACCCACGCCCACGAACTCGTCACCCTCATCCGCCGGCTGGGCGACTTCACGGTGGGCGTGGCCGCCTTCCCCGAACGCCACCCCCGCTCACCCTCCTGGAGCCAGGACATCCACCACTTCGCCGCCAAGTGCCGGGCCGGCGCCGACTACGCCATCACCCAGATGTTCTTCCACGCCGAGGACTACCTGCGCCTGCGCGACCGGCTCGCCTCCGTGGGCTGCCTGACACCGGTCATCCCCGAGATCATGCCCGCCACCGACTTCCGCCAGATCCGCCGCTTCGCCGAACTCAGCGACGCCCGCTTCCCCGACGCGCTCGCCCGCCGGCTCGAAGCGGCCAAGGACGACCCCGCCGAAGGCCACCGCATCGGCGTCGCCTACGCGACCGCCATGTCGGAGCGCCTCCTCGCCGAGGGCGCACCCGGCCTGCACTACATCACCCTCAACAAGTCCACCGCGACTCTAGAGATCCATCAGAACCTGAACGTCAGCCCGAACCCAGCCACCACCATCACGGAGTAGATCCCATGGACTTCAAGGTCGCCGACCTCTCGCTCGCGGACTTCGGCCGCAAGGAGATCACCCTGGCCGAGCACGAGATGCCCGGTCTGATGTCGATCCGCGCCGAGTACGCGGCCGCCCGCCCCCTGGCCGGCGCCCGGATCACCGGCTCCCTGCACATGACCGTGCAGACGGCCGTGCTCATCGAGACCCTCGTCGCCCTCGGCGCCGACGTCCGCTGGGTCTCGTGCAACATCTACTCCACCCAGGACCACGCGGCCGCCGCCGTCGCCGTCGGCCCGAACGGCACCCAGGACGAACCGCGGGGCATCCCCGTCTTCGCCTGGAAGGGCGAGACGCTCGAGGAGTACTGGTGGTGCACCGAGCAGGCACTGACCTGGCCCGGCCACACCGGCCCCAACATGATCCTCGACGACGGCGGCGACGCCACCCTCCTCGTCCACAAGGGCGTCGAATACCAGAAGGCCGGCGCCGTCCCGGACCCCTCCACCGCAGACAACGAGGAAATGGCCCTCGTCCTGGGCCTGCTGGGCAAGACCGGCATCGACTGGACGGCCCTGGCCGCCGACATCCGCGGCGTCACCGAGGAGACCACCACCGGCGTCCACCGCCTCTACGAGATGCACCGCGACGGCACCCTCCTCTTCCCCGCCATCAACGTGAACGACGCCGTCACGAAGTCCAAGTTCGACAACAAGTACGGCTGCCGCCACTCCCTCATCGACGGCATCAACCGCGCCACCGACGTCCTCATCGGCGGCAAGACCGCCGTCGTCTTCGGCTACGGCGACGTCGGCAAGGGCAGCGCCGAATCACTGCGCGGCCAGGGCGCCCGCGTCATCGTCACCGAGATCGACCCGATCTGCGCCCTCCAGGCGGCCATGGACGGCTACCAGGTCGCCACCCTCGACGACGTCGTCGAAACGGCCGACATCTTCATCACGACCACCGGCAACAAGGACATCATCATGGCCTCCGACATGGCCAAGATGAAGCACCAGGCCATCGTGGGAAACATCGGCCACTTCGACAACGAGATCGACATGGCCGGCCTCGCCAAGATCGACGGCATCGTCAAGGACGAGGTCAAGCCCCAGGTCCACACCTGGAAGTTCCCCGACGGCAAGGTCCTCATCGTGCTCTCCGAGGGCCGCCTGCTCAACCTCGGCAACGCGACCGGCCACCCCTCCTTCGTCATGTCGAACTCCTTCGCCGACCAGACCCTGGCCCAGATCGAGCTCTACACCAAGCCCGCCGAGTACCCCACCGGCGTCTACGTGCTGCCCAAGCACCTCGACGAGAAGGTCGCCCGCCTCCACCTCGACGCCCTCGGCGTCCGCCTCACCACCCTGCGCCCCGAGCAGGCCGCGTACATCGGCGTCGACGTGAGCGGCCCGTACAAGCCGGACCACTACCGCTACTGATCCCCGCGGATCCGCAGCACGGACAGATCGCGCCACCGGCTCTCAAGGCCCCCTGGAGAGCCGGTGGAACCCCGTGGCCGGGCATCCCGCGGAGTGTCACGATCGGATGTCCGTGCCGAGGGCGCGCAGTCCTCCCACCACCGCAGATGAGGATGTCCCATGAACACCAACCCGGCCGGTAGCCCCCCGCACCACCCTGCCGGCGGCCCGAGCCCCTACACAGCCCCTCCGGGCCACCACGCCCCGCCCCAGCCGTCCGCGCCGGCGACCGCCGCGCCGCGCGGCAAGGCGGCCACCGCGCTCCTCCTGGTCTCCACGGTCCTGGTGGGCCTGATGGCGGGCCTCTTCTTCGCCTTCGACGTCTCGGTCATGCCGGGACTCGCGGCGGGCGACGAGCGCACCTACGTCACCGCCATGCAGGCCTTCAACAAGGCCATCGACGGCAACGGCCTCTTCGGCATGGCATTCGTCATTGCCCTGCTGGCCTGCGCCGCCTCGGCGGTCGTCGAGTTCCGCAAAGGACGCCGCGGCGTGGCGATCTGGGTCGCGGCGGCCGCCGCGGCCTACCTCGTCGTCCTGATGATCACCTTCTCCGTGAACATCCCCCTCAACAACGAACTCGCCGACGCCGGCGACGCCGCGAAGATGACGGACTTCTCCGTCGTCGACAAGTTCAAGGGCACCTGGGTCTCCACCAACATCGTCCGCACCCTGCTGTGCACGGTGGCCCTCACCGCCCTGTCCCGCGCCCTGATCCTGTACGGCCGCGCCACCCGCTGACACCCGGCCGACCCCGCCAGGCCCCCGAGCCCCCACAGGCACCACCGCGGCGTCCCCCGGCCCACCCGGACCGGGGGACACCGTACGTCCGGCGCCCCGCGCACCCGCCGCCCCTCAGCCCGCCCGGCCGTGCAGGACCAGGGCCCACGCCAGGAAGCCGACCGACGCCGTGCACAGCAGGGTCCGCCAGACATTGGCACGCGCCCAGGGCCCCTCGAAAGCCCGGCGCACCGCACCCGGGTCACCGATCCGCGCGACCGGGCCGGCCTTCTCCAGCGCGTTGTTCAGGGGGATGTTCACCTTGTTCGTCACACCCATCGAGACCACGTAGCAGACCAGCGCCGCGATCAGCGGCGGCAGCACCTCGCGTCCGTCCGAGGGGATGTGCAGGGCCAGCGCCAGAGCGGTGAACAGGAAAGCGCCGATGTAGCCCAGCACGAACCACCCGTTGAGGATGGCCACGTTGATGCGCTGCATCACCTCGATCACCGTACGGTCGTCCGTGCGCTTCAGCCCGGGCATCACAGAGACGGCGAAGCCGTAGAACAAGCCGCTCACCAGTCCCATCGAGACGGTCGCGGCGATGAGCGAGGCAAGGCGTGCGGTCTCCATCGGGTGTCCCCCTGCTCGTCCGTCCGCGGAGTATCCCGGTCATCGATTCTTCGGGAACGGGTCATCAAATCGTCAAGTCAGGGCGACTATACGGGCGGTAGCGCCCCCGGGGCCGGTCGGTTCGACCGATCCTCCACCACCTCTCAAGCCCCCCGCACACCACCACCCCGCCCCCGCCCCCGCCCGCGACACCACCCCGGTCCGCGCCGGCCGCGAGCCCGGCGGGCCGGACACAGGGCACCGAAACGGCCCTGACCCCGGCCGCCCCCGCCCACCCCGCGCAGGGCCCGCGCGCGCCGCAACCCCACCCCTCCCGCACCGGGCCGCCCACCGCGCCACGGCGTGATCACCGGCCGGCCGGGGGACCGGCCCGGAGCCCACCGCGTACCCGCCGCCCCGGCACCCGGCCGACCGGACGCCCCCGGGCGGCATTCATAATCTCCTGCATGTCCCGCGAACGTGAACCCGACATATCCGTGATCATCGCCGTCTACAACGCGATGCCCTACCTGACCGAGTGCCTGGACTCGGTCGTGGGCCAGACCCTGGGCCTGGACCGGATCGAGGTCATCGCGGTCGACGACGGCTCCACGGACGGCAGCGGCGCGGAGCTCGACCGGTACGCCTCCCTCCACCCCCAGATCCAGGTGGTGCACCAGGCGAACTCCGGAGGCCCCGGCGGCCCCCGCAACCGGGCACTGGACATGGCCCGCGGCCGGTACGCCTTCGCCCTCGACGCCGACGACTACCTCGGCCCCGAAGCCCTCGAGCGGCTCCTGCACATGGCCGACACCCAGAACAGCGACATCGTCCTCGCCCGGCAGGTCGGCCTCGGCCGGACCGTCTCGGAGAAGGCCCACCGCCACGCCCCGGAAGCCGACCTCTACACCTCGGAGGTCTACCGCTCCCTGCACAGCGCCAAGCTCATCCGGCGCGAGATCATCGAGGACGGGCACATCCGCTACCCCGACGACCTCTGGTACGGCGAGGACCAGGTCTTCGTCACCGCCGTCTACCTCGCCGCCCGCAAGATCTCCGTGGTCGGCGACTACGACTGCTACTTCCTGCGCCGCCGCGAGGACGGCCAGAACATCACCTCCCGCACCCGTTCGGCGAACGAGACGGTCCGGCACATCGAACGCGTCATGGCGCTCGTCGCCGACCGGGTCCAGGACCCCGTCGGACGCCGCCGCATGATCGGCCGCCACTTCCGCAGCCTGATCCGCACGGCCCTGAGCCCGGCGGTGACCGCCCGCCACGACCACCCGGCGTTCACCGACGAGGTCTACGCCCGCGGCCGGGCGCTCGTCCAGGCGTACTGGACCCCCGACATGGGCGAGGAACTGCCCCGGATCGACTGGATCCGGCTGTACGCGTTCGTCAGCTGCCCGCCGGGCGCCTTCGAGCGGCTGATGGAGTACGACCCGGCGGAGGAACCGCCGGCGGACCTGGCCGAGAACGGCAGGGTCTACCGGTGCTTCCCGCTGTTCCGGGACACGGCCGCGGGCCTGCCCGACGTCCTCTTCGACGTCACGGCCAAGCTCCGGGCCCGGCACCACCTGGCGACGATGACCTGGAAGGGCAGCCGGATCGTGCTGACCGGCCACGCCTACGTGGAAACACTGGGCGCGGGACCGGCGGCCGGCGAACTGGTGCTCCGTGAACGCGACAGCGGCCGCGAGCACACCGCCGAAGCCGTCCCCGTCGCCTCACCGGACCTGGGGGAGGGCCTGGAGACGGCCGGCTTCCGCACCGAGATGAACCTCGCCGCGGTGGACGGGGGCGCCCCCATCGGACCGGGCACCTGGGACGCGTTCATGGACGTACGGGCCGACGGCGTGACCCGCCGGGTACGGCTCGGCCGCATGCACGCCCCCGACCTGGACCGCACGGCGCGCCGGGCCCGGGTCCTGGCCCAGGACCCGCAGGGCGGCACGGAACTGGCCGTGTCCCCCTACTTCACGGTCCACGACAACCTCACCGTCGAGGTGGTCCGCCGCTTCCCGCCGGCATCGGGCTGAGCCGGCCTCAACGGCTGTCGTCCTCGTCGTTCTGGTCCTGGTGCTGGTTGTTCTGCTGGTTCTGCTGGTCGTGCTTCTGGTTCTCGTGCTTCTGGTTGTTCTCTTCGTGACCGTCCTCCTGCTCGGTCTTGTCCGTCCCGTCCGTCTTCTCCGTCTCCTTGAAGCCGCTGCACTGGGTGCGGTCGTTGCCCTGCGACACCGTGTAGCTTCCGTTCTCCACGTTCGCCATCTGGAACCCGCCGTCGGCACCGATGGTGAACGAGCCGCCCGCGGCGGTCGGCGAGGACAGGAACGCGGTACCCGGCGTGAAACCGCCGCCGGAGAGGTGCACCGTGCCGCCGGGCAGGACACCGGAGATGGAACAGGTGGCGGTGGGCGCGGCGGCCGCCGGGCCCCACGCGAAGGCGGCGGGCGCGGCGAGCAGCGAGCCGGCCATGAGGGAAGTGAGCAAGGAGAGGCGTACGCGTCGGTTCGTCATGTGTTCCTCCCGGAAGGGGAGACAAGGGAAAGAACGGCGGCGGAAGGCGCGGCCGCACCGCTGCGGTGCGGTCCTCCCGCGGGGCCCGCGCCCTCGGTCCGGGCGGCGGATGCCGGCAGGCGGCCGGGGCGGGGGCCGGGTGGCCGCGAAACGGCCGTCGTCCCCATCCTCCCCCGGCCGGCCCGGGGTGTCGACAGGCAGCCCGCCCCCCCGGCGGGGGAGCGCCCCGCCGGCTTCGGCGCCGCCCCCCAAGGGGGCGTCGTCCCACTCGTTCCCGCCGTGCGGCGCCCGGCACGCACGCCCGCCGCGTCGTCGGACCACACCGGTACCTCCAGTACGGGGCGTGGCCCTTTGCCTCGCGACGCACCGCACCGGACACCACGACCCGGCAAACCCCTCCGGCCACAGCACTAGCCTGGAACGGCCCGCGCCGCCCCGCAGAGGGCCGGCGGCCGCGTACGGAAGGAACCCCATGGCCCGCATCACCCTCGTCCAGGGAGACATCACCGCCGAACCGGCGGACGCGCTGGTCAACGCCGCGAACTCCTCCCTGCTCGGCGGCGGGGGAGTGGACGGAGCCATCCACCGCCGCGGCGGCCCGGAGATCCTGGACGCCTGCCGCGCCCTGCGCGCCTCGCACTACGGCAAGGGCCTGCCGACCGGCCGCGCGGTCGCCACCACGGCGGGCCGCCTCCCCGCCCGCTGGGTGATCCACACGGTGGGACCGGTCTGGTCCCGCGAGGAGGACCGCAGCGGCCTGCTGGCCTCCTGCTACCGGGAATCCCTGCGCGTCGCCGCCGAACTGGGGGCCCGTACGGTCGCCTTCCCCGCCATCTCCACCGGCGTCTACGGCTGGCCCATGGACGACGGGGCCCGCATCGCGGTCGAAACCGCCCGCGCGGCCGCGGCCGCGCCGGTGGAGGAGGTCCGCTTCGTGCTCTTCGACGCGGCGGCCCACGCGGCCTTCACCGAAGCCCTGGAACATGCCTAGGGGGTCGTCCCACTCGTTCCTGCCCTGCGGGCGTACGGAACGACTTCGACGACACCCCCCAGGGCGCGCGCAGCCCGGTGTGTACGCAGCCCGGTGCGGGCGCGGAGCCCAGGACGTACGGGCCCGGGGAGCGCACGCATCCGGGGCGAGCCGGCGCCTCAGGGCGCCGTGGAGCCGCTCGCGCGCACGATGCCGTCGAGTTCCGTGTCGATCCACTCCCGGTCGGCCCCGCGCGCCGGGGAGGGGGCGACGGCGTTCTCCACGACCGCCCAGCCCTTGCCGCCGTCGGGCGAGGTGACCTCGACCAGCCGGTGGTCGAGGTGACCGGTGATCATCACCGCCATCAGGGACAGGTACTCGCGCTGCAGGTCGGGGGCGAGTTCGCCGTCCCCGGGCAGCTCCAGCACGGCCTGGTGGCCGTCCCCCAGCAGTCTGCAGGTGGTCTCCACCGCGCGGATGAGCAGCGCGAACCGCTCACCGCCCAGGCGCGCCCGCAGGACCTCCAGGTACGGGCCCAGGACGTCGGTCTCCCCGGCGTCCCCCGGGTCCGCCGGATGGCTCTCGGTCATGTCCCACCCCTCCCCGGACGGCCGTGTCCCCAGGCAGTCTAGGCAGCCTCCGCCACCCCCAGGGCGTTCTTCGGCCATACGCCCGCCTCCCGCTCCCCGGCCGCCGCGGGGCACCCGGGATGTGAGGAGGCCGGGCGGACGGGTGCGCCCTCCCGCGGCCCCCGCGCACCCCTCAGTGCGCTGAATATGCCATCCGCGTATTCGAAACGAATACACTTTCGGTATTTTCGGGATGAATTAAGTATCATCCCTCGCCCTACATTGACAGCCCGCTGCGCTCTGAGAGTTAATTACTTCGCAGCTGGCCGGATGTGGTCGCGTGTCGGCGGGATCCGGTCACTCCATGACCGCTTCCTTCCGGCGGCGTCAGCGTGCCGCCGTGATGATGCCGCAGCAGAGAGGTGCTTCCGGCTCGGGACGATCACGATTGTAGATTGAGCGGGTATTGGCACATCAGATTCTTTTATGGGGGGATCAATGACCCGGCCCGACTCTTTCTCCGTTCCTGATTTCCACCTTCCGTTCGGGAACTCCAAGCACCCGCAGGCCGCCCGGGCGAACGCCGAAGCCACGTCCTGGGTGGTGCGGCACGAACTCGTCACCGACGCCGTGGAGCAGTTCGCGGGAATCGGCTTCGGCCACCTCGCGGGCCGCGTGAGCGGTGAAGTCCCCTACGAGACCGTGGTGTTGCTCGCCGAGTGGATGGCCTGGTCGTTCGTCCTCGACGACCAGCACGACCACCTCATCCGCACGGGGGACGTCGCGGCCTGGGAGCCCGTCACCGCCGCGATCACCGAGCACCTGCGCACGGGACGGACCTCCAGCGCACCGGCCCGCCGCAATCCGCTGGTGAGCGGGTTCACCGACCTGTGCGACCGCATCCTGGACGGCATGACCGCCCTGACCGCGGCCCGCTACCGGGCCCACGTCCCCCTCATGCTGAACTCCCTGGACCAGGAGGCGGGCAACCGCGGCGCGGGCGGCGGCGCGGGGCGCCCAGCCGTCCAGGACTACGTCCTCATGCGCCGCCACAGCTCCCAGCTGCTGCCGATGATGGACATGGTGGAGGCCGGGCTCGGCCTCGAGGTGCCGCAGCACATCCACGACCTCCCCGAATTCCAGGCGCTCATCGCGAGCGCCGTGGACGTCATCTCCTGGGGAAACGACGTGTTCTCGCTGCCGAAGGAGCACGCCTGCGGCGACAACAACAACCTCGTCTCCCTCATCTCCTTCTGGGAGAAGTGCTCGCTCGCCGACGCGGTCCGCACCGTCGAGGGCCGCATCCAGACCCGCATCGAGGAATATCTGGCCGGAGAACGACGCCTGTCCCAGGCCCTGGACGCCCTCGGCGAGACGGACCCGTCGGTCCGCGCCGCCGTCACCCGCTGCGTGCGCAGTTACGAAGACTGGATGATCGGCGCGGATCTGTGGCAGCGTTACGAGTGCACGCGGTACAGCGACGAACGGTTCGCGGCCGGGCTGGAGTCCGCGTACACCCGCCCGGACCTGGTCTCCGTGGCATGACAGGGAGTCCGACCATGGCGCACCCGCAGCAGCCCGGCCCGGCGGTCCAAGCCCCCCTGGCCCCGGGGCGGTTACCGCTCCTGGGCCACGCACTGCACCTGTGGCGGCAGCCGATCGCGTTCCTGGAGTCCCTGCGGGACCACGGCGGCGTCGTACGGCTCGAGATCGGCACGTGGCCCGTCCACGTCCTCACCAGCCCCGAACACGTCCACACCGTACTGGTCCAGCAGGCCCAGAAGTTCGGCCGCGGCAGGGTCTTCGACCGGCTCCGCCCGATGTTCGGCAACGGCATCGTCACCACCGACGGCGAGTTCCACCGCAAGCAGCGCCGGATGATCCAGCCGGCCTTCCACCGCAGCCACATCGCCCGGTACGCCGAGGCGATGAGCCGCCAGGCGGAGACGATGTCCGCCTCGTGGACGGCGGGCCGCGAAGTCTCCATGGTCACCGAGACCCGCCGGTACGCCCTGTCCTCGGTCGCCGAGATGATCTTCTCGGGGGACCTGAGCCGCCCCGCCGTCGCGGAGGTACACCGCTCGCTGCCCATCGTCCTGGAGGGCATGCTCGCCCGCGCCGTCATGCCCAAGTCCCTGGACCGGCTGCCCATCCCGCTCAACCGGCGCTTCGACGCGGCCGCCGCACGACTGCGCGCGATCATCGACCAGGTGATCGCCCAGTACCGCGCCGAAGGACAGGACCGCAGCGACCTGCTGTCCCTGCTGCTGTCCGGCACCGACGCGGAGACCGGCGCGGCCATGGAACCCGAGCAGGTACGGGACGAGGTGATCGCCATCATGTTCGCCGGTACGGAGACCTCGGCGACCACCCTGGCCTGGATCTTCCACGAACTCGGCCGCCACCCCGAGGTGGAGAAGCGCCTGCACGCCGAAGTCGACGCGGTGGTGGGCCGGGGCCCGGTCCGCCCGGCCGACCTCTGCCGGCTGACGTACACCAACAACGTCTTCCAGGAGGCGCTGCGCCTGCACTCACCGCTGCTGTTCACCCGGCGGTCCCTGGTCCCCCTCACCCTCGGCGGCGTCTCCATCCCCGCCGGAGCCGAACTGGGCTACAGCCCCTACGCGTTGCACCGCGACCCCGCGCTCTACCGTGACCCGACCGTCTTCGACCCGGACCGCTGGCACGAGGACGGGGGCGAGCGGGCGCGCGACCACAAGTACGTCCCGTTCGGGGCCGGCCAGCACAAGTGCATCGGCGACTCGTTCGCGGTGGCCGAGATCCTGACCGCCGTGGCGAGCGTCGCCGGCCGCTGGCGGCTGGTCCCCGCCCCGGGCGTCACGGTGCGCGAGGTCCCCGCGGGCATCCCCCAGCCCAGCGAGCTGCCGATGATTCCCGTACCGCGGCACTGACGGAATCCGACCGATCGCGTTCTTCTCCGGGGTAATTCTCGCCAATTGTTTAACGTAACAGCGCAATGAAGCCGGCCAAGGGTACAGGATTGTCCCCGTACGAGTGGCGAGATACCGCATTAATAACTTTAAGACGCAACATCTCGCTCCCGCGCCGTACACTCGGCCGCACGCGCAGGAGGGGGCAAGAATGTCACATGTCACAGAACCCAGAGGAGGGGCTTCCCAGCCCCTCCTCGAACGGGAAGTCGAAATTCTGGCCATCCACCGCGCGGTGGACGACCTCTTCGGCGCCGCCGACCGCACCGTGGCCACCCGCCGCGGGGGAGTGCTGACCTTCGCGGGTTCACCTGGCATCGGCAAGACCACCCTGCTCGCCGAAGCCCGACGGCACGCCGCCGAACGCGGCTGCACCGTCCTGTTCGCCCGCGGCGGCGAACAGGAGCGCCAGGTCCCGTTCCACGTCATGCGCCAGCTCATCCAGCCGACCTTCGCCGCCATGAGCGAGGACGAACGCCGCGACGTCCTCGGCACCTGGCACAGCATCGTCGCCCCGGCACTGGGCCTGACCGCCGCCCCCGAAGGCCCCACCGCACCCGACCCGCAAGGCGTGCGCGACGGCCTGGACTGGGTCGTCACGCATTTAACCGTCCGCAGCGCACCCGTCGTCATGGTCCTCGACGACGCACACTGGGCGGACGCCGAATCCCTGGCATGGCTCACCGCCTTCGCCGCCCGCGCCGAAGAACTCGCCATGCTCATCATGGTGGCCTGCCGCCCGGACGAGATCCCCGCCGACGCCGCCTCCCTGCGCGCCCTCATGGGACGCCAGGGCACCCGCCCCCACGAACTCGCCTCCCTCACCACGGGCGCGGTGGCACGCATCGTCCGCGACACCCTCGGCGAGAGCGCCGACGACATGTTCTGCCGCGAATGCTGGGCCATCACCGGCGGAAACCCCTTCGAGGTCGTCGAGCTCGCCATGAAGGGCCGCGACCGCGGACTGAAGCCCCACCAGGACAACATCCCCCAACTCCGCGACCTGGCCTCCGCCGTCAAGGGCAGCGGACTGATCGACCGCATCGAGCAGCTCGGACCCTCCACCGTCCGCCTCGCCTGGGCCGCCGCGGTCCTGGGCACCGCCGTCCCGACCGGCATCGTCGGGAGCGTCGCCGCCCTCGGCGAGGCCCAGGCCGCCCAGGCCATCGACCAGCTCCGCACCGCCCGCGTCCTGACCGTCCTCACCGGCCTGCGGCGCAAGGAAGTCGTCGACTTCTTCCACCCCCTCATCGCCACCGCCGTCTACCGGTCCATCCCGCCCGGCGTCCGCGTCGCCATGCACGGCATGGCCGCCCAGGCACTCGTCGACGACGGGCACGGCGCCGCCGCGGCCGCCCGCCACCTCCTGGAGATGCACCCCGAAGGCGACCCCTGGGTCGTCCAGCAACTGCGCCAGGCCGCCCGCGACAGCTTCTCCGCGGGAGCCCCCGACGCCGCCCGCCGCTACCTGGCCCGCGCCCTGCGCGAACCGCCCGCGATCGAGGACCGGGCCGAGGTGCTCTTCGAACTCGGCTCCGCCAACCTCCTGCACGACCCCCACACCACCATCAACCAGCTCAGGACGGCGCTGGAGGAGCCCAAGACCGAGCAGGGCCTCCGCGAGGCGATCACCTACCGGCTCGCCCAGGCCCTCGGCCACACGGGCCAGCTGGCGCAGGCCGCCGCCCTCCTCGCCGAGGAGGCCCGGCGCGCCACCAGCTCCCGCACCCGGCTGCGCATGCAGGCCGAGCAGTTCAAGTGGAACTCGGTCCGCGTCGACGAGGAGAACTCACCCGCCCGCTCCCGGCTCCTCGCCCAGTTCGCCAAGCGGATCACCGGCCGCGGCCTCGCCGAACGGCACATCCTGGGCCTGCGGGCCTGGGACGCCGCCCTGCGCGGCGAATCCGCGGCCACCGCCCTGGAGTACGCGCAGCAGGCACTGGACGGCGGCATGAGCTGGACCGACCAGGACTTCGGCTTCGAAGTGCCCGCCGTCGTCGCCCTCACCCTCATGTACTGCGACCAGCCGGGCCGCGCCGAGGAACTCTTCAACAGCGCCGTTGTCGACTTCGAGTCCAAGGGCTGGCGCGGCGCACACCTCTCGTTCGTCTACACCCTCCTCGGCTACGTCCGCTACCGCCGCGGACGCCTCGCCGAAGCCGAGGACTTCGTACGCAACGGCCTGCAGATCGCCGACCGCATCGGACAGGACATCCCCGCCCAGTGGTACGCGATCGGCACCCTCATCGAGACGCTCCTCGCCCGCGGCAACGTCACCGAGGCCAAGAAGGTCGCCCGCACCTACAAACTCGCCGACGGCTTCCCCCAAGCCGTCGTCTACCCCGACCCCCAGGCCGTGTGGGGCAAACTCCTCCTGGCCCAGGGCCGCATCGAAGAAGCGGAACAGCACCTCACCGCGGTCGGCAGGCGCCTGGACCTCCGCGGCACCCGCAACCCCTCCTGGAGCCCGTGGCAACTCGACCTGGCCCTCGCCCAGGTGACCCACGACCCCGCCCAGGCACGCGCCACGGCCACCGAGGCCGTCGCACGCGCCCGCGCGTTCGGCGCGTCCAGCATCATCGGGCACGCCCTGCGCGTCGCGGCCGCCGCCACCGATCCCGCCCGGTCGGCCGTCCTGCTCCAGGAGGCGGTGGAACGCCTCGAACAGTCCCCGGCCGCCTGCGAACTCGCCCACGCACTCATCGACCACGGCATCGCCCTGCACACCCTGGGCGACCCGCACCAGGCCGCCCAGCAGCTCTACCGCGGCATGGAGACCGCCTCCGCCTGCGGCGCCGACGCACTCGCGGACCGCGCCCGCGCCCAGCTCGCCTCCGCCGGGCTGCGCCCGCGCCGCCTGTACACCTCCGAACAGGACACCCTGACGGTCGCGGAGAACGCGGCGGCCCGGCACGCCGCCCTCGGCCTCGGCAACACGGCGATCGCCAAGGAGATGCACACCGACGCCCGGACCGTCTCGGAGCTGCTGTCCGCGGTCTTCACCAAACTGGGCACCGACCGCCCCGGCCTCCACCGGGCCTTCGAAAGCTGACCGCCCTCTCCCGGACCGGGAGGGTTCCGGGCCGGGAGCCCGAGGCTGATCGAACTGCCGTGGTGCGGCCACCGCGTACGGCCCCCCTGCGCCACCAGCTCGACGGGCGCGTCGGTGCGCAGCGCGACCATCCGGGTGACCTCGTTGCACGGCAGCCAGACCTCGACGTCCTTGACGCGGCCGGGAGGTGCTCCGGCCGGCGGGAATCCGTGCGGCGGCACGTGACAGGGCCCGGCGGGAGGGGGGGGGTATCCGGCCGGGCCCTGGTCTGGGGCGGGGGAGCCGGCGCCGCGGCGCCGGGCTTCGTCCCGCACCCACATGTTCGCCCCGCACGGCGGTCCGGTGCCAGCCGGAGCGTGGCATTCGGCCTACCGCGCGACGCCGGCCGCCCCGGACGGGTGCCGCGGACGGGTGCCGCGGGGGCGGCGCTGCCGGGAGCCGGCTGCGCGGGCTACGCGGGCTGCGCGGGGGACAGGCCGCCGTCCGGGTCCGCCGGGGCGGCGGCGACACGGGTGTAGTAGACCGAGCGGCCCTGCTTGGAACGCTCCAGGAGACCGCGGGCGACACCCTGCTCGAGGGTGTTGCGGATGATGGTCGGCTGGACCTTGCGCCCGGGGTGCGCGGCGCCGACGGCGTCGGCCACCTCACCGACCGACTTGGGCTCCGACTGCCCGGCGACGGCGGCCGTGACGAGGTCGAGCCAGGACGGACCCACCGCCTCCTTCTTCACCGCCTCCTTCTTCACCGCGTCCTTGACCGCGGCCTTGCGGGCACGCGGGGGCTTCGCGGCCGCAGCGGTCCTGGGCTCCGCCGCCTTCCCCGCACCTCGCGAGGCGCTGCGCGCGGAAGGCACCGCGGCACGCTTCGTACCGCGCTTCGCGGCCGGCGCGGACGCGGGCTTCGCCGAGACGCCCAGGGCGTTCTGCATCTTCACGAGGACCTTCTCGCTGTCCTCCAGCTGCCCCAGCTCCTCCTGCAGCCGCAGCAGTTCGGCCCGTGCCTGCTCCTGGGCCGCGTGGTTCGCCGCGAGGTCCCCGGAGATCTGCTGCGCGTATCCGTCTTCGACGCGTGTGGCGTTGGTCGCTGAACTCATGTGTTCCTCGTCGTCTTTCGTGGGGAGATGCGTGACGCGATGGTACGCACCACGTCTGCCCGTGACACGGGATCGCGCACACGGTGCACCGCGGAACACCCTCCGCGTCCAGCCACTATGCCCCGTTGAGCGCACACCCACGCACCCCGCACCCCGCCCGCGGCAGACACACACACGCGCCGCCGCCGCCGCTCCGCCACCACACACGACGGCCACACACCCCAAAGCCGCCGCCGCACACGGATGTTGGACACCGCCGTGCCGCGGAAACCTCCAACCCGCACTCCGCATCCGCCCGGCCCGATCCGCTGAGAGGAAAACCGCCCGCCCCCGGCCGATGGTCACGGCCCGCGTAGCCGGTACTCCGGCGGGGCGCACCGGACACGATCGCGGACAACACCAGCACGCCGGGGAGGGGAGGGGCGGCCGTGTACCGGGCCCACACCTGCCGCCTGACTTCGAACACCCCGGTGAAGGGCCGAGGGCGGATCCGGGGCCCCCGCGGTGCGAGCGCCACGGATGCCGATCCCGTCCCGGACGCCGCCGTTCGCCGCACGCCCGTGTCCGGGCGGCGGCCGGATTCCGGCCGGGCGGGGGTGAGGCGTGCGGTTCCGGGGTGACGCGAGGCGGTGCCGGATCGTTTCAGCCGATGTGAACAAGAGATTCCGCTTTTCTGCGGCCCGGCCCTGTCACCCGGCGACCGGGGCGGCCACACGCCCGCCCCGCCCCACGTCCGCCCCGCCCCACGCCCGCCCCACGGCCCCGTACGGGGGTCCGGCGTGAGCGCCCGGTCCTTCTACTGGTGCCAGGAGTGCCGCCTGCCGCTCTACGCCACCAGCTCGGGCGTGACCGCCGGGGCCCGCGACTGGGAGATCGACCACCAAGTGCCCGGCGACTGCGTCAACGGGCACCTGATGCCGCTGTCCGGCACGGCCGCCGGACCGGAGGACCTGCCCCACGCCGCACGCGTCCTGCGCCTCTTCGGCTGCTGACCCCGGCGTACGGCCGGGGGCGGGCCCAGCCGGCATCCGGCGCCGGCGCGCCCCGCCGGGCACCGAGCCGCCCGGCGGGGCCCAGGCGCTGATGACGGATGGATCACGGCCCGCCACGGCGGCCGGGTGGGGTCGTTGGGCCGGGTATGGACCAGAGAACCGTTACGCCGCAGTCGGGCCTCGCCGAGCCGCCGGCGCTCCGCCGGCCGGCCTCCGAGTCGCCGATCTACGACGCCCTCGAACGGCAGTGGCTCCGGGAAGGCCGCGAAGTCCCCCGCCGGGAGGGCCCCGCCCGGGGCGGCCGGCACCGGGGCGGCGCCGGAGACATGTTCTGCCGCGCCTGACCCCCGTACGCACGGGCCCAGTACGCCCGCGCGCCTGACCGCCGTACGCGTGACCGCCGTACGCGTGACCGCGGTACGCGCGGTCGGCCGTACGCTCGGCCCGGCCGTACGTGCCGGCAGGGCGGGCCCGTCGCCCACCGGGCCGGTTCGCAACGGATCCCCAGCCGCGTGATGGCGTGGACCGCCATCGCGCGGCTGGGGACCGCTGAGGGGACCGCGCCGCTCCTCGCCGTCTCCCGTACCCCCGCGTATGACCCGCCTGCCACCTCCCAAACGGCGCGGCGCACGGGCCCGGTGGCCTAGGGGGCCGTCGCACTCGTTCCTGCCGTGCGGCGCCCGGCACGCACGCGACGCTCGCCGCGTTGTCGGAATCACCCGTGTACATCCGGTACACGGGCGACCCTCCGCCCTGCGAGCGCACGCACCGGACACCGCACGGCCCGCCCTGCAGGCGTACGTACGGAACGACTTCGACGACACCCCCTACGGCCGCGGGACCAGGGCCAGGGCCGGGACGTAGCGGCGGAACCCGTTGGTGCCGAGAGCCGCGAAGTCCAGGACCCGGCGCCACTGCCCGGTGTCGGATCCGACGCCGGGACCGGGCGAGGCGAGTGCCTGCGCGTGGGCCTGCTCGCTGTCCCACTCGGCGTAGTTGAGCATGCGGGTCCCGTCCGGGGAGAGGTGGAAATTGCCGGAGAGCCCGCCGGCCGCCGGTGCCGGGTCGGTGGCCCGCGCGTCCAGTACGAGGTCGGCGAACGCGCGCGCCGCGTCCGGCACGGCCGGGTCGAAGGCCGCCTCGACGATGACCACGCAGCCGGGGCTCGCGGCCGCCGTGCCCACCGACCGGTAGGGCCGGTAGTCGTCCAGGCCCACCCGGACGATGCCGGGCACCGCCGCGTCCACCTCGGCGTTGCGCTCGTCCCGCGAGGTGCGGAAGAACTCCTCGTACGCCGGCCCGTCCGCCCACTGCGAGAAATGGAAGAGGCTGTCGCCGTCCGTCCCGGCCAGCACCGTGTACGACAGCAGGGCCGCGGCCGGCCAGGGCCGCCTCTCCCAGGCCCCGGCGATGGCGTCCACGGCGGCCCGCTGCCGCTCGGGGGTGCCCAGCCGCCACGTGCTCGCCTTGACGGCCCCGACTTCGCCCGCGCGGGCGAAGTCGGGGCGGATAACGGACTGCGCGGCGGACTTCACGACGGCGGACTTCACGGCGGGTTCCCTCCCGTAGGACGCGACGACACCCCGAGCCTGCGCCCTCAAGCACGCTTGAGGTCAAGGGGGCCCCGCCCCGCCCCCCGGGGGTGAAATCGGGGCCCCGGCCGCTCCCCGGCCCCGGCGGGACCGTTGAGCCGGACGGAGTGCCGTACGCGTGACCGCGCTCCAGCCGCCCCCGTCATCGCCCGCAGGCCCCTTGAGGAGACGCCCCGTGCCCGCAGCGCCCGAACTCCCGCACCGCGCCTACGCCGAGGCCGTCGCCGCCATGGACGGGCCCGGCGGCGCGTACGAGCCGGACGAGTGGTCCGCGGAGGAGGACGAGGGCCGCCTGGAGGCCGGCTTCTACTACCGGCGCACCAGGCCGAAGACGGTGTGGCGCGACGGGCTCCCGGCCGCCGTCGGCCCGGTGCTCGACACGGAGGAGTGGCCGCACGGCATGCTGCTGTTCTGGAACTCCGTCGACGGCTGGAGCTACGCCGCCCTGACCGACGAGTGGGGCGGCGCCGACTTCGCCGAACCCCTGCCCGTGGACCGGCTGGCCTCCCCGGCCGCGATCCGGGCCGTGCTCCCGCTCCTCCTGGCCGGAGACGACCACGACCTCCCCGCCCGCTCCGAACGCTGGGACCAGCCCCGGGCCGCCGCCCTCGCCGGGGTGCTCGCGGCCGCCGACGCGGCCCGGTCCGCGGGCCGCAGTGCCGAGGGGGAGCGGCCGTGACACGCTGAAAACCGGGGACCTCGCCGGTCTCGGCACGCGCGGCCGGTTCCGCCACCTGAGGAGACCGCAATGGCCAGTGATGCCACCAGGCCCCGAGCGGGCCGGGCACAGCCCAGCCCCTGGCACGCGCCCACATCCGGTACCACCGTCCTGGCAGCAGCCCTGATGATCTTCGGCGGGGTGATGGCGCTCTTCGAGGGGATCGCCGCCCTCGCCAAGGACGACCTGTTCCTCGCGACCCGCCACTACGTGTTCGAGTTCAGCCTGACGGGCTGGGGCTGGATCCACCTCATCCTGGGCATCGTCCTCGTCATCGCAGGCTGCGCCGTGCTCACCGGAGCCCTCTGGGCGCGCTTCTTCGGCGTCGCCGTCGCCGGACTGGGAGCGATCGCCAACTTCCTGTGGCTGCCGTACTACCCCTGGTGGGCCCTGGTGCTGATCGCCGTCAACCTCTTCGTCGTCTGGGCACTGTGCACGGGCATGCACCGCGAAGCGGATACCGACCGGGCCACCTGACCCGACCACCCTGCCCGACGCCCCGCCCCGCCTGACCACCTGTCCGACGCCCACCCGCGTGCCCGCCCGGTTCCCGCCCGCCCCGCCGGCGTGCAACGCCCGCACGCGCCGCCGCCGCTACCGCCGCGGTGCCCGGCGGGCGAAGACGACCGTCGTACGCCGACCGCCCTCCGCGTCCGGCCCGGTACGGGCGGCGACCCGCTCGAACCGGCACTTTACGGCAACCCGCAGCGAGGCCGCGTTCGCCTCGTCGACCTCGATCAGGAGCCGCTCCAGCCCCAGCTCGCCCAGCGCCCACCCCGACAGCAGCCCCACGGCCCGCGGGGCGACGCCGCGCCCCCGGCTCGCGGGGAACACGCTGTAGGCGACGGTGGCGACGTCGTCCCCCCGGAACTGCAGGTTGACGATCCCGACGTGCGCGTCCGTCACCGCGTCCTCGACCACCAGCGGAGCCGCCCGCCCGCTCCGCCACGCCTCTTCGACCCGCGCCATGCTCGCACCGCGGGCCTCCCCGTCCATCGGCGTGTCATCCAGCCAGCGCCTGGTCTCGGGGTCGTGACTCGCCTCCGCGATGGCATCCAGATCGGACGCGCGCCGCAGCCGCACGACGACAACTCCGTCCGAGAGCACCGAAGTCGGAGGGGGAACCGGCAGGGAACGCGCCATGGGCCGATCGTATGCCGCCCTCCCCTCCCGCACAGGGGCAGAACCGGACGCCCCGCCCCTCCCGCCCGGGTGTCGGGCACGTCCAGTACCGCGGTCACCTCGATCATGTACGGATCCGCGTACGGTGCCGGGCCGCGGCCCCCTGGACGACAAAACGGGCGAACGGCTCTGGGTCGCCTCCGAGAAGCTGACCGGCGTCTCGTACGCGTCCCTGCCGCGCTGACGCGCGGGGGCGAACTTCTGCCACCCCCCCCGCCCGGCGACCGCCCCGCCCCGCCCGCCCGGCGACCGGGCCGGCCCCCTCCCGCACGGTCGAGGACCGCCCGTCGGCCCCGCCGGAACCGGGCCGCAACGCCACCCGAGCCGAACCCGAAACACCGCCCCGCGCAGTCCCCCCATGACTTCCGCCACGCGGCTCCCCGACGGCTCCGCACCACTCCCGCACAAGGCCGGCCCGCGCCCGTGGCTGGGTCCACACCGCATCCCTGGTCAGCACGGCACTGGCCCTGGCCACCGCCCTCACCGCCCTCACCCTCCCGCGCCACGTCCGGCCGATCGGCAGCGAGGAATGACCCGGGAAAAGTTTCGCCCGACCGGTCACATTCCCGCGGCGCGGTCCGTCAGAGCAGTGAAGGCACCACCAAGGACCCGAAAGGAACCCGGTCATGGACTCCCTGCACACCACCAGCCCCACACCACCACCCCGCAGACCGCTCCCGCCCCGCAGACCGCTCCCGCCTCGCGGATGCCCGACCCCCAGCACCTGGTCCCCGAACTCGCGGACATCGGCGCGGCCCCCTACCGGGCCACCGGCAACCGCTCGGTGCCCCGCACCACCATCGGCCTCATCCAGCTGCGGGCCGGCCAGATCGTCGGCAACACCTACCTGACGATCATGCATACGACCAGCCTGCGGAAGGCCGGCGAGAGCGAGGAGCGGATCGCCGCGGTGGCCTCCTGGCGGGACGCGCCGTACTTCACCGGGCCCGAACGGGCCGCGCTGGCCCTGCTGGAGGCCGTCATCCAGCCCTCCGCCCAGGGGGAGCGGGTCACCAACGCGCTGTACGCCGAGGTCCGCGCGCACTAGTTCCGAGCGGGGGCGCACGGGTACGCGCACCCGCCGGACGGCCCGGGGGAGGCCGCGGGCCGGCTCAGTGGCCGGCCGAGGCCTTCACCACTGCCACCGCCGTGCCGATCGCGGCGTCGATCGCACCGGCCAGCAGGGCGAACGCCGTTCCCCCGCCCATGCGGAGCCCGCCGTAGCAGCCCCACGCGAACAGGGTGGCGACATTGACACCGGCCGCGGTGAGCAGGGCGGTCTCCAGGGCCATCGCCCCCAGGGCCGAGAAGCCGATCAGGACCAGAGGCCCCACCGCGGACAGCAGCAGGGGGCTGCTGACGAAGAGCATCGCGCGCAGCTCCCGGCCCGTCGCGAACGCGCCGTGGGTGACCCGGTGGGCCTGCTGGTCGGCGACGAGCGAGGCGAGCCACAGGCCCAGCGACGCGGTCGCCACCGTCGCCACGGCGCCGAGGACGTCCACGTGGCCGCTGGCGGCGAGCCCGATGACCACGGAGATCATGGTGATCGTCGCGTACAGCCGTTCCTTGAGCTGGGCCGCGGCCGCCTCCGGGTCCGCCGCGTGTTCGGTCACCGGGCCCACCGTAGGGGCCCGCCGCACCGCAAGGGCGCAACCACACCGCCCGCGGCCCGTGGCAGGGCGGTGCCATGGCCTTCGACGACCCGCAAGGGCCGGCCGGGCGCCCGATGGCGCCCGGCCGGCCCTTTCCCGGCGCTGCCGGTCAGTGCGTGCCGGTCGGTGCGACGAGGGTCGGTGCGACGGTGGTCAGTCGGTGCCGGACTCCATCGCGGCGCGGTCCAGCATCACGTCGTCGTCCGAAACCTCGCCGCGGGAGGCGATGGCCTCGGCGCCGCCCTCCTGCAGGGTCCCGATCAGCCCGGTCGCGGCCGCCTGGGCGGCGCCGATGGCGTGGTGCCCACCGGTGCCGATCAGGCCGAGCGCGGCGTACTGCTCCAGCTTGGCCCGGGAGTCGGCGATGTCGAGGTTGCGCATGGTGAGCTGGCCGATCCGGTCCACCGGTCCGAACGCCGAGTCCTCGGTGCGCTCCATGGACAGCTTGTCCGGGTGGTAGCTGAACGCCGGGCCCGTGGTGTCGAGGATCGAGTAGTCCTCACCGCGCCGCAGCCGCAGCGTCACCTCGCCGGTGACGGCCGCGCCGACCCAGCGCTGCAGCGACTCGCGGACCATCAGGGCCTGCGGGTCCAGCCAGCGGCCCTCGTACATCAGCCGGCCCAGACGCCGCCCCTCGTTGTGGTACTGCGCGAGGGTGTCCTCGTTGTGGATCGCGTTGACCAGGCGCTCGTACGCCGCGTGCAGCAGGGCCAGGCCGGGCGCCTCGTAGATGCCGCGGCTCTTGGCCTCGATGATCCGGTTCTCGATCTGGTCCGACATGCCCAGGCCGTGGCGGCCGCCGATGGCGTTCGCCTCCATCACCAGGTCGACGGGGGAGGAGAACTCCTTCCCGTTGATCGTCACCGGCCGGCCCTGGTCGAAGCCGATCGTCACGTCCTCGGCGGCGATCTCGACCGAGGGGTCCCAGAACCGCACGCCCATGATGGGATCCACGGTCTCCACACCGGTGTTCAGGTGCTCCAGGGTCTTGGCCTCATGGGTGGCGCCCCACAGGTTGGCGTCGGTGGAGTACGCCTTCTCCGTGCTGTCGCGGTACGGCAGCTCGTGGGCCAGGAGCCACTCCGACATCTCCTTGCGGCCGCCGAGCTCGGTCACGAAGTCCGCGTCCAGCCAGGGCTTGTAGATCCGCAGGTGAGGGTTGGCGAGCAGCCCGTAGCGGTAGAACCGCTCGATGTCGTTGCCCTTGAACGTCGAGCCGTCGCCCCAGATCTGCACGTCGTCCTCGAGCATCGCCCGGACCAGGAGGGTGCCCGTGACGGCGCGGCCGAGCGGCGTGGTGTTGAAGTAGGCGCGGCCGCCCGAGCGGATGTGGAACGCCCCGCAGGCGAGGGCGGCCAGGCCCTCCTCCACCAGCGCCGCACGGCAGTCGACCAGGCGCGCGATCTCGGCGCCGTACGCCTTCGCCCGGCCGGGCACCGAGGCGATGTCGGGCTCGTCGTACTGGCCGATGTCGGCGGTGTAGGTGCACGGGACGGCGCCCTTGTCGCGCATCCACGCGACCGCGACCGAGGTGTCGAGGCCGCCTGAGAAGGCGATGCCGACGCGCTCGCCGGCGGGAAGGGAGGTGAGGACCTTAGACATAGGAAGATTATGCATGACTGTGTATGTTCATGCAAAACTGGCCGCGGTCTCCTCCACACGGCCGGCCGCGGGGGCGCGGAGCGCAGGGGAATGCAGGGGAACGGGAGGGAGTGGGGGAGGGTGGGCCGTACGCGCGCCCGGGGGGACGGGACGTGCGTACGGCGCTCCACCGGACGGGCCTGCGACAGGGGGGATGTCGTACCGGCCCGCTGACACCCGCGTTTCCCGTTTCCGCCGCGGTAAACGGGGCGCCCGCGTCCGGATCCGCGGGCACCGCCGCACCGGACCGTCCCGGCCGCCGCACCCGGCCGCCGCACCCGGAGCGGCGCCGCCGGGGGACGGCGGGCCGCGTCGTGCTGCCGCGGCCCGCCGGCCAGAGCCACTGCCCGTTCCCGCCGCCGGGGAAGGGACGGGACCGGACCGGCGCTGCCTGCCGCAGCGGCAACACCCCAGGTCCAGGCGTGGTTCACCGGCGGCACCCGCCCCCGGCGGCGTACTCGCCGCTCCCGCGGCCTCCCCTTCCACTGCGTACCGCGCTCCACGCCGGCCGGCCTCGTCTTCCGCTTCCGCGGGCGTACCCGCAACCCGCACCGGGCCCGGCGGCGGGGCCGTCAGCTCCCGCCGCCGAAGTCCCAGGCCTCGATGTCGCGGTAGTGGATCGGCCCCGGGCCGCGGCCGATGTTGCTGCCGACCAGGTGCAGCCGCCCGGCCTCCCACGGGCGGCCGGTGAACGCGGCGAGCCCGGCGGCGGCCCCCACCGCGCCGGACGGATCGCCCCGGCGGGCCCGGGCCAGTGTCAGATGCGGGCGCAGCGGCCGGTCCTCGAAGGCGATCCCGCACTCCTTGACCACGCCCCGCACCCCGGCGGCCAGCAGGTGCAGCCCGTCGAGGTCCCCGTCGATCCCGCTCCACAGCACCCGCTCGTCGAAGTGCCCGCCGCCGCGCAGCGCCAGCCGTACGGGCCTGCCCGCCGCCGCGAGGTCCGCGAGCGGCGCCCGCAGCAGCGCCGCGGCCCCCACCGGGAGCTCACCGAGGAACGCCAGCGTGATGTGCCAGTCCTCGACCCGGTTCCACCGCATGCGCGGGTACGCCTCGTAGGCGGGGCGCAGCTCCCGCACCAGCTCCTCCTTCGCGTCGTCGGGCGGGGCGAGCGCTATGAAGACGCGGACGGTCGCGGCCTGGGTCTGTTCGTTCACAAGGACTTCGTACCGTGCCCGGGCGGCTCCCGTCACCTCCGGACGGCCGGGCCCGGGCCCGGGCCGGGGCTCAGGCCTTCAGGGCCCGGCCGGCGACGGCCGTCGCGAGGCGGCGGGAGGCGAGCCGGAAGGCCGTCGCGAAGACCCTGCTGCCCAGGCCCGCGACCACGCTCGGCGGGGTCGTGCCGCGTTCGAGGGCGCGGCGCGCGGCGTCGACGACGACCTGCCCGGCCGTGCCGAGCCTGCCGACGGCCGCGCCCCGGCTGCCGACCACGTCGAAGAACTCGGTGCCGGCCGGCCCGGGGAAGACGGGCGAGCACGCGCAGCGGGGAGCTGCGGGTCTCGTAGGCGACCGCCTCGGTGAGGCTGAGCACGAAGGCCTTGGCCGCCCCGTAGACCACCATCGCCGAAGTGGGCTGGTAGGCGAGGGTGACCAGCGCCCCCGGCCGTCGGCGGCCAGACCGGGCAGGAAGGGAAGGCGCGCGGCAGGCCGGCCACCGCCGTGACATTGAGCCGGACCATCCGGTCGATCTGCGCCGGGCCCTGCCCCAGGAAGGAGCCGTAGCGCGCCTGCACACGGCCGGCGGGGCCGCCGGACCGGTCGGGGCGCCACTGGCCGAACCGGGCCCGGCCTACATGGACTTCACGGTCGGCCACACCGCCCTGCTGGACCTGATGTTCACCGCCGAACACACCGACGACCCCAGCGCGGAACTGCACGCCCTCGGCCACGAGAGCCTGCCGGCCGTCGCCCGGCTGATCGGGGAAGGACAGCGGACCGGCGACGTGCGCCCGGGCGATCCCGCCCGGCTCGCACAGGTCGCCTTCTCGGCCGTCCACGGCCTGGCGACCCTCGCGGTCGCCTCGCTCCTCGATGACACCCCGCTGCCCGAGGCGACGGAACCGGCCCTGGACGTCCTGCCGGCCGGCCTGCGGCCCGGCCGCTGAAACCCCGGCCCGGCCGTCCGCCGTACGGGTACGCGGCGGACGGGACGGCAGCGCGAAGGAGTCAGGGGGCGGGACGGCCGGGCGGGGGAAGAACGAGGGGAAGGCAAGACGCTACTCCCACGAGATGCCCCGTGGTGCGTCCTCGCCGCATTTCACGGCCTCGCCGACGGTTCCGCGCGAGACTTCTCCCCGGTGGCGCACCAGCCCGGGACCACCGTTGAGCTGTGGAGAGAAGGGACAGGGACACGCGTGAGCGCATCCGCGAAGGCCGGCGCATTCCTCGTACAGGACGCCGACGACCCGGCCGCCGCCGCGGCACCGCTGGACGTGGCGGTCATCGGCGAGTCGATCACGATCGTCCTCGCACCGTACGAGGACCTGCCGCCCGCCCCCCTGCGCCGCCTGTGGTTCCTGTGGCTCAGCGGGCACCTGGGCCTCCTCATGCCGCTCGCCGTCCGGCCCGGACAGCGCACGGACACCGCGACCCTGGAAGACACCCGCCGCGTCCTGGCCGACGGACTGCCCGACGACGGGCCGGCCGCGTACGTACAGCTCCAGGAACTCGCCCGGACCTGCCGCTTCTTCCTGGGCCTGGCCACGGACCGGCCGACGGCCGCCCGGTGAGCGGCCGCCTCCCGCGGGCAGGGGATCGCCCGCGGGAAGCGGCGGGCCCGCTCGCCCTCAGCCCGCCGACGCCCGCGGGAGCGCCGTGAAAGTGGCCTCGGCGAACTCGGTGACCTCCGAGAAACCGAGCCTGCGGTAGAGCCCGACGGCCGTGGCGTTGTCCGCCCGCACGTTCAGCCCGATGTGGTCCACGCTCCGCCCGAGCCGTCGGCACAGCTCCGCGACACAGGCCCCGCCCGCGCCCCGCCCGCGCACCGCGGGGTGCGCGGCGACGTTCCCGATCGCGGCGACCCGGTAGGCGGCCGAGTAGACGTGCACGCCCGCGACGGCGACCAGCCGCCCGTCCTGCCGGACGCCCACGTACTGGCCGGTGTCGAGCATCCGGTGGTCGAACCAGTTGCCCGGGTACGCCTGCTCGAACAGCGCCAGCAGCTCCGGCAGATCGCTCCGGTCCAGCGGGGCGGGCCGCCACGGGCCGTCCGGGTGCCGGGCGGCCCGGCCGGGGTCGGTGAGCGCCATCCGCAGCAGGGTGCCGTGCGGCCTGACCGCGTACGCCGACTCCAGGACCTTGCCGGCCGCTCCGGTGAGGTGCCCGAAGAAACTCCGGGGCAGGACCGGCAGCAGGGCCTCGGCCAGCTCCTCCAGCCCAGCGGCCTCCCCGGGGCGGGCGAAGGCGAGCAGGGTCGGGATGTCGCCGACCGCGTACAGCAGGGCGACCGGGCCGTCGTCCGACACCGTGTACCAACTGGTGTGCGGCCACAGCAGGTCGTCGAGGTCGCCGAGTTCCATCACGTGCATCGCCGGGTCGCGCCCGAAGCGGTCGGCCAGGGCGGATCGGTCGTGAAGGCTGCGCAAGATCACCCGCCCAGCCTACGGCGGCCCCGCACCGGCCCCGGCACGGACCCCGTCCCGGTCCCGCCCGTTTGCCCCCGGCCGGACGGGTAGGGGGAGACGGACACCCGCATCGAGAGAGGACGACGCACATGGCCGCAGAGCAATGGCCCGAACTGATGGGGCGCCCGGCGGACGAGGCGGTCGCGCTGATCCGCCGCACCAACCCCGGCATCGTCCAGGTCCCGGTCGTCGCGGACGGTTCCGCGGTGACGATGGACTTCCGCGAGGACCGCGTCCGCGTCTTCACCGACGCCCACGGCCACGTCACGCGGGTACCGCGCGTCGGCTGAGCCCCCGCCCCGCCGCACCCGCTGCCGACGGGTGCGGCGGGCGCGGCGGATCACGGGCCCGCGAAAGCAGGCGCCGGCCCCCGGGCCCGTGCAGGCCCGGGCGGCCGCCGATCAGACCGCCCGCACCCTCAACACCCGGCGAAACAGGCCGTACAGGCCGCTGAGCCCGCCAAGTCATATCGCCCGAAAGGATGTTGACGCGGAGCGAACACGCATCCACACCACTCTGAGAACGAACCAGTCGGGTTCCAGGAGTAGAGAGCGAGGTGCCTGCGGATGGCCGGCACGGAGCCCATGACCGGCTGGCTGCGCGGAGTGCTGCCCCTCGCCCTCGCCGGTGTGCTCGCCGAAGGCGACCGGCACGGCTACGCACTGGTGCAGGAACTGCCCGCCCGGGGGCTTCGGCACCGTCCGCGGCGGCGCGCTGTACCCGGTGCCCGGCCGCCTGGAGGCCGACGGGACGGTGAAGGCCCGGTGGGAACCGGGGGAGGGCGGGCCGGGCCGCAAGGTCCACCGCCTCACCGACGCCGGACGCGCCCGGCTGCGACAGGAGACCGTCGGCTGGGGCCGGTTCTCCGGCGCCATGGCCCGACTCCTGTCACCCGGCGTGGAGGAGACCCGTGGAGGAGCCCCATGAGTGACCCCGCCATCAGGTGGAACGCGCGGGTCCGGCCCGCCCTGGCCGCGCGCTCCGTGGACGCCGACACCGCGGACACGGTGCTCGACGAGGTCGCGCAGCACTGCGCGCACAGCGGTGAAAGCGCGCCGGGCCCACCACGGCGCGGCCCGACACCCCGTCCGCACGAGGTCGACAACCGCGCGCGGCCTACCTCAGCTTCGGACTCGCCTACGTCCTCGGCCACGGCGCCGCCGCAGCCTCCCAGGGCG
This sequence comes from Streptomyces antarcticus, assembly GCF_026627255.1. Taxonomy (GTDB): domain Bacteria; phylum Actinomycetota; class Actinomycetes; order Streptomycetales; family Streptomycetaceae; genus Streptomyces; species Streptomyces antarcticus. The sequence goes on along the minus strand of NZ_JAPNLM010000040.1, from coordinate 4,943 downwards.
ACACCCCCTGCTCGACCTGCCCGGCTGGCTGCCCATGACGTTCCTCGGAATCGGGCCCACGACCGGCACCGTCCAGGCCACCACCGCCGCGCTGCGGGCCCAGCGCGGGGCCGCCGCGCCGGACGCCCTCTCCGGCAGGCTCCTCGGCGCCCCCTGGATCGCCGCCTTCACCGCCCTGTTCCTCGCCATCACCGGTCTCACGTCCGCCCTGGACACGCCGGAGCTCCAGTCCGTCCTCTGGCCCGCCGGTTCCGGACTCGTCGTCGGCCTGCTCTCTACCTCGCCGAAGGCGCCGTACGCCGCAACCTGCCGCACTACGCCCTCGGCGTCTGGCTCGCCCTGACCTCCACCGCGGCGCCCTCGCTCGACGCCCCGGTCTCTACCGGGTCCTCGCCGTCGCGGGCGGCGGAGCCTACGCCCTCGCCACGGTCCTCGAACACCGCCGCCTGCGCCCCCTCGCGGGACCCCCGCGGTACTGACGGCCCGTCCGCCCGAGCTCCAACACGACCAGGGCCCCCCACGGCGCGAACGTGCCGAGGGAGGCCGAACGGCATCGCGCGGGCCGGCCCGGGACCCCGGGCCGGCCGGACGCCGCTACACGGTCGGGCGGCGACGGCGGCCGGTGCCCGCCACGAGCGCGGCACCCATGGCGAGCGCCATGCCGGAAGCGCCGAGGGCCCAGCTCGTGGCCGGGTCGGTGCCGGTCTGGGCCAGCTGGCCACCGGTGCCGGCGGTGCCGTTCGAAAAATCCCCTCCACTGCGACTCCCCGCGCCGATCGCGCGCAGCCGCCCCCCAATATCATTTTGAACATGCTCAGACTAACGGGGCGTAATCGCCGGATGCGACTCCAGAGGTCACGAATTGACACCCACCAGGTACCGTCCCCCCGGCACCGGGACATCCCCCGTCAGGGCCGCAGACCCGCCCGCCTGAGCGCGACCTCGCACAGGTCGGCGATGACCTGCCGGTCCCCGCGACGCCACGCATCCGCGAGACCGCCCGCAGGAGCCGCAACCGCGGCAAGGTCGCCCAGCGGCCCGTTGAGGGCACGAAGGGCGAGCAGATCGGAGCCCCCGGGCGAGTCGAGAAGACGCCGGACGGTGACGCTCCGCCGGATCCAGCGCAGGCGCGGCGGAAGCCACAACAGCAGCACCACGGCCACCGGAACCACGATCAGAGCCGTGGTGGTGAGATCGGCGACCTGGCCGACGGTGTCCTGGAGCGACTGCCCCGCGTCGGCGAACCCGGCACCGGCGTCGGCCGCGGACTGGAGCGGCCTCTTCAGGAGACCACCGACGAGCGGCACGTTCGAAGCCGCGTCACCGGCCTCACCGAGCGCGCCGGCGAGACTGTCACCCGAACTCTCCACCCTCCGCCCCGGCTCGGCCAGCAGCATGACCGCATCGCGGACGGCGAGGGCGAACCACACCGCGGCGGCCATCAGGCCCACGGCGATCAGGTCCCCGATCACCTGACGGTTCCGACGTGCTGGGGTCTGGGCGTACAGGCGCATCAGCGGGCTCCCGTTCGGGTCATGGCATCGAGGAGGACCGGCCGCAGCCAAGCGGCAGAGCCCGGCCGACCGTACGTCCGACTCTTCCACCGGTCCCCGCGGGCAAACGTCCCCGACGCGACGGCCGGCCGTCGCACCGCCCCCCGGGACGGACAAACCAACCCCAGTACCGCCACCAACCGGAAGACACCCAAGGCGAACCGGACCGGACCCGACCGGGCCCGACCACACCGGACCGCGCCCGCCCACCCCGCAAACCGGCCAGAGCCGCGAGCGCGTGCGGCCGAACCGGTCTGCTTCCGCCCCTCCCGCGCCCCGTCCCCGGCGGCTCGCGCGGTCATCATGTGCGACCACTGCTTTCCTCCGGTCTGACGCGCCGTGCGCACGACGACGACCTCCTCGTGCCCCGGCGCGGCGGATCCCTGACGACGGCGGTGGCCGCACTCTTACGCATCCTCGAAATCGCCCCGGCGGCAGGCTCTCGCTGGCGGGAGTGACCGTCACCGGCGGCAGCACCACCGACAACGGCGGCGGCATCGCCGTACGCGCCCGCATCGAGGCCGCAGTCGACTCGCTCGGATAGTCCGCGCAATTTTCCGCAATCTTGTTGAGCCCCAGGCCGCGCCCTCCGTAGCGTCAACGTCACCGACGGACCACCAGCGGAGAGGCGGGCCGCATGCGCGCACGCAACCACGGCACCGCCCCGGCCCTGCTGGCCCGCGCGAACCGGGGCTTCGCCCGGTTCCTCGGCCGACACGGCGAAGACCAGGACGACCGGGCCGACGGCGAGGACACCCGCGCGAAGAAGCCCCGGTAGCGAGGCCCGCCATGCATACCAGCAGCCACACGGCCCTGTACGACCCCGACGGCCTGATCCAGGCGGAGCTCCCGCTTGCCCGCGAACCCCACGAGAGCCTCGTCAAAGCCGTCCTCGCCTGGACCGACGAGGACACGCTCGTCGTACGCGACTACGAGCAGATCGGCCTCCAGCTCACCGGCCACGCCCGCGCGGTCGCCTCCGACGTCCGGCGCCGAGCGAACCAGCTGCCGAAGAACAGCGGGCACCGGGCACTCGCTGACGTCGTCCTGCGCGAGACGGAAGGCCGACTGTCCGCGACGCTGGAAGGCACCGTGCACTGCGCCCAGAACCGCGCCCGCCTCGTCCGCGCCCGCTACGAACGCCTGGACCGGCTGGAAGCCGCACCCGCCCCGGAGAGCTCCTAAACCGGACATGGTCTTGTTCTTGCAGGTCTGGCCTGGTGGGCAAGCCTTTTAGCGAGGAAGACACCTCTTCCCACGCGATGGCCGCAGGAAGAGGTCTGCTTCGACTCTGGGGGCCGACGGTGGCGCAAGGGGTAAATGTACCGATATGGCGCGTGAACGGATCCGGTGGACGGTCGTCGTGGAGCGGACGCGGCAGATCGTGGACGGGTACGCGCCGCTGAAAGTCACCTTGCGGCAGGTCATACACCGACTGGCCTCCGAGGGCGTCCTGCCGCACACGCCGCCAATGTACGTCGCCTGTCCGCGCAGCTGGCCCAGGCCCGCCGGGAGGTCGCTTCCCCGACCTGATCGACACCGTCCGCGAAGTCAACGTTCCGCCAGCCTGGCCGGACGCGGACACATTGTCCGGGAGATGCCCGACTGGACCGCACCGCAGGCCAGAAGCGGCCCTGTACGTCGCCGCGGAGAAGGACACCCTTCGACGGGTCTGTACGGTCAACGGCTCTGTCGCACATTTGGTGGTGACGGAGGGCGATGATGTCGGTGAGTAAACCCAGCGATCACAGAGTCGCAGGTCAGTACGTTGGAGCGGTTCGTTCTAGGGAATCGGTGGCCGGCGCAGGGGCCGATGTGAGCCCGGCCTGCCGGTCTCCGCATCCCCACTGCAGGGCCGCCCGCTCGTGAAACACCGAGGTCGGAGCGCCATTCGCACTCTCTGCTACTGACGGCGCCCAATGCTCACGATCCGTCACCACCAAATGTGGGACAGAGCCGTTGTCTGGACAGACCCTCTCGTAGTTGGAGAAAGTCTCGGCCGGCAGGACCCGTTCCAACGTCTCCCGCTCTCTGACGGCTGCCTCCGCGATCCGCTCTACAACCACGGCGCCGGTCAGACCGTCCCCTGGCGGCGAACCGGATCCCGTGCCACATCGTCACCGACTACACATGCCCATCGGCCCTTTTCCAACGAAAAACGGTTCCCTCGAGACGGTCTGCAGATATCCCGTGTTTCCACCAACCGTACATGCTGCATCTAGCTGATGCAGTCGATACATGGCTGGCACTGAGTCCGCCCCACCTCTTCTCGCTCGGCTCGACCAGCAGCTCCCGGCGCCCGGCCGGGCGCGAACTCGAAACCCGAGCAGCCTTCCACCGTTACCGGCCGGGCTGACTCGCCGCGCGGAAGTGAAGCCCGAGAGCACCGGGTGAGGCTCCACCGCTCCGGAAGCCCGGCGAACGGAACGTCACCTTCCTCACCCGGTCCGGCCCGTGTTCGTTTCGCCTTTTCATCCGGGGGCATCTGCCGGTCATGGACACCACAACAGGCATCGGTGAAGAAGTGATCGAGACTCAGGGCGATGAGCATCATGTCGTTCTCAGTGCTGACGCGAATGGTGACGGGAAGCCCGACGTGTGGATGATCGATACCACTGGTGACGGGAAGGCCGACCTCTATCAGTTCGATACCACGGGTGACGGTCGGATTGACGTCACCATCGCCGAACGTGATGAAGAGTCTGGGAGTGACCGCCTGGTGGTCGGAGGAGACGGCGGCCACCCGCAAGAAGGGTGACCTTCCCGCGGGCCTCTCCTTGATGCTGTGCCATGCCAGCAGGGTCAGGGCTTGCATGACACAGCACCGAGGAGAGGCCGCATGGAGGCCCATCGAAGGAGGAGCGTTCGATGCCGGTCGTAGTCAGTGTGGTGCTCATCGTGTTCGGGTTGTTCTTCGCCACGGTGGGGTCCCGCTACAAGGACTCCTATCAAGGCGAGCCCTGGGGCATGGCCGCAGGGGTATCCCGTTGAGGGACATGAGCCGGCGGACTGTCATCGGGATCGGCTGCCTCATCGCACTGGCGGGAGTAGTTGGCCTCTCCTTCTGACCCCCGACCCCCAGCCAGCCCCGCACACCCGGCCCTTCTCCGTAGCCAGCCGCCCGCGAAGCGGGCTCAGGTCCGGGGAGCGCAGCGGACCGGGCCTTGCCTGGAGCGCAGCGGAAGGCTTCACCGGCCGCGCGCAGCGCGGCCGGTGACCCTCGGTCAACCCCGAAGCGCAGCGCAGGGGATGACCGAGGAGTGTGGTGAAGCGCAGCGAAACCACACCAGGCCGGAAGCGCAGCGCAGGCCTCCGGCCCGAAGGGCGCGGCCCCGCCCGGAGCGCAGCGAAGGGCTCCCACTCCAAAGCGCGCAGCGCTTTGGTACCCGC
>NZ_JAPNLM010000003.1 GCF_026627255.1 Streptomyces antarcticus | reverse complement strand
CCCGACGTCCTGGCCGCCCAACGTCGCGAACGCGCCAAGGTCCGCAGCGAGCGCCAACAGCGCTGGGGCCGACCACGGCCCCAAGCCGCCTGACCGACCCGGCCAACGTTCGTGGACAACGCACTAGCTCGGGGTCGCGAAGACCTGGACCGCGCGGTCGCCGGACACCGCGACGCCGGTCTCGGTGTAGCTGCACCTCAGCATGTCGGCCTTGTGCGGGGCGCTGTTCAGCCAGCCGTCGACGTGGGCCTTCGAGGTGTCGTATCCGGGACCGGAGACGTTCTCACCCCAGGCACCCCAGGTGTAGCCGGCCTTGTCAATCCGCTGCGGCACGGTGGAGCCGTCCGACCCGGTGTGTCCGGTCAGGTTGTTCTTCGCCATGTCAGCGGCGTGGGCCTGCGCGGCCTGGGTGAGCTTCGCGTTCTCCGCGAGGGGCTGGCAGCCGGCCTTCTCGCGCTCGGCGTTCACGAGCGAGAGGATCTCGCTCGCGCTGGCCTGTTGGACGACGCCCTGCGCGGAGGAGTACGCGGCCGTGGTGACCGCGCCGGCGGCGCCGGCTCCGGCGAGCAGCAGCGGGGCCGCGCAGGCGGCCACGGCGATGCGGCGTATGGGGTGGGACCGGGTCTTCATGATGTTCCCTCGGGGTAGGCGGCAGTAAGGACGCCCCGTCTCCTGCGAAACGCGGAGGCAGGGTCCTGCCCGCAGGCAGGCGGCTACAGGCCTGCCCTCAGTTCGGCGGCCAGGGAGCGGCACCATTCGGCCAGCTCCCGGCGGTCCGTGCCCTGGCCCAGCAGGTCGGCCTGGGCCTCGGTCAGGCGCAGCGGCCCCGGGTCCTCCAGCAGCTGGGCGACCTCGGCGAGCAGTCCGACCATGCGCCGGGCACCGGAGGCGCTCAGGCGTACCGTCACGGCGGGATCGACTACGGACATGACCGCCGCTCCCTTCGCCGTACGGCCGCGGGGCTCTCCTTCGACCGTACGCCCGTACCGGATGGGGCGCCGCCCGGGTGCGGGGGCCGCCCGACCGTACGCCCGTACCGGGTGGGGACGGCGCCCGGGGCAGGGCCCGCCCGGGCAGGGGCCCGCCCGGGCAGGGGCCCGCCCGGAGCGGGCCCCCCGCGGCCCGTGCGGCAGACGCTCACTCGTTCGAGTCATTGCTTTACCCGGCGGGGTCCGGCAATGTACCGAATGATCGGTCGGTTGGCTTCGGACGAGGTGACGGCATGACGGCGTACGCGGATCTCCACGACGAGGGCGAGCGGCTCAGCCGCGACGAGCTGGCCGCGCTCCAGCTGAAACGGCTGCGCGCGAGCCTGCACCGCGCCTACGACCGGGTGCCCTTCTACCGGCAGGCCTTCGACAAGGCCGGGGTGCACCCGGACGACTGCCGCTCGCTCGCGGACCTCGCCCTCTTTCCGTTCACCGCCAAGACCGACCTCCGGGACCAGTACCCCTTCGGGATGTTCGCCGTACCGCGCTCCGACGTGCGCCGGATCCACGCCTCCAGCGGCACCACCGGGCGGCCCACCGTCGTCGGCTACACCGACGGGGACCTGGCCACCTGGGCCGACGTCGTCGCCCGGTCCCTGCGCGCGGCGGGCGGCAGGCCCGGCCAGATCGTCCACATCGCCTACGGCTACGGGCTGTTCACGGGCGGGCTCGGCGCGCACTACGGCGCCGAGCGGCTGGGCTGTACGGTCGTGCCCGCCTCGGGCGGGATGACGGACCGCCAGGTCAGGCTGATCCAGGACTTCCGGCCCGAGGTCATCATGGTGACCCCCTCGTACATGCTCACCCTGCTGGAGGAGATGGAGCGCCAGGGCATCGACCCGCGCACGACCTCCCTCCGGACGGGCGTCTTCGGCGCGGAGCCGTGGACGGAGGAGATGCGCCGTGAGATAGAGGAGCGGCTCGACATCGACGCGGTGGACATCTACGGCCTGTCGGAGGTCATGGGCCCGGGCGTGGCGCAGGAGTGCGTGGAGACCAAGGACGGCCTGCACGTCTGGGAGGACCACTTCTACCCGGAGGTGATCGATCCGCTGACGGGCGCGGTACTGCCGGAGGGCGAGCCCGGCGAACTGGTCTTCACCTCCCTCACGAAGGAAGCAATGCCCGTCGTCCGCTACCGCACCCGGGACCTGACGCGACTGCTGCCCGGGACCGCGCGCCCGGCGTTCCGGCGGATGGAGAAGGTCACCGGCCGCACCGACGACATGATCATCCTGCGCGGGGTGAACCTGTACCCCACCCAGATCGAGGAGATCCTGCTGCGCACGCCCGCCCTGGCCCCGCACTTCCAGCTGCGGCTGACGCGGGAGGGCCGGATGGACGCCCTGACCGTACGGGTGGAGGCGCGCCGGGAGTCGGAGGCCGGACAGCAGGAGGCCGCGGCCGCCGCGGTGGTCCGGGCCGTCAAGGAGGGCATCGGAGTGTCGGTGCGGGTCGAGGTGGTCGCCCCGGAGACCTTGGAGCGGTCGGTGGGGAAGATCAAGCGGCTGGTGGACCTCCGCGGCGCCGGGTAGGCCTCAGCGCCCCCAAGTCTCCGCGCCTGCGGTTCCGCCTCCGGGCGGTCGAAACCACCCCTTCGGGTCCCATTCGGGCGGGCTTCCGGGAACGGGCGGGCCATCGCGGGTAGTGCATGAGGCGTGACCTCGATCCTCCGGCGGCTCTACGACCGGCTCCAGGGCTCCCAGGCCGGTCTGGCGTGGAGCCGCGGCCGGGAGATCGAGCTGATGCACCGGGCGATGGGCTTCGCCGCCCTCGGGTTCCTCACCCTGGTGCCGCTGCTGGTGGTCGTGGCGGCCGCCGCACCCGGCAGCGGCTCGGGATTCGGCCGCTGGCTCGGCCAGGCCCTGGGGGTGGCGGAGTCCTCGCGGGCGCGGGTCGAGACGGTGTTCGGCGCGGCGGACCTGGCCCTGGAACGCACCACGGCCTTCGGCCTGGCCGCGCTCGCCGTCTTCGGCCTGACCTTCGGCTCGGCCGTGCAGACCGGCTACGAGAAGGTCTGGGACCTGCCGACCGCCCGCTGGCACACCATGTGGCGGCACGTCATCTGGCTGGCCATGCTGGTCTGCTACCTCGCGCTGCTGGTGGTCATCCCCGCCCCCTCGAAGGATGCCCTCGGCACGGTCCTCGGCACCTTGGGGGACCTCGCCGGCACCTGCCTGTTCTTCGTCCTCTCGCAACGGCTGCTGCTCGGCAGCCGGGTGCGCTGGCGCGCCCTGGTACCGGGGGCGGTGGCGACCAGCGTCGGCCTGCTGGGGCTGCGGCTCTTCTCCCAACTGGTGTTCTCCCCGCTGATCGCCTCGAACGCCGTGACCTACGGCCCCTTCGGCACCCTGCTGGTCGTCCAGTCCTGGCTGGTCGGCGTGGGCTTCGTGGTCTACGGCGGGGCGCTCGTCGGCCGCCTCCTCCACGAGCACCTCACCCTGCGCCGCCTCCGGCGCGACGGGGTCCTCCCCGCCGCAGGCCCGCCTCCGCCGGACGCGTCGACGGCCTGACCGTCCGCCCCCGGACCCGGACCACGACGGCCGGGCCCGGGGCCCGGGGCCGACCGCGGGGTGCGGTGAGACCCCGCGCCCCTGCGGCGGCCCTCCCGCGACCCGACGCGCGTCCGCCCGTACCTCCGAGGCCGGCGCGGACGCCCTCACCGACACCGTCACCGACGCCCGGACACCGAACGGGACGTTGACAGATCATCGGCCCACCTGCGTGAGTGTGGGGTGCACGGACCCACTGAAGCTTCCCCTTGATCGTGGACACCTGGAGACTGGGACGTGAGGTTCCAGAGGAAGTAGTGCCAGGTGGGAAGCAAGTACACGAAGCGGTACTCGGAGGAGTACAAGCGGGACGCGATCGAGCTCGTGCGGTCGTCGGGCCGGACGGTGACTGAGGTCGCCCGGGAGCTCGGGATCAGTTCGGAGTCCCTGCGGGGCTGGGTGAAGAAGGCCCGCGCCGCCCAGGACGCCGGGCCCGGTGCCGTGCGGGCCGCCGATGACCGGGACGAGGAGCTGAAGCGGCTGCGGAAGCTGACCGCCGAGCAGGCGAAAACGATCGAGATCCTGAAAAGAGCGACGGCCTTCTTCGCGTAGGAGAGCGACCGGTGAGAAAGATATGCCGGTTCATCCACGCGGAGAGGGCGAACTACCCGGTCACACTGCTGTGCAGGGTAATGAAGACCGGCCGGTCCACGTCCTACGCGTGGATGGCCGGGCGAGAGGCCCGCGAAGCGAAGCGCCGGGCGGATGAGGCCCTGGCGCACGAGATCACGGTGATCCACATCGCGTCCCGGCGGAACTACGGCGTCCCGCGCGTCACCGCCGAACTGCGCCGGCGGGGCCGGGTGGTCAACCGCAAGCGGGTGGCGCGGGTCATGCGGGAACACGGCATCGCCGGGAACAGCCGGCGCACCGGACGCCGCAGCCTGACCAAGGCCGACACCAGGGCCGCCCCGTCGCCGGACCTGATCGGCCGGGACTTCACCGCCACCCGCCCCGGCACGAAGATCGTCGGAGACATCACCTACATCCCCACCGCCGAGGGCCTGGCTCTACCTTGCCTCGTGGCTGGACCTGGCCACGCGCGAGGTGATCGGGTACTCGATGGCCGACCACCACCGCGCCGAACTCGTCGTCGACGCCCTGGACATGGCCGCCGCGCTGGGCCGCCTGGAGCCCGGCTGCGTGATCCACAGCAACCGCGGACCGGAATACACCTCCCGCCAACTGCGCGACAGAATGAGCATGTTGGGGCACCAGCAAAGTATGGGCCGGACCGGGAGCTGCTTCGACTGTCAATCTTTTCGCACCGGATCCCGCAAGGATCGGGTAGTCCCGGCCGAGGCGGTCTGACTCTTGCTATGACTGACCCTACGGGTGTCCTGGCGTTGATCTGTCGACCGCCCGGCCGGGCACGCAGCAAGCGCTGCCGCCGGACGGACGTGACCTGATAAGAGCCTGGAGCCGACTCACCAAAGCGTCCCCGTGACAGTCCTGTCCGTCCGACCGGCGACAGCGTGACCTCCCACGCTACCGGCCGGAAGGAACACCGTGCAGACCATCGAGCAGCCCAGGTCCGGGCATGTCGTGATCGGTGTCGACACACACAAACACATCCACGTCGCAGCCGTGATGGACACGATCGGCGGGATCCTGGCCACCTTGACCATTCCCACCGACACCGGCGGCTTCCAGCAACTGCTCGACTGGGCAGCCTCGTTCGGCAGGATTCTCGCCTTCGGGATCGAGGGCACCGGCTCCTACGGCGCCACACTCACATCGTTCCTGCGCAGGAACGGCCACAAGGTGGTCGAGGCCGGCCGACCGGACCGGCGACTGCGGCGGATGAACGGCAAGTCCGACACCCTGGACACCGAGAACGCCGCCCGCGCCGTACTCGCCGGGTTCGCGACCGCCACACCGAAGAGCGCCGACGGTGAAGCGGAGATGATCCGCCGGCTCAAGGTCGCGCACGACCAGGCCGTTGAACAGCGCGCCGCGGCCATGGTCACGATGAAGGCCATGCTGGTCCACGCCCCGGACACCCTGCGCCGGGAGACCGCGGGAAAGACACAGATCACCCTGGCTCGGCAGCTGGCAGCCCTGCGTCCCCGCCGCCTGGAAGGACCCGAGGACGCACTGCGTCACACGCTGCGGACGCTCGCCAAGCGGTGGCAGTACCTCGACGCCGAGGCGAAAGAACTGACCAAGATGATCGGCGACTTGGTCCAGCGGGCCGCTCCACAGCTGCTCGAGCCGTTCGGCATCGGGGTGGACACCGCCGCGGAAATCCTCGTCGTCGCCGGCGACAACCCCGAACGGATCAAGTCCGAAGCCGCCCTCGCCAAACTCGCCGGCATCGCACCTGTGCCCACCGGCTCCGGCATGACCAGCGGCAGGCATCGCATCAACCATGGCGGCCACCGGCAGCTGAACGCCGCGATCTACCGAACTGTCATCGTCCGGATGCAATTTCATCAGCCCACGATCGACTACGTCGCCCGCCGCACCACCGAAGGCAAGACGAAACGAGAGATCATCCGCTGCCTCAAACGCTACGTCATCCGCGAGGTCTACCACCTCCTCCGACCCGCCCCACGAGCACCCCAGAAAGCCAGTTGACAGCTATAGGAGCGTCAACGCCGCCGCGGAAAGTTCTGGGCCGTACTCAAAGAGGAGATCGGCACCCGCTTCTGGCCCGACCGCGCGACCGCCCGCGCCGACATCTTCGACTTCGTCGAGACCTTCTACAACAGACGCCGCCTGCGCAAGCACGTCCACTGGGGCTACCTCACGCCCCACGAGACACGCCTGCGCTACCAGCAGGATCAGGCCCTCGCGGCGTAACAGCGATGTGTCCACGATCACGGGGAAACTTCAGGTCCCTCCATTCCAGACTTCCAGGACAACGATGCTCCTGTTCTGAACAAACACCACGTGCCTGCACCGGCACCGCAGGAAGGCTCGTGGCAGGTTTCCCAGCCAGGCATGCCGTTGGTCACCAGCGCGCCGAAGGCCGGGGGCGCGCTCGGCACACCCCCGAGCGGGATGGCGTCAGCCCCGGCCGCGCAACCGTCCGGCTTAGAACCACGTCACGGAAGGGAAGATCAACATGGCAGAATTCGAACGGTGAGTGATCGCGGGGAGCACATTCCTTCACCAAGCGGGCGTCTGAGGCTGACCGATCTGGCAGCAGCGAGTGATGACCTGCATGATCCTGCAGCGAGCGCGTCAGCCGCCGAGTCCGAAGCGCCGCCGAGCGAAGCGGTGCCCGCGCCGGAGCCCGACCCGCTGCCGCGTCGATCGGAGGACGACAGGGTGGCCGCAGCGCGGTGGGAGTTCGCCGTGCTGCTCGGGGAGTTCCGGCGCACGGCCGTGCTGGTGCCGTTCGACGAGCAGGGCAGCCTGTGGACGGCGGATCTGAACGGGGTGCGCTGGATCTGTGCGTTCTCGAACGAGGAGGCGTTGGCGGCGTTCGCGCGGGCGCGGGGGGAGGCCGGGCGGGAGTGGGCGTATCGGGCGGTGCTCGGTGCGCGGTTGCTGGACGTGATGGTGCCGATGCTGCCGGGCCCTGGTGGGGTCGCGCTGGACGCGGGTAGTGAGGGCGGCGGCATGTTGTTCCCGCCGGTCCGCGGTGTCGTGCCCGACGCCGTGGCCGTCGATGTGGACGGGGAGGAAGCGCAGTGAGTGGTGGGGAGCCGAGCCTGGAGGCGCCGGCGCAGGCGCTGGCGGAGATCGCGGCCGGGATCAATCTCGCGCATTCGGAGTTGAAGGATCTCGGCATGATCGGGCAGGCGTCCGCGGGCCGGGGTTTCTCCGGGCTGGCGCTGTCGGGGCTGGAGTTGGGGGATGGCGGACTGACGGCGGAGTTCAAGACGTTCTGCGACCGCTGGGAGTGGGGCGTACGGGCACTGACCCTGCGGGGCAACGGCTTCGCGCAGGGTGTGGGCCTGTCGGCCGGGTCGTATGCCGAGCAGGAGCAGTACGTGAAGGACTCGTTCAAGATCGCGGTGAACTCGGTCAACGGGAACCCGCATCTGACCGAGGACGAGGTCAAGCAGATGAGCTGGGACAAGATCAGCACCCAGACGATGTACGACAACCCGGACTACAGCGCCGAATCGTTTGTGCAGGCCCACCAGGAGGTCAAGCAGACCTGGCAGGACACCGGTTACGACGTCATGGACGCGCAGCTGGACTCCATGCAGCGCAACGGCCTGCTCGACCCGGCGACCCGGGCCCGGATGGACCAGGAGTTGTTCGACACGCTCGACCCCTCCCAGGGCGTCGTCGAGCAGGCCGAGCAGCCGCGCTGGGGTGACAACTGATGGTGAGCTGGGACGACCTGGGCAGGCTCACCGACAAGGGCACCGACCTCGTCGACAAGGGCATCGACAAGGGCAAGGAACTCGTCGGCGAGGGCATCGACAAGAGCACCGACGCCCTCGGAGCGGGCCTGGAGAAGGTCGGTGCCGAGGGCTGGGCGGATTCCGTCGAGGACTGGGGTGATGGGACCGCCGCCTCCCTCGGGGCGGAGGTCGGTGAGCAGCAGCTCGGGCAGACCGAGGAGCCGAACGAGCTCGTGCACGGCAACCCGGGGAAGGTCCGGGAGTCGATCACGAACCTCCGTGACTTCCAGCGGGCGTTCGACCTGGTCGGGGCCGGGATGAAGAAGCTCGACTCGGCGAGCTGGAAGGGCGAGGCCGCCAACAGCTTCCGCGAGAACTTCCAGACCCTGCCCACCGACTGGCTGCACGCCGCCGACGCCTTCGAGAACGCCGCCCAGGCCCTGGAGACGTACGCGAGCGCCGTCACCACCGCCCAGGGCAAGGCGCGCGAGGCCATCGACCTCTACAAGGAGGCCCAGCAGGACTACAAGGTCGCCGCCGACGCGCACAACAAGAAAGTCGACGCCTACAACGACGCCCGCAACAGCGACAACCCCCTCCCCCGCCCCGCCGACTTCACCGATCCAAGCCAGGACAAGCGGCAGCGCGCCCAGGAGATCCTCAAAGCCGCCCGCAGCGCCCGCAAGGAGGCCGCCGACACGGCCAAGGCGGCGGTCACCGCGGCGATGGCCCACGCCCCGAAGGAACCCACCGGCCGGGAGAAAACCAAGCTCGAACTCGCCGACTACGCCTTCGGGCAGGGCGTGGAGATGATGCACTTCGGCGGCGGCATCGTGAAGGGCGCCGCGGGCCTGGTCAACTTCGTACGCTCGGTGAACGCGCTGGACCCGTACAACATCACCCACCCGGCCGAGTACTACAAGAACATGAACATGACCCTGGCCGGGCTCGTGTCCACCGCAGCCAACCCCGACCGGGCCCTGAAGAACGCCTGGGACGCCGCCAAGGGCGACCCCTCCGAATTCCTCGGCCGGCTCGTCCCCGAACTCATCGGCACCAAAGGCGCCGGCGTCCTCCGTACCGGGCTCCGGGCCGGGCTGAAGCCCACTGCGGGCAGCACGCTGCGCAGGAACGTCAACGGGGCGCCGATGACGAACAGCCAGATTCCGAGTTCGGTGTGCAAGGGGCCGACCGACCCGGTGAACCTCGCCACGGGGGCCATGTATCTGCCCCAGGTGGACGTCGTCCTTTCCGGAGCCCTTCCCCTCGTGGTCTCACGCAGAGCGCAGTCCACCTTCACTGCAGGCCAGTGGTTCGGGCCCCGGTGGGCGAGCACCTTGGATCAGCGGCTTGAGATCGACCCCCAAGGCGTCATCCTGGTCAGCGAGGACGGCCTCCTCCTCGACTACCCCCATCCGGCGCCCGGGGAGGCCACCCTGCCGGCGCACGGGCCGCGCTGGCCGCTCGACCGCGACGCCGAGGGCGGCGGCTACACGCTCACCGACCCGGAAGACGGAACCGTACGGCGCTTCGTGCCCCACGGCACCGATCGTGCGCTGCTGACCCGCGTGGAGGACCGCAACGGCCGTTGGATCGCCTTCGAGTACAACACGGCAGGGGCTCCCACGGCGATCGTGCACCACGGCGGCTATCGGCTGCGCGTCTCGACGTCGCGGGGGCGGGTCACGGAACTGCATCTGGTTGCAGGTGGCGAATCCGAGAACGTGAGGCTCGTCCGCTACGGCTACGACGACGGCGGCCACCTGACGGAGATCTTCAATTCCTCGGACGAGCCGCTGCTCTTCGGGGTCGATCCCAGTGGCCTGATCCTGTCCTGGCGCGACAGGAACGGCTACTCCTACGCGTACAGGTACGACACATCGGGACGGTGCATCGGTGAAGGGGGTACGGAGGGCCACCTCAAGGCTCTCATCGAGTACGGCGCCACGGATCCGGTCAGCGGGCTGCGGATGACGTCCGTGACCGATGCCCTCGGCCACACGTCGCACTATGTTTTCGACCGCCACCACCGGCTCGTGTCCCAGACCGACCCGTTGGGCGCGGCGACTCGCAACGAACACGACGAGCGGGGCCGGCTGAAAGAATGGACGGACGCCCTCGGATACTCCACCCGGTTCACGTTCGACCCAGCGGACAACATCATCGCGGTCACCCGGCCGGACGGGCAGGGCTCGACCGCCACGTACACCTCGACGGGGCGGCCCCTGACGGTCGTCGGCCCCAGTGGGGAGACCTGGTGCTACGCATACGACGAGGCCGGGAACTGCGTTTCGGCCACCGATCCCACGGGCGCCACCACGCGGTACACCTACGACGAGCGCGGCAACCTACGCTGCGTGGTCGACCCGGCGGGCAACCGCACCCTCCTCAACTGCGATGCGGCCGGGCTGACCACACGGCTGACGGAACCCACGGGCGCGGTCACGTCCCTGCAGCGCGATGCCTTCGGCCGTGTGACCTCGGAGACCGATCCACTCGGGCGCACGACCCACTATGTCTGGGACGTCGAGGGCAGGATCCTGCAACGCCGTGGTCCGGACGGATCCACGGAGACCTGGTCCTACGACGCCGAAGGCAACTGCCTCCTCCACACCGACGCCTCCGGCGCCACGCACACTTACGAGTACGGCCACTTCGACCAGCTCGCGGCCCGGACGGGTCCCGACGGTTCACGCTTCACGTTCACCTACGACGCCGCCCTGCGGCTGACCAGCGTCACCAACGACCAGGGTCTGACCTGGGACTACGGCTACGACGCAGCTGGCCAGCTGGTGTCGGAATGCGACTTCGACGGCCGCACGGTGGACTACGCGTACGATCCGACCGGCAAACTGGTGGCCCGTACGACACCGGCAGGGCACACCGTCCGCTATCAGCGGGACGTTCTCGGGCGGCCGCTCGTCAAGGACGCGGACGGAGCCATCAGCCGGTACTTCTACGACCGGTCCGGACGTCTCGTACGGGCGGTCAACGAGGACGCGGATCTGGTCATCACCCGGGACGAGCTCGGCCGGACCACGTCCGAAACCGTCGGGGAAGCCGTCCTGCACTACGGATACGACGCCGCCGGCCGACGCACGACCAGGACCACGCCCTCCGGTGTCCTGCAGGAACTCACCCTGGACCCCGCGGGCCGTCTCATCCAGCTCGCGAGCGGCGACCACCACCTGTCCTTCCGCTACGACGATGCCGGGCAGGAAGTGCAACGCCACTGCGGTCAGATCGAGATGCGCACCGAGTGGAACGCGGCAGGCCGCCCGCAGGCGCACGTCATCCGGACGAACGGCACGGACCACCGACGCGACTACGCCTACCGGGCCGACGGGCATCTCACCTCCGTACGGGACAGCTCGACCGGCGTCCGGACCCTGACCCTGGACGCCGCTGCCCGGGTGACGACTGTCCACGCGGCCGACTGGAGCGAGCGCTACGCGTACGACCGAGCGGGAAACATCGCGACGGCCGACTGGCCCCTCCGGCATGCTTCCGCCGAAGCCACGGGCGAGCGCACTTACAGCGGCACCCTCCTTCACCATGCGGGTGGTGTGCGGTACGAGTACGACGCGCAGGGCCGTGTCATCCTCCGGCAGAAGACGCGTCTGTCCCGCAAACCCGATACCTGGCGCTACGACTGGGACGCCGAGGACCGCCTCCGCTCCGTCACCACCCCCGACGGGACCACGTGGTGCTACCTCTACGACGCGCTCGGCCGACGCATCGCCAAACAGCGCCTCGGCGACGACGGCCGGTCAGTGGCCGAAGAGGTGACGTTCACATGGGACGGGTCCGTGCTGTGCGAGCAGACCACCCGGTCCTCCCACCTGCCCCACCCCGTCACCGTCACCTGGGATCACGACGGCCTGGTGCCGGTGGCCCAGCTCGAACGAATCCTGGACGGACCGTCGGGGCAACGGGAGATCGACCGCCGCTTCTTCGCGATCGTGACGGACCTGATCGGCACACCCACCGCACTGTTGGACGAGCAGGGCGAGACGGCGTGGCGCGCCCGGTCCACCCTCTGGGGCCTCACCGGGTGGTCGACGGACAGCAGCGCCTATACGCCCCTGCGCTTCCCCGGACAGTACAGCGACCCGGAATCCGGCCTGCACTACAACGTGCACCGCTACTACGACCCGGAGACCGCCCGCTACATGAGCCAGGACCCGCTGGGCCTGGCGGCCGCTCCCCACCCCGCCTCATACGTGTCCAACCCGCTGAGCTGGTCGGATCCGCTGGGACTCATCCCGTGCGAGGAAGCAGCCAAGATCGCGGCGGCCAAGAAGGAGTCGGTCCTCGGAACCGGCGTGCCCACCCGTCAGGGCGCCAGCGTCGGATACACGGACAGCTTCTCCTACAAGAAGACGTTCTTCGCCGAGCATCCCGAACTCAAGGGCAAGGTGGTCGTCCACCACGCGATCGAGCAGCAGACCCTCAACAGATACCCGGGGCTGTTCAAGCCGGAAGAGATCCACTCGATCGAGAACCTTCGCGGAATACCCAAGGGCGATATCAACAGCCGTATCCATCTCAGCGATATACGTGTCGAGTGGAATCGGTTCTACGAGAGCCATCCGAACCCGACCCGGCAAGAAGTCCTCGACCATGCGACGAAAATCGACGACAAATTGGGCAACTGGTTCAGCCCCAGGATAAGGTGATGCGAACCTTGGAGCCCTGGAGGACCCGTGTGGCGTGAACTGGTCGAACAGTACGAAGACGTCGAGGTGGCCGAGCCCGCGGCCGAGCAGGACCTGCTCGGCCTGGAACACCGGATCGGGACCCCCTTGCCGACTTCTCTGCGGGCATTGCTCACCGAATTCAACGGCGTGGTGGACGAAGACGGAACGGACGTCGTCTGGAACGCGGAGCAAATCGCCCGCACCAATGAGGAATTCCGGACCAGGGAGGACCTCCGGTCCCTCTACATGCCGTTCGACGCCCTCTTCTTCTTCGGAGACAACGGCGGCGGTGACCAGTTCGCCCTCCCTATTTCTCCCAGGCGTCCCGACGTTTTCGTCTGGAATCACGAGAACGACAGTCGGACCTGGGTGGCGTCGAACATGGAGCAGTACCTCCGCAACGCGCTGTCACGGCCCGGCGAGGACTGGTACCGCTGAGCCTGGAGGTACGCGTCACCGGTGCCATGCCGGTGACGCGCAGGACGCTTGTTCCCTCTGGCATGGGGCTCCCGCGAGGCCGCGGCACTGGCGCCGACGCCGGCGCCGCCCTGGGCATCGGCATCCCGCTCGTCGTCCAGCTCCCTCGGCCCCGCAGGTCCCGTACGAGCCGCTCCGGGAGCTGCTGACGCGGCCAGCCCCACGCCAGGAGCGGCTCCTCGAATACCTTCCCCAGGCCGATCTGCGGCTGCTCTCCGGCCCATCCGGCCTCACCGAGCACGTCCATGTGCAGCCGTGCGTCCGTCTGCACCAGCCGCTGGAGGTACGTGCCGACCGCGGCGTCGGTCCGGGCGCCGAGGTCACCCGGGCGGTCCCGGGACCGCCGGTCCTCGTTCGCCTCCGCGGCGGCCTCCTCGTAGCGACGGAGCCAGGCGCGGCCGCCCTCACGGGCCAGCCACCATTCCTGTGGCTGGTGCCGTTCTCGGCGGCCGACCCGGTCCGTACGCCGAGAACGCTCAACCAGGCCGCGCCCGGGCTCGGGCGGGCCCTCGCGGACGCCGTCGCCGAGCTGAGGGCGGCCGGGATCGCGCTGGACGCCCCGCTGGGCGCGCACCAGTTCGTGGTCCGCGGCGGGCAGAAGCTGCCCGTCGGCGGCGGAACCGAGGCGCTCGGCGTCTGGAACAAGATCGAGGCGCCGTGGAACGCGGCGGCCGGGGGCTACCGCGAGGTGCTGCACGGCTCGAGCCACATCCAGGCGGTCGGCTGGGACGGCGGCCGCTGCCCGGTGGCGCGCACCCTGCTGACGTACGGCCAGTCCTCGGACCCGGATTCGCCGTACTCCGCGGACCAGACCCGGCTGTTCTCGCAGGAGCGCTGGGTGACCTCGCGGTTCTGCGAGCGGGACATCCTCGCCTCGCCGCGGCTGAAGGTGGTGTGGCCGCGCGAGCGCCGCTGACCGGGCGCCTCTATGACCCGATGACCCGATGACCCGGTGACCCGCCCGGCGGAGGCACCCCGCGGGGACGCAGGTGCCTCCGCCGGGCGGGGGGCGACCGTACGGCTACGGGCTGACGGCGAGGAACAGGAACCCCGCGAACAGCACGAGGTGGACGCCGCCCTGGAGCAGGGTGGCGCGGCCCGGAACGATGGTGAGGGCGCTGACGACGACGGTGAGCGCGAGCAGCACCATGTGGATCGGCCCGAGACCGAGCAGCAGCGGGCCGGACAGCCAGATCGAGGCCAGGGCGATGGCCGGGATGGTCAGGCCGATGCTGGCGATGGCGGATCCGTACGCGAGGTTCAGGCTGGTCTGTACACGGTCGCGGCGGGCGGCTCGGACGGCGGCCAGCGTCTCGGGCAGCAGCACGAGCAGCGCGATGATCACACCGACGACGGCGTTGGGCAGCCCGGCGCTCGCGACCCCTTCCTCGATCGTCGGGGAGACGGCCTTGGCGTTGCCGACGACCGCGACCAGCGCGACCAGCAGCAGGCCGAGGCTGATCAGCGCGGCCCGGGAGCTGGGCGGCTCGGCGTGGTCGTCGTCCTCCCCGGCGGCCGCGGCGGCGGCGGCCTGCGCCGCCTCCTTGCGGATCCGCTTGGTGTCCACGGGCAGGAAGTAGTCCCGGTGACGGACCGTCTGGACGGTGATGAACAGACCGTAGAGGGCCAGCGAGGCGACGGCGGCGAACGTCAGCTGGGCGGTGGAGAACTCGGGGCCGGGCTTGCTGGTCGTGAAGGTCGGCAGGACGAGGCTGAGGACGGCGAGGGTCGCGACGGTGGCGAGGGCCGCTCCGGACCCCTCGGCGTTGAAGACGGCCACGCGGTTGCGCAGGGCGCCGACCAGCAGGGACAGGCCGACAATGCCGTTGCACGTGATCATGACGGCGGCGAAGACGGTGTCACGGGCGAGGGAGGAGGTCTTGGGCCCGCCGTCGGC
Source organism: Streptomyces antarcticus (assembly GCF_026627255.1). Lineage (GTDB taxonomy): Bacteria > Actinomycetota > Actinomycetes > Streptomycetales > Streptomycetaceae > Streptomyces > Streptomyces antarcticus. The sequence continues at coordinate 469,230 of NZ_JAPNLM010000003.1, read as the reverse complement.
CATCAGGGTGACGATGAGCGCCACTTCGATGACGGTGACGGCCACGGCGAGGACGAGGGATCCGAAGGGTTCGCCGACCCGGAGGGCGACGACCTCGGCGTGGTGGACGGCCGCCAGCACCGCGCCCGCGAGGCAGAGGGAGACCAGGACCACCGCGAGTGCGGGCAGATCGCGGCCCCAGCTGAAGGCGAGCGCGATCAACGCCACCACGGGGACCACGACGGTCCAGTCGGTCAAGGGGGATCTGTGCGTTGCCGTACTCATATCAGCCAAGTTGCCAGAACTGTCCTCCGGGTGCGGCGATAGGCGCGCTTCCGAGTGGCTGACGCGGTCCCCTCGCGTCACATCGCCCGGTCGTGCCCCTCCCAGTACGGTTCGCGAAGGCGGCGCTTGTAGAGCTTGCCGTTCGGGTCGCGCGGCATCGTCTCGATGAAGTCGACCGACTTGGGGCGCTTGTAGCCCGCCAGGTGGCGTTCGCAGTGGTGCAGGATCTCGGCGGCGAGGGCGTCACCGGCCTCGAACCCCTCGGCGGGTTCGATGACGGCCTTGACCTCCTCGCCCCAGTCGGCGTGGGGGATGCCGAAGGCGGCGGCGTCCGCGACGGCCGGGTGGGTGAGCAGGGCCGACTCGATCTCGGCCGGGTAGATGTTCACGCCGCCCGAGATGATCATGTCGATCTTGCGGTCGCGGAGGTACAGGTAGCCCTCCTCGTCCATCAGCCCGAGGTCGCCGACCGTGAAGAAGTCCCCGATGCGGTTCTTCCTCGTCTTGCCCTCGTCCTTGTGGTAGCTGAAGCCGCCGGTGTTCATCTTGATGTAGACGGTGCCCAGTTCACCCGGGAGGAGCCGGTTGCCGTCGTCGTCGAAGACGGCGAGTTCGCTGATGGGCCAGGCCTTGCCGACGGTTCCCGGCTTCTTGAGCCAGTCCTCGGCCGTGGCGAAGGCGCCGCCGCCCTCGCTCGCCGCGTAGTACTCCTCCACGCACCGGCCCCACCAGTCGATCATGGCCCGCTTGACGTGGTCGGGGCAGGGCGCCGCCCCGTGGATGGCGTGCCGCATCGAGGAGACGTCGTACGCGTCCCTCGTGTCCTGCGGGAGGGCGAGGAGCCGGTGGAACTGCGTCGGGACCATGTGGGTGTGCGTGCAGGCGTGGTGGTCGATCAGGCGCAGCATCTCCTGCGGGGTCCACCGGTCCATCAGGACCAGCGGGTGCCCGATGTGCAGGGCGGCGCCCGCGAACTGAAGGACGGCCGTGTGGTAGAGCGGCGAGCAGACCAGGTGGACGTTCCCGTCGAAGGGGCGGATGCCGAAGATGCCGAGGAAGCCACCGAGGTACGTTTCCTCCGGGAGCTTGCCGGGCAGCGGCCGGCGGATGCCGCGGGGGCGGCCGGTGGTGCCGGAGGTGTAGTTCATGACCCAGCCGAGCGTGCGCCCCTCCGGGGGAGTTCCGGGCTGCCCGTCGAGCAGTTCGGCGTACGCCCGGAAGCCCTCGACGGCTCCGACGGCGTACCGCCGGCTCGCGGGCAGGGCGGCCTCGTCGGCCGCGGCGGTGGCGGCGTCCGCGAAGCGCTCGTGGGCGACGAGGACCTTGGCGCCGGAGTCGGAGACGATCCAGGCGATCTCGGGTCCCACGAGGTGGTGGTTGACGGGGACGAGGTAGAAGCCGGCCTGGGCGGCGGCGAGGTAGGCGGTCAGGAACTCGACGCCGTTGGGAAGGACGACGGCGAAGACGTCGCCCTCCTCCAGTCCGGCGGCGCGCAGGCCGTGGACGAGGCGGTTGACGTCCGCGTGCAGGCGGCCCGCGGACCATTCCTCGCCTTCCGGGGTCACCAGCACCGTGCGCTCCGGGTCGGCGGCGGCCTGGGCCCAGAAGCCGTTGGGGGGCTGCTTGTCGGTCATGCTGCTGCTCGCTCCTCTGGGTCCGGTACCGCCCGCTCAGGCGCGGCCGGCGATGCGGGTGATGCGGTCGATGGCCTTCTCGAATCCGCTGGTGAGTTCGTCGAAGACGGCCTGGACACCGCGTTCGGCGTTCATCCGGCCGACGATCTGGCCGACGGGGGTGCCCAGCAGCGGCTGTACCTCGTACTTCTGGATGCGCGAGACGGCCTCGGCGACGAGCAGGCCCTGCAGGGGCATGGGCAGGGCCCCGGGCCCCTCCGGGTCGTCCCAGGCGTCGGTCCACTCGGTGCGCAGCTGGCGGGCGGGCTTGCCGGTCAGGGCGCGGGAGCGGACGGTGTCGCCGGAGCCGGCGGCGAGGAGCTTCGCGGTGAGGGCCCGGGAGTGGAGGTCGGCCTCGGTGGTGGTGAGCCAGAGCGAGCCGAGCCAGGCGCCCTGCGCGCCGAGGGCGAGTCCGGCGGCGATCTGCTCGCCGCTGCCGATGCCGCCGGCGGCGAGGACCGGGAGCGGGGCGACGGCCTCGACTATCTCGGGGACCAGGACCATGGTGGCGATGTCACCGGTATGGCCGCCGGCCTCGTACCCCTGGGCGACGACGACGTCGATGCCGGCCTCGGCGTGGCGGCGGGCGTGCTTGGCGCTGCCGGCGAGGGCGGCGACGAGGACGCCGTGGTCGTGGGCGCGGGCGACGACGTCGGCCGGCGGGGAACCGAGGGCGTTCGCCAGGAGTTTGATGGGGTAGTCGAAGGCGACGTCGAGCTGATTGCGCGCGACCTGTTCCATCCAGCCGGTGATCCGCCAGCCGGAGGCCTCGCCCTCGGCGAGCTCGGGCACGTGGTGCTTGGCGAGGGTGTCGCGGACGAACTGGCGGTGCCCCGCCGGGATCATGGCCTCGATGTCGGCCTCGCTGATGCCGTCGACGGCCTTCTTGGCGGGCATGACGACGTCGAGGCCGTAGGGCTTGCCGTCGGTGTGCTCCTGCATCCAGTCGAGGTCGCGCTTGAGGTCGTCGGGTGCGGTGTAGCGGACCGCGCCGAGCACGCCGAAGCCCCCCGCGCGGGTGATGGCGGCGGCGACCGCCGGGAAGGGAGTGAAGCCGAATATGGCGTGCTCGACTCCCAGTTTCTTGCTCAGCTCCGTCTCCATGGGCGGCAGGATGCCGCAGCCCGGCATCCGAGGGAAGAGATTTTCTGATGCGGTGTCAGATTCTTTGCGGGCCGGCCGGTGCGGAGGTTGGGCGGCGGGTGGGCAGATACCCACTAGCGTGCGGCGCAGCCACGAACAGGAGGCCGGACATGGGCGGTACGGGGGACGAAGCGGCGGACCGCCCGGCGGGCACCGGCACCGGACGCGGGACGGACCACCCGGCGGGCACCGGGGCCGAACACGGGACGGACCACCCGGCGGGCACCGCAGCCGGACGCGGGGCGGGCGGGTCGTGCGGGGCCGCGGCCGGGGCCGCCGCCCGTGAGGGTACGGCCGGAAAGGACGGTGGCGGGCTGAGCCGGCGGCGGCTCGGGGCCCGGCTGCTCGCGCTCGGCGGGGTACTCGTCCTGCACGCGGCCCTCCCCGGGGCCGCCGGGGCCACCGGTGGCCCGGCCGAGCGGCGCGCACTCCAGGGGCTGCGGTTGCGGTACGGGTCCGCGCGTCAGGCCGGGCTCCTGGAAAAGCACCTCGAGGGGGTGGCGGACGAGGCACGGCGGTTCCTGGGCCCCTCCCCCGAACACCCCTACTACGCCGGCGCCGTGGTCCTCGCCGGGCGCGGCCGCACCATCGCCCTGCACCGCGCCATGGGTGACGCCGTCCGGTACTCCGACTACGACGGACGGACCGACCGGGTCCGGGAGTTCCCCGCCGCCGAACGGATCGCGATGGCCGAGGACACCGTCTTCGACCTGGCCTCGCTGACGAAGCTGTTCACCTCCATCCTCGCGGTCCAGCAGATGGAGCGGGGCCGACTGGAGCTGGAGGCGCCGGTGCGGCGCTACCTGCCGGAGTTCACGGGCGGCGGGAAGGAGATCATCACCGTCCGCCAACTCCTCACGCACACCTCGGGGCTGCGTTCGTGGGCACCGTTCTACCAGGAGTCCACACGCGAGGGTCAGCTGCGACTGCTGTGGTCCGTGCGGCCGCAGGAGACTCCGGGGACCGTGTACCGGTACTCCGACCTGAACCTGATCACGCTCCAGCTGCTCCTGGAACGGATCACCGCTCGCACTTTGGACGTCCTGCTCCACGACGAGATCACCGCTCCGCTCGGGATGCACCGCACTCGTTACAACCCACCGCTCTCCTGGCGCCGGGTCACCGCCGCCACCGAGGTGCAGCGCCCGCCCTGGTCCGGCCTGGACCGCGGCCTGGTGTGGGGCGAGGTCCACGACGAGAACGCGTACGCCCTCGGCGGCGTCGCGGGCCACGCCGGCGTCTTCGGCACCGCCTGGGATCTGGCCGTTCTCGCCCGCACCCTGCTCGACGGCGGTGCGTACGCCGGCCGGCGCATCCTGCGCCCCGCCTCCGTCGAGCTCCTCTTCACCGACTACAACACGGCCTTCCCCGGCGACGACCACGGCCTGGGCTTCGAGCTCTACCAGCACTGGTACATGGGCGCCATGGCCACCCCGCACTCCGCCGGTCACACCGGCTTCACCGGGACCTCCCTCGTGTTGGACCCCTCCACGGACTCCTTCCTGATCCTCCTCGGCAACTCCGTGCACCCCGTCCGCACCTGGCGGGCCGGCAGCGCGCCGCGCGTGGCCGTCGGCAACCGCTTCGCCCGCGCCGTCCCGGTCCGTACGCGGCACGGCGGCGCGGCCTGGTTCTCCGGCACCGTTCCCGGCGGCTCCGGCACCCTCACCCTGCCGCCGCTCACCCCGGCCACGGACGCCGCCCGGCTGCGGTGCGCCGTGTGGTGGGACACCGTCCCCGGCGAGGGCGCCCTCCACCTGGAGGCCTCGCCCGACGGGGAGACCTGGCAGGCACTGCCGTTCAGCACCGTCCGGTCCACCGGCGGAGCCCCCGAACCGTGGCCGCGCGGCTCGGCCGGCGGCTGGTCCGGCCGCGTCTGGCACCGCCTCGAAGCCCCGCTGACGGCGGCGTGGGCGGGCCGGGAGGTCCACCTCCGCTTCCGGCACAGCTCCACCGGCCGGTACGCCGGACGCGGGATCTACGTGGACGTCGTACGCGTGGCGGAACCGGCCGGCCTCCTCTTCACGGAGGACCGCCCGGCGGACGCCACCCGCCTCCGGGCCACGGGCTGGACCCGTTCTCCGGACTGAGGCCCGCCGGACGGGACTTCGACGGCGCGGCCTATGCTCCGGCACTCAGGGCCGCGTCGAGCATGCGGCGTGTGGTGCGGGTGAGTTCGGCCGGGTCCGGGGCCGGGCGGGAGTGGGCGAGGGCTCCCGCGAGCCGGTCGTAGAGGATCCCGTCCGTCCAGGCCGCCAGCAGCTCGGCGGCCTCCTCGGGCCGTTCCGCGCCGAGCGCGGCGAGGACGGCCGCGGCCCGGGCGCGCGCGGCCCGTCCCGCCCGCTGGAGCTCGGGCTCCAGGTCGGGGCTGCGGGCCGCTTCCAGGCTGAGTTCGAAGCGGGCCAGCTGGCGCTCGCGCCCGACCGTGAGCCAGCGGTACAGCAGCCCGGCGAACAGCGACGCCGCAGCCTCGCGGTCCGGCGGCACCGGCGGCTCGGCCGGCGGGCCCTCGCCGCCCCCGCCCCCGTCGTACTCCGCGAAGTCGAGCTCCACCAGGCGCTGGTAGCAGGCGCCGATCAGCGCCGTCCGCGTACGGAAGTAGTACGAGGTGCTGCCCGCCGGCAGCCCCGCCGCTGCGTCAGCGGCCCGGTGGGTGAGGCCCCGGAGCCCGGCGGAGGCCACAAGGCCGATCGCGGCGTCCGCGATCAGCGTCCGCCGGTCGGAGGCCGGCGCAGCCGGCTCGGGCTGCGAAGGGGCCGGATGGTCCGGTGAGCGGTGGGGGTCCGGAGGGTGTGCGGGGCGTGGGCGGCTGGACATGACGTCACTCTACAGATGTAGAGTGCGAAGCGAACCCTCTACACATGTAGAGGACCCAGTGAGTGGGCAGGAGCACGTCATGGCAGAGGTACGGCGTCATGCGGTCGTGGCGGGTGCCGGGATCGGCGGGCTCACCGCCGCCCTCGCTCTGCACCGCAGCGGCTGGCGGGTCACCGTCTGCGAGCGGGCGCCCGGCCCCACCGCCGTGGGCGCCGGGATCGTCCTCGCCCCCAACGCCCTGCGCGCCTTCGACACCATCGGCTTCGACGCCACCCGCGCCGCGGGCAGGGCCGTCCCGGCCGCCATGGGCCTGCGGCGCCCGGACGGCCGCTGGCTGAACCGCGCCGACACCGCGGCGATGGCGGCCCGGTACGGCCGGCCCCCGCTCGCCGTGCACCGGGCCGCGCTCACCGACGCGCTCGCGGCCGCGCTGCCCGCCGGCACCGTCCGGTACGCCACCGCCGTCACCGCCGTCACGGCCGTCGACCGCGCGGACGGCACCGAAGGCCCGGATGCGGCGGACGGCGCGGACGGCAGCAGCCCGGTGGTCCGTACGACCGCCGGCGACCTCGCCGCCGACCTGGCCGTCGCCGCCGACGGCATCCACAGCCCGCTGCGCCGCCTGCACTTCCCGGACCACCCCGGCCTGCACTACGCCGGCGAGACCGCCTGGCGTACGGTCCTGCCCGCAGGCGGCGCCGCCGACGCGTCCGCCGCGGAGACCTGGGGGCGCGGCGAGCGCTTCGGGATCGTTCCCCTCACCGACGGCCGCACCTACGTCTTCGCCACCGCGGTCGCCCCCGAGGGCTACCGCCCGCCCGACGTGCGCGCCGAGCTCCTGCGCCGCTTCGGCACCTGGCACGACCCCGTCCCGGCGCTCCTGGAGCGGATCGACCCCGCCGACGTGCTCCGGCACGACCTCTACGACCTGGCCGCACCGCTCCCCCGCTACCACCGGGGCCGCCTCGTCTGGCTCGGCGACGCCGCGCACGCCATGACCCCCAACCTCGGCCAGGGCGGCTGCCAGGCCGTCGAGGACGCCGTGGTCCTCGCCCACCTTCTGAGCGGAGCCGCCGCGTCCGGCGTGCCGGCCGCCCTGGCCGCCTACAGCGCGGCCCGGCGCGCGCGCACCGACGCCCTGCGGGTCCGGTCCCGCCGCGCCGGCCGGGTCGCCGCCCTCAGCCACCCCCTCGCGGTGGCCGTCCGCGACCTCGCCGTGCGGGCCACCCCGGCGGGTGTCGCGCGCCGGGCGATGGACGACCTCTTCGACGGCTTCACCCTTCCCGCCGTCACCCCGGCACCCGGGGAGTAGACACCGTGCCCGCGGGCACGCGTACTCGTTGGTTACGTTCGTTGACCGTTCAACACGAAGGCAGGCCGAGGCGCATGACCAACGACATCGACTGGGACCACCCGACCGACCCCAAGCCGGGCACCTGGCAGCTCGACCACGTGAAGCTGTACGTGAGCACGAACGGGGCCGACGGCCACCACTGGAACGGCACCCAGACCCTCCTGCTCACCACCGTCGGCCGGGTCTCCGGCAAGCCGGTACGCACCCCGCTCATCTACGGGGAGGACGGGGGCCGCTACCTGGTCGTCGCGTCCAAGGGCGGCGACGCGGCGCACCCGCTCTGGTACCGGAACCTGACCGAGCACCCCGAGGTCCGCGTCCAGGTCGGGCCGAAGGTCCTCCAGGGCACGGCCCGCACCGCGACCCCCGAGGAGCGGGAGGCCTACTGGCCGCTGATGGTCGGGCACTGGCCCGCGTACGACGAGTACCAGAGCAAGACGGACCGCGAGATCCCCGTCGTGGTCATCGAACCGACCGGCTGAGGCGCGGTTCAGCGTTCCAGCACGGCCATCGCCGCGTTGTGCCCGGGGACCCCGCTGACGCCGCCGCCCCGCACCGCCCCCGCGCCGCACAGCAGGACGTTGCGGTGGGCGGTCTCCACGCCCCAGCGGCCGGCGTCCGCGGCGTCCCCCGCCGCGTACGGCCAGGACAGGTCCCGGTGGAAGATGTGGCCGCCGGGCAGGCGCAGTTCGCGCTCCAGGTCCAGCGGGGTCTTCGCCTCGATGCAGGGCCGGCCGTCCGCGTCGAAGGCGAGGCAGTCGGTGATCGGCTCGTCGAGGTGGGCGTCCAGCTGCGCGAGGGTCGCGGTCAGCAGCACCTCGCGCGCCTGCTGGTTGTCCTTGCGGAACAGCCGGGCCGGGGCGTGCAGGCCGAAGAGGGTGAGCGTCTGGTACCCCTGCTCCACGAGCTCCGGCCCGAGGATCGTCGGGTCGGTCAGCGAGTGGCAGTAGATCTCCGAGGGCGGTACGGACGGCAGTTCGCCCGCTGCGGCCTCCGCATACGCCCGGCCCAGCTCGGCGTACCCCTCCGCGATGTGGAAGGTGCCGCCGAACGCCTCGCGCGGGTCGACGGCCGTGTCCCGCAGCCGGGGCAGCCGCCGCAGCAGCATGTTGACCTTGAGCTGGGCCCCCTCGGGCGCCGCCGGCTCCGGGGTCTCCCCGAGGAGTTCGGCCAGGGCCCGCGGCGAGGCGTTGACCAGGACCGTGCCTCCGGCGACCCGGCCCTCCCCCGTCGCCGTGCGGAACACCACCTCGGCCGGGCCGGTGCCGTCCGTGTCGATCCGCAGGACCTCGTGCCCGGTGGCGATCTCCGCCCCGGCCGCCCGCGCCGATCCCGCGAGGGCCTCCGTCAGGGCGCCCATGCCGCCCACGGGCACGTCCCAGTCCCCGGTTCCGCCGCCGATGACGTGGTAGAGGAAGCAGCGGTTCTGGGCGAGCGAGGGGTCGTGGGCGTCGGCGAAGGTGCCGATCAGCCCGTCCGTGAGGACGACGCCGCGCACCAGGTCGTCGGCGAAGTGCCGCTCCACCGCCTGCCCCAGCGGCTCCTCGAAGAGCATCCGCCAGGCCGCGTCGTCGTCGATCCGGGTCCGCAGCTCCTCGCGGGTGGGCAGCGGCTCGGTGAGCGTCGGGAACACCTTCCCGGCGACCCGCCCGGTGGTCTCGTAGAAGGCGCGCCAGCTGTCGTACTCCCGGTCCGAGCCGGTCAGCCGCGCGAAGGACTCCCGGGTACGGGCGTCGCCGCCGCCGACGAGGAGGCCGCCGGGCCGGCCGCCGCGTGCGGTCGGCGTGTACGAGGAGACCGTGCGCCGGCGGACCGAGAACCGCAGGTCCAGGTCGCGCACGAGCTTCGACGGAAGGAGCGAGACGAGGTAGGAGTAGCGCGACAGCCGGGCGTCCATGCCGGTGAAGGGACGGCTGGAGACGGCGGCGCCACCGGTGTGGCCGAGCCGCTCCAGGACCACCACCGAGCGGCCCGCCCGGGCCAGGTACGCGGCGGCCACCAGGCCGTTGTGCCCGCCTCCCACGATCACGGCGTCGTAGACGGCTTTGTCGAACACGGTCCGGCCGGAGCTCCGCGAGGTCGTCATGGCTCTTGGTAGCACACCTGCCCGAGCCGCTCCAGACAGTACGCCTCGTCGGCGTGGGCCAGCGCCGTGTCGGGATGCTCGTCGCCCTGGGCCCGCTCGCGGATGCCCGCGAGGTCCCGGTAGACGGGCAGCGCCTCGTCCCAGCGGCCCAGCCGGCCGAGGCCCGCGGCGAGTTCGCGGCGGCTGACCAGGGTGTCCGGGTGCTCGGCGCCCAGCGCCCGGGCCCGCGCGTCGCCGACCTCCCGGGCCTCGGCCACCGCCTCCTCCCAGCGGTCGAGGCGGCCCAGGTTGACGCCGAGGACGTGCCGGGCGCGGAGCGTCTCCGGGTCGGCGGTGCCGTACGCGCGGGTGCGGTCGCGGACCAGCGCCCGGAACAGGTCGAGGGCCTCGGAGGGGTTCCCGGTGCGGCCGAGCGCGATGCCGGCCTCGTAGCGCGCGGCCAGGGTGTCGGGGTGGTCGCGGCCGAGCACCCGCTCCCGTACGGCGGCGACCTCGCGGAACACGCCGAGGGCCTCCCGCCAGCGCTCCAGGCGGCCGAGCGCGTACGCCACCTCGTAGCGGGTCAGCAGCGTGTCCGCGTGCTCGGCGCCCAGCACCGCCGCCCGGTCCGCGGCGGTCTCGGCGGCGGCCGTGTGCGCCTCCGCGAACCGGCCCAGGGCCCCCAGGGCGCAGGCCAGGTTGTGGCGGCAGCGCAGCGTGTCGGGATGGCGCGGGCCGGTGGTCCGCTCGCGGGCCACGAGCACCGCGCGGTAGATCCCGTACGCCTCCGTGTGGCGTGCGAGCCGGCCGAGTTCGTACGCGGTCTCCTGGCGGGCGGCGAGCGTGTCGGGGTGGTCGGGGCCGAGCACGCGGGCGCGCCCGTCGGCCACGGCCTGGTAGACGGCGAGCGCTGCCTCGGGCCGGCCGGCCCGGCTGAGGGCGAAGGCGCGGGTGTGGCCGGCGGCGAGGGCGTCGACGCCGGTCTCGCGCGGGCCGGGCAGACGCGGCACGCCGTACTCCACGGTGAGGCGCGGGTCCTCGGCGGGCTCGGGGCGGACGATCCGGTGGGCTCCGGCCGGGTCCTGGGCGGGGGCCGGGGGGAAGTCCGGATTCCGGACCGGGTCGGCGGGCGGGCCGTCCCCGGAGCGGGGCGCGCCTGCGGGGTGCCCGGGGGCGGGATGCCCGCCGGCGGGGTGGCCGGGGGCGGAATGCCCCGGGGCGGGATGCCCGGCGGCGGGATGCCCGGCGGCGGCGCCCGCCGTGCGGGCGGCCGTCCACGAGCCGGTGAGCACGGCCCACTCGCCGCTCGCGCGGCGGGCCTCCATCCCGGCCTTGCGGCCGGCGGTCATGCTCCGGGCCCACCCCGGGAGCGGGGCCTGGGCGCCGGGCAGCCCGCCGGGGCCGACCCGGGCCTCGACGAGCCGGCGGTGCAGGTGGCGGGCGTCGCCCGGCCGGTCCTCGGGGCACTTGGCGAGCAGGTCCAGGACCACCTGCTCGAAGTAGCCGGGCAGCTCCGGACGGTGTTCGCGCAGCGGTACGGGCACGTTGTCCCGGTGGCCGACCAGCACCGACCAGGAGTCGCCGAGGTCGAAGGGCGGGGCTCCGGTGGCGATCTCGTAGAGGACGCAGCCGAGGGAGTACAGGTCGCTGCGGTGGTCGACCTCGCCTCCCGCGATCTGCTCGGGCGACATGTAGTGGGGGGTGCCCATGGCCACGCCGCCGCCGGTGAGTTTGGCGGTGAAACCGATGTCGTGGGCCAGCCGGGCGATGCCGAAGTCGCAGATCTTCACCGTGCCGTCGGTCAACCGCATGATGTTCGCCGGCTTCAGGTCCCGGTGGACGACGCCCTGGTCATGGGTGTAGCCCAGGGCGGCGGCCAGCTGCTCGGCGATGTCGACGACGACGTCGACGGGCAGCGGGCGGGCCTCGTTGTCCTCGAGGAGCTGGCTGAGGTTGCGTCCTTCGAGCAGTTCCATGACCAGGTAGAGGCAGCCCCCGGCGGCGCTGTCGTCGCCGAAGTCGTGCACGACGGTGACGCCCCGGTGCTGGAGCGCCGCCGCCACCCGCGCCTCGCGGCGGAACCGCTCGCGCAGCACCTGGGTGAAGTGGGCGTCCTGTTCGGCGCCGATCGGCTTGAGGCACTTCACGGCGACCTGCCGGCCCAGCGACTCGTCGCGGGCGCGCCACACCTCGCCCATGCCTCCGCGCCCGATCAGATCGAGCGACCGGTACCGGCCCTGGATCAGTCTGGACTCCGCCATGTCTTGAAGCCGCCCCCGTCGTCGTGCCACGCCCTCCCCGGCCCGTCCAGTATGGCCGCTGATGTGCGCAGTGTGTACGTCGAGGGGCGGCTCTCCGGGCCCATGCGGCGCATCGCTTTCAGAATGTGACCTGGCGGCAGCTGCCAGCGCAGACCTGCGGGAATGCTGCGCAAGGTGAGGCCCGTGAGGCGCAGGCGCCGGGTGGTGCTGAGTGGGGCGGGTGCGGGGCGTCCGTACAGCCGGTGCGCCCAGCCGGGGAGGGTCGCGTACGCGAGTCCGGCCAGCGGCCCCCACAGCAGGTTTCGGCCAGGTACGAGCAGGGGGTGGATCGGCGGTCTGCGCAGGAAGGTGTCCACGGCGCGGGCGTCTGCGCCCGCGGCGAGCCCGGGACGGACCGCCTCGAAGTAGGCGGCCATCCCGGCGGTGTCGGCGGGGACGCCGGCCGGGTCGAGCCCGACGAGGCGGGCGCCGGCCCGGTTCTCGTCGACGTAGCGGTCCGCCTGGGCGGGGGTCAGGGGGACGCCCGAGCGGCGCAGGACGTGCAGGAAGCTGTCGATCTGGGCGCAGTGGATCCAGAGCAGCAGCTCCGGGTCGTCCACGGGGAACCGTTCGCCCGTGTCCGGGTCGGTGGCGGTGAGCATGCGGTGGATCCTGCGGACGCGGGCGCCGGCGCGTTCGGCGGCCTCGGTCGTGCCGTAGGTGGTGGTGCCGACGAAGTCGGCCGTACGCAGGAGGCGCCCCCAGGCCTCGGCGCGGTCCCCCTTGCCCCCACGAGCCCCACGCTCCCTACGAGCCGCACCATCCGCACGATCCCGACGAGGTCCCCTCGATTCGAACACCGTGCTGTTCTCCACGACCCCGCGGACGGCGCGCGGGTGCAGGGCCTGGAGGTACAGGGCGCGGACCCCGGCGATCCACATCACCGGATCGCCATGGCACTGCCAGGTGACGGACCGCGGGCCGTACAGCCCGGGGTCGGCGCCGCCGCCGTGCTCGCCGTACGGGGCTCCGGCCGTCGCTCCCATCCGCTGTCCTCCCGCTCGGCTCGGTTCGCCGGCCCGGCCGGCGCCCTCCGGTCCTACCCGGCGCCGCCCCCTCCTACCCGCCCGGCGCCCGTGCCGAAGGGGCCCGGCCGCGGGAACCGGTCAGGCCGGGATGTCGATCAGGCCGATGGGCGAGCTGGTGGGCTGCGCCGAGCCGCCGGCGGGCTCGACCGTGATGCCGAGGGCGGTGGCCTGCTCGACGGGCCCGTCCAGCAGTTTGATGTGCCAGTTCCCACGGCCGGTCAGGGTCCCGGCCGAGCGGGGCCTGCCCGCGTCGTCGTACCAGAGCTCGTACACCTGGTCCGAGGTCAGTTCGGGCAGCCCCGACGCCATGAACGCGGCCCGGCTCTCGTCCCGGGAGACAACGACGCACCCGGTGGCGCCGTCGCCGAAGTCGGCGGTGCCGATCCTGGCGTCGGGAGCGGCCAGCACCTCGGCGAGCTGCGCCGCGGGGCCGGCCCGGCGGAGTTCCGTACGGGCCTCCGAGGCCTCCTGGTGCTGCCAGACGGCGATCCCGCCGAAGGCGGCCGCGGCGGCCAGGGACGCGGCCAGGGCCCAGCGCAGCGGCGCGCTCGATCCACCCCGCCCGGCCGGCCGGGGAACGGCGGCGGCCCGTCCCCAGAGCGGGGGCCGCGCCCCTGCGGCCGGGCCCGGGCGGCGGTCGCCGCGGCCGGTCTCCTGGGCCGTGCCCGCGACCTGCTCCAGTACCCGGTCGCGCATCCCCGGCGGTGGCGCGATCCCCTCGGTGGCGCAGAGCCGGGTCAGGACGGGCATCAGGGCGATCAGCTCGCGCCGGCAGCTGTCGCAGCCCGCCAGGTGGTTCGCGAACGCGCTCTCCTCGTCCGGCGGCAGTGCGTGCAGCAGGTAGGCGCCGAGGGTCGCGTGCGGCTCGGACGCGGTGCTCATCAGGACGCCTCCAAGCATGCGCGCAGCCGTTGGAGTCCGTCGCGGAGCCGGGATTTGACCGTGCCCTCCGGCGACGAAAGCGAGCGGGCCACCTCCCGGTAGGTCATCCCCTGGTAGAAGGCCAGCAGGACCGCCTCCCGCTGGACCTCGCTGAGCGCCGACAGGCACCGCCTCACCTGGGCGTACTCCTCCCGCTCTTCGACCTCCGCCGCCACCTCGTCGAAGGGGGTCGTCCGGTCCAGCAGGGCGGCCTTCCCCTCCCGCTCGCCCCGGGCCCGTACGGCGCGCACGCGGTCCACGGCACGCCGGTGGGCCAGCACCAGCACCCACGCCTTGGCGCTGCCCAGCTCGGGGCGGAAGCGCCCCGCCGTGCGCCACACCTCGATCATCACGTCCTGGGTCACCTCCGCCGCCTGATCGGCGTCCCGCAGTACGCGGCAGACCAGTCCCATCACGGGGACGGTCAGCGCGTCGTACACCCGGGCGAACGCCTCGCGGTCGCCGTCGGCGGCCAGCAGGAGCTGGGCGTCGAGGTCCCCGGCCTCCCCGGATCGGGAATCCTCGGGTTCGCCGGGCGGCTCCGCGCCTTCGCCTGCCGTGTCCGCCATCCGACATCCAGTGGTCGTCCGAGTGCAGCACCGGACTTCCGATCCCACCACCATTCGGGAGCGGCCGCATCCGGGGAGGGCTCCCGCGCAGCGAGGGCCCGCGGGTGCGGGCCCTCGTGGACCGTCCGTCGTGCCCGGGGAACGAGCTCCGTCAGCGGTGCCCGTTCCAGCAGACCCACTGGCCCTGGACCCAGTGCTTGTCCCAGTGCCCGGGGACGTACACCCACTTCCAGTGGCCGTTGTGGCCCCGCCAGTCGTTGTGGCCGCCGTAACGGCTGTCGTCCCTGCGGTCATCGCCCTTGCGGTAGTCGCCCTTGTGGTCGCGGTCACGGTTCCAGTCGTAGCCCTTGACCCACTTCTTCTCCCAGTGGCCCTTGACCCACTGCTTGTCCCAGTGCCCCTTCTTCCAGTGGCACTGCTTGCCGTGGTCGCGATCCCCGCTGACGGCGGTCGCCACGGACGTCGCGGGGGCCGCGACGGCCGGTGCCGCGGCGCCGAGCGCCGCACCGCCGACCAGCATGCCCGTCGCGGCCGCGGCGACGGCCACGCGCCTGATCCGGATGGGGACGGTCATGGATCCCACCTCCTGGCCCCCGCTGATGCGAGAGCAGTGACTGCTGTGACACAAGTAATTCGGAACGGATCGCCCCCTGGATGGAGGAAAAGTTCAGAAATATGCCTTTCGCCCCAGAATCTGATGCCGTGCCCGCTCAGCCGGTGTGAAGGATCCGGAAGCGACCGGGTTGCGCCGGATCCCGGTCGACGACCTGTACCGGCGCCCCGGCCCACTGCCACACGCCGGTGCCCGGCGTACGGGAGAACCGGATCTGCCCGCGGGTGCCTTCGACCGCGACGCGCGGCCAGGACGCGCCGATGCCCGCCCGGTCCGTGCCGTGGGAGCGCAGCACGTCGGCGAGGACGGCGACGGTGTCGTAGCCCTCGAAGGCCACGAAGGAGGGCTCTTCGGCCAGCCGCTCGCGCAGGGCCGCCCCCACGCGTACGCCGAGCGGGCCGAGCCGCTCGGGCAGGTAGCGCAGGAAGGGGATGGCGGCGCCGGCGCCGCCCGGCAGCGCCGCCCACCCGGCGAACTCCGGCTGCCCGGCCGGAGCGCCGATCAGGATCTCGCGCAGGCGCCGGTCGCGGCGGACGGCGGTGACGATCGGCACGGCCGGCTCCGGATGGCCGGCCAGGAGGAGGAGCGCCGTGGTGCGGCGGGCGACGAGTTCGTCGCACAGGGCCGTCGGAGAGAGCGTGCGCGCGTCGAGTTCGTCGACGGTGGCGCCGCGCGGGACGAGGCGGTCCCGCAGGATGCGGGCACCGGACGCCCAGTAGACGCTCGGCTCGGCGGCCACGGCGATCCGGCTGTGGCCCGCGCCGAGGAGGAAGTCCGCGTAGATCCGCCAGCCGCGGGACTGCGGCGGGGCGAGGCGCGCGACCCGGTCCGCCGGCTGTTCGGTGAGCGCGTCGAGCACCGCCGACGAGCAGAGGAACGGCAGGCCGAGGGCGTCGGCCCTGGCGGCCGCGGCGCGGGCGACGACGCTGTGGTACTCTCCCGCCAGGGCGACCGCGCCCAGGCGGGCCAGCTCGTCCACGGCCGCCGCGGCCCGGCGCGGATCGGCCGCGGTGTCCCGGACCACCAGCTCGAGTGGTCTTCCGCCGATCCCGCCGGCGGCGTTGGCCTCGAGAACGGCCAGTTCGAGTCCGGCGAGCAGGTGCCGGCCCGCCTCGGTCCAGCCGGGCCGGGTGAGCGGAACGAGAGCGCCGAGCCGGACGGATGATCCGTCAGCCCGCGCCGCTTCGGATGCCGGGGGTGGCGTACTCATGCGTCGGCGTCTCCGGGTGCGCTGGGCGGCGGCGGTGGTCTGTCCGGACATTGCATCCGCCACCAGCGCCGAGGGGCAACCGGTTATCGACGCGCCGAACCGCGCGCTCGCGGGCCGGCGCCCTCCCGGCGGCCACCACGACGCACCACGACGCACCACGGCGTCCCGGCGCGCTCCCCCGGCCGGGCGCACCGTCAGCGGCGCACCCGGGGCATGCCGAGGCCGATCCAGGAGATGATCTCCCGCTGGATCTCGTTGTTGCCACCGCCGAAGGTGAAGATCACGGCGCTGCGGTAGCCCCGTTCCAGCTCGCCGTGCAGGACCGCGCCCGCCGAGCCGTCCTTGAGGGAGCCCGCCGCGCCGACGACCTCCATGAGCCAGGCGTACGCGTCGCGGCGGGCCTCGGAGCCGTACACCTTCACCGCCGAGGCGTCCTGCGGGGTGAGGCTGCCGGCCTGGACCGCGTTGACCATCTGCCAGTTGAGCAGCTTCATCGCGTCGAGCCGGGCGTGTGTGCGGGCCAGGCGGCCGCGTACCCAGGACAGGTCGATCACCCGGCGGCCGTCCGCGAGCTTGGTCCCGGCGGCCCAGCGCTGGACGTCGTGCAGGGCCCGGATCGCCATCGTGCCGTGGGCGGCGAGGGTGACGCGCTCGTGGTTGAGCTGGTTGGTGATCAGCCGCCAGCCCTTGTTCTCCTGGCCGACGCGGCGGGTCGCCGGGACGCGGATGTTCTCGTAGTAGCTGGCGGTCGTGTCGTGCGAGGCGAGGGTGTTGATGAGGGTGCAGGAGTAGCCGGGGTCGGACGTCGGCACCAGCAGCATGGTGATGCCCTTGTGCGCGGGGGCGTCCGGGTCGGTGCGGACGGCGAGCCAGACCCAGTCGGCGGTGTCGCCGTTCGTGGTCCAGATCTTCTGCCCGTCCACGACGTACGTGCCGCTCTCCTCGTCGCCCTCCCGGACCGCCTTGCACTTCAGGGCGGCGAGGTCGGTGCCGGCGTCCGGCTCGCTGTAGCCGATGGCGAAGTCGATCTCGCCGGCGAGGATCTTCGGCAGGAAGTGGGCCTTCTGCTCCTCCGTGCCGAACTGCATGATCGTCGGTCCGACGGTGTTGAGCGCCATCAGGGGCAGCGGCACGACGGCCTGGGCAGCCTCGTCGAAGAAGATGAACTGGTCCATCGGGGACATGCCCCGGCCGCCGTACTCCTCGGGCCAGCCGACGCCGAGCCAGCCGTCGGCGCCGAGCCGGCGGATGGTCTCCCGGTAGAAGCGCTTCTGGGCGGCCGGGTCCTCGTAGCGGGCGTAGACGTCCTCAGGCACCAGCTCGGCGAAGTAGGCACGCAGCTCGGTGCGCAACTGCTGCTGCTCAGGCGTGTATTCGAGGTGCACGGCCCCTCCGGGAGTCTCGCGGCCCAGCCGGCCGCCACTGTGACGGCGGGGGCAGACTAGAACCTGTTTCAAGAATCCGGAAGGCCGGTGGCCGGGGTTTCCCCGCGGCGGGGGACTCGGGCACGCGCTCCGGCGGGCCCGTCCGGCGAACAGGGGCCGACGGCGGCCGCGCCGCCCCGGGTGCGCGGTCGCGCCGCCCCTGGGTGCGCGGCCGCGGTCCACCTGGTGCGCGCGGCCGCGGTCCCCTTGCCGCACGGACGCCGGTCTCCGCCGCCGTGCCGGTCAGTTGAGTGCGCCGATCATGGCTTCGGCGGTCACCGCCATCGCGGCCCGGGCGGCCGTCAGGTACGGGCGCGGGTCCGCCGGGGTCAGGTGGGCGCGGATGGCCCCGGTCATGGCCACGTTCAGCGCGGTGCCGATGTTGACCTTGCGGATGCCGCCCGCGACGGCGGCGGCGAGCTCGCCGTCCGGCAGCCCGGAGGAGCCGTGCAGGACGAGCGGTACGTCGACCGTCTTGGCGAGCCGGGCCAGCAGGGCGTGGTCCAGGGTGGCGGTCCGGCTGGTCATCGCGTGGCTGCTGCCGATGGCGACGGCCAGTGCGTCCACCCCGGCGTCGGCGACGAACCGCCGGGCCTCGTCGGGATCGGTACGGGCGCCGGGCGCGTGGGGGTCCAAGGGCGCGGCGCCGTTCTTGCCGCCGACCTCGCCGAGTTCGGCCTCGATCCACAGCCCGTTGGCGTGCGCCCAGTCGGCGGCGGAGCGGGTCGCCTCCAGGTTCTCGCCGTACGGGAGGTGCGCGGCGTCGTACATCACCGAGCTGTAGCCCGCGTCGCAGGCCTGGCGGAGCAGGTCGGTGCTCTTGACGTGGTCCAGGTGCAGTCCGACCGGGACGCCGGCGGCCTCCGCGCAGGCGGCGGCGGCGCGGGAGATGGGGAGGAGCCGGCCGCCGCGGAACTTCACGGCGTTCTCGCTCAGTTGCAGGATGACGGGCAGTCCGGCGGCTTCGGCGCCGGCGACGACGGCCTCGGCGTGCTCCAGGGTGATGATGTTGAAGGCGGCGACGGCGCGCCCGGCGACGGCGGCCTCCAGCACGAGCGCGCCGGCGGGGACGAGGCTCATCGGACCGCCTCCTCTCCGGCGGTCAGGATCACCGAGCGGGTGAGGTGGCGCGGCGCGTCCGGGTCCAGTTGCCGGTGGGAGGCGACGGCGAGGGCGAGGCGGTGCACCCGGACCAGTTCGGCGAGCGGGTCGAGCCGTCCGGCCACCCACTGGGAGCCGGTGGCGCGCACCTGCTCGGCGAGTCCCTCGGGAGCCTCGTCGAGCGACCAGGTGACGGTGCCGGGCCCGGAGACGCTGATCGGCCCGTGCCGGTACTCCATCGCGGGGTAGGACTCGGCCCAGGACAGCGAGGCCTCGCGCATCTTGAGGGCGGCCTCGTGCGCGAGCCCGACGCTCCAGCCCCGGCCGAGGAAGGTGAACTGCCCCCCGGTGTCGAGTCCGGTGGGGAGCGGCTCGGCGAGGGCGGTACGGGCGTCGGCGACCGCGGCCGCGGAGTGCAGCCCGGCGTGGGCGCGGAGCAGGGTGAGGGCGGTGGTCGCGAACCGGGTCTGTACGACGGACCGTTCGTCGGCGAAGTCGAGGACGACGACGTCGTCGGCGAGGGTCGTCACGGGGGTGGCCGGATCGCCGATGACCGCGGTGGTGGGCACGCCCGCGTCCCGCAGCCCTGCCAGCAGGTCCAGCACCTCGGTGGTGGTGCCGGACCGGGTGAGGGCGAGCACCCGGTCGTAGCGGCGGTGGCGCGGGAACTCGGAGGCGGGGAAGGCGTCGGTCTCCCCCTGCCCGGCCTCCTCGCGCAACACGGCGGCGGCCTGGGCCATGTAGTACGAGGTCCCGCACCCGACGATCGCGGTACGCTCCCCCGGCCGCGGCAGCACCGCCCGCCGCGCGGGGGCCAGTTCGGCGGCCCGCTCCCAGCATGCGGGCTGTGTGCCCAACTCGTACGCCACGTGGCTCATACAGGCTCCCTCGTTCGGCAAGCGACTCTGGATGCGTATTTCTGCAAGATATCGCGCACTTTCGCGCAACTTCAAGCATCAACGGGGTGCCCGGCCGCGTTGTTTCGGAGCGCGGGCCGAGGGAGACCGTGCAGGGGGCCGGCGAAGGGGGCGGCACCCGGCCTCGGAGCCGCAGGAAGGGCCCGGCCCGGCTCTGATACGGATCCGGCGGCGGGCTGCGGGGTACTGCCGTGCGAGGACGAGCGCGAATCGCGGGCCGCCGGAGGGGGGACCCGGTCGCACCACACGCCAGAGCGGGCCGGGGAGACGGCGGCCGCGCGCGGTCCGCCGTCGGACCGCCGGCGGGTGTTTCAGTGGGCCGGCAGGCGCTCCGACTCGCGGACCAGGGCGGCCAGCACCGGGGCGATCAGGGGGTGCGACTCGGCGCCGCGCCGGGCGGCGGCGAAGACCCGCCGGGTGGCGGCCGGGCCGGTGACGGGGCGCACCCGGACCTCCTTGAGGTCCATGCCCCGCAGCGCCGAACGCGGTACCAGCGCCACCCCGGCGCCCGCGCCCACCAGCGCCGTCACGGCCCGGAAGTCATCGGAGGAATGCGCGAACCGGGGCTGGAACCCGGCCAGTTCACAGGCCAGGAGCGTCACGTCGTGACACGGGTTGCCCGGGTACTGGCCCACCCAGTCCGCGTCGGCGAGGTCGGCCAGGCAGACCGCGGGCAGGTCGGCGAGGGGGTGTCCCGGGGGAAGCACCGCGTCGAAGGGTTCCGCGTACAGGGGGACGACGGACAGCCGCTTGTCGTCCGCACCCGGCCCGCCCCGGTACTCCACCGCGAGCGCCACGTCGGCCTCGCCGTCCAGCAGCATCGGCAGGCTCTGGTCCCCCTCGGCGTCCCGCACGCGCAGCCGGATGCCGGGGTGGTCCAGGGAGAGGCGGGAGATCGCCGGGGCGAGGACCTCGGCGATGCCCGTCGCGAAGGCGGCCACGGTCACCGACCCCGCCGTGCCGCCCGCGTAGGCCGCGAGTTCGGCCTCTGCCCGCTCCAGCTGGGCCACCACCTCGTGGGCGTGCCCGAGAAGGATCTCGCCGGCCGCGGTGAGCCGCACCCCGCGGCCGCTGCGGGTGAGCAGCACGTGGCCCGTCTCCTGTTCCAGCGCCGCGAGCTGCTGGGAGACGGCCGACGGGGTGAGGTACAGGGCTGCGGCCGCGGCGGTCACCGTACGGTGGTCCGCCACGGCGCGCAGGATGCGCAGCCTGCGGGGGTCGATCACCCCTCCATTGTCTCAGCCGGCGGACGTGCCCAGCGCCGTGCGGGCGTCGATGAAGGCGGCCACGGCGCGCTCGACGTCGGCGGTCGAGTGGGCCGCCGACAGCTGGACGCGGATGCGGGCCGCGCCGAGCGGGACGACGGGGTACGAGAAGCCGATCACGTACACGCCGCGCTCCAGCAGCAGGTCGGACATCTTCGCCGCCTCCGCCGCGTCGCCGATCATCACGGGGGCGATGGCGTGGTCGCCGGGCAGGATCTCGAAGCCGGCCTCGGTCATCTTCGTACGAAACAGGGCGGTGTTGGCGGCGAGCCGCTCGCGCAGGTCACCGGCCGACTCGAGCAGGTCGAGGACCTTGAGGGAGGCCGCCGCGATGACCGGGGCGAGGGAGTTGGAGAAGAGGTACGGGCGCGAGCGCTGGCGCAGCAGCTCCACGATCTCGGCGCGCGCCGCGACGTAGCCGCCGGAGGCGCCGCCGAGGGCCTTGCCGAGGGTGCCGGTGATGATGTCGACGCGGTCCATGACCCCGTGCAGCTCCGGGGTGCCGCGGCCGCCGGGGCCGACGAAGCCGACGGCGTGGGAGTCGTCGACCATGACCATGGCGTCGTAGCGCTCGGCCAGGTCGCAGATCTCCGCGAGCGGGGCGACGTAGCCGTCCATGGAGAAGACGCCGTCGGTGACGATCAGCCGGCGGCGGGCGTCCTGCGACTCCTTGAGCCGGGTCTCGAGCTCGGCGAGGTCGCGGTTGGCGTAGCGGTAACGGCGTGCCTTGGAGAGGCGGATGCCGTCGATGATCGAGGCGTGGTTGAGGGCGTCGGAGATCACCGCGTCCTCGGCGCCGAGGAGGGTCTCGAAGACGCCGCCGTTCGCGTCGAAGCAGGAGGAGTAGAGGATGGTGTCCTCCTGGCCGAGGAACGCCGACAGGCGGGCCTCCAGCTCCTTGTGCACCTCCTGCGTACCGCAGATGAAGCGCACGGAGGCCATGCCGTAGCCCCAGCGGTCCAGGGCGTCCTTGGCGGCGGCGACGACCTCGGGGTGGTCGGCCAGCCCCAGGTAGTTGTTGGCGCAGAAGTTCAGGACCTCGCCCGCGGCTCCGCCCGAGGTGACGGCCACAGCCGCGTTCTGCGGGGTGCCGATGACGCGCTCGGGCTTGTGCAGACCGGCGGCGCGGATCTCGTCGAGGGTGGTGCGCAGGTCCTCGCGGACGGACTCGAACATGGTGCGGTTCTCCTTCTACGGCGGAGGCGGGCGTACGGGCTGGGCGTACGGGCGACGAGGGGGGCCGGGCCCCGCGGAGGGGGGTGGGCGGGGCCCGGCCGGGGAGGGTGGTCTGTGGGGTCCGGGGCGCGACCCCCGGGGTGGGTCCGGGGCGCGATGCCCGGGGTGGGTCCGGGGACGGACGCCGGGCCGCGCTACGCCGTCCAGTCCAGGATGATCTTGCCGCTCCGGGCGGTCGACGCCTCGTCGAACGCGGCCTCGAACTCGCGGTGCGAGTACCGGCCGGTGATGACGGGGCTGAGGTCCAGCCCGCCCTCCAGCAGCACCGTCATCGCGTACCAGGTCTCGAACATCTCACGGCCGTAGATGCCCTTGATGGTGATCATCGAGGTGACCACCTTCGCCCAGTCCACCGGGAACTCCTGCGCGGGCAGGCCCAGCATGGCGATCCGGCCGCCGTGGGTCATGTTGTCGATCATGTCGCGCATGGCCTCGGCGCGGCCGGACATCTCCAGGCCGATGTCGAAGCCCTCGCGCAGTCCGAGCGAGCGCTGCGCGTCGGCGATGGAGGTCTCGGCGACGTTCACGGCGAGGGTGGCGCCCGCCTTGCGGGCGATCTCCAGCCGCTCGGGGCTGACGTCGGTGATGACGACGCTGCGCGCACCGGCGTGGCGGGCCACCGCCGCCGCCATGATCCCGATCGGGCCCGCGCCGGTGATCAGCACGTCCTCGCCGACGAGGGGGAAGGACAGTGCCGTGTGCACGGCGTTGCCGAAGGGGTCGAAGATGGCCGCGACGTCGAGGTCGACCGCGGTCCGGTGCACCCACACGTTCTGCGCGGGCAGCACGACGTACTCGGCGAAGGCGCCGTCGCGCCCGACGCCGAGCCCGATGGTGCTGCGGCACAGGTGGCGGCGCCCGGCCAGGCAGTTGCGGCACTTCCCGCACACCAGGTGGCCCTCGCCGCTGACCAGCGCGCCGATCTCGATGTCGCGGACGTCCGCGCCGAGCGCGGCGACCTCGCCGACGAACTCGTGGCCGAGGACGAGCGGGGTCTTGACGGCACCCTGCGCCCAGCCGTCCCAGGCGCGGATGTGCAGGTCGGTACCGCAGATGCCGGTGCGCAGCACCCGGATCAGCACGTCACCGGCGCCGTACTCGGGCTCGGGGACGTCCATGAGCCACAGACCCGGCTCGGCCTTGTGCTTGACGAGTGCCTTCATGGGAGTGGCTCCAGGCATGCGGAAGGGGACGCCGGGGCCGCGGGGGCGCGGGTGGCGCGGGTGACGGAACCAATCTGCCGAGCGGCGTGGTGATCAGTCCATCGAGACTTTCTTAAGCGGGCCTCCAGCGCAGCTTCACGCCTATGCTCTCCCCGGGGTTCCGCGCTGGGGATGCGCGGGGAAAAGGGGAGGTGAGGGGCGTGCCGAGTCTGCGCAGCAAGGCGTTGTCGGCGGCGCTGGCCGCGACGGGACGGCGAAGACGGTTCGCGAGCGCGGAGGCGGTGCGGACCCGGGTGGCCCAGTCCGCCCGGCGGCCCGCGTCGCACCTGCCGCCGCGGTCGCTGGGCCGGGTCGCGGACATCTCGCGGACCTTCGTCGGGGCCTGGCCGGTGTACGACGTCTGCCCGCGCGGCGGCGAGCCGGACGCCCGGGTGCTGTACTTCCACGGCGGCGGTTTCGTGGACGAGCTGGAGCGCAGGCACTGGGCGATGGTCCGGGCGCTGGTCGTGCGGGCGCGGGCCCGGGTCGTCGTACCCGCGTACGCCCTGGCGCCGCGCGGCACCGCGGACCGGACGGTGCCGGTCGCCGCCGACCTGCTCAGCGGCCTGATCGAGAGCGGCGGCGCGGGCGGCACGGTACTCCTCGGGGACTCCTCCGGGGCCGGTCTGGCGCTGGCCGGCGCCCAGCGACTGCGCGACCGCACCGGGACGCAGCCCTCCAGGATCGTGCTGGTCTGCCCCTGGCTGGACGTGACCATGAGCCATCCGGACCAGGCGGCGATCGAGGCGGCCGATCCGCTGTCGGCCCGGCCCGGTCTGCTGGAGGCCGGCCGCCTGTACGCGGGGACCCTGCCCGCCGAGGACCCGCGGGTGAGCCCGCTGCGCGGGACGTTCGCGGGGCTGGCGCCGATGACGGTGTTCACGGGGACCCGGGACGTGCTGGCCACGGACGGCAGGGAACTGCTGCGCCGGGCCCGCGCCGCCGGGGTGG
Organism: Streptomyces antarcticus; assembly: GCF_026627255.1. Taxonomy (GTDB): domain Bacteria; phylum Actinomycetota; class Actinomycetes; order Streptomycetales; family Streptomycetaceae; genus Streptomyces; species Streptomyces antarcticus. The sequence goes on along the minus strand of NZ_JAPNLM010000003.1, from coordinate 445,177 downwards.
AGGCGGAGCTCCACGAAGGGGCGGGGCTGCCGCACGGATACCCGCTGCTGCCGGTGCCGGAGGGCCGGGCGGCGCGCGACCGGATCGTGGAGCTGGTCCGGTCGGCGGCGAACGCGTGAGGGGAGCGGACGGCCGGGCCGGGCGCCGGGCGCCGGGACGCCCTGTACGCCGCGCCGCACACCGCCCCGTCATGCCGTCTCCTACGCCGTGCAGGTCATCAGCGAGCTGATCGGCCAGGCGCGGTACGCCGTCCAGTAGGCCTCGTCGCGTACGGGATCGGGCGGCGGCGTCCGGTTCGGCTGCCAGCCGACGGTCGTGAAGCCGGCCGCGACGGCCGCTTCGGCGAGGTCGGCGTGGGACCACTCGCGAAACTCGAAGGGCTCCGGCGGATCGGTGAGGAAGTGCGCCTTCAGCAGGGGTGCCTCGCCCTGCGGGACCCGGTCCAGGATGCGCACCCCGTACGGCGACCAGTCCACCCGGGGGAACGCGCCCGCGTTGGGCACGATGGCGAGCAGCCGGCCGCCGGGCCGCAGGCTGGTGCGCACGGACCGGAGCACGGCGTGCAGTGCCGCCCGGTCGGTCGCGTGGTTGAAGAGGTAGGCGGCGGTGGCGAGGTCGAAGGGGCCGAGGCCGGCGACGCCCACGGCTTCGGCGACGTGGTACTCGATGTCCGGCCGCCCCTTCGTCGCCTCGTGCGCGCGGGCCCGCGCGATCCGCTCCCCGCAGGGGTCGACGCCCACCGTCCGGCGGGCCCCGCCGCGGGCCAGGAGCCGGGTGTTGTAGCCGTAGCCGCAGGCCAGGTCGAGGGCGTCCAGGCCGCGTACGCCGCCGAGCGCGTCCAGGGCGCCGTGCAGGGTGTGGGTGTCGGCCGCCGAGAAGGCAGCCGTGGCGGTGCATTCGGCGTAGCGCTCGCCGATGGTGTCGTACTGGAACCGCATGTTCTGCCTTCCGGGGGCCTGCCGGGGGAGGTGGGACGCGTGCGTATCGTGCCCCGCGGCTCGTCCGGGGGACGGCCCGTACGCCCGTGCGTCCCCCGGACGAGCGAAGCGGTCGGCCTATCGCCGCAGGGCGGGCCGTCCGGGGTCCGGTACGGGTACGGGGCCCTGCGGGTGGTGGCCGCGGGTACCGCTGCTCGCGGTGGTCGCGGTGGCGGCCGGGTACCGGGGGCTCCGGCCGCGGCCCGGCCGGGAGGCCGGACCGCCGCCGGGGTGCGGCCACCACCGCCGAGGGGGCATCCTGACGGGGTGACGGCGAGACCGGACGACCACGGCCCCGCTACCGCCCGTGCCGCCACGGTCCAGGCGCTCGCCCGGGCCGCCGTCGAAGGTGTGGCGGCCGTCGGCGGGTACGCGGGCGGGGTCTACCTGCGCTCGCGCACCGAGGGGCTGCTGCGGATCGCGGTGCTGACCGGGCTCCCCGGCCGGCTGTTCCGGCCGTGGTGGCGGATGCACGCGAACCGCCCGTACCCGGTGGCCGAGGCGTTCCGGTCCGGTCAGGCCGTGCACCTCTCCGACGCGGAGGAGGCCGTGCGCCGCTTCCCGCAGCTGATGGCCGGGCTGCCGTTCCCCTTCGCGTCGCTGTACGAGCCGGTGACCGGCGGCGGGCAGCGCTTCGGCGTCGTGTTCGCCCTGCGCGCCGCGACCCCGGGGATCCCGGTCGGGGCCGTGGACCGCGAGCGGCTGCGGGAGGCCGCGGACCGGCTGGCCCGAGAGCTGGCCGGGCTGGCGGCGGACGGAAACCCGGTGGTCTGGGACGTGGACCCGGTGCTGCTCCGGCCCCCGGCCCGGCGCGCGGGCCCCCGCGAGGCCGTGAACCGGCTCGCGCAGGCGGTGCTGTCCGTGGACCGGCAGGGCAGGATCGACTTCGCCAACTCCGCCGCCCAGGACCTGCTGGGTCTCGGCGAGCCGCAACTCCTCGGGCGGGTGGTGTGGGAGGCGGCGCCCTGGCTGGGGCATCCGGCGTACGAGGACCACTTCCGGGCCGTCTTCATGTCCACCGAGCCGGTGCGCTTCCCCGCCCGGCGCGGCTGGCACCCGCCCGGGGACTGGCTGTCCGTGGCCCTGGACCCGGGGCCCGACGGGGTCACCCTGACGATCGGGGCCACCGAGAGGCCCTCGTACGCGCCGGCGGCGGCGGCCGAGCCGGAGGCGGGCCCCGGCTCGGCGGCGGGCCAAGCCTCCGCGCTGTACCGGCCGGTGGCCCTCGCCATCGCGCTGACCGAGGCGGTCACGGCCCGCCAGGTGTCGGCGGTGGTGACCGAAGAGCTGCTGCCGGCCTTCGGCGGCCGTCAGCTCGCCATCTACCTGCTGAACGAGCGGCACCTGCACCTCGCCTGGGAGACCGGCTTCCCCACCGGTTTCCTCGACCGCTTCGACGGGGTGGGGCTCGATGTCCGGCTCCCCGGCGTGGAGACCCTGACCTCGGGCCGGCCGCTGTTCTTCGAGTCGATGCAGCACCTCGCCGCCGCGTATCCGGGGATCCCGCTGGACGCCGACGTCGGGGCCCGCGCCTTCCTGCCGCTGATCGCCTCCGGGCGGCCCGTCGGCTCGTGCATCCTCGGTTTCGACGCCCCGCGCGACTTCAGCCCGGAGGAGCGTACGGTGCTCACCGCGCTGGCCGGACCGATCGCGCAGGCCCTGGAGCGGGCGCGGCGCTACGACAGCGAGGCCGCGCTCGCCCGCGGGCTCCAGGCGGCGCTGCTGCCGCACCGGCTGCCGGTGCGCGAGCACGTGCAGACGGTCGGCCGCTACCTGCCCGGCACCCTGGGCATGGACGTCGGCGGCGACTGGTACGACGTCGTCGAGACGGGCGCCGGACTGCTCGCCCTGGTCATCGGGGACGTCCAGGGCCACGGGGTGGCGGCCGCGGCCACCATGGGTCAACTACGCAGCGCGGTGAGGGCGTTCGCCCTGACCGGCAGCAGCCCCGATGAGGTCATGAGCGGCACGAACCAGCTCCTGATCGACCTGGACCCGGGCCAGTTCGCGAGCTGCTGCTACGTACTGCTGGACCCGGAGACGGGCGCCGCCCAGGCCGTACGGGCCGGGCACCCCCAGCCGCTGCTGCGCCACCCGGACGGCCGCACCGTGGTGCTGGACCTGGCGGGCGGGGTGGTCCTCGGCATCGACCCCGAGGCCTCCTACCCCGTGACGGAACTGCGCCTGGAGACCGGGTCGGTGCTCGCCCTGTACACCGACGGGCTGGTGGAGAAGCCGGGCACCGACATCGACGTCGGCGTGGAGCGGCTGCGGCTGTCCCTGGCCGCGGCCCGGCCGACGCCGCTGACCGAGACCGCGGACCGGCTGATCGGGGAGGCGGGCAGCACCGTCGACCGGCCGGACGACACGGCCCTGCTGCTGGCCTCGCGCACGCCCTAGCCGTGCCGTCCAGCCGTGCCGCCCGCCGGCGCTAAGGCCACCGCTACCGCGAGCGCTGACCGACAGCCCGCTGCGGGCCGCCCGCGAGGCGTCCAGCGGCTCGGGGAGGAGCGCCGGGGCCGCCCGCCGGGCCGCGTCGCCCGCGAGGACGATCGCGGCGCGCGCCGTGTGCATCCCGGGTACGAAGCGCGCCTCCCCCGGACGAACGGGATTCAGCGGGCCGGGCTCGTGGCGGCCAGGGTGAAGGAGTGGCCCGCCGGGTCGCTCAACAGGCGTGCGTCACGCTGGCCTTCGCCGACGTCGACGGCCAGCGGGCGGGCGCCGAGGGAGACGGCCTCCCGCTCGGCCTCGTCCAGGTCGTCGGCGGCGACCAGGATGCGCAGGTGGGCCTGCTGGGAGTCCTCCGGGCGCGGCCAGCTCGGCGGCGCGTAGCCGTGGTCCCGGCACAGGGCGAGGTGAACGCCGGCGCCGCCGACGACCTCGACGATGTCCGGGCCGTCCCCCGCCCGCACCTCCGCACCCAGCAGCTCGGCGTAGAACGCGGCAAGCGCCTCGGGATCGGCGCAGTCCAGTACGAGAACGCTCGTCTTCGCGACAGTCATGGCCCGCGCTTACCCGCGGTGCCCGTCCGTACGCGGTGCGCGGGCCCCTTCCCCGCGGGCCGGGATGTCGGTGGCCCTTGGTAGAACTGGTGTCGCACCGGCCGCTCGTCCGAACGGCCCGTTCACCCTCAGGAGCAGCGCATGAGCCAGGTCGCACACCTCTCGGAGCTGGGCGGGCTTCCCGCCTTCGACTTCCCCGCCAAGGGCGACGAGCGGGCCCTGCCCGAGGCCGGCTCCGTGGCCTGGCGGGTGCGCGCCGACGAGCACGACACCGGGGAGACCTGGAGCGAGGCCTACGCCCGCTTCACGGCCGCCGTCGACACCCGGCGGGTCGGCTCCCTGATCGTGGGCGTCTGGGAGGAGTCGTACGAGGTCTCCAGCGCGGCCATCGTGTCCGTCCTCGCAGCGGCCGCCGACGACTTCCCGCTCCTGCGGCACCTCTTCCTCGGCGACATCGAGGGCGAGGAGTCCGAGATCTCGTGGATCGTGCAGTCGGACGTCACCCCGCTCCTCGAGGCCTTCCCGGAGCTGCGCGAGTTCGGGGTGCGCGGCGGTACGGGGCTGGCGCTGACGCCCGTGAAGCACACCGGGCTGCGGAAGCTGGTGGTGCAGACCGGCGGGCTGCCCAGGGAGGTGGTGCGCGGCGTCGCCGCGAGCGACATGCCCTCCCTGGAGGTCCTCGACCTGTGGCTCGGCACCTCCGAGTACGGCGCGGACACCGAGGCGGAGGACCTGGCACCGATCCTGTCGGGCGAGCTGCTTCCGGCCCTGCGCCATCTCGGGCTGCGCAACAGCGAGATCCAGGACGCGGTCGCCGCCGCGGTGGCGGGCGCCCCCGTGGTGGGCCGGCTGGAGACCCTGGACCTGTCCATGGGCATCCTCACCGACGAGGGCGCGACGGCCCTGCTGGAGGGCGGGTCCCTCGGCCACCTGTCCCGCTTGGACCTCGACCACCACTTCATCGGCGCGGACGTCCAGGAGCGGCTGCGCGCGGCGCTGGAGCCGCACGGCGTGGTCCTCGCCCTCGAGGCGGGCGATGTGGACGAGTACGACGGGGAGATCTACCGGTACGTCGCGGTGGCGGAGTGACGGCGGACCCGCCGACGGCTCCACCGGCCCCGCCGACGGCTCCACCCGCCCCGCACACGGACCCGCCGGCCGTCCCGCCCGCGGTCGTCGGCAATCCGGCGGGCCGCCGCGTGGCGCTCTTCCAGGACGCCGTGCGCGCCCGCGGCCTGCCCGCTGCCCGCGTGGTGTCCTGGCGGGACGTACTCGACGGCGGCGCCCTGTTCCGGCAGGGCGAGACCGTGCGGATCGACTCGCCGGGCGAGGACCCCGAGGTCGAGCGGCTGCTGCGCGGGGTGTCCGACCCGACGCGGGTGGAGGGCACCGGCCGCTGGTACGAGCGGTTCACCGCGGCCGTGGAGACGGTGGCGGACGGGGTCGCGGCGGCCGGCGGGCGGCTGCTCACCACTCCGGCGGACCTCGCCGTGCTGTTCGACAAGCGCCGGTGCCACCACGCCCTGGACCGGGCGGGGGTCCCGGTGCCGGCCTCCCCGACCTCCGGCCCCGGCGCAGCGCCGGTGCACGGCTGGACGGACGTACGGGAGGTCCTCGCGCGGCCCGGTTTCCGCCGGGTGTTCGTGAAGCTCGCGCACGGGTCGTCGGCCTCCGGCGTCCTGGCCCTCGAAGCGGGCGCGGGCGGCCGCGTCCGGGCGACGACGTCGGTGGAGCGCTCCCCCTCCGGCGCCCTGTACAACTCGCTGCGGGTGCGCCGGTACGAGGACGAGCGGGTGATCGGCGCCGTCGTCGACGCGCTCGCCCCCGACGGGCTGCACATCGAGCGCTGGCTGCCGAAGGCCTCCCAGCGGGGCCGCTCGGCCGACCTGCGGGTGGTGGCCGTCGCGGGCCGGGCCACGCACGCCGTGGTCCGCACCGCGCGCGGGCCGATGACCAACCTGCACCTCGGCGGCGCGCGCGGCGACCTGGACGCCGCCGTCGCGGCCGTGACCGCGGCGGGCGGCAGCTGGGAGCGCGACGCGCTCGCGGTCTGCGAGCGCGCGGCGGCCGTTTTTCCCGCCACCCTCTGCGTGGGGGTGGACCTGCTGCCCGCCACCGGCTGGCGGGGGTTCGCCGTCGGCGAGGTCAACGCCTTCGGGGACCTGCTGCCCGGACTCGCCGGGCTTCCCGGCTCGCCCGCCGCGGGTCTCGACACCTATGCGGCCCAACTGGCCGCCGTACACGCCCCGGCACGACAGGACCGCCATGCACCCCGTACCTCCCACCTCTGACCTGCCCGCCCCTGACATGAACGAGGTCGTCGGCCGTGACGACCTGCTGCTCGTCACGCTCGACACCCTGCGGTACGACGTCGCCGTCCGGCTGGCCGCCGAGGGCCGCATCCCGCACCTCGCCGCGCACCTGCCCGGCGGCGCCTGGGAGCGACGGCACGCTCCGGGCAGCTTCACCTACGCCTCCCACCAGGCGATGTTCGCCGGCTTCCTGCCCACTCCGGCCGAACCGGGCCCGCACCCGAGGCTGTTCGCCGCCCGGTTCACGGGCAGCGAGAGCACCGCGGGGCACACCTGGGTGTTCGACACCCCGGACCTGGTGTCGGGGCTGGCCGCGGCGGGCTACCGGACGGTGTGCGTGGGCGGGGTCGGCTTCTTCAACCGGCGGGGCGCGCTGGGCTCCGTCCTGCCCGGGATGTTCCAGGAGAGCCACTGGGAGCCGGAGTTCGGGGTGGCGTCCCCGGCCTCCTTCGAGGCTCAGGTGGCCCGGGCGGAGCAGGTCGTGGCCGCGCTCCCGGCGGACCGGCGGCTGTTCCTGTTCCTGAACGTGTCGGCGATGCACCAGCCCAACTGGTTCCACCTGGACGGCGCGACCGCGGCGGCCGGGGACTCGTGGGAGTCGCACGCGGCGGCGCTGGAGTACGTGGACCGGCACATCGGCCGGCTGTTCGACGCCATGCGCTCGCGCCGCCGGTGCTTCGCGATCGTCTGCTCCGACCACGGGACGACGTACGGGGACGACGGGTACACGGGCCACCGGCTGGCGCACGAGGCCGTGTGGACCGTCCCGTACGCCCAGTTCTCCCTGGAGCCGCCACGACCGCGACGCGCACCGGCACACGCAGCGGCACACGCACCGAATCCGGCACCGGCACCGGCACCCGAGGAGGCGGCCGCGCGATGACGACCGGCAACGACACGGCGACCCCGTACGAGAGTTATGTGTACGCCTACCCGCACAAGACGGCGTACCGGAGGCTGCCCGAGCGGCCCGCGCTGCGCGGCCTGTGGGCGGACCAGCCGAAGGACGCGCTCTCGCTGTACCTGCACGTCCCGTTCTGCGAGGTCCGCTGCGGGTTCTGCAACCTGTTCACGCGGATCGGCGCCCCGGAGGGGCTGACCACGGCCTACCTCGACGCGCTGGAGCACCAGGCGGGCGCGGTCCGCGAGGCCCTCGACGGTACGGACGGCGGGCCGGTCCGGTTCGCGGCGGCCGCCTTCGGGGGCGGCACGCCGACGTTCCTGACCGCCTCCGAGCTGGAACGCCTCTGCGACATCGCGGAGAAGGGCGCGGGCGCCGACCTGCGGGCGGTGCCGCTGTCGGTGGAGGCCTCGCCGGCCACCACCACGGCGGACCGCCTCGCGGTCCTCGCCGACCGGGGCGCGACGCGGCTGAGCCTGGGCGTGCAGAGCTTCGTGCCGGAGGAGGCGCGGACGGCGGTCCGCCCGCAGAAGCGCGCGGACGTGGAGGCGGCGCTGTCCCGGGTCCGGGACGCGGGCATCCCGGTGCTGAACATCGACCTGATCTACGGCATCGACGGCCAGACCGAGGACAGTTGGCGGTACTCCCTGGACGCCGCGCTCGCCTGGCGCCCGGAGGAGCTGTACCTGTACCCGCTGTACGTACGCCCCCTGACCGCGCTGGGCCGCCGGCCGGACGACCCGGCCGGATCCGCCGGACCCGCCGAGAGCTGGGACGGCCGGCGGTTGCGCCTGTACCGGGCCGGCCGGGACCACCTGCTGGCCGCCGGGTACGAGCAGGTGTCGATGCGGATGTTCCGCCTCCCGGGTGCTCCGGCGGCGGGCGCCGACGACTACGCGTGCCAGACCGACGGCATGGTGGGCCTGGGCTGCGGAGCCCGTTCCTACACCTCCGAGCTGCACTACTCCTTCGACTACGCGGTGGACATGCGGGAGATACGCACGATCATCGACGACTACGTGGCGCGGCCGCGGGCCGATTTCGCGCGGGCGGAGTACGGCCGGTGGATGGACGTGGACGAGGCCCGGCGCCGGCACCTGATGCAGTCGCTGCTCCAGGCGGCGGGGATGCCGGTGGCCGAGTACCGGGAGCGGTTCGGCGGCGGCCCCGGGGAGCACTTCCCGGCGGAGCTGGAGGCGTTCGCGGCGCGCGGCTGGCTGACGGAGGACCCGGGCCTGCTCCGGCTTACGCCCGAGGGCCTGGCGCACTCGGACGCGGTGGGCCCGGCGCTGTTCTCGGCGGAGGTACGGGCCGCCATGGCCGCGTACGCGCGCAAGTGACGGCCCCGCGGGGCCGTCAGGGGGCCGCTGAGGGGATCCCGGAACGGCCGCGGGAGCTCACCGTGCTGTACCGGGGGCCGCTGGCCTCCTGCGACTACGACTGCCCGTACTGCCCGTTCGCCAAGCGCCGGGACAGCCGCGAGACGCTGGCAGCCGACCGGGCGGCACTGGAACGGTTCGCCGCCTGGGCGGCCGGGAACACCGCGGACCGGCTCTCGGTGCTGTTCACCCCGTGGGGCGAGGGCCTGGTCCGCTCCTGGTACCGGCGCACCCTGACGGAGCTGTCGCACCTGCCGCACGTCCGGCGGGTCGCCATCCAGACGAACCTGAGCGGCCGCACCGGGTGGACCGCCGCCGCCGATCCGGACACGCTCGCGCTCTGGTGCACCTACCACCCGGGGCAGACCCCGTACGCACGCTTCCTGGGCCGGTGCCGGGAGCTGGCGGACGCCGGGGTCCGCTTCAGCGTGGGCGTCGTCGGCCTCCCGGAGCACCTGGCGGAGGCCCGCCGGCTGCGGGCGGCGCTCCCGCCGGAGGTCTACCTGTGGGTGAACGCCGCGGAGGGGCGCACCTACACGGATCCGGAGGCGGCCCGCTGGACGGCCCTGGACCCGCTGTTCCCGTACAGCCGCCACCCCCACCGCTCGGCGGGCCTGCCCTGCCGGACCGGCGAGTCGGTGATCTCGGTGGACGGCGACGGCACGGTCCGCCGCTGCCACTTCGTGAAGACGGAGCTGGGCAACCTGTACGACGGCTCCTACCGGGCGGCGCTGCGCCCGCGGGCCTGCCCGCTGGCGGTCTGCGAGTGCCACATCGGCTACGTCCACCTGGAGACGCTGCCGCTCTACGACGTCTTCGCGGGCGGCGTCCTCGAACGCGTCCCGGCGCCCGGCGCGGCGCAGGGAACTCCCCCGGCGGGCGGGTCGGGCTTCCCACACCTGCCCCTGACACCGTGCTGACCGCACCCTCCCCCGCACGAACCGGGCCCGCCCACCCAGGGGGCGACAAACCCGCGGCACCGTTCCTCGGCCCCCGCCCGGCTGCGACTGCGACCCTAGCGGCCGCATGCGGACCCTCCGACCCGGGCTGTCATCGCGCCGGCTCCCGGACCGGGAGGGCGGGGCGGGCCCGCCGGAACAATCGCCGGGGTCATGGCCGGGGGGCGCCGGCGTCCGGGCCGGAAGGGCGGGGCGGCCCGCCGGAACGATCGCCGGGCGGGCAGCCGGCCTGCCCGGCGCGGCGCGGCGCGGCCCGTTCGCTGGCCTGATCGCGTCGCCGGGCCTATGATCCGCGGCATGGCCGTCACCCACCAGCGCCTCCTGTCGCGCTCCTGTTGTCGTAGCTGACGCCTGCCCTGCTCCGGCTTCCGCACCGTGCCGCACCTTCGCGTGACGGGCGGTCTCCGGGCAGCCGCTCCGGACGGATTCCGGCCGGGCTCCGGTCCCCGGGCGATCCCCTCCCCGGTGCCCCTCCCTCCCGCGGCCGCGCATCCCGCGGCCCACGCTCTCCCCGAGCCCCGCTCACGCCCGGCCTCCCACACCGCCGGGCCGCCGCGGCCCGCCCCCGGTTCACGACCACGTCTGTGTCCACGTCCACGTCCACGTCCCGCAAGGAGCCCGTCCACCATGAGCATCCCCGCCACCCTCACCGCCGGCCAGGTCCTCTCCCGCCACCAGGAGTTCACCGTGATCGACGTCCGCACGCCGGGCGAGTACGCCTCCGGCCACCTCCCCGGCGCGGTGAACATCCCGCTCGACCGGATCGCCCCCTCCCTGCCCCGGCTGCGACGGGCCGCCGAGGACAAGGGCCTGCTGCTGGTCTGCGCCACCGGCGCCCGCTCGGAGAACGCCGCCCGCACCCTCGCCTCGCACGGCATCCCGTCCACCAGCCTGACCGGCGGCACCCGCTCCTGGTCGGCCGGCGGGCACGGCCTCGACTACCCCGCCGAGGGTCGCCGGTCGGTCTGGGCCATGGAGCGTCAGGTACGGGTCACCGCGGGCTCGCTCGTACTGCTCGGCCTGGTGCTCGGACTGCTGGTGCACCCGGCGTTCCAGCTGCTCTCCGCCGGCATCGGCGCCGGGCTGGTCTTCTCGGCGGTCACCGACACCTGCGGGATGGCGCTGGTGCTCGGCCGCCTGCCGTTCAACCGGAGGCGCTGAGCCCGCCCCGTACCGAATCCCGGAACGGAATCGTCCAGCATCCGGACCCCGCTTGTCCCAGCCCGCCCGACACCGACAGGATGCGGCCATGGCCCCTGTACTCGTATCGCGTCGTCACGTGGATCTGCTGCGTGTCTCGACCATGCTCTGTCGGGCCGACTCCTCCCCTACGCACGGCTGTTGATCTCCTGATCCGCCGCTTCTGACACCGTACGGACACCCGCGCACCCTTCGCGCGCACCTGTGAGACATCCTCCGCAGCGCGTACTTCCCGCGCCGGATTTCCGCCTGCCCCCCTGCCGGTGTACACGTGCCACCGCCCTCTTCCGCGGCGTCGGCACGCACCACGGCGCTGCTCCGACGAGGTTCACCCATGCCGGAAAACCCCCTCCTGCTGCACTGGTAGCTGACCTCCCCGGCACGGATGTCGCCGTCGTCGATCTGGCGGGGGTGGCCGTCCGGTACGGCTCGGCCCGGCAGCCGGTGACGGCGCTGGAGGGCGTGGACCTGCGGATCCGGGCGGGCGAGTTCGTCGTGCTGGTCGGGCCGTCCGACTGTGGCAAGACGAGCCTGCTCAGGGTCGTCGCGGGCTTCGAGCGGCCCTCGTCGGGAACCGCCCTGGTCGGGGCGCGGTCCCGCGCCCGGGCTGGGGCGCGGGGGTGGTGTTCCAGCAGCCGCGCCTGTTCCCCTGGCGGACGGTCGGCGGGAACCTCGGGTTCGCCCTGGCCCGGCACGGGGTGCCGCGCGCCGAGCGGGCCGGGCGGATCGCGGAGCTCCTGGAGCGGGCGGGGCTGCCGGGGACGGCGGGCCGGCGTACCTGGGAGCTGTCGGGCGGCCAGCAGCAGCGGGTCGCGCTCGCGCGGGCGCTGGCCGGGGAGCCGGAACTCCTGCTGATGGACGAGCCGTTCGCGGCGCTCGACGCGCTGACCCGGGAGCGGCTCCAGGAGGAGGTCCGCGCCCTCGCCGGGCGGCTCGGCACGACCGTGCTGTTCGTGACGCACTCGGCGGAGGAGGCGGTCCTGCTGGGCTCCCGGGTCCTGGTGATGGCGGCGGGCCCGGGACGGGTGGTGGCGGAACTCCCGGTCGGCCTCGACCGGGGGCCGGAGACGGACGTCGCCGCGCTCCGGGCCTCGGCCGAGTTCGCCCGGCTGCGGGGCCGGCTGACCGAGGCCGTGCGGCGGCCGTAGCGAGGCGCCCTACGGGATCGCCACGGCCGCCTTCCCCCGCGCGAGGGTGAGGGCGGTGTTGACGAGGCCGACGTGGCTGAACGCCTGTGGGAAGTTGCCGAGTTGGCGGCCCGCGACGGGGTCGTACTCCTCGGCGAGCAGTCCCACGTCGTTGCATACGGCCAGCAGCCGTTCGAATAGGGCGCGGGCCTCCTTCTCACGGCCGGTCAGATGGAGCGCGTCGGCCAGCCAGAACGAGCAGGCCAGGAAGGCTCCTTCGTCGCCGGGCAGTCCGTCGACGGAGGGGCCTTCGGTGCTGTAGCGGCGGACCAGGCCGCTGCGCCCGAGCTCCTCCTGGACCGCGGCGACGGTGCCGACGACCCGCGGGTCGTCGGGCGGGAGGAAGCCGACGCGCGGGATGAGCAGGGTCGCGGCGTCGAGCTCGGTGGAGCCGTAGAACTGGGTGAAGGTCTTGCGCTCCGGGTCGTAGCCGTTCTCGCAGACGTCGCGGTGCACCTCGTCCCTTATGGTCCGCCAGCGCTCGATGTCGCCGGGCAGTGAGGGATCGTGTTCCAGGGTGCGCACGGCGCGGTCGGCGGCGACCCAGGCCATCACCTTGGAGTGGACGAAGTGGCGGCGCGGGCCGCGCACTTCCCACAGTCCCTCGTCGGGGCGGCGCCAGTTGCGCTCCAGGAAGTCGAGCAGGGCGAGCTGGAGCTTCCAGGCGTGTGCCTCGGCGGCGAGGCCGGTGGCGCGGGCCAGGTACAGCGAGTCGATGACCTCGCCGTACACGTCGAGCTGGAGCTGGTCCACGGCCGCGTTGCCCACGCGGACGGGGGCGGAGGAGGCGTAGCCCCGCAGCCACGGCAGATCGGTCTCGGGGATGCGGCGCTCTCCCGCGATCCCGTACATGATCTGGAGGTCGGCGGGGTCGCCGGCGACGGCGCGCAGCAGCCAGGCCCGCCAGGCGCGGGCCTCGTCGAGGAACCCGGTGGCGAGCAGCGACCCGAGGGTGAGGGTGGAGTCCCGCAGCCAGCAGTAGCGGTAGTCCCAGTTCCGGACGCCTCCGAGCTCCTCGGGGAGGGAGGTCGTGGCCGCGGCGGCGATGCCTCCGGTGGGGGCGTAGGTGAGGGCCTTGAGGGTGATCAGGGAGCGGATGACCGCTTCCTGGTGGGGGCCCTCGTAGGTGCACTGGGAGGTCCACGCGCGCCAGTCGGCGAGGCTGGTGTGCAGGGCCGCGTACGGGTCGATCGGGTTGGGGCGCGGTTCGTGCGAGGGGTGCCAGGTGAGGACGAAGGCGACGCGTTCCCCGGCGGCGACGGCGAACTCGGAGCGGGTGCTGTTGTGCTCGCCCCAGGTGTGCACGTGGGGTTCGCTGCGGAACCACGCGGAGTCGGGTCCGGCGACGGCGACGCGCTCGCCGTCGACGCGCCGGACCCAGGGCACGACGTGGCCGTAGTCGAACCGCAGGCGCAGGGTGCTGCGTACGGTGGACTCGCCGGTGAGTCCCTCGACGATCCGGACGACGTCGGGCGCGGTGTCACGCTGCGGCATGAAGTCGATGACCTTGAACGTGCCGCCCTCGGTCTCCCAGTACGACTCCAGGACCAGCGTGCCGTCGACGTAGGCGCGGCGGGTGCAGCGCTCGTCGGGTGCGGCGCCGACCGGGGCGATGCGCCAGTGGCCGTTCTCCTCTTCTCCGAGGAGCTTGGCGAAGCAGGCCGCCGAGTCGAAGCGCGGCAGGCACAGCCAGTCGATGGACCCGTCGCGGCCGACGAGCCCACTGGTCATCAGGTCGCCGATGAGTGCGTAGTCTTCGATGGGTTGTGTCATTCGTGCGCTCTTCCCGCGAATGCCCGGGGCCAATCAGCGCAGGCCCCGGACACCCTCGTGCGCGTTAGTCGTGCGCGTTAGTCGCGTACGAGGAGCAGTACGCCGGCGAGGACCGCGCCGAGCGCGACGGCGCCGGCGCCGTGCGCGAGCCGGTGGGCGCGTACGACGGGCAGGAAGCGGTCGACGGCGTAGCGGCCGGGGCCGGTGAGGGCGAGGGCCGCGGCGCCGGCGGTGAGCAGCAGCTCGTACTCGATGCCCTCGGGGGCGAAGAACGAGCCGGCTCCGTGGACGGCGATGGCGTTGATCATCGTGCCGAAGAGGGCGGCTCCGGCGAGCGGGGTGAGCAGCCCGGCGGCGAGGCCGAGGCCGCCGAGGGTCTCGGTCAGGCCGGCGAGGACGGCCATGGCGTCACCGGCGGGGTAGCCGCTGGCGGTGAAGAACTGTCCGGTGCCGCTGATGCCGCCGCCCCCGAACCAGCCGAAGAGCTTCTGGGTGCCGTGGGCGGCCATGGTCAGTCCGAGGACCAGGCGCAGGAGCAGCAGGCCGGTGTCGTGCGCGGGGCCGGACGGGGCGAACGCGGGCGCGGGTCCGGCCGGTGCGGCGGCCTGCGGCTTCGTCGGGGTGACGGAGGGGCTGGTCATGGGGGGAATCCTTCCGGTCGGGCGGTCCGGAGGGCGGGGACGGCACTGCTCAGGTTTGTTCAAATTCGAACCGCCGGGACCCGACCCTAGCCATTGATTCAAATTGGAACAACCCGTGTAGGCTGGCCGCATGGCTGAGACGAGATGGCTGAACGACCGCGAGATGCGGGCCTGGGACGGCTTCCTGGCCGCGTCGGCACTGGTGAACCGCCGCCTCGACCAGCAGCTCAAGGACGACTCCGGGCTCTCACACCCCCAGTACGAGATCCTCGTACGGCTCGCCGCGGCCCCCGGGCGCGAGCTGAGGATGACCGAGCTGGCCAATGGCCTGATCAATTCCAAGAGCGGGCTGACCTACCAGGTCACGCAGATGGAGAAGGCCGGGCTGGTCCGCCGCCGCAGCTGCCCCTCCGACGTCCGCGGCGTCTTCGCCGTCCTCACCAACGCCGGCAGCGCCCGGCTGGAGGAGGCCGCACCCGGGCACGTGGCCACGGTCCGGGAGGTCCTCGTCGACGTCCTCACCCCCGAACAGCTCGACGTGCTCGCCGAAGGCCTCGGCGAGGTCGGCCGGCGCCTTCGCGGCCGGACCGGATGAACCGCCCCGGAATCGCCCCGGTAGAGCGGGCCGGGAACGGGGTATAGGCGCGCCATGGACGGAAAGGTCTGGCTCACTCTGGGCGTGGTCGTCGCGGTCGCTCTGGCCATCGCCGCGGTCTTACTGCTCGTACGTGTCTTCGCGGCGCGGCGGCTGCTGCTCGACGCGGGCATCCCGCTGCGCGACAAGGCCCTGTTCTGGGTCGCGGTCGTGTACACGGTCTCCCCCGTGGACCTGATCCCGGACCCGGTGTACCTGGACGACGTCGGCGTCCTCCTGGTGGCCCTGCGCTCGCTGCACGCGGCGGCCGGGCGGCTGCCCGGCGGCGGCGCCAAGGAGTCCGGCCCGGCCTGATCCGGGCCCCGGCCCGGCGCCTGTGCTTGCACCTGCTCCAGCAGCTGCGCCAGCGCGCCGCGTGCGTACGCACGGGCCGGCCCGGCACAGCGCGGCGCGGCCCCGGGATCCGGGGCCGCACGGCACTCGCTCACTCGGTTCCCCGCGCGCCCTGCGCGCGACCTGGTGCTACTTGGGCATCAGGACGGTGTCGACGATGTAGACGTTGGCGTTGGCGGTCTTGACGTTGCCGCAGACGACGCTGGACGTGCCGTTGACCTTGTACGCCTCGCCGGAGCCGGCGGTGGTCACCTTGGTCTTCTCCAGGGTGTCGAAGGAGCCGTTCTCCAGCTGCTTCGGGGTCAGCTTCTCGCCCACGACGTGGTAGGTGAGGATCTTCGTCAGGGTGGCCTTGTCGGCGAGGACCTTGTCCAGGTCGGCCTTCGGGATCTTCGCGAAGGCGTCGTTGGTCGGCGCGAACACCGTGATGTCCTTGGCGTTGTTGAGGGTGTCCACCAGGCCGGCCTGCTTGACCGCGGCGACCAGCGTCGACAGGGCCGGGTTGTTGGAGGCGGCCGTCGCCACCGGGTCCTTCGCCATCCCGTCGAACGAACCCGCGCCGTCGGCGGGCACGCCCGCACAGGCCGGACCGAAGGGCTTGTCCGTCGCCATCGAGGCGTCCGGGGTGGCCGGCTGCGAAGCGGAGCTGTCCGTGCTCGCGGTGGAGCCTGCGGCGGAGTCCTTGCCCGACTCCGAACAGGCCGCGAGGGTGAAGGGAAGGACGGCCGCGGCGGCCACGGCTACGGCGGTGCGACGGAAGTGAAGAGCGTTCATGATGGTTGTACTCCTTGGGAGTTGCTTACCGGGCATGACGGATGGACGCATGCCTGTACATACGGATGTCATGGGCAGGAAAGGAAAGAGGTCCGGTTCAGCCGGCGCTGGGCACGGCGGCCTCGGGCGGGCCGCACGCGCCGCAGGCTATCGTCGGGTCGCCCTCCCGGGCCCGCACCGCGCCGCGGGGCGGCGCGGCGGTCGGGCCGGGAACGGCACGACGTATCGCGCCGCGGGAGGCCGTCGCCTCCCGGCCGCCGGGGGTGTCCAGCCGGCCGGGGCACCCCGCCGCGATCGAGGCCGGCGCAGAGGCCCCGACCGCGGCGAGGTGGCCCCGGCGACTCCAGCCGGGCCCGAAACCGGCTGTCGCGCCCTGACCGCCCGGTACGGCGGTCAGGCGCCCGATCAGTGCGCGCAGCGGCCCCGTACCGGTCGGGGCGCCCATGAGCGAGGGCGTCGGTGCGCCCTGCTCGCTGGTGCTGCGGTTGATGCTCACACCTCGTCTTCGGCGCCGCGGGCCCGGCGGATTGGCCGTTCAGCCGAACGGATGAAATTGGCTTGGGCGCTGACGCACCGCGGCGGGCCGGAGCGGCTGCGGAGGGCCCCGGTCAGCGGACTCCGCGAGTGCGGAACTGCACGCTGATCCGGGGCCCCACGGCCCGCGCCGACTTGGGCACCGCGTGCTCCATGGTCCGCTGGCAGGAGCCGCCCATGACGACGAGGTCGCCGTGCCCGAGGGGCAGGCGCAACAGGGTGGCGCCCCCGTCGCGGGGGCGCAGGACGAGATCGCGCGGGTCCCCGACGGAGACGATGGCGACCATGGTGTCCTCGGTGGAGGAGCGGCCGGTCCGGTCGCCGTGCCAGGCCACGCTGTCGCGTCCGTCGCGGTAGAGGCACAGTCCGGCGGTGGTGAAGGCCTCGCCGAGCTCGTCCGCGTAATGCAGGGTCAGCGCCTCGCGGGCGTCGGTCAGGGCGGGGTGCGGGAGGGCCTCGCCGTCGCCGTAGAAGGCGAGCAGCCGGGGTACGTCCACCTCCCGCTCGTACATCTGGCGCCGCTCGGCCCGCCAGGGCACGTCGGCCGCCAGCCGCTCGAACAACAGGTCTGCGCCGGTCAGCCAGCCGGTCAGGTGGTCGACCCAGGCCCCGGCGCCGAGCGGGGTCCGCCGGATGCCGCCGAGCGGACCGAGCAGGATCTCGTCGCCCTGGTCGAAGAGGGAGCCCTGGAGGCCCTGGACTGCGTGCATGCCCCCCAGCCTAACCCTCTTATCGAACGCGTGCTCGAATCGAGGCGTACGGAGACTCCCTCGCGCCCCCGCCTCCGGAAACCGGCCGCCGGCGCTGTCAGCGGCCGCGCAGGGTCTCGATCTCGCGGCGCTCGCGCTTCGTCGGGCGGCCCGCACCCCGGTCGCGGATGCCGACCACGGCGGCCTCGACGCGCGTGGGCGGCGGCGGGCTGTTGTCGATGAAGCACTCCGCCGCGACCGGGGGGCCCACCCGCTTGGACACGGGGCGCCGGACCACGACGATCCGCTCGCGCCCCGCGTGGAAGAGCCGCACCTCGTCACCCGCGCGCACCGGCTGCGCCGGCTTGGCACGCTCCCCGTTGACCTTCACGTGACCCGCCCTGCAGGCGGTCGCCGCGGTGGACCGGGTCTTCGTCAGACGTACGGACCAGATCCACGCGTCGACCCGCACCGTGCCCGTCGCCGTTACCTCTTCAGCCATGCCATGACTCTAGCGAGACGGCCGGTGGAAACCGGAACGACTTTTGGCGGATGCGACAAGAGCCATGGCATCTACCATGGATATGCACCCAAGGGAATTGCAAGTGCGGCACATGAGCACCTATCTTGTTGCATATGCAGTCCTACACCATCGGCCAGGCGGCGCGCCTGCTCGGCGTCAGCCCCGACACGGCGCGCCGTTGGGCCGACGCCGGCCGGGTCGCGACCCATCGCGACGAGGGCGGCCGACGCCTGATCAACGGCCGCGCCCTGGCCGCCTTCTCCGTGGAGGTCGGACAGGGCGCCCACACCGAGGACGGCGAGCCGTACACCTCCGCGCGCAACGCCTTCCCCGGCATCGTCACGGCCGTCACGCTCGGCGACGTCGCCGCCCAGGTCGAGATCCAGGCGGGTCCCCACCGGCTGGTCTCCCTGCTCACCCGTGAAGCCGTCGAGGAGCTGGGACTGGAGGTCGGCATGCGGGCCACCGCCCGCGTGAAGTCCACCAGCGTGCACATCGACCGCGTCTGAACCCGGACGCCGGCCCGACACCCGCACACCCGGCGGCTACGGCCCTGGCCACGGCCGGAATGCGACACCGCCCCACGCCTCCGGGCGCGGCACCTCCCCAACCGCCCCACCCCCCACTTCCCACCCCGTACGTCCCCACCCGCTCCGCCGTCACCGGTGCGGGGTCACCACCGCGCGGTACCGGCACCCGGCCGGCCGCCGACCCGACCGAGGAGCACCAGACATGTCCCCGACCCTGACCCCGACCGGCCGCCGCGCTGCCACCGCCGCGCTCACCGCCGCCCTGCTCGTCCCGCTGGCCGCCTGCGGCGGCGGCGAGAAGCCCGCCGCCGACTCCTCCCCGAGCACCCCGGGCTCCGGCACGGCTTCCGCCGAGCCCAAGGCCGCGAACCTGACGGTCCTCGCCGCGTCCTCCCTCACCGACGTGTTCAAGACCGCGGGCGCCGCCTACGAGAAGGCCCACCCGGGTACGAAGGTCACCTTCTCCTTCGCCGGTTCGCAGGAACTCGCCGCGCAGGTGAAGCAGGGCGCCCCCGCCGACGCGCTGATCACCGCCGACACCAAGACCATGGACGGCCTCAAGGCGGAGACCGACACCGCCACGGTCGTCGCGAAGAACCGCCTCGTCATCGCCGCGGGCAAGGGCAACCCGTTCAAGATCGACGAGTTGAAGGACCTCGCCGACTCCAAGATCAAGGTCGTGCTGGCCGCGCCCGAGGTCCCCGTCGGGCGCTACAGCAAGGAGATCCTGGACAAGCAGGCCGTCACGGTGAAGCCGGTCTCCCAGGAGCCCAACGTCCGCGCCGTGCTGAGCAAGGTCGAGCTGGGCGAGGCCGACGCCGGCCTCGTCTACAAGACGGACTCCGCCAAGTCCGGCGACAAGGTGGTCGCCGTCGACATCCCGGACGACCAGAACGCGGTGGCCTCCTACCCGGCCGCCACCCTGAGGCAGTCGAAGAACGCCGCGGCCGCCACCGCGTTCGTGGCCTGGCTCAGCAGCCCCGAGGCGCAGAAGATCCTCCAGGACGCGGGCTTCCAGAAGCCGTAGGCGGGCACCGCACCGGCCGCGCACCTAACGCCGCCGTCCTGCCGTCACCGTGGGGCCGCGTAGGCACCACGCCGGCGGCGGGACCGGGAGGGACCGCCCGGTCCGGGGGGACGGGCGGTCCCTCCCGGCACGTCCGCGCGACGCGGCTCCGAGCCACGCACCTCTGCGCGACGCGGCTCCGGGCGCCGGACGTCCGGGCCACGCACCTCCAGACGTCGGACGGCCCGGCACGCGGCCCCGCGCACGGCCCGGCACGTCGGCCGGCGGCCGCCGCCTCACGCGCCGCCGGCCGCCGTACGCTTCACACGCCGCCGTAACCCCCAAGCCAGGAACCCCTCATGAGCAGACTCCGCACCCACACCCGACCCCCCGTGGCCCTGGCGCTGCCCGCGCTGCTCGCCGTCGCGTTCCTGCTGCTGCCCCTCCTCGGCATCCTGACCCGCACCCAGTGGGGCGACCTCGCGACCCACCTCTCCAGCCCCGGCGTGGTCGAGGCCCTGAAGCTGTCGCTGCTGGTGTCGCTGTGGGCCCTCGGTCTCTCGCTCCTCCTCGGCGTGCCGCTCGCCTGGCTGCTGGCGCGGGTCGACTTCAGGGGCAAGCCCCTCGTCCGCTCGCTCGTGCTGCTCCCGATGGTGTTGCCGCCGACCGTGGGCGGTGTGGCCCTGCTGCTGGGCTTCGGCCGCCGCGGGCTGCTGGGGCCCTGGCTGGAGGACGGCTTCGGCATCACCCTGCCGTTCCACACCTCGGGCGCCGTCGTCGCCGCGACCTTCGTCGCGATGCCGTTCCTGGTCATCAGCCTGGAGGGCGCCCTCGGCGGCCTGAAGCAGAGCTACGAGGAGACCGCCGCCTCCCTCGGCGCCCCGCCGGTCCGGGTGTTCTTCACCGTCACGCTGCCCATGGTGGCCCCGGGCCTGATCGCGGGCGCCGCGCTCACCTGGGCCCGCGCGCTGGGCGAGTTCGGCGCGACCATCACCTTCGCGGGGAACCTGCCGGGCACCACCCAGACCCTGCCGCTCCAGGTGTACCTGCTGCTCCAGGACCAGCCCGAGGCGGCGACCTCCGTCTCGCTGCTGCTCCTCGCCGTCGCCATGGCCGTCCTGGTCGCGCTGCGCGGCCGCTGGACGGGCACCCCGGTCGCCCGGAGCGCCGCCGAGGCACCGAAGCCCGCCGAGGAGACCCCGCCCCCGGTTCGTCCGGGCGGGGCCGCGGAGCCCGTCGGGGCCGTGGCCGAGGGCGCGCCCCGTGACTGCGGCCGCTGGCCCCTGCACGCCGAGGTCACCGGCTTCAACGACCTCACGCTCGACGCCGCGGCGGGCACCACCATCGCCGTCGTCGGCGAGAACGGCGCCGGCAAGACCACACTGCTGCGGGCCCTGCTCGGCCTGACGCCGCGCGCCCACGCCGACCTCGTCCTCGGCGGTACGGACGTGACCGCGCTGCCCCCGCACCGGCGCCAGGTCGCCTGGGTACCGCAGGACGGCGCGCTGTTCCCGCACCTGAGCGCCCTCGCGAACACCGCGTACGGGCTGCGCGCCCGCCGGGTGCCGCGCGCCGACGCCCGCCGCGAGGCCCAGGCCTGGCTGGACCGGCTCGGTGTCGGGCACCTGGCCCGGCGCAGGCCCGCGCAGCTGTCCGGCGGCCAGGCCCAGCGCGTCGCCCTCGCCCGGGCGCTCGCGGCCCGGCCCCGGCTGCTGCTCCTGGACGAGCCGCTCGCCTCCCTCGACCAGACGACGCGGGCCCACGTCCGGCACACCCTGCGCACGCACTTGGCGGGCTTCGGCGGCGTCTGCCTGATCGTCACGCACGATCCCGTGGAGGCCGTGTCACTGGCCGACCGGGTCCTCGTACTCGCCGACGGGCGGACCCTGCAGGACGCGCCGCCCGCCGAGGTGACCCGGCACCCGCGTTCCCCGTGGGTGGCCCGGATGCTGGGGCGCAACGCCTGGCCCGGCACCGCCTCGGCCGACGGCCTCGTCCTCGCCGGCGGGGGCCGTCTCGTCGTCGCCGAGGCGCTGCCGGAGGGGGCGCGGGCGCTCGCGATCATCGGCCCGGAGGCCGTCTCCGTGCACCGGGACCGCCCGGGCGGCAGCCCCCGCAACGTCTGGCGGGGCACCGTGCGCGAGGTCACCGCGGTCGGCAGCCGGCTGCGCGTCCTGGTCTCCTCCCCCGACGCACCCGACCTGGTCGCGGAGATCACCCCGGAGGCCGCCGCCGAACTGGGCATCGCCGACGGCGTCGAGGTGTGGACGAGCGTGAAGGCCACCGAGGTCACCCTCGTCCCGCTGTAGCCGCGGGTGGTGTCGGAGGGCACGGCCAGGGGGTGTCGTCAAAGTCGTTCCGTACGCCCGCAAGGCGGGAGCGTGCCAGGCGCCGCACGGCGGGAACGAGTGTGACAACACCCCCAGGGTGCCGCCACGACGAACTGCGTACGGGTCGCAGGCGCCTGGCTCGGCCCATGGGACGTCTTCCGGACCCGGACGCGGCCCCGCGGCTGGACGGCGGGTGCCGGCGGCTCGTGGAGCGGGACACGGGGCACTGGCCGGTGGCGTCCCGGCCTCGGGAGCCGGCCCGCATCCTCCTCGAGGCGGCCCGAGTCCGCCGGGTGGCGCCCGGGTGCCGCCCGCGCCCCCTCCGGCGGTTCAGAGCGGCCCCGCGGCCGGCCGGGTCCGGGGCCGCGGGCCGGTCGGCCGTACGGAGAGCCAGTCGCGGCCCGGACCCGGGAAGGCGTCGGCGCCCACCAGGGTCCAGCCGGTACGGGCCGCCGCGAGCGCGAGCACGCCCTCGGACCGTCCGGCGGCGAACCGCGGGGCGCCGGCGGTGATCACCGCCGCGCCCTTCCCGGTGGTACGCCGGAACTCCGCGAGGTGGCGCGCCAAGAGGGCCTCCTCCTTGCGGTCCACGGTGCGCACGGAATGCCGGCGTACGACCGCCAGCGCGCCCGTGCCCGGATCCCGGGCGGCGGCCTCCAGCGCCTCCCGCAGGGCCCGCATGCGGTCCAGTCCGCCCCCGGCCAGGGTGCGGCGGGTGGTGCCGAGCGGCAGGAACCGTACTCCGCGGTGCAGGAACGGCCGCTGCTCGGCGCCCGTCACCACCAGGTCCGCGCCGGCCATCCGGGGGTGCCCGGCGTCGGGGGCGACGGCGAACCGCCAGGGCCGGGCGCGGACTTCGGCGCCGGTGGCCACCACCGGGTCCGGCCGGGCCGGGCCGGGGGCCGCCGGCCCCGTCGGCGGGGTCCGGGCGGCCAGGGTGTCCAGCAGCAGCCGGCCCGGGCGGGTCCCGCCGGACGCCGAGAGCCCGGTGACGGTGAGCGGCCACTGCGGTGCGGCGGGCAGCGGCAGGTTGATCTCCCGCCAGCCGGTCCAGTCCGCGGCGGGTCCGCGCAGCGTGACGGCGGCGCCGTCCGCGTCGGCCAGCTCCACGGCGGGCCGGGCGCCGGAGCCGTCACCTCCGACCCACAGCGTCAACGCCCGGGCCAGCTGGGGCACGGCCAGCGGCCGCGGCGGGGCCGCCGCGGCACCGGAGGCCACCGGAGCGCCGGGGGCCGAAGGGGCGCCCGGGGCCGACCGGTTGTCCGGCGGGTGGAGTCGCAGGGCGAGCCCGGGGCCCGGGTGGCCCTCGGCCGGGGCCGCGCCCGGGCCGGTCCAGGCGGCGGCGTCCTCCAGCCCGGCGAGCTCCCGGGTGACCAGGCCGACCCCGAGGGCCAGTTCGGCGGTGGCCCCGGTCGCCCGGACGGTGGCCAGCAGCCGCCCGGCGGCCCGCGGGACGAGGGCGGTGACGGTG
This sequence comes from Streptomyces antarcticus, assembly GCF_026627255.1. Classification (GTDB taxonomy): domain Bacteria; phylum Actinomycetota; class Actinomycetes; order Streptomycetales; family Streptomycetaceae; genus Streptomyces; species Streptomyces antarcticus. The sequence goes on along the minus strand of NZ_JAPNLM010000003.1, from coordinate 422,001 downwards.
AAGCCGCCCCCGGCACCGCCGGTGACGCGCCACCGCGAGCGGTCGAACCGCAGGGCCACGTCCCGGGGTTCGACGGTGGTGGCCGCGCCCTGGGCGTCGTACCCGGTCAGCACGAACCCGGCGCTCTCGCCCGCCTCCGCGAGGCCGATCCTGGCCGGGACCGGGCGCATCCGGGCCAAGGGGCCGAGCACGTCGAGGCGGAGCGTGCCGCGGGCCGCGCCGAGCCGGGCGTACGCCGTGACGCCGGCGGCGCGCGGAGCACGGAGCACTCCGTCCGCCCCGATCGAGCCCGCCGTGACGGACCACCGGGGCCGGCCCGCGGCCGGTCCGAGCGCGGCGTCGTGGCCGGTGGCCGTGAGGGTGCGGGTCAGGCCGGGAAAGACCCGGGCGCCGCCGGGGGCGTCGACCCGGAAGGCGGTGGTCCGGCCGGGGCCTTCGGGGGCGGTGAGAACGAGGCCGTTGGGCACCGGGCGCGGGCGGCCGTCCGAGGGGGCGTTCTCCAGGACCGGGGCCGTGACTCCGCTGATCGCCGCGAGGAGGGTCGAGGAGCCGCCGCCGTCGAGGTTGAGGGCCTCGTGGGCGCCGGTCCGGTGCATCAGCCGGCCCAGCGCGGTCAGGGTGAGGCCGCCGCTGTCGCGCTGGCGGCCGTCCACCGTGAGGAGGCGCAGGCGGCGCCCGTCGCGCGAGAGACCGACCGCGGTGCGCGGTGCGGCGGCGTTGTTCGGCGCGCCGTCGTGGTCCTGCGGGACCCCGGCCACGACGAGCGGCTCCCGGCCGCCGACCGCGTCGACCGGCGCCGGGCCCGGGTCGGGCACGGCCCGGGCCGCCACGGCGACGGGGTTCCCGGGGCGCAGGGCGGCGAGTTCGGCCGCGGCGCCGCCGAGGCCGAGCAGCAGGGTGGTTCCGGGGGCGGGACGCCGCTCCGTCCGGGCGGGATCCCGTACCGCCCGGACGGCGGTGACCCGTCCGTCGCGTACGTCGACGGCGGTGGCGCCGTCGCGGTCCGGGATCGCGGTGCCCGCCCAGTCGGCGGTGTAGGCGGCGATGCCGTCGGCGGGGGGCCGGGCTGCGTTGTGGCCGGTGAGCGGGCGGGCGCGGCCGCCGGGCAGGGTGACCGCTCCGGTGAGGCCGATCCGCAGGACGCGGCCGCTGCCGTCGGCGCCGAAGCCGACGGCGCGGCCCGCCCCGGGCGACGCCGAGTGGAGCAGCCGCCCGGCGGCGAGGCCGGGGCCGAGCGGGGCGCCCGTGCGGCCGATGTCGAAGAAGTCCCCGTTGACGGCGGCGACCACGCGCCGGCCCGGACCGGCCCGGTGCCGGGCGACGGCGTCGGCGACGGTGGCGGCGCCGGCGACGCCCAGGTACTCGGCCCGTACTCCGCCGCTTCCCCCGAGGTCGACGACGAGCTCGTCGATCCGCAGCCAGCGGTCGGCCTCGAGCCGGTCGTACGACTCCAGCCGTACACCGGGGGCCACTTGGCGGCTGGTCCGGGCGGTCTCGACACCGTCGCCGTCCCGGCCGGCGGCCCGGTCGGCGGCGCGCGCGGGCACGACGAGGGCAACGACGAGGGCCACGGCGAGGAGCAGGGGAAGGGGCAGGGGGAGCACGGGCAGCAGCGGGCGCGGGATCGACACCCGGGCAGGATCGACCCCCGGGCCCGGGCCGGACCCCACGAACCGGGCGCGGACCCACGCGTTCAGCCGTTCGGGCGCGCACCGGACCGCCGGGACGCGGACGCCGGGCCGGGCATGTGCGCGTCGCCGCCCCGCAGATCAGCGGGTGCCGTGTCTGGCAGCCACGGCCCCGGCGGCCACGGCACCCACGGGGCGGCCACGTCGCCAGCCGAAGACCTGCGCCGTCGGGACCCGTGGCGCCCCCTGCGCACCGCGCCCGGCGTCCGCCGTCCGCCCCGTCCGCCCCGTCCGCCCCGGCCACACCGGCCACACCGGCCACACCGGCCACACCGGCCACCGGCCGCGAGCTCATCGCCCCGCGGAACACCCGGGCGGCGGCGCGGGCCCCGTACCCCGGGCGCGGGCCCCGTACCCCGCGGTGTGAGCCTTACGCGGCGGCCTCCGGGGCCGCTTCCGGGCCGGCGAGGTCGAACTCGCACCACACGCGTTTCCCGCCGCCCCGGGGCTCCACGCCCCAGGCGTCCGCGAGGCGGTCCACCAGGAGCAGCCCGCGCCCCGACTCCTCCCAGTCCCCCGCATCGCGCGGCCGCGGCAAGGCGCTGCTGGTGTCCTCGACCTCGAACCGCACGCGTCCCTGCGCCGTCAGCCGCAGTCCCACCTGGGCGCCGCCGTCGGTGTGGACGAGGGCGTTGGTCATCAGCTCGTCCGCGGCCAGCTCGATCTCGTCGGCCCGCTCCCCGGCGCCCCATGCGGCCACCGCGGCCCGGATCAGGTGCCGGACCGCCGCCGGGGCGTCCGTGTCGCCCGGGTCCAGGCGGTGGCGCAGCGGGCCGCCGCCGCGTGCGTCGGGTGTGCCGCGGCGGCGCAGCACGAGCAGGGCCATGTCGTCCCCGCCGCCCGCGTCCCCGACCAGGTCGCAGAGCACGTCGGCGAGTTCCTCCACGTCGGCTGGGCCGTCGCGGACGGCGTCCATGAACTCCCGCATGCCGGTGTCCGCGTCGCTGCCGGGCCGTTCGATCAGCCCGTCCGTGCAGAGCAACAGGGTGTCGCCGGGGTGGAGTTCGAGGCTGGTGACGGGGTATCCGGAGCCGGTCACCGGCCCCTCGGCCGGCGCTCCGTCCCCTCTCGGCAGGCCGAGGGGGAGGCCGCCGGCCACCTGGACGCGGTGGCAGCTCCCGTCGCCGCGCCGCACGACCGGGTCGAGGTGCCCGGCGCGGACCATGCCGAGCAGCCCGGTGTTCAGGTCCACTTCGGCGTACGTACAGGTGGCGAACCGTTCCGTCTCCAGGTCGCGGAGAAAGGCCGAGGCCCGTTCCATCGCCGCGCCGGGGGTGTGCCCCTCGGTGATGTAGGCGCGCAGGACGATCCGCAGCTGGCCCATGACGGCGGCGGCGTCCGTGTCGTGCCCCTCCACATCGCCGATCATCACGCCGACGCGGCCCTCGCCGAGCGGGATGACGTCGTACCAGTCGCCGCCGACGTCCCGCCCCATCCGGGCGGACCGGTACCGTACGGCGATCCGCGCGCCCGGCACGTCCGGGATCCGGCGGGGCAGCATGGCGCGCTGGAGCCCTTCGGCGAGGTCGTGCTCCTGCTCGAAGAGGATCGCGCGCTGGAGGCTCTGCGCGATGCCGCTACCGAGGGCCATCAGCAGGTTCCGCTCCTCGGCGGTGAAGTCGCCGTCCCGCGTGTAGAGGAGCCCGAGCGCGCCGATGGAGCGCCCCTGGGCGATCAGCGGCAGGTAGACCCCGCTGCGGACGGCCAGCGGCTCGATGTACGGCCAGAGCTGCGGGTAGCGCCGCTGGAACTCCTCACGCGAGCCGAGGACCACCGGCTGCATGGTCCGTACGGCCTCGCTCATGGGGAACCGCGCGTCGATCCGGGTGTACTCGATCTCGGGCACGTACGAACCGAGCTGTCCCTCCGCGACCAGGTGGATCCGGCCGCCGTCGACGACGCCGAGCATCACGCTGACCGCGCCGAGGTGCCCGAGGGCCTCCGGGTCCTTGAGGGTGTCGGTCACGTCGTTGACGGTGCGGGCGTGGGCGAGGATGGCGGTGGTCCGCTCGACGACCCCCGTCATGCGCCGCCGTCCCTCGTCCCGCTCGCCGGCGGCTCCGGGCTCGCCCGGGTCGTGGGCGGCGTCGCGGAGTATCCCGATGACGCGGTACGGGCGGCCGTCGCGCTCCCGCAGGACGTGACCCTGGAGGTGGGTCCAGGCCGGGGAGCCGTCCCGGCGGCGGCTGCGGACGTAGGCGCCGTAGTGGCTGCGGCCGTCCTTGAGCGCCTGCGCGACCCGGGCGTCGAGCCGGGCCGCCTCGGCGGGCGGGATCCGCAGGCCCAGCCCGGCGGGGGTACCGGGGAACTCGTCCGGGCGCAGGTCGAGCACCTCGAGGGCGGTCGGATCCAGATGCATCCGACCGCTGTCGAGGTCCCAGTCGAACGTACCCATGCGGTTGAGCGCAAGGCTCGTGTCCGGCCGCGCGGGCCAGCCGACTTCGGGGTTCTCTCCCCTTCGGCCCATGCAGCAAGGGTCTCACTCCATCCCGCCGGTGTCCCAGCGGAGCGCGGAGCCGCCGGGGCTCGGGGACGGCGGCCACCGGCTCCCCGGCGATGTGCCGTGGTCCACGCACGAGCGGAGGCTGGAACCATCCCATTGCGGCTGAGAACGGGGATTCCCATGACAGGCAAGGGACGCCTCCGGTGGATGTACCGGGCGTCGGTCGGTACCGGTCTGGCCTGCGGACTGGCCGTCGGTCTCGCCACGCCCGCGCAATCCTCCCAACTGGTGAGCGTGCGGCTGGACGCTCCCGACGTCACCGTCACCTTCCGGGACACCGACGCCGACGACGATTCCCACGTCCTCATCCTGCGCCCGCAGGGCGCGGGTGAGGTCCGGCGCATCAGGCTGGTCGGCGAAGTCCCCAGCGTGAACCGGACCGTTGTCAAAACGGTGAACGCAGGCATCAGACCCGGCGTCGCCTACTGTGCGGTGGTGGAGAGCCACACCAGGGGCGGGGACGGGGTCATCAGTGACTTCGGCTCGAATTACGAGTCGAACGAGGTCTGCTCCGAACCGGCCGGGTCCGCCAACGCCCCGTCCGACGTGTCCATCGGGGCCATCACCGGCGAGGCCAGCCCGCCGTCGGGCACGAACCGCAACTACTGGGTCGCCTACTCCAACTCCGGTGCCGACGCGAAGGACGTCGTCATCCAGGTCCAGGCCTCTGGTTCGCTGTCGCTACGGCGTGCACCGGAGTCCGGCACCTTCAACGGCTTCCAGTGCTCGGCGACCGGCACCACGGGCTACCGCTGCACCGGCGGCACCCTCGCGAAGGGCGCCAAGAACCAGATCCCGCTGCTCGCCACGGTCACCAGAAACGGGCCCGGGGCCATCCACGCCACCATCACCGCGCCCGGTGACCCGGACCCGGGCAACAACTCGGGTACGCACACCGTGACGGCCGTCCCGCGCACTTGAGCACCCCCCTGCCCGGTCGACACCCCGTCCGGGACGGAGGACGATGGACGGGACGGGCGCCGTCCGAGTGATCCAGACCACCGCCCGGTGCGGTGGCCGGAGGGAGAGTCCCGGAGCGTGGTCCGGCTGTGCCGGGCCGACGCCCGCAGGCCGCGGTGCGTCCGTCGCGACACCGCGCGTGCGCGCGGTCGCCCCCTACGGTCGTCTCCTCGCCTCTCCCTCTCCGCAGCATCGCGAGGGAGGAACCCCACCATGAACCGGCACAGCCGCCGCACCACGGTCACTTCTCTGGTCGCCTGCTCGTTCTTCGCCGGGAGCCTGGTCGCCCTGGCTCCGGCGGCGACCGCGGCGCCCGCCATCGGCACCTGCACCGTGAAACCCGCCGACAACGGACTGAGCATCACCATCAGCGGATCCGGCTGGGACCCGAAGGTGGGTCTGAAGATCGACGGCGGTGAGGGCGTCGACACCCTGCCGGTCAAGCCCGACGGGACGTTCTCACTGGTGCGCTTCCAGAAGAGCACCGACTTCACGGTCCTGCCCGACACCGGCGGCTTCAGGAACTGCCAGGTGCTCAAGGCGGACAGCGCGCAGAAGGAGACGGACAAGAACGCCATCCGCAAGGCCCGCCAGCAGGGCTTCAGCGAGGGTGTCAAGGCGGGCAAGCAGGCGGCCCAGGAGGACTGCGACAGCAAGCCCAAGCCGCACAAGAAGCCCGGACTCACCGCCCAGGACGCGGCCGTCGAAGCCGCCTTCGCACAGGGCTTCCTCGCCGGCGCCCAGAGCGCCTTCGCGAAGTTCTGCCGCACCTGAGCCGCTGACCTGCGGACCCGGCCACCCGGCCACCTTCCGAACGGACCGGGCCCCGTCTACCGGGCGGGCGGGGCCGGGGCTGTGCCGGAGGAGGGCGGCACGGCGGGCGGACCGGACGTCGCCGTTCCGGTCGGGGTGCCGCTCCGGTCGGTCAGCCCCGGCTTCTGCTGCGCGCCCGTCGGGGTACCGGTGTCCGTGGAGGTTTCCGGATCCGCCGGAGTGCCGGAGTCCGCCGGGGTTCCCGGGTCGGTGGGAGTTCCCGCGTCCCGCTCCCTGTCCGTGTCCGACCCGCTCTCCGTGGGCGTTCCCGTGTCCGTCGGGCTGCCGGTGTCCGTATCGGAGGACGGGCCGGTCGGGGTGCCGCTCCGGTCGGTCAGCCCCGGCTTCTGCTGCGCGTCCGTCGGGGTACCGGTGTCCGTCGGGGTACCGGTGTCCGTCGGGGTACCGGTGTCCGTGGGGGTGCCGGTGTCTGTGGAGGTTTCCGGATCCGCCGGAGTGCCGGAGTCCGCCGGGGTTCCCGGGTCGGTGGGAGTTCCCGCGTCCCGCTCCCTGTCCGTGTCCGACCCGCTCTCCGTGGGCGTTCCCGTGTCCGTCGGGCTGCCGGTGTCCGTATCGGAGGACGGGCCGGTCGGGGTGTCCGTGTCGGTCGGCGCACCGGTATCCGTGTCCGTGGGCGTGTCCGTGTCGGACGGCGAGCGGGAGGGCGGAGCCGTCGTCACCGGAGGCGTCGGTAGTACCGGAGGTGCGATGCGCTCGTCGGGGTCCGGCTTCGCGCCCCGGTCGCGCTCGTACCAGCGCTTGTCCTGGTGGTCGTAGATCACGATCTTGTTGACGATCTTCACTGAGGGCGCGATCACCACCACGTTCTGCGGGTGGTACGCGCTCCACGGCTGCCCGTACCTCTTCGAGTCGGGCTTCAGGGCCACCGGCTCCCCCAGCGGGTTCCCACAGGCGCACCGCACCCGGGGCACCCCACGGTCGTCCACCAGCACGGCCGTTCCGGCCTCGAGAACGGCCTGGTAAGGGGTGGCCCGGCCGTCCTTGTATCCGTGGTTCGTGACCCGCGTGTCCAGACGCAGCCGGACCGGTGTGAGGGAGCGCAGGTAGCCCGGGACGGCCGCGGGGCGGATGCCGAGGGCCTCGGCGAACGCGCTGTTCTTGGCCGGCTCCGCCACCAGCACCCGTACCTGCTTCTCGACGTCGCAGCTGGCCAGGTCCCGGGTCCCGCCGTACAGGCCGGGCTGGGCTCCGCTGACGGAGCGGGTGGCGGTGGTGCCGGTGGTGGGCACGGGGCCCGTGGGTGTCGGCTGGGGTTCCTGGGCGCCCGGGGCCGTCGCGGTGGACTCCGTGAACGGGTCCTGCCCCACGGACCCGGCCGGCTGGAGGAAGACCTCGCCGCCGGTGGTCGGCGTACCGCCCGGCCGGGTCAGCACCACGATCAGCGCCACGGCCGCGGCCACCGCCACCAGCCCGGCCGCCAGCCGGGGCCCGGACCGCCACCAGGGCCTCCCGGGAGGCTGCCCGCCGGGGGGCGGCCCGGGGGGACCGGAACCGCCCGGAGGAGCGGGGCCGGACGGACCGCCCGGGCCCTGCGGCGGCGGGCCCTGCCGACCGCCCGAGAGCGGCCCGGACGGGGGGCCCGCGGGACGGTCGGACGGCGGTATGCCCGAAGGTTGCGTGGTCACGGATGCCCTCCGTACGCAGAAGTTCCGGTCCCGGCTGGACGCTCCGCCCGTAGACCCACCCATACGGGTGCGTTCCTTGCAGTATCCGGGCATCCGCCTCCCCGCCGCGCGGTCGGTTAGGCCGTTCAGGTGGTGCCCGCGCACGGGCGGTGCCTACGGTTGCAGGGTGAGCCGTACACCGATGGCAACGCCGACCGGGGGTTCCTCCACGAGGGCGTGGCGCGACGCGCTCGTCGCCGTCGTCGCCGGCTTCGCGGTGATGACGGTGATCGGCGCGGCCGGACTGGCCTGCGCCGGCGCCGGTGATCTGCCGGGGGGCGCGTTTCCCCGCGTGGTCGCCGCCGTCGTCGTGATGGCCGCCGGCGGGTCGGTCGAGGTGTCGGGCGGGGCGGGTTTCCTCGCCGGTGCGGACGCGAGCCTGTCCGTGCTGCCGCTCTCGGTGAGCCTGGCCGGAGCCCTCACGGCCGGTTTCTGCTTCCTGCGCCCCCTGCACAACCGGGCCGTGGCCGGGCCGCGCGAACTGGCCGGGCGGGCGCTTCCGCTGGTGGCGCTGTGGCTCCTCGCACTGACCGGCGGCGCGCTCCTGGCCCACCAGGACTTCGGAATCTCCACCGGCGACTCGCCTGTCGGCGAGATCGGCGAACTCCTCGACTCCGCACCGACGGTGGGGTTCCGCGCGGCCGTTCCCGCCACGCTCCTGTTCGGACTGCTCTGGATCCTCGGGCTGTTGCTGATCTGCCTGCTGGTATCCCGCCGCGCGCCGCTGCCGGCCGGGCTGGTCCGCTTCCACACGGCGGTGCGGCCCGCCGCGTTCGCCACGGTGACGCTGCTGCTCGCGTACGTCGTCCTCGGCGTCGTCGTCGGACTGGTCGTCGCCGCGACCCAAGGCCACCCCGGGCGGACCCTGGCCGTGGTCCTGCTCGGCCTGCCGAACCTGGTCTGGATCGCGCTCACCCTGGGCTTCGGCGGCGCGTGGCAGGGCAACGTGGAGGGGCCGTTCGGGCTCCCCGTGCCGCAGTTGCTGGACCAGGTCCTGCGCGGCCCCGACCTGTCCACGGTGGACGTCGCCTCGCTCGCGGAGCGGGACTCCCGGGCCTGGTGGCTGGTGGTGGTCGCCGCCGTCCTGCTGCTGGGTGCGGGCGTACTGACGGCCGTACGGTCTCCCGCGCGCGTCCGGCCCTGGCAGCACGCCCTGCACCTCGGAGTGGCCCTGGCGCTGGCGACGCTCGCGGTGTGCCTGCTGGCCGCGGTGCAGGCCCGGTTCGGGCTGTCCCTGCTCGGCATCGGCGACGTGGACGGGCTCGGCGGCCGCGTCGAACTCACCGCGCTCCTGGGGCGCACGGTGGGCCTCGCCCTCCTCTGGGGCGCGGTGGCGGGCTTCCTCGGCGCCCTGCTGGCCCGCCCCCTGCACCGGCGGGGCCGCGTCGACGCGCCTTCCGGGGCCAAGCGGTAGCAGCCGGAGAGCCAGGCCACCGGCCGACCGCCGCCCGCCCGTCTGCCCGTCTGCCCGCCCGGGGTAGTTCGCTCAGGGCCCGGCGCGGAACACGGGCGCCGCCCAGTGCGGTGGAGGCGGGGGCGGCCCCGACGGGGACCCGTCGGTGAAGCGCGGCGGCCGGGGGGCTCCGGCACTCGCCCGGCGCAGGGCCCCGGTGAACTCCAGGCAGCTGCCCCACCGGTCCTCCGGCGACTTGGCCAGCGCTTTCGCCAGCACCTCGTCCAGTGCCGCCGGCAGATCCGGCCGCCGGGAGGTCGGCGGTGGCGGCGGATCGTACTGGTGGGCCCAGAGCAGGGCCATGTCGTCGTCGCGCCGGAAGGGCGGCCCGCCCACCAGCATCTCGTAGACCACGCACCCCAGGCTGTAGACGTCGCACCGGCCGTCCACCGGCTTCCCCGAGATCTGCTCCGGCGCGACGTAATCCAGCGTCCCCACGAACTGCCCCACGCTCGTGAAGCCTGTCAGGGAGAGCGACTTCTTCGTCAGTCCGAAGTCGGTGAGGTAGACGTGCTCGGGGTGTTCGCTGTCCGTGCCCGCCGCGACCAGGACGTTCCCCGGCTTCACGTCCCGGTGGACCAGGTCGTGGGCGTGCGCCGCGTCCAGCGCGGAGGCCACCTGGCCGGCGATCCGGGCCACGGTCTCCACCGGCAGCGGCCCGGTCCGGTCGAGCAGGGCCCGCAGGTCCTGCCCGGCGACGTACCGCATCGCGATGTACAGCAGGCCATCGGTCTCCCCTGCCTCGAAGACCGGCACGATGTGCGGGTGGTCGATGGCCGCGGCCACCTTCGACTCGTGGGCGAAGCGCAGCCGGAAGGTGTCGTTCCGCGCCAGTTCGGGGGCGAGCAGCTTCAACGCCACCGTCCGGTCCAGCCGCAGGTCCCGCGCCCGGTAGACGACCGCCATCCCGCCGCGCCCGATCTCGTCCTCCACCCGGTATCCGGCGATCAGCCTCCCGCGCAGGTCCGACGGGCGCCCGCCGACCGGCTCCGCGTCCGGCGCCCGCTCCGCCCCCCGCTCCGGGCCCGTCACCGCTCGCCGCCCTCGCGGGGGCCCTCGGGGAGGTTCGCGGGGACGTCATCGGGACGGCTCTCGGGGCGGTCCTCGGGGACGTCCGCGAGGCGGGTGGGTTCGTGCCCCACCGGCCCTCCCGCGGCCCCGGGCCCGATCATCGGGCCCGCATCCGCCTCCGCCTCCGGTGGAACGCCCGGTCCGGCCACGACCGCGTACGTCGCCAGGCGGGTGCCGTCCCCGTACAGCCAGCGCCCGGCGGCCTCGTCGTACAGCCAGACCGACTCCCCTTCGATGACGATCCCGGCGCGCAGCCCGCGTACGGAGGCCCGGAAGCCCTCCCCGTCCGCCCGCCCGGCGGCCAGCCCGTCGACGGCCCGCCGGTAGCGGTCCAGTGCGTCGGCGCCGCGCGCGAGCAGCGGCCGCGGGTCCTCGGCCCGGCCGGGCCCCCGGCCGCCGGTCGTGGGCGGGGGCTGCGGTACGGCGACCAGGAGCCGACCGTCCACCCAGGCGGACCAGCCGTTGGCGCACAGGATCTCCCCCCATTCGGCCCGCCGGGACAGCAGCTGTACCGGAAGGAAGGGGTCCAGGGGCGCCGTGGGCCGGGACTCGTCGGGGGTCTCCCAGGCGGGCAGGCCGTTCTGCGGCACGACGTGCGTCGGCCGGAAGTCCGCGGCGCCCCCGGGGTCCGTCGTCGGATTCACCATCGGCTACTTCCGCATGATCGCGGGCTCGTGGCGCCGCAGCAGGCGGGCGACCAGCACCCCGAACAGCACGGACAGCGCGACGAGCATCCCCATGTTGAGCAGCCACACGCCGGCGCTGTGTGCGAACAGCGGGTCGTCGGTGAGGGCGCCGGGCACGATGGCGCCGAGGTCGATGGTGCCCGCCATGGCGCCGAGCGCCCACCGGGAGGGCACGAACCAGGCCAGCTGCTCGATGACGGGTACGCCGTCCAGCTGGAGCAGCGCGCCGCAGAAGACCACCTGCACGATGGCGAGGAGGACCAGCAGCGGCATGGTGACCTCCTCCTTCCTGACCAGCGCGGAGACCAGCAGGCCGAGCATCATCGCGGTGAACGACAGCAGCGCGACGGCGAGGGTGATCTCCACGAGGGGTGGCAGGAACACCCCTTGTCCGCCCGGGGCCCCCAGTTTCACCCCGAAGAGGGCCACGAGCGTGAGCACCACCGCCTGGGCCACGGTGATCGCGCCGAGCACCACCACCTTGGACATCAGGTAGGCGGAGCGCGACAGGCCGACGGCCCGCTCGCGCTGGTAGATGGTCCGTTCCTTGACCAGCTCGCGCACCGCGTTGGCGGCGCCCGTGAGGACGCCGCCGACGCACAGGATGAGCAGGGCGTTGATCGCGGTCTCCTGGGTGAGCGTGCCGCCCGCGAGGGCGCGGGCCATGGCTCCCATCACGAACGGGAGCGCGATCATGATGGCGAGGAAGGTCTTGTCGGCGCTGAGCGCGGCCGCGTACCGCCGGACCAGCGTGGACAGCTGGGAGCCCCAGCTCTGCGCCTTCGGCGGGGACGGGACGAACCCGGCGGGTCCGGCCGGGCCGTCGGCGCCGTCCCTGCCGGGGGTCCGGAACGCGGCGGCGGCGTACTTGCGGTACGGGACCGAGGCGGCGTACTCGCCCGCCCAGTCGCGGCCCTTGTCGTTCTCGAAGGCTTCGAAGGCCTCGGGCCACTGGCTGTAGCCGAAGTAGCCGAGCGTCTCCCCGGGCGGCCCGAAATAGGCGATGCGCCCGCCCGGGGCGAGGACGAGCAGGCGGTCGCAGACGTCCAGGCTGAGCACGCTGTGGGTGACCACGATGACGGTACGGCCGTCGTCGGCGAGGCCGCGCAGCATGTGCATCACGGACCGGTCCATGCCGGGGTCGAGGCCGGAGGTGGGCTCGTCCAGGAAGAGCAGCGAGGGCTTCGTCAGCAGCTCCAGGGCGACGGAGACGCGTTTGCGCTGCCCGCCGGAAAGGCTGTGGATGGGCTGGTCGGCGCGCTCCCGCAAGCCGAGTTCGCCGATCACCTCGTCGACCCGGGCCCGCCGTTCGGCCTTGGCGGTGTCCTGGGGGAAGCGCAGTTCGGCGGCGTAGGTGAGGGCGCGGCGGACGGTGAGCTGGGCGTGCAGGATGTCGTCCTGCGGGACGAGGCCGATGCGGCTGCGCAGTTCGGCGTAGTCGCGGTAGAGGTCGCGTCCGTCGTAGAAGACGGTGCCGCGGTCGGCGGGGCGCAGGCCGGTCAGGGCGCCGAGGAGGGTGGACTTGCCGGCGCCGCTGGGGCCGACGACGGCGAGCAGGCACTTCGCGCCGACCGGGAAGGAGATGTCGTCGAGGAGGGTCTTGCGGCCGCGGTCGACGGCGACAGTGAGGTTCTGGACGTCGAGGGAGACCTCGCCCGTGTCCACGTACTCCTGGAGCTGGTTGCCGACGAGGCAGAAGGCGGAGTGGCCGATGCCGACGATGTCGCCCTCGGCGAGGCGGGCGGTCCCCTGGACGGGGGCGCCGTTGAGGTAGGTGCCGTTGTGGCTGCCGAGGTCGGCGATCTCGTACGTGCCGTCGGCGCGGGCGCGCAGTTCGGCGTGCCGGCGGGAGACGACGAGGTCGTCGACGACGAGGTCGTTGCCGGGGGCGCGGCCGATGCGCACGGCGATGCGCACGGCGGTGCGGGCGGCGGTGCGGGCGGGCAGCGGACGGACGGCGGTGGGCTGCCGGAAGGTGCCGGTCAGGGCCGGGTGCGAAACCCGGGACGGCCGGGCCCCTCCCGGTACGGGCGGCTCGGCGCCGGAAGGCGTCAACGGCGGCCCGGCAGCCGCGGGCGGCACGGCCGCAGGCGGCGCGACGGACGGCACGGCCCCGGGCGGCGCGACGGACGGCCCGGCCGCGGGCGGCGCCGGTCCGAGCAGCAGCGCGCGCGGGCCGTCGGCGGCGTGGCCGAAGCGCAGCTCACTGCCGGGCCCGACGCTCCACGCGTGCACGCGGCGGCCGTCGGCCCAGGTTCCGTTGGTGCTGTCCTCGTCCTCGACTGTCCAGTGGTCGCCGTCGGGTCGCAGGACGGCGTGGTGCCAGGAGACGCGGGCGTCGTCGAGGCAGATCTCGCAGAGGGGGTCCCGGCCGACGTGGTAGATCCGCCCGGGGCTCATCGCGGTGGAGCCACGGTCGGTCTCCAGGACGAGCTCGGGCGCGGTCGGCACTCCGGGGCGCTGGACCATGAGCAAATTTTCCCACGATCCGGCCGACCCGGCACCGGCCACACATCGTCGCAGGTCAGGGCCCTCTTATAGGTAATGACAACGGTCCCCGTTGCAGCCTTTGCCCATCGCGCCGGGGTGCGCTTCACTTCACGCGACGGAACCGGACACACGGGTGACGCGATGAGACGGGGGACCCCATGAGCGGGCACGACCACGATCACGGTGACGCTGACGGAGGGCACGGCCACGGACCCGGCGGACACGGCCACGGCGTGTCGGCGGACGCCGACCGGCGCTGGCTGGGGATCGCGCTCGGTCTGATCGGCGCGTTCATGGCCGTCGAGGTGTGCGTCGGCGTCATGGCCCACTCGCTGGCCCTGATCTCCGACGCCGCCCACATGCTGACCGACGCCGTCTCGATCGTCCTGGCCCTGATCGCGATGCGGCTCGCGGCCCGCCCGGCGCGCGGCGGCTTCACGTACGGCCTCAAGCGCGCGGAGATACTCTCCGCGCAGGCCAACGGGCTGACGCTGCTCCTGCTGGCGGTCTGGCTGGCGTACGAGGCGGTGCGGCGGCTGGTGGATCCGCCGCCGGTCGAGGGCGGGCTGGTCCTGGTGACGGCGCTGGCGGGCATCGTCGTCAACGTGGTCGCGGCCTGGTGCATATCCAGGGCGAACCGGTCCTCGCTCGCCGTCGAGGGCGCCTACCAGCACATCCTGAACGACCTGTTCGCGTTCATCGGGACCGCCGTGGCCGGTCTGATCGTGCTGACCACCGGTTTCCGGCAGGCCGACGCGATCGCCACCCTCGTGGTGGTGGTGCTGATGGTCAAGGCGGGCTACGGGCTGGTCCGCGAGTCCGGCCGGATCCTCCTGGAGGCGGCGCCGGCCCACGTGGACCCGGACGCGGTCGGCGACCGGCTGGCGGGGCACCCGCCGGTGGCCGAGGTGCACGACCTGCACATCTGGACGATCACGTCCGGTCAGGCGGCGCTGTCGGCGCACGTGCTGGTGGAGCCGGCGGGCGACTGCCACGCCGTGCGCCGCGATCTGGAGGGGCTGCTGGACAAGGAGTACGGGATCACGCACACCACCCTCCAGGTGGACCACACCCAGGACACCCTGCTCACCGTCGGCCGCGCCGGCGAGGACCCGTACGGCGACCCGCACTGCGCGGACGCGCACGGCCCGGTGCACCGCCAGGGTCCGCACGACCACTGAAGGCCGGCGCCGGCCCGCGTGATCCCCGGCCGGGATCACTGGGACGGCCCGGTTCGGGGCATGGATGGACCCATGACGCACAAGCGCAGTGCCGGGCTGTTCCTCTTCCGCCGCACCGGCGGGGAGGACGGCCCCGGTGTCGAGGTCCTGCTCGGGCACATGGGCGGTCCGCTCTGGGCCGGGCGGGACGACGGGGGCTGGGCCATCCCGAAGGGCGAGTACGGGCCGGACGAGACGCCGCGGGACGCGGCCCGCCGGGAGTTCACCGAGGAGATCGGGCTGCCGCCGCCGGAGGGCCCGTACCTGCCGCTCGGCGAGGTACGGCTGGCCAGCGGGAAGCTGGTGACGATCTGGGCGGTGGAGGCGGACCTCGACCCCGCGCTGATGGTGCCCGGGACGTTCTCGATGCAGTGGCCGCCGCACTCCGGGGAGGTGCGGGAATTCCCCGAACTGGACCGGGTGGCCTGGTTCACCCCGGAGGTGGCCGAAAATAAACTGATGCCCTCTCAGATTCCTTTTCTGGAGAGGCTGTTGGTGCTGGTGAAGGGTTGACCCGACCTTTACTTGCCAGCAAACCCCACCTGCGTGGACATTGCACATATGACGAACGTCGTGCTGGTGGGAACCCTGGACACCAAGGGTGTGGAGTACGGCTGGCTGCGCGAGAGGCTGACGCGGGCCGGCGTCGAGGTGGTACTGGTCGACACGGGCATCATGGGCGAGCCCCGGGTGCCCGCGGACGTGCCGCGTGACGCGGTGGCCAGAGCGGCGGGAACGGAACTGTCGGAGCTGCGCACGGCCGCCGACCGGGGCGCGGCCGTGACCACGATGGCCCGGGGCGCCGAGGCGACCCTGCTGCGCCTGCACGCCGAGGGCCGGCTGCACGGGGTGCTCGCGATCGGCGGCAGCGGCGGCACCTCGATCGCCACCCGGGCGATGCGGGCCCTGCCGCTGGGCGTGCCCAAGGTGATGGTCTCCTCGATGGCGTCCGGGGACGTGGGTCCGTACGTCGGATCCTCGGACATCACGATGATGTACAGCGTGGTGGACATCGCGGGGATCAACAGCGTCTCCGCCCCGGTCCTCGCCAACGCGGTCGAGGCGGTCGCCGGGATGGCCAGGGCACACGCGCGCGCGGCCCTGGACCCGGACCTCCCCGCCGCGCTGGGGACGGGCACCCGGCCCCTGATCGCGACGAGCATGGCGGGGGTGACCACCATCGGCGTGGACGCGGCCCGCGAACGGCTGACGGAACTGGGCTACGAGGTGCTGGTCTTCCACGTCAGCGGCGCCGGCGGCCGCACCCTGGAGACCCTGGCCGGCCAGGGCGTCTTCGCCGGGGTCCTCGACCTCACCCTCAGCGAGCTCGCCGACGACCTGTGCGGGGGCATCCTCACCGCCGGCCCGGACCGGCTCAGCGCGGCCGGCCGGGCCGGGGTTCCGCAGGTGGTGAGCCTGGGGGCGCTGGACATGGTCAAGTTCGGCCCGCTGGGGAGCCTGCCGGAACGGGCCCGCTACCGGCGCGTCCGCGTCCACAACCCGTCGATCACGGTGATCCGTACGACCGAGGACGAATGCGCCGAGCTCGGCCGCCGGGTCGCGGCCAAACTCCGCGCGGCGACCGGCCCCGCGGCCGTCTGCGTCCCGCTCCGCGGACTCTCCACCCTCGGCGCCCCCGGCGGCCCCTACCACGACCCCCGCGCGGACGGGGCCCTGTTCTCGGCACTGCGCGACGGATTGCGGGGCAGCGCCGCCCGGCTGTACGACTACGACACCCACATCAACGACCCGGCTTTCGGCCGGGCCGCGGCCGACCGGCTGCACACGATGATCGGCGCGGTGCGGGCCGCCGCCTGAGACGCCCCGCACGGACGGGAACCGGCCGTGGCGCAATGCGTGTCCCAGGGGGTGGCCGGCCGGCGACCGAACGGCCCGGGGACAGGACGCCGTCACGGCGCGGAGGGGCGGGATCGATGAACGGCACGTGGACGGTCCCCGGTTACACCGAGGTCCGGGAACTCGGCTCGGGGGGCAGCGGACGGGTGGTGCTCGCCGTCCACGACGGCACGGGCACCGCCGTCGCGGTGAAGTACCTCAGCGGCCGGCTGCGCGAGGACCCCGCCTTCGTCGGGGAGTTCCGGGCCGAGGCGCGGCTCCTCGGCGGCCTGCGGACCCCGTACGTGGTGGGACTGTACGAGTACGTGGAGGCGCCCGGCGGCGCGGCCATCGTGATGGAGCTGGTCGACGGCATCTCGCTGCGCGCGCTGCTGAAGCGGTCCGGACGGGCCGACGCCGAGGCCGCGCTGGTGGTGCTGAAGGGCTCCCTCCTCGGCCTGGCGGAGGCGCACCGGGCGGGGGTCGTCCACCGGGACTACAAGCCGGAGAACGTACTGGTCGCGGCGGACGGCTCGTCGAAGCTGGTGGACTTCGGGATCGCGGCGGGCCGCGGCACCACGCCCGGCGTGGCCGGGACGCCCGCCTACATGGCCCCGGAGCAGTGGCAGGGCCGCCCGGCCTCGCCCGCCGCCGACGTGTACGCGGCGACGGCGACCTTCTTCGAGTGCCTGACCGGGCGCAAGCCCTACGACGGGGAGAACTTCGCGGAGCTCGCGGTCCAGCACATCGAGGCCCCGGTCCCGGAGACCGAGGCCCCCGAGCCCGTACGCCCGCTGATCCGGCGGGGCCTGGCCAAGCAGCCGGAGCAGCGGCCGGAGAACGCCGAGGCGTTCGTGGCGGAGCTGGAGGGCGTGGCCCTCGCCGCGTACGGGCCGCAGTGGGAGGAGCGCGGGCAGCGCAAGCTGGCGGCGCTGGCCGCGCTGCTGCCGCTCCTGTTCCCCTCGGCCACCGCCGCCGCCCAGGGCACCACGGCGGTGGCCTCGACCACGCTGGGCGGCGCCTCCGGCTGGGCCCCCGGCCGCGGCGGTCTGCTCGCGGCGGGCCTGGCGCTGGTCCTGGGCACGGTGCTGCTGTTCACGACGGACGCGATCGGCGGCACCCCCGGCGGGGCCTCGGCGCTGAGCGCGTTCGCCACGACCAGCGCCGCCCCGCCGGGACCGGGCTCACCGACCGGGACCGCGGGCCCGTCCACGTCCCCGAGCCCCCCGGCGTCGGCGAGCCCCTCGCCGTCGCCGTCCCCCTCCCCGTCCGCGTCCCCGACGCCCGGCGCCACCACGACGGCTCCGCCGACCCCCGCGGTGAGCGGCACGGGCCCGGCCCCCGGTGCCACGCCCACCCCGACGGCCACCCCCACCCCCACTCCCACGCCGACCCCCACACCGACACCGGCCCCGACGCTGCAGGTCACGAAGCTCGACGTGTCACTGAGGCCCGGCGTCTACCGGGGCGAGGCCACCGTCTCGCTCGCCACCCAGGGCACCGGCCCGGTCACCGTCGTCCTGCAGTGGTACCTCGGCGACGCGGCCGGCGAGTTCTCCGTGCCCGACGGCACGGACACGGTCGTGGTCCAGTCCGGTTCGATCGCCCCGGTGGTCCGGTCCCACACCTTCACCAGTGGACGCGGCTGCTACGGCGGGGTCCGGGTCACGACCAAGCCCGCCGCCGCGAACGGCTCCGCGTCGGACTCCCAGTACCTGCCGCGCTGTCAGGGGCCCGCCCGATGAGCGATCCCCGCGCCCCCGAGGACGACGAGTACAGCGCCACCGTGCTCGGCAGCCACTGGTTCTCCGGCCCGCCGGAGCCGGCCGAGGTCGCCCCCGACCGGGTCGAGGGCTCCGTGCTCCGGTTCGGGCCCGGGGTGACGGCGGCCGTGCCCGCGCCGTTCCCCGTCACCGCGGCAGGGACCGCCGCGCCCCGCGGGCGCCGGGCCGCCGGGCTGCGCCGGTACGCGCTGGCGGGGCTGGTGCTGATCGCCGTGCTCGCGTACCTCGGCTGGCAGCGGTACGGTCCCGCCCTCGAGGTCCGCGACGTGGCCGTGACCACCGCCGCCGACGGCCCGTCGTGTGACACCGCGGCCGACGTGGTGGCCCTCGTACGAACCAACGGGCGCCCGGGCACGCTGACCTACCGCTGGATCCGCAGCGACGGCACGCGCTCCGAGCAGCTGACCGAGCGGGTGCCGCGCGGGCAGCGGGAGGCGCGGCTGCACCTGCTGTGGACGTTCCGGGGGGCGGGCAGCCACCCCGCGAAGGCGGAGCTGGAGCTGCTGTCGCCCGGGCCGCGCACGGCCGCGGTGGAGTTCACGTACCGCTGCGGGCCGTAGCCGTACGGGAGGCGGGTGCGCCCGGCCGGATCGCGGCCGGATCACGGCCGGGCCGCCGTGGAGGTCCACCCGGGAGCGGGGCGGAGCTCCGTCCTCCTCGTCGTCGCGCACGACGAGGGCGCTCTGCCGCTCCTTGAGTTCGTCCTTCCGGCCGAGGTGGCCTGGGCCGTCCGGCCGAGGTGGCCTGGGCCGTCCGGCCGAAGCGCCGCCCCCCGGCCCGCTGGTTGACTCGAAGGTGTTGACGAGGGCGCGCAGGGCGCCCTTCGGCACCGTCGCGTGTCACGCTCCAGCCGGCGATACACCCCAACCGGAGCCTGGCCGTCCCGCACGGATGCCAAGTCCGCGCGGGAGGCCCGCAGCCGCTTTGGGGAGTGGCTGCGGGCCACTTGCCGTCCCCCGCCGCAACCGGGGGACGGAGCCGTTGCCCGGGCGCGGGCGCCGGGGCGCGGGGTCGGAACCGGGGCGCGGGGCGCGCGGTCAGAACCGGGCGTGCGCCGTGATGTCCGCCTCGAACTCCCCCGTCATCGCCGGGGTCACCGTGGGCCGGCACTGCCGGACCGCCTCCTGGTAGTCCCGGGTGGTCGCACCGAGCTGCGTGGCGGCCGCGCCGCGCGCGCCCACCGCCTCCAGGTCCCGTTCGAAGGACACCTGCGCCGCGATCCGCGCCGCGTGCTCGATGTCGGCCGGGGTGAACAGCTCGGTGGCCGCCACCAGGGCCGCCACGTCGACGTCGGCGCGCCCCGCCGTGTAGCGGGACCAGATCGCGGCGCGGGCCCCGGCGTCGGGGGTCCCGATCGGGATCAGGTAGTCGAAGCGCCCGGGCCGCAGGAAGGCCGGGTCCAGCGAGCGGATGGAATTGGTGGCGCAGACCAGCAGCCGCTCGTCGCCCTCGCGGAAGCGCGGTATCAGCTTCAGCAGCTCGTTCGTCACCCCGTGGATGCCGCCGGGCTGCGCGGGCTCGGTGCGCCGGGGCGCGATCTCCTCGACCTCGTCGATGAAGACGAGCACCCGTTCCAATTCGGCGATCCGCGCGAAGGCGTCGCGCAGCGCCGCCGCCAGATTGCCCTCGTCGGCGAGGCGGGACGGCAGCAGTTCGACGAACGGCCAGCCGAGCCGGGAGGCGATGGCCCGGGCGAAGGTGGTCTTGCCGGTGCCGGGCGGCCCGAAGAGGGCGATGGCGCGCGGCGCCCGCACCCCGTGCGAGGCGGCCCGCTCCGGCTCGGCCAGCGGCAGGACCACGCGCCGCTCGATGAGGTCCTTCTCCTTCTCCATCCCGGCGACCCCGGTCCACAGGTCGTTGGGGAGGAAGCGGCCGCCGAGGTCGTCGAGGAGGCCGGCGGCGGGGCCGTGCAGCGGCTCGGTCTTCTCGAAGTAGGCGACGGCGGGCTGCCGGGTGTAGCCGGCGTTGAGCAGGCCCTCGCCGAGCAGGTCCTCCTCGGGCAGGACGTACGCGATCCTGCCGACGCGGGCGGCGATGAGCCGCCGTTCCAGCTCGACGAGCAGGGCGCTGGCCAGGCCCCGGCCGCGCCAGCCCGCGGCGATCGCGATGCGCATCACCCAGGCCCGCTCGCCGGTGACGCCGGCGAGGGCCGCGCCGATCGGTACGCCCTGGTGGACGGCAACCACGCAGGGCTGCCGGTCGGTGAGGGCGCTGATGCACTCGGCGAGCGAGAACACGGACTCCTGGCCCAGTTCGGCCGTGGTGTCGATCAGGTGGACCACTGCGGCGAGATCGCTCTCGCGGTAGTCGTGGATGAGCCAGTTCACCGGGTACCGCCCCTCGTTCGTGCTCCTGCGGTGAGGCTAGGGGCGGGTGGGCCCGCCGATCACGCTCCGCGGTGCACAACAGCCGGTCCGCAAACCGTCCGTGTCGTCCATAGACTGGTGCTTTCCGCCGAAACGGAACCCGGGAACGCCCGGTGCGTTCGTCGCTTCCGACGGCTCCGCCGCCCCGCTCCGCCGCTCTGGCCTGCTATGGCCCGGTTTCACATCCGGCTCACGGGATTCACAGCAGATTCATACGGAACTGCGGGCTCCGGACAAAGGTTCGCCGGGCAGGGTCGGAACATGATCCCGCGCATGCGTTCCCATCCCCGTGCCGCCGGACGAGCCCGCGCCCGTGCCCGGCAGGCGTCCCGGATCGCGCTCGTGCTGACCGCGCTGACCGCGCTGCTCGGCGTGGCCCTGCCGGACGCGGCGCCCGACCGGCCGCTCGGCGTCACGGCGCGGGCCGTGCCCGACGCCACGGCGAACCGGGTGGGCGCCCTGTTCACGGACGGACTCGACGGAGGCCACTTCTGCACCGCCTCGGTGGTGCGCAGCGACGACGGCGACGTGATCGCGACCGCCGCGCACTGCCTGGGCGACCCGGACACCACGTTCTTCGCGCCTGGCTACCGGGACGGCAGCGCACCGTACGGCCTGTGGCGGATCACCGGCGTCCACGTCGCCGCGGGCTGGACGAACGACCGGGACCCCGACGACGACATCGCCTTCGCGACGGTGGCGCCGGTGGACACCGGCCGGTCCGGGCAGGTGGAGGACCTGGTGGGCGGCTTCCCGGTGGCGGACGGCCAGCCCGGGGAGGCCGCGGTGGAGGTCGTCGGCTACCCCCGCGCGCTGGAGGCACCGCTGCGCTGCGCCAACACCACCGACCTGATCTCGCCGACGCAGCGCCGGATCGGCTGCCCGGACCTCAGCGGCGGCACCAGCGGCAGCCCCTGGCTGGTCAACGGTGCGCTGGCCGGGGTGCTGGGCGGGTACGAGGGCGGTGGCACGGTTCCGGAGATCTCCTACAGCGCGGTACTGGGCGACCGGGCGACGGCCCTGTACCGCGCGGCGGCGGCCACGGGCTGACGCGCCCGCCGGACCGCCCCCCGGACAGCCCGCCGCACCGGGCGCGGCTCCGGCCGTACGCGCACCGGGCTCTGCGTACGGCCGCAGCCGTCGGGTACCGCGCAGATCGGCCCGCCCCGCCGGGCTCAGGCGTCGGCGGACCGCCCCTGCGGCGCGGGGACGAACGGCTCGAACCAGGTGGGCTCGTCCAGCAGCGCCTGGTGGATGCGGTCGAGGGAGAACCGTTCCAGCGGCGGCAGCGCGTCCACCTCGAACCACGCGACCTCCAGCGACTCGCTGTCGTTGGCGCGGGCGTCCCCGCCGGTCGCGCGGC
This sequence comes from Streptomyces antarcticus, assembly GCF_026627255.1. Classification (GTDB taxonomy): domain Bacteria; phylum Actinomycetota; class Actinomycetes; order Streptomycetales; family Streptomycetaceae; genus Streptomyces; species Streptomyces antarcticus. The sequence goes on along the minus strand of NZ_JAPNLM010000003.1, from coordinate 400,083 downwards.
AGCGGAAGGTGATGTCCTGGAACTGGCAGACGTCGCCGTTGGGGTAGGTGACCGGCGCGAGCATCTGCACGAGGACCACCCGCTCCGGCACGCACGTCACGGCCGTCTCCTCGAACACCTCGCGCACGGCGGTCTCGGCCGGCTGCTCCCCCGGCTCGGAGATCCCGCCGACCACCGACCAGCGCCCGTTGTCGCTGCGCCGGCCGAGCAGTACCCGGCCCCGGTCGTCGAGGACGATCGCCGTCACCCCTGGCAGCAGGAGCAGCTGGTGACCGGCGGTGGCGCGGATCGCGCGGATGAAATCGGGTGTGGTCATCCCCCGACCCTACGATCGCGGGCCGCCGCCCCCCGCGTCAGGCGGGGCGGCGGGCGCGGATCCGGCGTGCCGCGGTCCAGCCGAGGCCGGCCGCGGCGAGGACGAGCAGCGCGTATTCCGGCAGCGGCCCGACGACGGTGGCCGGGGTGCGGGTGGAGCGCAGCGGGATCTCGGCGACGAGCGCGTCCGCGGTGAACATCTTCGTCTGCGCGACGACGCTGCCGTCGGGGCGGATCACCGCGCTGACGCCGCTGGTGACGGGGACGAGCACGGTCCGGCTGTGCTCGACGGCGCGGACCCGGTCCATGGCCAGCTGCTGGTAGGTCATCTGGCTCCGGCCGAACGTGGCGTTGTTGCTGGGAACGGTGATGACCTGGGCACCGGCCCGGACGGTGGAACGGACGGCGTCGTCGAAGGCGGCCTCGAAGCAGGTCACCATCCCGACCCCGCTGCCCGCCATGTCGAAGACGCCGGGGTCCTTGCCGGGGCCGAAGTCGCGGCGCACCCGGTCCACGTCGGAGCTGAAGAACCGGACGAAGGAGCGCATCGGGATGCGCTCGCCGAAGGGCTGGATCTTGCGCTTGTCGTAGGTCTCGGTGGGCCCCTTGACCGGGTCCCACAGGATCATCGTGTTGCGCAGCGGGCCGGTCTCCGGGGCCACGACGGCGCCGATGGCCACGGGCACGCCGATCGCCTTGACCGCCCGGTCGATGGCGGCGCGGGCGTCGGGCTCGGCGTAGGGGTCGAGGTCGGAGGAGTTCTCCGGCCAGACGACGAAGTCGGGCTTGGGCACGCGGCCGGCTTTGACGTCCTCGGCGAGCTGCACGGTGCGTGCCGCGTGGTTGTCGAGGACCTGGCGGCGCTGGGAGTTGAAGTCGAGGCCGAGGCGCGGCACGTTGCCCTGGATGAGCGCGGCGACGACGGTCCCGTCCTCGGCCGCGTCGGAGACGAGCGGCCGGGCGGCGAGGCTCGCGCCGACCGGTACGGCGACGGCGAGCGCGGCCAGCGCGGCGGTGGCCCGGCGGGGGTGGCTGCGGGCGACGCGCAGGACCTCGTACAGGCCGAATCCGCACAGGGCGACGGCGAAGGAGAGCAGCGGGGTGCCGCCGAGCGCGGCGAGCGGGGTGAAGACGCCGTCGGCCTGCCCGAAGGCGAGCTTGCCCCAGGGGAAGCCGCCGAAGGGGGCGCGGGCGCGCAGGGCCTCGCCGGCCACCCAGACGGCGGCGGCAAAGAACGGCCAGGCGGGGAGGCGGCTGACGAGGGCGATCCCGAGGCCGGTGAGGCCGATGAAGGCGGCTTCGAGGGCCGTGAGGGCCAGCCACGGGACGGGGCCGACCTCCTCGCCGGTCCAGCTGAGGAGCGGCAGCAGGTAGCCGAGCCCGGCGGGGAACCCGAGGGCGAAGCCGGCCCGCGCGCGGCGGCCGTGGAAGCAGCCGGCCAGCAGGGCGAGGGCGAAGGGGGCCAGCCACCACAGGGGGCGGGGCGGGAAGCTCAGGTAGAGCAGCACCCCGGCGAGGGCGGCGAGCCCGGCACGCGCCCAGAACTCCTTCCGGCTCCCCTTGCCGGGGACTGCGGCGGCTGCGGTTCCGGTAGCCGCTGCGGTCCGGCCGACGGGCCGCGCGGGCTCGCTTCCGGCCGCGCGGGTGACACTGGTGCTCATCTGGCGGAGTGTACGTCCCCGGGAGCCGGCCTCCGGTAAAGGCCCGCGCCCGGGCGCCGCAGCGGAGCCGGTCGGCCGTGCGGGGCGGATGCCATCCGGGGTCAGGAGCGGGCAGGGCCGGGGCCGGGACGGACGGGCCGGGGCGGACGGGCCGGGGCGGGACGGACGGGCCGACCGGAGCCGGGCGGGTCAGGGCCGGGACGGACGGGCCGACCGGAGCCGGGCGGGTCAGGGCTGGGCCGGGCGGATCAGGGGGCGAGGGCGGATCAGGGGGCGAGGGCGGATCAGGGGGCGAGGGCGGATCAGGGGGCGAGGGCGCGGAGGTGGGTACGGATGACCCGGACCGCGTTCTCGGCGTCGTCGACGGTGACCGTGAACAGCTTTCCGTCGCCGAGCCGCAGTTCCAGGCCCTCGCCGCGGCGGACGATGACCGCGGTGCCCTTCTCGGGGCGCCACCGGTAGCCCCAGCCGCCCCACTGCTGCGGGGTGATGCGGGGGAGGAACTCGGCGGAGGCCACCTCGGCGAGCGGGATCCTGCGCCGCGGCAGTCCGATGTGGCCGCAGCGCACTTCCAGGGACTCGGAGTCGACGGTGACGGCGACGTGGACGAAGGCGAGGGTGCCGTAGAGGATGAGCAGCCCGACGGCCAGGCAGCCGATCACGGACATGAGCAGCGGGACGATGCCCGCCGTCCAGGAGTTGTCCACGGCCAGTTCGATGCCGAGGGCCAGGCAGGCCGCGCCGGTCGCGGCGAGCAGCCACTGCACGCGGTTGGAGGCCCGGCCCGTCCAGAGCGGACCCGGAGGGTGACCCGTCATGTGTAGCAGCGTACTCACGTTCCGCATGTGCGCCACTGCCTCTCGCCCAGCCGGTCCTTCGCAGCCCCGCGCCGTCCCTCCGCGACCTCACACCGCGCACCGTCACGCACCACCGGTCACGCTGCACGTCCCCCTGCCGGGCTTCGGGGACCGCGTCCTGCGCGCGGAGGGCCTCCGCGAGCTGGCCCGGCGGCTGGCGGCGGCCGGCGCGGGAGACGGGTAGGAACCCTACGGCCGTTCGAAGGCCTGGAGCACGCCGCCGGCCGAGAAGCACAGGGCTCCGCACAGCGTGCCCCAGTTGGCGATGCCGGAGTTGATCAGGCTCCCGGTGGCCGGCCGCGTGAACGCGGCCAGTGCCGACACCATGAAGAGCACCGATCCCAGCTGGTTGACGGCGACGACCCACCAGCCCAGGCTCCGCGAGCGCAAGCAGGGCCTGGGCCGGTGGCAGACCTCGGCGAAGGCGAGGTGCCCCGACACCAGGAACAGGACGCATCCGACCACGTCGGGGGTCCAGACGAGCCGGTTGAGCTGCTGGGTAGTGAGCCCCTGGAGGAAGGAGTCCAGCAGGTTGACGCCGAACACGAGCGTCCCGGCGAACAGGACGAACGCGCTCAGCCAGTCCAGACGCATCGGCTCGTACGCCCACCACCTCCAGCCGGCCGTCACCAGCCGGGCGCCGCCCGGGGAATGGCGAGGCGCGTTCAAGACCTGCAGGAGCGAGGTGTAGCCCCCCAGGTTGAAGAAGAGGCCGCCGGCGAAGTAGACCGAGGCGCTCACGACCGCTTCGCCCGACCCGAACTGGGCCACGGCGGCGCCGAGTGCGAAGAGCCCCCCTCCGACGACGAACGCGGCCGATGCGACGGCGTTCAGTCTCCGGAGGCGGCCGAGGGCCTCGTCATCGGCGCGCGCGGACCCGGCGACCGTGTCCCCTGGGCCGCGGACCGAAAGCACCCCCCGCCTGCGCGCGGGCCGGGACTCCCACACCACCGTTCCCCCTTCGGGGCGGTGCCAGAGGCGACGGGTAGTGAACGGTCCTGCGCCTTCGGCGCGCTGCTCGGGCTGTCCCACGCCCTGAGCCTAGCCACGGGCGCCGACCCCGACGGGCAGTGAAACGCCGCTCCCCGGGCCGCACCCGCCGCTCACGTCAGGAGCGGGCCCGCCCGGCCCCCGCGGGGCAACGGCCCCCGAGCGGAAGGACGTCAGCGGACGGCGGCGGCGCCGCGTGCTCCCCGGCCCGCGAGGAGCCGCCCCTCCGCGTACCCGAGGGCGGCGGCGGGCAGCGATCCGGGGCGCCCGCTGCGCAGCACGGTCAGGCCTCCGGTCGCGGGCAGCGCGGGCTCGGGACCGGCGCCGATGCGGCGCAGCGCCTGGACGGCCACCGGCTCGGCGGATCCGTGGAAGACGAGGTCGGCGCCCGCGGTACGGACGGCGAGGGCGGCCCGGATGTCGGTCTCGACCAGCTCGTAGTGGGTGCAGCCGAGCACCACGTCGGTGACGTCGGCGGGGGTGAGCGCGGCCGCCGCGGCGACGGCGGCGGTCACGGCGGCGCCGTCGGCCGCCTCCACGGCGTCGGCGAGGCCGGGACAGGGCACCTCGGTGACCCGAGCCCCGGCGGCGAACGCGCGGATCAGCTCGCGCTGGTACGGGCTGCCGGTGGTGGCGGGGGTGGCCCAGATCGCCACGCGTCCCCGGCCGGCGGCCGCGGCGGGCTTGATCGCGGGGACGGTCCCGATGACCGGGATCGCCGGTTCCAGCGCGGCCCGCAGGGCGGGGAGGGCGTGTACGGAGGCGGTGTTGCAGGCGACGATGAGCGCGGCGGGCCGGTGTGCGGCGGCGGCCCGCGCCACGTCGAGGGCCCGCCCGGTGAGGTCCTCGGGGGTCCGCGGGCCCCAGGGCATCCCGTCGGGGTCGGAGGACAGCACGAGATCCGCGTCCGGCCGCAGCCGCCGTACCGCCGCGGCCGCCGCGAGGAGGCCGATTCCGGAGTCCATGAGCGCGATCTTCACTCCGTCACCTTAGTCGAACCCCCCGCAGGACCGGCCTCCGCCCGCGCCGGCGACGCCACACCGCCGGGGCCCCGGCCGGTCCGCCCCGGCCGGGCGGGGCCGGGAGCCGGCGGGCGGCGCCCGGCCCGGGGACTCGCCGGGCGGGGGTGTCGGCCGGGTGCGGGACACGGCCGCCGGGGAGCGGCACACTGCCGGGATGGGCCTCCTCACCGCCGCCTGCGCGGCCTACGCCTCCCTCGCCGTCTGGGTCTGGCTCACCCTCGCCCAGGGCATGTTCTGGCGTACCGACGTCCGCCTCCCCCCGCGCACCGCGCCCGCCCGCTGGCCGTCCGTCGCGATCGTGGTCCCGGCCCGGGACGAGGCGGGGGTGCTGCCGCGCAGCCTGCCCTCGCTCCTCGCGCAGGACTATCCCGGCGAGGCCGAGGTCATCCTGGTCGACGACGGCAGTACGGACGGCACCGCCGACCTCGCCCGCCGTCTGGCCGCCGAACAGCCCGGACTGCCCCTCACGGTGGCCTCCCCCGGCGACCCGGCCCCCGGGTGGACCGGGAAGCTCTGGGCGCTGCGCCACGGCATGGCCATCGCCGGTACCGCTCCCGCCCCCGACTACCTGCTCCTCACCGACGCGGACATCGCGCACGAGCCCGACAGCCTCCGCGAACTCGTCGCCGCCGCGACCTCCGCCGGCCTCGACCTCGTCTCCCAGATGGCCCGGCTGCGGGTCGTGAGCCCGTGGGAACGGCTCGTCGTGCCGGCGTTCGTGTACTTCTTCGCCCAGCTGTACCCCTTCCGGTGGGTCAACCGCCCCGGTGCCCGCACCGCGGCCGCGGCCGGCGGCTGCGTGCTCCTGCGTACCGAAGCCGCCGTCCGGGCCGGGGTGCCCGACTCCATCCGGCAGGCCGTGATCGACGACGTCTCCCTCGCGCGCGCCGTCCAGAGCTCCGGCGGCCGTATCTGGCTGGGGCTGGCGGAGCGGGTGGACAGCGTGCGCCCGTACCCCGCGCTCGCGGACCTGTGGCGGATGGTCTCGCGCAGCGCGTACGCCCAACTGCGCCACCAGCCCCTCCTGCTGGCCGGGACGGTCGCCGGGCTGGTGCTCGTGTACCTCGTGCCGCCGGCCGCCCTCCTCGGGGGTCTCGCGGCCGGGCGCCCCGCCGTCGCCTGGGCCGGCGGGCTGGCCTGGCTGCTGATGGCCGGCACGTACCTGCCGATGCTGCGCCACTACCGCCAGCCGGTCCTGCTCGCGCCCCTGCTTCCGTTCACGGCGCTGCTGTACCTGCTGATGACCGTCGATTCGGCCGTACAGCACTACCGGGGCCGCGGGGCCGCCTGGAAGGGCCGTACCTATGCCCGCCCCAGTGACGCCTGAAACGGCGGACTGCCAGCCGGACCAACATCGTCCGAGGTCACCGCATTGTGACGCTGCGTCAGCGCGAAATGGGTGCAGCACACAACCAGCAGGTACGAGTTGCCGCAAGAAGGGACGGAAGTGGTGAATCGTGCACGCGAACGCCAAGTGACAGCCGTGGCCCTGACCTGCGAATATGCAGGGCAGGGCGGTGTTCGTCACACCTCGCTATGGACCACGTGAAGTCGTGGGCTTAACTTAGGTCCCATGACCTCCCCCCGCTCCACTTATGGCGGCGGTTACTACTCCGCGCCTTCCTTCCCGGACACCCCCATCTACGACTCCCTCGTCGCCGAACGCGGCACTCCGCAGATCGCCCCGATCCGCGTCCCGGCGGCCTACGAGTCCCCCAGCTCCGGGTACTCGAGCGGCGGGTACTCCACCGGCGGGTACGCGAACGGCGGGTACTCCACCGGCGGGTACCTGCCGGCCCTCGCGTCGGCCCTGCCCGCGCTGCCGCCCGCGCCGCAGCAGAACGCCCCGGCGTACGGCTACCCGTACCAGCAGCAGGCCGCACCGCAGCCGATGCCCCTCCAGCAGGCGCCCGCCCCGTACATCCCGCAGCAGCAGCCGATGGCGGCCCGCGGCGGGTACGTGCCCCAGCCGCAGCCGCAGCAGCCCCGCCCGGTCGCCGCGTCCAGCGGCTACGAGGCCATGCGCCCGGCCGCACCGCGCCCGATGCAGGCTCCGGCGCCCGCGGCCACGTACGAGGACCCGTACGGCCGCCCGTACCAGGGACGGGGCTACTGACGGGACCGCCGAAACCCGCTGGGGCGCGGGAGGCCGGGGCTGGCAGGATGCCCCCATGGCGAACACGCGCGTCCAGTCGCTCCACGTCCACCCCGTCAAGTCGGTAGCGGGGACCGCTCCCGACGCGGTGGCCGTGGAGCCCTGGGGCCTGTCCGGGGACCGGCGCTGGGCGCTGGTCGACACCGGGGGCGCGGTCATCACGCAGCGCCAGCAGCCGCGGCTGGCCCTGGCCTCGGCCCGTCCGCTGGACGGCGGCCGCATCGGGGTGTCGGCCCCGGGCCTGCCGGACCTGGTCGTGGAGGTGCCCGGGCCGGGTCCGCTGGAGCCGGTCCTGGTGTTCGGGAAGAAGGTCGAGACCGTGGTCGCCGCGGGGGACGCCGCGGCCTGGTTCAGCGCGTACCTCGGCGTGCCGGCGCGCTTGGTGCACCTGGACGATCCGGCCGTGCGCCGGCCCGTGGACCCGGACTACGCGCTGCCGGGCGAGACGGTGAGCCTGGCCGACGCCTATCCGGTGCTGATCGCCACCGTCGCCTCGCTCGACGCGCTCAACTCGCTGATCGCGCGGGGGGACCATCCCGCGGAGGGACCGCTGCCGATGAACCGGTTCCGCCCGAACGTGGTGGTGTCCGGAGCCGGGGCGTGGGCGGAGGACGGCTGGCGGCGCATCGCGATCGGCGACGCCGAGTTCCGCGGGGTCCGCGAGTGCGGGCGGTGCGTCGTCACGACCACCGACCAGGCGACGGCGGAGCGCGGCAAGGAACCGCTGAAGACGCTGGCCAGGTACCGGCGGATCGGCAGGTCCCTGGCCTTCGGCCGGCACCTGGTCCCGGTGCGGCCGGGCACGGTGCGGGTCGGCGACGAGGTGCGCGTCCTGGAGTGATCCGGCGCGGCACGGCCGCGGCACCCGGGAGGCCCACCGCCAAAATGACACCTTCGGGGGGCTCTGGGCCCGTGCTGGAACCAACCCGCCACGCCGTGCCGTTGGATCAGTCAGGACAGGTGGGCACTCGTGGGGACTCCGACACCGGATCGGGTGACACATGTCTCGCGCGTCCCGGAATGCGCGTCCCGGGAGCATGCGGGAGGCTTGGACGCGCAGGCAGGCGCAAGCAGGGGGAGCCGGACCGTGCGGACAGCGATGGGTGTGTGGCGTTGGCGGCGCAATCCGCTGCGCCGGCCGACCGACCTCGTGGAGGCGTGGGTGGCCTTCGGCGCGGCGATGTGTTTCCTGCTGGTGGCGCCGGCCGTCGGCTGGGCCGTCGGCGTGCGGGTGGACGGCGTCCTCCAGCGGGCCGCGACCGAGCAGCAGCAAGCGCGTCACCTCGTACCGGCGGTGGTGGTCAGGCCGGCCCCGGAACCGGCCGGAGACGCCTCGGCCGACCCGTCGGCGCAGCGGACGGTCCCGCGGCGGACGCTGATCGTGGCCGCGTGGACGGGGCCCGACGGCAGCAGTCACGAGGGCACGGTGCCGGCCGCGGAGGAACCGCCGCACGAGGGCGACCGGTTCCGGATGTGGACCGACGAGCGCGGCCGGGCGGTGGGACAGCCGCTCGACCCCTCCGCCGCCGCGTTCCACGCGGGTACCGCGGGCCTGGCCGCCGCCGTCGGCGCGGCCGCGCTGGTGGAGACCGTCCGGCGGATGATCGTACGAAGGCTCACGCATCGGCGGTACATACGTCTGGACCGGGCGTGGGCGGCGGCCTGGCCGGACTGGGGGCGGGCGGGCGCGGGAAGTTGACCTGTCACCTCACCGGCCCCGCGCGCGCTACGGTGGAGCGGCCGGACCGGGCGCCTCGGCCGCTCCACCCCGGTGGGCCGCTCCCAGCGCCCCGACCGGCCCCGGCGAGCAGGGAACGGGCGAGCAGGGAACGGGCGAGCGGGGAATGTTCGACGGGTACGACAGGTTCGACGGTTTCAATGACCGCGGTCTCAGTGACCGCGGTGGCTTTCGACGGTTTCAGCGGCTACGGCCGCGTCGACAGCGCGAGTACGAGGGCGGGGGCACGACAGCACCATGGCTCAGGGCACGGTCCAGGTGACGCACGGCGGCGGGGCTTCGCGCTGGCGGCGCCGATCCGGTGAGTATCCGACACTGACCGCCGCGCTGGCCGTCGCGGGCGACGGGGACGTGCTGTCCATCGCCCCCGGCACCTACCGGGAGAACCTGGTGGTGCTCCACGCGGTCACCCTGCGCGGCCCCGAAGGGGGTCTGGGCTCGGTGCGGATCGCGCCTCCCGACGGGGTCGCGCTGACCGTGCGCGCCTCCGCCGTCATCCAGGACCTGCACCTGGAGGGCCAGGACCGCGCGGCTCCGGCGCTGCTCGTCGAGGACGGCGCCCCCGAGCTGACCGACCTGCGCGTGAGCACCCGCTCGGCGGCCGGCATCGAGGTCCGCGGCGGCGGGGCCCGTCCCCTGGTGCGCCGCTGCACGGTGGAGAACCCGACCGGCGTCGGCATCGCCGTCCTGGACGGCGGCGGCGGGGTCTTCGAGGAGTGCGAGGTCGTGGCCGCCGGGCAGAACGGCGTCTCGGTCCGCGGCGGCGGCCGCCCCCGGCTGGAGCGCTGCCGGATCCACCACGCCACCGGCGCGGGGATCGCGGTCACCGGCGAGGGCTCGGGCCTGGAGGCGCTCGGCTGCGAGGTGTACGAGATCAAGGGCACCGGCGTGCAGATCGCCGCCCGCGCCACGGCCAGGCTCACGGACTGCGCGGTGCACCGCACCTCGACCGACGGGGTCACCCTCGACACGGACGCGGTGCTCACCCTCGCCGGCTGCGACATCCACGACATCCCGGAGAACGCGGTGGACCTGCGCTCCCGGTCGGTCCTGACCCTCAGCCGCACCACGGTGCGGCGGTTCGGCCGCAACGGCCTGTCGGTGTGGGACCCAGGGACGCGCGTCGACGCCGAGTCCTGCGAGATCCACGACAGCACGGGCGACTACCCGGCGGTGTGGATCAGCGACGGGGCATCGGTCTCCCTCGATGCCTGCCGGGTGCACGACGTGCCGGACGCGCTGTTCGTGCTGGACCGGGGCTCGCGCGTGGACGTCGTCGACAGCGACCTGTCGCAGGTGCGCAACACGGCCGTCTCGGTGAGCGACGGCGCCACCGCGCAGCTCGACGACTGCCGGATCCGGGAGGCGGCGACCGGGGCCTGGTTCCGTGACCACGGCAGTGGCGGCACCCTCGCCAACTGCACCATCGACGCCGTGCAGACGGGCGTGATCGTGACCAAGGGGGCCGATCCGTCCCTGGAGCGGTGCACGGTCTCCTCCCCCGCCGAGGCGGGGTTCTACGTGTCGGCGGGCGGCCGCGGCACCTTCACGGCCTGCCGGGTGACGGGCAGCTCCGGTTTCGGCTTCCACGTCATCGACGGCTGCCGCACGACCCTGAAGGGCTGCCACACCGAGCGCTGCGCGCGCGGGGGCTACGAGTTCGCCGAGGACGGTCCGGAGGCCGAGGACTGCACCAGCGACGAGCCCGGCCCGCGCCTGGCGGCCCAGTCGGTCCCGGGCGGCGGCGCGGCCGGGGCGCGGACGGGGATCCGTACGGGCGCGGCCGGCGGTGTCGCGGCCGCGGGGCAGGCGCCGTCGGCCGCGGAGGTGCCCCCGCCGCGGCCCGCGGACCTGCCGGACGGCGCGGAGAGCGCCCGGGCGGCCGCCCGGGGTTCCGGCGAGGTGCTGGGACAGCTCGACGGGCTGGTCGGCCTGGACAGCGTCAAGCGCGAGGTGCGGGCGCTCACGGACATGATCGAGGTGGGCCGGCGCCGGCAGCTGGCCGGCCTCAAGGCCGCTTCGGTGCGCCGGCACCTGGTCTTCACCGGCTCCCCCGGCACCGGCAAGACCACCGTCGCCCGGCTGTACGGGGAGATCCTCGCCTCGCTCGGGGTGCTCGAGCGCGGGCACCTCGTCGAGGTGTCCCGGGTGGACCTGGTCGGCGAGCACATCGGGTCCACCGCGATCCGTACGCAGGAGGCCTTCGACCGGGCGCGCGGCGGCGTGCTGTTCATCGACGAGGCGTACGCGCTGGCGCCGGAGGACTCGGGTCGCGACTTCGGGCGCGAGGCCATCGACACCCTGGTGAAGCTGATGGAGGACCACCGGGACGCGGTGGTGGTGATCGTCGCCGGGTACACGGCGGAGATGGACCGTTTCCTGACCGTGAACCCGGGGGTGGCCTCGCGGTTCTCCCGGACCATCACGTTCGGCGACTACGGGCCGCAGGAGTTGCTGCGGATCGTGGAGCAGCAGGCCGAGGAGCACGAGTACCGGCTCGGCGAGGGCACGTCCGGGGCGCTGCTGACGTACTTCACGGAGCTCCCGAAGGGCGCCGCGTTCGGCAACGGCCGTACCGCGCGCCAGACCTTCGAGTCGATGGTCGAGCGGCACGCGGGCCGGGTGGCGCAGCTCGCGGAACCGAGTACGGACGACCTCACCCTGCTCTTCCCCGCGGACCTCCCGGCGCTTCCGGCCCTGCCGGCCTCCCACTGAGCCTCCGGGCGGCTGCGGGCGGACGCGGGGAGGCGGGCCGTCGCGGCCCGGTGCCCGCTCCGCCTCCGGCAGCGCTCTTCCGGGGGCGGACATCTGACGGGCCGCCAGCTAGGGTGTCGGGCACGCCGTACGCACACGCGTTCCCGACCCTGGGGGTACCGACATGGCTCACCGACTCCGTCCGGTGGGGACGGACTTCACCGAGGACGCCCCGATACGGCTGAGGTTCACGGCCGAGGCCGCGGCGGCTCCCGCCGCGGTGTACCGGGCGCTCGCGGAGGACGTCACGGGCTGGCCCGCCTGGTTCAGGGCCGTCACCCTGGCCCGGCCCACGCACGGCGGCGCCGGGCGGGAGATCGGGCTGATGGGCGGGGTCCGGTTCCAGGAGACGGTCATGGCCGCCGATCCCGAGCAGCGGTACGCCTACCGGGTCGACGAGACCAACGTCCCCGGAATGCGGGCCCTGCTGGAGGAGTGGCGGCTGTCCCCCGCGGGCTCCGGCACCCGGATCCGCTGGACCTTCGCCGCGGACGGCACGGCCGCGTTCCGGCTCGGCCTCGCCGCTGCCCGGCCCGGGCTGGGGCGCTCGTTCCGTTCGGCCGTGCGCGCGCTGGACGGGCGCCTCGCCGACGCCCGCCGCGCGGCGGGCCCGCAGCAGCAGTAGCGGGACCCGGGGGCAGCGGTAGCGGGACGCTGGGCAGGCCGCCGCGGGGGCGGCTGCCCGTACCCCTGCCCACGCCCGTGCCGCCCGGGCCCCTGCCCGTCAGATCACCGGGTGCTTGGCGACCAGGTCCCCGTACCCGGCGGCCGTCCACACCCGCGTACGGAACTCGTGGGGGCTGAGCGGTGGGCCGAACGAGAGGGGGACCGAGCCGCCGGCGCCCGCAAGTACCACCCGGTGGACCAGGCGCGGTCCCCCCAGGACCCGGTCCGCCCGGCCGCGGTCGTCGATCGCCGCCATGGCACCCCCGGGGCTCCGCGGATCACGGGTGTTCGAGGCCGCCCGGCGCAGTCGGCCGAGTTCCCCGGGCCAGGGTTGTCTCGCCCCCCGCCGCCGGTCCCGTACGGCACCGGTCAGGCGGCGGGCTCGCGCCAGACGCCCGTCGCGAACAGGGTGTCGAGGGTGTTCGAGTACGGGGCGATGTCGAGGCCCTGCGCCGCCAGCCAGTTGTCGGAGTAGTACTTGTCGAGGTAACGGTCCCCGGGGTCGCAGAGCAGGGTGAGCACGCTGCCCGTGCGGCCCTCCGCCACCATCTCCGAGATGATCTTCAGCGCGCTCCACAGACCGGTGCCGGTCGAGCCGCCCGCCTTGCGCCCTATGGCCGTCTCCAGGGCGCGGCAGGCGGCGACGCTCGCCGCGTCCGGCACCTTCATCATCCGGTCGATGGCACCCGGCACGAAGCTCGGCTCCATCCGGGGCCGTCCGATGCCCTCGATGCGCGAGCCGCAGTCGCTGCTCGCGTGGGGGTCATGGTTGGTCCACCCGTCGAAGAAGCAGGAGTTCTCCGGGTCTGGGACGCAGATGCGGGTGTCGTGCTGCATGTAGTGCACGTAGCGGGCGATGGTCGCGGAGGTGCCGCCGGTGCCGGCGGTGGCGACGATCCACGCGGGCTCGGGGAAACGTTCCAGCCGAAGCTGCTGGAACATCGATTCGGCGATGTTGTTGTTGCCGCGCCAGTCGGTGGCCCGCTCCGCGTACGTGAACTGGTCCATGTAGTGCCCGCCGGTGCGGGCTGCCAGCTCGGCGGACTCCTCGTACATCTTCATCGGGTCGTCCACGAAGTGGCACTCACCACCGTGGAATTCGATGAGGCGGCACTTCTCCGGGCTGGTCGTGCGCGGCATGACGGCGATGAAGGGAACACCGATCAGCTTCGCGAAGTACGCCTCGGAGACGGCGGTGGAGCCGGACGAGGCCTCGATGACCGGGCGGCCGGGGCGGACCCAGCCGTTGCAGAGGGCGTAGAGGAAGAGCGAGCGGGCGAGGCGGTGCTTGAGGGAGCCCGTCGGGTGCGTCGACTCGTCCTTGAGGTACAGGTCGATGCCCCATTCCTCGGGGAGCGGGAAGCGCAACAGGTGGGTGTCGGCCGAGCGGTTTGCGTCCGCCTGGACCTTGCGGACGGCCTCCTTCAGCCACGCCCGGTACTCCGCGTCGCTGCGGTCGACGTCGACGGTCGTGACGGTCCTGCCGGTGGTGCTCATGCGCCGTGCTCCTTCGTGCGTACGCGCGGGCTATTTCACCCCCTGCTTTCGCAATGTACCCCTCTCACCTGCACAAACAGTCACTTTGGGTTTCCATGCGGATCCCTTTCGGTCGCGTTCGGTTGCACTGTGGCGCACCGTGGGTGACCCTGGTGGAGCATTACCGAGGGTGCAAAACCCGTAACACTCATGTCGGGGAGTCGCAGCCGTGATCAGTCATTCCCGCAGGCACTGCGTCGTCGAACTGCAGGCCTTGCCGTGCCGGATCGGCCAGATCCGCAGAATCGTTTCTGCGCAACTGCGCCACTGGCAGCTCGATCCGCTCATCGACCGGGCCGCGCTCGGCGTGACGGAACTGCTCAGCAACGTCCACCGCCACGCGCAGCCCGACAAGACCTGCACGGTCGAGATCGAGCTCCGTCTGGGGCGCCTCACGGTCTCGGTCATCGACAGCGATCCGCGCCTCCCGGTGCTCCGGGAGGTCCGGGCTGAGGCGCTGGAGACCTGCGGGCGCGGGCTCGCGCTCGTGGAGGCGGTCAGCGAGGCCTGGGGGGCACGGAACCGGTCCGACGGCTCCGGCAAGGTGGTGTGGTTCTCGCTACGGGCCGCCCCCGCGTCGGCGCCGCCGGCCCGGCCGGTGCGCATTTCAGCCAAGCCGGTACGAGAACCCGCCCGGACGGCGATCGTCGCCGTGGAACCCGCAGCCGTTCCGGAGCCACTGCCGGTGGCGGCGTCGGCGTCCCTGTCGGCGTCTCTGTCGGCGTCGGCATCTGCCCCTGCGGCGGCGTCGGCAACTGCCCCCGCGTCGGCGTCGGCACCCGTCTCGGCGTCGGTCGGCATCCGGCCGGGATGACCTCCGGCGGGCGGGAGCGGGGCCGAGCCGGGCCGGGCCGAGGGGGCCGCGGGCCCCTCAGGCCGCCGCGCCCAGGGCGCCCAGCGGGTCGTCCAGGACCGGTTGCCACGCCAGCTCCGCCGCGCCCACCAGGCTGTTGTGGTCCAGGGTGCACGGCAGGATCGGTACGCCCCCGCTGCGCCCCCACAGGCTGCGGTCAGCGACCACCGCGCGCAGCCGCTCCGGGTCGGCGTGGAGCAGCTCCCGGTGGAGGCCTCCCAGGATGATCCGGTCCGGGTTCAGGATGTTCACCAGGCCCGCGAGGCCCAGGCCCAGGCGGTCGATGAGTTCCTCGGCGGCGGCGCGTACGGCCGGCTCCGCGTACTCCTCCCGCAGCAGGTCGCGGGCCTGCGCCAGCAGCGACACCTCGGGGCCCGGGGTGCGGCCCGCCGCCGTCAGGAAGGCCAGCGGGTCCGCCTCCACGTCCAGGCAGCCGCGGCCGCCGCAGTGGCAGGCGCGCCCCTCCGGGTTCACGGTGAGGTGTCCGACCTCCAGGGCCAGGCCCGAACTCCCGCTGTGCAGGCGGCCGTCCAGGACCAGCGCCCCGCCGACCCCACGGTGCCCGGTGGCCACACACAGCAAGTGCTGCGCGCTGCGGCCCGCGCCGTGGCGGTGCTCGGCCAGGGCCGCGAGGTTGACGTCGTTGCCGGTCAGGGCCGGGCCGTCGATCCCGGCTGCCTTCACGCACCGCGCGAAGATGGCCCGTACGGGAGACCCGGCCGGCCAGGCCAGGTGCAGCGGGTTCAGCGCCGTGCCCTCGGGCTCCGCCACCGCCGAGGGGACCGCGAGCCCGGCGCCCACGCACCGGCGGCCGCTCTCCGCGAGCAGCGCGGCCCCGGCCTCCACCACCGCGCCGAGCACCTGCGCCGGATCCGCGGAGACGACCACCTTGCCGGGGGCGGTGGCGACGATCCGCCCGCCGAGGCCCACCAGGGCGGCCCGGAAGCCGTCCGAGTGCACCTGCGCGGCGAGTGCCACCGGGCCGTCCTCGGCCACGGACAGCCGGTGCGAGGGACGCCCCTGGGTGCCTCCCGCCCCGCCGGGCCGGGAGTCGACGCGGATCAGCCCGAGCGCCTCCAGCTCCGCCGCGACGGCTCCGGCGGTGGCCCGGGTGACGCCCAGCTCCGCGGTCAGGACCGCCCGGGTCGGGGCGCGCCCGGTGTGGACGAGCTCCAGCGCCGGGCCGAGCGCGCCGCGGCCCCGCTCCAGCCTGGTCCGCGTGGACACCGTGGTCACATCCCCCACCCGCGGCGGGGCCCCGTTGCCGTTCATGACAGCGATCCTCGCATGATCGGAGGGCCCCGGACGCCCGGCGATCACGCGAGGCCGCCGACCCGGAGGGTGATGTTGAGCCGCCCGGTGAGCCCGAGCCCTTGCGGGCCCGTACCCGGCAGGACCTTCGGCACCCCGTGGTAGGCCCGTCGGCTCGAATCGCCGAAGACGAACAGATCGCCGCTGCGCAGCTCGACGTCCCGGTACGGGCGCCCCCGCGAGGCGGTGTTCCCGAAGCGGAACACGCAGGTGTCGCCGAGGCTGAGGGAGACCACCGGGGCCGGGGACCGCTCCTCGGCGTCCCGGTGCATGCCCATGCGGGAGTCGCCGTCGTAGAAGTTGATCAGCGCGATGTCGTACGTCTCCCCGCCGGCGAGGGGTTCGCCGTACGCCGCGGCCACCGCCTCCCGTGCGAGTGCGGCGAGCCAGTCCGGCATCGGCTTCACCGGTGCCCCGTCGCCGTCCACGGCGGTCTCGGCGTATCCGTACGGGTACCAGTGCAGCCCCAGGCACACCTGCCGGGCGGTCATCGTCCCGCCTCCGGGGGTGCGTACGGTGCGCAGTCCGGCCGGCGGCCTGGCCCAGCCCCGGCAGGCTTCGATCAGCTCCCGCTGGCGCGCGGCACCGAGCCAGTCGGGGACGTGCACGGCGCCGGGGGCGATCACGGTCCGCTCGCGCGGGAAGAGTTCGCCGTCCATACCCCCATTGTCGCGAACCGGCTGGGAGACTCGCCCGCATGGAGATCACCACATATCTGAAGACCCTCGAGCGGGAGGGCGGCCTTCTGGCCGACCTGGCGGAACGGGCCGGTACGGACGCGGCGGTGGCCACCTGCCCCGGGTGGCGGGTCGCCGACCTGCTGCGGCACACCGGCGCCGTCCACCGCTGGGCGGCCGGCTACGTCGGGGAGGCGCGCCTGGAGCCGGTTCCGCTGCCGGACGCGCCGGAGCTGGCCGGGGCGGAGCTGATCGGCTGGTTCCGCGACGGGCACGCGGCGCTGGTGCGGACGCTCACCGGGGCCCCGGCCGACGTGCAGTGCTGGACGTTCCTGCCGACGGCCGCGCCGTCCCCGCTGGCGTTCTGGGCGCGGCGCCAGGCCCATGAGACCACCGTGCACCGGATGGACGCGGAGTCGGCGCTCGGGCTCGCGTTCTCGGCGGTGGAGCCGGAGTTCGCGGAGGACGGGGTGGCCGAGGCGCTCTTGTGACGGCTGGGTCACGCTGTGACACTGCACGGATGGGGCGACGTACGCAGGCGGACCGGGACGCGATCACGATCGAGATCGGCTACGCCTTCGTCAGCGCCTGCTTCGCCGCTGCCGTGTCCTTCGGCGCGGTGTACGGCGCCGCCCCCGCGTTCTCCCTCTCCCCCGCGGCCCACCGCGCCCTGGCGCTGGCGGGCACGATCGTGGCGGTGACGGTCTTCACGCTCCAGGTCGCGCACGTCCTGTGGCGCTTCGCTCGCCGCCAGGAGAACGACGGCAGCCAGCGCTGTGACCGGAAGGGTTGACCGTGTCGCGGCGCCCGGCACGGCACCTCGCCGCGTTGTCGGACCACACCGGTACGTCCAGTACGAGGCGTGGCCCTCCGCCTTGTGACGCACCGCACCGCACCGCACCGGACATTCCACGCCGGCACACCCTTCCGGCCACAGCACAAGGGGGTGCCGTCGCACGCGCTCCTGCCGGGACTCTGACCGCCCGCTTCGTCCTCGGCTGATCCGAGTCCGGAGCGGGCGGGCGAAGTCCCGGCTGCCCTCCCCGGACACGGCGGGGGAGCGTTGTGTAGGGTCGGCCGCCTCAAATGATCACGGGGGTAAGCCGATGTTCCTTTCCACCGCGCGCGGTGCTGCCGTGCTCGTCATCGCGCTGGCGGCCCTGTCCGTCTCCTGCGGGGCGGACCCGGCGCCGCCGTCGCGCGTCGCCGGCGCGTCCGCGTCCGCGTCCGCGTCCGCCCAACCCTCGGACCAGCGGTCCGCGAGTCCGGGTGGGGAGTCCTCCGCGACCGGCGCCGCCACGGACGGCGCCGCCGTTGCGCCCGAGGAGGTCCGCAACGCCTTCGCCGGGCTCCAGGCGACGCTGAACGACTCGTGCACCCCGGGTGAATGCGCCTACTTCCTCGGGCGGGTCGACAAGGAACTCGCCCGCCTGGACCGCGCGATGAAGTCCGACCCGAAGGGGCCCGGGCACTTCCCCGAGCCGATCGCCCTCATCGCGAAGCTCGACGCGGAACTCGGCGACGACCGCACCTTCGAGAACCTGAAGAAGCACGAGAAGTCGCTGATCGGCACCCGCGACAAGATCAACGTGTGGATGCAGGGCCACCCCGACGACTACCGCTGACGGAAGGGGAGGACCGCCCTAGCCGAGGGTCGCCGCGTACGTGGTCTGCGCCTGGTACTTCCACTCCGGGCCCGCGTTCCACGGGTTGGGCATCCCGGCGCCGGTCGCGTACGCGTAGCCCGCGCCGCGGTCGAAGGCGGTGCGCAGCGCCGACTCCATCGCCCCGGCGTCCGGAACCCCGTGGACCAGGTGCCAGAACGCCGTTCCGCTCGGGTCGAGTTCGGTGCCGGCGCGGTAGCCGCTGAGATGGTTGTAGACGTTGCCGCCGAGCCAGCCGGCGCTGTTGTACGCCGCGTACGTGTCCTCGTACGTCACGAAGACGTCCGCGGTGCGGCGGTCCGGCTCCAGGTAGCAGTCGGCGATGGCCGTGCCGGGGTTGTTGACCACGAGGTCGGGGGCGGCCGGGTCGACGGCGTGCATGGTGTCCTGGACGTAGCGGCGGAGCTCCGCGTAGTGGTCACGGGTGATGTTGTCCGGGCCGCACTCGCGGCTGACGACGTCGAAGAAGATGCCGTCGACGTGGAGCCGGCCGTCGGGGGTCTTCAGGTAGTTGTCGACGGAGGCCTTGACGGCGGCGATGTCGCGGTTGCCGTGGTCCGTGTGCACGTAGCCGAGCACCTTGGTCCGGTCGCCGGTCGTGGTGGTACCGCCGCGCAGGGCGTCGGCGCGGGCCCGCCAGGGAGCGTCGAACGGGACGTCGCCGTTGCCGGGGTTGAGGACCACCACGGAGGCGGCCGGGCTGGTGGCCGTCAGGTCGGCCAGCATGGGGTCGTTGGCCCAGACGTAGGCGGGGACCGCGATCTCCAAGCCCCGCACGCCGGGCACCCGGGGGGCCGGCGGTGCCGTGGGGGCCGGGGCCGGCCGCACGGCCGGGGGCCCCGCGTCCGCGTCCGCCGCAGCCGCCGTCGCCGGGCGGTCCGGGCCCGCCGTCCGGGCGCACCCGGTGGCGGCGGGCGCCGCCACGGCGAACACGAGGGCGGCCAGCACGGTGGAAAGGGCCTTCACGGCGCGGGGCATGGCTGCTGTTCCTCCGGCGGCGAGGTCCGGGGCGCCCTTTCGGATCCTGTCGGCCGAGTCCGCGTCGTCCGGTGCCGCGCATCGCAAGGCGTCGGGTCGACCGAGTCCTGGACGTACGCGGTCGACCCGACGACGCGGCGAGGTGCGGCGCCGGAACAACACGGCCCGACAAGATCCGAGAGGGGCGCCCCAGGGGGCGACCCGAGGAACACTAGACGGACGATCCTTCGTTCAAGGCTGAACCGGCGGCATTGGTATGAGGAACAGAAGAGCGACCTGTCACCTCATCATGTGAATCTCCATCGGGTCGGTCGAGGACGGACCCGCTCGGAACCGGGCCCGCGCTCGCCCTCCCGTCACACGGCGGTCAGCCCGACCTCGTGCGCCAGGCGGCCCGCGGCGTACGAGAAGAAGGCCGCGCGGTCCTCGACGACGCGGTTGAACTGGCCGAACAGCTCGAAGGAGACGAGGCCGACCAACTGCGCCCAGGCGACGACCAGCGCGGCCGTGACCTCGGGGGGCAGGCCTTCGGCGAAGTCCGCGGTCATCCGGTCGGCTTCGGGGCGCAGGGCGTCCGGCAGCGGCGGCAGGGCGAGGCCCCGGCTCCCGTGGGCGGCGTGAAGGATCCCGATGAAGGTGTTGGCCACCCGGGAGGCGGGACCGACGGTGTCCACGGGGGCGCTGTAGCCGGGGACCGGGGAACCGTAGATGAGGGCGTACTCGTGCGGGTGCGCCAGGGCCCAGACACGGACGGCCCCGCAGACGGCGACCCACCGGGCGCGGGGCGGGGAGCCGGCGGCGAGGGCGCGGGCGTCCGCCTCCTCGGCGGCGGCGCCGAGGCTGTCGTACGCGTCGATGATCAGCGCGGTGAGCAGCTCGTCCCGGCTGGGGAAGTAGCGGTAGAGGGCGGAGGAGACCATGCCCAGCTCGCGGGCGACGGCGCGCAGCGAGAGCTTGGCGGCGCCCTCCGCCTCAAGCATGCGGCGCGCCTCGTCCTTGATGGCGGCTGTGACCTCGATACGGGCCCTCTCCCTGGCCCCGCGCACGGTGTTCATACGGTCAGTGTGCCAGGTGGGCAGAGCGGCGCTCAAGAAGCGGATCGCCAGTCCAGTAGGAGATCAGCGCTCTGATTCGAGAGCGGTGCTCTTGCTTTGGTTCACCGATCCGTGCACACTGGCCTCAAGCGAGAGCACTGCTCTCGCAGCGCCGAATCGGCCCCGGAGGTCATCGTGAACGTGCCCACCCCGTACTACGTCCAGGCCGGCCCGCTCGCCACCCGCTTCAACGCGCTCTTCGGGAAGCTCGCCCGGTTCGGCATCAGCCTGGCCGGCACCGCCGAACTGTCCGTCCGCGGCCGCAAGTCCGGCCGGATGCAGCGGATCCCGGTCAATCCGCACACGTACGAGGGTGCCCAGTACCTGGTTTCGGCCCGCGGCCACTCCCAGTGGGTCCGCAACATGCGGGCGGCGGGCGGCGGTGAGCTGCGGGTGGGGCGCAAGGTGCGGAGTTTCACGGTCACCGAGATCACCGACCCCGTGCAGCAGGCCGCCGTACTGCGCGCCTACCTGGAGAAGTGGGGCTGGGAGGTGGGCCGGTTCTTCCAGGGCGTCACGGCCAGGTCCACCGACGCGGAGCTCCAGGCGACCTCGGGCGACCACCCGGTGTTCCGCATCACGGTGTCCCACTGACCGGGGTGACCGGGATGAGCGGGGTGAGTCGGGTGAGTGGGGTGGCCACGCTGAGCGGGCGATAGCCGCGCGACGTGCGCGAGGGCGAGGGCGAGGGCTCCTTGATGGCACGGCTCCGGTTGCGGTGCTGCGAGCGCCCCGGCGACCGCGCGCAGCACCGGCGCGAGGTAAGGGTGATTGAGCGCAGGCGCTGTCTCAGCCACCCCGACGCGCGGCTCGCCGCGTGCGAGGCGGCGAAGACCACGCCGGTCCGCCCCGCCAGGTTCAGCCCGACCGTGCCGCCGGGTCCGACAGGTCCGCCCCGCCGGCGCCTGACCTGACCCGGCCCGGCCTGACTCGGCCCGGCCCGACCCCGCCCGGCCCGACCTGACCCGGCCCGGCCTGACCCGGCCCGGCCTGACCCGGCCCGGCCCGACCCGGCGCAAGCCTCACCCCCGGACCCCGGCCCCCGACGCCGTCGCGCCAGCCCGGCGCCGGCGCCGGGCCCGGCGGAAGCCTCACCCCCGGGCCCGGACCAAGATGCCGGCGCGGGCGCCGGAACCGGGAACCGGGGCCCGGACCAAGCCTCACTCCCGGACCCGCCCCCGCACAGGGGCCCCTGGACCGTGTCGTCGAAGTCCCGTCGGCCCTCCGGGCGGCCGCCGGCCGACGCCGATTCGGCGGCGTTGCGCTCCCCAGCGCCGGGGCCGGAAGGGTTTCCCGGGTCGTGGTGTCAGGTGCGGTGCGCCGCAAGGCGGAGGGCCACGCTTCGTACCGGAGGTACCGGTGTAGTCCGACAACGCGGCGAGGTGCCGTGCCGGGCGGCGCGACACGGTCAACCCCGCCGCTCACAGCACTAGCTGCGCCCCCCGCCGGTCCTCCGGGCCGCCTGCCGCGCGTCCAGGGCATGGAGGCCCTTGCGGGCCAGCGGGGACGTCCGTACGAGGTCGGCCAGGGTCGTCGAACCCCGGGTGATCCGGGCGAACGCCCGCCAGGCCGGGCGCAGACCGGTGATCGCCGCGTGCAGCAGCCCCGGCCGGGATTCGAAGAGGGTCAGCATCCGCTTGCCGATCTCCATCTCCACGCCCAGCCCGGCCTTCACCGCGAAGGCGTAGTTCAGCGCCTGGCGGCGCGCGTCCACGGCGTCCTGCGACTCGGAGATCTTGACTGCCCACTCCCCCGCCAGCCGCCCCGACCGCAGTGCGAAGGAGATGCCCTCGCGCGTCCACGGCTCCAGCAGACCGGCCGCATCACCCGCCACCAGGACCCGGCCGCGCGACAGCGGCGACTCGGGGGTGCGGCAGCGGGTGAGGTGCCCGGAGGAGACGGCCGGTTCGAAGCCGGCCAGGCCGAGCCGCGCGATGAAGTCGTCCAGGTACCGCTTGGTCGCCGCGCCCTCGCCCTTCGCCGAGATGACTCCGACGGTCAGGGTGTCGCCCTTGGGGAAGACCCAGCCGTAACTTCCCGGCAGCGGACCCCAGTCGATCAGGACGCGGCCCTTCCAGTCCTCCGCGACCGAGTCCGGGACCGGGATCTCCGCCTCCAGGCCGAGGTCCACCTGGCCCATCTCGACCCCGACGTGCGCGCCGATCCGGCTCGCGCTGCCGTCCGCGCCGACCACCGCCCGGGCCAGGACGGTCTCGCCGTCTGCGAGCACCACGGCGACGGTGCGCCGGTCGGGTACGGCCGTCCCGTGCTGTTCGACCCGGGACACGGCGGTCCCCGTACGAACGGTCGCGCCCGCCTTCTCCGCCTCTGCGACCAGGCCGGCGTCGAACTCCGGCCGGTTGATGAGACCGAAGAGCATCTGCTTCGAGCGGCGCGTCCGGGTCAGCTTCCCGTTCATCGAGAAGGTGACCGCGTGGATGCGGTCCTTGAGCGGAAGGACGAAGCCCGGCGGCAGTGCGTCGCGGGACGGTCCGATGATGCCGCCGCCGCACGTCTTGTAGCGGGGCAGTTCGGCCTTCTCCAGCAACAGGACGCGCCGCCCCGCCGTCGCCGCCGCGTACGCGGCCGACGAACCGGCCGGTCCCGCGCCGACCACGACCACGTCCCACACCTCGCCGGTCTCCCCACTGTCCCCGGCCACCTCGTCGCCCGCCCCCGGCGCGACCTCTCCTGCGCCTGCGCCTGCGTCTGCGTCGCGTACGTCGTCGCTGCTCACGATGTGCTGCTGCTCCTGATCACCCGGTTGCTCCGATGCCGGGGAAATCCTACGGCGAGAGTCGGCCTCGCCCTGCTGTGCGAGGATCGGGACTGTCTTTCGCCGTACCCGGCATACGCACACCACGCGGATGCGGGCGGCGCACACACGAACAACGTCGCACCCACGAGGAGCGTGCCCATGTCCCAGAATCCGATCGCCGAGACCATCGCCTCGCTGATGCCCCGCGCCAAGCGGGAGCTGACCGAGCTGGTGGCCTTCCAGTCGGTGGCGGACTGGGCACAGTTCCCCAAGAGCGAGAGCGAGGCCGCCGCGAACTGGGTGGCCGACGCGCTGCGCGTCGAGGGCTTCCAGGACGTGGCACTGCTCGACACCCCCGACGGCACCCAGTCGGTGTACGGCTACCTGCCCGGCCCCGAGGGCGCGCCCACCGTCCTGCTGTACGCGCACTACGACGTGCAGCCGCCGCTGGACGACGCCGCATGGATCTCCCCGGCCTTCGAGCTGACCGAGCGCGACGGCCGCTGGTACGGGCGCGGCTCGGCCGACTGCAAGGGCGGGTTCATCATGCACCTGCTCGCGCTGCGCGCCCTGAAGGCCAACGGCGGCGTGCCGGTGGCCGTGAAGGTCATCGTCGAGGGCTCGGAGGAGCAGGGCACGGGCGGCCTCCAGCAGTACGCCGAGGCGCACCCGGAGCTGCTGACCGCCGACACGATCGTCATCGGCGACGCGGGCAACTTCCGGCTCGGCCTGCCGACCGTGACGGCCACCCTGCGCGGGATGACCCTGCTCAAGGTGAAGATCGACACGCTGGGCGGCAACCTGCACTCCGGCATGTTCGGCGGCGCCGCCCCCGACGCGCTGGCCGCCCTGATCCGGCTGCTCGACTCGCTGCGCGCCGCCGACGGTTCGACCACGGTGGACGGGCTGGCCTCGGACGCGGTGTGGGAGGGCCTGCAGTACCCGGAGGAGGACTTCCGCGCCGACGCGCGGGTGCTGGACGGGGTCGGGCTCATCGGCGAGGGCACGGTCGCGGACCGGCTGTGGGCGCGTCCGGCGGTCACCGTGCTGGGCATCGACTGCCCGCCGGTGGTGGGTGCGACGCCGTCGGTGCACGCGAGCGCGGGCGCGCTGATCAGCCTGCGCGTGCCGCCGGGCGTGGACACCCCGGAGGCGATCAAGCTGCTGGAGGCGCACCTCGTGGCGCACACCCCGTGGCAGGCGCGGCTGGAGCTCGAGGTCGTCGGTCAGGGACAGCCGTTCCGGGCGGACACCACCAGCCCGGCGTACGCGTCGATGGCGGCGGCCATGCGGGTCGCGTACCCCGACCAGGAGATGCAGGTCAGCGGCATGGGCGGATCGATCCCGCTGTGCAACACGCTGACGTCGCTGTACCCGGAGGCCGAGATGCTGCTGATCGGGCTGAGCGAGCCCGAGGCGCAGATCCACGCCGTCAACGAGAGCGTGTCGCCACAGGAGCTGGAGCGCCTGTCGGTGGCGGAGGCCCTGTTCCTCGTCAACTACGCGGAGTCCAAGCGCGCGTGACCCCCGCGACGCGCCGGACCCGGCGAGCCGGCCGGGCCCGGCGGCCCCGGTTCAGCGCGCCGGGCACGCGGGCTGAACCGGGCTGAGTCCGGCTCAGTCCGGCCCGTACCTTCGCCACGGGCGGACTCCGCTCCCGGCGAAGTCCCGTGGCCCCGGACGGGCAGGGCTCGTACGTTCGACGCATGGATATGGATCTCGTCGAGGTACTCCCGAACCGGCTCCACATGTTCCGCTTCCCGATCGGCCAGGCGTACCTCTGGCAGGACGGCGAGGCCCTCACCCTGATCGACGCGGGCAACCGCCGGTCGGCCGCTCCGATCGAGGCGGCCGTACGCTCCCTGGGGCTCTCGCCCGAACGGCTGGAGCGCATCGTCCTCACCCACTGCCACCGCGACCACGTCGGGGCAGCCGGTGAACTCGCCGCCCGCTGGGGCGCCCGGGTGCTCGCGCACCGCCTGGACGCGCCGGTGATCCGCGGCGAGCTGCCCGTGCCCGAACCGGTGCTGCTGGAATGGGAGATCCCCCTGTACGCGCACGGGCTGACCGTTCCCGAGGCCCCGCCCACCCCGGTGGACTGGGAGTTGGAGGACGGCGACGAACCGGGCTTCGGGGACGGGGCGTACGTCGTGCACGCCCCCGGCCACACCGACGGCAGCATCGGCGTGCACCTGCCGCGCCACGGCGTGCTGTTCACCGGGGACTGCGTCGCCGCCGTCGGCCCGGTGATGCTGGGGGTGTTCAACGTGGACCGGGCCCGGGCCGTCGACTCCTTCCGCCGGCTCGCCGCGCTCGCCCCGTCGACGGCCTGCTTCGGCCACGGGGACCCCCTCACGGCGGACACCGCGGCGGCGCTCGCCAAGGCCGCGGCCGACACCCCGGCGGGCTGACCGCCCGGGGCCGGGGGCCCGCGCCCGGGGCCCGGCCGGGCGGGGCCGCCTCAGCCCACCGGGACGCCCGCCTCCAGGTAGAGGGGACTGCCCCGCTCCCGGGCGCGCAGAGCCCCGCGCAGCCGTGCGTGGCGGTACGGCGGGAGCATGTCCGCGGCCTCGTCCTCCGTGACGAAGCGCCAGGCGCGCAGTTCGGGTCCGGGCAGCCGGAGCCGGGCCGCGGCCGCCGCGTCGAGGCGGCCGCCGTCGAAGAGCAGCCGCAGCCCGCCGTAGCCCGGCGGTCGCGGGGACTCCCAGTCGACGACGAGCAGCCCGGGCAACCGGTCGAGTACGAGGCCGAGTTCCTCGGCGACCTCGCGCACGCCCGCGCGGGCCGGAGCCTCGCCCGGCTCGACCACTCCGCCGGGGAACTCCCAGCCGGCCTTGTACGTCGGGTCCACCAGCAGCACCCGGTCCTGCTCGTCGAAGAGCAGCACCCCGGCGGCCACCGTCTCGCGGGTGGGCTCGGGGGTCTGGACGATGTCGCAGACGGGGGCGGCTTCGGTGCGGACGGCCTCGGCGATCCGCTCGGCGGTCTCACGCACGCTCAGGGCGCCGTTGTCGACGACGTGGGCGTCGGCGGTGAGCCAGCCCAGCGCATGACGGTAGGCCGGGATGTGGTCGTACGCCCACTGGCGGACCCGCAGGTCCACGTCCTGGGGGGCTCCCGGCTCCTCCCGTGTCGCGATCCGCTGTCGCAGGATCGTTTCCGCAGGGGCGAGCAGCACGTGTCTCACCGGTATCCGGCGCGCCGCCAGCCCTCCGAAGATCTCGTCCCGGTAGTCCTGCCTCAGCAGCGTCATCGGGACGACGAGCACCCCGCCCAGCTCGGCGAGCAGCGCCGCGGCGGTGTCCACCACCAGCCGGCGCCAACTGGGCAGGTCCTGGTAGTCGGACACCTCCGCCAGCCGCTTGCGGGGCAGGAGCACGCGCAGGGCGTCCCCGATGAACTCCGGGTCGAACAGGGTGCCGTCCGGCAGGATTCCGGTCAGTTCGCGGGCCGTGCTGGTCTTTCCGGCGCCGAAGGTGCCGTTGATCCAGACAATCACGTCTACCCCTCTCCCCATGGCTCGTCCGGAGCCCCCAGTGGCTTGCCCGCACCACCCTGCCACGGAAACCTCACTCTCGGCCGAGTGCTTATCCTCAAGGTCAGAGCCCCGTCCGATACCTCCGGAGGTTTCCCCACCGTGCCCCACAGCCGCCGCGCTACCGAGCACCGCTACGGCAACCGGCCGACCATGAAGGACGTGGCGGCCCGGGCCGGGGTGGGCCTGAAGACGGTGTCCCGCGTGGTCAACGGCGAGCCGGGGGTCACTCCGGACACGGAGAAGCGGGTCCACGAGGCCATCGAGGCGCTCGGGTTCCGCCGGAACGACAGCGCGCGCGTCCTGCGCAAGGGCCGGACCGCGACCGTGGGACTGGTCCTGGAGGACCTCGCCGACCCGTTCTACGGTCCCCTGAACCGGGCGGTGGAGGAGGTGGCCCGCGCGCACGGCGCGCTGCTGATCAACGGTTCCAGCGCCGAGGACCCGGACCGCGAGCGGGAGTTGGCGCTCGCGCTGTGCGCCCGGCGGGTGGACGGGCTGATCGTGATCCCGGCCGGGGACGACCACCGCTACCTGGAACCGGAGATGCGCGCCGGGGTGGCCACGGTGTTCGTGGACCGCCCCGCGGGGCGGATCGACGCGGACGTCGTCCTCTCCGACAACTTCGGCGGCGCCCGGGACGGGGTCGCCCACCTGATCGCCGCGGGACACCGCCGGATCGGCTTCGTCGGCGACCACCCGCACATCCACACCGCCACCGAGCGGCTGCGCGGCTACCGCACCGCCATGGAGGCCGCGGGGCTGCCGGTGGCCGAATCGTGGGTGTCGCTCGGCTCCACCGCCCCCGCCCGGGTGTCGGCCACCGCCGCCGGGATGCTGGCCGGGCCCGGTCCGGTGACCGCCTTCTTCGCCGGGAACAACCGGGTGACGGTCACGCTGGTACGGGTACTGGCCGCCGAGGCCCGCCCGGTGGCGCTGGTCGGCTTCGACGACTTCGAGCTCGCCGACCTGCTGCGCCCCGGCATCACGGTGGTCGCGCAGGACGCGGCGGCCCTGGGCCGGGTCGCCACGGACCGCCTCTTCCAGCGCCTGGCGGGCGCGGACCTGCCCCCGGTCCGGCTGGAGCTCCCGACCCGCCTCGTGGCCCGCGGCTCGGGCGAGATCCCGCCCGCGGGCTGATCTCAGGCCGGGGTGAACGGACGCGAGGCCCGGCCGGGCTCCACCGGCCAGAGGCGTCGGGGTCGTCCGGCCGGGCCTCGCACGCGGGCGTCAGCTGCTGGCGGTCAGTGTGGCCGAGCGGCGCGGGATCGCGAAGGCGTCGAGCTCCGCGCGGGTGAGGCCGGTCAGGGCGGCGACCTCCTCGGCTCCGACGGCGCCGCAGTCGAGGCCGCGTACCAGGTAGCCGGCCAGGGCCTTGGCGGTGGCGGGCTCGTCCATCACGTCGCCCTCGATCTTGGCGACGTACGCCTTCAGGCGCGCGGCGGCGGTGGCGAGGCCCTCGCGGTAGAAGGTGAAGACGGCCGCGTAGCGGGTCGGCAGGTGCGCCGGGTGCATGTCCCAGCCCTGGTAGTACGCGCGGGCCAGGGCCCGCCGGGTGAGGCCGTAGTGCAGCTTCCACGCCTCGTGGACGTGCTCGGTGGTGCCGATCGGCAGGACGTTCGTCGAACCGTCGGAGACGCGTACGCCGGTGCCGGCGGCCGCGACCTGCATGACCGCCTTCGCGTGGTCGGCGGCGGGGTGGTCGCTCGACTGGTAGGCGGCGGAGACGCCGACGCAGGCGCTGTAGTCGAAGGTGCCGTAGTGCAGGCCGGTGGCCCGGCCCTTGGCGGCCTCGATCATGCGGGCGACGGTGGCGGTGCCGTCGGAGGCGACGATCGACTGGCTGGTCTCGATCTGGATCTCGAAGCCGATCCGGCCCGGGCGCAGGCCGCGGGCGCTCTCGAAGGCCTCCAGCAGCTTGACGAAGGCGCTGACCTGCTCGGCGTACGTGACCTTGGGCAGGGTCAGGACGAGGCCGTCGGGCAGGCCGCCGTTCGCGAGGAGGCCGGAGAGGAAGATGTCGGTGGTCCGGATGCCGCGGTCGCGGACGTTGGACTCCATGCACTTCATGCGGACGCCCATGTACGGGGCGTTGGTGCCGTTGGAGAAGGCCTCGGAGACGAGGCGGGCGGCGCGGGCCGCGGCCTGGTCCTCCTCCTCGTCGGAGCGGACGCCGAAGCCGTCCTCGAAGTCGACGCGGAGGTCCTCGACCGGCTCGCGCAGGAGCTTGGCGCGGACGCGGTCGTAGACCGGTACGGCCAGCTCGTCCGGGATGCCGAGCACCTTGGCGAAGGTGGCGGCGTCCGGCGCGTGCTCGTCCAGGGCCGCGAGGGCCTGGTCGCCCCAGGAGCGGATGGTGCCGGCGGTGAAGACGTCACCGGGGACGTAGACCGTGTGGATGGGCTGGCGGGTGCCGGGGTCGCCCGGGTAGTGCCGCGCGAGTTCCGCGTCCACCGGCGCGAGGGAAGCACTGATGCCCTCGCTGACCGCGCCTGCGAGGCTCGTCGCCACCTTCTCCTGCTGACCCATCGTGCACTCTCCTCTTTTCCGCTTCACGGAATCTTAGATCCGCATAGCAGAATTTAGTCACGCCGTTCCGCTCCGTCAATGGTCCCCCGGCCGTCCTGGACAAACGACTCGGGGCCGCGCGGTGAGAATCACCACACGGCCCCGTAGAAGTGGAGCGGAGAAGAGACGCGCAGGTCAGCCCTTGCGGGCCTGGATCTCTTCGGTCAGCTGCGGGACGACCGCGAAGAGGTCGCCGACCACGCCGTAGTCGACCAGGTCGAAGATCGGGGCCTCGGCGTCCTTGTTGACGGCCACGATGGTCTTCGAGGTCTGCATGCCGGCCCGGTGCTGGATCGCGCCCGAGATGCCGGAGGCGATGTACAGCTGCGGGGCGACCGACTTGCCGGTCTGGCCGACCTGGTTGGAGTGCGGGTACCAGCCGGCGTCGACGGCGGCGCGCGAGGCGCCGACCGCGGCACCGAGGGAGTCGGCGAGCGCCTCGATGATGCCGAAGTTCTCGGCACCGTTGACGCCGCGGCCGCCGGAGACCACGATCGCGGCCTCGGTCAGCTCGGGGCGGCCGGTGGACTCGCGCGGGGTGCGGCCGGTGACCTTGGTGCCGGTGGCCAGGGCGCCGAAGGTGACGGCGAGCGCCTCGACGGTGCCGGCGGCCGGGGCGGCCTCGACCGGGGCCGAGTTCGGCTTCACGGTGATGACCGGGGTGCCCTTGGACACGCGGGACTTGGTGGTGAACGACGCGGCGAAGGCGGCCTGCGTGGCGACGGGGCCCTTGTCGTCGGCCTCCAGGTCCACGGCGTCGGTGATGATGCCGGAGCCGATGCGCACGGCGAGGCGGGCGGCGATCTCCTTGCCCTCGGCGGAGGACGGGACGAGCACGGCGACCGGGGAGACGGCGTCGTACGCGGCCTGCAGCGCGTCCACCTTCGGTACGACGAGGTACTCGGTGAACTCGGGGGCGTCGGCGGTGAGGACCTTGACCGCGCCGTGCTCGGCGAGCACCGCGGCGGTGGCGTCCGCGCCGGCGCCCAGGGCGACGGCGACGGGCTCGCCGAGGCGGCGGGCCAGCGTCAGCAGTTCGAGGGTGGGCTTGCGGACGGCGCCGTCCACGTGGTCGACGTAGACGAGAACTTCAGCCATGGGACTGCTCTCCTGCGATTGCGAAGTGTCTGGGGGCTAAGAGGGGTTGGCCGGAGCTCCGGGAAGGGCTTCCGGCCGGCCGGGCCGGGCCTTAGATGAACTTCTGCTCCGCAAGGAAGCCGGCCAGCTGCTTGCCGCCCTCGCCCTCGTCCTTGACGATCGTGCCGGCGGTACGGGCCGGGCGCTGCGCCGCGGAGTCGACCGCGGTCCAGGAGCCCTCCAGGCCGACCTCGTCGGCCTCGATCTCCAGCTCCTCCAGGTCCCAGGACTCGACCGGCTTCTTCTTGGCGGCCATGATGCCCTTGAAGGACGGGTAGCGGGCCTCGCCCGACTGGTCCGTCACCGAGACGAGCGCGGGGAGGGAGGCCTCCAGCGTCTCGCTCGCGGTGTCGCCGTCGCGGCGGCCGGTCACGGTGCCGCCCTCGACCTTGACCTCGGAGAGCAGGGTGACCTGCGGGACGCCCAGGCGCTCGGCCAGGATCGCCGGGAGGACGCCCATGGCGCCGTCGGTCGACGCCATGCCCGTGATGACCAGGTCGTAGCCGGCCTTCTCGATCGCCTTGGCGAGCACCAGCGAGGTGCCCATGACGTCGGTGCCGTGCAGGTCGTCGTCCTCGACGTGAATGGCCTTGTCGGCACCCATGGACAGCGCCTTGCGCAGCGCGTCCTTGGCGTCCTCGGGGCCCACCGTCAGCACGGTGATCTCGGCATCGTCGGCCTCATCGGCGATCTGCAGCGCCTGCTCGACGGCGTACTCGTCGAGCTCCGACAGCAGACCGTCGACGTCGTCACGGTTGACGGTCAAGTCCTCGGTGAACTGCCGGTCGCCGGTGGCGTCGGGCACGTACTTCACACAGACAACGATCCTCAGGCTCACGCCGGCTCTCCTACCGCATCGTCTTTTCTGGTACCGCCTTGTGCAGGCAGCATAGGCGCCTCGTCGGGCGGATCCCGGTCGGGGCGGCCCGCGCTCCGAAGGGAATGTTACTCGTCAGTACACCGTGGGTCCCCGCAAGTCGCAAGGCCGCTGAACTGTGATCTGGCCAACGCCGCCCGCACCGCCCCAACAGGGACGATTCAGTCGCGCAACGCGTTGAAGCGCCCCTGGTGGTAGAGCAGGGGGCGCCCTTCCCCGGCCGGATCCCCGGCGACCGCCTCCGCGATGATCACCCGGTGCGCCCCCGCGGGCACCCGCGCCACCACCCGGCACACCAGCCACGCCAGTACCCCGCCCAGCACCGGAACACCGTGCGGCCCCTGCGCCCAGCCCGTCTCCGGACCGAAGCGGTCCGCTCCGCTACGGGCGAACAGACCGGCCAGGTCCTTCTGGTGTTCGCCCAGTATGTGGACGCCGAGGTACTCGCTGTCGCGGACGGCCGGCCAGCTGGAGGCCCCCGTCCCGATCGTGAACGAGAGCAGCGGCGGGTCGGCCGACACGGAGTTGAGGGAGGTGGCGGTGAACCCGGTGGGCCGCCCCCCGTCCTGGGCGGTGAT
Source organism: Streptomyces antarcticus (assembly GCF_026627255.1). GTDB lineage: Bacteria > Actinomycetota > Actinomycetes > Streptomycetales > Streptomycetaceae > Streptomyces > Streptomyces antarcticus. The sequence continues at coordinate 368,359 of NZ_JAPNLM010000003.1, read as the reverse complement.
CACGGCGACTCCGGCCGCGTGCTGCCGGAACACGGAGCGCAGGAGGTCGGGCGAGCCGGGAAGGCCCGCTCCCGATCGGGGCGACGGGACGGTCGGGGCGCTGGGAGCGGTCATCGGGTCTCTTCCTTCTGCCACGGGAGAAGCGGGCGCTGGTCTGGAGTCGGGGCCGGGGTCGTTCAGCGGCCCGGACAGCGCGCGCTCGCGTGCCGGACGAGGTCCACGTGGACCCGTCCGAAGAGCAGGAGTTCATACCGCATCCCACCAGCCTGGCGATCTCCCGTGTACACAGTCAAGCGAGATCGGTCAGATGTCGGGCGCGTCACGCTGCGTGCGGGCGCGTGCACCGGCGCGTCCGTCACGCGACCGCGGCGCCGAGCGCGGCGATCACGTCGGCCTTGCGGGGCATCCCGGAGGCGCGGCGGACGATCAGTCCGGCCGCGTCCAGGACCAGTACGGTCGGGGTCTTCTCGATGCCCAGGGCCCGGACGAGGTCGAGCCGCTCCTCCGCGTCGATCTCGATGTGGACCACCCCCGGGACCATCTCCGCGACCTCCGCGAGGATCCTGCGGGTGGCTCGGCAGGGCTGGCAGAAGGCGCTGGAGAACTGCACCAGGCTGGCCCGCTCCCCCGGCCCGGCGCCCAGTTCCGCCGCGCCCAGCCGGGCCCGCCCGCCGTGGTGCGCGACCGCCCCGGCGTCCCGGTCCGCGAGCACCCCGGCGTCCTGGGGCGCGACCGCCCCGCCGTCCTCGTGTGCGAGCACCCCGCGCTCCCGTCGCCGTCCGTGTCCGCGTACGCCGTCGCCGTCGCCGTACGCTCGTCCGATGATCGCAGCGCCCGGCGGAGCCAGGACATTCCCGGCGTGACGAGAATCTCCCCGGGTACGGGGCTCTGGGCTGGTCAGCAGCTCGCGTTTGGGGCACGATCCCCATGGCCGCGTACCTACGCTGCCGTAACTTCCGGCCGGGAGCACCTCCCCAGGCAGAAAGCGGGGTCTCCGCACCATGGCTGAGTTCGTCTACCCTCCGGTGATCGGCGCGGCGCACGGCCTGTTCCGCGCGCTCGACATCCGCATCGACATGCAGGGCACCGAGAACATCCCGCGCACGGGCGGGGCGGTCCTCGTGTCGAACCACATCGGCTACCTCGACTTCATCTTCGCCGGCCTGACGGCACGGCCGCAGAAGCGCCTGGTCCGTTTCATGGCGAAGGAGTCCGTGTTCCGGCACAAGGTGTCCGGACCACTGATGCGCGCGATGAAGCACATCCCGGTGGACCGCAAGCAGGGCGAGACGGCGTACGCGCACGCCCTGGACTCGCTGCGCTCCGGCGAGATCATCGGGGTCTTCCCGGAGGCCACGATCTCCGAGTCCTTCACCCTCAAGAGCTTCAAGTCGGGTGCGGCGCGCATGGCACAGGAGGCCGGCGTCCCGCTGATCCCGGTGGCGCTGTGGGGCACCCAGCGGCTGTGGACCAAGGGCCGGGCGAAGAACTTCAAGCGCAGCCACATCCCGGTGACGATGCGGGTGGGCGAGCCGATGGACGCTCCCGCCGACCAGTACGCCGGGGCGATCACGCGCCGGGTGCGCGACCGCGTGCAGGAGCTGCTCGAGGCCGCGCAGCGCACCTATCCGGCCCAGCCGAAGGACGCCTCGGACTCCTGGTGGCTCCCGGCCCACCTCGGCGGCACCGCGCCGACGGCGGCGCAGGTGCGCGAGGCGGGCTGACCCGCCCGCCCGGCGGTGCGTGAGGCGGGCTCTCCCGCACGCGGGCTTCTCCCGTACGGACCCTCCCGCACGCGGGAACGGCCGCTGCGGGGCCGGGCCGCGGGGCAGTACGCGGTCCCGGCCGCCCCGGAGGCCCCCGCGGTACCGCGAATCCGCGGGCCCGCGGGCCCACCGCGCGGGGCTCCCCCGCGCGTCCCGCCGCGCCGGGAGCCCGGGCCACCTACCGCCCGGGCTCCCGGGACACGGCGTGCCCGGCTCCCCGCTTCAGCCGCCCGCAGCGGTCCGGCCGCCCGCCCCGGCCCGGCCTGCGGGCCGTCCCGCCTCGGCGGAACCCTCACGCCTGCGGCGGCGGTGCGCCGCGACGCGGACCCGGGTCGCGCACGTCGTCGAGCAGTACCGGCGGACGCTGCCCGGCCCCGGGCCCAGGAAGAACCGCCCGCACCCCCCGGCCGCGCACGCGCCCCAGGTGACGCGGCCGTACTCGCCCAGCAGCTGCGCCAGGACCAGGGCTCCCGACGCCAGGAACCAGTCGCCCCAGCCCGCCTCCTCCCCCCGGTCGACGTGCAGGTGCCAGGGGTGGCCGTCGTGCCGGATGAGCCGCGGCCGGGCACCGCACTCCTCGAAGAGCGCGTTCAGCGCCCCCGCGACACGGTCCTCGTCCGTCTCCGCGAGGACCGCAGCCATCCGCCGGGCCGCCGCGCGCAGTTCGGCGGCGGCCGCCTCCGGGAACGCCTCCCCGGTCAGATCGGCCGGGCGCTCCCCGTGGGCGGCGAGCAGCCGGGCGAGTTCCGCGCGCGGCAGCTCCGGGGCGGCCCGGACCGCGTCGGCGATGTCGATCAGCCGCCGGGCCGCCGGGAACCCCCCTCTGGACTCCGTCATGGCCGCATCCTTTCCCCGTACACCTGTATGACGTAACGTCTTGCTCGGCCATCACGTTACATCCTGCAGGGGGTCCGGAATGGGCGGGTTCGGGCGGTACCTGGCGGCGGCGCTGGCGGCGCGGTTCGCCTCGGAGGGCATGGGCATGGCCGTGGTCCTGCTCGCCCTGGAGCGCACCGGGAGCGCCTCGTACGGGGCGTTCGTCCTGACGGCCTGGCTGGCCCCGCACGTGCTGGCCGCCCCGCTCGCCGGGGCGCTCGCGGCCCGGACCGGCCGGCCGCGGCTGTTCTACCCCGGCGCGCTGGCAGGGTTCACGGCGGCCGTGGCCGCCCTGGCCGTGCTGCTGGGGCGGGTCCCGATGCCGGTGGTGCTCGCGGTGGCCGTGCTCGGCGGCACCTGCGGCCCGATGGTCACCGGCGGGCTGTCGAGCCTGGTCTCGGGACTGGTTCCGGCGGGAGCGGCCCGCGACCGGGCGTACTCCTGGGACGCCTCCACGTACAACGCGGCCGCGGTCACGGCCCCGGCGGTCGTCGGCCTGGTCTCCGCCCTCGGCTCGGCCGGACCGGCGATGGCCCTCCTGGCGGCGTCGGGCGCGCTGGCTGCCGCTCTGGCCGCGACCCTCCCGTACGGGGACCCGGGCGCGGGCGCGCTCCCCGGGCCGACCCGGGCCGGGCTGGGCGCGGGGCTCGCGGCCCTGTGGCGGGTCCGCGAGCTGCGGGCCGTCACCTCGGCGACGACGCTGGCCTTCGTCGGCATCGGCTCACTGACCACGACCTCGGTCCTGCTGGCCACCGATCTCGGCAGCCCGGGCGCCGGGGGCGTGCTGATGACGGCCTTCGCGCTGGGCGCGCTGGGCGGCTCGCTGACCCTGGGGCGCCTCACGTCCGTGGAGCCGGGCCGCCTGGTGCGGTGGTCGCTGGCCGCGACCGGGGCGGCCCTCGCCGCGGCGGCGTTCACGCCGTCCGTCGCCGTCACGGCGGCGCTGTTCGCTGTGGCCGGGGTGTGCGACGGGCCGGTCCTGACGGCCACGCTCCGGATCCGCTCGGAGTACGCCCCCGACGGCGCGCGGACGCAGGTGTTCACCCTGGGCGCCGGCCTCAAGCTGACGGCCGCGTCGGCCGGGGCGGCCCTGGTGGGGTTCGCGGCCGACGCCCCCGCGTGGACGCTGATGACCGGGATCGCCGGTTTCCAGCTCGCGGCGGCCCTGCTGCACGTGCTGGCGTCGGCGAGGCGGCCCGCGCCGCCGGACGCGGCTACAGAGCCGTCGGCAGGTTCCGCCACAGCTCCTGCCGGTCGGCGGACTCCCGGAGGGCCGTGAGGGCCGCCGGGTGCGGGGCGGCGTACAGCTCGGGGTAGTCGACGTCGCCGAGTTCCGGGTGAACGGGGAAGGCCAGCCGTTCCCCGTCGAGGCTGAAGCGCGCGTCCACGCCGGGCTTGTTGCCGCGCGGGTCCTGGCGCGCCCAGTGCGCGCTGCCGGGCAGCCGGAGGGCGATCAGGCCGTGGACCACGTGGCGTGTGCCGTCCTCGTCGCCGAGGCGCTGGTAGCACAGGGCCGTCGGGATGCCCCGCGCGCGCAGCAGGGCGGCCAGGGCGTGGGACTTGGCGTAGCAGATGCCGTTGCGCGTGGCGAGGACGTCGGAGGCGCGCCAGGCGACGCGCGGGTCGCCCGAGTCCGCCGAGTGCGGGATGACGTCGCGGACGAACTCGAAGGCGGCGGCCGCGTACGCGTGGGCGTCACCGCCGGTGGCCTCCCAGAGGGCGTCGGCGGTCTCGCGCACGAGGGGGTGGCCGTGGTCGACGGCGTCATCGGCCGCCAGATAGGCCGAGAGATCGGAATGCTCCTGGATCAGTTCCATGATCCAGGAGCATACCTATGCAGAAATCCGCATGACTATCGAGTTATTCGAAGCCGCTCAGCGCGCCAGCTCTTCCTTCAGGGCCTGGAGGAAGCCGTCCACGTCCTCCTCCTGCGTGTCGAAGCCGCACATCCAGCGGACGTCACCGGCGGTCTCGTCCCAGAAGTAGAAGCGGTAACGCTTCTGCAGCCGCAGCGAGACCTCGTGCGGCAGCCGTGCGAACACCGCGTTCGCCTCCACCGGGTAGAGGATCTCCACGCCGTCCGTCTCGCGTACGCCGGCGGCGAGCCGCCGCGCCATCGCGTTGGCGTGCCGGGCGTTGCGCAGCCACAGGTCCTTGGCGAGGAGCGCCTCCAGCTGCACCGACACGAACCGCATCTTGGACGCGAGCTGCATCGACATCTTGCGGATGTGCTTCATCTGCCGGACAGCGTCCGGGTTGAGCACCACCACGGCCTCGCCGAACATCATGCCGTTCTTGGTGCCGCCGTAGGACAGCACGTCCACGCCGACGGTGTTCGTGAAGGTGCGCATCGGAACGTCGAGGGAGGCCGCGGCGTTGGCTATCCGCGCCCCGTCCAGGTGGACCTTCATGCCCATGCCGTGCGCGTGCTCGCAGATCGCCCGGATCTCGTCCGCGGTGTAGACCGTGCCCAGCTCGGTGTTCTGGGTGATCGACACGACCTGCGGCATCGCCCGGTGCTCGTCCTCCCAGCCCCAGGCCTGCCGGTCGATCAGCTCGGGGGTCAGCTTGCCGTCCGGGGTCGGGACGGTGAGCAGCTTGAGGCCGGCCATCCGCTCCGGTGCGCCGCCCTCGTCCACGTTGATGTGGGCGCTCTCGGCGCACACCACGGCGCCCCAGCGGTCGGTCAGGGCCTGGAGGGCCGTGACGTTGGCGCCGGTGCCGTTGAAGACCGGGTAGGCCTGCGCGTACGGGCCGAAGTGGCTGCGGAAGATCTTCTGCAGGTGCTCGGTGTACTCGTCCTCGCCGTAGGCGACCTGGTGGCCGCCGTTGGCCAGCGCGATGGCCTCCAGGATCTCCGGATGCACCCCCGCGTAGTTGTCGCTCGCGAAACCGCGCACCGCCGGGTCGTGGTGCCGGCGGGCGTCGGTTCGCGTGGTCGCGGTTCTCACGGTTGCGGGGTGAGCCACAGACGCTGTCCGTTCACATCGGGTGCGGGCCGGTCCCAGACGCCGGCGATGGCCTCGGCCAGCTCCTTGACGTCCGTGAAGCCCGCGAACTTCGCATTCGGTCGCTCGGCGCGCATCGCGTCGTGCACCAGTGCCTTGATGACCAGGATCGCAGCCGCCGCGCCCGGCCCGTCCTCGCCCCCCGCCTTGCGGAAGGAGTCGGCCATGGCCAGCGTCCAGGCCTCGGCGGCCGCCTTGCCCGCGTTGTACGCGGCGTTGTTGGCGACCGGCTTGTGCGCGCCGGACTGGCTGACCAGCACGTACCGGCCGCGCTCGCTGCGCAGCAGGCCGTCGTGGAAGGCGAGCGAGGTGTGCTGGACGGTGCGGATCAGGAGCTTCTCCAGGAAGTCCCAGTCCGCGAGGTCGGTCTCGGTGAAGGAGGAGCTTCCGCGCCAGCCGCCGACGAGGTGGACGACCCCGTCGACGTGGCCGAACTCCTTCTCCGTCTGCTCGGCCCAGGCCTTGGTGGCGGCCAGGTCCAGCAGGTCCACGGTGTCACCGGTGATGGTGGCGCCGCCGTGGGCGTAGCGGGCGGCGTCCACGGCGTCCGCGAGCCGCGCCGCGTCGGCGTCGGACGCCACGACCACGGCGCCCGCCTCGGCGAGACGGAGCAGGGTGGCGCGGCCCGCGGGGCCGCCGGCCCCGGCCACCGCCACCACCGCGCCTTGCAGGTTTCCGTTGCCGTTCCCGGAGCGGTTCATCTGTGCAGCCTCCTGTGGGCGGTCGCTCACGCGGCGACCCGCTCGGCCTCGTCGGCGTTCAGGGCGGTGATGCCCTTGGTGGAGGCGATCACGCCCTTGAGCTTCTTGGCGAGGGCCTCGTAGAACATGCTGAGCGGAAACTCGTCCGGAAGCACGTCGTCGACGAGCTTGCGGGGCGGCTGCGTGGTGTCGAGGGCGTCAGCGCCCTTGGCCCACTTGGAGCCCGGGTGCGGGGACAGGTACGTCGAGACCAGGTCGTAGGCCTTGAACCAGTGGACCAGCTTCGGACGGTCGATGCCAGCCCGGTAGAGGTCCTCGATCTCGGCGCAGAGCTGGTTGGTGACCTGCGGGGCGCGCATCCAGTCGATCTTCAGCTTGTTGTCCGTCCAGCGCACGACGTCGTGCTTGTGGAGGTACGCGAAGAGCAGCTGGCCGCCGAGGCCGTCGTAGTTCCGGTCGCGGTCGCCGGAGACCGGGAAGCGGAACATCCGGTCGAAGAGGACGGCGTACTGCACGTCACGGCCGTGCTCGTTGCCCTCCGACTCCAGCTTCACCGCCTCCTTGAAGGCGGTGAGGTCGCAGCGCAGCTCCTCCAGGCCGTACATCCAGAACGGCTGGCGCTGCTTGATCATGAAGGGGTCGAACGGCAGGTCGCCGTGGCTGTGGGTGCGGTCGTGAACCATGTCCCACAGGACGAAGGCCTTCTCGCAGCGCTCCTGGTCGCCGACCATGGCGGCGATGTCCTCGGGCAGCTCGATGCCCAGGATGTCGACGGCGGCCTCGGTCACCTTGCGGTAGCGGGCGGCCTCGCGGTCGCAGAAGATGCCGCCCCAGGTGAAGCGCTCGGGGGCCTGGCGCACGGCGATGGTCTCCGGGAAGAGCACCGCGGAGTGGGTGTCGTAGCCCGGGGTGAAGCCCTCCAGCGTGATGCCGAGGAAGAGCGGGTTGTCGTACCGGGTGCGCTCCAGCTCGGAGAGCCACTCGGGCCACACCATCTTGAGCACGACGGCCTCGAGGTTGCGGTCCGGGTTGCCGTTCTGGGTGTACATCGGGAAGACGACGAGGTGCTGGAGCCCGTCGGCACGCTGGGCGGCCGGGTGGAAGGCCAGCAGGGAGTCGAGGAAGTCCGGCACCCGGAAGTCGTCGGCGGCCCACTTGCGCAGGTCGGCCACGAGCGCCCGGTGGTAGGCGGCGGCGTGCGGGAGCAGCGGCGAGAGCGCCTCGACGGCTCCGATCGCGCGCTCGACGGCGGCCAGGACCGTGGCCCGCCCGTGGGCGCCCTCGGCCTCGAAGTCGATGGAGCCGTCCGTGCCCTGCCAGGGGCGGATCTCCTCCACGGCGGCCTTGAGCTCGGGCCACGCGGGGTGGTCGACCACCCGCGCCCCGGCGGTTATCGCGGCACCGCCGGCACCCGGCACAAGAGTTTCCGTCATGTCACTTCCTCCACAGGAGAACCTCACGTCGGCACAGGGTAGGCATGTGAGGCTCTTCCACTCAAGAGGTATCTCGGGAAAATATCCTGCATCACCCCCTCTTTCGCCGAAATTCTTCCGGCGATTCAGGGTGGAAGCGGCGGCTCCGCCCAGTTCTGTGGCGCTGCACCGACCCTGCGGCGCCTGCGCGTCAAGCCGGCGGGGACGCGCCCACGGCCGGGTGACGCGGCGCCCCCGGCGCCGGGTGCCCCGGGCGGAACGACCCGGGCGGGAAGCGGCCACGAGGGCCCCGCCGGTCACCGCACGGACGGTCCCATCGCACGGCGGGCGCACTAGCATGCGACCTCATCGCGCGCGGCCGGCCGGGACACCGCCGCCGCGCGGGGAGCCGCCGTCGACGGAAGCGAGAGAACCTTGACTTTCCTCACCATCGGTCACCGCGGGGTCATGGGTGTCGAACCGGAGAACACCCTGCGCTCCTTCGTCCACGCGGAGCGTTCCGGGATGGACGTCATCGCCCTGGACGTCCGGCTGAGCAAGGACGGCGCCCTCGTCGTCCTCCACGACCCCGAGGTCGACCGGACCACCGACGGCTCGGGGGCCGTCGCCGACCTGACCCTGGCCGAGCTGCGCGCGCTGGACGCCGGCCGGGGAGAGCGCGTACCGGTCCTCGACGAGGTGCTGGAGGCGGTCGGGACCCCGCTCCAGGTGACGGTCCGCGACCGGGCCGCCGCCGGGGCGCTCGCGGACCTGGTGCTGCGCCGCGACCTGACGGCGCGGGTGGAGGTGGCCTCCTCCGAGGACGCGCTGCTCGCCGGGGCGGCCCGGGTGGTGCCTGGCGTACGGACGTCCCTGCACGCGGACCCCGTCGGCGGGGACACCGGAGCGCTCGTCGCCCGGGCGCTGGCGGTCGGCGCCGGGACGCTGGCCCTGGACATCCGCCGCATCAGCCTGGAGACCGTGGAGGCGGCGCACACGGCCGGGCTGCGGGTGACGGGCCGGTCGGTCGACACCCTGGACCTGCTGCGCCTCGCCCGGGCGCTGGGGCTGGACGGGGCCGCCACGGACTTCCCGGAGATCCGCAGCACGGGCCGCTTCACCGCGTGAGGCGGCCCGCCATCCCGTGGTTCAGAGCGGCTTGACCAGCAGCTCGAAGGCCAGGTCGTCGCGGAGCGGGACCCCGAAGCGCTCGTCGCCGTAGGGGAAGGGGCTCAGCTCGCCCGTGCGCCGGTAGCCGCGGCGCACGTAGTAGGCGATGAGCTCCTCCCGCACGTTCACCACCGTCATGCGCATCTCCTTGGCGTCCCACTCCTCCCGCGCGCGTCGCTCGGCCTCGGCCAGGATCTCCTTGCCGAGACCGGCGCCCTGCAGGCCGGGGCGGACCGCGAACATCCCGAAGTAGGCGTGGTCGCCGCGGTGTTCGAGGTGGCAGCAGGCGACGAGCCCGCCGGCCCGCTCGACGACGATCAGGATGCCGTCGGAGCCGTCGATGATCTGGCGGACCCCCTGGACGTCGGTGCGCTGCCCGTCCAGGTAGTCGGCCTCCGTGGTCCAGCCGGCACGGCTGGCGTCACCCCGGTAGGCCGACTCGACGAGCACCACCAGCTCGTCGGCGTCAGCCTCCACCGCGGTACGGAAACTCAGGGCTGCGGGGTCGGCGATCGACATCGGGGGCTCCGTTCTGCGCGTGGCATATGACATGCCGGGTACGGCGAGGAGCCTAACGCGCGGCTGCGTGCGGGCCGTCCGGGGCGGGCATCTCTTCCCGTGACGCCGACGAACCGGGAGGTTCCGCCGTGCACGGTTCCGCCATGTCCCCCGCCGTCTCCTCCTGGCTGCTGGTACTGCTGTGCGCGGCGAGCGGTGCGTACTGCCTGGTGCGCGCGGGAAGAGCGGCCCGGCCCGCGCGCGGCGCGGCGGCGGGCGAGGCGGTGATGGGCCTCGGCATGGCACTGATGGCCGTACCCGTGGGGACCGGGGCGTGGGGTCCGCCGCTGCTGCTGGCGGTCTTCTGCGCGGCCGCGGCGCACGCCCTGTGGCTGCTGCGGGGCGGCGCCCACCACGCGCACCACCTGGTGGGCTCGCTGGCCATGGCCTACATGGCGCTGGCCATGACGGCCGGCGGCCCCGGCCCGGGTCACGGCGGCGGGCACGGGGACGGTACGGGTCTGCCGCTCGTCACCGGGGCGCTGCTCCTCTACTTCGCCGGGTACGTCCTGCTCGGCGGGGCCCGGCTGGTGGCGGGCGGGGACGGCGCGGGCGGGGACGGGGGCGTCGCGGGCGGCGCCGGAAGGGGAGGGGCGGCGTGGGCGGCGACGGCCCCGCCGAGGTCGGCCGAGCTGGTCCGGGCCTGCCGACTCGCCATGGGGATCGGCATGTTGGCCATGCTGCTCTCGATGTGACATCCGCCGGAAACGTGTCCTGCGTCACCAAAGCCCCGGGGCCGTACCCGCAGGTGGGCCCGCGCTCATAGGCTGGCGGACATGATGGTCCCCGCCGCTCTCCTGCTGCTCGGCGCCCTGACCGCGGTGCTCGCCCCCCGCCTGCTGCGACGGGCCCGGTGGCCGGAGCGCGAACCCGTGGTCGCCCTGTGGGTGTGGCAGTGCGTGGTGGCCGCGGTGCTCCTGTGCTTCGGCCTGTCGATGCTGCTGAGCGCGGCGGCCGCCTGGCAGGTGGTCCGCGGCCGGCTCTTCGCCGCCGCCCCGCACGGTGTGGTCGACGCCTACGCCCTCGGCGCCTCCGGAGGCCCCTGGGCCACCGGTACCGCGCTCGCGCTGGGTGCCGGAGCACTGTGGACCGGGGCGATGCTGGGCCGCGAGGTGCTCCGGGCGCGCACCCGGCGCCGGGCACAGGACACCGAACTGCGCCTGCGCGCACCGCTGTTGCCCGGTGAGGACCCGGCGGGCGCACGGCTCGTGGTACTGGAGGGCCCGCGGCCGGACGCCTGGTGGCTGCCCGGCGCGGCCCCGCAGCTGGTGGTGACGACGGCGGCCCTGGCGCGGCTGAAGGGGAGCCAGCTGGACGCCGTACTGGCTCACGAGCAGGGCCACGCGGCGGCCCGGCACGACTGGCTGCTGCACTGCTCGCGCGCCCTGTCCCGGGGGTTCCCGCAGGTGCCGGTCTTCGCGGCGTTCGAGGCGCAGATGCACCGCCTGGTCGAGCTGGCCGCCGACGACGTGGCCTCGCGCCGCTTCGGGCGGCTGACGACGGCGCTGGCCCTGGTCGGGCTCAACGAGGACCGCGGGGTGTTCGGGCCGTCCCCGGCCCCGCAGGCCCACGTGCCGCACCGGGTACGGCGGCTGCTGGACGCCGCGCCCCGGTTGTCGGCCGGCCGGCGGCTGCGGCTGACGGCGCTGGCCGCGCTGGTGCCGGCGGTGCCGCTGCTGGTGGCGTTCGTACCGGGCCTGAGCGCGCTGTCGTAGCCGGCCCGGGCGCCCGTCGCCGGACAGCGGCCCCGGGCGCGCCCGAGGCCGTGCGGCGACCGCCGGTGCGAGGATCGGGTGCATGCGGAACGACGACCGACACGTGCGCTGGACCGGCATCGGCTGCGCGCTGCTGGCGGTCGCCCTGACCGTACTGGTGGTGGCGCGCTGGGAGCCGCTGCTCTCCCTCGACGGCCGGATCGCCAGCGACCTGCACGCCCGCGCGGTCGCCGACCCGGGCACCACCCACGTGATGCGCGTGCTCTCCGACTGGGTGTGGGACCCGTGGACGATGCGAATCCTGGCCGCCGCGGCCTGCGTCGCGCTGTGGTGGCGGGGCGAGCGCCGGCGGGCGCTGCGGGTGGCCCTGGCCGCGGTGGTGGCGTCTGTGGTGCAGCAAGGACTCAAGGCCCTGGTGGGGCGGGAGCGTCCTCAGTGGCCGGACCCGGTCGACTCGGCGCACTACGCGGCCTACCCGTCCGGCCACGCCATGACCGCGACGGTGGTGTGCGGGATGCTGCTGTGGCTGCTGCCCGGCGCGACACCGCGATGGGCGGTCGCCGCCGCCTGGGCGGTGGCCGTCGTCTCGGTGCTCGGGGTCGGCTTCACCCGGCTCTACCTCGGGGTGCACTGGACCTCGGACGTCCTCGCGGGCTGGCTCCTGGGTGTGGCCCTGGTGGCTGTCGCGACGTCCGCGTACGGCTGTCACGGGCGTACCTGCTCTGGGCGATCCCCCGTGTCACCCAGAGCAGGCGACCCCGTGCGCTGAGTATATTGGCTCGGAGCCAGTCAACGCAGCAGGAGCAAGCATGGTCCCGCGCAGCGCATCGGTCAATGAAGAATTGCGCAGACGTTCCAGGGAACGGCTGCTGCAGGCCACGGTCGACCTCGTCGCCGAGCGCGGCTACGAGGCCACGCGACTCGGCGACATCGCCGACCGGGCGGGCGCGGCACGGGGTCTGGTCTCGTACTACTTCCCGGGCAAGCGGCAGCTGCTGCAGTCGGCGGTGCACCGGCTGATGCACCTGACCCTGTACGCCGCGCTGGAGCGCGAGCCGCGCCCCTCCGGGGAGGACGAGGGCCGCGAGCGCCTCGCCCGCGCCATCGACGCGACGCTGGGACTGGCGCTGGACCATCCGCGGCTGATGCGGACGCACATGGCGGGCATCCTGCAGGCGGAGGGCTTCATCCGGTGCCAGGAGCAGCAGCGGCTCGCCGAACTGCTGCGGGACACCATGGCCCGGTACGGCTCGGCGGACGTGGACGCCGACTATCCGCTGCTGCGGGCGCTGCTGATGGGCGCGGTGGTGGCGGTGCTGCTGCCGGGGGCGCCGATGCCGGCGTCCCGGCTGCGGGCGGAGCTGTTCCAGCGGTACGGGCTGGACTGGGGGCTCGGCGTCCCGCCGGACGGAGGACCGCCCGGCGGAACGTTTCCCCGCTAGGGGCGACGGCACGCGGGCCGTCGGCCGGCCGCTAGTGGTACTCGGGCTGGGTCTGGACGTTGAGCCGGTCCATCCGCACCCACGTGGCGCTCACGGTCCGCCAGTCGTCGAGCCTGAGCACGTCGAGGCCCTTGGTGATGTCGTTCGAGTAGATGTGACCGTTGTAGTAGTACGCCGACCAGGACCCGCCGAGCCCGAGGGCGTCCGTGGTGAGCGGGCCGCGCTCGAAGTAGCCGATCTCCTTCGGCTTGGAGGAGTCGGTGAAGTCCCAGACCGAGACGCCGCCCTGGTACCAGGCCTGGACCATGATGTCGCGGCCGCCGCCGACCGGGACCAGCGAGCCGTTGTGGGCCACGCAGTTCTCGGTGTCGGCCTGGTGGCGCGGGATCTTGAAGTAGCTGCGGAAGGCGAGCTTTCGCTGGTCCCCGCGGCCGGTGATGTCGTAGATCCCGTCGGCGCCCCGGTTGGGGCCGGTGGCCTCGTTGCAGGTGGCGCCGCCGCCGCCGCCGAGCTCGTCGGTGAACACCACCTTGTTCGCGCGCTCGTTGAAGGTCGCCGAGTGCCAGAACGCGAAGTTCACGTTGTCCTGGACCCGGTCGATGACCCGTGGCTGCTCGGGCATGCTGATGTCGAAGAGGATGCCGTCGCCCATGCAGGCTCCGGCGGCGAGGTTCTTCGAGGGCAGCACGGTGATGTCGTGGCAGCCGGTGGTCTTGGAGACGCCCGGGTTGACGGGCCCGCCCGGGTTGCCGCCGTCCGGGAAGAGGATCGGGAAGGCGACGACGGCGGCCTTCGTCGGCGCCTTCTTCGGGACCTTCACCACGGAGATGCCGTCGTGCGGCGGCTTGCAGTCGGGGAAGGCCTCGTTCGGCGAGTAGGAGGCGACGTAGAGGTAGAGGTCGCGGCTGCCCGGCACCAGCGTGTGGGTGTGGGAACCGCAGGCGGTTTCGACGGACTTGATGTACTTGGGGTTCTTCTTGTCCTTGATGTCGAAGATCTTGATGCCCTCCCACGAGGACTTCTCCGTGGCGGGCTGCGAGACGCTGTTGCACGAGTCGTCGCTGCGCGAGGAGTCGGTGGAGAGGAAGAGCAGGTCGCCGTGGACGGAGATGTCGTTCTGTCCGCCCGGGCAGAGCACCTGGGTGACCGTCTTCGGCGCCTTCGGGTTCCCGATGTCGTAGATCGTGAAGCCGTTGTAGTTGCCCGCGTACGCGTACCTGCCCTGGAACGCCAGGTCAGAGTTGATCACGGTCGGGTCCGCGCTCGGGACGTTGGCCAGCGGCTTGATGTTGGCGCTGTGCACGATCTCGTCCCGGCCGGGGATCTCACCCGGGGCGAGCTCCCGGCCCTCGACGAGGCTGGAACCCTGCTGTCCGCCGGCGCCCGGCGTCAGGTCACCCGGATCGGGGGTGGCGGCCGCCGGGCCGGCGGCCAGGAGCGTGGCGAGGCCGGCCGCCGCGACGACCGCTCCCAGACTCCTTTTCCGCACTCTGATGGTGTGCAACGAGGTCACTGTGCCTCCCTTGGGAGTCCGATCGGTTCCTTGCCGGGTGGGCGCGGAACCAGGACCCCGGCAGTATCTTCCTTTCCATGGACATGGCAAAAGGGTTACTCGGCCGAATCTCCGGAGCGGTTGTGGCCGCCGGCCTCCTGTCGGCGCTCGCCGGCTGCCAGGCGGACGAGCCGCGGGACCGCGCCGACGACGGCCGGGCCGTGATCGTCGCACCCGGCAGACCCGGCGAGAAGGCGCGCACGCTCACCCCCGAGCAGGCCGCGCGGGAGAAGCCCGACGACAGCGCCAACGCCGCCGACCGGGCCTACGTGCGGAACATGGTCGAGCACCACCGGCAGGCCCTGACGATGAGCGCGCTGGCGCCGGCGCGGGCCGCGGCGGACGGCGTCAAACGCCTGGCGGAACGGATCGAGGCCGCCCAGCGGCCCGAGATCGGGGCGATGGAGAAGTGGTCGGCCCTGCATCCCGCGCCGCAGGCGGACTCCGGCGCGCACCCGCACGACCACGGCACGATGCCGGGCATGGCCACCGAGCGGCAGCTGGCGGACCTGGCCGCGGCCTCGGGGGCCGACTTCGACCGGCTCTTCCTGAAGCTGATGACCGCCCACCACGAGGGCGCCGTGAAGATGGCCGGGGAGGCGCTGGCCGGCGGCAACAACGTGGCGGTCGAGGAGATGGCCAACGAGGTCGTGGCCACGCAGAGCGCCGAGATCCACCGGATGCGCGCCATGGGCTGACGGCCCCGGAACCCGGTGTCATGCTGGGGACCACCCGCGTGAGGAGCTCCACCGTGCTTCGTATCGCCGTCGTCGGATCGGGCCCCAGCGGGGTCTACGCCGCGCAGACCCTGGTTCAGCAGCGCGAGGTGCCCGGCGTCCGGGTCGACGTCCTGGACCGGCTGCCGGCCCCTTACGGACTGGTGCGCTACGGGGTCGCCCCCGACCACGAGAAGATCAAATCGCTGCAGGGCAGCCTGCGCGCCGTGCTGGAGGACGAGCGGATCCGCTTCCTCGGGAACGTCGAGGTCGGCGGGGAGGCCCTGCCCTCGGCGCGGCTGCTGGAGCTGTACCACGCGGTCGTGTACTGCGTGGGGGCGGCGCGGGACCGACTGCTCGGCATCCCCGGCGAGGACCTGGCGGGGGTGCACTCCGCGACGGACTTCGTGGCCTGGTACAGCGGGCACCCGGACGCCGCCGCGGCCGCCTTCGACCTGGCCGGGGTGGAGTCGGCCGTGGTCGTCGGGGCGGGCAACGTCGCCGTGGACGTGACGCGAATCCTGGCCCGGGGCGCCGCCGAGCTGGCCCCGACGGACATGCCGCAGCCGGCGCTCGGCGCGCTCGCGGAGAGCGGGGTGCGCGCGGTGGCGATGGTCGCCCGGCGCGGCCCCTCGCAGGCGAAGTTCACCACCAAGGAACTGCGGGAGCTGGGCACGCTGCCGGGTGTGGACGCCCGAGTGGAGCCCGCCGAGCTGGCCCTGGACCCCGCGTACGCCGATCCGGGCGCGGCCGCCGCGCTGCCCGCGGTGGCGCGGCGGAACGTGGAGGCGCTGCGCGGCTGGGCTGAGGGCGGCGCGACCGGCGCGCCGCGCGCGATCACGCTGCGGTTCTACCTGCGCCCGTCGGAGGTGCTGGGCGGCCCGGACGGCCGGGTCACCGGGGTGCGCTTCGAGCGGACCGCCCCGGACGGGCTCGGCGGAGTGACGGGGACGGGGACGTACGAGGACGTTCCGGCGCAGCTGGTGCTGCGCTCGGTGGGGTACCGGGGCGTCCCCCTGGCCGGTCTGCCTTTCGACCCGGTGCGGGGCACGGTCCCGCACGCGGCGGGCCGGGTGCTGCGTGCGGGCCGGGCCTCGGTGGGCGAGTACGTGGCGGGGTGGATCAAGCGCGGCCCGACCGGGGTGATCGGCACCAACCGCCCCTGCGCGAAGGAGACGGCGTCCTCGCTCCTCCAGGACGCGGGGCGGCTGGCCCGGCGCGAGCTGCCCGGCGACCCGGTGGACGCGATGCGGGCGGCGGGCCTGCGTCCGGTGGAGTGGCCCGGGTGGCTGGCCGTCGAGGCGGCCGAGGCGGAACTGGGCCGCTCGCTGGGCCGCCGCTCGGTGAAGATCCCGGACTGGGACGGCCTGCTGGACGCGGCCGGACGGACGTAGGACGCGCTGCCGGGTCGCGGCCGGACAGGCGTAGGACGGGCTGCGGGGCACTGCCGGACGGACGCAGGACGGGCTGCCGGGCACGGCCGGACGGACGTAGAGCGGCCTGCCGGGCACGGCCGGACGGTCCTGGAGCGGGCTGCCGGGCGCCGCCGGACGGTCCTGGAGCGGGCTGCCGGGTCGCGGCGGCCGCGCGGCTACGCCAGGCGGGCTTCCTCGGCCGCCGCGGCCGTGAGGACGGAGTCGAGGAGGCCCGGGAAGAGGGCCTCCAGCTCCTCGCGGCGCAGGGCGTTGAGCTTGGTGGTGCCGCGGTAGGTCTGGCGCACGACGCCGCTCTCCCGCAGCACGCGGAAGTGGTGCGTGGTGGTCGACTTGGTGACCGGCAGGTCGAAGTGCGAGCAGGCCAGGTCGGCGGCGGAGACGGCGAGGTCCCGGGTGATGGAGAGGCGGACCGGGTCGGAGAGCGCGTGGAGCACGTCCTCCAGCCGGATCTCGGCGGCCTCGGGGTGGGCGAGGGTGCGGGCCGTGTCGTGTTCCGTCATGTCCCTGCTCCACTCGCTCGACTCGCTCGGCCCGACTCGCTCGGCCCGACTCGCTCGGCCCGCCCGGCCCGCCCGGCCCGCCCGGCTCGCTCGAACCACCACGCGCCCGGGGCCCGTCGCGCCCGGCACCATCGTACGAGAGCCGTCGTAGGAGCGGTGGGTTGGGGCGCGGGAGAGAAGAGCCCGCGCCGCAACCCGGTTCACCAGGAGCGGTGGTACTGCTCCGGGGTGCGGAGCTCCGCGCCGAGTTCGACGGCCGCGCGGCGGGCCCAGTAGGGGTCGCGCAGCAGTTCGCGGCCGAGGAGCACGGCGTCCGCCTCGCCGTTGGCGAGGATCTTCTCGGCCTGCTCCGGTTCGGTGATCAGGCCGACGGCCGCCACCGGGAGCGAGGTCCCGGCCTTGACCCGGGCCGCGAACGGCACCTGGTAGCCGGGGCCGACCGGGATCGTCACCCCGGGGGCCAGCCCGCCGGTGGAGACGTCGAGGAGGTCCACCCCGTGCTCTTGGAGCAGGGCGGCCAGCCGGACCGTCTCCTCGGCGGTCCAGCCGTTCTCCTCCAGCCAGTCGGTGGCCGAGATCCGGAAGAACAGCGGGAGGTCCGCGGGCCACGCCGCCCTTACGGCGTCGACCACTTCGAGCGCGAAACGGGCGCGGTTCTCGAAGGAGCCGCCGTACGCGTCGGTGCGCCGGTTGCTGTGCGGGGAGAGGAACTCCCCGATCAGGTAGCCGTGGGCGCCGTGTACCTCCACGACCTCGTAGCCCGCGGCCAGCGACCGTTCGGCGGCGGCCGCGAACTGGGCGGTGATCTCGTGGATCTGATCGACGGTCAGCTCGTGGGGCACCGGGTGGCCCTCGTGGAACGGCACCGCGCTGGGGGCGACCGGCTGCCAGCCGTGGGCCTCGGGGCCGACGGGGGCGCCGCCCTTCCAGGTCCGGTCGGTGGAGGCCTTGCGGCCCGCGTGGGCGATCTGGATCGCGGGGACCGCGCCCTGGGACTTCACGAAGGCGGTGATCCGGCGGAGCGCCTCGACCTGGGTGTCGTTCCAGATGCCGAGGTCGTAGGGGGAGATCCGGCCTTCCGGGGAGACGGCGGTGGCCTCCTGGACGATGAGGCCGGCGCCTCCGACGGCGCGGGCCGCGTAGTGCGCGAAGTGCCAGTCGCCGGCCACGCCGGCGTTCGGGCCGGAGGCCTCGGCGCTGTACTGGCACATCGCCGCCATCCATACGCGGTTCGGGATGGTGACCGACCGCAGGGTGTACGGCGCGAACAGGGCGGCGAAGGCGGTGGGGGCAGCACTCATCAGGACTCTCCAGACGTCACCGGGCGCGCCGGGGATCGGCGGCTAAGTACGAGGACCACCGTACTACGAATCCTCTCGTACTACGAGACCTCTCGTACAAGCGCGTCCAGCTCGGCGCGCAGCGCCCCGGTCAGGGCGGCCAGGTCGGGTACGGCGGTCGCGTCGGCGACCAGCCCGTAGTGGACCGTCCCCTTGTACGTGGAGACGGCGACGGCCAGTGACTGGCCGCGCGCCAGCGGGGCGAGGGGGTAGACCTCGCGGACCGTGCTCCCGCCGAGCGAGAAGGTCAGACCGGGCAGCGGAACGCTGGTGACCAGGATGTCGAAGAGCAGCCGGGCGGCCTGGGCGACGAGCGGGCCGCCGAGGCGGTGGCCGAGCGGGTGGACGTGGTCGGCGAGCAGGGCGACGGCCCCGGCGCCCCGGGCGGGCCCGGCGTCCTTGTTGCGGTCCATCGCGGCGCGCACCCGGTCCAGGCGCAGCAGCGGGTCCCGCTCGGCGAGCGGGAGCCGCAGCAGGTAGCCGGAAAGCCGGTTCCCGCCGCCCGCCCCGACCCTGCCGCGGCGGGAGACGGGGATCAGGGCGCGGGGGCCCGGTCCGCGGGGCGCGGGGTCGCCGCGCTCTTCCAGCCAGCGCCGCAGCGCGCCCGCGACCATCGCGATCAGCACGTCGTTGACGGTGCCGCCGGCGGCCTTGCGCACGAGGTTGACCTCGTCCAGGTCGAGGGCGAGACCGGCGACCGCGCGGGTCCCGGGCCCGTCCGGGTCGGCGACCAGCGCCCCGGGCACGCCGAGCGGGAGCCCGGAGCGGGCCACGGCGGCCCCGATCTCCAGGGCCTGGCCGACGTCCTGGACCCGGGCGGCCAGGGCGCCGGGCAGTCTGCGCAGGGCGGAGCCGGCGTCCCGCTGGGCGGGGACCGGTCGGGCGGCGGGGGCGCGCGGGGCGGGGCCCTCGTCGAAGAGCGAGGCCGCCAGCGCGAGCGCGCCGAGGCCGTCGGCGAGCGCGTGGTGGAACTTGAACAGCACCGCGAAGGCGTCCGGATCAGGCCCGGCGATCACGTGCGCCTCCCAGGGCGGCAGGCCCCGGTCGAGCGGCCGGGCCATGAGCGGGCCCGCGGCCTCGTGCGCGGTGGCGTGCCCGGTCCGTACGAGGAACACGTGCCGGGCCGCGTCGAACTCCGGGTCCGGCGACCAGGCGGCCGCTCCGACCGGCAGGAGTACGTCGTGGATCCGGCGGCGCAGGCCCGGTACGGCGGCGCAGCGGGCGGCGAGCAGCTCCGCGGCACGCTCGCCGGCGCCGGGGCCGGCGGCCCGGAGGACCACGAGGGCGCCCAGGTGCATGGGGTGGGCGGTGGATTCGATCCGCCAGAAGGCGAGGTCGAGCGGCGAAAGATGCTCGGTGGCCACGTGGGTCCCCTCGCGTGCGGCGGCAGTGGCCTGAAGTCAATCCATTCCGAACACCTACATGCAAGCAGCAGTCATTTCTGTCGGGTAAATGATCGGGTAAATGATCTGCGCCGATCAGTCGTGCAAACCCCCGCGTCGCCCGCCGGGCCACTGTCGGTGGGCGGGTGCAGACTGGCCGGAACGACCCGCACGGGCGCCGCCGCACGCGCTCCCGGGCGGCGCCCGCAGGAAAGCACGCCAGGAACGACCCAGTGAACGACCCAGTGAACGACGCCCGGAGGTGCCGGCCATGGCCGACGTACTACTGCTCGTGGGAACCCGCAAAGGACTCTTCGTCGGCCGTCGGCACGGCGGCGGCGCGTGGGAGTTCGACGGCCCCCACTTCAACGCCCAGGCCGTCTACGCGGTCGCCGTCGACCGGCGGGGGCCCGCGCCGCGGCTGCTGGTCGGCGCGGACAGCCTGCACTGGGGGCCGTCCGTCTTCAGCTCCGACGACCTCGGGGCGACCTGGCGGGAGCCGGCCGCGGCCGCCGTGAAGTTCCCCAAGGACACCGGTGCCTCCCTGGAGCGGGTCTGGCAGCTGCACCCCGCCGGCCCCGAGGCCCCCGGCGTGGTCTACGCGGGGACCGAGCCGGCCGCCCTGTTCCGCTCCACGGACCGCGGCGACTCCTTCGAGCTGGTCCGGCCGCTCTGGGAGCACCCGAGCCGGTCGAAATGGGAGCCCGGGGGCGGCGGCGAGGGCCTGCACACGGTGATCACCGACCCACGGGACCCGGAGGCGCTGACGGTGGCCGTCTCCACCGCCGGGGTGTTCCGCAGCGCGGACGGCGGCGCCAGCTGGTCGCCGTCGAACGACGGGGTCTCCGCGGTCTTCCTGCCCGACCCGCACCCCGAGTTCGGCCAGTGCGTGCACAAGATCGCCCAGGACGCCGCGGACACCGACCGGCTGTACCTGCAGAACCACTGGGGCGTCTACCGCAGCGACGACGCGGGGGCCCGGTGGACCGACATCGGCGGCGGCCTTCCCTCCGACTTCGGCTTCGCGGTCGCCGCGCACCCGCACCGGCCGGACACCGCGTACCTCTTCCCGCTCAACGCCGACTCCGACCGGGTGCCGGCCGGGCACCGGTGCCGGGTCTTCCGCACCCAGGACGCGGGCGCCACCTGGGAGCCGCTCTCGAAGGGACTGCCCGACGGGGACCACTACGGCACCGTGCTCCGCGACGCGCTGTGCACGGACGACGCGGACCCGGCGGGCGTCTACTTCGGCAACCGCAACGGCGAGCTGTACGCGAGCCACGACGACGGCGACAGCTGGCAGCTGCTGGCCGGGCACCTTCCCGACGTCCTGTGTGTACGGGCGGCCACGTTGGGCCAGTAGAGTGATCGACCGTGGCAGCACGACCGTTGAACGAGATCGTCGAGCCGGGCTGGGCCCGTGCTCTGGAGCCCGTGGCGGGGCAGATCACCGCCATGGGCGACTTCCTGCGCGCCGAGATCGCGGCGGGGAGGAGCTATCTACCCGCCGGGCCCCATGTGCTGCGCGCCTTCCAGCAGCCCTTCGACGAGGTCAAGGTCCTCATCGTCGGCCAGGACCCCTACCCCACCCCGGGGCACGCCGTGGGACTGTCCTTCTCGGTGGCGCCCGAAGTGCGCCCCGTACCGCCGAGTCTGGACAACATCTTCCTGGAGCTCCACCGCGACCTCGGCACCGGCCGCCCCGCCAACGGCGACCTCACCCCGTGGACCCGGCAGGGCGTCCTGCTGCTCAACCGCGCCCTGACGACCGCGCCCCGCCGCCCCAACGCCCACCAGGACAAGGGCTGGGAAGCCGTCACCGACCAGGCCATCCGCGCGCTCGCCGCGCGCGGCAAGCCCCTGGTGTCCATCCTGTGGGGCCGTGCGGCGCGCAACCTGCGGCCGCTGCTCGGCGAACTGCCGGTGGTGGAGTCCTCGCACCCCTCCCCCAGGTCGGCGGACTACGGTTTCTTCGGCTCCAGGCCGTTCAGCAGGACGAACGACCTGCTCACGGGCCTGGGTTCACAGCCTGTCGACTGGCGCTTGCCGTCCGTCAGTTGATCGTATCTGACATTCACCGGATAAATACGGACAGATGCCACCCGAGAAGGCCCTGCCCGAACACCCGGTTCCGATAAGCCAGTAGCATGCGGCGCCATGAGCTCCCCCACTGGGCCCGCAAATGGCCTGCCCGTACGAATGCCGCGACCCCGCCAGACCGGACGGCACCGCCGGCCCGAGCCCGCGGCGGCGCCCGAGGGCGCGCCCGCGCTGGTGCTCGCCGTGCCCGGTGCTCCCTCGGCCTCCTCGCGGAGTCTCGCGGAAGAGATCATCAGCATCGGCCGCTCCGAGCTGCCGGGTCTCGACGCCCGGATCGGCTTCATCGAGGGTGACGACGCCTCCGAGTTCCCGTCCCTGTCCGGTGCGCTGGACACCGTCGCGTCCGAGCGCGCGGCGCGGGCGGAGTTCGCCCGCGCCGCCGATCACGAGGTGCCCGCGCCGACCGGCCCGGACGCCGTGGTCGTGCCCCTGCTGGCCGGTCCCGACGGCGGCCTGCTGCGCCGGATCCGCCAGGCCCTGATGGAGTCCTCGGCCGCCGCCGAGCTGGCCGACGTGCTCGGCCCGCACCCGCTCCTCGCCGAGGGTCTGCACGTGCGCCTGTCCGAGGCGGGCCTGGCCCGCGCCGACCGCGCCCGGCTCTTCACCGTGACCACCGCCGCCGACGGCATCGTGCTGGCCACCACCGGTGGCGAGGAGGCCGTGCAGGCCGCCGGGATCACCGGCATGCTGCTCGCCGCCCGTCTCGCCGTGCCGGTGAAGGCCGCCGCGCTCGACGAGGAGGGCTCGGTGGCCGCGGTCGCCGAGCAGCTGCGCCGCGAGGGGTCGACGCTGCTGGCCCTCGCCCCGTACCTGATCGGCCCGGAGGCGGCCGAGGGCCTCCTGGACACCGCGTGCAAGGAGGCGGACTGCGCCACCGCCGAGGTCCTCGGCTCCTACCCGGCACTGGGCAAGCTGGCCGTCGCGCAGTATTCCGCGGCCCTCGGGATCACGCAGGGCGCCGCCGCCCGCTGACCCGCACGCCGAAGGGCCCGTACCCGCGCCGGGTACGGGCCCTTCGGCGTGTGTCAGGCGAAGACCACGCAGGTGGCCGCGGGCACGGCCACCGATCCGGCGCGGCGCGGCCGGCCGGTCAGCGGGTCCACGTCGAACCAGGTGACGTCCCCCGAGTGCTCGTTGGCCGCGTACAGCCTGCGCCCCGCGGGGTCGGCGACGAGGTCGCGCGGCCAGCTGCCGCCGCAGTCGACGGTGTCCGTGAGCTGCGGTTTCTCGGCCCCTCCGGCGAGCGAGAGGGTGACGATCGTGTCGGCGCCCCGGACGGCGATCCAGACGAAGCGCCCGTCGGGCGAGACGACGACCGCCGAGGGGTAGGGCCCTACGGCCCCTCCACCGGCCCCGGAGGCGACCGGGACCTCCGCGACCGGGTCCAGCCGCCCGGACGCCGGGTCCCAGCGGCAGACGGTCAGCTGCGGCTCCAGCTCGTGCAGTACGTAGACCACCGCGCCGTCCGGGTGGAACGCGAGGTGGCGCGGCCCGGTGCCGGCCCGGAGCACGGTCTCGGCGTGCACCCGCAGCGCGCCGGTGGCCGGGTCGAGCGCGCAGACCCGTACGGAGTCGGTGCCGAGGTCCACGCTGAGCACCCAGCGGCCCGTCGGGTCGGGCAGCACCTGGTGGGCGTGGGGGCGCTCCTGACGGCCGGCGTCGGGGCCGGAGCCCCGGTGCGCGAGGACCGAGGCGGGGCCGCCCGGACGGCCGTCGGCGGCGAGCGGCAGGCTGCTGACGCTTCCGGAGGTGTAGTTCGCGGTGAACAGCCGCCGCCCGGCGACGCTCAGGTGCGTGGGGCCGGAGCCGCCGACGCGGACGGCCGGGCCGAGCGGCTCCAGGCCCCCGGCCGTGGGCCGGAAGGCGGCCACCGCGCCCTGCTCCGCCTCGCTCACCGCGTAGAGCACTCCGGTGTCCCGCGCGAAGGCGAGGTACGAGGGGTCCTCGACGGCCCAGTCGGCCGAGAGCACGGTGAGGGCCCCGGTCGCCGGATCGACCGCCGCGGTGGTGACACCGCGGCCGCCCCCCGAGGTGAACGAGCCGATGTGGGCCCGGTGTCCGCCGCCCCGGTCCGTACCGTCCACGCCGTCAACGATGTCGCCGCTGTCCACGGGGTTCGCCCTCTCCGCCGCTGTCGGATCCGTTCGGAGCCGACGGTAACAGAAGGTCTAGACCAAATCCCGTCCCTGCGCCCGTTCCTGCGCGCCGGGGTGGTGCACGTACGCCGTGCTGCTCGGCCGGTCCTCGTACGTGCGGTGGAAGACCGGGGTGGCCGAGCCGGAGATCGGCGGCACGATCCAGGACCAGTCCGCGCCCACCTCGCGGCCCTTGCGCTCCTCGCGCTCGACGTGGGTCAGGAACCGGCGGGACTCGGCGTGGTGGTCGGCGATGGTCACGCCGGCCCGGTCGAAGGAGTCCAGGACCGCCAGGTTCAGCTCGACGAGCGCGCGGTCCTTCCAGAGCGAGCGGTCGCTGGAGGTGTCCAGGCCCAGCCTGCGGGCGACGGCCGGGAGGAGGTTGTATCGGTCGGTGTCGGCGAGGTTGCGGGCGCCGATCTCGGTGCCCATGTACCAGCCGTTGAACGGGGCGGCCGGGTAGTGGACGCCGCCGATCTCGAGGCACATGTTGGAGATGGCCGGTACGGCGTGCCAGCGCAGCCCCCACGCCCCCCAGCCGGGGTCGTCGGGGTGGCGGATCGGGACTTCGAGGACGGCGTCCGCGGGGGTGTCGAACCAGCGGGGCTTGTCGTTCACCCCTTGCACGACCAGCGGGAGCAGGTCGAAGGGGGTGCCGGCGCCGCCGGCCCAGCCGAGCCGGAGCAGGGCCTCGGTGAGCGGGGCGTTGCGGGCGTCCCCGACGGTCACGGAGGGGTGGTCGCCGTAGCCGGCGTAGCGGACCAGCTGCTCGCTCCAGATCAGCGGACCGGGGCGGTCCGGGGCGTCCGGGGCGAAGACCGTGACGGTGGGCCGGACGCGGCCGCGGTTGGTCGCCTCCCGCAGGTGCGCGAAGCACTCGTCGGCGATCTCGTCCGACGCGACGAGCTCCCGGCGGTCGCGGACCCGCAGGGAGTTCCAGTAGAGCCTGCCTATGCAGCGGTTGCTGTTGCGCCAGGCCACGCGCGCCCCGTGGACCAGCTCCTCCGGGGTGTGCCGGTAGGTTCCCGTCTCCGCGAGCTCCTCCCGCACGGCGGCGAGCCGGGCACACGGAGCGCCGGCCTCCGGGTTCTCCCGGTGGAAGAGCCGGATGAACTCCTCGGCCGCCTCCCACACCTGCGCGGCGGTGAAACGTTGTGGAGGTATTTCCATTTCGGGCGATCCCCCCCTGTCCGACCGGATCCACCCTGACGTGCCGGATGAACGTGCAATGAACCCGGACCCATTGTACGTGTCGCAGGTCAGCGCCGTGCCGCAAGTGCGTACGGAACACACCTTCGAGTGTTCCCCGGCCGACGGACTGCGGCAGGGCGGAACGGGGCGTATCATCCGCCCCAGTCCGGCAGTTGGCCGTGCGGGTGGTCAGCGGCAGGGCCGGCTCATGTAGAGCGCCTGCTCACCGGCGGCGGGCGTGCCGCCGTACAGGCTCGTGTCGAGGCCGCAGAAGACGAATCCCATGCGCCGGTAGGCGTGCACGGCGGGTGCGTTGACGGTGCTGACCTCCAGCCACAGGTGGTCGGCGCCCCGTTCACGGGCGAAGCCCGCCGCGCACTCCATGAGCCCGCGGCCGATGCCCCGCCCCCGGTCGTCGGGTGCCACCTCGATGTCCTCGACCGTCAGCCGCCGGTTCCAGGCGGCGTAGCCGACGGCGGCGAACCCGCGGACCCGGCCGCCGTCGAGGGCGACGTAGGTCCGCGCGTCCCCCGCGCTGTCCGTCCCGACGGCGCCGAGTGCCTGCTCGTCGTGTTCCTCGGGCGGGAACACCTTGCGCACCGGCGGGTCCACGGGCACCTCGCGGAGGGCGAAGCCGGCGTCGGACGCCGTCACCTCGAAGACGGTGGCGGTGGTGAAGGAGCTGTCCAAGGCCTCGATGGCGCCGGCGTCCTCGGGGCGGGCGGGCCGGTAGACGATGCCGTCGGCGGAGCCGGGTGCGGTGGTCATGGGCACCACGGTACGCAAAAAATCCCCCGGTCGAATTGGCTGGGCCAATTGACTGCCGAGGGATCAGTGAGCGTATATTCACTGGTTCACCACGTCGTCAAAAACGAAGACGTGATGAAGCTTACGAGGACACTGTAACGCGGCAGGAGTGCAATTGTCAACCGAGGAATTCCGGAAAGAGCAGCAATTCGTCACCGATCTCTATCGGCGCCTCGACGATCTTCGTGGCCAGGCCGAACGTGCGGTCGAAGGGGCATTGCGCGAGGTCGGCACCGGGTTCCAGGCCCGCCTGGAACGGGACGTCCTGGTCGCCGAACAGTCGGGGCTCCTTTCCGCTCTGAATGCCGGGGAGAACGGTCTCTGTTTCGGCCGCCTGGAGTTCTCCGACGGTCGCGACCCGCACATCGGCCGGATCGGAATCCGCGCGGACGACGCGGACCGCACCCCGCTGGTCCTCGACTGGCGGGCCGAGGTGGCGCGCCCGTTCTACCTGGCCACCGGCCACACCCCGATGGGGCTGCGCCGCCGCCGGCACATCAGCAGCCGGGGGCGGGAGGTCACCGCGCTCCACGACGAGATCCTCGACCTCGCCGACGCGGAGCGCACGGGCCACGAGGCCGCCGACGCGGACGCCGTGCTGCTCGCCGCGCTCGACGCCGCCCGGACGGGCCGCATGCACGACATCGTGCGCACCATCCAGGCCGAGCAGGACCGGGTGATCCGCTCCACCCACCGCGGGGTGCTGGTCGTCGAGGGCGGTCCCGGCACCGGGAAGACCGCCGTCGCGCTGCACCGCGCCGCCTACCTGCTGTACGCCCACCGCGAGCTGCTGGCCAAGCGCGGGGTGCTGATCGTCGGCCCCGGCCCCGCCTTCCTCGGCTACATCGGCGGGGTCCTCCCGGCGCTCGGCGAGACGGGCGTGCTGCTCGCGACGCCGGGCGAGCTCTTCCCCGGGGTCCGTGCCACCGGAACCGACGGTCCCGGCGCCGCCGCGGTCAAGGGCCGGGCCGCGATGGCGGAGGTGCTGGCCCGGGTGGTCGCCGACCGGCAGTGCCTGCCGGAGACCCTGCCGGCGGACAGCGGCGAGGAGTACGACACCGTCCCCGAGCCCGCCCTGGAGATCGACCACGACGACTACGGGGTCCTGCTGCTGGACCGCACGATCGCGCACGCCGCGCGGGACCACGCCCGCGCCACCGGGCTGCCGCACAACCGGGCGCGGCCCGCGTTCGCCTTCCGGGTCGTCGACGCCCTCACGGCACAGCTCGTGGACCGGCTGGGCGCCGATCCGTACGGCGGACCGAACCTGCTGGGCCCGGACGACGTCGCCCAGATCGGCAAGGAGATCGCCATGAGCGCCGCCGTGCACGCGGCGATCGACGCCCTGTGGCCCTGCCTCACCCCCGAGCGGCTGGTCCGCGACTTCCTGGCCGGTCCCACCCACCTGCCCGCGCACGAGGCGGCCCTGATCCGGCGCGAGGACACCGGCACCCCGGACTGGACGCCGGCGGACGTACCGCTGCTGGACGAGGCGGCCGAGCTGCTCGGGGAGGACGACGGCGCCCGGCGGGCCGCCGAGGAGCGGGAGCGGGCGCGGCGCGTCGCGTACGCGCAGGGGGTGCTGGACCTGTCGCAGGGCTCGGACTCGTACGAGTTCGAGGACGAGGAGAACGAGTTCCTCGCGGCGCACGACATCATCGACGCCGAGCGGATGGCCGAGCGGTACGAGGAGGCCGACCACCGGAGCACCGCGGAGCGGGCCGCGGCGGACCGGACCTGGGCCTTCGGCCACGTCATCGTGGACGAGGCGCAGGAGCTGTCGGAGATGGCCTGGCGGTTGCTGATGCGACGCTGCCCGACCCGGTCGATGACCCTGGTCGGCGACCCGGCGCAGACGGCGGAGGAGGCGGGCTGCGGTTCGTGGGGGCGCGCCCTCGACCCGTACGTGGGCGACCGCTGGGAGCTGGTCCGGCTGGACGTGAACTACCGCACGCCCGCCGAGGTGATGGAGGTGGCGGCGGCGGTGCTGCGGGCGCGCGACCCCGCGTTCGAGCCGCCGCGCTCGGTACGGTCGACCGGGGTGCGGCCGTGGGCGCGCGCCGCCGGCGCCGACCTGGCGGGAGCCGTCGCGGAGGCCGTGGAGCGGGAGCTGCGGGAGCGCGACCGGCCGGAGCGGGGGCGGCCGGAGCGGGGGCGGCTCGCGGTGATCGCGCCGCACGCGCTGCACGCCGGGCTGGCCGCGGTGCTGCCCGGGGTCCGGGCGGACGCCGAGCCGGACCTGACGCGGGAGGTGGTCCTCCTCGGCCCCCGGCAGGCGAAGGGGCTGGAGTTCGACACGGTGGTCGTGGTGGAGCCGGGCGCCCTGCGGCCGAGCGACCTGTACGTGGCGCTGACCCGCGCGACGCAGTCGCTCGGCATCGTGCACACGGCGGGCCGGCTGCCGGCGGGGCTGGAAGGGGCGCCGGCGGAGCTGCTGAGGCGCTCCTGAGGCGCTGCCGAGGGCGACCGCCCGCCCGGCGAGGGCTGCCCCGTACCGGGCCGGGGCGGCCGTCGTACGGGGGAACGCGCCCGGCCGGGGGGCCGGTCACGGCCGGGGGTGCCGGTCACGGCCGGGGTGCCGGTCACAGCCCGGGGTGGGGCGCCCGTCACAGCCCGGGGTACCCGTCACAGCCTGGGGCGCCCGTCACGGCCGGGCCCCGCGGGCGCCGGGGTGGCTCAGGCTCGGACCAGGGGGCTCCGGGGGTCGCTGCGCAGGGGCGCCGCCAGCTCGGCGAGGGCCCGCTCCAGGCCGTGCAGGTGGACCAGGGCGGCCGGTTCGGTGGCGGCGGGGCGGACCTGCGTGGGCCGCTCCAGCTCCCGTTCGCCGGCGGTGAGCGCCTCCACCGCGGCCTCGACGCGCCAGCAGGCGGCCGCCAGGCGGGCGTCGTGCGAGGCCGCCGGGTCGGCGGCGACCGCGGCCAGGCCGCGCACCTCGCGCGCGCATTCGTCCAGCAGGGCGATGACCTGCCGGGCCCGGGCCTTGCGGGCGCGGAACGGGCTGAGCGGGTGCACCAGCGGGGCGAGGGCCATCCGTACCCGCGCGAGCAGCAGCTCCAGCTCGGCGGCGTGCGGGGCGGGGTCGGCCCCGGCCGTGTCGGCGAGGCGGGCCGCCGCTTCGCCGGTGGCCGCGTGCACGCAGCGCAGGGCGCGCTGGATCCAGGCGTGGTTGGTGGCGTGGGTGGTGACCGGGAGCACGAGGACCACGGCGAGGGCGGCTCCGACGGCGCCGATGGCGGTCTCCTGGAAACGCAGGAGCAGGAGGCCGGGGTGCAGGACCCCGAGGAGCCCGTAGAGCAGTCCTGCCATGACGGTGACGAAGAACATCATCCAGGAGTACGAGGGGGCCGCGGTGTAGAAGATCCCGAAGACGCACACGGCGACCAGTGCGGCGGTCGGGGCGGGCGCCCCGTGCAGCGGTACGGCGATCAGCAGCCCCGCGGCGATGCCGGCGACGGTGCCGACGACGCGGCGGAAGCCGCGGACCAGGGTCTCGCCCCGGGAGGCGGTGTTCACGAAGATCCACCAGGCGGTGCCGACGGCCCAGTACCAGCGGTCCTCGGAGAGCGCCTGCCCGATGCCGAGGGCGAAGGAGCAGGCCAGGGTGGCCTGGAAGGCCTGCCGGGTGGTGGGCCGGGCGATCCCCTTGCCCGGCAGCCCGGGCGGGGCGGCGGCGGGCGGGGTGCGGCGCTCGATGGGCCACAGGACGAAGCGCACGGCGGCGGACGCCAGCAGCGCCAGCCCGACGGCGGCGAACAGCTCGGGGAGCTGGGCCGGTACGGCGTGCAGGAACTGCGTCACGAAGAACATCATGAAGCCGAAGATCCCGAGGGCGTGTCCGCGCGGGCCGAAGCGGCGGGCGTAGACCCCGGCGAAGACGACGGCGAGGAACGCGCCGTCGCGGGCGAGCGGTACGCCGTGCAGCGTGGTGGCCAGCGCCAGCACCGGGAACCCGGCGGCCGGGAGCAGGGCGGTGGTGATCCGCTGGGCGCGCACGGTGGGGTCGAGCACGGTGAAGAGGCCGAGCAGGGCCGCCAGTCCCCCGGTGATGGAGGCGGTCAGGGAGAGCCCGGCGAGCTCGGCCGTCAGCACGGCGAGCGCGACGCCGACGACGGCGCGGGACGAGGTCCTCAGCCTCAGGCGCCCCGGATCCGGAGCCACGAACATCCTCTTCACGGCGGTGTGCCGCCCCCCTCGCGATGGCGCACGCCGGCGCGCGGTCCGCCCGGGGGTGGTGGGCGGCGTACGGGCACGGCGAAGGCGCCGCGCTCCGGATCGGCTTCGTTGCCGTCCGGCGCCGCGCAGCGCCGTAAGTACATGGATACGCCACAGATAACCACCTGCGAGGGCATTGGCTCAAATGGACTCCCTGAAACTGGGCCAATGGCACAGCCTGAAGCCGCGATCACCGGCCACGAGCGGACCAACGGACCGGCTCGGCGGCATGCCCGCGCCTCGGCGTCGGCCGGGTGGCGGGGAGCGCCGCCGGATCGCGGGAGGCCGCGAAGGAGATCCGGTGCGCCGGACGGGAGCGGGGTGCGGGAGGCCGGCCCACGTGGGTGAAGATGACCGGATGAACCAGGAGACGGGCCGTGGGGCCGGGACGATCGCGGACGAGCCGCAGCGGGGCGGCTTCCGGCTGGCGGCGTACGCCGTGTGCGTCGAGGACGGGCGGGTCCTGCTCGCCCATCACGCGTCGGGGTGCTGGACCCTTCCGGGCGGCAGGGTCGAGCACGCGGAGGATCCGTTCGACGCGGTGGTCCGGGAGTTCGCCGAGGAGACCGGCTGCGACGCGGTGGTCGACCTCCTGCTGGGCGTGGACTCGCGGGTGATCCCCGCGTCCGAGGCGCACGCGGGCGTCTCTCACCAGAACGTGGGCGTCTTCTACCGGGTCCGCATCACCGGCGGCGTGCTCCGGCCCGAGCCGAACGGCGAGATCGTCGGGTCGGCCTGGACCCCGTTCCCCGAGGTCGCCTCCCTGCGCCGGTCCTCCCTGGTCGACGTCGGCCTCGCCCTGGCGCGGAGCCTCCCGGCGACCGGCCACGTCGCTCCGGTCCCGGTCACGGGGCTGGTCGAGCACTGAGGCACCGCGCCCCCGGCGGGCCCGATGGGCCCGCACGCCTGCCGATGATCGGAAAGTTTCCCTCCCGGACCGCTTCCTGAGCGTTTCCGTTCCAAGTGACGCATGCGTACTGCACGCCCCATCGGTGACAGCCGTGACTGTCGCGGTGCCCGCCGCGGGTGACACGGTAAGTCCGCAGCCGACCGAGGGAGCAGGAGTGAACAAGGGGTACGCCGCCTTCTGCGACGCCGACCAGTGGTTCTACGACGCGCCGTACCGGCGGGCCGAGGAGAACTACCGGGCCGCGCTCGCCCCCGTACCGCAGGGGTGGCAGTCGCACCGCAGCGGGGACTGGTACGCGTTGCGGCCCCTCGGATGCGAACTGCCCTCCCAGGGCTGGAAGATCCACGTCTCGGCCTGCCTGGACAACGCCGAGTCCGTGCTGGAGCGGGTGTACGACTACTGCACGGCGCGGCACATCGCCTTCAAGTTCGTGCCGAGCCGCTACCTGCTGCACCTGCGCAATGCCAAGTACGCCGACCGCGCTGCCAGCGGGAAGTTCCTGACCGTCTACCCGGCGGACGACGAGCAGTGCCGGCGGATCGCCGAGGACCTCGACGCCCTGCTCGGCGGCGAACCCGGCCCGTACATCCTGAGCGACCTGCGCTGGGGCGCGGGCCCCGTACACCTGCGGTACGGCAGCTTCACCCTGCGGCACTGCTACGACGAGCACGGCGAACTGGTCCCCGCGATCGAGGACCCGGCCGGCGTGCTGGTGCCGGACCCGCGCGGGCCGGTGTTCCAGCCGCCGGCGTGGCTCGAGCTGCCCGGCTTCCTGAAGCCGCACCTCGACGCCCGGTCCGCCGTCACCCTCGCCGGGGTTCCCTACACGGTCGAGCGGGCCCTGCACTTCTCCAACGGCGGCGGGGTGTACGCCGGCCGCGACACCCGCACCGGTGAGCCGGTGGTGCTCAAGGAGGCACGGCCGTACGCGGGTCTCGCCGCCGACGGCGCCGACGCCGTGAAGCGGCTGCACCGGGAGCGGACGGCCCTCGAACGGCTGGCCGGGCTGGACCGCGTACCGGAGGTACGCGGCACCTTCACGGTCGGCGAGCACCACTTCCTGGTCATGCAGTACCTGGAGGGCAAGCCGCTCAACACCTACTTCGCCCACCGGCACCCGCTCATCGAGGCAGACCCGGACCCCGCGGAGCTCGCCGCCTACACGGACTGGGCGCTGAAGATCCACCGCCTGGTGACCGAGGCCGTCGACGCCGTGCACGCCCGGGGGGTGGTCTTCAACGACCTGCACCTCTTCAACATCATGGTCGCGGAGGACGAGGCGGGCGAACCGTCCGTCGCGCTCCTGGACTTCGAGGCCGCCGCGCACATCGACGAGGGGCTGCGGCAGACGGTCGCCAATCCGGCGTTCGTCGCGCCGCCCGGGCGCCGCGGCTTCGCCGTGGACCGCTACGCCCTCGCCTGCCTGCGGCTCGCCCTGTTCCTGCCGCTGACGAGCCTGCTCGTACTGGACCGGGCGAAGGCCGTGCACCTGGCCGACATCGCCGCCGGGCAGTTCCCCGTACCGCGCCGGTTCCTCGACGAGGCCGTCGAGGAGATCCTCGCCGGGCCGGACGGGGCCACCGCCGGGAGCGGGGGCGGGAGCCGGGGCGGGCGGATACCCGCCCCGGACGGGCCCTACCTCCCCGTGGAGCCCGGCGACTGGGCGGCGGCCAGGGACTCGATGACGGCGGCGATCCGGGCCTCGGCCACGCCCGACCGCGAGGACCGGCTCTTCCCGGGCGACATCGCCCAGTTCGCGGCGGAGGGCGGCGGCATCGGCTTCGGGTACGGCGCGGCCGGGGTGCTGTACGCCCTGGCCGAGACCGGAGCGGCGCCGTGGCCCGAGGCCGAGGAGTGGCTGCTGGCCCGAACCAAGGAACCCGGCTCGGGAACCCCGCTCGGCTTCTACGACGGGCTCGCCGGAACCGCGTGGACCCTGGAGCGGCTCGGCCACCGGGACCGGGCGCTCGCCCTCGCGGAGCAGCTGCTGCGTCAGCCCTGGCAGCACGTCGGACCGGACCTGCACGGCGGACTCGCCGGCATCGGACTGGCCCTGGACGCGCTCGGCACGTCCACCGGGGAGGACGCCCTGCACGACGCGGCGGTGCGCTGCGCCGAACTGGCCGCCCGCTCGGTCCCGGAGCTGACCCGCGCGGGCCTGCTGCACGGCGCATCCGGGCCCGCGCTGCTCTTCCTGCGGCTGTACGAGCGCACCGGCGACCGGGACTACCTGCTGCGCGCCGGCGACGCCCTGCACCGCGACCTCGACCACTGCGTGACCAGCGTGTTCGGCACGCTCCAGGTGGACGAGGGCCGGCGCACGATGCCCTACCTGGGCGCGGGCAGCGTGGGCATCGGCATGGTGCTCGACGACTGGCTGGGGCACGCCGCGGACCCGCGGTTCGAGCAGGCCCGGCTGGAGATCGTACGGGCCGCCCAGGCGACCTTCTACGCGCAGCCCGGGCTCTTCCGCGGCGCCGCCGGAATGATCCTCCACCTGGCCCGGACCACCACGCCGGGGCCCGGCACCCGGGATGCCGACATCGCCCGCCAGATCGACGCGCTGGCCCGGCACGCGGTGCCGTACCGGGGCCGTCTGGCCTTTCCCGGCGAGCAGTTGATGCGCCTGTCCATGGACCTGTCCACGGGCACCGCGGGCGCCCTGCTCGCCCTCGGCGGCGCCGCGCCCGGCGGGCGCGCGCAGCTGCCGTTCCTCCCGCCGCCGCGGCGCGCCGCGGCGGCCCCAGAGCCGGTCCCGAACCCCGGGGCCGTGACCCATCGGAACACTCCTTCGAAGAAGAGGAAAACGACATGACCCTTCTCGACCTGCAGTCGATGGAAACCCCCAAGGAAGAGACCACCGAGGCCGCGACCGGCGGTGGCAGCCGCGCCAGCCTGCTCCTCTGCGGAGACAGCAGCCTGAGCGTCACGACCTGTAACTGACACAGGTCCTACCCGGGCCCGGGCGGTTCGCCGCCCGGGCCCGCACCACATTCCGCACACCACATTCCGCACAGCACATCCCGCACAGCACATCGCGCATCACCTCCGCACGCTCCGTCCCGCAGCACGTTCCGCACCTGTGTCGGGCGCCCGCCGTCCGGTGCCGGTGTCCGCCCCTCCCGTCCGCGCCCGATGTCCGCACCACACGTCTGGAGCATCCGCCGATGACCCCGCCCGATCCCACCGGCGAGGCGGCGCTCGCGCACAGCGGTGACCGGGCCCTGGTGGCCGCCGCCCGGCACACCGCGGGGCGGACCGCGGCCGTCGGCGCGTGCTCGGTCGCCGCCGCCTTGGCGGCCCTCGCCGAACCGGCCGTCCTCGGCCACACCCTCGACCTGCTGCTGCGGCGTGACCCGGCCGGCCCCACGTGGACCCTGTGGTGCGCCGCGATCGTCCTCGCCGAAGTCCTGCTGGACGCCCTGACGACCCTGCTGACCGGGCAGGTGGACGGCCGTTCCACTGCCTGGCTGCGGCGACTCGGGCTGGCCCGGCTGCTGGGGACCTCCCCGCACCACGCGCAGCGGTACGCGCCCGGGGAGCTCGCCGCGCGGCTGACCGCCCACGCCACCGAGGCGGGCACCGCGCCGGCCGCCGCGGCCGGCGCGGTCGCCTCGCTCCTGCCGCCGGTCGGCGGGCTCGTGGCCCTCTTCCTCATCGACGTGTGGACGGCGCTCGCCTTCGTCGTCGGCATCCCGCTGCTGGTCGTCCTGCTGCGCGCCTTCGCCCGGGACTCGGCCGCCAGCGTCTCCCGCTACCAGCGGGTGCAGCTCGTCATGGCGGGCCGGCTCGTCGAGGCACTCGCCGGGGCCCGGACCATCGCCGCCGCCGGGACCGTGGGCCGGGAACGCGCCCGGATCCTGGCAGGACTGCCCGAACTCGGCGTCGAGGGGCGGCAGATGTGGCGGGTCTACGGCGGCACGACCGCCCGGACCTCGGCCCTGATGCCGCTGCTGCTGTACGCGGTCCTCGCCGTGGGCGGCATGCGCCTGGCGGCCGGAGCCCTGGGAGTCGGCGCGCTGCTCGCCGCCGTACGGTACGCGGGCCTGGCGGCCGGGGTCGGCGCCGTCACCGGGCGGCTGGCGGCCGTGGTGCGCGGCCGGGCCGCGGCCCGGCGTACCGCCGCCCTCTTCGTCCTCCCCGAACTGACCTACGGTACGGCCGAGTTGCCCGAGGACGGGCCGGGCACCCTGGAGCTGCGCGGCGTACGGGTGGTGCGCGCCGGGAAGGCGGTCCTGGACGACGTCAGCCTGCTGGTTCCCGGCGGCGCCACCGTCGCCGTCGTGGGCCGGTCCGGAGCGGGCAAGACCCTGCTCGCCGCCGTGGCCGGGCGCCTCACCGACCCCGACGCCGGCGAGGTGCTCCTCGACGGGGTCCCGCTGGCGCTGCTGTCGGCGCGGGCGCTGCGGGCGGCGGTGGGCCACGCCTTCGACCGGCCGGCCCTGCTGGGCGGGACCGTCACCGGCGCGGTGTCCTTCGGCGCGGAGCCGCCGCCGGCGCCCGGCGCGGTCGGGGCCGCGGTCCGGGCGGCCGGAGCCGAGCCGTTCGTCAGGCGCCTGCCCGACGGCTACGACACCCCGCTGGCAGACGCCCCGCTGTCGGGCGGCGAGTTCCAACGCCTCGGTCTGGCACGGGCGTTCCTGAACGCGGGCCGGCTGCTCGTGCTCGACGACGCCACGTCCGGCCTCGACACCGTCACCGCGCGCGAGGTCGAGCGGGCGCTGGCGCACGCGGTCCGGCCGGGCACCCGGATCGTGGTGGCCCACCGGATCTCCTCGGCGGCCCGGGCCGATCTGGTGGTCTGGCTGGAGGACGGCCGGGTCAGGGGCACGGGCGGCCACGCCGCGCTGTGGCGGGACCCGGCGTACCGGGCGGTGTTCGCCGCCCCGGCCGGCACGGAGACGGCGGCGGGCCCGGAGGCCGGAGCCGAAACCGGCGCGGCGGGTGAACCGTCGGCTTCGGCCGGGCCGTCCGTACGGAAGACGGAGGGTGCTCCGGGAGCCGGGCCGGGGACCGGGCCGCGGCCCGCCGTCGGAGAGCCCGCCGTCGGAGAGCCCGCCGTCGGGGAGCCCGCCGTATGAGCGGCGGCGAGGGATCCTGGGGACGGGTGGCCCCGGAGGCCCGCCGGTTCCTGCGCGGCCGCACCCGCACGCTCGGCACGCTCGCGCTCTGGTCGCTGCTGGAGTCCGCGCACACCTTCCTCGGCGGATACGGCGTGGCCCGTGCGCTCGACGACGGCTTCCTGGCGGGGCGGACCGGAACCGGGCTCGCCTGGCTCGGCGTCGCCGGGGCGGGCGCGCTCCTCGGCGGGCTCGCGCTGCGCGGGGTGTTCGCCGGGCTCGCGGACCTCGTCGAACCGCTGCGGGACGGGCTGGTGCGCCGGGCCGTGCGCCACGCCCTGGACCGGGCGGTGGGCGATCCGGCCCGCGCCGCCGACGCGAGCGCGGTGTCCCGGCTGACACAGCAGACCGAGATGGCGCGCGACTCCTTCGCCGGGCTGGTGCTGACGGCCCGTTCGTTCCTGTTCACCACCGCGGGCGCACTGGCCGGCATGGCCGCGCTCGCGCCCGTCCTGCTGCTGGTCGTGATCCCCCCGCTGCTGCTGGGGCTTGCGGCGTTCCTCGCCACGCTGCGTCCCATGGCGGCCGTGCAGCGCGCGGCCCTGGACACCGACGAGGCCCTCGCCGCGCGGGTGGGCGAACTGGCCGCGGGACTGCGCGACGTGGTGGCCTGCGGAGCCGGCCGGGCGGCGGCCGCCGGGGTGGAGCCGCTGATCGCCGCCCAGGCGAAGCTCACCGGTCGGCTCGCCCGCTGGGGGGCCGTCCGCACGCTGGCCCTCGGCTGCGCGGGGCGGGCGCCCGTCGTCGCCCTGCTGGCGGCCACGCCCTGGCTGCTCGGCCGGGGCGTCACCGCCGGGACCCTCGCCGGCGCGCTGACCTATCTGGTGCAGTCGCTGCTGCCCGCGCTCAACACCCTGATGGCCGCGCTCGGTTCCGCCGGGACCCGGCTGGTGGTGGTGCTGGAGCGGTTCTGCCCGCCGCCTGCCGCCCCCCTGCCGACGCCACCGCAACCGCAACCGACGCCGCCACCGACGGCATCCCGGCCCGCGTCGGCGAAGGCGGCCCCCGGCACGGGCAACGCCCACGCCCGCGGCCCCGCCGCCGGCCCCACCCCCGGTCCCGTGCGGCCGGGCGTGCCGGCCGCGGAACTGCGGGGGGTGACCTTCGCGTACGGGCCGCACGCGCATCCCGTACTGGACGCGCTCGACCTGACCCTGCGTCCCGGCGAGCACCTCGCGGTAGTCGGGCCGAGCGGCATCGGCAAGTCCACGCTGACCGCCCTGCTCGCCGGGATGCTCACCCCCGACCGGGGCACGGTGCTGGTGGCCGGTGCACCCGCGCGGCGGCGGCCGGGCGGCCCCCCGGACCCGCGGCGGACGCTCCTGCCGCAGCAGGCGTACGTGTTCACCGGCACGGTCCGCGAGAACCTGACCCACCTGTGTCCCGAGCCGGACGCCGTGCCGCAGGCCCGGCTGCGGCGGGCCGCGGACGCGCTGGGGACGGCGGAACTGCTGGAGCGGCTCGGCGGCCCCGACGCGGTCGTCGACCCCGGCGCGCTCTCCCAGGGCGAGCGGCAGCTGCTGGCCCTGACCGCCGCCCACCTCTCCCCCGCCCCGCTGCTCCTGCTCGACGAGGCCACGTGCCACCTCGACCCGCGGACCGAGGAACGGGCCGAGCGGGCGCTCGCGGCCCGCCCCGGCACCCTGGTCGTGGTGGCCCACCGGATCTCGTCGGCGGTACGGGCCGACCGGGTCCTCGTACTCGACGGGACCCGGGCGGTGTGCGGCACGCATGCGGAACTCCCGGCCAGGTCGCCCCTGTACCGGGATCTCGTCGGGATGTGGGGCGCGGACGGCGGGGTCGCGCCGGGCTGAAGACGGCCGGATCACGCCGGCACGGAGCGGGTGGCGTGCGCCGGGGCGGGGTCTGTCGGGTCTCGTGGGGCCGGACCGCCCGCGTGCGCCGGGCGCGGGGTCTACACCCAGCCCTTCCTGCGGGATATCCGTATGGCGTCTATGCGGTTGCGGGCGCCGGTCTTGCGGGTCACGGCGGCCATGTAGTTGCGCACCGTTCCGCTGGCCAGGTGCAGGGCGCGGGCGATCTCGGCGACCGAGTCGCCCTCGGCGGCGCGGGCCAGCACGCTCAGCTCGCGGGCACTGAGCGGCACGGGGTCGGCCTCCATGAACGCGGAGGCCAGGGACGCGTCGATGAAGCGCTCGCCCGCGGCGAGCTTGCGCACGGCGCGGACGAGCCGGCCGGGGGAGCCGTCCTTGTCCACGTATCCGCGGGCCTCGGCCTGGAAGGCCCGGCCGAGCGTGCCCGGGGTACCGGCCGTGGCCAGCACGAGGAGCGGGGTGGGCGGGGCCAGTACGCGGCGACGGGAGCGGCCGTCACCCGCCAGGACGGCCGTCGCCCCCGGACAGTCGACGTCGACGACCGTCACGTCCGGACATAAGGTCTCCGCGCGCCGTGCCGCCGTATGCCACCCCGTCGACGTGACGTCGAAGTCCCCTTCGGATCTCAGCAGGGCGGCGAGGGCGGACCCGACGAGACTGACACTGTGCAGGACGAGCACTTTCGTCATCACTGACTCTCCTTGGGGACTGACTCCTGAGCGGCATCAACCGGCTGCCCCGGTACCGGGCGGACGGAACGTGGCCGCGGGGGGCGTGCGGGGGCGCGTGGCCGGAATGGGGCGCCCCTCGAATGCAGCCGTGCGCCGCCGTGCCCACGCGGTGCTCCACGATCACCCCGGCGCGGGCGCGCCCCTTCCCATCGGGGGCACACCTGCGCGCAAATGGCGCGCTCATGCCCCTCGACGCGCTCATTTCGAGCCATCATGACGCCGCCTCGCCGTGCCGGACGAAGCCGCGGCACGGCTCTCGTCCGCCTGACCACGCGCTGTTATCGTGCAGCGCCCGCAAGACCTACGGAGGGGGACCAAAGGTGACGCGCTCGGGGGAATCAGGAGCGGCGGAGGCGTTCAGCCGTGCCGCGGTGGCGGTGTTCCGGCTGAACGGACGCTTCACCGCGGCGCTCGACCGGCTCGCGCTCCCCAGCGGACTCAGCGCCGCGCGCTGGCAGATACTCAGCTCGGTCGCGGCCGAACAGCTCTCGGTGTCGGATGTGGCCCGGCGGGTGGGGACGTCCCGGCAGAGCGTCCAGCGCATAGCGGACCTGCTGGTGGCACAGGGTCTGGCGGCCTACTCGGACAATCCGGCCCACCGGCGCGCCAAGCTGCTCGCCGCCACCGAACAGGGCCTGGCGGCGATGCGGGAGGTCGATTCCTGCCTCGCCGAACTGACCCGGCAGCTGTCCGAGCGGCTCGGCGGCGCGGAGGAGACGCGCCGTTTCTCCGAGGTGCTGCGGGGCCTGTCGGACACGCTGTCCTCGCTCCCCGCCGCGGAGGCACCCCGTCCGGAGGCGAGGTCCGGGCGCCGGAAGAGTCGACCGGAAAACACCCCTGTTTTTCCCAACTGTTGACTGCACTGGGGATTCCTCCTTGCGGTAGCGTTCCGGCCTGAAGCGGGGGCTTCACTGCCGGGGGACGTTTTGAATCGGTTTGTCTTCAGAGTGCTGGGACCGCTGGTCGTCCAGACCGATGAGGGACCGTTGCGGATCAATGGACGGCGCCAGGCCACCGTCCTCGCCATGCTCGTACTGAACGCCGACCGCGTCGTGTCGGTGGACACCCTTGTGGATGCCGTCTGGCCCGAAACACCCCCCGCGACGGCCCGCAACCAGATCGCCATCTGCGTCGCGACCCTGCGCAAGTCGTTCAAGCAGGCCGGGGTGTCCGACCTGCTGATCACCTCTCCCCCCGGCTACCTGCTGGCCAAGGGCGAACACCGGGTCGATGTGCAGGAGTTCGCGGAGCGGTCCGAGCAGGGGCGCGACGCCGCCCGGCACGGACGGGCCGAGGAGGCCTGCGCGCTCTTCGAGGAAGCGCTGAGCATCTGGCGGGGGGCCGCGCTGGACGAACCCGCGGGCTCCCGGCTCGAGGCGGAGGCGACCCGGCTCGAACAGATGCGGCTCGCGCTGATCGAGGAACGGGCCGGGCTGATGCTCCAGCTGGGCCGGCACCGGGCCCTCACCGGCGAACTCTCCGAGCTGGTGGCACGGCACCCGCTGCGCGAGCAGTCCCGCGAGCACCTCATGCTGGCCTTGTACCGTTCGGGGCAGCGCGCCGAGGCGCTCGACGCGTTCCTGCACGGCCGGCGGCTGCTGATCGAGGAACTCGGGATCGAACCCGGTCCGGGGCTGCGGCAGTTGCACGATCTGATCCTGCGGGACTCCCCGGAGCTGACCCGGCCCACGACCGCCGAGCCCGCCGCGCCGACCGCCCTTCACACCATTCCGGCCCAATTACCCCCGGACGTGATGGCTTTCACCGGACGGCAGCGGGAAATGGCCGCTCTGGACCGGCTGTTGCGCGAGCCGTACACCCCGCACACTCCGGCGCTGGCGACCATCGTCGGCGTCGGCGGGGTGGGCAAGACCGCGCTGGCCGTCCACTGGGCCAGCCAGGTCGCCGACCGGTTCCCCGACGGCCAGCTCTTCGCGGACCTGCGCGGCTACGACGAGGAGAACGCCCCGGTCTCCCCCGCCGCCGTGCTCGACCGGTTCCTGCGCGCCCTCGGGATCGGCGCTCCGCAGATCCCGGCGGACTCCGACGAGCGCGCCTCCCTGCTCCGCAGCCTCCTCAGCACCCGCAAGACGCTGATCGTCCTGGACAACGTCCGCTCCTTCCCCCAGCTCAGACCCCTGCTCCCCGGCGGCGGCCGCAGCGTGGTGCTGGCGACCAGCCGGGAGAGCCTGGGCGACCTGACCGGGGACTACACGGCGCTGCGCATCCGGCTGCCGATGCTGGAGCCGGCCGAGGCGACGGCCCTGCTCACCAAGCTCGCGGGCGCCGAGCGGTTCGGCAGCGACCCGGTGGCGGTGGAGCAGCTGGGCGCGCTGTGCGACTGCCTTCCGCTGGCGCTGCGGATCGCCGGAGCCCGGCTGGCGGCCAAACCCGGCCTGAGCGTACGGAACCTCGTGGACCGGCTGCGCGACCAGCGCCGCCGGCTCGACGTGCTGAGCCCGGGCCAGGGCGGGGTCCGGGCCGGGTTCCGGCTCACCTACCGGGACCTGCCGCCGGAGGCGGCCCGGATGTACCGGCGGCTCGGGCTGCTGCGGACGGCGGACTTCGCCTCCTGGGCGGGGGCGGCCGTACTGGACACCGACGTGTGGCACGCGGAGGAACTGATCGACCAGCTGGTCGACGCGCAGCTGCTCGAGGTCGCCGAGACGGAGCCCGGGCGGGCCGCACGCTACCGGTTCCAGGACCTGCTGAAGCTGTTCGCCCGGGAGCGGGCGGAGTCGGACGAGCCCCCGGGCGAGATCGACGCCGCCCTGGAGCGGGCGTTCGCGGCCTGGCTGTGGCTGGCCGAGGAGGCGCACCGGCGGATGGACGGGAGGGAGTTCCCGGTCGGGCGGGCGGCGGCGCCCGCCCCCCGAAACCTCCCCGAGCTCGCCGACGAGCTGCTGGCCTCGCCGATGGACTGGTTCGAGTCGGAGCGCACCGCCGTGACGGACCTGGTGGCGCACGCGGCGGAGACGGACCGGGTGCAGTACGCGTGGACGCTGACCGAGAGCGCCGTACCGCACTTCGAGACGAAGAACTACCTGGAGGACTGGCAGCGGTGCGCCGAGCAGGCCCTGGCGTCGGCGCGGCGCACCGGTGACGTGCCCGGCGAGGCGACGATGCTGCGGCTGCTGGGGTCCCTGGCGATCTACCAGCGGCGTTACGAGCAGGCGGAGGGCTGGAACATGGCCGCCCTGCGGCTGCTGCGCAGCACCGGGGACACGGGCGGCGCGGCGCTCGCGCAGCGGAACCTGGCGATGTGCGCCCGGTTCCAGGGGGACTGGGAGCGGGCCCTGGAGTTCTGCGAGGCGGCCCTCGGCGGCTTCCACGCGTCGGGTGACACGGGCAACGAGGCGCACCTGCTCGGTTTCCAGGCCCAGATCGAGCTGGACCGGGGCAACGCCGGAGCCGCGCTGCCGCTGGCGGAGCGGGCGTTGGCGCTGAGCCGGCGCACCGGGTCGGTACGGGCGGAAGCGCAGTCCCTGTACCGGCTGGCCGAGGTGCGGCTGCGCGGCGGGGACTTCGACGAGGCCTCGGAGTCGTTCCGCGCGGTGCTGCGGCTGACCCGGGGCGAGGGCGACCGGGTCGGGGAGGCGCACGCGCTGCGCGGGATCGGCCAGGCCCAGTGGAGCCAGGGCCTGCTGTCAGCGGCGGGGGTGACGCTGCAACAGGCCCTGGAGATCACCGATGAGCTGGCGGACCGTTTCCTTTACGCACGGGTGGAGACGGATCTCGGGTGCGTCGAGGCGATCGGCGGCCGTACCGCGGAGGCGGCGGAGCGGTTCCGGCGTGCGTGTGCCGCGTTCGGCGAGGTCGGAGCCCAGCCCTGGCGGGCCCAGGCGGGCCGGCTGCTGGCGGCGGTGCGAGGCGTGGGCGGGGAACCGGGTGGCGGTTCGGGGACGGGCGGCGCGGAGGGCCGGGACGGCGCCGGGAGCCGGGACGGTGCCGGTGGCCCGGGTAGTACCGGTGGTGCCGGTGGCCCAGGTGGC
Organism: Streptomyces antarcticus; assembly: GCF_026627255.1. Lineage (GTDB taxonomy): Bacteria > Actinomycetota > Actinomycetes > Streptomycetales > Streptomycetaceae > Streptomyces > Streptomyces antarcticus. The sequence goes on along the minus strand of NZ_JAPNLM010000003.1, from coordinate 325,752 downwards.
GCCAGTGGCGCGGGGGGCCGGGGCGATGCGGGGAGCCAGGCCCTGGAAGGGCGGGCGCATCGTTCCTTCACTCCGGAGGAGCTGACCCGGCTGCTGGTCGACCCCGCGAACTGAGGTCCGCGGCGTTCCGCGGCGGTCGCGGTCCGGTCGACCCGGGGGGATCTGCCGGGCGGGGTCAGCCCCAGGGCATGTCCTGGGTGCGGTCGCCGTGGCCGCCGTGGCGCGGCGGGTCCAGCGGCTTGACGACGCCCCAGGGCATGTCGTCCGCCAGGACGGTGGTGCCCGTACCAGCCGTGGCGGCCAGCGCGCCCCCCGATCCCACGAACACTCCTGCGAGTACCACCAGGCAGGCCGCCGCCGTCTTGGTCGTCTTCGCCGTCTTCGCCGCGTGGGTGCTACGCATCGGGAATCCCCTCTCGGTGGAGCATCTGCGCCGCTCGCTGCGGCATGAATGGAACAGTAGGGACGCCTCCTTTTCGTTCAATGTTCCGTCGATTTCATGACGCGCGCCGCCCACGAAATCGCCACGATATCGAGGGAACAACGGACTCCTCTAGCTTCGTTCAGAGATTCTTCCCATGAATCACGGATGGGGCGGTAGATGGAATTCCGAGTGCTCGGGCCAGTCGAGGTACGGCGGGACGGCCGGCGGGCGCCGTTCTCCGGGGCGAAGCTTCACACCGTGCTCGCGGCGCTCCTCGTGGCCCGCGAAGAGGTGGTCTCCGACGAGCGGCTGTGCCGCCTGCTGTGGGGCTGGGCTCCCCCGGCCACCGTCAGCGCACAGCTCTACACCTACATTTCGCGCTTGCGCAAGATCCTGGGCGCCGACGCACTCATCGACCGCAGGCCGCCTGGATATGCCATGAGCATTGGAAATTCCACGCTGGATCTGCGGGAATTCGAGGACCTGGCCCACGATGGCCGGGAAGCACTGCTCCGCGAGGACTTCGAAAAGGCCGGAGACCTGCTGCGCGACGCCCTCGCCAAGTGGAACGGCCTGCCTTTCGCCAACGCGACGGAATATCTCGCCGACGCGGAGGCACCGCGTCTGATAGAAGCCCGGACCGTGGCCCTGGAACTCCGCATCACCGCGGACCTGGCCCTCGGCCGGCACGAGCAGATCACGGGCGAACTCACCGGCCTGGTGGCTGAGTTCCCCCTGCGCGAGCGCATCCGATGCCAGCTGATGACGGCTCTGTACAGGTCCGGGCGCCAGGCGGACGCCATCCACCTCTACCACCACGGCCGCGCGGTGCTCTCCGAGGAACTGGGCGTGAACCCCGGCGAAGGGCTCCAGTCGACCTACCGGGCCCTGCTCGACGGCACGCTGGACCGGCGTCCGCGCCCCGCTCCGGCCCTGCTCTCGCCCGCCCGGCCGAGCGGGCCGGACGGTTCCGGCCATCCCGCGCCCGCGATGCTGCCCCCGGACACCGTCGACTTCACCGGCCGGGAGCGCGAACTGGGTCTGCTGTGCCGGGCGCTGGCCCCCGAGAGACAGAGCGCCGGGCGGCCCCGGCGGGTCCTGGTGACCGGTATGGCCGGGCTCGGGAAGACGGCCCTGGCCGTCCACGCGGCACACCGCTGCCAGCGGGACTTCCCCGACGGGCAGCTGTACGCCGACCTCCGCTCCCCCGACGGCACGCCGCGGCACCCCACCCGGGTCCTGCTGCACCTGCTGCGCGCGCTGGGCCCGGTGGACGACGTACCGGTCACCGCGGACCAGGACCACCTCGTACGCCTCTACCGCGAGCGGACCAGGGGCAGGCAGCTGCTGATCGTGCTGGACAACGCCTCCGGAGCCGCCCAGCTGGGCCCGCTGCTGCCCAACACCCCTGAGCCGGCCGTGCTGGTCACCGGGCGTACGGCGCTGCCCACCGTGGCCGGGGCGCACACCGTGGCCCTCGCGCCCCTGGAGGCGCGGGATTCGATGGCGCTGCTCGCCGCCGCGGCCGGACCCGACCGGCTGGCCGCCGCACCCCGCGCGGCCTCGGCGATCGTCGAACACTGCGCCGGGCTCCCGCTGGCCCTGCGGATCGTCGGGACGCGGATCGCCGCCCGGCCGCGGTGCAGTCCCGACCGGCTGGCGGGCCGGCTCGCCGATCCGGCGACCCGGCTGCGGGAGCTGCACTCCGGCGACCTGGACGTGCACACCTCGCTGCTGCCGTCCTGGCGGGCGCTGGTCCCCGAGGTGCGGGAGGTGTTCCCGGTCCTGGCCGGCCTGGGGCCGCAGCCGTTCCCCGCCGCGGACGCCGCGCTCGCGCTGAACCGGCCGGAGGGCGAGGCGGAGCGGCTGCTCGAGGCGCTCGCCGACGCCGCGCTGCTCGAGGTCAGCGGCGCGGACGAGCGGGGCCAGCCCTGCTACCTGTTCCACCCGCTCGTACGGCTCTTCGCGCTCTCCCTCGGCGAGGACGCGGCGGCCCCCGCCGAGCCCGCCGGCCGCACGGAGCATAACCGGCGGCTAACTCACCGCCCCTAGCCTCGCCCTGCCCCGCAGCACGACACCCCGGGCCGCACCGCACCCGGGGCCGCCGGCCCGTATCCGTACCCGTAACACCGAATGGAGTTGGACCATGACCGAGCTCCTGCCCGCTCGCGCGGACAGTGCCGTGTCCTTCCCGATGACCGAGACGCAGCAGGCGCTGATGATCGGGCGGAGCGAGGCCGTCGACCTGGGCGGTATCGGCTGCTACGGGTACTTCGAGTGGGAGCGCCCGGACCTCGATCCGGAGCGCTTCGCGCACGCCTGGCGCACGGTGGTCGCCCGCCACGACATGCTGCGCGCCATCGGAGGGCCGGACGGCACCTCGTGGGTCCCCTCCGACCCGCTCCCCTTCGACATACCGGTCATCGACCTGCGCGACCTGTCCGAGGACGAGGCGCACAAGCGGCTGGCCGAGCTGCGCGACGAGATGAGCCACGTCGTCTTCCCCGTCGGCAGCTGGCCGCTGTTCGACCTGCGGATCATCCGGCTGGGCGGCCCGGAGGGGCCGGGCCGGATCCACCTCGGCATCGACCTCCAGGTACTGGACGCCTCCAGCGCCTTCCAGGTGCTCTTCCCCGAACTGGTCGACCTGTACGAGAACCCGGACGCCGTGCTCCCGGAGTCCGGGATCTCCTTCCCCGAGTACGCCCGCTGGCGCGCCGACGCCCTCCCGCACACCGAGGCCTTCCGCGCCGCCCGTGAGTACTGGGTCGAGCGGATCCCCACCCTGCCGCCCGCCCCCTCGCTGCCCACCGCCGGCGCCGCGGAGAGCGGGGACGGCCACGAGGTCCGCTTCGACCGGCGCGAGCACCGCCTCTCCCCCGCCGACTGGCAGCGGTTCGCCGAGCGGGCGCACGGGGCGGGCCTGACGCCGTCGGTCCTGCTCACCGCCGCGTTCGCCGAGGTCGTCCGCTGCTGGGCGGAGGAGACGGAGTTCACCCTCAACTACCCCGTCTTCCAGCGCCCCGCCGTACACCCGGACATCACCGGCGTGCTCGGCGACTTCACCAACGCGGTGATGCTCGCCGCCGACGGCTCGGGCGCGACCTTCCTGGACCGGGCGCACGCCCTGCGCGACCAGCTCGCCCGCGACGTGGAGCACGGCTCCTTCAACGGCGTCCGGGTCCTGCGGGAACTGACCCGGCTGCACGGCATGGGCGCGCAGGCCGGGATGCCGGTCGTCGTCACGAGCCTGCTCGACTACCCGGTGCGCAGGCCCGTCACCGACCTGGGCCGGGAGGTGTACTCGATCTCGCAGACCCCGCAGGTCTCGCTCGACGTGCAGCTGCGCGAACTCGACGGCGAACTGCGCATCATCTGGGACTTCGTCGACGGGGCCTTCTCCCCCGGCTTCGTCGACGCGGCCTTCGGCGTGTACGTGGACCTCGTCGGGCGGCTCACCGAGGACCCGGACAGCCTGCACACCAAGCGCTTCGACCTGATCCCGCCGGCCGAGCGCACCCTGCGCCGCGAGGTCAACGACACCGCCGGGCGGATCCCGTACACCACCCTGCACGAGCTGTTCGCCGCGCAGGCCGAGCGCACGCCCGACGCCGAGGCCGTCGTCGACGGCGACCGGCGCCTGAGCTACGCCGAACTGGCCGCGTACGCCTGGCGGATCGGGCGCACGCTGCGCGAGCACGGGGCGGCCCCCGGCGAGCTGGTGGCCGTGGTGATGGAGAAGGGCTGGGAGCAGTACGCCGCCGTCTACGGCGTCCTCGCCTCCGGCGCCGCCTACCTGCCGCTGGACCCGTCGGTGCCGCCGGAGCGGCTGCGACGGCTGCTCGCCGAGGCCGGCGTCGACCGGATCCTCACGCAGTCGTCCCTGGAGTCCCGGGTCAGCTGGCCGCCCACGGCGCGCCGCTACCGCGTGGACCGCGACTTCGAGGCCGGCGACGCCACCCGCCCCGACACCGCGCAGACGCCGGCGGACCTCGCGTACACGATCTTCACCTCGGGCTCCACCGGCGAGCCCAAGGGCGTGATGGTCGACCACATCGGCGTGGTCAACCTGGTCCAGGACGTCGCCACCCGCTTCGGGGTCGGGGAGCGGGACCGGCTGCTGGCCATCTCGGGGCTGCACTTCGACGCGTCGGTCTACGACGTGTTCGGGGTCCTCACCCAGGGCGGGACCGTGGTGGTCCCGCCGCCGTTCGAGCACGCGGAGCCCGATGTCTGGGCCGACCTGGTGCGGGCGGAGAAGGTCACGCTGTGGAACTCGGTGCCGGTCCTCATGGAGCTGCTCGTCGGGGAGGCCGAGGTGCGCGAGCGGCGCGACGGCGGCCGGCCCCTGGAGTCCCTGCGGCTGTCGGTGCTGTCCGGCGACTGGATCCCGCTCACCCTGCCCGACCGGCTGCGGGCGCAGAGCCCCCGGATCGAGGTGGTGGGCTCGGGCGGTCCGACCGAGACGATCTGCTGGTCGCTGTTCCAGCCGATCGGCGAGGTCGACCCGTCCTGGACGAGCATCCCGTACGGCAGGCCCATCACGAACCAGCGGTACTACGTCGTCGACGCCACGGCGTACGAGCGGCCGCTCGGGGTGGTCGGCGAGATGGCTGTGGCCAGCGACGTGGGGCTCGCGCTCGGCTACTGGAACGACCCGGAGCGCACCGGCAGCCGCTTCGTGAGCCTCCCCGAGACCGGGGAACGGGCCTATCTGACGGGCGACCTGGGCCGCTACCTGCCGGACGGCGCCATCGAGATCCTGGGCCGCGACGACTTCCAGGTGAAGATCCAGGGGCACCGGATCGAGCTCGGCGAGATCGAGGCCGTGCTGCGCCAGGACGCCGAGGTCGAGGCGGCCGTGGTCGTGGCCCCGGCCAGCGCCCACGGGGTGCGCCGGCTGCACGCGTTCGTCGTGTCGGCCGCCGGCCCCGAGGCGGCCGCGCGGGTGCTGGAGCGGCTCGCCGCGCAGCTCCCCGCGTACATGGTGCCGTCCGCGCTCACCGTGCTGGCGGAGCTGCCCCTGACCCGCAACGGCAAGGTCGACCGGCTGCGGCTGGCGGAGTCCGCCGGACGGCAGCAGTCCGCCTCGGACTCGGCCGCCGGCGAGGCGCCGGCCGGGACGGGCAGCGCCCTGGAGCTCGTGCTCTGCGCGGCGGTCGCCGACATCCTCGGCCTGGACCGGGTGGCGCCCGGCGACAACTTCTTCAGCCTGGGCGGCGATTCGCTCAGCGGCACCCGGCTGGCGGGCCTCCTCAAGGAGCTCCTCGGGGTTCCGGTGCCCGTCAAGACAGTGTTCCAGAACCCGCTGATCTCCGAGCTGGCCGGGAAGATCGCCGCGGACGAGCAGCACGGTGCGGAGGCCGTCGCGGCCGCCGAGGCCTTCGGCGAACTGGAGGCGGACGGGGCGGACGAGGCCGCGGGGGGCGCCGCCGTCGCCCCGTAGAGCACAGCACGCACGGTCATCACGACCCATCCGAGAGGGGACAGTCATGAGTCTCACCCTGCCCGCGCCCGTCACCGGTCCCGTGGACGAGGAGGCGCCGCCCGCCGCGGCGGCGCCCGCGCCCGGAGCCGATCCCGACCTGGTCGACTTCGCCGGCCACGCCACGCGCAGACTGAGAGAGCGCGATTCCGTCCTGTACTCCCTGCTGGCCAGGGAGTCGGCCCGCCAGCGCGACACCCTGATGATGGTCGCGGCGTCCAGCGTCGCCGACCCCTCCGTCCTGGCCTGCGAGGGCAGCGCCCTCGGCAACCTGACCGCCGAGGGATTCCCGGGGAACCGCTACCACGCCGGGTGCGGGGTCGCCGACGACATCGAGCGCCTGGCGATCGAGCGGGCGTGCGCGGCCTTCGGAGCGCAGGACGCGATCGTGCAGCCGCACTCCGGTTCCTCCGCGAACCTGGCCGTGATCACGGCGCTGCTCAGCCCCGGTGACAGCCTCCTCGGCCTCGACCTGGACTGCGGCGGCCACCTCACCCACGGCTCGCCGGCCTCGGTGACCGGCCGCTACTACCGGGCCCACGGCTACCGGGTGACGCCGGACGGGCTGCTCGACTACGACCAGATCCGCGAACTGGCCCTGGAGCACCGGCCGAAGCTGATCGTGTGCGGGGCGAGCGCCTACCCCCGCAGCATCGACTTCGCCCGCTTCCGGGAGATCGCCGACGAGGCCAACGCCTACCTCCTGGCCGACATCTCGCACATCGCCGGGCTGGTGGCGGCCGGGCTGCACCAGAGCCCCGTCGACCACGCCCACGTGACGACGACCAGCACCTACAAGCAGCTGTACGGCCCGCGCGGCGGGCTGATCCTGCTGGGCCGCGACGCCCGCACCTCCGGTCCGGAGCGCGGCACCCTGGCCGCGACGCTGCGGCGCGCCGTGTTCCCCTTCACCCAGGGCACGCCCGACCTGGCGTCGGTGGCGGCGAAGGCGCGGGCGCTGGACTTCGTGGCCAGCCCCGACTTCGCCGAGCTGGCCAAGCGGCTCGCCGACGGGGCGCAGGCCATCGCCGAGCGGCTGACCGACCGTGGTCTGCGCCTGGTCACCGGCGGCACCGACACCCACATGGTCCTGCTCGACCTGCGGGGCACCGGGGTCACCGGTGACGTGGCCGAACAGGCCCTGGAGTCCTGCGGGATCGTCGTCAACCGCAACCGGGTGCCCGGTGACACCACCCCCGTACGGGTGACCGGCGGGCTGCGGCTCGGCACCAACACCCTCGCCGCCCGGGGGATGGACCGTACCGTGGCCGCCGAATGCGCCGACCTGGTCGCCGACGTCCTGGAGGAACTGCGCGGGCCGGCCGGCGTCCTGCCGGACGCGGTGCGGGACCGGGTGCGCGCCAAGGTCTCCGAGCTGTGCGCCCGCCACCCCCTGCCGGGGTACCTTCCGTGACCTTCGGCGGCTTCCCGCCCTCGGCACTGCGCCTGTACGAGGACCTCGCGGACGACAACGACAGGGACTCCTGGCGGCTGCGCCACCGCGAACGGTACGAGCGCGACGTGCGCGGGCCGATGGACGAGCTGGCCGCCGAACTGAACGGGACCTTCGGGGAGTCGTCCGGGCCGGGCGGCGTGCGGGTGCTCGGCCCGGTCCGCGACACCCGGATGTCGCACGACAAGTCCCCGTACAAGACCTATCAGGGCGCCTACCTGGACCTGCTGCCCTGTCTGGGCCTGTGGGTGCACCTGGACCGGCACGGGCTGTACGCCTCCGGGCGCTACTACCCGTACGCCGGCGCCGAGGTCGCCCGCTACCGCGCCGCCGTCGAGGAGGAGGACGGCGGTGCGGAGCTGGCGGCCGTCGTGGCCCGGCTGGAGGCCCACGGGTTCACCATCGGCGGCGACCGGCTCAAGTCCCGCCCCCGGGGGGTCCCGGCGGACCACCCGCGGCTGGACCTGCTGCGCCACCGCAAGATCGACGCGGGCCGCCGCTTCGGGCCGGACGCCGGCCTGCACACGGCCCGCGCCGCGGACCTGGTGCGGGAGACCTGGCTGCTGGTGCGCCCCCTGCTGGACTGGGTGGCGGCCCGCGATCTGACCCCACGCCCACGCGAACAAGGAGCTGACCAGCCGTCATGACGAACCCGAACCACCCCGGGCCCCACCCCGGGCCCCACCCCGGAACCGGGGCAGGCGCCCTCCCGGCGGTCGACCTGCGCAGCGACACCGTGACCCGGCCGGGCCCCCGGATGCGGGCCGCGATGGCGGCCGCCGAGGTCGGCGACGACCTGTTCGGCGAGGACCCGACGGTGCGCGCCCTGGAGGACCGGCTCGCCGGGCTCTTCGGCTTCTCCGCCGCCCTGTTCGTGCCGTCGGGGGTGATGGCCAACCAGATCGGGCTCCAGCTGCTCGTCGGCCCGGGCGAGGAGCTGGTGTGCGACGCCGAGGCGCACATCCTGGCGCACGAGGAGGCCTCCCCGGCCCGCTACGGCGGGATCCAGACGCGGACGGTCGCGGCGGACCGCGGCGTGATCACGGCGGCCGCGCTGGCCGGGGTGGTCCGGCGCGGGAACCCGTACACCCTGGGCACCCGCGCGGTGGAGGTCGAGCAGACCCACACCCGGGCCGGCGGTACGGTCCATCCGCTGGAGACGCTGCGCGCGGTGCGGGAGCTGACGGCGCGGGCCGGGGTGTCGGTCCACATGGACGGCGCCCGGATCTGGAACGCCATGGTCGCGAGCGGGACGGCGGCGGCGGCGTACGGCGCGACGGCCGACTCGCTCGCCGTCTGCCTGTCGAAGGGGCTGGGCGCACCGGTCGGCTCCGTACTGCTGCTGGCGGCCGAGCACCTGCCGCGGGCGCGCAGGCTGCGGCACGGCCTGGGCGGCGGCATGCGGCAGTCGGGCATCCTGGCGGCCGCCGGACTGTACGCCCTGGACCACCACGTGGAGCGGATCGCCGAGGACCACGCCCACGCGAGCCTGCTGGCGGCGGGGCTGCGGGACGCGGGATTCGCGGTGCGGCGCCCGCCGGAGACCAACATCGTCCTCGTCGAGGCGCCCGGCGCCGAGGCGGTCGTCGCACGCGCCGCACGGAAGGGAGTGCTGGTGACCGCGCCCGGACCGGACGTGATCCGGCTGGTCACCCATCTGGATGTAGGACGGGAAGCGTGTCAGCGTGCCCTGGAGGTCCTGGCCGCGGTCAGGATCGAAGTCGTCCCCGGGGTGCGGAACTTCGCACCCGCGGGGCACTTGTAAGAGCGGAAGAGAGTGAAGTAGCGCCATGAGTTTAGAAGTACGGCCCGCCACGGCGGATCTGTGGGACGACGTCCGCAAGGTGCTCCAGCCGAAGAAGAGCGCGCACACGTGCTGGTGCATGGCGTGGCGGCTGTCCACCGGCGACTACGGCCGGATGACGGCGGACGAGCGGGGTGAACACCTGCGCACCCTCGCCGAGAAGGCCGATCCCCCGCCCGGGGTCCTCGGCTTCGTGGACGGCGAGGTGGCCGGCTGGTGCAACGTGGCGCCGCGCCGGCAGCTCGACCGGCTCACCGCCTCCAAGACCATCACACCGGTGGACGACCTGCCCGTGTGGTCGGTGACCTGCTTCGTCGTGCGCAAGGAGTTCCGGGGGAAGGGGGTCGCCTCCGGCCTGCTGGAGGGGGCCGTCGAACACGCGCGCTCCCACGGTGCGCCGGCCGTGGAGGGGTATCCGGTCGACCCGGAGGGCGGCCGGGTCAATCCCACGCTCGCCTACGTCGGGACGATGGACATGTTCGAGCGGGCCGGCTTCCGCCGGGTCACGCGGACCGAGGCCAAGAGCGACAAGCGGCACCGCTGGGTCATGCGCCGCGACCTGGAGTGAGGTGTCCCGGTCGGGGCCGGGAGATCCGGCCCCGACCGGGAGGGGCAGGGGTTCCCGCTGGGCGGGGGCCCCTTTCCCGTACCGCCGCACGGCATCCCGTGCGGGGCCGGCCCTCAGGGGGTGTGCGCCGCGGTGTCCCACAGCTGGGCCGGGCGCCCGCAGCGCATGGCCTCCCATGCCGCGCGCCGGTAGCAGCCGGCCACCAGGCCGTCCCGGACCAGGCCGGAGGCGCCGTGCAGGTGGACCGCTTCGCGCGTCACGTCGAGGGTGGTCTCCGCCGTGAGCGCGATCAGTCCGGCGGCTTCCCCCGGCGTGAGCCGCCCCTCGTCGAGGTCGCGGGCGGCGTCGCCCACGGCCCAGCGGACGGCGTCCAGCCGGGCCAGCAGTCCGGCGACGCGCAGCCGCGGCCCCTGGTGTTTGACGAGGGCCTGGCCGAACTGCTGCCGGCCCCGGATCCGGGAGACGACCGCGGTGAGCGCGGCCGCCGTGATCCCGGCCAGCAGGGACGCCTGGTGCACCGCCGCCCGCAGCCCCACGCGGGCGAGCGCGTGCTCGGCGGCGAGGCCGCGCAGCAGCACCGATTCCGCCGGTATCCGGCTCTCGTCGAAGACTGCGCTGGAGACGGCGCCGCCGCCGTGGTCGCGCAGCGGGCGTACCTGGACGCCCGCCGCGGGCAGCTCGACGAGCGCCACGCACGGGCCGTCGGGGCCGCTCGCCAGGACCAGCAGGGCGCCCGCCCCGACGCCCGCGGCGAAGGGGCCGCCCGCGCCGGTGAGCACGACGCCGCCGGTGTCCCCGTCGGGCTTCCACGTGATGCCCGGCGGTACGGCGCCGCGCGGGTCGGGCAGCCGCCCGGGGACGGCGAGGGGCAGCTCCCCGGTCCGGACCCGGTCGAGCAGGGCGTCGGCCGACTCGGGCGCGAGCGGTCCGAGGCCGGAGACCAGGTCCAGGGCGAGCAGGGTGTCGGGCAGCGGGACGGGCTGCATGGAGTTGCCCGCCTCCTCGCAGACCATGGCGAGAACCGCCTGGCCGAGGTCGAGCCCGTCCTTCTCGATGGGCAGCGCGAACTCCCACGCGCCGACCTGCGTCAGGGCGTCCCAGGCGCCGCCGGGTGTGTCCCCGTCGACCTCCAGGCCCTGGCGCACGGTGAGCCGGAGCTGCCGGAAGAGGGAGTCCTCGTCCTCCCGCTCGCGCCAGCGTTCGGGCGCCGCCGGCGCTCCGCCGCCCGTCCCGTTCCCGTTGACCGCCTGTGGTGTCACGGCCGTACCTCCGCCCCTGAGTCGAGACGCAGCCGGGCCAGCGTCTCCAGCATCATTTCGGCGGTGCCGCCGGATATGCGCATTCCCGGGGCTTCGCGCATCGCCGAATCGAGTGGGTGTGCCACCCCGTCGACCTGGGGGTCGTCGAGGGTCATGCTGCGGTCGCCGTCGAGTTCGGCGGCCCACCAGGCCACCTCCGCGGCGAGTTCGGTGGTGTACCACTTGGCGGCGGCGGCCTCGTCCTCGTTGAGTTCCCCCCGGTCGAGGCGGGTGAGGACGCGGCGGACCAGGGTGCCCGCCGCGAGCAGCCGGGCGTTGAGCTTGGCCAGGCCGATCTGGTCGTGCTGGCCGGCCTCCAGCCGGTCGGTGTGGGCCTCCAGGCGTTCCACGGCGGCCCGGTACCAGCGCAGCGCCTTGACGTAGTAGTCGAGGCCGGTGCGCTCGAAGGCGAGCGTCTTGACGACGATCGCCCAGCCCTGGCCGGTCTCGCCGACGACGTCGTCGGCGGTCACGGCCACGCCGTCCAGGGTGACCTCGTGGAAGGCGTCGTCCATGATGCCGGGGATCTGCCGGATGGTGACGCCCCGCTGGGCCAGCGGGACGAGGAACAGGCTGAAGGCGTCGTCCTCGCCGCGGGCCAGGCACAGCCCGTAGTCGGCCATCCGGGCGAAGAGCGAGTGGACCTTGGTGCCGTACAGCTTGTAGCCGCCCTTCCCGTCGGAGACGGCGCGGGTGGAGAGGATGTTGAGGTCGGAGCCGGCCTGGGGTTCGCTGAACAGCACGCAGCCGAAGGCGGTGCCGGCGGCGAAGCCCGGCAGGTGGCGGGCCTTCATCGCCGGGCTGGCGACGTTGAGCAGGGTGGAGCCGACGATCTGCACGGTGAGGGTGTGGAGCAGGTCGGGGACGTCGTGCATGGCCAGTTCCTCGACCAGGACGGCGGCCGCGACCTGGCTGACGCCGCGGCCCCCGTACTCCTGCGGCCACTGGGGTGCCAGCAGACCCCGCTCCCCCAGGGCCCGGTGGACGGGTCTCGGGTCGCGGGTGCGGCGGGCCTCGGCCACGGGCGCGGAGACCAGGATGTCGTGGACGTCCTCGCGCAGGGCCCGCATGGGGGTGCGGGGCACGTCGGCTCCGCTCCGTACGAGCCCGCAGTCCGCGGGCGCACGGTAGAACTCGGTGGTGAGCACGGGCAACTCCCTAGTGCCGGGGGGTGAGCGGGGATGCGGGGGCGGTGTGGGCCCGGTCCAGCACCTCCTCGATTCCGGTGAGCAGGCCCCGCACGTCCTCGGGCGCGGCCGCGTGCCGGTTGTACTCGGCGGTGCCGCCGATCTCGCCGTCCCGTTCGACGAGGCCGACGCAGGCGAGGGCGGCGGCCGGGTCGGGACTGTAGAGCTCCAGGTGGCGGGCGGGCGGCCCGGGCAGCTGGCCCACCTCGATGCCCGGCAGGTCCAGGGGGACGGCCGGATAGTTGTGGAGGGCGAACAGCACGTCGTAGGGCGGCGGCGTGCCGTCCGAGAACAGGACGTCCACGGGCAGGCGCTGGTGGCCGAGGGCGTCGGCGACGGCGGCCCGGGTGCGGTGCAGCAGCTCCCGGAAGGTGGGCCCGCCCGCCAGGTCGAGCCGGATCGGCACGACGGTGGTGAACTGCCCGACGGCGCCTTCGAGCGCGCCGGCGAACCTCCCCGCGGCCGGGGTGCCGATCACCACCGCGGTACGGCCCTGCCGGCGGGCCAGTACGACGCCCAGCGCGGCGAGCAGGGTCATGAACGGGGTGGCGCCCTCGGCCGCGCCGAGCTCCAGCCCGCGGGCGACCGGCCCGCGGGCCAGGCGTACGGGCAGGTGCCCGCGCTCGAACCCGCCGGCGGCCCGGCGGGCGCGCGGGTCGGACGCGAACACCGCGCGGCGGCGCGCCAGTTCGGCGGAGCCGTCGGGACCGTCGAGCCAGCGGTGCTGCCAGGCCGCGTAGTCGGGGAACTGGAGTTCGGGCGGGGGAAGGTGGCCGGTGCCCTCGCGGTATCCGGCGGCCAGGTCCGCGAGGAAGACCCCGGAGGACCAGCCGTCGAAGACGGCGAGGTGCGAGGCGAGGATCAGGACGTGCTCGTCGGGGGCGGTCCGCAGCAGCCGGAACGCGCTGGTGCGGCCGCTCTCCAGGTCCAGGACGGTGGAGGCGCTCTCGGTGATCTGCAGGGCGGTACGGGCGGCCGCGGCCTGCGGGGTGAAGCCGCTGAGGTCGGCCTCGGTGAACCGCAGGACCGGCTCCTCGTCCACCTCCAGCAGCGGCCGGCCCGCGGTGGATCCGGTCAGCCGGGTCCGCAGCGCCTCGTGGCGGCGGAGCACCCCGGTGAGGGCGTCCCGCAGCCGCCGGGTGTCGAGCGGCCCCGTCAGCCGGAGCGCGTGCGAGCCCGTCGCGACGGCGGGGTGGGTGCGTTCGCGCCGCCACAGCCGGGCCTGGAGCGCGGTCGGGGGGACCGGCCCCGCGCCGGAGCGCGGGGCCGGGTGGGCGGGGACGGGCTGCCGGGCGGCCAGCATCAGCCGGGCGAGTTCGCGCTTCGCCTCGGGGAGCGCGGCGAGCGTTCCTTCGAACCCTGCCGCGGTGGCCATCAGGGACCGTCCGGGTGCTGCATGGACCCGAGGAGGGCGGCGGCTTCCTCGTCGCTCATGTTCTCGATCTGCTCGAAGACCGCGAGCAGCCGGTCCTGTTCGCCGGCCGCCTCGGCCTTCGCGCCGCGGACGAGTTCGGCCAGCGCGGCGACGGTCGGGTGGCCGAAGAAGTCGGCGAGGGCGATGTCGATGCCGAAGAGGGCGCGGACCCGGGAGACCACGATGGTCGCCTGGAGGGAGCTGCCGCCCAGGGCGAAGAAGTCGCCCTCCACGTCGGGGTTCTGCCATTCCAGCAGCGGGGTGAGGATGTCCCGGCAGATCTGCTCCTCGATGGCGTCGCGCGGCGCGGTCCCGCCGGTTCCGCTCTGGTCGGCCGGCAGGGGCAGGGCGGCCGTGTCGACCTTGCCGTGCGGGGTGAGGGGCAGTTCGTCCAGGACGACGACGACCGGCACCATGTAGCCCGGCAGCCGTACGGCCGTGTAGGCGCGCAGGCCCTCGGCGTCGGCGACCTCGGAGGCGTAGGAGCCCACCTGTTCGACGGTGACGTAGGCGGTCAGCATGCGCTCGCCGCCCGCCGCGGGCTGGGCCACGACGACGGCCTGCTGGACGGAGGGGTGCCCGGTGAGGACGGACTCGACCTCGCCCGGCTCGATGCGGTGGCCGCGGACCTTGAGCTGGCGGTCGGTGCGGCCGAGGAAGTCCAGGTTCCCGCCGGGCAGCCAGCGGACCAGGTCGCCGGTCCGGTAGAGCCGGGCGGTCTCGGGTCCGTCGGCGTACGGGTTGTCGGCGAAGCGGTCGGCGGTCAGGTCGGGGCGGCCCAGGTAGCCGCGGGCGACGCCTGGCCCGGCCACGCACAGTTCGCCGGGCACGCCGGGCGGGACGGGGCGCAGCCGCTCGTCGAGTACGAAGGCCTGGTGGCCCGGCATGGGGCGGCCGATCGGCGGGTTGCGGTCGTAGCTCCCGGTGCAGTCCATGAGGGTGACGGCGACGGTGGCCTCGGTGGGGCCGTAACCGTTGACGAACCGGCGTTCGCCGGCGGTCCACTCGGCGACCAGGCGGCCGGGGAAGGCCTCGCCGCCGACGGAGACCAGGCGCAGGGCGGGCAGGGCGGCCTGGTCGAGCAGCGGCAGCAGGGCGGGCGGGAGTTCGGCGACGGTCACCGCGTCCTCGCGCATCCGGGCCTGGAGCAGGGCCGGGTCGCGGCGCTCGTCGTCGGTGGCGATGACGAGCGAGCCGCCGGCGAGGAGGGTGGTGAAGAGCTCGAAGACCGAGACGTCGAAGGTGAGCGGCGCGAACTGAAGGACCCGGTCCTCGGCCCGGATCTCGTAGGCCTTGGCGATGGTGCGGGAGAAGTGGGTGACCGAGCGGTGCTCGATCATCACCCCCTTGGGGGTGCCGCTGCTGCCCGAGGTGTAGAGGACGTAGGCGAGGTCGCCGGGGGTGGCGCTGGGCGCGAGGGAGGGGACCTCGCGGACGGGCGCGGACGTTCCGGTGTTCACGAGCTCCAGCGGTACGGGCAGCTCCGCGGAGCCGTCGACGAGGGCGTGCCGGACCTTGGCGTCGGCCAGGACCGTACGGGTTCGCTCGACCGGCGCGGACGGGTCCACCGGGACGTAGTGGGCGCCCGCCTTGAGCACGCCGAGCACGCCGGCGACGGCGGCCGGGCCGCGGGCGACGCAGACGGCGACCGGGTCGCCGCGGCGGACCCCGCGGTCGCGCAGCCGGTGGGCGATGGCCTCGGACCAGCGGTCGAGGGCCGCGTAGTCCAGCCGGACGGAGCCGAAGCGGACGGCTTCGGCGTCGGGGTGGATGGTGGCGCGCTCGCGGAACGCGCGGTCCAGGGTGGTGGTCCAGGCGGCTTCGTCGAGGGGGCCGCCGCGGGACAGCTCGCGGGCGTGGCGGGAGGCGGCGGGCTCCTCGACCAGGCTGATGTCGCCGACACGGAGGTCGGGGTTCTCGGCGACCTGTTCCAGTACCTGCTGGAAGGCGGCGAGGAGGGCGCTGGCGGTGCCGTGCCGGTAGAGGCTGGTGTTGTACTCGAGGGAGAGTTCCAGCCCGTCGTTCTCGCCGACGAGGAAGCTCATGTCGAACTTGGCTGCGCCGTCGTGCAGTTGGTCCATGGTGAACTCGACCTCGGCGGCCTGCGCGCGGTGGGTGCCCCACCGGCCCAGCGAGGTGAACTCGATCTGGAAGAGCGGGTGGCGCAGCGGGTCGCGGACCGGCCGGACGGTCTCCACGACCTGCTCGAAGGGCAGTTCGCTGTTGGTGAAGGAGTCCATCACCGAAGCCGCGGTGCGGGTGACGAGCTCGCGGAAGGTGAGCTGGTCGGTGACCTCCGTCCGCAGGGTGATCATCTGGACGAAGCAGCCGATGACCTGCTCGAGGTCGGGGTGCGGGCGGGAGGCGCTGGCCGTGCCGACGACGACGTCCTCGGCGCGGGTCCAGTGCCGCATCAGCGCGTTGAAGCCGGCCAGCAGGGTCGTGAAGACGGTGGTGTTGCTCGACTCGGCGAGTTCGGTGAGCCGGTCCAGCAGCTTCTGGTCCAGGTTCAGCTTCAGGCCGCGGCCGTCGCCGCGGGTCTCCGGGCCGCGGGCGTGGTCGGGCATGACCTCGGTGGCCACGGCGCCGGCCAGGATCTGGCGCCACTTGCCGGCGAGCGCCCGGCCGTGCTCGTCGTTCTCGAGCTTGGCGCGCTGCCAGGCCGCGAAGTCGGCGTACTCGACGGCGAGCGGCGGGGCCTCGGGGCGCTGTCCGGCGGCCGCCGCGGCGTAGCTGGCGGTGAGCTCCTCGGTGAAGATCCGGGTCGAGCCCGGGTCCCAGGCGATGTGGTGGACGACCCAGAGCAGGACGTGCCGGTCCTCGGCGAGCCGTACCAGGTGGGCGCGGACGGGCGGGGCGGCGGCCAGGTCGAAGGGGGCGGCGGCGCAGGAGGCGGTGAGTTCGGCGAGTTCGCGGTCCGCGTCCTCGCTGCCCGCCAGGTCGGTGCTCTGGACGCCGAGGACGAAGGAGGGGACGGGCTCCTGCCAGGGAACGCCGTCGATCTCGACGAGCTTGCTGTGCAGGACCTGGTGGCGGGCGACGACGGCGTTGAGCGCCTCGTGCAGGGCGGCGCGGTCGAGCGGTCCGCCCAGCTGTATCGCCAGGGCTATGTTGTTGCGGGCCTTGCCCGCTCCGAGCTTGTCGACGAACCACATCTGCTCCTGCTGGAAGGAGGAGCGGGACCGCGGTCCGTGGTCGGAGCGCTGGAGTTCGACGCGGCGGCCGACACCGGCCGTCATCTGGTTGCGCATCCGGCCCAGCAGTCGGGACCGCTGCCCCTGGGGCAGCCGGCCGAGCCGTTCGGCGAGATCAGACATGGGTTCCTCCGTTGCGGTGCAGATCGGCCAGCAGGGCGGCCAGCCGGTCGGGCAGGTGCTTGGCGAAGTAGTGGCGGCCGCCGGGGATCACGGCGAGCCGCAGGTCGGACGCGTACCGGCCCCAGGCGCGGTAGCCGTCCTCGTACCCCTCGGTCGCGTCGTCGGCGTCGCCGATGATGCAGGTGAGCGGGGTGGTCAGGGGCTGGTCGTAGCCGTCGGGGGTGCGGGCGAAGAAGCGGGCGGCCTCGGTCATGTCGTGCCGGACCATGCGCAGGACGGCGGTGAGGTCGCTGTCGTCGAGGACGCCGTCGAAGCCGTCCATGGTGGTCAGGTAGGCGACGAGGTCGTCGTCGCCGGAGACGCGCTCCATCTCCAGGGCGTACTCGGGGTCCTCCTCGGGGAGGGCCGCGGCGAGGTCCAGGGCCACCGGCCGCTGCCCGATGCGCTCCAGTACGTGGGTGGTCTCCAGGGCGGTGACGACTCCGGCGCAGTGGCCGTAGACGGCGTACGGGCCGCGGACGGTGCGGGCGATCTCCGCGGCGGCGAGTTCCGCGAAGTCGGGGACCGGCAGCATCAGGCCGGGGCGCAGCGGGTCGTGCCCCGGCGGGGAGACGGCGAGGAGCTCGATGTGCGGCGGGAGCTGGGTGGCCAGCGGCTGGTAGGCGATGGCGTCGCCGCCGCCGTGGGGGAAGCACACCAGGGTCAGGGTGGTGGTGCCGGCGGGCCGCTCCGGGGTGAGCCGGTGCAGCAGCCGGTGCTGTGCGGCGCCCGTGCCGGCGCCCTCGAGTTCGGCGGCCCGGGCTGCGAGCCCGGCCGGGGTGGGGTTGCTGAACAGGTCGACGACGCGCAGGGCGGCGGCTCCGCCGTCCGGCAGGGCGGTGGCGACGGCGCGGACGGCGCGGACGGCGCGGACGGCGGCGAAGGAGTCCCCGCCGAGGGCGAAGAAGTCGTCGCCGGGGGCGACCTCGGCGACGCCGAGCACCTCGGCCCAGACGGCGGCGATCCGCAGCGCGGCCGGGTCGGCGTCCGTGTCCGGCAGGGCGGCCGGGTCGCGGACGGGCCGCGGTCCGGCGGCCCGGGGGTCGGGCAGGGCGCCGCGGTCCACCTTGCCGTTGGGGCTGAGCGGCAGCCGCTCCAGGAGCACCAGGTCGGACGGGACGCAGTGCGGGGGCAGGACGGCGGCGAGCGCGGTGCGCAGGGCCGCCGGGTCGGGGGCGGCGCCGTCCTCGGGGACGACGTAGCCGGTGAGCCGGGCGGAACCGGCCGACTGGCGGGCGGCGACGACGGCCTCGCGGACTCCGGGGAGGTCGCGCAGGGCGCTCTCCACCTCGCCGGGCTCGATGCGGAGCCCGTTCAGCTTGATCCGGAAGTCGGTGCGGCCGAGGAGTTCGATCGTGCCGTCGGGGCCGTAGCGGGCCAGGTCGCCGGTGCGGTAGAGCCGCTCGGTGCGGCCGGGCTCCAGTTCGACCTGGACGAACTTCTCCCGGGTCAGGTCGGGCCGGCCCAGGTAGCCGCGGGCCAGTCCGACGCCGCCGAGGTGGAGTTCGCCGGGGACGCCGACGGGGACGAGGCGGTCGTGCGGGTCGAGGATGAAGGCGAGCTGGTTGGCCATGGGCCGCCCGTACGGGAGCTTCGTCCACGCGGGGTCGACGCGGCCGACGGGGAACTCCACCGAGTGGATGGACGCCTCGGTCGCCCCGCCCAGGGCCACGAACGTCAGCTCCGGCGCGAAGGCGCGGATCCGGTCCGGCTGGGTGACGGGGATCCAGTCGCCGCCGAGGAACGCGGTGCGCAGCCGCGGCAGCCGGGGGCCGTTCGCGTGTTCCAGCTGGTCGGCGAGGAGGCCGAGGAGCGCGGGGGCGGAGTTCCAGACGGTGACCCCGTGGCGGTCGACGAGGTCGGCCCAGTGGGCCGGGTCCTTGGCGGCGGCCGGGTCGGGCAGGACGAGCGTGCCGCCGGCCGCGAGAATGCCGAGGGTCTCGTAGACGCTCATGTCGAAGCTCGGCGAGGACAGGGCGAGGACGGAGTCGCCGGGGCCGATGCCGTGGGAGCGGTTCAGGTCGAGCAGGTTGTTGACCACGCCGCGGTGTTCCAGGGCGATGCCCTTGGGGGTGCCCGTGGAGCCCGAGGTGAAGATGACGTACGCGAGGTCGCGGGAGGTCACGGGCACGGCCGGCCGGGTCGCGGGCAGTTCGGCGAGGGCCGCCCGGTCGGTGTCCAGGAGCACCTGTGCGGTGCCGTCGGGCACGGGCAGCCGGCCGATCAGCTCGGAGTCGGAGACGACCAGCGGCGGGGCGGCGTCGCGCAGCAGCAGCGCCAGGCGCTCGGCCGGGTAGTCCGGGTCCAGCGGTACGTAGGCGCCGCCGGCCTTGAGGACGGCGAGGATCGCGGTGACCAGCGCGGGGCCACGGCGCAGGCACAGGGCCACGGTCCGGTCGGGTCCCGCGCCGGCCTCCACGAGGCGGTGCGCGAGCCGGTTGGCGCGCTCCTCCAGCTCCCGGTAGGTGACGCTCCAGCCGCCGAGGCCGCCGAGGACCACGGCGGGCGCGTCGGGCCGCCGGTCGGCGTGCTGCTCGAAGAGCTGGTGCAGGCAGGCGTCCTGGGGGAAGGGCGCGCGCGTGGCGTTCCAGTCGTCCAGGGCGGCGCGGCGCTCGCCGTCGGTGAGCAGCGGCAGGGCGGACAGCGGGAGTTCGGGGCGGGAGACGGCGCCGTCGAGGGTGGTGAGGAAGTGGCCGAGCAGCCGGTCCACGGTCGGGGCGTCGAACAGGTCGGTGGGGTACTCGACGAGGGCGCGGACGGCGGTGCCGGTGTCGTGCACGCTGATCATGAGGTCGTACTTGGTGGCGTGCGAGGAGAAGTCGATGGGCTCGGTGCCGAGGCCCGCGAGGCCCGGGGCCGTGTCCGGGGTCTCGTCGAGGAGGAACATCACGGAGGTGAGCGGCGGCCGGCTGGGGTCCCGGGGCAGTGCGAGCGCGTCGACGATGAGGTCGAAGGGGAGCTCTTGGTGCGCGTACGCCTGGAGGGTGGTGTGGCGGGTGACCCGGACCAGCTCGGCGAATCCGGGGTCGCCGCCGGTTCTGATGCGCAGCGGCAGGGTGTTGACGAAGAAGCCGACGAGGTCGCCGAAGGCCGGGTGGTCGCGTCCGGAGACGGACGTGCCAACGACGATGTCCTCCTGGCCGGTCCAGCGGCGCAGGGTGGCGGCGAAGCCGGCCAGCATCGTCATGTAGAGGGTGGCGCCCTCGGACTTGCCGAACTCCCGCAGTCTGGAGATGAGCTGGGGCGGCAGGTCGATGTAGCGGGAGGCTCCGGCGTGTCCGAAGACGGGCGGCCGGGGCCGGTCGGTGGGCAGGTCGACGGGCGCGGCGCCGCCGAGCTCCTCCTTCCAGAAGGACGTGAGCCGCTCCAGCCGGTCGCCGCTGATCCGGCGGCGCTGCCAGGCGGCGAAGTCCGCGTACTGGAGGGCGAGCGGGGCGAGCCGCTCGGCGGGGGCGCCGGTGCGGGCCGCGTAGGCGCGCTCCAGTTCGGTGTACAGCAGCCGCATCGACCAGCCGTCGGTGACGATGTGGTGGAGGTTGAGGACGAGGACGTGGTCGTCGTCGGCGAGCCGGCCCAGCCGGGCGCGCAGCGGGACGGCGCCGGCCAGGTCGAAGGGGGCGCCGGCGTCGGCGTCGTAGAACGGCCGGACGTCCTCCTCGCCGGGCAGTTCGATCACCGGCAGGGGCAGCCGGAACCCGTCGATCACCCGGGGCACGGCCTCGGAGGCGCCCTCCCGGTAGGTGTAGACGGTGCGCAGCACCTCGTGGCGGTCCACGATCTCCTGGAGCGCCGCGTGCAGGGCGGGCAGGTCCAGGGGGCCGCGGATGCGGGTGGCGACCGGCACGTTGTACGCGGGACTGCCGGGCTGGAGCTGGTCGATGAACCACAGCCGGCGCTGGGCGAAGGAGAGCACCGGCGGTTCGGCGGGGTCACGGGGGGCCGGCTCGGGGTCCTCGCGTACGGCGGCGCGCCCGCCGTTGCGGCCCGAGAGGGCCTGGAACAGTGCCCGGCGGGACTTCGGCAGTGCGGCTATGCGTTCGGCGAGGGACTCGCTCACCTTGAGCCTCCGTGCGTCTTCGGGAGTCGGGAGAGGGATACGGCGAGGGCGCCGCGGATCGCGGCGCGGCGGTACGGGTGCAGCGGTACGGGTGCAGCGGTGTGCGGGGCGTACGGCGTACGGCCTGCCGCGGCAGGGCGGTACGGATGCGCGCGGTACGGATGCGCCCGGTACGGGTGCGGTCCGAGCGGTGGCCGTGAAGGGCGGCCGCTAACCGCGGGAGGGGTGCGCGGAGCAGTGCGGAGCGGGTGCCGTTCGGCCGGCACCCACTCCCGCACCCCCTGGGTGCCGCTCAGGCAGTGATCTTCGGTTCGGCCGCGGCCGGACTGGTTTCCCCGGCGTCGTCGCCGCCGGGCATCTCCTTGATCTTGGAGACCGGACCGCCCAGCAGGGTCAGTCCGCCGATGATGGTGACGGCTCCGGCCACCGCGAGGCCGGCCGTCAGGCCCACCGCCTCGCCGAGGGCGCCGCCGGCGAAGTAACCCAGCGACAGGGCGCCGTACACCGCCGAGAGGGCGGTGCCGCTGACGCGGCCCATCTGCTCGTTCGGGGTGACCCCCTGCACGAGGCTGAGGACGTGGATGTCGAACATCGGCGAGACGAAGCCGATGACGGCCTGGACCACGATCAGTCCGATGAAGCCGCCGATGGCGCCGCCCGTCGGGACCACGATGTAGCCGAGGCCCAGCACGACCGCGGTGAGCACCAGGACCCGGCCGACGGTCAGGACCTTGGCGACCTGCTCGGACAGGACCGCGCCGACGATGACGAAGACCGACATGACGGCGAAGGCGATGCCGACCTGGCCGGGGCTCAGGTCGAGCACCTTGTACGCGTAGACGATCAGCAGGGCGTCACCCATGGCGGCGCCGAGGTTGACCACGACGTTGGCGGTGAACAGGCCGCGCAGCACCGGGTTCCCGAACAGGGTCCGCATGCCCTCCTTCATCTCCGCCTTGGCGGAGGCCTTCCGCTCCACGGTCCGCTCGCGGACGTCGCGGTGGCGGATGACGAGCAGGGCGATCAGCGAGATCAGGAAGGTGAACGCGTCGGCGGTGATGGCGCGCGCGGCGCCGAGCACCTGGATGAGCGCACCGCCGGCGCCCGCGCCGACCGCTTCGGCGACGCTGCGGCTGATCTGGAGTTTGGTATTGCCCTCGATGAGGTTCTCGGTACCGATGAGCTGGGGGAGCCAGGACTGGTACGAGACTTCGAAGAAGGTGGTGAGGCAGCCGGTGACCGCCGCCACGATGTAGATGTGGACCATGCTGACGGAGTCGAGGGCGAACGCCAGTGGGATCGTGCCCAGGGCCAGGAAGCGGCCCAGGTCGGCGAAGATCATGACGGTGCGCCTCGACACCCGGTCGGCCACCAGCCCGGCGACCGGGGCGAGCAGCAGGAAGGGGAGAAAGCGCAGCGCGCCCAGCACGCCGACCTCGAAGGCTCCCCCGTCGAGGATCACGACCGCGAGGGTCGGGAGCGCGAGGAGGGAGATCTTGTCGCCGAAATTACTGACGGTCTGCCCGAACCACAGGCGATTGAAATCGGAATGCCGACCGAGTGCCATGTCGACGCCCTTTTCTGATTGGGTACGGAATTGTCGGACGGCACTGACGCTATGGACCGCGAGTTAGCGGGCGGTTATGAATCCGCGGACTATAGGCCTTTTGTAGAGAGGCTGTGAGTTCCGCTGGAGAAGCGGGCGATGTCGGCGCTCTCGCGGGCGAGCGCGGCGGTGACGGCGGCGGTCGGGGGCGCGGCCGAGGGGAACGGCTCGACGTTCACGCCGGCCCCTCCCCGGCCCCGCGACCAGGTGCCGACGGCCAGGCCGTCGACCAGGACGGTGGCACGGATCTGTCCGCCTCCGGGCCAGACCCGGCGCTCGTCCCGCGCGGGTACGGACAGGTCCCGGCTGCGGTAGCCGACGAGGTAGTTGTCGTAGGCCGGCAGCAGCCGCACGTCCGGTGCGGCGGGGTCGGGCGGTGTGGCGGTGTCGGTGTCCCCGCTCTCCCGTACGGCGGCCCAGGCCTCCTTGCCCGCCGTGGTCCGCAGCCCGGACCAGTGGATGAAGTCCAGTGCGTCACTGGGCCCGTGGGCGAGGCGGTAGCGGCGGGCGAGCTCGCGCTCCGCGGCCGCTCCGGTGAAGGGCGGGGGCCCGCCGGCGGGCAGCCAGTCGTCGAGGAGGACGAAGGTGGCCTCGCCGCCGCGCTGCGGCCCGTGGCAGATCCGCCCGGCCAGCGCCGCACGGCGGATCAGGTGGAAGGCGGACTGGCCCTTGGGCTCGACCCCCAGGGTGGTGAGCCGGTCGGTGAGCTGGGCGCGGGTCAGCGGCCCCTCGCCGCCGACCGCGTCCGCGATGAGCCGTTCGGAGCGCTCGCACAGGCTCTGGTCCAGGCCGAGTTCGCGCAGCCGCCGCGCCGCGAGGGCGAGGTACACGGGGCCGAACAGGGCGAGCAGCCAGCGGGCGTCGGCGGCGGGCACCAGTTGGAGGGTGCCGCGCATGAACCAGCCACGCACGGCGGTGCGTTCGGTGTCGGTGGCCCGCCGCACCGCGTCGAGGGTCAGTCCGCGGGCGCGGACCCGCAGCCCGAGCTCCGCCGCGGGCAGGTCCTGGGCCTGTACGGCCAGCACCCGGTCGAGGACGGCGGCGACGGAGTCCTCCCGGACCCCGCCCCCGATCGCCTGTGCGCGAGCCCTGAGCAGCCGGTCGGTCGTACGTCGTTCCACGTGTCCAGTCTTTCAGCCGAGCAGCCGCAGCCGCGTCTCTTCGCGGGCCGCCACGCATCCGACGACTCCGTCACCGCCCCAGTCCACCAGCTCCCAGCCCCGCCAGCGGGGCGGCTCCCGCCCGTACACGGGAAGGTCGAGGCGGGCCGCCTCGTCCAGCGTGCCCGCCCCGACCTTGACCAGGGACTCCTTTCGCACCCACTGGCGCAGGAAGGCGCGCCGCGGGTCCACGGCCGCCCGCAGGGCGGCCAGTTCCTTCTCCGTACAGGCCTGCGCGGCCGCCCGCCAGTCCAGCGGGCGGCCGTCGACGGCCTCCAGGTCCACGCCGACCGGGCCGGGCGCCGCCGCGGCCGCGACCCAGCCCCGGGTGTGCGCGAGGCTGACGCCGGTGCCGGGGGCCTCGGCCAGGCTCGGCCTGCCGTGCGGCCGCGTGCACCTCCCGCAGCTCTGGACGACGGTGAGGCTGTGCGCCGGACGGCCCAGGAGCCGCCCGGCGCACAGCCGGACCAGGGCGTGGGCGGCCAGGAAGTCGTCCCGGTCGCCCGCCGACCGCAGGGCGCCGGCCCGGTCCAGTTCGGTACGGGTCAGCAGCTCCCGTACGTCCCCGGCCGCGGCCAGCACCGCTGCGGTCGGCCCCGCCAGTGCCAGACCGGCCATCAGCGCCGGCGGCGCAGCACCGCGTAGTAGCCGGGCAGGCGCAGCGCGTCCGAGTCCGACTGCGGGTCGATGGCGTGCAGTTCTATCGCCTCGTCCTCGACGATCTCCCACGCGTCGGCGCCGAACGCCTCGGCGAGCTCGGGCCGGGTGAAGCGGTGCGAGTGCCGTACGCCGGCCGCCTCCAGCGGGCCGACGAGATCCTCGGCGCGGCCGCGCTTGCCGCCGACGAACCCGAGGTAGCCGAAGGAGTTGCTGGAGTAGTCGGGCTCGTGGACGATCAGCGTCCCCTCGCTGCCCAGCAGGCGGCCCGCGATGTCGGCGAGGCGGGCCCGGGCCTCGCCGTCCAGGACGTGGAAGACGCCGCGGACGAAGATGTTGTACGGCCCCTCCCCCAGGACGGCGGCCTGCTCGGCGTCGGTCATGTCGATCGCCAGGTAGTCGACGTTGTCGACGCCCTTCGCCTCGCGCTTCGCGTGGTCGATGGCACTGGCGGAGACGTCGACGCCGACGACAGAGGGGTAGTGCGGGGCGAGTTCGCGGCTGTAGCGGCCGTTGCCGCAGCCGAGGTCGATGACCGGCAGTCCGGCCCGGAAGTGGTTCTGCGCCTGGCCGAGCAGCCAGTGGAACTCCTCGCCGCTGTCGGCGTCCCAGATGACGTCGCCGCCCCGGCCGGTGCGCTGGATGCCCGCCCAGTAGCGCTCCCAGGCGTCGCCCGTGTCGCGCTCCTCGGCCTTGCCGGGGGCGGCGGTCTCGTCGCCGGGCGGCGGCGAGTGGCGCTCCCACGCCTCGTCCTCGGCGAGCGCCTCCAGCAGCGTGGTGAACTCCTCGAACAGGGAGTCGATGAGCCCGTCGGGGTAGACGGCCGGCAGGAAGTCCCAGTTGAAGGTGAGGCCGTCGGGCTTCTCGAAGACCTGGAAGTCCAGGGAGACCTGCGGGGTCTGGGAGATCCCGTAGACGGGCGCGCCCAGTTCGGTCTCCTCGTACTGCGGCGGGTGGCCGGCCAGGCTGGTCATCACCACGGGCATGGCGGGGGCGAGGGAGCCGCGCAGCTTGGTCAGCTCGCGCAGGACCTGCACGCCGCTGAAGTAGCGGTGCTCCAGGTCGGCCCAGAGCCTGCGCTGGACGGCCTGGGCCCGCCCGGCGAAGGTGCTGTCCTGCTGCTCGACGGCGAGCAGCAGCGTGGTGGTGGTGTCCGCGAGCAGTGCGTTGACCTGCGGGTGCAGCGGAAGCCGGTTGAAGAGGGGGAAGTTGATGGTGAAGCGGGCCTGACCGGACGCGGTGCCCAGGATCTCGGCGTACGCGGCGGCCAGCACCCCGGAGGGGGTCACCTCGCGGGCGTGCGCCCGCTCCTGGATCCGGGTCCACAGGGCGGGGGCGACGACGTGGCTGCGCCGTTCGAAGCGGACGGGCAGCTCGGGGGCGTCGGCCGGGCGCTCGGGCAGGGCCGGGGCGGGCGGCAGGGTCGCGAGGCGGTCGCGCCAGTACCACTCGGAGCGGCGGTAGAGCTCGCTGTCCCGCAGCGAGTTCCCGACCGCGAGGACGTAGTCGCGGAAGGTCAGCTCCAGCGGGGCCAGTTCGGCGCCGGGCTCCACGTAGTAGGTGACCAGGTCCGGGATGAGGACCTGGAAGTAGCTCCAGGCGTCGGCGACCAGGAAGTCCAGCGAGAGGTGGATCCGGGCCCGGCCGCCGCCGAGCAGGCTGATCCGTACGTCGAACAGCGGCCAGCTGTCGGCGTCCAGCACCTGGTGGGACAACCGCTCGCGCAGGGCAGTCAGTTCGTCGTTGCGGGACTCCTCGTCGAGGCCGCCGAAGTCGGTGACGGGGATCTCGTAGGCCGGGATCTCCTCGAACACCTGCTGGGTGCCGTCGGGCAGGACCCGGGTGCGCAGCGCGTCGTGGCGTTCGACGAGCCGGCGCCAGGCGCCCTCGAAGCGGGGGACGTCGAGCTGCTCGCTCTCCCACTCGAAGTAGCCGTGGCAGCCGACGTTGCCGAGCTCGACGAGCCCGCCGCGGCCGATCCACAGCGCCTGCTGGCTCTCGGTGAGCGGGAACGGCTCGAAGCGGCCGGCCGGGTCGGGGACGATTGCCGGGAGTCCGCCGAACGAGCCGCGTGCGCCGGAGCGTTCGGTGGTGACGAGGGTGGCGAGCTCGGCGACGGTCGGGTAGGTGGACAGGTCGGAGAGGCTCAGCTCGACGCTGTAGCGGCGGCGGATCTCGTCGATGAGCTGGAAGGCGAGCAGCGAATGTCCGCCCAGTTCGAAGAAGTTGTCGTGGATGCCGACGCCGTCGGTGCGGAAGGCCTCGGCCCACAGGCGGGTGAGGCCGTCCTCGACCTCGTTGCGGGGGGCCTCGTACCCGGCGCCGACACCGTCGCGGCCCTCCGGGGGCTCGGGCAGGCTGCGCCGGTCGACCTTGCCGTTGGGCAGGCGCGGGAGGGCCGGCAGGACGACGACGGAGGCCGGGACCATGTAGTAGGGCAGGGTGCGGGCGACGTCGGCGCGCACCGCGGCCGGGTCGGGCGCGGTCGCGCCGTCCGCCGACACGTAGGCGATGAGGCGCTTGTCGCCGGGGCCGCGCTCCTGGGTGACGACGACGGCCTCGGCGATGCCGTCGAGGCGGGCGATGTGCGTCTCCACCTCGCCGAGTTCGACGCGGAAGCCGCGGATCTTCACCTGGGAGTCGGAGCGGCCGAGCAGTTCCACGGCCCCGTCCTCGCGGCGCCGTGCGAGGTCGCCGGTGTCGTAGAGCACGGGGTGCGGGTCGTCGCCGAGGAAGTTGGGGTGGAACTTGGCGGCGGTCAGCTCGGGGCGCCCGTGGTAGCCGGCCGCGACGCCGGCGCCGGAGACGTGCAGGCGGCCGACCTCGCCCTCGGGCACCGGGACGCCGTCCTCGTCCAGGAGGTGGACGCGGAGGTTGGCGATGGGCACGCCGACCGGGACCTGCCGGGTGGCCCGTACCTCGTCGGGGGTGGCCTGGCTGGTGAAGTCGGTGCCGGCCCCGAGGTCGAGACAGGACAGCACGTTGGTGGTCTCGGTCGTGCCGTACGTCATGACGACCCGGAAGGGGGTGTCGACCGGCGGCCAGCTGTGCACCCGCTCGGCCGTGGTCACCAGGATCCGCAGCGCCGTTCCCGCGGGCCACTCCAGGCCCCAGGCGGGCTCGGCGAGGGCAGCCACCAGCATGGTGTGGGTGATTCCCTCGCCCACCAGCCAGTCGCGGATCTGCTCCGGGGTCTGCGCCTGGCCGGCCTCCGGGATGTGGATCGCGGCGCCGGCCGGCAGGTAGGCCAGCCACTCCATGATCTGGACGGCGAAGCCGGGCGTGGACATCCAGGAGGCACGGTCGCCCTCCTGGACCCCGTACGCCCGCCGGGTCCAGTGCACGAGGTTGGTGAGCGCGCCGTGGCGCTCCAGGACGGCCTTGGGGGTGCCGGTGGAGCCGGAGGTGTAGATGAGGTGGCTGACGGTGTCCGGCCCGGTCACGACCCCCGGGGCGGTGTCGGGCAGGCCCTGGCCGGCGGTGGACACCTCGGCCTGGGGCACCTCCTGCGGTATCCGGCGGCCGAGCTCGGCCGGGGTGAGGACCAGCAGCGGGGCGGCGTCCGCGATCATCGCGGCGAGCCGGTCGTCGGGGTTGACCGGGTCGAGGGCGACGACCGCGGCGCCCGTCTTGAGGACGGCGAGGGAGCCGATGACGTACTCGGCGCCGCGCGGGTAGCAGAGACCGACCCGTTCGCCGGCGGCGGCGCCGCGGGCGATCAGGGCGTGCGCCAGCCGGTTGGTGACGGCCTCCAGTTCGGCGTACGTCCAGGAGCGGTCGCCTTGCGCGAGAGCCGTGGCCCGGGGGGTACGGGCGGCCTGCCCGGCGAGCAGCTCGGGGTATCCGGTGGCGGGGAACGCCGTGTCGGAACGGTTGAAGTCGACGAGTGCGGTGGTCACAGTGCGGGCCCTTTCTTACTTGGCGAAGGCTCGGCTGCGCAGCAGCCGCACGGGGAGACTGTTGATCCCCCAGGTGAAGTTGGACGAGTTGAAGGTGACGGGTCCGGTCAGCTCGAAGCCGTCCAGGGCGGTGAGCATCTCGGTGAGCAGCGCCCCGAGTTCGAAGCGGGCCAGGCGCGCGCCGAGGCACAGGTGGCGGCCGTGGCCGAAGGCGACGTGCCGGTTGGGGCGGCGGTCGACGCGGAAGGCGTGCGGGTCGGCGAAGACGTCCTCGTCACGGTTGGCGGAGACGTTCCAGAGGGTCACCCGGTCGCCCGCGGCGACGCGGGTCCCGTTGATCTCGGTGTCGCGTACGGCGGTGCGCAGGGCGTGCACTCCGGGGGTGGTCCAGCGCAGGATCTCCTCGACGGCCGGGGCGATGCCGGCGGGGCCCAGGCCCCGCAGCAGCCGCCACTGGTCGGGGTGCTCGGCGAACATGTGCACCGCGCCGGCCGCCGAGTAGCGGGTGGTCTCGTTGGCGCCGGAGAGGACGCCGTTGAGGTTGAAGACGATCTCCTCGTCGCTGAGCGGCCGTTCGGTGCCGTCGCCCTCGTCGACCAGGGTGTCGTGGGCGATCTGGCTGACCAGGTCGTCGCCGGGGCGGACCCGCCGCTCGGCCAGCAGCTCGATGAAGTAGAGGAAGATCTCCGAGTGCGCGCTGGTGCGGACCGCTTCGTCCGGTGAGTCGAAGGCGCCGGTGGTGAGGGCTCCGATCCACGCCCAGTCGGCGCGCGGAATGCCCATCATGGCGCAGACGACCCGGTTGGGGAGCTGCTTGGCGAGGTCGATGAAGTCCAGCTCGTCGCGTTCGGCGGCTTCGGACACCAGCTCGCCGACGACCTTCTCCACGAGGGCTTCCAGGCGGGGCATCTGCTGGGGGCCGAAGGCCTGGTAGAGCGCGCGCTTGAGCCGGGTGTGGTGCGGGACGTCGGAGACGATCAGCATGCGCTGGGCGACGGCGGCGACGGCGGCCGGGTCGCTGCCCAGCCGCATGCCGCTCGCCGAGCTGAAGGTGTCGCTGTCCGCGTAGACCTTCACCATGTCGCGGTGCTTGCTGAGCACCCAGAAGCCGTCGTCACCACCGGGTTCGGGATGCCAGTGGACCGGTGCGTTGGCCCGCAGCCAGGTGAAGGTTGGCCAGAAGTCGTTGCGGGCGAAGGGGCCCGGGTCGAGCAGGTCGATCTTCATCTCAGGCTCCTCGCAGGCTGAGCGGGCGGGTGTCGGGCCAGTGCGCGTCCACGAAGGCGGCGCACGCGTCCTCGGTGCCGTCGAAACCGGCCGGGGTCCAGCCGTCGGGCGTCTCGCGCGCGGCGGGGTACAGCGCGTACTGCCCCTCGTGGTTCACGAGGACCTGGTGGGTGGTGGGCACGGTGTCCTCCGGGCTGGGGCGGGCGGAAGCGGGCTGGCGGAAGGTACGGGTACGGATACGGGTACGGGCGGATCGTGCGGGCGGAGCGGGCGCGGGGGATGGTGCGGGGGCGCCGTGCGTCAGGGGGCGGGGGTGAGCGGGGCGCCCTCGCCCCGCAGCAGCCCGGCCAGGTGTTCCAGTACGGGTTCGGGGCGGCGCAGTACGGCGTGGTGGCCGCCGGTGGTGCGGTGCCGGGCGAATCCGGCGGTGGTGACGGCGGCCCAGCCGTCGAGCTCCTCGGAGCTGACGGTCTCGTCGCCGTCGGCGCCCCAGGCGTGCACGGGCACGTCGAGGCGGTCGCCGGGGCGGTGGACGTAACTCAGCGACAGCCGGGCGTCCTTGCGGAGCATCGCGACCATCAGGTCGCGGGTGGCCTCGTCGAGGAGCGCGGGGTCGACGCCCGCCGTGTCGAAGAGCTTGTCCAGCTCTTCGGCGTCGTCGACGATGCCGCGGCCCGCCCCGTCCCAGAACCCGGGGGCCCGGCAGCCGCTGACCACCAGGGCCCGCGGCCGCACGAGGCGGGAGAGTTCGTAGCCGAGGAGCCCGCCGAAGCTGTGGCCGAAGACGATCAGCGGCCGGTCGGCGGCGACGGTGGCCGCCAGCTCCTCGGCGGTGGCCGCGACGGCCTCCCCGAAGGTGTCCGGCATGGGCTCTCGCCAGCGGTTCTCCCGGCCCGGCAGCTGTACGCCGTACACCTGGGCGATGCCGGCCAGCGCGGGCTGCCAGGAGCGGAACTGCTGGCAGCCGGCCCCGGCCGGGGGCAGGCAGAGCAGCGCGGGAAGGGCGGCGTCCGCCGGGTCGGTGCTCCAGGTGGAGATCCAGGTGCCCACGGCTCAGGCCCCCTCGGCGGTGTCGACGGCGGCCGGTGCTTCCCGCGCGGCGAGGAGCCGGTCGATTTCGGCGGCGAAGTCCGAGGCCGTCGGCCGGTCCAGCAGCGTGTCCAGGCCGACGCGCAGGCCGGTGATCCGGCGCAGTTCGGAGACCGCCCGGGCCGCCGCCAGGGAGTGGCCGCCCAGCTCGAAGAAGTCGGCCCGCCGGTCCGGCACCTCGATGGCGAGCACCTCGGCCCAGACGCCCGTGACCAGGCGCTCGGTCGGGGTGGCGGCGGCGGCCGGGAACTCCTCGCGCGGGTCCGCTCCGGACTCGGGGGCGGCCAGGGCCAGGGCGAGCGCCTCGCGGTCGGCCTTGCCGGTGGTCAGGGTCGGGATCCGGTCGAGGACCCGTACGGTGCCCGGCACGGCGGCCGCGGGCAGCTGCTTGCGGCAGCGCTCCACGACGCGGGCGGACAGCCCGGCCGGGTCGGCGCCGGGTGCGGCGACCACGGCGAGGCCGAGGGCCTCCCCCGAGGCCAGCGGGCAGCAGGCCGCTGCGACGACCTCGGGGAGTTCGGCGGCGACGCGTTCCACCTCGCCCAGTTCGATGCGGTGGCCGCGGATCTTGACCTGGTCGTCGCGGCGTCCCCGGTACTCCAGTTCGCCGCCGACGCGGCGGACCACCACGTCTCCGGTGCGGTACATCCGGGTGCCGCCGCCCTGGAAGGGGTCGGGGAGGAACCGGCTCGCGGTGAGTCCGGGGCGCTTGCGGTAGCCGCGCGCGACGGCGGGTCCTCCGAGGTAGAGCTCGCCCTCGGTGCCGGCGGGCACCGGGAGCAGGTCCTCGTCCAGGACGTACGCCCGGTAGCCGGGCAGCGGGCGTCCGATGGTGCTCACGTCGTCACCCCGTTTGCTGTCGGCCCAGGTCGCGGCGATGGTCACCTCCGTCGGCCCGTACACGTTCAGCAGGCGGCGGCCGCGGGCGTACCGCTCGGCCAGCGCGGCCGGGCAGGCCTCGCCGGCGACGAAGACCACCTCCGCCGTGTCGAGTCCGGCGCCGTGCGCGGCCAGCAGCGAGGGCGTGAGGGAGACGGTGCGCAGACCGGCGGGCAGGGCCTCGCGGCCCTCCGCGGCGGCGGCGCGCAGTCCGTCGAGGGAGAGGTCGACGAGGGCCACGCCCTGGCCGTGGGTGAGGTAGAGCAGGGTGCACCAGAGCCAGCCGTCGAAGGCGGGCGAGACGGCGTTGAGCCCGAGCCCGCCGGGCGGCAGCCCGAGTCCGACGAGGGCCTCGACGAAGGTGTCCAGGCCCCGGTAGGTGACCTCGACGCCCTTGGGGCGGCCGGTGGTTCCGGAGGTGTAGATGAGGTACGCGCAGCCGTCGGCGGCGGGTACGGCCACGGCGAGCGGGCCGGGCGCGGTGCGGCGGACGTCGGCGGGCGTCAGCAGGCGGGCCGCGCCGGGCTCCAGCCCGTCGGGCGCCGCGGGGGCGACCAGCACGGCGGCGTCGGCGTCGCGCAGGACGTGGCCGAGGCGCTCGACCGGGTGGCCGGGGTCCAGCGGGACGGCGGTGGCGCCGAGGCTCCAGACGGCGAGGAGGGCGGGCACGCTCTCCCGGGAGCGGCCGAGGAGCAGTCCGACCGAGGTTTCCGGGCCGACGCCGGCGGCGGCCAGCGCGGTGGCGTAGCGGGCGGTGCGGGTGGTGAGCGCCGCGTAGGTGAGGGTGCCGTCCGAGGCCTTGACGGCGTACTCGTCGGGCTGCTCGCGGGTCCACCGCTCCAGCCGCGCGAACAGCGGCGGGAGCGCGTCGGCGACGGGTCGCCCGCCCGCGTCGGCGGCGGCGTTCGCAGCGGTGGCGGCCGGGGTGCCCGCGGTCGCGGTGCCCGCGGCCGGGCCGGCCTCCGCCCACCCGGCCGGTGCCAGGTCGTCCCGGCCCGGGCCCCCGGAGGTCGGTGTGTCGTCTGCCGGTACGCCGGGGGCGGTGGCGCCCCCGGGGTGCTCGGCGGTCCGCTCGGTCATCCGTCGTTCCTCTCCGTGTCCGCGGGGCGGGCGGCCGCGGTGGACCGCAGCCGCGGACCCACCACCTGGCCGCCGCCCTGGGGCAGTTGCATCGACTTGGTCTCCAGGAAGGCCTCCAGGCCGGCCGTGCCGCACTCGCGGCCGATCCCGGACTGCTTGAAGCCGCCGAACGGGGCGGCCGGGTTGAACTGGCCGCCGTTCACGTCGACCAGGCCGGAGCGGAAGCGGCGTGCGACCCGCTCGGCGCGGGCGCCGTCGCCGGACCAGACCGCTCCGTGCAGCCCGTAGCGGGTGCCGTTGACGATCCGGACCGCCTCGTCCTCGTCGTCGTACGGGATGACCGACAGCACGGGGCCGAAGATCTCCTCCTGGCCGATCGTGGTGAGCGGGTCCACGTCCGCGAAGATCGTCGGCTGGACGTAGTACCCGGTGGTGAGCCCGGCGGGCCGGCCGGCGCCGCCGCGGACCAGGCGGGCGCCGCCCTCCTCGGTGCCGCGGCGGATGTACTCGGTGACGCGGGCGTGCGCGTCGGCGGACACCAGCGGGCCGAGGTCGGTCGCGGGATCGCGCGGATCGCCGGTCACATAGCCGTCCATGGCCTGTCCGGCGAGCCGTACGGCCTCGTCCTGGCGGTCGCGGGGCACCAGCAGCCGGCTCCACTGCAGGCAGGTCTGGCCGGTGTTGAAGAGCATCTGGTCGACGGTCGCGGCGACCGACGCCGCCAGGTCCGCGTCGTCGAGGACGAGGCTGGCGTTCTTTCCGCCGAGTTCGAGGTGGACGCGCTTGATCCGGTCGGCGCCCAGCGCGGAGACCTCGCGGCCGGCCCGGGTGGAGCCCGTCAGGGAGACCACGTCGACCAGCGGGTGCGTCACCAGCGCCGTGCCGACGGTGGGTCCCGTGCCGACGACCATGTTGAAGACGCCGGGCGGCAGATCGGCCTCGGCGATCGCCTCGGCGAGGAGCCGGGCGTGCAGCGGGGTGATCTCGCTGGGCTTGTGCACCACGGTGCAGCCGGCCGCCAGCGCGGGGAGGATCTTCTGCACCGTCAGGAGCAGCGGGGTGTTCCACGGGGTGATGCAGGCGGCCACTCCGGCCGCCTCGCGCACCACCAGGGAGTGGCCCACGCGCTGCTCGAAGGCGTACGAGGCCGCGGTCTCCACGCAGTGCGCGGCCATGCCCAGCGAGAGCCCGACGTGGGTCTGGCGAGCCATCCGGGCGGGCGCCCCGACTTCCGCGGTGATCACGTCGGCGAAGCGGTCGGCCCGCACCTCCATGGCCTCGACGACCCGGCGCAGCAGGGCGGCCCGTTCGCGGGGCGGGGTGGCGGCCCAGCGCTCGAAGGCGCCGGCGGCGGCGCGCGCCGCGAGGTCGGCGTCGCGGACGCTGCCCGCGGGGACGGTGGCCAGGGCCCGTTCGGTACTGGGGTCGGTCACGACGAGGCGGCCTTCGGCGTCGGACGCGGTCCAGGCGCCGCCGATCCACTGGTCTTCGTAGCGGGGGGGCAGGGGGGTCCCGCCCGGGTCGGTTCTGCGCGGGCCGGAGTCCTGCGGCACGGGGGGCACGGTCAGCACGGTCACGGTGGAGTCCTCACTCGGTCACGGAAAGCGCGGGGATCTCGGGGATCGCTGCGTCGCGGAATCACGCGGGCGCCCGGACGGCGGCTCAGTCGGCGGCGCGGGCCAGGGCGGCCGGGGCCCTGTTGTCGGGCCGGGCCCGCCGCACCGGGCGGGCGAGGGGGGTCGTACGGGGATCCGCGCCCCACGCCGTGGCGGCGGCGGGCCGGCGCGCCGGGGAGCGCAGCGCGCGGACGGTGGCGGGGGCGCCGGAGGGGGCGGCCTCGGGGGCGGCGGGCCGGCCGGCGGCCGGGATCAGGGTGCGCAGGAGCAGTTGGGTCTCGTGGCCGGGCGCCACGGCCAGTTCGTCGCGCATCCGGCGGGCGCACAGCTCGTACCAGCGCCGCACGCAGGCGAGTTCGCCGCGGCGGCCGTGCGCGGACATCAGCGCGCGGTAGGTCTCCTCGTGGTGGCGGTCGATCTCCAGCGTGCGCATGCAGAGCTCTATCAGTTCGACG
The DNA here is from genome assembly GCF_026627255.1 of Streptomyces antarcticus. GTDB lineage: Bacteria > Actinomycetota > Actinomycetes > Streptomycetales > Streptomycetaceae > Streptomyces > Streptomyces antarcticus. The sequence goes on along the minus strand of NZ_JAPNLM010000003.1, from coordinate 291,038 downwards.
GAGTCCTCGCGGGCCTCGGCGTCGGTGCGCAGCACCCCGAGGGCCCGCAGCGCGAGCGCCCTGAGGTACTCGCGCTGTTCGACGACCCAGTCGGCGCTCTCGCCGCGCAGGAACTCGCCGCCGTACAGGTCGAGCGCCGCCCGCAGCAGGGTCCGGGCGAGCGGGGCGTCCCGGGCCACGGAGGCCCGCAGGCCGGTGTGCACCAGCTCCTGGAAGCGGTCGAGGTCGGACCACAGGCCGTTGACGTGCAGGACGTAGCCGAAGTCCCGGTAGACCAGCCGGATCCCGGAGTCGCCGGGGTGGTCGGGGTGGGCGTCGAGCACCCGGCGCAGGGCGTGGGCCGCGACCTTCAGGGAGCTGCCGACGGTGCTGTCGGTGCCGGGCCACAGGGACTCGTAGAGCCGGTCGCGGGTGAGCATCTGGCCGCGGTGGACCACGAGGTACTGGAACAGGCCACGGGCCTTGCCGGCCCTCCAGCGCTCCACAGGGGCGCCGTTGACGGTCAGTTCGAAGTCGCCGAGGAACCGGACCCGTACCCTCGGCTCCGCTGTCTCGATCGCTGCGGTGCTCATGGAGCCCTCCCCGTGGTCTGCGCCTGCCGCTCTGCCTGCGACGAGTGTGTTCGGGGGCTCTACAAGCTCTCTACAACGGCCGGAACGGCACTGTGTAGAGCGGTGATAGGCCGGTTCTCCACCCTGATGAGCACGACCACCCGAACCGCCGACTCCGAAATGAGGGCTGTTTCATGACCAGCACCGACACCCGGCTTCAGAAGGTCGTCATCCTGGGCGGCGGCACGGCCGGCTGGATGACCGCCGCGTATCTCGGGAAGGCGCTCCAGGGCACGGTCGACATCACCGTCCTGGAGGCGCCCTCCATTCCGCGCATCGGCGTCGGCGAGGCCACGGTGCCCAACCTCCAGCGGTCGTTCTTCGACTACCTGGGCATCGCCGAGGACGAATGGATGCGGGAGTGCAACGCCAGTTTCAAGATGGCCGTGCGCTTCGTCAACTGGCGTACGGGCGGGCAGGGCGAGGCGACGGCGCGCGAGCTCCCGGACGGCGGCCCGGACCACTTCTACCACCCGTTCGGCCTGCTCCCCGACTACGACCACACCCCGCTGTCGCACTACTGGTTCAAGCGCAAGTACGAGGGCCGCACCACCGAGCCGTTCGACTACGCCTGCTTCCGCGAGCCCCCCGTGATGGACGCGATGAAGGCGCCGCGCTGGCTGGACGGCCGCCCGGCCACCCGGTACGCGTGGCACTTCGACGCCCAGCTCGTGGCCGACTTCCTGCGCCGCTTCGCCACGGAGAAGCAGGGCGTCAAGCACGTGCAGGACGAGATGACGCGCGTCGAGCAGGACGACCGCGGCTACGTGACCCGGCTGCACACCAAGGGCGGACTGGCTCTGGAGGCCGACCTGTTCGTGGACTGCTCGGGCTTCCGCGGCCTGCTGATCAACCAGGCACTGGGCGAGCCGTTCGTCGACATGAGCGACCACCTGCTGTGCGACAGCGCGGTGGCCACCGCCGTCGCGCACGACGACGCGGCGAACGGCGTGGAGCCGTACACCTCGTCCATCGCGATGTCCTCCGGCTGGGCCTGGAAGATCCCCATGCTGGGGCGCTTCGGCACCGGCTACGTGTACTCCAGCAAGTTCACCGACCAGGACACCGCCACCCGCGAGTTCGCGGACATGTGGGGCCTGGACGTGGAGGAGACGAAGTTCAACCACATCCGCTTCCGCGTCGGCCGCAACCGTCGCGCGTGGGTGAAGAACGTCGTCAGCATCGGCCTGTCGTCCTGCTTCCTGGAGCCGCTGGAGTCGACCGGCATCTACTTCATCACCGCGGCGATCTACCAGCTGGCCAAGCACTTCCCGGACAAGACCTTCAACAAGGGTCTGATCGACAGCTTCAACAACGAGATCGAGGTGATGTTCGACGACACCCGCGACTTCATCCAGGCGCACTTCTTCTACGCGCCGCGCAACGACACCCCGTTCTGGCAGGCGCAGAAGACGCTGACGCTCCCGGACAACATCCAGCAGAAGATCTCCGCCTACAAGGCCGGCCTGCCCATCAACTCGCCGATCACCGACGAGTCCACGTACTACGGCAACTTCGAGGCGGAGTTCCGCAACTTCTGGACGAACGGCAGCTACTACTGCATCTTCGCGGGCCTCGGCCTCGAACCGGACGCCCCGCTGCCCTCCCTCGCCCACCGGCCGGAGTCGGTCGCCGGCGCCGAGCCGCTCTTCGACACCGTCAAGCGCCAGCAGCAGAACCTGCTGGAGACCCTGCCCAGCGCATACGACTACCTGCGCCAACTGCACGGCGCGTAAGGCCTCCCGACCACCGCGCCCGCCCCTCGGGCGCGCTGGTCGGCCCCCGCTCCCACGGCCCGGCAGCACGGCTCTCCGCCGGCTGCCGGGCCGCAGTGTTTCAGCCACCTCAGGAGTCAGACATGCCCCACCACTCCGCGCCCCATCCCGCCGCACCACAGCAGCCGCCGTCCGCGGCGCCGGACGCCCCGGACGATTCCGCGGCCGCCGGGATCCGGCGGCCCGACCTGCGGCCCTTCATGGCCGCCTTCCCCACCGGGGTGTCCATCGTCACCACCCTGGACTCCGGCGCCACGCCCCACGGGCTGACGTGCAGCTCCGTCGCGAGCGTCGCGCTGGAACCGCCCACCCTCGTGGTGTGCATACGGGCCGCGAGCCCGACGCTCTCCGTGCTCCTGGCCCAGGGCCACTTCGCCCTCAACCTGCTCCACGAGCGGGCCCGCGGCACCTCCGACCTGTTCGCCTCCGGGGCACCCGACCGCTTCGACCGCACCGAGTGGCGGCTACCGCTGGGCGCGGGCGGGCCGCACCTGACGGAGGACGCCCACGCCGTCGCGGACTGCGCCGTGGTGCGTACCGTCGCCTTCGGGGACCACACCGCCGTGTTCGCCGAGGTCGGCCGGGTGACCGTACGGGACGATCCGCAGCCGCTGCTCTACGGGCTGCGCCGTTACGCGCTCTGGTCCGAGGCGGCCTCGGCTCCGCCGCCGGCCGCCGCCCTGCCCGCCGTCCCGCTCGTCCGGCCCGCCGCCACCGCAGAAGGAGGTACCCGTGTCATCCGCTGACCCGATGCCCGCGCTCCTCGTCGCCGTCCCCGTGGTGATCCTCGCCTGCCAGGCGGGGGCCGCCCTCTTCCGCCGGTTCGGCCAGCCGCCGGTGGTCGGCGAGATCGCCACCGGCATCCTGCTGGGCCCCTCGCTGCTGGGCTGGCTCTGGCCGGACGCGCAGCACTGGCTCTTCCCGCCGGCCGTGCTGCCGTACACGTCCGTGCTCGGCCAGCTCGGACTGCTCGCCTTCATGTTCCTGGTCGGGCTGGAACTCGACCTGAAGAGCCTGCGCGGGCACACCCGCGTCGCGGTGGCCGTCAGCCAGGCCGGGATGCTGCTGCCGCTGGTCCTCGGTGCGCTCCTCGCGGTCGCGATGTACGGCGACTTCGCGCCGGACGGGGTGGGCCAGGTGCCGTTCACCCTGTTCATCGCGGTGGCCATGAGCATCACCGCGTTCCCCGTACTGGCCCGGATCCTCATCGACCGGGGGCTGTACGGGACCCCGCTCGGCGCGCTCGCCATGGCCTGCGCGGCCGTGGACGACGTCGTCGCGTGGTGCCTGCTCGCCCTGGTGGTGGCCCTGTCCTCGGCCGGCTCCCCGATGGAGGCGGCGACCACCGCGGCGCTCGCCGTGGCCTTCACCCTCGTCATGTTCTACCTGGTGAGGCCGCTGCTGGCCCGCTGGGCGGCCCGTGCCGAGCGGTACCAGGACGGGATCGTGCTCGTCGCGCTGTTCAGCGGGCTGAGCCTGTCGGCGCTGGCCACGGACCGGATCGGCGTGCACGCCCTGTTCGGCGCGTTCCTGTTCGGGGTCGTCACCCCGCGCACGGGCCACCGCATCGAGGCGTCCGCGGCGCGGCTGCGGGCCTTCACCGTGCCCGTGCTGCTGCCGCTGTTCTTCGTCCACACGGGGCTGCGCACGGACATCGGGGGCCTGACGGCCACGCCCGAGCTGTGGCTGTGGGCGGGGGCGATCCTCGTGGTCGCCGTCCTCGGCAAATGGGGCGGTGCGACGGCGGCGGCCCGCGCCTGCGGCAGACCGTGGCGGGAGTCGATGTCGATCGGGGCGCTGATGAACTGCCGGGGGCTGACCGAGCTGGTCGTCCTCAACGTCGGCCTCGAACTCGGCGTCATCGGCCCGGAGCTGTTCACCATGCTCGTGCTGATGGCTCTGGTGACGACGGCCGTCACCAGTCCGGCCCTGACCCTGCTCCGCTCCGGGAAGGCGCCCCGTCCGGCCGCCCCGGTCAAGCCCGTGCCCGAGAACGCGCTCTCCGGCCCCTGACGGGCGGCCGGGCCCGGCACGCCGCCGCGGTGCGGTCCGTCCCCGTACAGGCCGCACCGCGGACGGCGTCGTCACCGCGGGGGCGGTGCGGCGCCGGGACCGTACGGCGTCAGGGCCCGTTGTCGATCGGCACGCACAGCACCGGGACCGGCGAGAGGTGCAGCAGCTTGTGCGGGGTGGAGCCGAGCAGCGCGCCCCGGATCGGGCTGTCGCCCCAGCTGCCGACGATGATCACCCGGGCGTCGTGCCGCGCGGCGGCGTCGAGCAGGGCCTGGGCCGGCTTCTCGTCGACCACTTCGACCGCCGACGGCACGCCGGCCGCGTCGGCCGCGTCGACGGCGTGCGCCAGGGCGCTGCGGCCCGCCTGCCGGACGGCCTCCCGGTGGGCGCGGTACTCCTCGCCGGTGGAGCCGGGGGCGGCGGCGCCGTAGACCAGGACGAGCGGCTCGCCGAAGGCCGCCGCGACCTCCAGCGCGACCCGCAGGGCCCGTTCCGCGCCGGGCGACTCGTCGTATCCCAGGACGACGGACATCGGGCCTCCTCAGGACTTCTTCGCGTGGACGAGTTCCGGATCGGCCACACTGCGCCGCTCCTGCCAGAACCTGCCGTCCCGTACCCGCCAGAAGCACATGACGAGCACGCCGACGACGGCGATCGCGATGCCGATGACCAGGGGCGGCCCGAGCCCGAACCAGGAGATGCCGCCGGCCGAGTTCTCCGGGTTCGCCATGTCGCCGATCGACTCCACGAGCAGCCACGCCAGCAGTCCGGCCCCGGCCACCGGACCGAGCCCGATGAGCACGAAGTTGTGCACGTTCTCCAGCAGGTGGCGGCGGTAGTAGATGGCGCAGGCCAGCCCGGTGAGCGCGTAGTAGAACGCGATGAGCAGGGAGAGCGCGGTCAGCGAGTCCAGCAGCGCGTTCTCGCTGATCTGGTTGACGACGAGGTACCAGCCGATCGCGATTCCGGCCACCCACCACGTGCTGACGTCGGGGGTCCGGAACCGCGGGTGGATGTGCGCGAGCCCCTGCGGCAGCGCGTGCCTGCGGGCCATCGACAGGGCCGTGCGGGAGGCCGGGATGATCGTGGTCTGGGTCGAGGCGAGCGCGGAGGTGCAGACGGCGAGGAGCACCACCCAGTCCCAGCCGCCCATGACCTCGTGGGCGAGGACCGCGAAGACGGCCTCCTCCTCGGAGGCGTTCTCGGCGAGGAAGACGGTGCCGGCGTACGCGACGACGGCGAAGCCCACCGACAGGTAGGTCACCAGCAGCACCACGGTCGACCAGATTCCGGCCTTGCCGGGGGCGGTGGCGGAGTTCTCGACCTCTTCGGTGAGGTTGACCGCGGATTCCCAGCCCCAGTAGATGAACACGCCGAGCAGCAGTCCGCCGGTGAGCGCGGCGCCGCCTGCCCCGAACGGGTTGAGCCAGGACGCGGACGGCTTGATCGAGTCGAGGGTGCTGGTGTCGGCGTAGACCCGGTAGAGGGCCACGACGGCGAAGACCAGGAGGAAGAAGACCTGGGCGAGGATCAGCACGTTCTGCAGCTTGGCGGACATCTCGGTGCCGATGACGCAGATGGCGGTCATCACCAGGATCACCAGGACGGTGAGGCCCTGGCGGACGAGCGCGTTGGCGGCCCAGCCGTCGAGCCCCGCGGCGAGCAGGCCGAAGTGGACGGCCACGTCGGCGAGCGAGCCGATGACGAGGACTCCGGTCATCGCGATGGCCCAGCCGCCGAGCCACCCCGCCCAGGGCCCCATGGCCCGGGTGACCCACGAGAACGTGGTCCCGCAGTCCTGGTCGACCTTGTTGAGGTAGTAGAAGGCGGCGGCGATCAGCAGCATCGGGACGAAGGACGCCAGCATCACCCCGGGGGCGTAGATCCCGACCAGGGCCACGATCGGGCCGATCACCGCTGCCAGGGAGTACGCGGGCGAAGTGGAGTTGAGGCCGATGACGAGCGCGTCGAGGAACCCGATCGCGTTGGCCTTCAGCCCCGCTTCCGGGATCCCGGTCTCCGGTCCGCCGCCACCGCCCGCACCGTCGTCGTGGGCCATGTACGCATCGTCGCCCCGGGCCCGCGTCCGCGCGAGGCGAGCGGCCGGGAACAGGGCCGGCCGGGTCGGGGCGGGGTGTCCCGGCACCGGGCAACCGGCGCCGGGAAAGGGGTCAGGGGTGCGTGTTCCAGCCCGCGATCACCGGGAGGCCGTGCTCCGTGGAGAGCACGCTGACCGTGCCGGTGCGGAGCAGGAACAGCCGGCCCTCCTCGGGCCCGAGCCCCAGGTAGCGGGCGGTGAGGACGCGCAGGAAGTGGCCGTGGGCCACCACGACGGCGTTCCCGCCGTCCGCGCGCAGCACCGGGGCCAGCCGGGCCAGGGCGCGGTCCGCCCGGGCTCCCACCTGGGCGGCGCTCTCCCCCGGGTGCTCGGCGTCACCGGGCGGCACCCCGTCGGTCCACAGCGACCAGTCGGCGACCGTCCGCCGGATCTCGGCGGTGGTGACGCCCTCGTAGCCGCCGTAGTCCCACTCGTACAGGTCGGGGTCGGTGACCCCGCCGGTGAGGCCCGCGAGCTGTGCGGTGGCCACCGCCCGGCGCAGCGGGCTGGTCAGCACCAGCGCCGGCTGCCTGTCGCGGAAGTAGGGGGCCAGTGAGATGGCCTCCTCGACGCCGCGCGCGGTCAGCGGCACGTCGGTGCGCCCGGTGTGCCGCCCGGTGGCGCTCCACGCCGTCTCGCCGTGTCTCACCAGCAGCAGGTCGCTCATCCTCCGGACCCTACGCCCTGCGGCCGGCGCGGTGCCCCGCGGCCCACCCGGCATGTCGGCGCGGGATGGTCCCGGCGGGCGTGTCACTGTCGGGCGTCATGGAGGTGAGCGCGTTCCACGCCCTCTTCTCCGCGACCTGTTCCACGCTCGTCGGCCTGTGGTGGAACGTGGTGCGGGGCCGTCCGGACCGGATGCGCGCCCCCGCAGCGCGCCGGGTCGTCGGGGGGGGATCTGCCTCTCGTTCCCGCTGCCCGCCCTGATGGGCATGGGCCAGCCTGTTCGCCCAGGTGGGCGGTACGGACCAGCCGCAGATCAGGTCGACTCCGCCGGCCACCTCGCCGGCCACCTCGGGCGCCGCTCCCACGCGGCCACCAGCACGTACGGCACCGCCACTCCCAGCCGGTGCCGGAGCGGCTCGGAGGAGTCCCCGCCGGACCTGCCCGGAAGCTGCCGCGGCCGCACACCGCGTAGCGGCGTCTTCGGGGGCAGCGGCGCGGACCGGGCTCCGGGCGGCCGGGACCCGGCGCCGGGTCACTGCCGGGACCCGCCACCGGGTCACCTCCGGGCCGCCACCGCCGGGCCGCCACCGCGCCGCCGGGCCCGGTTCGGCCGCCACACCGCGGCCGCGTCAATTCGATGCGAAAACGCTGCGAGTTTGCCGGGCGGGCCGTGCTCGCGAGGCTCGAGCCATGGACGACGAGGAGCGCGAGGAGCGCGTCACCGCCGGATTCGCGGCGGGCGACGAGGGCTGCATGGAGACGGTCTACCGGCGCTGGCGGCCGCTGGTGCACTCCATGGCACGCCGTTCACTGGGCGACGAGCGGGAGGCCGAGGACGTCACCCAGCAGGTGTTCCTGGCCGCCTGGCGCGGCCGGCACGGCTACCGGCCCGGACCCGGCGGGCTCGGCGCCTGGCTCACCGGCATCACCCGGCACAAGATCGCCGACGCCCTGGGGGCGCGGACCCGGCGCGCCCGCGCGGCCGCGGCCGCCTCCCGCGCCTTCCCCGCCCTCGTCCCGCGCCCCGGCGGGCACGCCTGGCCGGAGCCCGAGCCGGAGCGCGTGGTCGACCGGGTGCTCGTCCTGGGGGAACTGTCCCGGCTGCCCTCGGCACAGCAGCGGGTGCTGCGCCTCGCCTTCTACGGCGACCTCACCCAGACGCAGATCGCCGCCCGCACCGGGCTTCCGCTGGGCACCGTCAAGAGCCATATGCGGCGGGCGCTGCACGTACTGCGCCGGTCGCTGGAGGCGTCGTCCCCGCTGCCAGTGCCGCGATGACGTCGACCCCCGAGCGCAGCCCGAACAGCCGCTCGGTGCGCGGGTCCTGGGGCCCCGAGGCCCAGCCCGGTCCGGCGAGCAGCACGGCCGAGTGCCCGCGGGCGCCGCGCAGGCCCCACTCGATGCCGGCCACGGACCGCACCAGGGGCCGGTCCGCGGTCGTACGGGACTGGGACCACAGCACGACGGCCCGCGGGCCGGTGCGCCGTACGGCCTCGTGCAGCGCGTCGGCGGGCAGCGCGGGCCCGAACATCCGCACCGGCAGGCCGCGCTCGCCCAGCGCCGCGGCCAGCGCCTCCATCGGCAGGCTGTGCAGTTCGCCCGGCACGCACGCGAGGAGCACCGGCGGGGTGTGCGGATGGCCCGGCGCGGTCCGGATCCGGCGCAGCGCCGAGGAGACGTACCAGGACAGCAGGTGCTCGACCTCCACGTAGCGCTCCCCGGCCGAGGCCCACTTGCGGCCCACCGCGTGCAGGGTCGGCGCGATCACCTCCTCCCAGGCGGTGACGAGGCCGTGCTCCGCGAGGGCGGCGTCCAGCAGTTCCTCCACGGCCGGCGCGTCCAGGCGTACGGCGGCCCGCGCGAGCCCCCGGCACTCCGGGCGGACCTCGCCGAGGGGGAGGGAGTTGGGCCCGCCGGGGGCCCGGCCCGCCTCCTCCCGTACGGCGGGTGCCGCGGGAGCGGTGCCCTGGGCGGCCCGCGCCGCCTCGGCCGGGGGCACGCCCTGCGCGGTGAGCCGGCACATCAGCTCGAGGCGGGCGATGTCCTGCGCGGTCCAGCGGCGGTGCCGGCCGTCCTCGCGGCGGGCCGGGCCGATCGCGTACCGGCGCTCCCAGGAGCGCAGCGTGGTGGGCGACACCCCCAGGCGCCGGGCGACGGCTCCGGTGCTCAGCGCGGCGGCGGGGAGGCCCGGCGGCGGTGTGGTGGGCGGCACGGGCTGCACCCGCTCACGATACGTCCGGCGCGGTGCCGGACGGCCGGGTACGGGTTCCGCGCGCCGTCCGGACGCGGGCGCGGCGCGGGCCGGGCCGGTGCGGGGCGCACGGGCCGGGCACGTACGGCGCGGGGGCGCTCACTCGGTGCCCCGTCCGTGCCGGAAGCGGTCGAGGCCGTCGGCGAGCTCGACCACCGGGTCCGGGTAGTCGTACCGCGCGCGTTCCGGGCCGGACAGCCGCCAGGGCTCGTGGACGCGCGGCGCGGGGAGGCCGGCGAGTTCCGGGACCCAGCGGTGCACGTAGCGGCCCTCGGGGTCGTAGCGCAGGCCCTGGCGGACGGGGTTGAGGACGCGGTTGGGCCGGGTGTCGGTGCCCGTCCCGGCCACCCACTGCCAGTTGAGCTGGTTGTTGGCGAGGTCCCCGTCCACGAGCAGGTCCAGGAAGTGGCGGGCGCCGACCCGCCAGTCGACGTACAGGGTCTTGGCCAGGAAGCTCGCGGCCAGCAGCCGGCCGCGGTTGTGCATCCAGCCCTCGTGGCGCAGCTGGCGCATCGCCGCGTCGACCACGGGGTAGCCGGTGCGGCCTTCCTTCCAGGCCTCGGTCTCCTCCTCGGCGGCGGGACCGGTCCGCCAGCGGTCCTGGCGGGGCCGGTAGTCCTCGGCGGCGGCCGCGGGGCGGGCGGCGAGGACCTGGTGGTGGAAGTCGCGCCAGCACAGCTGCCGTACGAAGGCCTCGCCGCCGGGGCCGCCCGCGGCGCGGGCCCGGTGGACCGCCTCGGTCGGCGAGAGGCTGCCGAAGTGGAGGTGCGGGGAGAGGCGGGAGGTGGCGTCGCCGGCCAGGTCGTCGTGGACGTCCTCGTAGCGGGTGATGCCGGAGCGCAGCCAGGTCGTCAGCAGCCGGCGGGCCTCGGTCTCGCCGCCGCGGGCGAGGCTCGGGGAGGCGCCGGTGACGGCGGTGCGCCCGGGCAGCGGTTCGGAGCCGATGCCGTCGGGGACGTGCAGGCCGCGCGGGGCGTTGCCGACGGGCCGCAGCGGCACGTCGGCCCAGCGGCGGAAGTACGGGGTGAAGACGGCGAAGTGGTCGGATCCGGCGGGGGTGACGGCTCCGGGGGCGACGGCGTTGACCACCATGTCGTGTACGTACAGCCGTCGGCCCTCGGCTTCGAGGGCGGCGCGCAGCCGTTCCTCGCGGGCCTGGGCGTAGGCGCTGACCCCGGCGGACATGTGGACCTCGTCGGCGTCGGCCTCCCGGACCAGGGCGGTGGTCTCGGCGACGACGTCCCCGGAGCGGACGACGAGGCGGCCGCCGCGCTCGCGCAGGCCGGAGTCGAGGTCGGCGAGGCAGTCCGCGAGGAAGGCCCGCCGGTTCGGCGAGGCGAAGCCGGGGGCGGACTCGACCGCGCGGTCGCGGACGAAGAACGGGACGATCCGGTCGCAGGAGGAGAGGGCCGCGCGCAGCGGCGGATGGTCGTGCAGGCGCAGGTCTGAGGTGTACAGGACCACCGCGATGTTCATGGGCTCTCGCTCCGCGTCAGGACTGCCAGGGCTGCCGGGATTGTCAGGACCTTGGGGGACGGCCGTCGCCCGGTACTTCGGTGACGGGACCCCCCTTGGATGCGCCGTCGCCTTCGGCGCCGTCGAGGCGTTCGGCGGCGCGGGCGATGTTGCGGGCCATGCCGCCGAAGACGACGGCGTGGAAGGGCGAGACGCTCCACCAGTACAGGTGCCCGAGCAGCCCGTGGGGGTGGAACAGCGCCCGCTGCCGATACCGCGTCCGGACCACCCCGGCGCCGGGGGCTCCCCCGTCGGCGCGGGCCGGACCGGTGGCACGGGCCGGACCGGTGGCACGGGCCGCGCCGGTGCCACGGGCCGGGCCGGTGGTGGCGGCCGGGTCCGGTCCGGGCTTCCCGTCGGAGGCGGACTCGCAGGGGTCCGCGTACATCTCCAGCCAGGCGAGGCCCGGGAGCCGCATCTCGGCGCGCAGCCGCAGCAGGCGGCCCGGCTCGATCTCCTCCACCCGCCAGAAGTCCAGGGAGTCCCCCACCCGCAGGTGGACCGCGTCCCGCCGGCCCCGGCGGATGCCGACCCCGCCCGCGAGCCGGTCCAGCCAGCCCCGCACGGACCAGGCCAGCGGGAAGGAGTACCAGCCGTTCTCCCCGCCGATGCCCTCCACCACCCGCCACAGCGCCTCGGGCGAGGCCCCGACGTCCCGCTCCCGCTCGTCCTTGTAGAGGCTGCCGCCCGCCCAGTCGGGGTCGGTCGGCAGCGGGTCGCTCGGCGCGCCCGGGACGGAGGCGGAGGACCAGCGGGTGTCCACCTTGGCCTCCCGCACCTGGCGCAGGGCGAGCACGAGCGCCTGGTCGAAGCCGATGGGGGCGCCCGGCGGATCGGGCACGTACCGCGCGATGTCGTGTTCGGAGCAGACCACCTCGTGGCGCAGGGATTCGGCAAGCGGCCGGGCCAGGGCCCGCGGTACCGGGGTGACCAGGCCGATCCAGTGGCTGGAGAGCCGCGGGGTGAGCATCGGGACGCGCAGGATGAGCCGTTTGGGCAGCTCCGCCTCGACCGCGTAGCGGCGCATCATCTCCTCGTACGTGAGGACGTCCGGGCCGCCGACGTCGAAGGCCCGGTCGACCTCGGGCGGCATGGCGGCGCTGCCGACGAGGTAGCGCAGGACGTCCCGGACGGCGATGGGCTGGCAGCGGGTGCCGACCCAGCTGGGGGTGACCATGACCGGCAGCCGCTCGGTGAGGTAGCGCAGCATCTCGAAGGAGGCCGAGCCGGAGCCGATGATGACGGCGGCGCGCAGGACGGTGGCCGGCACGGCTCCGGCGAGGAGGATCTCGCCGACCTCCGAGCGGGAGCGCAGGTGCGGGGAGAGTTCCCGGACCGGGATGCCGGCGGGGGTCAGACCGCCGAGGTAGACGATGCGGCGGACCCCGGCCGCGGCCGCCTGCTCGGCGAAGATCCGGGCGGCGTCCCGGTCGCGGTCCTCGAAGCCGGAGCCGCCGCCGAGGGCGTGGACCAGGTAGTAGGCCACGTCGATGCCGTCCAGGGCCGCCGCGACCGATTCCGCGTTCGTGGCGTCGCCGGCCACCACCTCGGCGCGGTCGGCCCAGGGGTGGTCGCGCAGTTTCGCCGGGGTGCGGGCCAGGCAGCGGACCCGGTGCCCGGCATCGAGGAGTTCGGGCACCAGTCGGCCGCCGATGTAGCCGGTGGCTCCGGTGACCAGGCAGTTCAGGCCCGTCATGACTGTCTCCGCTCCTTGTTGTCCCGTACGGGTTTCCGGTGGTCCGGCCCGTCCGGATGCGCCGTTCCCCCGATCGGCGCATCCGGATGACGTGTCCCGGTCGAAAGACGGTGCGGACGTGACCGACACGCCCGCGCGCCGCGGCACGCCGCGCCGCACCACCACCGGAAGCACCCACCCCCGAAAGCACCGCGCCGCCGGAAGCCGCACCACCACGAGCACCACCAGACCACAGACGCCCCTCGGAACCCGGAGTGCCATGCGCCCGTTCCCACGGATCACCCTCCTGGTGATTCCGTTCCCGCCGATCGGTTCGCCCGGCGACACATCCGCGACCCCCTCCGGCTCCGAAGTACCGCTGAAGAAGGGAACGCGATGACCGAACGAGAAGGACCGCGGCCGCGCACGGCCGTGGTCGGCGGGGGCGTTTCGGGGCTCACGGCGGCATACGTGCTGGCCCGCGGCCACGAGGTCACCCTGTACGAGGCCGACGACCGGCTGGGCGGACACGCCCACACCCACGACCTGAAGGGCCCGGACGGGCGGATACGGGCGGTGGACTCCGGCTTCATCGTCCACAACGACCGCACGTACCCGCAGCTGCTGCGGCTCTTCGGCGAACTGGGCGTGGCCACCCGGCCGACGACGATGAGCCTGTCGGTGCACTGCGAGGGCTGCGGGCTGGAGTACGCGGGCGCCCGCGGGCCCCGGGGCCTGTTCGCCCGGCCGCGCAGCGCCCTGCGGCCCGCGTACCTGCGGATGCTGACGCAGGTCCCCGCGTTCCACCGGCAGGCGCGGCGGCTGCTGGCCGCGCCGGAGACCACCCGTGAGATCACCCTCGGCGCGTTCCTGGAGCGGTGCGGCTTCGGGCCCTACTTCACGGCGCACTTCGCGATCCCGCTGGTGGCCTCGGTGTGGTCCTGCCCGGCGGACACCGCACTGCGCTACCCCGCCCGGTACCTGTTCCGCTTCCTCGACCACCACGGAATGCTGGCGGTGGGCGGCTCGCCGAGCTGGCGTACGGTCACCGGCGGCTCGCAGCGGTACGTGGAGCGGCTCCGGGAGCGCCTGGACACGGTGTACTCCGCGACCCCCGTACGGGCGCTGGCGCGCACCCCGGAGGGCGTACGGGTCACCACCGCCGGCGGCGCCGAGGCGCTGTACGACTCGGTGGTCGTCGCCGTCCACGCCGACCAGGCGCTGGCGCTGCTGACCGACCCGACGGACGCCGAGCGGGCCGCGCTCGGCGCGTTCCGCTACTCCCGCAACCGGACCCTCCTGCACACCGACGATTCGGTGCTGCCGCGCGCGGGCGGGGCGCGGGCCTGCTGGAACTACCGGCTGTCGGGCTGCGGGCCGGACGAGGCGCGGGTCCGGGTGAGCTACGACATGAACCGCCTCCAGGGGCTGGACTCGCCGGAGCCGTACGTGGTCACGCTGAACGCGGAGACGGGCGCGGGCGCCGGCGCGGTGCGGCCCGACCGGGTCCTGGCCGAGATGGAGTACGAACACCCCGTGTACACACCGGAGTCGGTGGCCGCCCAGCGGCTGCTGCCCGCCCTGTCCGGGCCGGTGACGGCCTTCGCCGGGGCCTACCACGGGTGGGGGTTCCACGAGGACGGCTGCCGCTCCGGCGTGGAAGCCGCGGCCGCGCTCGGGGTGGTGTGGTGAAGCCCGCCCTGTACGAGGCCGACATCCGGCACGTCCGCGCCGGCGGGCCCGCGTACGCACTGCGCCACCGCACCTACCTGTGGCTGGTGGACCTCGACGAACTGCCGCGGCTGCCGGGGCCGTTGCGGACCCTGGCCCGTTTCGACCCGCGGGACCACTTCGGCGGCGGCCGGCCCACGATCCGGGCGGGCCTGGACGTTTTCCTCGCCTCCCGCGGCGTGCCGCTGCCGCCCGGGAGCCGGGTGCGGATGCTCGCGCACGCCCGGGTCTTCGGGTACGTCTTCAACCCGCTCACCGTGTACTGGTGCCACGGCCCGGACGGGGCCCTGCGCCAGGTGGTGGCCGAGGTGCACAACACGTACGGCGGGCGCCACTGTTACCTGCTCGGCCCGGAAGCCGCGGAGGCCGAGGGCAGCGTGCCCAAGGAGTTCTACGTCTCCCCCTTCCTCGACGTGGACGGCGCCTACCGGATGCGGCTGCCCGCGCCGGACGGCCGCCTCGCCCTGAGCGTCCAGCTCGCCGGCGGGGCGGGCGGCGCCCGGCTGACGGCCACCGTGCGCGGGGTGCGCCGCCCCGCCGGCGCCCGGGGCGTCCTGCGGGCCGTCCTGCGCCATCCCTGGTCCACCGCCGCCGTGGCGGTGGGCATCCGTTTCCACGGCATCCGGCTGTGGCTGCGCGGCGTGCCGGTGCGGCCGCGCCCCCGACCCGTACCCCAGGAGGGTGTGAAGTGACCGCGACGACGACTCTTCCCTTGGTGCCGCCGTGCTCCCGGACCCGGGCGGCGGTCGGCCGGCTGATCATCCGCCGGGCCCTGGACCGGCTTCCGCTCCAGGTCCGGATGGGGCCCGACGGAACGCTCGGCCGGGGCGGTCCCGCCATGGCCGTGCACGACCCCATCGCCTTCGAGCGGCGGATCGCGGCCGAGGGCCTGATCGGCTTCGGCGAGTCCTACGTGGCCGGCGAGTGGGACGCCCGGGACCCGGTGGCGGTGCTGACGGTGCTGGCCGGGCACGTCGCGGCCCTGGTTCCGGCGCCGCTCCAGCGACTGCGCGGGCTGTGGGCGGCCCGGCACCCGGTGACCGACCGCAACACCCCGGACGGCTCCCGGAGCAACATCGAGCGCCACTACGACCTGTCCAACGAGCTGTTCGCCGAGTTCCTCGACCCGACGATGACGTACTCGTCGGCGGTGTTCCGCGCCCTGCCCGCCCGTCACGAGGACCTCGCCGCGGGGCAGCACCGGAAGATCGACATGCTGCTGGACCTGGCCGCCGTCGGCCCGCACACCCGGCTGCTGGAGATCGGTACCGGCTGGGGCGAGCTGGCGATCCGGGCCGCCCGGCGAGGCGCCGACGTGGTCACCCTGACCCTGTCGCGGGAGCAGAAGGACCTCGCGGAGCGCCGGATCAAGGCCGCCGGGGTCGAGGACCGGGTGGAGGTCCGGCTCTGCGACTACCGGGAGGCGCGGGGCAGTTACGACGCCGTGGTCAGCGTGGAGATGATCGAGGCGGTCGGCGCCGAGTACTGGCCGGTCTACTTCGCCACGCTCGACCGGCTGCTGGCCCCGGGCGGGCGGGTGGCGATCCAGGCGATCACCATGCCGCACGAGCGGATGCTGGCCACCAAGGACACGTACACCTGGATCCACAAGTACATCTTCCCGGGCGGGATGCTGCCGTCGGTCCAGGTGGTGGAGGAGATGGCACGCCGTCACACCGGACTGCGGGTGACCCGCTGCGAGGGGTACGGGGCGCATTACGCGCAGACCCTGAAGCTGTGGCGGGAACGGTTCGCCGAGCGGGCCGACCGCGTCGCGGAGCTGGGTTTCGACGAGACCTTCCGGCGGATGTGGACCTTCTACCTGGCGTACTGCGAGGCCGGGTTCGCCTCGGGCTACCTGGACGTGCACCAGATCCTGCTGACGGCCGGGAACGGGGACGGTGACCGGCCGTGAACTGGTCCGGTTTCACTGTCAACCTGGCGGTCTCGGCGGCGGTCGCCCTCGCCGTCCTGCTCGCCGCCTTCGCGGTCGGCGTGCGCAAGCGGATGCACCGCGTCGTGGACGTGGCGTGGGGCCTCGCCTTCGCCGCGGTGGCCGCGGCGACGTACGGGATGTCCGACGGCGGCGCGCGGGCGCTGCTGCTGGCCGTGCTCACGGCGGTGTGGGGGCTGCGACTGGCGGGCCACATCGCGTGGCGCGGCCGCGGGCACGGCGAGGACCCGCGGTACGAGCGGATGCTCTCGAAGGCTCCGGGCAGCCGGAACCTGTACGCGCTGCGCATGGTCTACCTCCTCCAGGCCGCCCTGGTGTGGCTGGTGTCGCTGCCGGTGCAGGCGGGGTCGTACGCGACCGGCCGGCTCGGCTGGCTCGCGCTCGCGGGCGCCCTGCTGTGGCTGACCGGGCTCGTCTTCGAGGCGGTGGGCGACCACCAGCTGGCCCGGTTCAAGGCCGATCCCGCGCACCGGGGGCGGATCATGGACCGGGGCCTGTGGTCCTGGACCCGGCACCCGAACTACTTCGGCGACTTCTGCGTGTGGTGGGGCATCTACCTGGTCGCCGCCGGTTCGGTGGGGGCGGCGGCGGTCTCGGTAGTGGCTCCGCTGGTCATGTCGTACCTGCTGACCGCGGGCAGCGGGAAGCGGCTGCTGGAGCGGCACATGGCGGACCGCCCCGGGTACGCCGCGTACCGGGAGCGGACGAGCGGCTTCTTCCCGCGGCCGCCGCGCGGCGGCCGGACACGCTCCGACTGACGGGGCGGGGCCTTGGGGGGACGGGGCGGGGCACTCCGCCGCCGGGACGGGCCGGACCGCGGCCCGGAGCGCGGCGGAGTGGGCCATTGGTACAGTCACGGCATGGCGGTGGACGAGCTCGACACCAGAATCCTGCGCCTGCTGATCGAGCAGCCGCGCACCAGCGTCCGCGAGTACGCCCGGCTCCTCGGGGTGGCGCGCGGCACCCTCCAGGCCCGGCTGGACCGGCTGGAGCGGACCGGGGTGATCACCGGGACCGGCCCCTCACTGTCCCCCGCCGCGCTCGGGCACCCGGTGCTGGCCTTCGTGCACATCGAGGTCACCCAGGGACACCTGGACGACGTGGGCGACGCCCTCTCCGCCGTCCCGGAGATCATCGAGGCCTTCTCCATCACCGGCGGCGGGGACCTGCTGACGCGCGTCGCGGCCCGGGACAACGCGCACCTGGAGGACGTGATCCAGCGGCTGATCCAGCTGCCCGGCGTGGTGCGCACCCGGACCGAGGTGGCCCTGCGCGAGCGGGTCGCGCACCGGCTGCTGCCGCTGGTCGAGTCCGTGGGACGGGCCGCACGCAAGACCTGACAGAATGGTCTAGACAGGACACGACCGGCAGGACGGGCGCAGCGGATGATTTCCGTCATATTCGATCTCGACGGCACCCTCGTGGACAGTGAGCCGAACTACTACGAGTCCGGGCGCCGCACGCTGGCCCGGCACGGGGTCCCCGACTTCACGTGGGAGCAGCACGCCCGCTTCATCGGCATCGGAACCCTGGAGACGCTGGAGATCCTCAGGGACCGGTACGCGATCGAGGCGCCGGTGGAGGAACTGCTCGCCGAGCAGAACGCCCTCTACCTGGAGCTGGCCCGCACCGAGACCGAGGCCTTCCCCGAGATGCGCGCGTTCGTGGAGCGGCTGCACGCCGCCGGCGTGCCGATGGCGGTGGCCTCCGGCTCCTCCCTGGAGGCGATCGACGCCGTGCTGGCCGGCACCGGCCTGGACGCACTGCTGACCACGGTGGTCTCCGCGGAGGAGGTGGCGCACGGCAAGCCGGCGCCGGACGTGTTCCTGGAGGCGGCCCGCCGGCTCGGCGCCGAACCGGCCGACTGCGTGGTCGTCGAGGACGCGGCGCCGGGCGCGCTGGCCGCGCGGGCGGCCGGTATGGCGTGCGTGGCCGTCCCGTACGTGGCGCAGACCGCGCACGACCCGGCGTTCGCCGGCGCGGGCCTGCTCTTCCCCGGCGGGCAGCGGGAGTTCAGCGCGGAGGCCGCGCACGACTGGCTGACGGCACACCGGACCGCCTGAACGGCGGCCGGGGCGGCGGCCGGAGCGACGGCCGTTCGGCCCGCCGGGCGACGCAATGCCCGGGGCCGCGGCCGTTAGCGTGCCCGGCGCCGCAACGGCGCCGCGCTTTCCCTGGTGTCCCGCGCGGTCCGCTGCCACCATGCCCCGGTGACCGCCACCCTGCTGCCACCCCCGGGCACCGAGCGCGGACCGCGCCGGTGGCCCCTCCTCGGCAATCTCCCCGCCTTCGCCCGCGACCCGCTGGCCTTCTTCGAGTCCCTCCGCGACGACTACGGCGACTGGGTGCCGTGGTCGCTCGGCCCCCACCGCAACGTGCTGGTCTCCCGGCCCGAGCACGCCGGTGAGCTGCTCGGCGCCGTCGAGTCCACCTTCAAGCCGACCGAACTGGGCTGGGCCTTCCGGCACTTGCTCGGCAACGGCGTGGTCGTCGCCACCGGCGACGACTGGCGGCGCAAGCGGGCGCTGGTCCAGCCCGCCGTACGGCCGCGCCAGGTCCGCTCGTACGCCACCGCCATGGTGGAGTGCGCGGACGCACTGGCCGGCGGCTGGCGCGAGGGCGACCGCATCGACGTGCACCGGGAGATGGCCGGTCTCACCCAGCGCATCGCGGTCCGCACCCTGTTCGGGAGCGACGCCGCCGGCCGCGAGGCGCCCATCAGCGCGGCCATGGCCACGGCGCAGCGGGAGCTGGGGACCGAGTTCCGCGGGATCACGCTGTTCCTGCCGCCGTGGGTGCGAACCCCGGGGCGGCGCCGGATGCGGGCCGCGGTGGCGGTCCTCGACCGGGAGATCGAGCACGTCATACGGGAGCACGAGAACGCGTCCGCGGCGGGGGCCGAGCGGGACGACCTGCTGAGCCGGCTGCTCGCGGCCCGCGACGAACAGGGCGGCCCGCTGTCCCGCCAGGAACTGCGGGACGAGTCCATCACGCTCTACATCGGCGGCCACGAAACCACGTCGACCACCCTGACCTGGGCCTGGCAGCTGCTGTCCGGGGCGCCCGGGGCGCGGGCCAGGCTGACCGAGGAGCTGGACCGGGTGCTCGGCGGGCGGCTGCCGACGTACGAGGACTACCCGCGGCTGACGTGGACCCAACAGGTGGTCAAGGAGGCCCTGCGGATCTACCCGCCGATCTGGCTGATCTCGGCGGTGGCCGCGGAGGGGGCCTCCATCGGCGGGCGGGCGGTGCCCGTCGGCACCTCGGTGTGGACCAGCCCCTGGTCGGTGCACCGGGACGAGCGGTGGTTCCCGCGGCCGGAGGCCTTCCGCCCCGAGCGGTGGGACGCGGACGCCCCCGATCCGGTGCCGGAGCACGCCTGGTTCCCGTTCGGCGGCGGCCCCCGGGCCTGCCTGGGGGCGCGGTTCGCGCTGGTGGAGGCGGCGCTCGTGCTGGCCGTGCTCGGGCAGCGGTTCCACCTGGACACCGGGGCCCGGCGGACCGGGGTGTTCCCCGGCCTCACCCTCCAGCCGGCGGGTCCGGTCCCGGCCATCCTGCGCGCCGCCCGGCCTTAGGGAGTGCCGTCGAACTCGCTCCCGTCCCGCACCGCGCCTCCCCAACTGCCGCCGGGAACTGCCGCTCCGGGCCGTTTCCCCGGCCTACGTTCGTTCCGCTACAGGACCGCGGCGGACCCTCCGCCGCCCACACCGGGAGAAGCCCCATGAAGAAGAACAAGCTCAAGGCCGGCGGCGCCGCGGCCGTGATCGCGGCGGGCATCGCGATCACGGCGGTGGGCGCGGCGAACGCGGCCGACACGGCCCCGAGCCAGTCCACCCGCATCACCTCCGTACAGCAGCTGCACGAGAACCTCGCGCAGGCGGTGGAGCAGGAGCAGGCGCTCGGCCTCCAGGGCACCATCGGCGGGCCCGTCGGCCGTGCGCTGGACGAGTCGACCGCCGCGATCGACGGCTGACGGGACGGGTGAGCACCGTGGGAACCGACCAGTCAGCAGCCGCTCCGGCGACCTGGTGTCCGAGCGGCGACGCCCGGGCCCCCGAGTCGGTCGTCCTCGGCGTCCGCTCGGGCGCCGACGGACGGGTGACGTACCTCGCCGACCCGGTCCCGGCGTCCGAGGTGCTCGGCGCCGTGCCGGAGGGGATCGAGCCGACCCGCGTCCTGCGGTTCGCCTCGCACTGCGTCACCGGCTGCGCGAACCGGCGGGGGAACGACTGCACCCTGGTGGAACGGGTGCTGACCCTGCCGCCTCCGGCGGCGGCCGACGCCCGCGCGGTCCCACGGTGCCACCTGCGCTCCCGCTGCCAGTGGTGGCAGCAGACGGGCGTCGACGCCTGCCACCGCTGCCCGGCCGTCACCACGGCCACCTTCCAGGAGGACGAGCTGGCCACCCTGGTCGCCGACCCGTCCACCACCCCGGAGCAACTCGCCTCCTGGATCGCCGCCTCCGCCTGACCGGCGCGCCGACGCCCGTCAGGCCCCTGCCCGTCAGGCCCCTGCCGGGCAGGGGCCCCGGCCCGGCAGCACGCTCCCGCCCGGAACGCTCCGGCGCGGTCGAGGTGCTGCCGGGCCGTCGGCGTGTCCGGCGCGGGCGGGTCAGGCGCGGGCGGGTCAGGCGCGGGCGGGGCCACCGGCGCGGGGTCCGCCGGGGCTTCGTACGGCCCGTCGGCGGGGCCCGAAGGGCGGCATCCGCCGCCACGTGTCCCAATATCGGAGACGCGACGTCCAGAGGGCGAGACATCATTGACCCGCCCCCGGCCATCTGGCTAGGTTTCGCCGCATGTTGCGTTCAGCCATGCTCATCACGCGCGGTCACATCGACCTGCTGCGGGTGGCCTCCGCCGCGTGTCGCCGCGGCTGCTGACGCCCTCGTTCCCTGACGTGTCACGAGCGCTCCGCGCTCGGCTTCCGCGCGCCCTGAGCTGCCCGGCCCGCTGATCCTGCCCGGTGATCCGGCCCGGTGGCCCGGTCCTGTGGACCCGCACCCGTTCCGCCGCACCGGTACGGGGCCGGCCAGGCGCGCGTTCCCCGCCTCCCCGCCTCACCCTTCCGTGGAGCCGCCATGAGCATCGACCTCGACCACGCGCCGCCCGACATATCCGCTAAAACAGCGTCCGCTCCGTCTCCCTCCCCGGCCCTCGTGGCCGTCGTACCGGCATCGGCACGACGGCGCTCCGTCCCCCGCTGGACCCGCCGGACCGCCGGCCCCCTGCTGCTCCTCGGCCTGTGGCAGCTGGCCAGCAGCCTGGGGTGGCTGCCCGTCGACACGCTCGCGCCGCCGTCGACCATCGCGTCCGCCGCGGCGGACCTGATCGAGGACGGAACGCTGCCCGGGGCGATGGCCGTGTCCCTGCAGCGCGTCGCGATCGGCCTGGTGATCGGCGGGACGGCCGGCACCGCGCTCGCCCTGCTGTCCGGGCTGTCGCGGCTCGGCGAGGACCTGATCGACGCCAGCGTGCAGATGCTGCGCACGGTGCCGTGGGTCGGCCTCATCCCGCTGTTCATCATCTGGATGGGCATCGGCGAGGCACCGAAGGTCGCCCTCATCGCACTCGGCACCGCCTTCCACCTCTACCTGAACGTGTACGCCGGGATCCGCGGGGTGGACGAGCAACTGATGAAGGCGGGCGGGGCGTTGGGCCTCGGCCGATGGAGTCTGGTACGGCACGTGGTACTGCCGGGCGCGCTGCCCGGGTTCATGACCGGCCTGCGGTATTCGCTCGCCACCGCCTGGCTGGCCCTCGTCTTCGGCGAGTCCATCAACGCCGACGCCGGCATCGGCTTCCTGATGAACCAGGCCCGCGAGTTCTTCCGCACCGACGTGATCGTCGTCTGCCTCGTCGTGTACGCCTTCCTCGGCCTCACCGCCGACCTCGTCGTCCGCACTCTCGAAAGGCTGCTGCTGCAATGGCGACCGACCTTCACGGGGCAGTAGCCGCCACCACCGCCGTACGGGTGGCCGGGCTGACCCGGTCCTTCGGCGGCCGTGCCGTCATCGACTCCCTCGACCTAACCCTGCGGGCAGGGGAGTTCACCGTCCTGCTGGGCCGCAGCGGATGCGGGAAGTCGACCCTGCTGCGCATCCTCGCCGGCCTGGACCGCGAGATCGAGGGCGAGGTCCTGGTGCCGGAGCGCCGCGCGGTGGCCTTCCAGGCGCCGCGGCTGATGCCGTGGAAGCGGGTCTGGCGCAACGTGCTCCTGGGGCTCCCGGGACGCCCCGACCGCGAGCGCGCCGAACAGGCCCTGGCCGAGGTCGGACTGGAGCACCGTACGGACGCCTGGCCCAAGACCCTCTCCGGCGGCGAGGCCCAACGCGCTTCGCTGGCCCGGGCGCTGGTCCGCGAGCCCGATCTGCTGCTCCTGGACGAGCCGTTCGGCGCCCTCGACGCACTGACCCGGATCAAGGCCCAGCAGCTGGTGGCCCAGCTGTGGCAGCGGCGCGGCTGCGCGGTGCTGCTGGTCACGCACGACGTCGACGAGGCCGTCCTGCTGGCCGACCGCGTCCTGGTCATGGACGAGGGCCGGATCTCCTACGACACCCACATCCCGCTGGACCGCCCGCGCGAGGTCGGCGACCCGGGGTTCGCCGCGCTGCGCACCCGGCTCCTCGCCGAGCTCGGCGTGGTCTGACCCAACCCGCTCCGGACGCGCCGCCCTCGCCTTCCCCACCCATCACCGCCTTCCCCACGCTCCCCCGCCCCGTACGAGAGATCGAAGAGAAGCGACATGAGACGCCACTCCCTTTCCCTGCCCCTGCTGGCCACCCTGATCCCGCTGTCCCTGGCCCTGACGGCTTGCGGTGGCGACACCGCCGCGGACACCGGCTCGGCGCCCGCCGCGGACGGCGGCAAGAGCGGCGCCAAGGTCACCCTCAACATCGGGGACCAGAAGGGAGGCAACGAGTCGCTCCTGCGGGCCGCCGGCGAGCTGGAGGGCCTCGACTATTCCGTCAAGTGGTCCACCTTCACCTCCGGCCCGCCGCTGCTGGAGGCCGTCAACGCCAAGGCCGTCGACATCGGCGGCGTGGGCAACACCCCGCCCGTGTTCGCCGCCGGCGCCAAGTCGAAGATCACCGTGGTGGCCGCCACGCACGGTTCCTCGGCGGGCGAGGCGATCCTCGTTCCGAAGGGCTCCGCCCTCCAGTCCCCCGCGGAGCTGCGCGGCAAGAAGATCGCGGTGGCACAGGGCAGTTCGGCGCACTTCCAGCTGATCGCGTCCCTGGAGCAGGCCGGCCTGAAGCCCAGCGACGTGACGGTCAACTTCCTCCAGCCGGCCGACGCCCTGGCCGCGTTCAACAGCGGCTCGGTCGAAGCCTGGGCGGTCTGGGACCCGTACACCTCCCAGGTGCTGCGCACCGGCGCCCGCATCCTCACCTCCGGCGAGGGGGTCGTCAACGGCCTCGGCTTCCAGGTCGCGGCGCCCTCCGCCCTGGAGGACGCGGGCAAGAGCAAGGCCATCGGCGACTACCTGACACGGCTCCAGCGCGCCCAGGACTGGGTGTTCAAGCACCCGGAGGAATGGGCGAAGGTCTGGGCGAAGGAGACCGGGCTGCCGTACGAGGTCGCCTTCGACGCGGTCAAGCGCAGCAACGGCACCCGGGTGCCGGTCGCCGTGGACGACGCGGCCGTGGCCTCCGAGCAGAAGATCGCCGACACCTTCACCGAGCTGAAGCTGATCCCCGGCAAGGTCGTCTTCAAGGACTTCGTCGACCCCCGCTTCAACGGCACCCTGCCGCCGTCCACAACCGTCCCCCGCACGTACGGGAAGGACTCCTGATGACCGTCCGCCTGCACTGGTTCCTGCCCACCGGCGGCGACGGCCGCACCCTGGTCGACCGGCACGCCTACGCCCACAACACGGCCGCGCCGGGAGTGCGCGAACCGGACATCGCGTACCTCGCGCAGATCGCGAAGGCCGCCGAACGCCTCGGCTTCGAGGCGGTGCTGACCCCGACCGGGACGTGGTGCGAGGACGCCTGGCTGACCACGCTCGCCCTCTCCCAGCACACCGAACGGCTGAAGTTTTTGGTGGCGTTCCGGCCCGGGGTGATCTCGCCGACGCTGGCGGCCCAGATGGCCGCCACCTACCAGCGCATCACCCGCGGGCGGCTGTTGCTGAATGTGGTGACGGGCGGTGACTCCGCGGAGCAGCGGCGTTTCGGGGACCACCTGGACCACGACCGCCGCTACGAGCGGACCGCGGAGTTCCTGTCGGTCGTACGGGGCGTCTGGCGCGGGGAGCCGTACGACTTCCACGGGGAGCACTACCGGATCGACGGCGGGCTGACCGCGCTCCCGCCGGATCCACTGCCGGAGATCTTCTTCGGCGGGTCCTCGGCGGCCGCGGGGCCGGTCGCGGCCGAGCATGCGGACGTCTACCTGACCTGGGGCGAGCCGCCGCAGCAGGTGAAGGAGAAGATCGACTGGATCCGCGCGCTGGCCGAGGAGCGGGGGCGGACGGTCCGGTTCGGGATCCGGCTGCACACCATCTCGCGCGACTCGGCGAAGGAGGCCTGGGGCGCGGCGGACCGGCTGCTGGCGGACCTGGACGACGCGGACATCACGCGGGCGCAGACCCTGCTGGGGGCGAGCGAGTCGGTGGGCCAGCAGCGGATGCTCGCCCTGCACGGCGGTTCGCGGGACAAGCTGGAGATCTCGCCGAACCTGTGGGCGGGCGTCGGCCTGGTCCGCGGCGGCGCCGGCACGGCGCTGGTGGGCAGCCACGGCGACGTGGCGGACCGGATCGAGGAGTACCACGCGCTCGGGGTCGAGAACTTCGTCCTGTCGGGCTACCCGCACCTGGAGGAGGCGTACTGGTTCGGCGAGGGGGTGACCCCGGAGCTGGCCTCCCGCGGGCTGCTCGCCCCGTAGCCGGGAAGATCCCCGCACCCCCGCGGGTTGGTAGAACCGTGAACGATGTGATGCGGGGCGGCGCGGGCGTGAACGTGGACACGGACGTCGACGTGGTGGTGGTCGGCGCCGGGCAGGCGGGCCTGTCCAGCGCCTACCACCTCACCCGGGCGGGGCTGGACCACGTGGTCCTGGACCACTCGCCCCGCCCGGGCGGGGCCTGGCAGTTCCGCTGGCCCTCGCTCACCTACGGCAGGGTGCACGGGATGCACTCCCTGCCCGGCATGGAGCTGACCGGGGCCGACCCGCTGCGGCCCTCGTCGGAGGTGATCGGCGAGTACTTCGCCGCGTACGAGAACCGCTTCGGCCTGCGCGTGCGGCGTCCCGTGGACGTCTCGGCGGTACGCGGCTGCCCCGACGGCCGGCTGCGGGTGGAAACCTCCGCCGGCACTTGGTCGGCGCGGGCCCTGATCAACGCCACCGGCACCTGGGACCGCCCGTTCTGGCCGCGGTACGCGGGGCAGGAGACCTTCCGCGGCCGCCAGCTGCACACCGCGAACTACCCCGGGCCTCGGGAGTTCGCCGGGGCCCGCGTGATCGTGGTGGGCGGCGGCACCTCCGCGGTGCAGCACCTGCTGGAGATATCCGAGGTGGCGGCGGAGACCGTCTGGGTGACGCGCCGGGCGCCGGTGTTCCGCGACGGGGGCTTCGGCGAGGCGGAGGGCCGGGCGGCGGTGGCCCTGGTCGACGAGCGGGTACGGCGGGGGCTCGCGCCGCAGAGCGTGGTCAGCGTGACCGGGCTCCCGCTGAACGAGGCGGTCCGGGCCGGTCTGGCCTCGGGGGTCCTCGACCGCAGGCCCGTGTTCGACCGCATCACCCCCACCGGGGCCCTCTGGCCGGACGGCGGCCGGGTGGAGGCGGACGTGATCCTGTGGGCCACCGGCTTCCGCGCGGCGGTCGACCACCTGGCCCCGCTGCACCTGCGCGAGCCGGGCGGCGGCATCCGCGTAGAGGGCACCCGGGCCGTCCGGGACGAACGGATCCACCTGGTGGGCTACGGCCCGTCGGCGTCCACGATCGGCGCGAACCGCGCGGGTGGCGCCGCCGCCCGCGAGATCCGCCGCCTTCTGGGCCGCGAGCGGGCCACGGCGACGGCGGCCCCGACGACGGCGGACGCGGCAACGGGGGCAGCGGCAACGGGGGCAGCGGCGTCGCTCCGGGTGGCCGAAGCACCTGCGGGCTGATCCGCGCGGAGCCTCCCGGGGGCGGCGCCTCTCGTTTCGCGGCGGCGCTCCCCGTCCGGGCACGTCAGGTGGCGGGAGGTCCGGCCTGGGCGCGGGCGCCCGCGGCGGCCCGTAGGCGGTTGAACTCCGCCACGTGCTTCTTGTGCTCCTCGTACGTCGCCGAGAAGCGGGTGTCCCCCGGCTTGACCGTCACGAAGAACAGCCAGTCGCCGGGCGTCGGAGCAACGGCGGCCGCCATGGCCTCCAGCCCCGGGCTGTCGATCGGCGTGGGCGGCAGGCCCTGGCGTTCGTAGGAGTTGAAGGGGCTGTCGATGCGCGTCTCGCTCAGCGTGGTGTCGACGGTGCTGCGGTTCAGCGCATAGTTGATCGTGGAGTCCATCTGGAGCGGCATCGACTTCGCCAGCCGGTTGTGCACCACCCGGGCGACCTTGCCCATGTCGGCGCGGCTGTCGGCCTCCGCCTCCAGGACGCTGGCCAGGGTGGCTGTTTGGTACGGGGTCATCCCGTGCGCCTTGCCGCCGTTCGCGACGGCCGGGGTGGCGAGTTTCCGGTTCGCCGTCTGCACCATGTACGCGAGGAGGGCGGCCGGCGTGGACTTCGAGGTCACCGGATACGTCGCCGGGAAGAGGTAGCCCTCCGGGTTGCCCTTCGCCTCCGCGGGCAGTGCCAGTCCGGCGGTCGCCACCGCGGCCTTGGCCGAGCCGGCGGGGAGTTTCAGCTCGCGGTCGACCGCGGCGTACACCTGCGAGGCCCGCCAGCCCTCGGGAATCACCAGCATCCGGGGCTTTTCGGGGGCGTCCGCCCCGCGCAGCAGCGGTATCAGGGCCACCACCCCGATCGCGAGGAGCGTACCGAGGAAGAGCGCCAACCGGCCCCGGCGGGTGAGCCGGGAGCGGCGCTGTGGTGGCGGCAGGTACTCATGACGCATACGGGAACGCTAACCCGCGAAGCGCCGCATTCCTGGCATCCCACCCGTGCGCCGGTCATACGATCACACATTCACGGGGGCCAGCTCGGCTCCCTGCGCCGCCTGCGTCTTCCGGGCGGCGTCCGGTGCCGTCACCGGCGCCAGGGCGGCGTCCCGGTCCCGGCGGACCAGGGCCGCGTACCGGCCTTCCGCCTGCAGCAGCTCCTCGTGCGTACCGCGCTCGGCTATGCGGCCCGCGTCGAGGACCACGATCTGGTCGGCGTCGCGGACGGTGGACAGCCGGTGGGCGATGGTGATGGTGGTGCGGCCCGCGGAGAGGTTGTCGATGGCCTGCTGGACGGCGTGTTCGGTGCGGGTGTCCAGGGCGCTGGTGGCCTCGTCGAGGATGAGCACCGGCGGGTCCCGCAGGATGGTGCGGGCGATGGCGAGCCGCTGCTTCTCACCGCCGGAGAACCGGTAGCCGCGCTCGCCGACGAGGGTGTCGTACCCGTCGGGCAGGGACGCGATGTGGTCGTGGATCTGGGCCGCCCGGGCCGCGTCGGCGATCTCCTCGTCGGTCGCGTCCGGCTTGGCGAAGCGCAGGTTGTCGGCCACCGAGGCGTGGAAGAGGTAGGTCTCCTGGGAGACCACGCCTATGGAACGGGCCAGCGAGTCGAAGTCGAGGTCGCGGACGTCGACCCCGTCCAGGGCCACCCGTCCTCCGGTGACGTCGTAGAGCCGGGGCACGAGGTAGCTCAGCGTGCTCTTCCCGGACCCCGTCGCGCCGACCACCGCGAGGGAGCCGCCGGCCGGGACGGTGATGTCGATCCCCTTCAGGGCGGGCCCGTTCTCCGCGTCGTACGCGAAGTCCACGCCCTCCAGCCGGACCTCGCCCGCGGCCCGCTCCAGGCGCACCGCGTCCTCCCGCTCGGTGATGTCCACCGGCAGGTCGAGGTACTCGAAGATGCGGGCGAACAGGGCCAGCGAGGTCTGGATCTGCACGCCGGTCGACAGCAGGCTCACGGCGGGCCGGAACAGGCCCTGCTGGAGGGTGACGAAGGCGACGAGGGTGCCGACGGAAAGCGAGGGGGCGCCGGTCTGGAGCGCTATGCCGGCCGCCCAGTAGATGAGGGCGGGCATGGCGGCCATGACGATGCCGATGGTCGACATCCGCCAGCGCCCGGCCATGCTGGAGCGCACCTCGAGGCTGACGAGCTTCTCGGATTCGTCGGAGAAGGAAGAGGTCAGCGAGTCGGAGCGGCCCATGGTGCGGCCGAGGAGGATGCCGCTGACCGACAGCGACTCGGTGACGGTCGCGGCCATCGCGGCCATCTGCTTCTGGCGCTGCGTGGTGATCTTCTTGCGCTCGCGGCCGACCCGCCGGCTGATCCAGACGAACACGGGAAGCAGCAGCAGCGAGACGAGGGTGAGCCGCCAGTCGAGCGCAAGCATCGCGACGACCGAGGCGATGACGGCCGTCAGGTTGGAGACGAGCGAGGTCGCGGTCGAGGTGACGGTGGCCTGCATGCCGCCGATGTCGTTGGCGATGCGGGACTGGACCTCACCGGTGCGGGTCCGGGTGAAGAAGGCCAGCGGCATCCGCTGGAGCTGGGCGTAGACGGCGGTGCGCAGGTCGTGCATGACGCGCTGGCCGACCGTGGTGGATATGTAGGTCTGGAGCACACCGAAGACGCTCGTGACCACGGCGGTGAGGATCATGCCGAGCGCGAGGAGGCTGAGCAGACCGGTGCGGCCCTGCGGGATCGCGACGTCGAGGATCTCCCTCAGCAGGAACGGCGAGGCGACCCCGACCAGCGAGGAGGCTCCGACCAGCAGGCCGACGACGGCGAGCCTGCCCCGGTAGGGCCGGAAGAGGGACACGATGCGGCGCAGCTCGCGGGGCTGTTCCGCCGGCGCGGGGCGGCTGGGGTCGAGGGATTCGTTCGATGGGGTCCACTTCGGTTCTTCGGGGCGCATGTGCCTCCTTCTGACGGGACTCGAATGAGCATAGCTCATTGTTACCTATACTCACAATGAATCCGGTCCTGATACTGTCTCCCAGTATGAGGACACCTTCCGAGACCGACACCACAGACGGCGTTCTCGCCGAGCAGCTGCTGCGCCTGACCCGTCGGCTCCACCGCATCCAGAAGCGCCACATGGAGCCGCTCGGCATCACGCCCGCCCAGGGCCGCCTGCTGCGCCTGGTCTCGCACTACGAGGGCGCCCAGCCGCCCCGGATGGCGGACCTCGCCGCCCGGCTGGAGGTCGTCCCCCGCGCCGTCACCACCCTCGTGGACGGCCTGGAGGCCGCCGAGTGCGTGCGCCGCGCGCCGGACCCCGCGAACCGGCGGGTCATAAGGATCGAGCTCACCGAAACCGGCCGCGCCACGCTGCGCCGCCTGCGCAACGCGCGAACCGACGCCGCGGAGGAGATCCTGGCTCCATTGACCGCCGATCAGCGCGAGATGCTCGGAGGCCTGCTGAACGCCCTGGCGGACGTACCGCCCGAGGGCGCCTGCCGATAAGGCCACGCGCGGGCCGCGAAGAGGCGAGGGGTCGGACATGCCGATGCTGGAACCGAAGCCGGGAACCCTGCGCCCCCGAGGCATCGGGGGCCCCGCCCCCGACCGGCTGCCCGAGCACCGGGCCGGCGGCACCCCGGAGCCGCTGCGCACCGAGCTGACCGAGCTGCTGGGCGCCGAGAAGGTCCTGTGGAAGGTGTCCGACCTCGTCCGCTACGCCTCGGACGCCTCCCCCTACCGGTTCGTGCCCCAGGTCGTGGTGGTCGCCGAGGACATCGACGACATCTCCGCGGTCCTCTCCTACGCGCACGGCAGGCAGCGCGAGGTGGTCTTCCGCGCCGCCGGGACCTCGCTCAACGGCCAGGCGCAGGGCGAGGACATCCTCGTGGACGTACGCCGCCACTGGGCCGGCGTCGAGGTGCTGGACGAGGGCCGGCGCGCCCGTATCCTCCCCGGGACCACCGTCCTGCGGGCCAACGCCGCGCTCGCCCGGCACGGGCGGATCCTCGGCCCCGACCCGGCCAGCGCCATCGCCTGCACCCTCGGCGGGGTCGTCGCCAACAACGCCTCCGGCATGACGGCGGGGACCACGCGGAACTCGTACCGCACCCTCTCCTCCCTCACCCTCGTCCTGCCGACCGGGACCGTGGTGGACACGGCCGACCCGCTGGCCGACGAGGAGCTGGCGCGCGCGGAACCGGCCCTGTGCCGCGGGCTGATGGAGATCAAGCGGGAGATCGAGGCCGACCCGGAGCTGACGGCCCGCATCCGCGCCAAGTACGAGATCAAGAACACCACCGGCTACCGCCTGGACGCCTATCTCGACGGCGCCACCCCCGTCGAGATCCTTCGCGGGCTCGCGGTCGGGTCGGAGGGGACCCTCGGCTTCATCTCCGAGGTCGTCTTCGACACGCTCCCGCTGGACCGCGAGCTCTGCACCGGCCTGCTGTTCTTCCCCTCCCTGCCGGCCGCGGCCGCCGCCGTCCCGCTCTTCAACGAGGCGGGCGCCCTCGCCGTCGAGCTGATGGACGGCAACACCCTGCGCGCCTCGGTCAGCGTCGCCGGCGTCCCCGCCGACTGGGCGGACCTGCCGCGGGAGACGGCGGCGCTGCTGGTGGAGTTCCGGGCGCCGGACGAGGCGGGCCGGATCGCCTGCGAACGCCGTGCCGCCGAGGTCCTCGCCGGACTGGACCTGGTCGCGCCGGCGGCCTCCGTGACCAACGCCTTCACCCGGGACGCGAAGACCATCAGCGGCTACTGGACGGCCCGCAAGGCCTTCGTCACCGCCGTCGGCGGAGCCCGCGCCCCGGGCACCACCCTGATCACCGAGGACTTCGCCGTACCGACCTCACGGCTGGCGGAGGCCTGCGAGGCCCTCCTCGACCTCCAGGCGCGGCACGGCTTCGACGCCGCCGTCGCCGGCCACGCGGCCCACGGCAACCTGCACTTCCTGCTCGCCTTCGACGCCGCCGACCCCTCCGACGTCGATCGGTACGCGGCCTTCATGGACGCCTTCTGCCGGCTCACCGTGGAACGCTTCGACGGCTCCCTGAAGGCCGAGCACTCCACCGGACGCAACATGGCCCCCTTCCTGGAACTGGAATGGGGCCCCAGGGCCACCGGGCTGATGTGGCGCACCAAGCGGATCGTAGACCCGGACGGGGTGCTCGCCCCGCGCATCCTCCTCGACCGCGACCCGCGGGCCCACCTGCGCGGACTGAAGACGATCCCGCGGGTGGAGGCGGTGGCGGACCCGTGCATCGAGTGCGGTTTCTGCGAACCGACCTGCCCCAGCGGGGACCTGACGACCACACCGCGCCAGCGGATCGTGCTGCGCCGCGAGATGACCCGCCAGCAGCCGGGCTCCCCCGTGCTGGACGGCCTGCTCGACGCCTACGGCTACGACGCGGTCGACACCTGCGCCGGCGACTCCACCTGCAAGCTCGCCTGCCCGGTCGGCATCGACACCGGCGCGCTGATGAAGGACTTCCGCCACCGTCGGCACAGTGCCCGCGAGGAGCGGGCCGCCGCACTCGCCGCGCGGCGGTTCGCGGCCGTGGAATCGGCCGCCCGGCTGGCCGTGGCCGCCGCCGGGAAGATCACCGACCGGGTCGGGGACGGGCTGCTCGAAGCCGTCACGGGGGCCGCGCGCAGGGCCGTGCGCCCCGACCTCGTACCGCGGTGGCTGCCGCGGATGCCCGGCGCCGCCGCGCGGCGGCTGCCCGCCACCCGGCGGGCGGGCGCCGCGGCCGTCTACTACCCGGCCTGCGTCAACAGGATCTTCGGCGGCCCGGGCGGCCGCCCCGGCCCCTCGCTGCCGGAGGCCGTGGTGGCCGTGTCGGAGCGGGCCGGGAAGCCGGTGTGGATCCCCCGCGACGTACGCGGCACCTGCTGCGCGACGATCTGGCACTCCAAGGGGTACGACGCCGGGAACCGGCTGATGGCCAACCGGATCGTCGAGGCGGCCTGGGGCTGGACGGCCGGCGGGCGGCTGCCGCTGGTGGTCGACGCGTCCTCCTGCACGCTGGGCATCGCGCACGAGGTGGTCCCGTACCTGACCGACGACAACCGGGCGCTGCACGCGGAGCTCAGCGTCGTCGACTCGGTCGTCTGGGCGGCGGACGAGCTGCTGCCGCACCTGGAGATCCGGCGCACCGCCGGGTCCGCCGTGCTCCATCCCACCTGCTCGATGCGGCACTTGGGCGACGAGGCGCAGCTGCTCGCGGTGGCCGCGGCGTGTGCCGACGAGGTGGTCGTGCCGGACGACGCCGGCTGCTGCGCCTTCGCGGGCGACCGGGGCATGCTGCACCCGGAGCTGGCGGCCTCGGCGACGGCCCGCGAGGCCGCCGAGGTGACCGCGCGGTCCTTCGACGCGCACCTCTCGGCGAACCGCATGTGCGAGGTGGGCATGGACCGGGCGACCGGGCGTAGTTACCACTCGGCCCTCCTCGAACTGGAGCACGCCACGCGTCCCTGAACGGGACGGATGCGTCGCCGAGGCCCTCCGCAGGTGGAAAACCGATTGCCCGGAGCGGGTCCGGAAGGCGAACCTTGCACGGTTTGAACCACTCGACCGTCATGGGGCGTCATGCAGATCAGCGATCTTCCGTATCCGGACCCCGGGGTACCCGACGCTCGCTCCGGCCCCCGTTTCCTCGTGTGGCTGGGCCGCGGCCAACTCGGTGGACAGGCCAAGAGCCTGTGCTGGGGTCTGGTGCACTTCTCCGGCATCGCCGGACTGCCGTACGCGCTGGGGCTGGGCGTCGACGCCGTCGTCGACCGCGACGCGCACCGGCTGCTGCTCGTCGGCGGCCTGCTCGTCCTGCTCGGCGCGGCCATCACCGTCGGGGACGCCATGCTCCACCGGACCGCCGTCACCAACTGGATCACCGCCGCCGCCCGCGTGCAGCAGCTGCTCGCCCGCAAGACGGCCGAACTGGGCTCCGCGCTGAGCCGACGGGTCGCCGCCGGTGAGGTGATCGCGGTGTCCACCGGCGACGTGGAGAAGATCGGCTGGTTCGTCGAGGCCGTCTCCCGGTTCCTCGCCGCCGCCTTCGCCGTCGTCCTCGTCTGCGTCGGCCTGCTCTTCTACGCCCCCGCCCTCGGCGTGGTCGTGGCGATCGGCGTCCCCGTGGTCGCCCTGGCCGCGCTGCCACTGCTGCCGCGCGCCACCCGGCGCGCCGACTTCCAGCGGGAGAAGGCGGGCCGGGCGACCGAGCTGGCCTCGGACACGGTCGCGGGCCTGCGGGTGCTGCGCGGGATCGGCGGCGAGGAGCTGTTCCTCGGCCGTTACCGCGAGGCCTCGCAGGAGGTCCGCAAGGCCGCCGTGCGCAGTGCCCGGATGTGGGCGCTGATCTCCGCGATCCAGGTGCTCCTGCCGGGCGCGCTGCTGATCACGGTCGTCTGGTACGGGGCCACGCTGGTCGTGGACGGGCGCATCGCGGTGGGTGAACTCGTCGCGGCCTTCAGCGCGGTGGCCACGCTGCTCTACCCGCTGCGGCACTTCGAGGAGATCGCCATGGCGTACTCCTTCTCCCGTCCGTCCGCCGAACGGGCGGCCCGGGTGCTGTCGCTGACGCGCTCGGAACCGGAGACCGGGAAGCCGGGACCCGGCGGGCCGGGCGCGCGGGTGGTTCCGGACGCGCCCGCGCCGGGCGCCGACCTGTACGACCCGCAGACCGGGCTGCTGGCGCCGACGGGCCGGTTCACCGCCGTGGTGTGCGGGGACCCGGATCTGGCGGGGCGGCTCGCCGAGCGGCTGGGCGGCCATCCGATGGACGGCGCCGGCGGCCCCTCGGTCCTGCTGGGCGGGGTCGCGCTGGACGAGCTCGCGCTGGACACCGCGCGCACGCTGGTCCTCGTACAGGACAAGGACCCGGTGCTGCTGTCGGGCACCCTGCGCGAGCTGTTCGACGTACCGGCCTCCGGGGCGGTCGAACCGGCGGCCGCGCTGGAGGCCGCCCGGTGCGCGGACGTGCTGGACGCGCTGGCGCAGTCGGCCCCGGACGGGGTCGACGACCCGATGGACGCGCGGATCACCGAGCGCGGCCGGTCCCTGTCCGGCGGGCAGCGCCAGCGTCTCGCGCTGGCCCGGTCGCTGGTGACCGACCCGGAGGTGCTGGTGCTGGACGAGCCGACCTCGGCGGTCGACTCGCACACGGAGGCGCGGATCGCGGACGGCATCGCGGCCCTGCGGGCCGGGCGCACCACGGTGGTACTGGCGTCCTCGCCGCTGCTGCTGGACCGTGCCGACCGGGTCGTCCTGATCCACGGGGGCCTGGTGGCGGCGACCGGTACGCACCGCGAGCTGCTGCACGGCGAACCGCTGTACCGCGCGGTCGTCACCCGTGAGATGGAGGAGGAGCAGCGGCTCGCTCGGCTTGAACTGACAGGGCTGGAAGAAGCACTCACAGAGATCGAGGAGTCCGCATGATCGGCGTGGCGCCGCCGGATTACGATCCGGCGGCCCCCGAATCGGCCGCGACCCTGCCCGTGGGCACGTCGGCGACCGTACGGGGCTATGTGCGCGGGCTGTTCCGGCGGCACCGGAAGGCCTTCGTGCTGCTGGTGGCGGTCAACGCGGTCGCGGTGATCGCCTCCATGGCCGGCCCGTACCTGCTGGGCCGGGTCGTGGACGACCTCACGGCGGGGGTGCGCGAGCTCCACCTGGGGCAGGTGGCGCTGCTGTTCGCGGTGGCGGTCGGCGTGCAGACCTGCTTCGTCCGGCTGGTCCGGCTGCGCGGGGCGGTGCTCGGCGAGGAGATGCTGGCCGATCTGCGCGAGGACTTCCTGGTGCGGTCGGTGGGGCTGCCTCCGGGCGTCCTGGAGCGGGCCGGTACCGGTGACCTGCTGTCGCGGATCACCACCGACATCGACCGGCTGGCCAACGCGATGCGCGAGGCGGTTCCACAGCTGGCGATCGGCGTGGTGTGGGCGGGGCTCCTCTTCGGGGCGCTGGCGGTGACGGCGCCGCCGCTGGCGCTGGCCGCGCTGGTGGCGCTGCCGGTCCTGGTGATCGGCTGCCGCTGGTACTTCCGGCGGGCGCCTTCGGCGTACCGGTCGGAGTCCGCCGGCTACGCGGCGGTCGCGGCCGTGCTCTCCGAGACGGTGGACGCGGGCCGGACGGTCGAGGCGCACCGCCTGGGACAGGGCCGGATCTCGCTGTCCGAGCGGCGGATCAAGGAGTGGACGGCCTGGGAGCGGTACACGCTGTTCCTGCGGACGGTCCTCTTCCCCGTCGTCAACGTCACCTATATGACGATCCTCGGCTCGGTGCTGCTGGTCGGCGGCTACTGCGTGCTGCGGGGCTGGATCTCGGTGGGGCAGATGACCACGGGGGCGCTGCTGGCGCAGATGATGGTCGACCCGATCGGGCTGATCCTGCGCTGGTACGACGAACTGCAGATCGCGCAGGTGTCCCTGGCCCGGCTGGTGGGCGTGCGGGAGATCGAGCCGGACGCGGGTGACGCGGCCGTCGCCCCGGAGGGCCGCGCCGTCCGCGCGGACGAGGTGCACTTCGGCTACCGGGAGGGCGTGGACGTGCTGCACCAGGTCTCGATGGCCGTGCCGCCGGGGACCCGGATGGCGCTGGTCGGCCCCTCGGGCGCGGGCAAGTCCACGCTGGGGCGGCTGCTGGCGGGGATCTACGCGCCCCGGACCGGCGAGGTCACCCTCGGAGGGGCCCGGTTGTCGCGGATGCCGGCGGAGCGGGTGCGCGAGCACGTGGCGCTGGTCAACCAGGAGCACCACGTGTTCGTGGGCTCGCTGCGGGACAACCTGCGCCTCGCGCGTACGGGCGCCGGTGACGCGGAGCTCTGGTCGGCGCTGGAGGCGGTGGACGCGGAGGGCTGGGCACGGGCCCTGGAGGCCGGTCTGGACACCGAGGTCGGTTCCGGCGGTACGGCGCTGACCCCGGCGCAGGCGCAGCAGGTCGCGCTGGCCCGGCTGGTGCTGGCCGATCCGCACACGCTGGTCCTGGACGAGGCCACCTCGCTGCTGGACCCGCGCGCGGCCCGGCACCTGGAGCGCTCGCTGGCCCGGGTGCTGGAGGGCCGTACGGTCATCGCGATCGCGCACCGGTTGCACACCGCGCACGACGCGGACGTGATCGCGGTGGTCGAGGACGGCCGGATCAGCGAACTCGGTTCCCACGACGAGCTGGTGGCGGCCGACGGCGCGTACGCGTCGCTGTGGCGCTCCTGGCACGGCTGACCGGACCGGCGGCCGGGCGGGGGCGCCGGCGCGTACGGGGCTCCGGCCCCCGCGGCCGCGGGGGCCGGAGCCCGGTACGTGGTGCGGGGATGCCAGGTGCGGCGGATCAGATGAAGCCGAGGGCGGAGGCGCCGCCGAAACCGCCGAGCAGCAGGAACACCGGCATCAGGACCTTGAGCTCCACCCAGCTGCCCGCGCGGAAGCGCATCATCTTCGGCGGGCCGATCGGGTACCAGCGCTTGCCGGCGATCGGGAGCGGCCACAGGACGGGGCAGCCGGACACGGTCAGGGCGTCGCCGATGTCGTGGACCAGCGCCCCGAGCATGATCGGCAGGCCGAGCCACAGGTACTCCTGGCCCGGGGCTTCGAACAGCCAGCCCGCGCCGTTGCCGGGCTGGTCGAGCACGCCGGCCAGGATCCACGCGCTGGTGGCGCCGAGCAGCCAGACGAGGATGTCGCTGGACATCCGCGCGGCCCGCCAGAGCAGGCCTTCGACGGCCAGCACCAGGTGGACGAAGAGGAGCGCCAGCACCCCCCAGCGGTCGGTGGTGACGGCCAGCGTGGAGCCGCCGGCGCCGATCAGGACCGCCCAGAGCCAGGTGTGCGTCAGGGTGCGGTGGCCGCCGGTGCGGCGGGCGTCCCTCGGGGAGCGGGTGGCCTTGTAGACGCCGTAGGAGATCTTGTCGACCACCTCGCACAGCCCCCGGGAGAGCGGGCCGAAGGCACGCGAGATCGTCGCGGACTTGTGGTCGAGGTCGGGGGCCAGCGCCGCTCCGGCGCAGATCAGCGCGCCGACGACGAGGACCGGCCACGGCATGGGACGTCCGGCGGCCGCTGTCGCCGCTCCCACCCCCAGCCAGGCGGCCGCGCCGGACAGTGAGTGCGCCGGACCCATCATGGTCGTTCCCCGCCCCGGTGGTGTGGTGGCCGGGCCCCGTCGACGGTGTCGATCGGCCCGCATCGACGGCACAGCGTACCGTTGACGATCTTCCTTCCGTCCGCCGGTTCCCGCATCCGGGGTGAAGCCAGGCAAGATGGGGGGTGTGACCCTCATTGATCAGCTCCCGCCGAACGCCGACCCCGACGCCCTCTTCGAGGCTTTCTCCTCGTGGGCGGAGGGCCAGGGCATCACCCTGTACCCGGCACAGGAGGAAGCGCTGATCGAGGTCGTCTCCGGCGCGAACGTGATCCTCTCCACCCCGACCGGCTCCGGCAAGAGCCTGGTGGCGGCGGGCGCGCACTTCACGGCGCTGGCCCAGGACAAGGTGACCTTCTACACGGCCCCCATCAAGGCGCTCGTGTCGGAGAAGTTCTTCGACCTGTGCAAGCTCTTCGGCACCGAGAACGTCGGCATGCTGACCGGCGACGCCTCCGTGAACTCGGACGCCCCGGTGATCTGCTGTACCGCCGAGGTCCTCGCCTCCATCGCCCTGCGCGACGGCAAGCACGCCGACATCGGCCAGGTCGTCATGGACGAGTTCCACTTCTATGCCGAGCCGGACCGCGGCTGGGCGTGGCAGATCCCGCTGCTGGAGCTGCCGCAGGCGCAGTTCATCCTGATGTCGGCGACCCTCGGCGACATGAAGCGGTTCGAGGAGGACCTGACCCGGCGCACCGGGCGGCCGACCTCGATGGTCCGCTCCGCCACCCGGCCGGTCCCCCTGTCGTACGAGTACGTCACCACGCCGATCACCGACACGATCACCGAGCTGTTGGAGACCCGGCAGGCGCCGGTCTACATCGTGCACTTCACCCAGGCCCAGGCGGTCGAGCGGGCGCAGTCGCTCATGAGCATCAACATGTGCACCCGCGAGGAGAAGGACAAGATTGCCGAGCTCATCGGCAACTTCCGCTTCACGACCAAGTTCGGCCAGAACCTCTCCCGCTACGTCCGGCACGGCATCGGCGTGCACCACGCCGGCATGCTGCCCAAGTACCGGCGCCTGGTGGAGAAGCTCGCCCAGGCCGGTCTGCTGAAGGTCATCTGCGGTACCGACACCCTCGGCGTCGGCGTCAACGTGCCCATCCGCACCGTGCTCTTCACCGCCCTCACCAAGTACGACGGCAACCGGGTCCGGACGCTGCGCGCCCGCGAGTTCCACCAGATCGCCGGCCGCGCCGGCCGGGCCGGCTTCGACACGGCGGGCTACGTGGTCGCCCAGGCGCCCGAGCACGTCATCGAGAACGAGAAGGCCCTCGCGAAGGCGGGCGACGACCCGAAGAAGCGCCGCAAGGTGGTGCGCAAGAAGGCCCCCGAGGGCTTCGTCGCCTGGTCGGACACCACCTTCGAGAAGCTCATCGCCGCCGACCCGGAGGCGCTGACCTCGCGCTTCAAGGTCACCAACATCATGTTGCTGTCGGTCATCGCCCGGCCCGGCGACGCCTTCAAGGCGATGCGCCACCTCCTCGAGGACAACCACGAACCGCGCAAGGCCCAGCTGCGGCACATCCGCAGGGCCATCGCGATCTACCGCTCGCTGCTGGACGGCGGGGTCGTCGAGAAGCTGGACACCCCCGACGCGGAGGGCCGCACCATCCGGCTCACCGTCGACCTCCAGCAGGACTTCGCGCTCAACCAGCCGCTGTCGACCTTCGCGCTGGCCTCGTTCGACCTGCTGGACCCGGAATCCCCTTCCTACGCGCTGGACATGGTGTCCGTCGTCGAGTCCACGCTCGACGACCCGCGCCAGATCCTCGCCGCGCAGCAGAACAAGGAGCGCGGCACGGCCATCGGCCAGATGAAGGCCGACGGGGTCGAGTACGAGGAGCGGATGGAGCGGCTCCAGGACATCACCTATCCCAAGCCGCTCGAAGAGCTCCTCTTCCACGCCTACGACGTGTACGCCAAGAGCCACCCGTGGGTCCGCGACCACCCCGTCTCCCCGAAGTCGATCATCCGCGACATGTACGAGCGCGCGATGACCTTCACCGAGTTCACGTCCTTCTACGAGCTGGCCCGCACCGAGGGCATCGTGCTGCGCTACCTGGCCGGCGCGTTCAAGGCGCTGGACCACACCATCCCCGACGACCTGAAGTCCGAGGACCTCCAGGACCTGATCGCCTGGCTCGGCGAGCTGGTCCGCCAGGTCGACTCCAGCCTGCTGGACGAATGGGAGCAGCTGGCGAACCCGGAGGTGGAGACGGCGGAGCAGGCCCAGGAGAAGGCGGACCAGGTCAAGCCGGTCACCGCCAACGCGCGCGCCTTCCGCGTCCTGGTCCGCAACGCCATGTTCCGCCGGGTGGAGCTCGCCGCCCTGGACCACGTCAACGTGCTGGGCGAGCTGGACGCCGAGTCCGGCTGGGACGCCGACGCCTGGGGCGAGGCCATGGACGGGTACTGGGACGAGTACGACGACCTGGGCACCGGCCCGGACGCGCGCGGTCCCAAGCTCCTGCAGATCGAGGAGGACGCGGCGCACGGCCTGTGGCGCGTCCGCCAGACCTTCGCGGACCCCAACGGGGACCACGGCTGGGGCATCAGCGCCGAGGTCGACCTCGCCGCCTCCGACGAGGAGGGCCGTGCGGTCCTGCGCGTCACCTCGGTGGGCGAACTCGGCCAGCTCTGACCGCCCACAGCCTCCCGCCAGCCCCCTCAGCCCCGCCGGACCCGCCGGACCAGACAGTGGAGATCCCCTGATGACGAACCCCGCCGAGAGACTCGTCGACCTGCTCGACCTGGAGCAGATCGAGGTCAACATCTTCCGCGGCGCCAGCCCGCAGGAGTCCCTCCAGCGGGTCTTCGGCGGCCAGGTCGCCGGCCAGGCGCTGGTCGCCGCGGGGCGCACCACCGAGGGCGACCGCCCGGTCCACTCGCTGCACGCGTACTTCCTGCGCCCCGGCATTCCCGGGGTGCCGATCGTGTACCAGGTGGAGCGGGTGCGCGACGGGCGGTCCTTCACCACGCGCCGGGTCACCGCGGTCCAGCAGGGCAAGACGATCTTCAATCTCACCGCCTCCTTCCACCGTCCGGAGGAGGGCGGCATCGAGCACCAGCTGCCGCCCCGCCTCGACTTCCCCCATCCGGACACGCTCCCGAAGGTCGCGGACGAGATCCGCGAGCACCTGGGTGCGCTGCCCGAGGCGCTGGAGCGGATGGCCCGCCGCCAGCCCTTCGACATCCGGTACGTGGACCGGCTCCGCTGGACTCCGGAGGAGCTCAAGGACGCCGATCCGCGCAGCGCGGTGTGGATGCGCGCCGTCGGCCCGCTGGGCGACGACCCGCTGGTGCACACCTGCGCCCTCACCTACGCCAGTGACATGACCCTCCTCGACGCCGTGCGCATCCCGGTGGAGCCCCTGTGGGGGATGCGCG
This sequence comes from Streptomyces antarcticus, assembly GCF_026627255.1. Classification (GTDB taxonomy): domain Bacteria; phylum Actinomycetota; class Actinomycetes; order Streptomycetales; family Streptomycetaceae; genus Streptomyces; species Streptomyces antarcticus. The sequence goes on along the minus strand of NZ_JAPNLM010000003.1, from coordinate 250,186 downwards.
GTTTCGACATGGCGAGCCTCGACCACGCCATGTGGTTCCACCGGCCGTTCCGGGCGGACGAGTGGTTCCTGTACGACCAGGAGTCGCCCATCGCGCACGGCGGCCGGGGCCTGGCCCGCGGCCGCATCTACGACGTGGAGGGCCGGCTGCTGGTCTCCGTGGTCCAGGAAGGCCTCTTCCGCCCGTACTCCGCTGGGCCGCCCCGGCCGTCCCGGACCTCCCCCGTCTCCGAAGCCTCTCCCGAGAACTGAGCACGCCCATGCCCACCCCGGCCCTCCCCTGCCCCTGCGGGCTGTCCGCCGCCTACCCGGAGTGCTGCGGCCGCTTCCACTCCGGCGCCGGGCAGGCCCCCACCGCCGAACGGCTGATGCGCTCCCGGTTCAGCGCATTCGCCGTCGGCGACACCGCGTACCTGCTGCGCTCCTGGCATCCCTCGACCCGGCCCGGCCGCCTCGACCTGGACCCCGAACAGCGCTGGGACCGGCTGGAGATCCTGGCCACCGAGCGCGGCGGAATGTTCGAGACGGAGGGCTCGGTGGAGTTCCGGGCGCACTACCGCGAGGGCCGGCACGCCGGTTCCCTGCACGAGCACAGCGCCTTCGCCCGGGAGGACGGTGCCTGGGTCTACGTCGGCCCCCTCTCCCCCGTCGGCTTCGACTGACCGCGGGCCCCGGCCAGGGCCGAGTCCAGGCCGGTGCGGTACCAGTGGACCTCCTCCGGCGCCTCGGCCCTCAGCAGCCGCTCCGCCACGGCCGCGGCCACAGGAGTCCGCGGGTGCCCGTACGGAGGGGGCGGGCCGAGGGCCGCGAGGACGATGCGCTCCGCCGGATCGGGAACGGCGTCGCGCACCACGTCCTCCGGCAGTACGGAGGCCAGCACGGCTGCCTGTTCCCACGGGTCCGCGGTACCTCTCAGCAGCAGCCCCACGTGCCGGCCGCGCCACTTCCGCGGCCGCAGGTCCGCTTTGGCCGCCATCAGTTCCCGGTCCGCCGGGGGCGCGGCGGTGCGCAGCGCCCCCGGCTCTCGGGCCGCGAACTCCCTCAGTTCCCCGGCCAGGTAGAGCCAGACCACCGCCCGGTAGCGGTTGATCCGGTAGCCGACCGGGATGAGGTGCCCGCACCGGGCGAGCCGGGTGAACCGGCTCGGGCCGACTCCCAGTACCGCCGCCGCGGCCTCCGCCCCGGCCACGGCTTCGACCCGGCCGCGCAGGGCGGCCGGCGGCCCCTCGGCGGCCCGCACCCGGTCCAGCTCGGTCCGGGCGTAGCGCGCGGCGCCCCCGGCGGCCGGGCCCGCCCGTACGATCCCCAACTGGACGGCGCGGGCGAACTCGCTCCGGCTCAGGCCCAGTTCCCCGGCGGCCTGCACCCCGCCCACCGACGCCCCCGCGCATCCGTCCACCGGCGGGTCCACGGCCGCGGCCACGGCAACGGTTTTGGCCGCGGTCCCGGCTTTGGCCACGGTCCCGGCGGCGTCCACGGTCCCGGCGGCGTCCACGCCGGGACGCTCCGCCACATCGCTTCGAAGTACGGTCCCCATGCGCATCATCACGATCCTCCCCCACGAGCGGTGATTACTCTGTGTGAAGACCGTAACTCAGCGCGACGACACTCCGCGATGCCTGTGGACAACTTCCGGAGGCGACAGTCCCCCTGGGGCGGGGGGGGCGGCTCAGCCGCCGGTCAACCGCCGCTCCGCGACCCCCAGGTGCTCGCCCACCCGGTTGACGAGCAGAGTCATCTCGTAGGCGACCTGGCCGATGTCGGACTCGGCGGCGCTCAGCACGCACAGGCAGCTGCCCGCGCCCGCCGCCATGACGAACAGGACGCCCTCGTCGTACTCCACCATCGTCTGGCGGACCTCCCCGGCGCGGAAGTGCCGCCCCGAGCCCTTGGCCAGGCTCTGCAGACCGGCCGCCACGGCCGCCAGGTGCTCCGCGTCCTCCCGCGCCAGCCCCGCGCTCGCGCCCGTCACCAGGCCGTCGTTGGACAGCACCACCGCGTGCCGCACCTGCTGGACCCTGCGCGTCAGGTCGTCCAGCAGCCAGTCGAGCTGCTTGTCCAGTGCCATTTCGAGCCCCTCCCGTGGGCGCCGCCGCCGTGGCCGCGCCCCACCCCCGCGTAGTCGTGCCGCAAGCCTTCCCCACCAGCGCCTTTCCGACAAGGAGGATGTCCCCATGGCGAAGAAGATGACGCAAGAGGAATGGCGGGCGTTCGCCTCTCATTCCACCCGTACCGGCAAACTCTCCACCGTCCGCGAGGACGGCAGTCCGCACATCGCCCCCGTCTGGTTCGTGCTCGACGGCGACTCCTTCGTGTTCAACACGGGCAAGGACACCGTCAAGGGGCGGAACCTGGCCCGTGACGGCCGGGTCGCGCTCTGCGTCGACGACGACCGGCCGCCGTTCTCCTACGTCATCCTCCAGGGCCGCGCCGAGATCAGCGAGCACGCCGACGACCCGGACGCGATGCTCACCTGGGCGACCAGGATCGGCGCCCGCTACATGGGCGAGGAGCGCGCCGAGGCCTTCGGCCGGCGCAACGCCGTCCCCGGCGAGCTCCTCGTCCGGGTCACGATCGACAAGGTCATCGCCACCGCCGCGGTCGCGGACTGACGGACAGCCCGACGCAGTGGTGGGCGCCGCCGCTCCCCGCGGGCCGGCTCACACCGAGTCGGCCCGCGGCTCCACCGAGTCGAGCAGCCGGGCCGTGTGCACCCGCCCCGCGTACTCGACCAGCCTGATCAGCACTTCCTTCCCCGAGTCCTTGTCCCGCGCGTCGCACAGCAGCACCGGCGTGCCCTGGTTCAGGTCCAGCGCCCGCGACACGTCGTGCGCCCCGTACCGCCGCGCGTCCGAGAAGCAGTTGACGGCGACGACGAACGGGATCCGCCGGTGCTCGAAGTAGTCCACCGCGGGGAAGCAGTCCTCCAGCCGCCGTGTGTCGGCGAGCACCACGGCGCCGAGGGCCCCCTGGGACAGCTCGTCCCACAGGAACCAGAACCGGTCCTGCCCCGGCGTCCCGAACAGGTACAGCGACAGCCCGGACCGAATGGTGATCCGCCCGAAGTCCATGGCCACGGTCGTGGTCGTCTTCTGGTCCACCCCGCCCGTGTCGTCGACCAGTTCGCCCGCCTCGCTCAGTGCCTCCTCCGTCCGCAGCGGACGGATCTCGCTCACGGCGCCCACCAGCGTGGTCTTCCCGACCCCGAAACCGCCGGCCACCAGGATCTTCAGTGCCAGCGCGGCCAGTTCCCCGTCGTCGCCGGGATCGGTGTCGGCGACACCGGAGTCCGCGGCCCCGGTGTACCCGGCCCCGGTGTCGGCGCCCCGGGTGTCGGCGGCATCCGTGTCCGGGACCCGGTCGGCGGGCCCCTCGTCGTGTCGTCCCATCACAGCGCTCGCAATCCCTCGATGACTTCACGCAGAATCCGCTCGTCCGGCAGCTGGGCCGGCGGCACCGGTCTGCTGACCTTGACGTGCCCGCCCTCCAGCAGGTCCCCGAGGAGGACCCGCACCACTCCCACGGGCAGGTCGGCGTCGGCCGCGAGCTCCGCCACCGACTGGGTCTCGGACCGGCAGAGCCGCAGCAGCGCCCGGTGTTCGGGGCCGAGGAGCGCCTCGGTGTCCGAGTCGGTTCCCTCCGGGTCCACGACGACCAGCGCGATCAGGTCGAAGCGCACCCCGTGCGGTCCCGGCTTCGTACGTCCGCCGGTCATGGCGTACGGGCGGACCAGCGGGCCCGCGTCGGCGTCGTACCACTGGCCGTCCATGTCCCGGACCGCCGCCCTCAGCCGGCGGCCGGCGGGCGCGCCGCGAGCCGGACCGGGGTGTGGAGGTGCTCGCCGACCCGCTTGACCAGCCGGGCCATCTCGTAGGCGATGAGGCCGATGTCCGCGCCGCCGGCGCTGAGGACGGCCAGACACGAGCCGTCGCCCGCCGCCGCCACGAAGAGGAACCCCTCGTCCATCTCCACCATCGTCTGGCGCACGCCCCCGGCGTGGAAGTGCCGCCCCGCGCCCTTGGCGAGGCTGTGGAAGCCGGAGGCCACGGCGGCCAGGTGCTCCGCGTCCTCGCGGCTCAGCGCGCTCGAGGCGCCGACCGCCAGCCCGTCGTTGGACAGGACGACGGCGTGCCTGACCTCTCGGACTCGCATCACCAGGTCGTCCAGGAGCCAGTCCAGCCCGCCCGGCCCGCGGGCCCCGTCGAGGCCGGTTCTCTGGTGTTCGATCATCGTTCTTCTCCTTCACTGGCTGTGTGGGAGGCGTTCTCCCGGAACCCCCGGGCCCAGCCGTCCCGGTAGGCCGCCATCCGGTCCCGGGCCTGTTCCGGGCTGCGGCCCGGCGGGTCCTCGGGGCCGCGGGCGGCGGCCGCGGGCTCGGGCTCGGGGGCCTCGCGCAACTGCGGGACCAGGCTGGCCTGGCGTACGCGGCGCGGCAGGTCCGTCACCGAGGCGTCCGGTACGCCGCGGGCCGCGGGCGGCCCGCCCGCCGTGGCCGCGGGTGTACGGGTGACCGCGCCGCCGGGGGCGCGCGGCCGCAGCGACGCCACCGGGGCGGGGCGCTGCTCCGGCCCTCCGGGGTTCCGGTCGGGGAGCCCGGCCGCACGCGGCTCCTCCCGTACGGCCGAGGCACGCGGAGCCTCCCGTACGGCCGGGGCGCGTGCGTCCCCCCGTACGGACGGGGCGGAGGACGGCTGCTCCGCGGCGGAGCGGGCGGCTGGCGGCGCCTGGGGCTCCGGGGCGGGGGCGCCGGGCGTGAGGGCGCCCTGGAGCAGGGAGTTCGGCAGGAGCACCACGGCAGTGGTCCCTCCGTAGGGTGAGGTGCGCAGGTGGACCCGGATCCCGTGGCGGGCCGAGAGGCGGCTGACCACGAACAGTCCGAGCCGGTCGCTGTCGAAGAGGTCGAGCGCCTCGGACTGCTCGATGCGGCGGTTGGCGTCGTTCAGGGAGCCGCGGCCCATGCCCAGGCCGCGGTCCTCGACCTCCAGGACGTAGCCGGCGCCGACGGGCTCGCCGCTGACGCGGACCTTGGTGTGGGGCGGGGAGAACTGGGTGGCGTTCTCGATGAGTTCGGCGAGCAGGTGGGTGAGGTCGGCGACGGCGCCGCCGGCGACGGCGGCCTCGGCGAGCTGGCGCACCTCGACCCGCGGGTAGTCCTCGATCTCGGAGACCGCGGCCCGGACGACGTTCGTGAGGGGGATCGGCATGCGCCAGGCGCGTCCCGGGGCGGCTCCCGACAGGATGATCAGGCTTTCGGCGTGCCGGCGCATCCGGGTGGTGAGGTGGTCGAGCCGGAAGAGGTCGCCGAGCTCGCCGGGGTCGTCGGCGCGCCGTTCCATGGAGTCGAGCAGCGTCAGCTGCTTGTGCACGAGGACCTGGCTGCGGCGGGCGAGGTTGACGAACACCCCGGAGACCCCGCTGGCGAGTTCGGCCCGCTCTACGGCGGCGCTGAGCGCGGCCCGGTGGACGGTGGCCAGGGCCTCGCCGACCTGGGTGATCTCGTCGCCGGCCGGTGTGCCGGGCGGGGTCTCGGCGGCGACGTCGATCTCCTCGCCGGCACGCAACCGGTCCATCGCGTCCGGGAGTTTGCGGCGCGCGATCTCCAGGGCCGTGTTGCGCAGCGAGACGAGTTCCACGACCAGCGCGCGCCCGATGCGGACGGAGATGACGAGCGAGGCGGCGACGGCGGCGAGACCGAGCAGTACGGCGGCCCCGGCCGCGCTGAGCGCTCCTTCGGCGAACGGGTCCGCGCGGTCGGCCGCGGCGGCGCGCGCCGCTTCGCCGATCTCCCGCATCAAGGAGCCGACCGAGGCGTGGGCGGCCTCCCATCCGGCGGGCGCGCCCTGGGCCTCGCGGGCCGTGCCGGCGGCCAGCGCGCGGTCCTCGGCGCGGGTGAGGTCGGCGTAGACGGCGCTCGCGGCGACGGCCTGCCAGGAGGCCCGCGGCCCGGCGGGGAGGTCGCGGGCGGCGGAGTCGGTGAGGGTACGGCGGGTCTCGACGGCACCGGTCAGCTGCCGAAGCGTTTCGGCGTCGCGCTGGCCCGGCAGGGCGAACAGCGCGTCCTCCCGCGACAGCAGTTCCCCGGCCCGGTCGAATTCGAGGAGGACCCGTGCGTCGGGGCCCAGTTCGGCGCCCTCCCCGCCGGTGAGGGCCCCGTCCACGGCCAGGGCCCCGTCCACGGCCAGGGCCCCGTCCACGGCCAGGGCCGCGTCGACGGCCCGGGTGTACACCTGGTAGGCGGTTTCGGGGGTGGTGCGGCGGCCGGCGATGTCCTCGCGGCCCGGCGCCAGTGCCTCGGCGGCGGTGACGAACCCGCCCAGGCGCGCCACGATGTCGGCGCGGTGCCCGCCGGAGTCGGCGACGGTGTGCCGGTCGCCGAGCCGCAGCCGCCGGACGGCGCCGTCGGTGCGGCGGGCCTGCTGGTCGAGGGCGGCCCGCTGGTCGGCGGCGGGGTCGGCGAGCAGGCGGACGGCGATGCGTCGCTCGGCCTGGAGCTCGGTGACGGCGGCGGCTACGGGGGTGCGTATCTCGGCGTCGATCCGCTGGACGCGGCTGAGGCGGGCGATGTCCTGGGCGGTGCTGACGGTCGCGAAGGCCCAGAGGGCGAGGAGGGAGACGACCGGGACCATCAGCAGCGAGACGATCTTCGCGCGGACGGTACGGGGACGCAGCCGGGGGCGGTCGCCGTGCGGGGTTGCCGGGCCGGGCCCGCTGCGCGGGGCGGCCTCGGGGAGCGCCGCCTCCTCCGCCGGGGGCCCGGCGTGCGCCCGGCGGCCGCGGGCCGGGGGCGCGGGCAGCCGCTGCGCCGCTGCTTCCGGTCTTCTGCGGGGTGTGCGCATGGGCTCCTCGTTCCGGGGCGGTGCCTACGGGTGCGGTGGTACGTACTGCGGTGCCTACGGGTGCCGTGGTGCGTACTGCGGTGGTGCGTGCTGCGGTGGTGCGTGCTGCGGTGTCGGGCGTTGCGGTGCCGGCGTGCCGCGGTGGGACGGGCCGGACGGGTCCCGCGGCGCTCGGTGCCACGGGACCCCGGCCCGCTCAGTGCGCGACGGCCCGTTCGCCCAGGTTCTGGGCGGAGTCGGAGGCGGCACGTTCGTCGGCGGTCGGGGAGAGCGCGACGAACGCGGCGGTGATGAACAGGTAGGAGCCGAGCCCGACCGCGAGGGGGAAGATGAACTGCGTGGCGGTGGCTCCGGGCAGCGCGGCTTCAGAGGGGGTGACCCGGACGGCTACGGCCAGCATCCCGGTGTAGTGCATGCTGCTGACGGCGGCCCCCATGACGAGCGAGGCGCCGGCCACGGCCAGCGGCGACTTGATGTGGAGCGCCGCCCACAGCGCGGCGGTGGCGGCGACCACGGCGATGGCGACGGAGAGCCCGACCGCGAGCGGGTCGTAGGAGATCTCGCCGTGCAGGCGCAGAGCCGCCATGCCGAGGTAGTGCATGCTGGCGACGCCGACGCCGGTGGTGAGGCCTCCGAGGACGAGGGCCCGGCGGGGGCTCCTGCCGTAGCCGACGGCGAAGATTCCGGCGCCGACGACCGCCATCGCCACGAGGAGGCTGAGGATGGTCAGCGGCACGTTGTAGTGGATCTCGGTGCCGATGACGTCGAAGCCCAGCATCGCGACGAAGTGCATCGTCCAGATGCCGGTGCCGATGGCGGAGGCCGCGGTGAGGAGCCAGTTGCGGCGGGAGGTGCCGGTCGCGGCGAGCGCGCGGACGGTGCAGCGCAGGCCGAGGGCGGCGCCGATCGATGCCATCACGTATGACAGCGCGGGTGTCAGCCAGCCGTAGGCGGCGTGGTCCAGGTGTCCCATGGCCAACGGACGCTAGTCCGGGTGAGGGCGCGAACAGGGGGCGCATTTCGAAAGCCGCTGGAACTGCTGGAATATGACAGAGATACGTTTGTCTTCGATCACGCCACGTGCCACCTTGCACACGGTCCGCACGCCCCGGCGTCGGCACCGGTGGGGGATCATGGGCGCATGAGCGAAGACCACACACACGTGCAGGAGTTCTTCGGGGCGCGCGCCGCCGACTGGGACCGCAAGTTCCCCGGGGACGGGCCCGCCTTCGCGACCGCCGTGGCCGAATTCGGGCTGCGGCCGGGCGACCGCGTCCTGGACGCGGGCTGCGGCACCGGTCGGGCCCTGCCCGCCCTGCGCGCGGCCGTGGGGCCTGCCGGGACCGTGCTGGGCGCGGACCTCACCCCGCAGATGCTGGCCGCCGCGCAGCGCGCGGGCCGGGCGGCCGAGGGCGCGCTGCTGCTCGCGGACGTCGCCCGGCTGCCGCTGCGCGACGGGTCCCTGGACGGGGTGTTCGCCGCCGGGCTCATCGCCCACCTGCCGGATCCGGGGGCGAACCTGCGTGAGCTGGCCCGGGTGGTCCGCCCCGGCGGCCGGCTCGCGCTCTTCCACCCGATCGGGCGGGCCGCCCTCGCCGCGCGCCACGGCCGCGCACTCACCCCGCAGGACATGCGGGCCGAGCCCAACCTCCGTCCGCTACTGGCCGGTTCGGGCTGGGACATGACCTCGTACGCCGACGAGGGCGCCCGCTTCCTGATGCTGGCCGTACGCCGCGCATGAGCCGAGCCGCGGAACGGCCCGTGGAACGAGCCGACGGAACGAGCCGGCGGAACGGCCCGGTGGAACGAGCCGGTGACACGGGCCGGCGAACGCTCCTGTGCACGATCTTGTACGTCGGCCCCGCGCCCGGGACGCGCGGACGTACCCCGGATCACGCCGGAGGCTGGGCCTCGGCTCCGGCGGGCCGGCGGGGATGCGGTACGGGGCATCCGCCCGCGCCGGGCACGGGAAAAGTGCCGAGCTCGCCCACGTCGTAGCCGCCGGGATAGCTCTTGATCTCCGGGTTCTGCCGGGCGTAGTGCGGGGTCCGGCGCGGCGGCAGCAGCCGTACGGCGCGGCCTCGCAGTCGCAGGGCGCCGCGGACCAGCCGCTGGACGCCCGGGTTGGGGCGCCCGTAGCGGAAGGCGTCCAGCAGCGGCTCGTCCAGGAGGGCGAGGCTCGCGCCGCGCAATGCGGGGGCCAGGGGCGCCGGGTACCAGGAGGCCATCAGGTCGATGGTGGAGTCGGCGACCTTGCGGCCGCCTTCGTCCCAGCCGAAGTGGGCCCGCTCGTAGGCGTCCAGCGTGGCCTCGAATCCCTCGAAGGAGTCCGGGATGTCCGTGATGCCCATGTGGCGGCCGAGGGTGGCGTAGTAGTTCGCCGATGCCCTGCGCTCGTGGTGGGTCAGCGGGCGCCATCCGTACGCGTCCAGCCAGCGCGCCGGGGCGACCACGAACGTGCAGAGGACGTAGCGCATGTCGTCGCCGGAGATGTCGTAGCTGCGGTGCATCTGGTTGACGCGGCGGATCGCGGTGCGTGCGGTGTCGCTCTCGAAGCCGTGCTCCACGACCGCGTCGAGGAGCAGCGCGGTGTCGTCGTAGCGGCGCTGGGCCCGGTCGGTGAACTCCGCGGTCTCGGCCAGCAGACGGCCGATGGAAGGGACCGCGTAGGTGCGCAGGAGGGCGAGCTCGAGGGCTCTGGTGAAGTCCCAGGGGAACTCGTAGGTGGTGGTGAGCCGGTAGATGGCGAGGAAGTCCCGATCGGGGTCGAGCCGGAGGATTTCCCTCAGCCGGTCGTAACGCTGCACCGGATGTCCCTTTCTGTGGCGGGTTCCCAACTCTACGTGCAGGTAGCGGCCTTGGAAATCGTCACCCGCAGGCTCTCGACGGGCGGGTTACCCGCTGGTTAGGGTGCGCCATCGAGAGTGCCAACGGGAGGCCACGTGTCCGACGACGAGGATGGCGGCTCGCTGTACGTGCTGACCGCCGTACTGATGACCCCCGCGCAGTTCCCGAGCATCCTGGGTGACGACTTCCCCGAGGCCTGCTCCCTGCTGGGCGTGGCGCCGGCCCGGGACGGGTACGGGCTGGTGCTCGGCCAGGACGAGGAGGGCGCGCGCTGGACGGTCGTCGTGGACGACGTCACGCTGGTGGCCGCTGCGATCGCCTCCTGGGACTGCGGCATGGAGTACGACCTGTCCCCCGACGAGCGGACGATCGTGGTCTCGCTGGCGGGCTGGCCGCTGGAGCTCTCGGTGGCGGCCCCAGGGATCCCCGCGCCGCACGACCCGGAGCAGGGTGCGGACGGCACCGGGCGGGTGCCGCTGGCGCCGCCCTCGGCCGAGACCTGGGGGCCGGTCCAGCGGCGGATGGGCGCGGACCAGGTCGCCCGGGAGTGGCCGGACTGGCAGGAGCGCGTGGCGACGGACGGCGGTGTGGCCGCCGCGGAGCATCCGGGGCTGGCCCGGGCGCTGGAGGAGGCGGCGGGATACACCCGCACCCCGCCGCCGCCCGGCCGCGTGCGTTCCTCGTTCGCGGGCGAGGGGGCCCGGACGCTGCGCGCGGACGGGGCCGGCTGGTCGCTGGTGGCGCGGACCGGCGGCGCGGCGTTCGTCCTGCTCGACGAGGAGCCGGGTGAGGTGCTCGCGGTCCCCCGGGAGGGGCGGCCGGATCTGCCGGAGCTGCTGGCGGCGCTGGACCGCGTCGCGGTCCGCCCGGCCTGAGCCGGCGGCCATCCCGATCAGGTGGTCGACCGCTACCGGGCCGCGGCTTTGGCGGCGGGCCGGACGGCCGCCGGGGCACGCCCGCTTCCCCCTGCTCCGGCGGGACGCGCTCGCGTCGCGCGGCACCGCACGGGTGACCGCCGCGGCTCCCGGGACCGCCGTACCTGCCGCCGGGAGACGCGTGGAGGCCGTTGTCAGCGGCCGATCTGCTTCCGGGATATACCCCGGAGGCGACGGCGCTGGGAGGAGTCCAGCAGGAGGTAGGCGGCAGCGGGTACACCGATCAGGACCAGCAGTCCCGCCCAGAACCCGACCGCCCAGAACAACACGATGGCTGCCACGACTCCGGCAACCGCGACCTTTCCGCTCGTGGACATCTGCGGACACCTCCTTCTGTCGTTGACCACTACCCCCTCAACGCGCCGTCCCGACCCCTCGTTCCCCGACACGCAGACCGGCCGAAAAGTGACCCGGGTCACGGCCCGTCCAGTGCCTTCAGGGGCCCGGGGTGGGGTACTCTCGGCCACCCTGCATTCAGTAGTCAAGTTTGAAGAATGCGTGTTTCCTGAGATCTCCGGCCCCGGTCAACTCCTCCGCGGCTCCGCCGTGTTCCTTCCGGCCGACCCGTCACGCGCAGGCCGGATCGCGTTCTGGCAACCGGATGGTGAGGCTCCGCGCACCCGGGCCGAAGCCGGTGCGGGGGCCGGCGTCGGCGCCGGTACGGGTGCGGGGGGCGGCGCGGTTGCCGGTGCCGGTGCCGGTGCGGATGGGGGTGCGGGTGGGGGTGCCGGTGTCGGCGCGGTTGCCGGTGCCGGTGTCGGCGCCGGTGCCGGATTCGGCCGGCTCGAAGGGCTGACCGTCGTCACGCCCGACCTGCGCCGCGGCTCCGTGACCGCGCTCCTCCTGCCCGTCGGCGAGGCCCTGCCGCTGCTCACCCGCGCGCGGGCCGCCGCGTCAGGCTCCGACCCCTCCGCCGCGGCCTTCTGGGGCGCCGCCGCGCTGCTGGCCCTGGGCTTCGCGGCCCGCGGGCAGCTCCTGCCCGGGCTGAGTCCCGGGGGGCACGACGCCTGGCGGATCGGGCCGCTGGCGCCCGCGGATCTCGAAGCGGTCCGGGAACTCGCCGCCGCCATGCCCCCCGGGGCCCACTGCGTGCCCCTGAACGCGGACGGACCGCCGCGGCTGCCGGCCCCGGAGACCCTGCTGCGGGCCTTCCTCGACGCCGTGGCCGACACCTTGCCCCGCTCCCCCGCCGCGCCCTCCGCCGCGGGCGGGCCCGCCTACGCCGCCCGGGAGCCCCGGCTACACCCGGGCCTGCGCGACTGGGCCGCCGAGGTGGCCGCCGGGCACGACGCGGGCGTACGGATCTCGCTGCGGATCGAACTCGTCGGGGCCTCCGGCGCCCCCTCCGACGGGGGCGACCCTTCCGACGGGGGCGACCCCTCCGACCCGGCCGACTTCGCCGGCGCCGCCTTCCGGGCCGTCCTCCAGATGCACAGCATGGCCGACACCGCCCTGGTCGCCGACGCCGCCGACGTCTGGGCCGGCTCGGGAGCCGCCGCGGCCGCCTTCCCGCCCCGCGCGCGGTTGGACGCCCTGCGCGCGCTGCGCCGCGCCGCGCGGCTGTGGCCCCCGCTCGACCCGCTGCTGGGCGCGGCCGTGCCGGACGCCGTCGGGCTCGCCGACGAGGAGGTCGCGGAACTGCTCGGTGCGGCTTGCGGCGCCCTGGCCGCCGACGGGGTACAGGTCCACTGGCCGCGCGGGTTCGCCCGTACCCTCACCGCCCGCGCCGTCCTCGGAGCGCAGGAACCCGCGGGGTCCGCCGATCCCGCGGGCTCCGCCGACCCCTCCGGGCCCACCGGCCGCACGGGCTCCGCCTCCCCCCTGTCCGCACCCTCCGGCCTGCTCTCCCCCGGCTCCCTGCTCTCCTTCGGCTGGCGCTACGCGCTCGACGGCCAGGGCGACCTCACCGCCGCCGAGCTCGACCGGCTCGCCGAAGCCAGCCGCCCGCTGGTCCGGCTGCGCGACCGGTGGGTCCTCATCGATCCGGCCGAGGCCCGCCGGGCCCGCGCCCGGCGCGACGGCAAGGTCTCCGTCGCGGACGCGCTGGCGGCCGTACTCACCGGGTCGGCGGACCTGGACGGCAAGCGGGTCGGGGTCGAGGCCACCGGCGCCCTCGAACAGCTGCGGGCGCGGCTCACCGCCGACCCGTCGCGGGCCGAGGGCCCCGACGCGCCGCCGGAGCTGCGGGCCGTCCTGCGGGACTACCAGCTGCGCGGCCTGCGCTGGCTGGCCCGGATGACCTCGCTCGGCCTCGGTGCCTGCCTGGCCGACGACATGGGCCTCGGCAAGACCGTCACGCTCATCGCCCTCCATCTGCACCGCAACGCCCCAGACCAGGCCGCCACCGCCGGCGCCACCGCCGGGCCGACCCTGGTGGTGTGTCCGGCCTCCCTGCTGGGCAACTGGCAGCGGGAGATCGAGAAGTTCGCGCCGGGCACCCCGGTGCGCCGCTTCCACGGCCCCGGCCGCAGCCTGGCCGGCGTCACCGGCGGGTTCGTGCTGACCACGTACGGCACGATGCGCCTCGACGCGGCCGCGCTCGCCGCCGCCCGCTGGGGCATGGTCGTCGCCGACGAGGCGCAACACGTCAAGAACCCCCGCTCCTCCACCGCCAGGGCCCTGCGCACCATCCCGTCTCCGGCCCGCGTGGCCCTGACCGGAACGCCCGTCGAGAACAACCTGTCCGAACTGTGGGCCGTCCTCGACTGGACGACTCCCGGGCTCCTCGGCCGCCTCGGCACCTTCCGCACCCGCTACGCCGACCCCGTCGAAAGCGGGCGCGATCCCCAGGCGGCCGCCCGACTGGGCGCGCTCGTACGGCCGTTCCTGCTGCGCCGCAAGAAGTCCGACCCCGGGATCGCGCCCGAACTGCCGCCCAAGACCGAGACCGACCACGCCGTTGCCCTGAGTCCGGCGCAGACCGTGCTGTACGAGGCCGTCGTACGCGAGACGCTCGCCTCGATCGCGGAGGCGGACGGGATGGAGCGGCGCGGCCTGGTGGTCAAGCTGCTCACCTCCCTCAAGCAGATCTGCAACCACCCCTCCCAGTTCCTGGACCGGCCCGGCGCGGGCACCACGGGCACCACAAGCACCCCGGGCACCACGGGCACACCTGCCGGGAGCCGCTCCGGCAAGCTGGAACTCCTGGACGAGCTGCTCGACACGATCCTCGCCGAGGGCGGTTCGGTCCTGGTGTTCACCCAGTACGTGGCCATGGCCCGGATCCTGGAGAAGCACCTCGCCGCGCGCGGCATCGCCACCCAGCTGCTGCACGGCGGGACGCCGGTGCCGCGCCGTGAGGAGCTCGTCGACCGCTTCCAGGACGGCGAGGTCCCGGTCTTCCTGCTGTCCCTCAAGGCGGCGGGCACCGGCCTGAACCTGACCCGCGCCGGACACGTCATCCACTACGACCGCTGGTGGAACCCGGCCGTCGAGGAACAGGCCACCGACCGCGCCTACCGGATCGGCCAGACCCAGCCCGTACAAGTCCACCGGATCATCACCGAGGGCACGATCGAGGACCGGATCGCCGAGATGCTGGAGCGCAAGCGCGCGCTCGCCGACGCCGTCCTCGCGGGCGGCGAGGGCGCGCTGACCGAACTGACCGATGCCGAACTGGCCGAGCTCGTGGCCCTGCGCCCGGCCGCGGGGAGTGACGGATGACCGGCGGGGACCCGTACGAGAAGACCTTTGCGGCGCTCCCGCCCACCCCGCCCGGCCGCGGCTTCGCGCACACCTGGTGGGGCCTTGCCTGGCTGCGCGCCCTGGAGCACAGCGCGCTCGACGGGGAGCAGGTCAAGAAGGGCCGACGGTACGCGCGCACCGGCGCGGTGGGGGCGGTCTCGGTGCGCCCGGGCGGGCTGACCGCGGTGGTGCGCGACCGGGACGGGACGGCGCACCGCACCGACGTGCTCGTGCAGGAGTTCACGGAGGCGCAGTGGGACCGGCTGCTCGGGCTCGCGGCGGCCGAGTCGGGGCACATCGCGGCGCTCCTGGACCGGGACGTGCCGCCGGAGCTGGCCGAGGACGCGGCGGAGGCCGGGGCGGAGCTGCTGCCCGGAATCGGGGACCTCGACCCGCGCTGTGACTGCGGGGAATGGGACCACTGCCCGCACACGGCGGCGCTGTGCTACCAGGTGGCCCGGCTGCTGGACCAGGACCCCTTCGTGCTGCTGCTCCTGCGCGGCCGCGGTGAGCGGGGGCTCCTGGACGAGCTGGAGGAACGCAGCACCGCCGGGGCGGACATCGAGGGGGCCTCCGGGGCGGACTCCGAGCCGGCGCCCGCCGACACCGGCGCCCGCGCGGCCGGCGGCCGGGGCGGTCCGGGCATGCGGGGCATGCCGGGCATCGCGGCCGCCGAGGCGTACGCCGCACACGAAGCCCGGGCTGCCCGGGGCGGCCCCGCCCCGCTGCCCGCACCGCCCGCCCTGCCGGAGGCGCCGGGCCAGCCGCCGACGCTGGACACGGAGGCCGAACCGGCCGGGCTGGACGTGGACGGGGTGGAGTTCCTGGCGCAGGCCGCCGCGGCCGAGGCGTACCGGCTGCTGGCGGGTGCGCTGGCTCCCGGGCACGCCGAGCGCGCCCCGACGGCCCCGCTCACGACCGTCGAAGACGCCGTACGGCTCACGGCCGAGGCCGGCGACGTCCGGGTCAGGTCCCGTCTGGCGGCGGCTCTCGGCAGGGACCGGGCCGCGATGGAACTGGCCGTACGGGCCTGGGGCTTCGGCCGGGCAGCCGCCCTCGCGGCGCTGGAGGACGACTGGACGCCGGACCGGGCGGCGCTGGCCCGGGCCCGGGCGGCGCTCACCACGGCCTGGGCGGACGCGCAAGCGCCGGTGCTCCGCCGGGTCCGCGCCCGCTGGACGGCGGCGGACGCCGGGCTCCAGCTCCGGCTGGGGCGGGAGGGCCGCTGGTGGCCGTACCACCGCGAGGCGGGCCACTGGGTCCCGACGGGCCCGTCGGCCCCCGACCCGGCCTCGGCGTGGGCGTGGGCGGGCCCGGACCCGGAACCCGGGCCCGGGCCCGGTGCGGGAGCGACGGGGGCCCCGGAAGCCCCCTGAGGGGTGCCGTCGCACCGCCCGGCCCCTTACGGCCGGCGCGCTGGCCGACGTACCGCTTGTCGGGGCCGGAAAGCGGGACGACGATGGGGGCGCTCCGGGGACCGCGACACCAGGGGAGGGTGACATGGGCGATCCGTTGGTGGCGCTGCCGGGCGGGGCCGACCCCGTCGAGCGCACGCGGGAACTGCGGCGCGCGCACGCCGCGTTCACCCGGGACGGCCGGGTCGAGGCGCCGGTCCGGGCGGTGATCGCGAGGTCGTGGCGGCGGTGTGCCCGGGCCCGGGTCAGCCCCGAGTGCGCGCCCCGGGTGGAACTGGCGGAGGCGGAGCTGCGGCGGTACCGCGCGGAGCATCCGCTGGCGCGGGTGATGCCGGTGTTCCGGGACCTCGTGGGAACCTTCGCGGCGCACGGGGCGCATCTGATGGCGGTGTGCGACGCGCGGGGCAGCCTGCTCTGGGTGGAGGGCGAGCCGGGCACCCTACGGCGGGCGGAGCGGCTCGGCTTCGTCCCCGGGGCGCGCTGGTCGGAGACGGCGATGGGCACCAACGCGCCCGGCACGGCGGTCGCGGTCGGCGAACCCGTACAGGTCTTCGGGGCGGAGCACTTCAGCCGTCGCGTGCACCCGTGGACCTGTGCGGCGGCCCCGGTGCGGGACCCGCGGACCGGCGGGGTGCTGGGTGCGGTGGACATCACCGGGGGCGACGGGCTCGCGCACCCGCACTCCCTCGCCTTCGTGCGTGCGGTGGCCAGGGCGGCCGAGGCCCAGCTGGCCCTCCTCGCCCCGGACCCGGCCGCCGCCGCGGACACGCTCACCGCGCTCGGCCGGGACGAGGCACTGCTGGGCACCGGGGGGCGCACGGTGCGGCTGAGCCGGCGGCACAGCGAGATCATGGCCCTGCTGGCGCACCACCCGGAGGGCCTGTCGGGCGAGGAACTGACGATCGCGCTCTACGAGGACGAGTCCGTGTCACCGGTGACGTTGCGAGCCGAGATGTCACGGCTGCGCGGGGTCCTGGGCGACCGCGCACCGCTGTCGCGGCCCTACCGTACGGCCGCTGCGCTGGCGTCGGACTTCACCGCCCTGACCCGGCACCTGGCCGGCGGAGCCGTCTCCGCCGCCCTGCACCGGTACCCCGGCCCCCTGCTGCCCGCTTCCACGGCGCCGGGCATCGTCCGGCTGCGCCGGCGCATCGAGGACCAGGCGCGGGCCGCGGTCGTCGCCCGGGCCGACGCCGGGCTGCTGACGGACTGGGTGTGCAGCCCCTGGGGCGCGGACGACCCGGAGGCCTGGCGGGCCCTGGCGTACGCGCTGCCGCCCGGGCGGCGGGCGGCGGCGCTGGCCCGCGTACGCGCCCTGGACCTCGAACTGGGCCCGGGGCAGGGCCCCGTACGCCCGGAGGCGGTCCGTGGCGGACGTGCAACCCGGTCGCAACCCGCGGGCCCCTAGCGTCCTGTCGAGCGCTGCCGGACGGCGGCGGCGCCCGGCAAGAGAGGCCACCATGGCCCGTTACGCTGCGCCCGGATCCGAAGGGGCGCTCATGTCGTACGCGTCCCGCTACGGCCACTTCATCGGCGGCGAGTACGTCGAACCGGTCCGCGGCCGGTACTTCGCCAACCCCTCCCCCGTGAACGGCGAGGCGTTCACGGAGGTCGCGCGGGGAACGGCCGAGGACGTCGAGGCGGCACTGGACGCGGCGCACGCGGCCGCCCCTGCCTGGGGGCGCACCTCCGTCGCGGAGCGGTCCACGATCCTGCTGCGCGTCGCGGACCGGATGGAACAGAACCTGGAGGCCCTGGCCGTCGCCGAGACCTGGGAGAACGGCAAGCCGGTCCGGGAGACCCTGGCGGCCGACATCCCGCTGGCCGTGGACCAGTTCCGCTACTTCGCGGGAGCACTGCGCGCGCAGGAGGGGGCGCTCAGCCAGATCGACGACGACACGGTGGCTTACCACTTCCACGAGCCGCTGGGTGTCGTCGGCCAGATCATCCCGTGGAACTTCCCGATCCTGATGGCGGTGTGGAAGCTCGCACCGGCGCTGGCGGCCGGGAACACGGTGGTGCTGAAACCGGCCGAACAGACGCCGGCCTCCGTCCACTTCTGGCTGAGCCTGGTCGCGGACCTGCTGCCGCCGGGCGTGGTGAACATCGTCAACGGCTTCGGCGAGGAGGCCGGCAAGCCGCTCGCCTCCAGCCCGCGCGTGGCGAAGATCGCGTTCACCGGGGAGACGTCCACGGGCCGGCTGATCATGCAGTACGCGGCGGAACACCTGAAGCCGGTGACGCTGGAACTCGGCGGCAAGAGCCCCAACCTCTTCTTCGACGACATCTGGACGACGGACGACGAACTGCGCGACAAGGCGCTCGAGGGCTTCACCATGTTCGCCCTCAACCAGGGCGAGGTGTGCACGAGCCCCTCGCGCGCCCTGATCGAGCGCGGCCGGTACGCGGACTTCCTCGACGCGGCCGTCGCGCGCACCGAACTGATCGTGCCGGGGCACCCGTTGGACACGGACACGATGATCGGCGCGCAGGCGTCGCAGGAGCAGCTGCGGAAGATCCTGTCGTACGTGGAGATAGGCCGGCAGGAGGGCGCGAAGGTCCTCACGGGCGGAGAGCCCATCGCACACGGCGGCGACCTGTCGGGTGGGTACTACATCCAGCCGACGGTGTTCGAGGGCGACAACCGCATGCGGATCTTCCAGGAGGAGATCTTCGGCCCGGTGGTCTCGGTGACGTCCTTCCAGGACTTCGACGACGCCATCCGGATCGCCAACGACACGGCGTACGGCCTGGGCGCGGGAGTGTGGACCCGCGACGTCAATACGGCCTACCGCGCGGGCCGGGCGATCCAGGCGGGACGCGTCTGGACGAACTGCTACCACGCCTACCCGGCCCACGCGGCCTTCGGCGGCTACAAGCAGTCCGGCATCGGCCGCGAGACCCACAAGATGATGCTGGAGCACTACCAGCAGACGAAGAACCTCCTCGTCTCCTACTCTCCGAAGAAGCTAGGGTTCTTCTGAGCGTCTTCGGAAGGCGCCGCGCCGTGGTCCGTGGGGTTTGATGTTCTTCGGTCGATCGGCGTTCTCGGTAGCGTGATCACCTGCCGCATGGAGTGACCATGCGCCCGGATGGTCTGCACGAGGGCTTCCGGCGGAGAGTGATGAGGCTGATGTGAGTGAACTGACGAAGCCCGAGATCGAACTTCCCGGGGGTGACGCTCCCGAGGAGCTGACGATCCGGGACCTCGTCGTCGGGGACGGGCCCGAGGCGAAGCCGGGCAGGGTGGTCCGGGTTCACTACGTCGGGGTCACCTTCGAGTCCGGAGCGGAGTTCGACGCCTCCTGGGACCGGGGCCAGCCGTTCAAGTTCGCCGTGGGTGGCGGCAGGGTCATCAAGGGCTGGGACCGGGGACTCAGGGGGATGAAGGTCGGCGGCCGGCGCGAGATCATCGTCCCCCCGCGCCTCGGCTACGGCAACCAGTCCCCCTCGCCGTTGATCCCGGCGGGATCCACGCTCGTCTTCGTGGTGGACCTGCTCTCCGTCGTCTGAGGTAGGCCTGCCCATCCCCCGGGCCTCTTCTCCCCGGCCTCGCTGTCGGAACGAAGGCCGGGCAGCCCTTGACCGCCGGACCGGTCACGGACCCCATGCGGGCCCGCTGCGGGGATGGAACGTCAGGAGAGTCGACTGCCTACCCCGTCACGGGCGCGTCGCCGTCGGCGCCGTCCCGGGCGGCGTCCGTACGGGCACCCTCCGTACGAGCGGTGTTCGCGGGTCGGGTGAGCGGGCCGAGGTCGTGCGCGTAGTGGCCGACCGCGTCGGCGATGACGTCGATGTTGACGTCGAGCGCCCGCATGTCGATGTTCGTCAGGTCGTCGCCGGCCGTGTGGTGGTTCACGTCGTACGCGACACCCGCCAGGCCGCCGAACCTGGCGGCCTGGGACTCGGTCTTGATGCCGTCGGCCCCGGCGAAGGTGCCGCCGGAGGGGATCCCCGCCGCGATGAACGGGGCGTAGTCCGATAGGCCGGTGAAGTCGGTGCCCTCGTACGGGATCCGCTTCGAGCCGAGGAAGTCCGTGATGCCCTTCTCCAGCTGGGCGGATCCCTCCGGGCCCGGGCCGGCGCCGACGCCGTCGGAGTCGTCGCCGTCGTGGACGAAGTAGGCGGCGTTCGGGGAGGCGATCGTGTCGAAGTTCAGGTAGAGCCTGATCTGCTTCCGCTGCTCTTCCGGCAGGGAGGCGAGGTACGCCTGCGAGCCCAGCACCCCGAACTCCTCGGCCGACCACCAGGCGAACTTGACCTTGTTCCCGACCTTGTCCTGGGACTTGGCCAGCCTGACCGCGACCTGGAGGAGACCGGCCGAGCCCGAGCCGTTGTCGTTGATGCCCGGGCTGTCGTGGAGCGAGTCCAGGTGCGAACCGAGGAACACGGTGTCGGCCGCGTCGCCGCCGCGGGTCTCCGCCACCACGTTGAAGGTCCTGCGGTTCTCCCGAAGCTCGTGGATGTCGAGGGTGACCGTGACCGGGCCCGCGGTGGCCTCGGCGGCCAGCGTCTCGCCGTCCTCCTGGCTGATGCCGCCGGTGGGGATCTTCGCGAGGGCCGCGTCGCCGATGGTGCCGTTGATCTTGCCCGTGGTGTTGTTGTACACGACGGCGCCGAGCGCGCCGGCGGCGTGGGCGTTGGCCTGCTTGACGGCGAAGGAGCAGCCGCCGCGCTTGATCAGTGCGATCCTGCCGGTGAAGGCGCCCGCGGCGAAGTCGGTGGGCTCGCAGCCGTGGGTGGCGTCGGCGTCCACGGGGACGACGGCCACGTCCGCGGTCACACCGCCCTCGGGGCCCTTGGCGGTGTAGGCCATCAGCTGGAGGGTGATGTCGCGCGGGGTGGGCGAGAGCACGGTCAGGGACTCGGCGATGTCGTCGGTGTAGGCGAAGTCGAACTCCTGGCGGGAGAGCCGGTAGCCGGCGGCTCTGAGGACCCCTTCCACGTAGGCGGCCGACTGCTCGTGGCCCCTGGAACTCGCCACCCGTGTGCCGCCGTTGTAGTCGGCTATCGCCTGGAAGGTCTTCAGGTGCCGGAAGGCGTCCTTGGCCGTCGACTCCCTGACGAGCTTCGCGGCCAGCGCGTCGCCCCGGCCGGCCCGGCCCGGGTCGTCGGCCTCCGCTGTGGCGGGCCCGGCGAACAGGAGGGGGGAGACGAGTGCCGCGGCGGCCAGGGTGGCCGTCGCCGCCGCGATGCGACGTGCGGACATGGAGTTCCTCTCACTGCAGGTCGATGGATCGCTCGACGGTCAGGATGAACGGGCTCAGCGGGAGGAGATCGAGGCACGCTAACCCCGTGGCGGCCCGCTGCCAAGGCGAAGTCCCGAGTCGGTCCGGGTGACCGGATGTTTGGCTGAGTTTGAGCGGGAGCGGTAAGGGGGGACGACGCGCCGGTGACGCCCCGCCCGTACCGAACTTGGCTTGTTCGAGCCCATGACACTCTCTCCTTCGATCCCGTATCCATGACGTGAGCGCCGGTAGGCCCTACCGCGTGCCGACCGACAGGACAGCGCGCCTGAGGGCGCGCCGGTGACGCGGGGGTGGCAGATCAGTGCTGGCCAGAACGGAAAGATCCTCGGCAGACCCTTCCTTACCCGGCTGTACGGGGACCGTCCCCGGCCTGCCGGCCCGGCCCGGGGACGCGGAGAGCGAGCCCGCGCCGGCGGACGGGCCGACGTACCGGATCCTGGGCCCCCTCGAGGTCCATCGGGCGGGGGTGCTCTGCACGCCCACGTCCCTCAAGCGGCGCGCCCTGCTCACACTGCTCCTGCTCCACGCCAACCGGCGCTTCCCGATCTGCACGCTGATCGGCGAGCTCTGGGACGACCGGCCGCCCCCGTCGGCCGTGGCCGCCGTCCAGATGTACGTGTCGGGACTGCGGCGCGTCCTGGACCCCGCGCACAGCCGCGGCGGCGGCGACGCCCGGCGGCATCCGCTGCTGCTCACCGCCGGGAACGGCTATCTGCTGCGCGTACGACCGGGCGACCTGGATCTCGACCGGTTCCGCGCGCTGGCCGGGCTCGGCCGGGACCAGAGGGCCGCGGGAGACTGCACCACCTCGGCAGAATCGTTTCATCAAGCCCTCGCCCTCTGGCGGGGCACCTCCCCCGGAGAACTTGGGCAGGCGGGCCTTCCCGCGCACTACACCGTGCGGCTCGAGGAAGAACGACTGGCTCTGGTGCACGACCGGATCGGCGCCGACATCTGCACGGGCAGGGCGCGCGAGGTCGTCGGCGAGCTGGAGGAGCTCTGCGCACGCCACCCCCTCCGCGAGGACTTCCACGAGCAGTTGATGCTCGCCCTG
This sequence comes from Streptomyces antarcticus, assembly GCF_026627255.1. Lineage (GTDB taxonomy): Bacteria > Actinomycetota > Actinomycetes > Streptomycetales > Streptomycetaceae > Streptomyces > Streptomyces antarcticus. Next base: position 228,167 of record NZ_JAPNLM010000003.1, on the reverse strand, counting down.
GCCACGGCGGGGCGCCGCGCCGAAGCGCTGAACGCCTACGCCCGTGCCCGGCGCACCGTGGTGGAGAACACCGGCATCGAACCGGGACCGGGCCTGCGCACGGCGCAGCAGACGCTGCTGAGCGGCGCCCGGCCGGACAACGCCCGGCACGACCGCTGCCGCCCCGCGGTGGTGCTCCGGCCGGCCGGGCTCGACGGCTGACGCCTCGGGACGGCCGCCTCCGCACGGGCCCGTGCCCGGGCCATCGGCCCGGCCACGACCGGCCCCCGCCCCAGCGGCCGGTCAGCCGGCGGGAGGACGACCGCGTGCGGGTGGGCCCAGACTCCAGTCGAGGCGTCGGCGGAAGTACACCAGGGGCTCGGCCTCCGCCACCGCGCAGTCGACCACCTCGCCCACCACGATCACGTGGTCACCGTGCGGGAGCAGCACGCCCGTACGGCACTTCGCGTAGACCGGGACGCCGGCCAGCCGGGGAACCGGCCCGTCCCACTCCCAGAGCACGTCGGCGAACTTGTCCTCGGAGCTGCCCGCGAAGGTCTGGGCCAGGGCGGAGTGGGTGCGTGCCAGCAGGTGGACGCCGAAGTGCGCGCCCGGTCCCGCGGCGAGCTCCCGGCAGGTACGCGAACTCCGGGCCAGCGCCACCAGGATCGAGGGCGGGGACGCGCTGTAGGAGCAGAGGGACGACACGAGCAGCCCGCAGGGCCGCCCGTCGTCCCGCCGGGCGGAGACGACCGCCACCCCTGACACCAGCCGTGACATCGCCTCCGTGAACCCGTCCGCCGGCCCGGCCCCACGGCCTCGGCCACCCAGGTCCCGGCCCTGGCCTTGGTCCCGGCCCTGGCCCTGGCCTTGGTCCCGGTCCTGGCCTTGGCCCCGGTCCTGTTCGTGTTCCCGGCCCTGCCGCTTCTCCTGCTGTCGGAGGTCCACCCGGCCCCCTACGCGTGAGCGCGCTCGGCCGCGCGCAGGCAGGTCTCCCGACGGCTCCGCGCCTCGGAGTCGTCGGTCACGGCCAAGACCGCCTCGAAGTCGGCCACGGCCCGTTCGAAGCTGCCCGCCGCTTCGTGCACCACACCCCGGTTGAACCGGAAGTCGGGCCGGCCCTCGAGGTCCACCGCACGGTCGAAGTCGGCCAGCGCCCCGGCCAGGTCCCCCTCCAGGAAGGCGAGTTCGGCCTTGATCGCCCACGCCTCGGCCAGCTCGGGGTCGAGGCGCAGGGCCTCCGACAGGGAAGCACGCGCTTCGGCCGTCCGGCCTTCCTCGCCCCACAGGCGTCCCCGCAGACAGAGCAGGTGCGGGTGTTCGGGGTCGAGCCGCAGTCCGGCCGTCACGTCCTCCAGTGCGGCCCGGTCGTCGCCCTGGTCGGCCAGCAGGCCCGCGCGCGCGAGCAGCGCCTCCAGGTGTCCGGGCTCCAGTTCCAGGGTCCGGTCGAAGTCGGCCCGTGCTCCCTCGGCGTCGCCGAGTTCCAACAGGGCCTCGCCCCGGTTGTAATGCGCCTCGGGGAAGGGCGGCTCCAGGGCCAGTGCCCTCTCGTAGTCCGCGATGGCCTCTTCGACTCGGCCCAGACGGCGCAGCATGCTGCCGCGGTTGAAGTAGTGGTCGGCGAAGTCGCTGTCCGCGTCGATGATCGAGGCGTAGTCGGCGAGCGCCTCCTCCAGCCGGCCGCTCATGCCGTTCACCTGGGCCCGGTTGTAGCGCAGGCCCACGCGGTGCCAGGTCCGCTCGCCGATGCCCAGTTCGCGGTCCAGCCGCTCGATCCCCTCGTCGAGCAGCCGCAGCGCCTCGTCGGGCCGGCCGGCCCTGACCTCCACCAGGGCGAGCCCGTTGCGGTTGAACACCGAGTAGAAGGCGCGTTCCTTGGGGTCGGGCAGCAGGTCCGAGATCGCGATGGCCTGGTTGACGTAAGCCCTGGCCCGCCGGTCGTCGCGCAGTTCGGGCGGGAAGTGGCGGGCGTAGAGCATGCCCGTCTCGTAGGCGAGGCTCATGTGGTGCTTGGGCATGGCGGTCGCCGCCCGGGCCTCCTCCTGTACCGCGGCCGACTCCTCCGGCCGCCCGGCGGCGGCCAGGCACACGCCCGTCTCCCGGGTGAAGGGCCACCAGAGGTCGGGGCGGGTGACGGGGTCCGCCCGGTGGCGGCCCTCCTCGCCCATCTCGGCCGCGGCGTGGTAGAAGCCGAAATACTTGCAGCGGGCCTGGGCCCACCTCAGGGCGTCGAGGCCGGCGCCGTCGGAGTCGCTGCCCCGCAGCAGGTGGTACGGCAGGGCGCCCAGCTTCAGGGACGGTTCCGCCTCCGCGCGGGAGGCCAGTGCCGCGGCCCTGCGGTCGTGCAGGCCGGCGCGCTCCTCGTCGCTGATCGCCCGGTACGCGGCGTGCAGCGCGGGGTCGTCGTGGACGCACTCCCCCTCGACGTACCGGGCGGCCGCCTGGAGCGGCGTCTGCGTACGGTCGTCCGCGCCGTCGGTCCCGGGGCCGGACGCGGTGCCCGGGCCGTGGATGCGGGTGGTCCGCGTCGCGAGTTCCGAGGGGAGGGAGACCGACAGCATGCCGGGAGGGTCGGCGAGGGTGTCCGTGTCGGTGGCGACGACGAGGGTGAGCAGCTCCGCGGGGATGCGCCGCAGCGCGGCGGCGAGGAACTCCCGGTCGGTGACGTCCGCGTGGTGGACGTTCTCCACCACGAGGGTGCGCGGACCGTCCCCGGTGCCGGGCAGGGCGGCGAGCAGGAAGTCCACGAGGCCGTGCGCGACCCGCAGCGAGTGCAGCCGGGCCGGGTACCTGGTCGCCTCGCCCGGCGCCTTGGCGTTCTGCTCCAGCGCCCTCTCCTTCGGCGGCACCAGGGACGCCAGCTCCGGTGTGCTCTCCTGGAGTTCGATGTAGTGGCGGGCGGCCAGCTCCGGCTGTCGGCGCAGCGCGTCCGGCGCCACCTGCCGCAGCAGCTCACCGGCCGCCGTGTAGGGCCCCCGGAGGCGCCGGTGCGCGTCCACCACCGTCAGCGGGGAAGGCAGTCCGAGGCCGGCCCGCAGCCGGTCGCGCTCACGGCGCCGGGGAGCCGATATCCAGTAGTGGCCGGTCATGAACGTACCTTTCACGGGGCCGACGGGGGGCACACGTCAGTCGATGACGTGGTGGGTCCTGGACCGTCGGGCGCGGACGCGTTCCCTGGCGGCGATCCAGAGGGTGAGGGCGATCTGGCCGAAGGTCAGGAAGAGGAAGGCCGAGGAGTCCAGGAGCTCGGTCCAGCTCGACCCCTCCCCGGCGCCGAAGCGGTCGATCGCGCCGGAGACCATCCGGACGAAGACCGGGGCGAGCGCGAGCACGAAGGTGCCGAGGCTGACGGTGTAGCCGGCCACGATGAGCCAGGAGTACCAGCGTGCCGCCCGGCGGTCCACCGGGTGCCACTGGGACTCGTCGGCCAGCCGGTCGGTCCGCCCGCACCACCGCAGGAACCGGTTGCGCAGCAGGCGGACGGAAGTGGTGTGCAGGTCCACGCAGCCGAGCATGGTGGTGATCAGCACGTAGACGTCGGTGCGGAGGTAGAGGAAGAACTGCCACAGCAGGCGCAGCAGGGCGGCGAACGCCAGCCCGAGGCACACCCGGCTGGTGACCGTTTCGGCCCCACCGGGGCCCCGGGACACGTCCGCCACCGTGATGAGCAGGCCGAGGAGGACGCAGTCGGCGACCATTCCGGCCACGATCGGCAGGTAGCGCTTCCTGCGCTCGACGGCTACCAGGCCGTCCAGTGCCGTCTCGACCACCAGGAAGTAGAAGCGGTACGAGAGCCGGGTCCGTGAGCGGACTCCGAGACGTCGTGCGGCCAGGGCGTGGAACGCCTCGTGGACGGCGATGAGGGGGACGGCGGCGACCAGCAGCACGAGGCTGATCACCGCGTAGTAGTCGCTGAACAGCAGGTCCTCGGCCGTCGGTACGAGGTCCGGCGAGAGGATCACGCGCAGCAGCGCCCAGGCCACGACGAGGGCGTAGCAGACCCAGGCGAGCGGCGAGAACAGCGCGCGGCCGAGCCGCTGCCAGCGAACGGGCTCCGCTTGCGCGGGCTCCTCGCCGTCCTCGCGGACGAACCCCAGCTCGCGCAGGGCTCCGATGATGTCCTCCACGTCGACCTGCTCGCCGTACTCGGCGGCGTACCAGTCGGAGGCCTGCGCCGGTGTGGCCCCGTCCGCCAGGCGGCGCACGAGGTGGGCCCCGTCGGCCGGGAAGATCGCGTAGGAGTCCGTGTCGGGCCGCCCGATGGTGACGTCCTCGCCGTCCTCCAGGTAGACCAGCGTGTGGAACGGCAGCGGCGTGTCGGCCGTGCTGCGGATGCCGTGCTCCGGCATGGGGTGGTCTCCCTCGGCTTCCGGTCCGGACCCGGCGCGGGCGGGGTGGCCGCCTCCCCGGGAGGCGCCGTCGCACCGGGCGGCAGCCTGAGTCGCCTCGGGCTGCCCGCAGGCACGACGGCGCCGTGGCCCTGACGTGCTAGCGGCCAGGGCTCAACTGATCTGGGATCAGTTGGGGTTCGTGTAGACGCTGCAAGCCGACGAGGTCAGGCGGACCGGACCGGCCTTGCGTACCTGGATCTTCTTCATCAGGACACCTCCTTCAACCAGTGGGTGATGCGGACGGGCTCATCCTGGCGAGGACCGCCATCGTTTCCCCAAAAGCCCGCCAAACGTCTTCACGAGGTGTGCACGCGTCCGACACGCGAGGCTCGCCGTGGCGCGCGACGCCGTGACCCGCGGGCGTGCGGGACCTGGCGAAAGCCATGGGGTTTCCAGCCCCTTCCTTTACCGGGCGGGAGGTGTCGGCGCATCCGCTGCGGCTACCGTGGGACGCTGCTACAGCGCCGTGAACTCCGGCGGGGTGGTCGTCATCCAGGACATCACCGACATCACGCGTCCGTTTCCCGCCGGCAGGGCCGAACCGTCCTCCGACGCGCTGTGGAGCGTCCGCACTCCCCGGGGCCTGCTGGCCGGCCGCACCGGTGGCACCCTGCACGCGGTCGCGGTGCTCCGGGAGGCCGCCCTGCCGCCCGGCGTCCCTTCGCCGGGGGCCGGGGACCGGCTTCGCGGCCCTCAACAGACGTGGTGATCAGCCCCGTTGGGGTGCGGTGGAATAGCGCAGGCCGTCGTAGTACAGCCGTACGGGTTCCCGGGGGCCGGATCCGTACCGGTGGGGCCGGCGCCCTGGCGCCGTGACCTCGATGGCGATTCCGAGCACCTCCGCGGCGGCGGCGACGTCGGCCGGGCCCGCCAGCAGCCAGCGGAGGTGCTGGAGCGGGGTGAGGCCCAGATCCTCGACGCTCAGCGAGCCGCCGAGCAGCACCGCGTGGGCTGCCTGACCGGCGGTCAGAATCACGTCCGTTCCCGCCAGTTCGGTCACGGGGACCTGTCGGCGGCGGTCCAGTACTCCGTTCCCGTTCCCGTCGCCGAGCGCCGCGAGCAGCGCCTCCGCGAAGGAACCGTGACCGGTTCCCCGTACGGGCAAGGGCTCCCCCCGGTCGGGTGGTGTGCCGGTGGCCTCCGGCTCGCTCAGGGGCCGGTCCACCGGGCCCGGGAGGAGGGGCGGGGCGGCACCGGGCCCGACGGCGGGCAGCGGGGCGGCGGGCAGCGGGGCGGCGGGCAGCGGGGCGAGCGGCGGTGCCGGGACCGGCAGGGGGCGGGCGGGGTCCGCCACGGCGAGACGGTAGTGGCGGTGGTCCAGGAACAGGACGACGTGGGGAGCCGGGGCTTCCGGATCGTCGACGAGGCCGCGGAGGCGGTGGGATCCCGCGCGGCGGCCGGGAGCGAGGGCCTGGGAGGCGGAGGCCGCGGGTGTGGATGCCGAGGGCGTCGACGCCTGCGACGTGGAGGCCGGGGGTGTGGAGGCCTGCGACGTGGAGGCCGGGGAGGTGGAGGCCGGGGACGTGGAGGCCGGGGACGTGGAGGCCCGGGACGTTGAGGCCCGGGACGTTGAGGCCCGGGACGTGGAGGCCCGGGACGTGGAGGCCCGGGACGTTGAGGCCCGGGACGTTGAGGCCCGGGACGTGGAGGCCCGGGACGTGGAGGCCCGGGACGTTGAGGCCCGGGACGTTGAGGCCCGGGACGTTGAGGCCCGGGACGTTGAGGCCCGGGACGTTGAGGCCCGGGACGTTGAGGCCCGGGACGTTGAGGCCCGGGACGTGAACGTCTGGAAGGTGCCGTCGCCGCGCACCACGGTCACGTCGATGCCGAAGGTACGGGCGGCGAGGAGGGGCAGGAGGTCGGCGGCGGCGTGGTCCCAGCCGGCTTCGTCGTCGGCGTCCCCGGGCCGTTCCAGCTGGGCGGTCGCGAGGGCGGCGCGGGCGCCGTCGTCCAGGGCGGCGGCGTGCGGGACGATGCCGAGCTGGTCGAACTCCCGGCGGCCGGGCGTACCGGCGGCGAGGTCCGGGGCGGGCCCGGTGGCGTCGATCTCGGCGGCGGTGAAGACGTCGGTGTCGTCCGGGGCGACGACGGCGAGGAGGTCGGCGTCGGCGGGGTCGGTCAGGCGGGCGGCGATGAGCCGGCGCAGGGCCCGGGGGGTCCGCGGGTCGCCCGGGTCGATCGCGTGCCGGGCCAGGAGCTCGGGCGCCGTCCTGGCCAGACCCTCGGCGAGCGCGTGGAAGAAGGCGTCGCCGTCCCGGGGCACCTCGTGCACGGTGTACGCGGCGCCGTCGGGCGAGGTCAGCCGGGCCCCGTCGGCGGACGGGGTGTAGCGCGGCGCCAGGGGCGGCTCGGCGGCTCGCGGGGGCCCGGACGGGGGCGTGTACGTCACCGGCGCCGGTTCCGCGAGGCCCGCGAGGCGGCGGCGCCCTTCGGCGGTGGCGGCGAGCTGGTGCCAGCGGGTGAGCCGGTCGGTGGCGGCGCGCACCCGGCCGAGTGCGGCGGCGGCGGTCTCCGCCGCCCGGGCGAGGGCGTCCAGTTCGGCCCGGCGGGCGTCGAAGGCGCCGTCGGCCGCCGTGGATCGGGCGGCCGCCCTGGCGAGGGCGGCGCGGGCGGCGGCATCCGCGCGGGTGGGACCGGTGAGGCGGCGGGCGGCAGCGCTCCGCCGGGCCTCGGCGGCGGTCAGCCGCCGGTCGGCGCCGGTACGCAGGGCACCGGCCGTCCGCCGGGCCCGTTCGGTTCCGGAACCGGGGCGCGCGACGGACCGGGTACCGGGCCCGGAGGACACGGGGAGCCCCGGCGTCGCAGCCGTGGAAGCCCCACCGGACTCGGGCACCCCACCCGGCCCGAACACCCCGCCCGGCTCGGACACCCCACCCGGCCCGAACACCCCGCCCGGCTCGGACACCCCACCCGGCCCGAACTCCCCACCCGGCCCGGGCACCCCACCGGGATCGGAAGTCTCCGTGTACTCGGCGGTCCCGGAGGGCGCGGTGACGTACTCGGCGGTCCCGGTGGCGGCGGAGCCCCCCGGGGGCTCCGGCACCGCGGGGGTCGCGGGAGTCCCCCAGCCCGTGGAATCCCCCGCCGCGGCGGCGGGCGCGTCCCGTTCGGCGGCGGCGAGTTCGACGGTGGCGGCGTCGTACGGGTCGCGGGCGGCGGCGATCCGCCGGCCCGCGGCGAAGCGGAGCGCTGCGGCGGTGCGCCGGGCGGTGGTGAGGCCGGCCTCGGCCTGGCGTACGGCATCGGGGTCGGGCCCGTCGCCGGGCAGGGCGGCCCAGCCGTGCAGGGCGGCCACGGTGTCCCGGGCGGCGTCCTCGGTGGCCCGGGCGGTGCGCTCGGCCCGGGCGACCTCGGCCCGGGCCTGCCGCACCGCGGCGGAGGCGGCGTCCAGCGCGTCGGCGGCGGCGTCCAGCCGGCTCGCCGCGGCGCGGTCCCGTACGACGTCGGCCTCGGCGCGGGCGAGGCCGGTGTCGGCGGCTTCGGCGGCGTCCAGGAGGGGGGCGAGCCGGCGGGTGGTGTCCTCGACGGCGGTGCGGGCCGGGCCGAGGGCCGTGCGCGCGGCTTCCCGGGCTTCGCGCAGTCCGGCCGAGGCGCGGCGCTTCTTCCAGTACGCCCGGTCCGCCTCGGTCCACGTCTTGGCCGCCTTGCCGACGGCGTCCCAGGCGGCGGAGACCCGGGCGGGGAAGGTGGTGTCGTTGATCAGGCCGAGTTCCCGGGCGACGTCGTCGCGGATCCAGGCCAGCGCGTAGGTCTGGGAGGAGACGGCCTTGGGGCCGCGCGGCGGGTGGCCGAAGGCTCCGGCGAGGAACCTGCCGAGGCCGCTGTCCTTGATGCCGCGGTGCACTTCGGCGACGCTCAGCCAGTCGGTGGGGACGGCGAACAGGAAGGCCCGGCCGGTCTTGGGTTTGACGTTGAGCGAGGAGAGCCGCTCCGCGCCGACCGGGGCGCCGTCGCCGTCCGCGGCGTAGGGGCCGGTGGCGGTCGCGGCGAGCTGGTTGAGGCCGGTGTCCTCGGTGCGGATCGCGACGCCGCCGCCGAACGCGGAGTCCTGGGTGTGCTCGTGGCTGACGGAGGTGCCGGTGCCCTCGGCGCTCTCGCGCAGGACTTCCAGCTTTTTGCCGTCCGCGACGGTGAGCAGGACCGCCCGGGAGAAGTCGGGTTTCGCGTGCAGGGAGAGCCGGGCGGAGTCGGTGCCGGCCGGGTCGCGGTGGGTGAGCCCGGGCACCTCGTACCCGGCGGGGACGAGGGCCTGGTCGTAGAAGGTGGACAGGGCGGTGTTGGTGGTGCCGTCCTCCAGGGTCTGCGCGGCTCCGCCGCCGGGTCGGGTGAGGGCGGTTCCGGCGGCGCGGCGCAGCAGTTCCGTACGGCGTGCGGGGGTGGCGCCGGGGGCGTCCAGGTCGGTGAGGTCGATCCCGTAGGACTCGGCGATGGCGCGCCGCCCGGCCTCCTGGACGTGTTCCAGACCGACGATGCGGCGGACGTGGAAGCCGTTCTCGGGGAAGGTGAACGGCCGGGCGGTGCCGTCCGCGTGGAGGGTGTCGGGGCCGAGGAGTCCGGGGCGCGGTCCGGAGCGCGGCCGGGTGGCGACGGTGAGGTCGGGCGGGGCGAGCCGGGGGTCGGGTGCGGGGTCGGCGGGGTCGGGGTCCGGGGCCATGAGGCTGAGCGGGACGTGTTCGCGCAGGTCGCCGACGGCGCCGGTCTCGGTGATGCGCTGTCTGCCGGTGAACCGGCGCAGCGCGGTGCCCGGGGCGGCGGATCCGGCGTCCGCGCCCGGGGCGGCGGGTTCGGGGGTGTCGTCGAACTCCAGGGTGAGGCGCAGCCGGTAGGGGGTGGTGGTCTCGGCGTGCGGTTCGGTCGACGCCGCCCGGTAGGTGGTGCCGGTGGAGACGGAGCGGGCGGTCGAGACGGCGCGCCGTGAGGTCCCGGTCTCGGTGTAGGAGGGTCCGGCGGCGACGGCGGTGGGGTCGCCGGTGTGGACGCTTTCGCCGACGAGTACGCCGATGTCCCGGCCGGAGGTGGACTCGGCGCCCTCCTGGCGGGTTTCGACGGCCCGCCGGTTCTCCTCCCGCTCGGTCCCGTGGTCGAGCATCCGCAGGACGGGCGTGCCCGGGAGGAGTTCCACGCGTACGCGGGCCCGGCGGCTGCCGATCCGTACGGCGCCCCAGCCCCAGCCGCCGGCCCGGGAGGGGAGGCTCGTTCCCGTTCCGGTCGCCTCGCGGTGCAGGGCGCGCAGGACGCGGGAGGTCACCTGCCGGCGGATGTCCTCCTGGGCGTCCTCGTCGAGGCCGAGGGCGCGGACCTTCGTCTGGAACGCGCTGAGCACGTCGGTCGGGTCCAGGGTGTTGACGGGGTACGTGCCGAAGGTGTTGCCGCGCGTCCAGGGCTGTGGGGACCAGGCCGTGCCGGTGTAGCGGGGCACGTCTCCCATGCCGTCGTCCAGGATCCCCAGCAGGTGGGCGCTCTTCTCGGGTACGTGGGCGAGCCAGCCGCCGGGCACGGAGGTGACGGATCCGGCGGCGCCGGCGAAGGAGGCGGGGACGCCGGGGAGCCGGGCGGCGGTGGTGCCGAGCATGGTGGAGACCATCACCGCCCAGTGCTCGACCGTGCCGGTGACGAGGACCTGGTGGCCGAAGCTCTTGAGGTTGAGGTCGGCGACGACGCTGCGGGTGAGGGTCAGGGTGTGCTGGGCGCTCTCGGACCAGGGGTTGACGACGAACCCGTAAGTGCCCAGCGGCCCGCCGGCGTTGGTATGGGGTTTGGCGTAGGTGAGCTGGCTGCCGAAGGAGTGCGTGACGCTCCGCCCGGTCTTGCCGGTCGCCTGCGTCGCGCTGCCGAGGACCATCTCGGTGTCCATCTCGACGGGTCCGGTGAGCGCGTGGACGCCGCGGACCGCGGTGTAGTGCCGGAAGGTGCCCCACAGGGTGCCGTACGGCGGTTTGCCCATCAGCCCGGCCAGGGCGAAGCCGAGCGGGCCGGAGCTCTGGTCGAAGTTGGCGGTGGCGTACTGCGGTTGGAAGGCGCGCAGGACGGCCTCCCGGGCCGGGGCTCCCTCGTGGGCGAACTGCCAGGATCCGCCGGAGGCTGTGCGTACGACGTCCGTGACGGCGTCGGTCAGTCCGGGCGGGACGAGGACGGCGACGGTGAGGAAGGGGTGGTGCTGGAGGTCCCGGAAGAGGCGGTCGCCGCGCCGCGGCGCCCGGCCCCCGTCACCGGTTCCGGCGGGCACCGCGAGGTTCCCGGTGGCGAGGGCGTGCGCCCGGGCCAGGGGCATGGCGGTGGTGTCCGGCGGGCCGCCGGGGGTCCGGTACGGGTTGGGGGCGCCGGGGCGGTGCGGGTCGACGGCCGGGGCGTGCCGGTCGGGAATGCTGATCAGGACCTGCCCGGTGACCGGGCCGCCTCGGACGGGCACGCCGTGCGCTGCGGTGCCGATCAGCAGGGTCCGCGGGCTCTGGAAGACGAACGGCTGGGTGCCGAGCAGGCCGAGGGTGGCGACGCCACGCAGCAGCCCGCGGAATCGCCAGTAGCCGCCGTGGCTCGCGCTGAGCGCGAGGTCGTAGCGGTAGAGGTGGGAGGGCTTGGTGCTCACCGACATCGGTTCGTTGGTGGCGGAGGAGCCGTAGCCGGACTCGGAGTCGTGCTGGACCGCGGAACGCCAGCCCAGGGAGAGCACTCCGGCGTTGTCGGGGGCGCCGATCGACTCGCCGGCTCCCGGATCCGGGTCGCGGAAGGCGAGTTGGAGGTCCGCCCCGCCGCCCGTGGCCCGCTTGCGGCTCTCCTGGCCGTCCGTCCGCTGGCCTCCCGGGGCGCTGTGCCGCAGTTTCAGGTCGTCCTGGCGGCCCTCGTAGCGCCGATTGGTCAGTTCGCCGTGCACCCGGACGTAGCGGTGGGCCTGGCCGAAGGTGCCGGGATCGGTGAGCCGGATGGAGATGCCGGTGGTGGTCAGGGCCTCCAGCCCGGCGGCCAGGCTCAGGTGGGAGAGGGCGGAGAGGACCGTCAGCGTGTTCGACAGGGCGGTCTGGTAGGCGTCGGCGTCGTCCCAGTGGGGGGCGGGCCGCGCCCGGTCGAGGGGGCCCGCGGTCCGGGTGACGGCCCGGGCGCGGGCGAGCAGGCCGCGCCGGACCGGCGGGGCGAGCCGGTCCAGGGGGGCGACCAGCCCCGGGTGGGCGTCGGCGAGGGCGGTCAGGACGGTGTCGGCGAACGCGTCCAGGAGGGTGCTGGGGCGTCCGTCGGTCGCGCGGGTGCGGCGGCCGTCGGCGTGGGCGAACTCCTCGACGCGGTGCATGCCGAGGGTCGGCGGGCGGTCGGGGGTGAGGTAGGCGGGGGCGTGCGGCTCGGGCAGGCCGTTGCGGAGCGGCACGGTCGTCCCGTCGTCCCAGCCGGCGAGCCTGCGGGCCTCCGTACGGGTCATCCGGTCCAGGCTCCAGGTGGGGAAGCGCCGGGCGGGGGAGCCGCTGCCGGCGTGCCGTACGTACACCGTTTTGCGGACCAGGTAGAGGCCGGTCGGGGTGCCCTTGACCTGGCCGGAGGTCTTGAGTCCGCCGAAGCCGCCGAAGGCGGTGGTGCGCGAGACGGAGAAGAGGTGGCGGAAGGCGGGCCCGAACTGGAGGCGGAGGTTGAGCGCTCCGCCGCCGAGGTCGAGGAAGTTGAAGGCCGGGCCGAGCACGCCGTCGATGCCGAAGTTGACGGCCTTGGTCGTGGACCGGTCGTTGCGGACGGTGGAGGTGGCGATGTCGCGCAGTTCGGCGTCCGGGGTCTCCGTGACGAGGGTGGCGCGGACGGGCACCACGCGCTCGACCACGAAGACGCCGAGCGGGGTGCGCCGGCGGTCGTCCGCGAACAAGGGGGCCGTGGCCAGCCGTCCGGCGGCCAGCATCCGGGCGTGGCGTTGGAAGGAGTCGCTGGAGAAGAAGGCGTCCAGCTCCTGGTGGGCGCTGCTGCCGGGGGCGGCGCCGATCTCGGCGGCGGCCCAGTCCCGGATGCGGCTGACGGGGCCGAAGCCCTCGGTGCGCACCAGCCGGTACTGGGTGTCGTGGTCCATGGCGATCGAGCGGGGTATCCGGCCCGGCCGGGACGGCTTCACCGCGCTGTCCGGCAGGCGCAGGGCCAGTCCGTCGCGTACGGCGAAACCGGTGTGGGCGGCGCGGGCCGGGCCGGCGGTCCCGGCCGGCGGCGGTTCGGTGACGAGGCGGCCGTCGGCGTCCGTGACCCGGAGGGTGAGGTGGAGGTCGTCGAGGTGGACGTGGGAGCCGTCCAGGGTACGCGTCTCCGCCTGCGCGGTGGCCTGGTCGATCTGGCCGTAGCCCGCCTTGGTGCTGAAGCCGCCGCGCAGGGCGAGCCGTCCGAAGCCGCCGAAGGCGGCGGCGGAGGACGGCCCGAGGAACGGTCCGCCCAGGCCCAGTTGGGTCGCGGACTGCACGCTGCTGTTCCGTCCGGCCTGAACGGTGGCGCGGTCCATGGTGTCGATCTTGGTGGGGGTGCCGTACGTGTCGGCGAACCGCTCCCAGTTCCCGTAGTGGCGGGCGGTGACGTGCAGCACCCGGGTCTCCCCGGCGGTGTTGGTGTACGGGAGGGCCAGCCCGCCGATCAGGGCGCGGGGCCGCTGCCGCAGGGCCGTGCGCAGGTCCGCCACCGGGCCGGTACCGGGCGGGGAGCCGGGCTCGGGCGTCCTCGGCCGCAGGGACGGGATGCCCCGCAGCAGGCTCTCGGCTTCGGCGGCGATCAGTTCGGATCCGCGCAGGACGACGCTGCTCTGGCCGAACGCGGCGGGCTGGGAGAGGAGTTCCTCCATCAGGTCGGCGGGGGCCTCCGCGAGCAGGGAGGCGAGGTCGTCGACGTACGCGGGGATGCCGCTCCCGTCCGCGTAGCGGGTCCGCCGCCCGCCCCGGGCCGCCGGGGCGGCGGCGCCCCGCTCCAGCCGGGGCGGGCGGGTGCCGTCCAGGCTGTTTCCGGTGCCGGTGCGGCCGTCGGCCGCGGCGGTGGGAGTGGAGGCCGTCACCACCGGTACGGGCGGGGGCGGGGCGAGCGGGGGCGGGGCGAGCGGCACAACGGGGGCGGGAACGGCCACGGTCGGCACCGGCACCTGGGCCGGTTCCGTCGTGCGGGGCGCGCGCGGCTCGGCGCCCCGGGGGCCGCCGACCGTACGGATCGGCCGCGCGGCGGCGGGACCGGGTCCGCGCGCGCCGGGGGGAGGATCGGTGAGATCGCCGACGTGGGCGGCGAGGAGGCTCAGGTGGCGGCCGCGCAGCCCTGCCTGCGGGAGTCCGGCCGGGGCGGGCCGGGTGTAGTCGCCGAGCAGGCTGCCGGGGATGTCGGGCCGCCGGGTGGCCTCGTCGCCGCCCCGGGCCTCGTCCCGAAGGCCGAGCTGGTGCGCGATCTCGTGGGCGTAGTCGACCGGGTCCGCGTCCGCCCACCAGACCGTACGGGTCATCGGCTGGTCGCGGCCGGCCAGGGTGACGGTGAGCCCGTTGGGGTGCGGGTCCTCCGGCGTCTGCTCGACGGTGACATGGAGCCGGTCGCCGTCCGGCAGGCGGTGTCCCGGTGCGTTGAAGTACGCCTCCACCCCGTCGCGCACCGCGTCCCAGACGTGCGGCGGCAGGCCCGCCGGGCCGGTGGCGACCCGGACGGTGAGGTCCGTGACCCAGTCGCCGTCGTGGGCGACCCGCCGGACGTCGAACAGGGACCGCACGGCGTACTGGGTCGTCTCCCCCGGCCGCGCCGGATCGGCGGGGGCGGACACCGGGTCGACCCAGGTGTGCGTGCGGGTGACCGGTGCTACGGCCGCGCGCGCGGCTTCCCAGGCCGCGTTCCCGGTCAAGGGGGCGGTGGCGGGCGCGGGTTCGGCGGTGGTCCCCGGCGCCTGGGCTCCGTCCCCGGCCTCCGGCCGCCCCGGCGCGTCCCGGCCCGGGCCGTCCTCCGGTCCGGGCTCGGGCGCGACGCGGTCCCGTCCGGCCTTCGCCGGGTCCGGCGCCGTGCGGGGATCCGCGCTGCGCTGCGCCGACTCGGCGCCTGTGTGCTGCGGGCCGACACGACCGTCCGCAGCCTCCGCCTCTGCCTCTTCCACCGCCTCTGCCTCCGGCGGAGCCTCGGTGTCCGGGGCGTCGGCCGATCCGTGCTCCGGCAGGCCGCGGCCGTGCGCCTGCGGTGTGCCGGCCGGCGTGTGGCCCCGGTCGGGCGCGCCGCCGGAGGCTGCCGGACCGGTCGGTACGGCGGCCTCGGGGCCGTCCGCCGTACTGTGCGGGGCCGTACTGTGCGGGGCCTTATCGTCCGCCGCCGTGCTGTCCGCCGCCGTGCTGTCCGGGGCCGCGGGCACCTGCCTCCGTGCCGTGCTGTCGGTGGTGTCGGGGAGGCCGGTGCGGGAGGGGCTGTCGGAGTGTTCCCCGGCCGTGTCCGGACGGTCGTCGCCGGTCGCGTCGGCGTACGTTCCCGGACCGGGCGCCCGCTGGCCCGGCACGCCGGCCGGAGCCGCGGTCGGCGCGACCGGTGGCGGAACCGAGGCGCCCGGGGCGGGAGCCGTGGCCCCGAACAGGGTGTTCCCGGCCGCGTACGGGTCAGGGCCGGGACCGGGGCCCCGGCCCGGATCGGCATCGGGGTCTGCGGCGGACTCGCGGCCGGAACTCCCGTACACCGCCGGGACGCTCGCCGCGAGCACGCGCGCGGGCGGGCCGATCGGCACCGGCACCGGTGCCGGAGGGGTGCGCGACCACGCGGGCGGCGGGGACGCGGCCGGTCCGGTGACCGCCGGGTCGGACCCGGCGGTGGCCCGGGGCACGGAAGGCACGGGCAGGGCGACGGGGAG
The DNA here is from genome assembly GCF_026627255.1 of Streptomyces antarcticus. Taxonomy (GTDB): domain Bacteria; phylum Actinomycetota; class Actinomycetes; order Streptomycetales; family Streptomycetaceae; genus Streptomyces; species Streptomyces antarcticus. The sequence goes on along the minus strand of NZ_JAPNLM010000003.1, from coordinate 213,002 downwards.
CGGCGGCGGCACGCGCACCGGCGGGGCGGCGGGACCCGAGGCGCCCGGTCCGCCACCAGCGCGCGAACTGCCGCGCCCCGTAAGCTGGTTGACGGTGAATGGGTCTGCGGTGGCGGGGTCCGGGAGGTACGTGTGGTGGAGCCAGAGGGCGCCACCGCCGACGGCGCCCCCGGCGACCGTCTCGAGCGCCGAGCTGGTGCCGGAACCGACGAAGGTGCTCCACGAGAAGTCCCAGGTGCCTTCGAAGGCGCCCTGGATCAGGGTCTCGCCGGCGGACTCGCTGACCGCTCCGACGACGAACGCCTCCGCCACGTCGTTCACCCCGTCGAGCAGGGTCGTGAACCTCGGATGGTCCTTGGCGAAGCGGTCGAAGTCGTCGAAGGCGTGCTTGAACCAGTTCCGGAAGTAGTCGGCGGCTCCGCCGAGCGCACCGCCGATCAGACCGACGACCGCCCCGAACGCGGCGGACTTGCCGACGTCCCTCCAGTCGATTCCGTCCGGTCGGCGGCCGTCCGGGTTCAGGGCGATCTGGGCGAGGCGCACGGCGAGGGTCTGCAGGGCCTCCTCGACGGCCCCGGTGAGGCTGGGGGCGAGATGTGTCATGCGCAGCAGCCGGTCCACCACGAGCAGGACGGCGAGTCTGCTCCGGGCCCGGGCGAGCGCCATCTGCGACACGGACGTGCCGCCGGTGATCGCGGCGAGGGCGGCCAGCAGGGCGAGTTCGAGGAGGAGCATCACGATCTCCGCGATGATCTCCCACTTGGCCTGCTGGATGTTCATGGAGTGGTCGACCTGGCTCCGGGCGATGTCGTCGAGCCGGTCGGCCATCGCGTTCAGGTGGTCCACTCCCCCGTCGTCGGTGAGCAGCGAGAGGCCCTGGACGTAGCGGTCCGCCACCTCTTGGGGGAGGGCCGTGGACGCCTCCGCGACGGAGAGCCGGATCTCGTCGCGCAGGTCCTTGATGCCCTTGCCGAACCTCAGGTACAGCTCGCGGCTTTCGTAGGCGAGGTTCTCGCGGGCCTGGACCGGCATCTCGCCGATCAGGATCCACAGCATCCGCCGGACGTCCTCGGGGAAGTCGAGCTCCCGCATCTCACGCACCGCCCGGCCTGTTCCCCGTCCGGCCGGTCCGGCCGGGTCGACGGGGCCGATGCTAGGACGGGGCGCGGTCGAACACCGAACACGGAATGCCGGAGACGTTCTCTTTTGCGAGGTTCCGTGCGAGGGGCGGGGCAAGTGTTCCGGGCCCCTTTCCCCTGGCTTCAGCCCACCCACCCCGTGACGATTCCCACCCGGCCGGATCGACCCCGGGGCGGCGACGGGTGATGCGGGGTGGGGCGGCGGGCGGCGGGGCCGTGGACGCGACCGTGCCCCGGGCGGTGGTCGCCCGGGGCACGGTCTTCGCGTCAGCCGCCCCTCAGGGGCGGGAGTCGCATCAGGAGAAGGACCACACGTGGTCGTCGCGCTTGTTGCACTCGAAGATCGTCAGCCGGGCGTCCTTGCCGCCGCTGCCGTAGTACCCGGACACGTCCAGGCACCGGCCGGCGCTGGAGTGGCTGCGGATCCAGAACTTGCCGTCCGACCGCTTGTCCAGGTACCAGAGCTGGTTGTCGGCGCTGGTGGGGCGGCAGTGGAACTCGGACACACCGGTGCCGGCCGGCTGTCCGGCGTAGTTCGGCAGGTCCAGGCAGAGGCCGTCCTTGCTGTTGCGGATGGTGAACAGGTCCGCAGCGCCGGGACCGGCCCCGGGTCGGCTCACGACGAGGTCCCACAGCTGGTTGTCCGCGGCCGTCGTGTTGCAGGTGAACTGGTTGACCGGACCGTCCACCGTGCCCTTGCCGTAGTTCGGAACGTCGGCGCACATGCCGGTCATGGCGTTCTTGAGCGGCACGTTGCGCACCGTGGCGAAGTTCGCGCTCTGCGGCAGCGCGCCCCCGGCCCGGGCCGCGGGCTTGGCCACCGGCTTGGTGACGGGCTTGGTGACGGGTGCGGCCGCGGTCTCCTTCTCCGGGGCGGGCTTCGCCGCCTCGGGCGCCTTCTCCTCCACGGGGGCCGCCTTGGCCTCCTTCGGGGCGGGCTTCTGCGCTTCGGCCTCCTTCGCCGGAGCGGCCTTCTCCGGCTCCGCCTCCTTCTTCTCCGCGGGCGCGGCGGGTGCCGGGTCCTTCCCCGGCGCGGCGGGGAGCAGGGCCGGGGTCAGGGCCTGCGCCGGTGCGGAGCGGTGCCCCTGCCCCGGGGCCTGCTCCTGGAGCGCGACGGCGGCCGCGCCCTCCTTCGGAGCGACGCCCTTGGCCGCCTGCTCCCGGGCCTTGTCCTGCCCCGGGGTCCCGTCCTGCTCGAAGGCCTTCTTGTCCGCCCCGGTGTCCCGCGGCGACACGGGCTGCTCTTCGGTGGCCCGCGGCTCCTCCCCGGCCCCGGCGTCCCCTCCGGTGGCCGGCCCGGCGTCGGTGCCGGTCCGCCCGCTGGTCCTCTTCTCCTCCTCGGGTCCCGTGTTCGGACCGGTCCCCGGACGCTCGACGCCCTCCGCCCGCCGGTCCTGCTGAGGCACCGGCCGGACCTGCGGCACGGGCTTGCGGGACGGCGCGGCCGTGGCGTAGTCGTTCCCGGACTGCCCGCCGTTGGGCGCGAGGTTCTCCACGACGGTGCCGCCCACGGGCACCTCCCGGACCGACGCCGCCTGGTTGCGCTCCTCGTCACTGCCGAGGCCGAGAAACAGGAACGGCGTACCGATGAGCACGGTCCCCGCTATCGCCGCCGCGGCCAGCAGCGGCCGGTTGGGCCGCCCGCCGGGCGGCTCGTCGGCCCTCGCGGCGGCGACCGCGCCGGTGGGCGGCGCGTACGGCTCCGTGGCGACCGCCCCCCGCGCGGCGGGGGCACCGCCGCCGCGCCAGGTGGCGGCGGCCCGCGCCACCGCGCCGCCGGTGCGTGCGGCGGGCCGCGCGGTGGCGCGTACCTCCGGCAGCGCCGCGGTGGCCGGCACGGCCGCCACCTCCGCCACGGGCGAGGTGGCGCGGATCGGCGAGGTCCCCGACCCCGCGGGGGCCGCCTCGGGCTCGTGGACCGCCGGGCTCGGCGGTGCCGTCTGGTGCTGCGCCGTGCGGGATCCGCGCGGGCCGAGAGCGGAGCCGGGTTCCCCCGGTACCGCGGGCAGGACCGCCGCGAGTCGTACGGCTGGGCTCGACATCTGCGAGCCGCCTGCTTGCTGGGGCATTGGCACTCCTCTTGCCTTGGTCAAACAGTCGGGTGCTGGCTGGTGGTGCGTCTTGGTGGTCTGTCGGGACGGCCGCGGCAGCCGGTAGCCGTTGGCCGCGGCCGCGCGGCCGCTCAGCCGGCCTCCGGCCCGGCCCCTTCCAGCGGACCCGCGCACCGCTCGGGCCAGGCGAAGCCGGCCGGGGCTTCGGGGCGCCCGCGCAGTGCCTCATCGAGACGCGCGAGCACCGCGTGGTCCTCGCCGTCCGGTTCCGCGTACCGGGCGGGTGGCGGCGCGGTCGCCGACACGGACAGCTGACGCAGCAGGACGAGCGGCCCGGGGCCGTCCGTCCGCACGTCGAGCACCCGGAAGGCGGTGCCGGGGGCGAAGACGACCTCGTCGTGCGCGGCGGACGAACCCGCCGCGCCGAGCTGGCGTACGCGGCGGCCGGTGACCGACCAGATCGCGTACCGGGCGCTGCCGGGCTCGGGGCCCGCCGCGCCGCACGGCAGCGCGCTCACGGCGGCCGGGTCGCGCAGGACGGTTCCGGGCCGCGGCAGTCCGGCGTCGCCCGCTCCGGCGCCGGGCGCCGCGTCGGGCAGCGCACCGCGCAGTGCCAGTCCCCGGAAGGACGGCAGGCGCCGGAGCGCCGACGCGACGCAGGCCGCGTACGGCAGGAGCCGGCCGCCCCCCGCGCGCAGGGCCCGCTCCAGCTCCCGGTGGCCGAACGGGCCGTCCGACGGGCCGAGGTAGAGCAGCAGCGCCACCAGGTCGGCGCGAGCGGCCACCTGCTCGGCGCCCCGGAGTGCGGGCATCCGGGTCAACGTGCGCGCCACGGCTGCCGCATGGCGCTCCCAGACCGTTTCGGCGAGCGTACGGAACGCCGTCCGCTCGGCCTCGGTGCTGCGGTGCTCCGGCAGCACGGGCACCGGCGGCAGCGGTTCGCCCGCCGACGCCGGCGGGATGGCCGGCCTTCGCGCCGGGGCGGCGCGCTCGGGGAGCGGATCCGGAAGCGGGGCCGGCACGCTCCCCGTGGTCAGCGGCGGTCCGCTCTCCAGACCGCTGCTCGGACGCGTGGCGGGGGCCGGATCGGGAGCCGGGTCCGGCTCCGGGTACGGCTCCGGCTCCGGCTCCGGGCTGGGAACGGAAGGCGCCGCGGCGGGCGGGACCGGTGAGGGCACGGGCCCCGGCGCACCCCGGCCCGGAACCTCCGCGGAACGGCCCCGGCCCGGGGCGGAGACCGCCGGGCCGCCGGTCGCGGACGCCGCCGAAGCGGCGGCCGGGGCGAGTGCCCCGGCCGGAACCCGGGCCCTTCCCCCGGGGGCGCCGGTTGCCGGCTGGTCCGGAGCGGTGACGGTGGAGGTGGCGGTGACGACGGGCCGCGGGGCGCTCGGCGGGGCGAACGGCTCGGCCCCGGCCCCCCGCCCCGTCCCGGTGCCCGGGAGCGATTCCGGTCCAACAGCCGCGAGGGACACCGGCCGTACGGCGGGCAGCGGGTCCGGCCCGGGCTCCGCGAGCGGTTTCGGCCCGACCGCCGCAACGGGGCCCGAGCCCGACGCCGCAAGCGCGTCCGGCACCGGCTCCGCAACGGGGCCCGGCCGGGCGGCCGGAAGCGGATGCGCCCCGGTCTCCGCGAGGGAACCCGAACCCACCGCCGGAAGCGGAGCCGGCCCGGCCGCCGGAACGGGGCCCGAGCCCGACTCCGCAAGGACGTCCGGCGCCGGCTCGACGAGAGGGCCCGGCCGGGCCGCCGGAAGCGGAGCCGGCCCAGGCGCCGCGACGGGATCCGGACGGGCGGCCGGTACCGGTCCGGCTGCCCGGCGGGCGGGGGCGCTGCCGTCCGGCCCGTGCGGCTGAACGGCCTGACGGTGCGTCACCAGGGCCGCGCCCGGCGTCTCCCCAGCCGATGCGGACGCCTCCGGGGACGCGGCCGGGACCACCGGGTGCGGCACGGGCGCCGACGCGGGGCTCGCGCCCACCGTCGTCGGCGCCGTCGGCGCCGTCGGCGCCGCGACGGGCAGCGGTGCGGGCCGGGTGCCGGGAGGGGTCACCTGTGGCTCGCCGGGGCGGGGGGCACCTTCGGCGTGGCGGCCGAAGGACGCGAAGCGCACGCTGCGCACACCGTGCCGGGCTGCCAGGCGGCGCAGTTCCCGGCCCCCGTCCAGGGCCTTGCCGTGCACGTGCAACCGGGCCCTGAGGCGCAGGTCGGGCTCCAGCCAGTCGAGTAGCTCGGACAGGGCCGGCCAGAGCGAGGTGTCCAGCTCCTCCCCCGGGCGTCCCACCTCGATCGCCGGTCCCTCGGCGTCCACCGGGCGCGCCGCCAGGGGCTGCGCCGCGTCGTCTCGGCCGCCGACCATCAGGCCCGCCCGGCTCACCGCGACCTGCCAGCGGTCGGACAGGTGCACCACTCCCCGGTCGGCCGCGCCCGCGCCGGGCAGCGGCGGGCTCCACCGCAGCAGGCTCGGCTCCGATGCGCCGGGAGCGCAGAGCACCGAGTCGACGAACGGCTGCCAGCGCGGCGCCCCGTCCCGGCCGATCACCATGGACCGTACGACCTCACCGGGCGCGGGGCCGGTCTCGGCGAAGAGGGGTAAGCCGCTGTAGACGACGACGCCGGCGCCCACGAGGTCGGCGGCTGACTGCCCGGCGCCCAGTACGTCCCGTCGGCCGCCGGGGGCCACGCGCAGCGCGGCCCGGGCCTCTTGGGGCAGGGCGGCGACGACGTCGGACACGTCCTCGGCGCCGACGTCCTCGCCGTCCGGGACGCCGAGCACCAGCAACGGGCCCTGGCTGTCCACCGGTACGGCGTAGCAGAGGTCGCCGGGCAGGAGCGCGGGGCCGTCTCCGGAACGGATGAGGACGCCCGCCGGTATCTCCTCGACGACGCAGCCGCCGCGGGTACGGGAGGGCAGGCGGCCTGGACCGGGCCGCCAGGCGGGGGCCGGATGCCGGAGTCCCAGCGGGACGGGGGCGGCGCCCGGCCGGAAGCTCCACCAGCCGTGGTCACCCCCGGGCGGGCCGTGGACGAAGAGCCCGCCGCCGGGCACGCAGAGCACGGTGCCGTCCGGGGCGATGACCTCCAGCTCCCAGGCGTCGGCGATGCGCTGGGCCACCGCGGGACTCTCCACCGACCGGCCGCGGGAGCCGGAGCCGGAACCGACACCGGAAGCGACACCGGAGCCGACGCCGACGCCGGAGCCGGAGCCGGACATGACGAGCCGGACGGCGGTGGCGCCCTCCTCGGCCACCCCGTCGAGCAGGTCACTGAGCCGGGGCCACAGCGCGGCGGCTGACTCCTCGTCCGCGCCGGCGACCACGGTGAAGGTGCCGGGGGCGTCCGCCTCCGCGGACCGGACCAGGTCGGCGATCTCTCCGGGTCCGAGCAGCTCGTCGGACGGCTGGCGGAGCAGCAGGACGCGGTCGTACTCCTCGATCAGGAAGCCCGTCCCCCCGGCCGCGGACTCCTCGGGGGAGTCCGGCGCGGCGCGCTCGTCCCTCCGCCGGTTCCAGAGCATCACCGGCGATCCCCGCCCGTCGCCGCCGTGCGGCCGCCGTGGCTGGTCATCGTCATCGCTGTCGTCATGGTTCCGATCCGGACCGGCCGGACGGCGTTCGGCCGGCAGTGTGATCCAACAGTTGTGATGATCACGGTAGTTGACCGTGGTGTCGGGAATCTGAACGCCATGGGTGCTCCTGGTCGGGGGTGGGGGACCGTCATGACGCGCCTCCTGTGACCACGTACGCCGCGCCGTCGAAGTTCAGTCGTACGCCTCCGGCCGCGCCGACGGGACCGAAGGCGCGCGTCCGCCCGTCGGGCAGGGTGACCGCGATCCCGATCCCCAGGGCCCGCGCGGCGGCCTCCCACGCCGCCTCGACCGCTTCGCCGCCGCCGGGACCGCCCAGCAGCAGGCGCAGGTGCTGGAGCGGTGTCAGGCCCAGCTCCCCGACGGTCAACGAGCCCCCGAGCAGTACGGCTTGGGCGGTCTGCCCGGCACTGAGGACCAGGCCCGTACCGGCGAGGTCCGCCACCGGGACGGGTCGGTCCCGGTCCAGCAGCCGGGTCACGTCCCGCGACCCCAGCGCCGACAACAACGCCTCGTCGAAGGGGTGCCCGACCGGTCCGGCCGGTCCGTCTGGCACAACCGGCCCCACCGGCGGTCCCACCGGCCCGACCGCCTCCGGGGCGGTGGGGCCGGGCGGCTCGGCCACGCCGGTCATGAAGTCTCGGAACGCCTCGTACCGGGCGTTCTCCGCGTCCGTCGACGCCAGCGGGTTCGCCGCCGCCGGATGGACCGCATCCGGGTCGGGGCCGTACAAGCGCTCCAGCAGGGGCAGCAGTACGGGCTCGTTGGCCCGGACCCACGCGGCCCCGTTGTTCCGCGGCCGCAGCGTGTGGGGGTCGTCGCCGTGGTTCGTACCGAGATGGGCGTTGCTGAGCTGGGCGAAGAACTCCCACTCGTTCGTCGCCGCGTAGTTGTCCCCCGCTGTGCCGTCGGCGTGGCGGCGGGGGCCGTCCGGCCAGGGGGCGTCCGGCCCCCGGTCACGCAGCTGCAGGTACCTCCGGCGGATCAGGGACCGGTCGCCGTCGGTCAGTGCGGCGTGGTGCAGCAGGTGGGCCATCTCGTGGGTGGCCGACGAGTACCCCTCGGCCTGCTCCAGGTTCCGGCCGACGCCGGACCGCTCCCCCAGCAGGTTCTCCTCCGGCAGCGCCGCCACGAGCGCGTTGCCCGCCGTCGCCCCCCGCGTGGGAGCGAGGCGGTGGTCGACCGTCCCGGGCGCGGGAGCGAACGCGCTCACCGAACCCAGCGGCAGGTCCTGCGGCAGCACCATCACCGTGGCGCCCGACCCCAGCAGCCGCACCACCGTGTCCGGGTCCCGCAGCATCCGCGCCACCTGCGCGTACACCTCCGCGCGCACCGACGCGGGACGGGCGGTCCCGTCCGCCAGTACCACCAGCAGCCGCGCCGCCGTCTCGGCGAACTCGCCCGCCGTGAGGCGCGCCCGTAGCCCCGCCACGAAGTCCGCGCGGCCCGCCAGCCACCGCCGGTGCCGCTGGTCCAGCAGCGGCAGCCCGTCCAGCAACTCCCGTACGGGCAGTGGCGACAGCCGTGCCACCAGCTCGTCCGCGCCGGGCGGCGCTGCCGCCTCCGGTACGTGGACGACCGCTTCCGCGTCCTCGGCGGGGCCCGGAGCCGTGACGGAGGCCTCGGCGGGCACCGGGGCGGGGTTCAGCACGGGGGCAGGGAGGGGGACGGGCACGGGGGCCGGGGCGGGGATCGCGTCGCTGCCCCAGTAGTGCCGGTGGGCCGGCGAGTAGTGAACCTCGACGACGGGGCCGCCCGGGGGTCCGTAGCAGTCGAAGACGGTGGGCGGCCCGCCGAACTGGTCGGGCTGGGCGACATCGACGGCGAGTCCGAGGGCGTGCGCCGTCAGCACAAGGAAGGCGTCCCCGTGGTCGGAGGCCCAGCTGGTCTCCCAGTTCCCCACCGCGGTCAGCAGCCCTTGCAGTTCGGCGGCGCTCGGCGGCGCGGTGCTCATGAGGTAGACGGTCTCCAGTGCGTCGCGCAGGTCGTTGTCGGTCAGGGCGGCGGTGTTGGCGACGCCGTACCGCTGGGCGAGCGCAAGCAGGTCGGCCCGGCTGGTGGTGGGAAGGCGCAGGTGGCGGCCGAACTCGTCGGCGACGGAGGCGCGCAGCTGCAGCACGACCTGGTCCGGCAGCTGGTTCGCGTGGGCCGTCTGCCGCAGGTAGTTCGCGATGAAGGTGCGCAGGGCGGCGACGGCCGCCTGTGACGGCGGGTGCGGGGGCAGTGCGCCGGTGTACGAGAGGGCGGTGGCCTGGGCGTGCACGTCGGCGCGGACTCCCGCGGTGTCGGAGAGCCAGGCGAAGACGCCCGGGGCGGTGGCGGCCAGCCCGGGCAGCCGGTCGCGGACCAGTTGGGGCGCGCCTGCGAGGAAGGAGTACAGCAGGCACTCGCCGTTCGCGGGGGTTCGCAGCGCACTCCCCGCGGCCGGACGGCGCGAGGCGTGCCCCTGGGCCCCCACGGTGCCGCTGCCCGTGCCGGGCGGGGTCCCGAGGCCGGTGCCCGGAGGCGTCCCGAGGCCGGGTCCCTTCCCTCCCACCGTGCCCTTGGCCTGGGCCTGCGCCGGGGACTTCACCCCGGTCTTCCCCTTGGACGCCTTCGAGGACGCCGCCGTGGCCACCCTCGGCGCGGGGGTCGCCGTGGACCGGGCGGCCAGGGCCGCGCGCGGACCGCGGGCGGGGGTCGACGCCACGGAGGACCGCGGGACCTCGACCAGGCCCTCTCCCGCGGTGCGGCGGGCCGCCCGGAGGGTGTGGGCGAGGCCGGGCAGGCGCTTGGCGGCGGCGGTCTGTACGCCCGCCTCCCGGGCCTGCGCCTTGCGGGCGGTGTCGATGACCAGGTCCACCGCGTCCAGCTGGTCGCGCCGCTCGTCGTGCACCGCCGCGGCGGTGTCCCGGCGCTTGGTGACCGTGTCGAGCCCGCCGCGGCGGCTGTCCTCGTCGGTGCGCGCGGTCGCGACGCGCCCGGCCAGGCCGGGCAGGCGCTGGGCGGCGGTCCGCGCGTCGGTGCGGGCGGTCGCCAGGGCGGTTCCGAGCTGGGCCTGACGGGTACGCAGTCCCGCCTGCTGCCCGCGCAGCCGGACGATGCCCTGCCGGGCGGCCTGTTCCCGCGCCCGGACGGCTGCCACGGTGTGCGGCGGCTGCGGTGTCCGGACCTGGCGGGCCAGGTGCCGCAGCTCGGCGGCGGCGGCCCGGGCCTCGACCGACAGGGCCCGCTCCTCGCGCTCGGCGGCGGCCAGGCGCCGTTCCACGGCGCTGATGTCCCGCTCCGTCCGCCGCACCCGGCCGTCTTCGCGGACGACAGCCCTGTTGCCGTTGGCCAGCGCCGTGCGCGCCTTCGTGTGGGCCTTGACCGCGTCCCGCAGCTGCCGGCCGGCCAGGAGGTGGGCCTTCCGTTCGGTGTCCAGCGCCTTCCGCGCCCCGTCGAGGTCGTTGGCGGCGGTGGTGCGCGGGCCGCTCTGGTCGGCCTCCTGACGGCGGGCCACGGACTGCCCTCGGTGGGCGTCGCTGTGCTCGGTGATGGTGTCGGCCAGGGCGTTCCAGGCGGTGACGGTGGCCGCGTCCGTACTGGCCAGGGAGCCGTCCTCGGCGAACTCCCAGTGCTGGAGCCCGTCGTCCGTCCGCAGGACGAGCTCGACGGGGCGTGCGGCGAGGACCGCGGTGCGGGAGGCGGCGTAGAGGGCGCGCGCGAGTCGGGAGCCGTCCGGGTCGGGGCCGGGGGCGAGCCAGATCTGCGCCGCGTCCTCGTTCAGGGCCAGTCCGCGGGCGAGCACGGCGGGCAGGTTGCCGAGGGGATGCCTGGTCCAGTCGCGCAGGTCGGCGGCGGGCTGCCCGGCGAGCATGGACCGGAGGTCGTAGACCTGCGGGTCGGTACGGGCGTCGGTGACGCCGTAGCCGAGCACGTCGCGTTCGGACAGCCTCGTCTCGGCGCTGCCGCTGACGTAGCGGGTGCCGCCGGGGCCCTTGACGGTGATCAGGACGTCGACCATGGTCTCGTAGCTGCGGGTGCCGCGTCCGCCGTCGGCGGGCAGGGCGGTGCCGCCCACCTTGAACCATTCGCGCCGGCTCGCGGTGACCGCCGTACCGGGGCCCTGGGTCACGGGCTGCCGGGCGAGCACGGGGATGCCGGTGCCGAACAGGTTGGAGGGGCCCAGCGCGTCCGCGGTGTGCGCCGTGTTCAGGGTGGTGTTCGAGCCGCCGCCGGCCGTGAGGGCGGTGGACGCGGTGGTGCCGGGCAGCCGCAGTCGGTCCAGGGTGACGTCGCCGGCGTCGGTGATCCGCCGGGGGTTGCGCACCTCGATCCGCAGGTCCGGCGGGGCTCCGGCATCCTCCTCGGCCGGGTAGGAGCCGGGCATGGAGGAGGTGATCCCGGTGCCGCGGGGCAGGTCCACGTCGACGCGCCGCGCCTGGATGAGTTCCCCGATGCGTACGGCGGCGGCCTCGGCCGACTCCGACACCGCGGTCGAGCCGAGGCCCGGCGCGAGGGCCGGGGCGACGTCGGTGAGGGCCTGGGAGAGCTCCCGGTAGGCGTTGAAGTGGAACACCGGGGCCGGTCCGCTCGGTTCGAGGCGCTCCCCGTCGCCGATGCGGCGGCCGCCGCCGGCGGGGGCGGGCGCGGTCCTCGGGTCGGTGGCCGACACGCTCGGCGCCAGTGGGTCGGCGGGCACCGGGGGGTCGGCGGCCTCGCTGCCGGTGAAGCGCAGGCTGACCAGGGCGGGCACGGTGGCGGTGCGGGCGGGGCGGCCGAACAGGGTGCGCCGGGCCCACTCCATCCAGCCCGTGTTCTCGTCGGACCAGCCGATCACACCGGCTTCGACGATGCCGCCGGGGATGTTGAGCGGCCATTCGGTGACCAGTTCGGAGCGGACCGAGGCCGTGTACTCGTACTCCACCTCGAAGTCGGCCGCGTTGTCGGTGCGCATCCAGTAGCGGTCCTCGTCCGTCGAGGAGTTCTTCGCCGCGTCGGAACTGGTGGTGGTGTACGTGAAGGAGGGCCCGGTGCGGTCGGTGCGCGTGTCGTCGGCGGGGCGCGGGTAGCGGGCGCTGGGGGTGAAGGTGGTGGCGCTCTGGCGGGTCGTGGTGGTGCCGGTGGAGGTGTTCGACGGTGCGTGGGCGTGCACCTGTTCCTGGCCGGCCCCGGCGCCGGCGCGGCGGCCGCGCACGGTGCGCAGCCCGGTGGTGTCCTGCCGGGGTTTGGCCTCGAGGGACACCTCGACGAGCCGGGCGCCGCCCTTGGCGACGTGCAGGAAGTGGAAGCGCTGTGCGCGGCCGGGTCCCCGGGCGGGCAGGGCGCGCAGGGCCGTGGACGTGGTGAGGTCGGCGATCCGGGTCCGTACGCCGGACAGGTAGGCCGAGTGGCCCGGGGTGGTGGATCCGGGGGCCTCCGCCTCGACCAGCCGGGTCAGTTCGGTGCGCAGCCGGTCGCGCCGCTCGACGGGCCCGGTCGCGGGAGGGACGGGCGGGGCGGGCGTGCCCGGGGCCGCCGCGCCCGTGGCGGCCGTGCCCGTGGCGGCCGTGCCCGTGGCCGCCGTGCTCGGAGCGGGTGCGAGCTGTCGTACGGAGAGGACGCCGGCGAGCCCGAGTTCCTGCGTACGGGCGAACCGGTCCGGCAGGGGCAGGTCGGCGGCGGGGCGCGGGGTCGGCGTCAGCGAGCCGACGCTCCGGAACCACTCGGCGTCCCGGCTGAGTTGCGTGTCGCTCATCAGGAACTGGGCGCCCCGGGGTATCTCGACGGCGATGGTGACGGTCTCGGCGGTGGTGACGCCCAGGGTGTTGCCCACCAGGTTGCGGCGGCCGTGGCGCACGGTGAGGAGGATGGTCGCGCCGGCGCGGATGCGGTGCTGCGTACCGCCTTCCGTCGGGGTGCGGGTCACCCCGGTGGAGGAGGTGACGGTGCTGCTCTGGTCCGTACGGCGGGTGAGGGCATGGCGGCCCGACGGGTTGAACAGCGGGGTCGCCTCCGGCGCCGGGGCGTCGTCCTTCACCGCGCGGGCCGCCTTCCCCGTGCCGCCCTCGGCCGTGTTGGGGGCCGGAGCAGGCCGTTGCGCCGCGCTGAACGCCCCGGCGACCTGGTGGCCGGCACTGGTCGCGGTCTGGTGCGCGGTGGTGTCGGTGGCTCCGACGTCGGTCTCCAGGTACTGGGCCGCGCTGTTCGGGTTCTCCGGGTCGTGCAGGAAGCCCTGGAGCTCGATGGAGAACTCGTGGTCGGCGCCGAGGCCGGGCAGTGTCAGGCCCTCGACGACGTAGCCGCCCTTGAAGATCTGGTGGGCGCGGGCGGCCAGGTTGGCGGTGCTGAGCGCTGAGCGCAGCGCCTCCCTGAAGGGGGTGCTCTCGCCGGTGGGGGCGGCGCCGTCCAGGTTGTCGGAGAGGCCGGCGGCCTTGTTCGCCAGGTCCGACAGGAACCCGGTGGTGGCGTCCCACGCTTGGTGGAGGGCGCCCTTCCGGGGGTGCCCCGGGTACGTGCCGGTGACGATCCGGTCGAAGGCGTCGACGAGGGCGGCCGAACCCTGGAGGCTGTCCATGATCGCGTCGTCGGGGAGGCGCACGACGTTCGGTACGGGGTTCCCGGCCGCGTCGGTCATGGCCAGGCGCGTCCGGTCGGCCGGGCGGACGGCGCGCACCCGGTGGCCGGCGCGCGGCGGGCGCGCGGTGCCGGCGGGCTGGGTGCGGTGGTGCGGGACGGCGAGGGTGAGGCCTCCGGGAACGGTGTGGACGACCGGCCGTTCCTCGTCCGGAGGCCGGGGAGGGGTACCGGACGGGCCGACGGGGTCACCGGGGTCGGCGAATCGTTTCTTCGGCTGGGCGTCCTCCTCGTACAGGTCGAGCGCGAGCCGCGCGGGCACCTCGAAGACCTCGGTGTCCTGCCCGCTGCCGATGAAGAACTGGTCCTGGCTGTTCCCGGAGCCGGCCGTGAGCGTGTCGGCGCCCTGCCTGCTGTAGGTGTAGTCGCCCGAGCCGCCGAGCGTCCACGCCGGGTCGCCGGCCGGGCCGGAGGGGCCGCCGCCGAAGCCGGCCTGCCAGCCGTAGGCCTGGCTCCTGGACTCGTTGCCCGGGACGCCGAACGAGGAGATGCCCATGACCTGGATGCCCGGCAGGGTGCGCCGGTGCCGGGTCGCGGCGGCGGTGTCGCGGGTGGCGCTCAGCCGCAGCTGGACCCGGCGGGTGCCTCCCGTGCGCCGGGGCAGGTCCAGCCACAGGGGGATCCCGCCGTCGAGGAGGGCGTCGGCCGAGGCCCGCAGGCCCACTTCGGAGCGGGCCTGCTCGAAGCGGCGCAGGTTGGCGAGCTGGGCCTGCGCCCGCTCCTCGTCCTCCACGTAGGGGGCCTGGGGTCGCGTGGTCGGCGGCAGGAACCCTTCCTCCCGCAGCCACGCCTCGGCCCGCCGGAACATCGGCTCGGCGCCGGTGACGGCCAGCGGGGCGGCCGACAGGCCCAGCGCGTCGAGGTTCTCCAGGTCCTCGGGGAGCTGACGCGGCCCCTTGCCGACGGCGTGTTCCACGCCCAGCGCGTCGGCCTGGGACAGCACGCGCATCCGCAGGCCCGCGTCCCAGGGACCGGCGCGGTGCGTCGTACTGCCGCCGCGGGCGCGGACCAGGGTGACCCGGTAGGTGACCCGCGCCGGGGTGAGCAGGTGGCTGCGGTTGCTCCGGACGGCGTGCGCCAGGGTGGCGGAACCGCCGGACGAGAGGCCGGAGCTGGTCTGCCACCTGGCGCCGCCCTTGAAGGCGACGCTGCCCTGGACGCCGGAGGAGGCGTCGGGGTGGCCGCGCGCCGTGTCGGAGGTGAAGACGGGGGCGAGGCTTCCGTCACCCGCGACGCCGCTGGCGAACTTGGCGGAGCTGTCCAGCTTCACGGTCTGCGAGACGTGCGCCTCCAGGTTGATCTTTCCCTCGACCGTGCGGTGGGTGGGGGCGGGATCGGGTTCGACCACGGCGGTCAGCCGGAAGACGCCGATCGCCTTGCCCCGGCTGTCCAGCAGGATCGGTGAGTACAGGCCGCCGCCCCGCTGGAGGGGGAGGGTGCCGCGCAGCACCGGCTCGGACAGGAACGCCTCCAGTTCCTCGGCGGAGGCGTCCGACAGGTCCGACAGGTCCTCGTGGAAGGTGCGCCGGACGTCGGACAGCAGCCGGGCGGGCTGGTGGACGGTGTCGACGCCCCACACCGGGAGGTCGTCGAGTCCGGCGGGGGCCGGCATCGGTCCGGCGGGCTCCGCCGCGAGGTGCTGCGGGAACCAGACGGTGACCGGCCCGTGCGCCTGCGCGTCCCCCCAGTCCGCGTCGGCGCTCCCCGTGCCGGGGGGCTCCGGCCGGTCGGTCACGGCCTGCCACTCGGAGGCGAACTCCACCGGCTGCGACAACTCGTTGCTGCGCTGTGCGGTCATCGTCTGCACCGCGGAGGTGACGGTGGTGCTCGCGGAGAACTGGTTGTGGGTCAGGGTGAGCGCGAACGCCCCGTCCAGCCGGCTGACCGGGCCGGGCCTGTCGATGGCGAACGAGCCGGACCAGGTCACCGGGACGGTTCGGACGTTCCCCGAGTTCTGGGAGCCCGAGGACTCGGAGCTGCCCTGTCCGCGCCGCTCGACGCGGCCCTCGGGGTCCTCCACGCTGTTCGCGCCGTAACGGCCGGACCGTACGGGGTCGCGCAGACCGAGCCGCACGTCCACCATGCGCTCCCGGCCCTCGTGGGTCACGGTGAACCGGCGCCCGCTGCTGCGCAGGTAGGGCAGCTGCCGGGCCAGCTCGACGGCGTTGGCCCGCTCCCGGAGCTGTACCCGTACGGGATGGTCCTGGGGTGCGGTCAGCGGGATGCCCAGGCGGGTGAGGATCTGCCGGTGCAGGCCGTCCACGACGGCGTCGGACAGCGGCTCGACGTGCACGAGGCCGACGTTGCCGTCGTAGCCGGTGCCGTAGCCGGCGACGTACGCGGACAGCGGCGCGCTCCAGTCGCGCGGGGCCCGGCTGGAATCCCAGCGGCCGTCGTGCTCGTCCGGCGGCAGCGGGCCGGGGTCGGGCTCGGCGGGAGGGGCCGTGGGGGTACCCAGCGTGAGCGGGTGGTCGCGTACCACCGGGCCGGAGTCCAGGGCCGATTCCAGGGTCCGCAGGTCCGTCTCCGTGATCGCCCCCGTGGCGGGCAGTGCGGTGGGGTCGGCCATCACCCCGGTGGCACCGGCGGCGAGCAGCCGGCGGAACAGCGATTGCGGATCGCGCGCCCGGTCCCGCAGGCCCGTGTAGTGCAGGATCTCGTGCAGCGCCACGGCGTCGTCGCGCTCGGGCCCGCCGCCGAGCCGGATGTGCAACTGATCGCTGCGTCCCGGGTCGTCACCGCGGCTCAGCTCCACGGCCTCGGCGTGCCCGGGGGCGTGGGTCAGCACCAGCTCCACGTGCAGCTGGTCGCCCGAACCCGGCAGCCGCAGGCCGTGGTTGGCGTGGACGGCGAGCAGCGCGCGCATCCGCTCCTGGAACGCGGGCAGCTCGGCGGGGTCGAAGCCGGGCCCGAACCGGACCGGCAGGTGCAGGGCGACGTCGCGCACCCAGCGCCCGTCATCGGCCTGGATGCGGCGGATCCGGGCGCGGACCAGCGTGGTGAGGCCGTGCAGGGTGCCCGGAGCGCGCCGCTCGCCGAGGGGGTCGCTCGCCGGGTCGAACCAGTCCAGGTGCAGCGGGGCCGCCGGAGCGGACGGCCGCCGGTGGCGCCACTGCCCGGGCCGTACGGGTACCACCGCGGCCCCGCTGGCGTCCCGCGGGCCGCCACCGTCCCGCTCCGCGGGCGCGGGCGCGGCGTCCACGGCGGGGGTCCCGGACGCGTCGGCGTCCGGCGCGGGTGCGCTCGACGTGGTCGTCATCGGCGTCGGGGGTGCGGGCGGCTCGGCGGCAGGATCGCCGATGTGCTCGGCGAGCACCTCCAACGAGGTTCTGTCCAGGCCGGCTTGGGGGCGTCCCGGCGCGGCGGGCCGGGCCGGGTCCACGGGCGGGCCGTCCGCGCCACCGGTGCGGCGGGCGGTGTCGTCTCCGGGACGGAGGTCGCCGGGCAGGCCGAGTTCGAGGGCGAGGCGGGCGGCGTAGTCGGCGGGTTCCGCGTCGGTCCACCACGCGGTACGTGTCATCGGCCGGTCCCGGTCGACCGGGGTGACGACGAGTTCGTCCGGGTGCGGGGCGGTCGCCACCTGCCGGGCGGTGACCTGGAGCAGGTCACCGCCAGGCAGCCGGTGGCCCGGCGCGTTGAAGAACTCCTCGACGCCGGAGAGCACGCGCTGCCAGGCGTCCTCGGGCAGCCCGTCCGGCCCGGTCGCGATCCGGACGGTGAGGTCGGTGACCCACGCGCCGTCGTGCTCGACGCGGCGGACCTCGAACGACGACCGGGCGGGCGCGGGCGCCGCCCCGGGCCGCGCCGGATCGGCGGGGACGGGGGGCGGCGCCGCGTCGGTCCAGGTGTGCGTACGGGTGACGGGCGGTACGGCGGCCCGGGCGGCCTCCCAGGCCGGGTTGCCGGTCAGCGGCGCGGGGACGGTGTGCGGGGCCTCGGGCCCGGACGCGACCGGCGTCCGGGCCTCCTCCCGCTCCGGGGCGTCCTCGCCGGTCGCGGGGGGCGTCTCCTGCGCGGAGCCCCGGACCCGGCCGGTCGCGTCGGGGGCGTCGGCGGAGGCCGTCGGGCGGGGCACGGCGGCCTCCGGGACCGGGGCGGCCTGCGGCGGCGCGGCGGCGCCGGGCGGGCCGGCGACGGTGGACCCGGCGGCGCCCGCACCGGTGGGCTGCTCGCGCCCGGCGGTCCGTACCGGGGCCTCCTCGGCCGGGGTCTGCGCCTCCTCGGCCGGCGCCTGGGCGTCCTCCTCCCAGAAGACGGCCCGCTCCGGGGCCTCCTGGGAGCCGTCGTGTCCGGCACCGACCGCCGCCGGACGGCCGCCGGCCGCGGGGGCCGCGGTACCGGACGAGGGCGCGCCGGTACCCGCGGCGGGCCCGGACGCGCCCTGGCCGGTGTTCCCGGGGAGGGCGGCGGGCGGGTCGGGGAGAGCGCCGATCCCGCCGGGCAGGCCGGCCGGGTCCGCCAGGTCGTCGGCCCAGAACTCCCGCTGCCCGGCGGGGTCGGCGGTCCGCCCGGCCGCCGCCGGTGGGGACGGGAGCGAGGACGGGGACGACGGCGACGAGGGGGAGGACGGGGACGACGGGTCCACCAGCAGCTCGGGCGGCAGACCGAGGGGCGGTGCGGGGAACGGTGCGGGGATCGGGACCGGGGAGAGGGGCGTCAGGTCCGGGGTGCCGGGCCGCACCGGCGCGCCGGGGTCGAAGGACCGCCGGGCCGGGTCGGAGCGGGCGTCGCGGGCGGAGCCGTCGACCGCGGCGGGCACCCCGCCGGCGGCAGGCGGCACCGGCGCGACCGGGAACGGGGCGGGTGGCACCGGCAGCGGGCTGGTCACGGTGGACGGCAGGTCGCTGAACGGGACGTCGTCGCCCGCCGTCGCCGACGGCACCGCACGCGGCACGGAGGTCAGGAGCGGGGCCGGGCCCGGTGCGGGGACCGGGACCGGGGAGGTGCGCGGCGGGCCGTCGAAGTCGCCGGACCCCCGGGGGTCCGGGCCCCCTCGGAGGTCGGTGTCGTTGAGGTCGTTGAAGTCGCTCGAATCGATCAGCCACTTGTGCAGCCACAGACCGCCGCCGCCGAGGGCCCCGTCGGCGATCACCTCGAACATGGAGCTGGTACCGGAGCCGACGAACGTCTCCCACTTGAACTCCCAGACGCCTTCGAAGGCGCCCTGGACCAGGACCTCGGCTGCCGACTCGCTGACCGCGCCGACGACGAACGCCTCGGCGAGGTCGTTGAGTCCGTCGAGGAACTTCGTCGTGAACGGGTTCTTCCCGGCGAAGTCGTCGAAGGTGTCGAAGGTGTTCTTGAACCACTTGCCCGCGTGGTCGAAGGCACCGCTGAGGATGCTGGAGAACCCTCCGGCGAGGGCGCCGAAGGCCGCCCCCTTCCCCACGTCCTCCCAGTCGATCCCGTCGGGCCTGCGGTCGTTCGGGTTCAGGGCGATCTGGGCGAGCCGCACGGCGAGGACCTGCAGCGCCTCCTCGATGGCGCTGGTGAGGGTGGGCGCGAGGTGGGTCATGCGCAGCAGCCGGTCCACGATGAGCAGGACGGCCAGCCGGCTCCTGGCCCGCGCCAGCATCATCTGGGAGACGGACGTGCCGCCGGTGATGGCGGCCAGCGCGGCCAGCAGCGCCAGTTCGATGAGAAGGGCGATGATCTCGGCGATGATCTCCCACTTCGCCTGCTGGATGCTCATCGAGTGGTCGATCTGGCCCAGGGCGATCTCGTCCAGCTTCTCGACCATCGAGTCGAGGTGGTTCACTCCCCCGTCGTCGGTGAGCAGCGACAGCGCCCGGACGTACGGGTCGGCCACGTCGTCGGGAAGGGCGGTGGAGGCCTCGGAGACGGAGAGCTCGATCTCGTGCCGGAGATCACGGATGCCCCGGCCGAACCTCAGATAAAGCTCACGGCTGTTGTACGCGAGGTTCTCCCGAGCCTCCAACGGCATCTCGCCGATGAGGATCCAGAGCATCTTCCGGACGTCCTCCGGAAAGTTGATCTCCTGCACCCAGCACTCCGCTCACCCGTGGACCCACCCCCGTGGACCGGTCCGTTCCGTGGTGCCCGCCCTCAGTGGCGGCCGTCCTCAGTGGCGGCCGTCCTCAGTGGCGGCCGCCGGATCCCGGGCCGTCGAAGACCGAGTCGCGGGTCCTGCGCTGGTGCTCCGCGATCTGCTCGGTGGAGTCCGACCGGGTGCGCTCGATGTTGGTCAGGTTCGCCAGCGTGGCCTGCACGAGTCCGTCGAGGGCTTCGTACAGCACCCGGCCGGTACCGAGGCAGTACTCGTTGTTGCGCTCGTAGACCGGGCGGACCTGGAGGGCGAAGTCGTCCGTCCATCCGGGCCACGGCGTGTAGTTGCGCTCGTCCGCGGTGAAGTCGCGGCCGAGCGCCTCCGCCAGCTCGGGCAGCCGCCGCATGCGCTCGACGGCCCTCCGCAACGCCTCCGGGTTCGCCTCGTACACACCGCTCATGACCGGTCCCTTCCCCTGTGTCCGTCGTCCGTGTCCTCGAGGATCTCGTCCCGCAGCCTGTCGCCCGGGCGGCGCACCCGTCCCCCGTCGTCCTCGTCGCGCAGGGCCGAGCCGAAGATGCGGTCCCAGTCGATGTCGACGCCGCTCAGTTCCGGCACCGTGGCGCTGGAGCGGGTGAGCGGGTCGAAGAGTTCCATGACCTGCCGGGCCATCTGCGCCCGGCCGCGCCCGGCGGCCTCCATCACCGACGCGGCCAGCTGGGAGGCGTTCATCGAAAGGTGCTTGCCGTCCAGGAACTTGAGCCCGGCGAGCTCGCCCTGCGGGCCGACCGTGACCTCCACGGCGCGGTCCCGTGAGCGTACGGTCGCCGTGGCGTCGGCCAGTTGCTCCTCGGCGCGCGCCACGGCGGCCTTGACGGACTCCAGTTCCGCCATGGCCTTGGCGATGCGCTGCTCGATCGGTTCGGTCACCGGTGGTACCTCCGGTCGGCCGGGCCGGCGCCCGGGCGGGTGGACTGGCGGATGGACTGGCGGGTGGTCGTGCGGAGGGTCCGGCCGGTGCTCCGGCGGACGGTCCGGGCGGCGGTGGTCATCGGCCGATCACGGCGGGGGCGCCGCCCTCGTCCGTACCCCAGACGTCCTCTTCCTCCTGCACCCACGCGTCCCGGGTGCGGTCGCCGCTCTGCGTCTGCTGCTGGCCGGGTCCGCCGCCGCCCATCGGCGCGAACGGGGCGCCGCCGGTGGCCGTGGCCCGGGGAGAGGAAACCCGTACGTCGTTCTCGTCCTGCCCGCCCCTGGGGCTTGCGGGGCGGGGGCGTCCGCCGCGCGGACCGCCGTTCACCCGGCCGTCGTCGATGACGTTGCGCACGCGTTCGGATGTGCCCGAACCGCCGCCGGCACCGCCGCCGCCGCCCATCCCGCCCATGGGACCGCCCATTCCGCCCATCGGCGCGCCCATGGGGCCCGCGGGGCCGCCGGCTCCGGCCCCGGAGCCGGATCCCGATCCGGGCAGCGAGCCGGTGTTGAGCGGTGTGCCCACGTCGCCGAGGGCGCCGTAGGACGGCCCGGGACCGGAGGAACTGCCCGCGAACGAGGGCTCGTAGGGGGTGTGGTCGTACAGCTCCTCCTCGTACGAGCCCAGGGAGCCTTCGTAGGACGGCGGGCGGTGGCCGGAGGGGAGCGAGGAGTGGGGGCCGGAGCCTCCGGGCAGCGTTCCGTCGCCGCCCAGGTGGCCGCTGGTGACCGTACCGTCGGGGCGGGTGGTGATGCCGATGCCCGTGTCGGGGTCGATGGTGGTGGTCGTGCCGTCCGGGTACTCGGTGACGATCCGCCCGTCGGCGCCGATGTGGGACACGCTGCCGTCGGGGTGCGGAAGCCGGTCGCCGATGTTCAGCGGGCCGGTGGCGGTGGTGCCGTCGGGGCGGGTGACGGTGGCGGTGTGGAGGTCTGGGTCGATGGTGACGGTGCTGCCGTCGGGGTGGTGGGTGACGATCCGGCCGTTGTCGTCGATGGTGGTCGAGGTGCCGTCCGGCAGGGTGAGGCCGTTGTCCGAGTAGACGGGCCCGCCCGTCGGGCCGGGCATGAGCGAGGACAGGTCGCCCGGGTTCAGCTGCCCGCCCGGAAGCTCCACGGAGCCGGGCCGGTCGGGGCCGCCCGGCAGCTGTTGGCCGCGGGCTTGCTCCTGCGCCGCCCGGGCCTGTTCGACGGCGGCTTCCTGGCGGGCCTGGGCCTCCGCCTGGCGGGCCTCCACCTCTGCACGCTGCTCGGCCTCGCGCTTCTCCTGCTCGGTGAGCAGCTGCTCCTGCCGCAGCTCCTGCTCGGTCTGGAGCCTGCCCTGCTCCTCCTGCCGCTCCCGCTGGGCGGCCTCGGCCTTCGCCTGGGCCTCTTCCTGCTTGGCCTCCTGCTCGCGCTGCCGCTCCTCGGCCTTCGCCTCCGCCTCGGCCTGCTTGGCCTCCTGCTCGGCTTCCTTCTGCTCCGCCTTGGCCTCCGCCTCGGCCTGCCGCTGCTCGGCTTCGGCCTCCGCCTCCGCCTGCTTGGCCTCGGCCTCCCGCTCCTTCTCGGCGGCCTTCGCCTCGGCCTCGGCCTCCTTCTGCTCCTGCTCCTTGCGGGCGCGCTCCTGGTCGGTGCGGGACTGGTTGAACTGGCCGAGCTGGACCTGCTCCTGGCGCAGCCGGGCCTCTTCCTGCTTGCGCTGGGCCTCCTCCTGCTTGGCCTCCTGCTCCCGCTGCTTCTCCTCGGCCTTGGCCTCGGCCTCGGCCTGCTTGGCCTCCTGCTCGGTTTCCTTCTGCTCCGCCTTGGCCTCCGCCTCGGCCTGCCGCTGCTCGGCTTCGGCCTCCTTCTCGCCCGCCTTCGCCTCGGCTTCGGCCTCCTTGCGCTCCTGCTCGGCCCTGGCCTGCTCCTCCTTCGCCCCGGCCTCCTTCTCCCGGCGCTCCTGCTCGGCCTTGGCCTCCTGTTCCTTGCGCTCCTGCTCGGCCTTGGCCTCCTGTTCCTTGCGCTCCTGCTCGGCCCGGAGCGCGGCCTCCTTGGCCTCCGCTTCCTTCTCCTTGCGCTCCTGTTCCTCCTTGGCCTTGGCCTCTTTCTCGTCGGCCTCCTTCTCCCGGCGCTCCTGCTCCTTCTTGGCCTCCTCCTCGCGGCGCTTGGCCTCGGCCTCCGCCTTGGCCGCCTGTTCCTTCTGCCAGGCCATGAACTCTTCCTGCTTCTTCGCGGCGTCCGCCGCAACCTTCTCGGCGTCGTCCTCCTTCTTCTCGTTCTTGTCCTCGTTGTAGGAGCTGGTGAGGTCGGTGCTGCTGCGCGTGCGGATGGAGCCGAGGTCGAAGTTCTTGGTGCTCCAGCTGTTGTGGACCTGCCGGATCGCCTCGTTGGCGGGAACCTCCAGGCTCTCGATGACGGAGGCCTGCCAGTGCTGGATCGCCCGCTCCCCCACCTTCTTCCAGGTGTCGAGGTCGTCGAGCTGCCCGAAGTTGTCGCCCTTGCCGAACCGGGTGGCGGTCTGGTCGAAGCCGGACATGGCGTGGTACGTGGTGGTGGTTCCGTAGCGGTTGCTGCTCACCTTGTACGTGATCATCTTGATGTTGCGTTCCCACACGTGGTCCGTGACCTCCACGAGCAGGTCGTGCAGCCAGCGCAGCGGGTTGCCCTCCATGAGCTCCCAGCGGGCCCAGCTCCGTTGGAGGGTCGAGACGGCGTTGCGGAAGTCCGTCTTCGCCTGCCGCAGTTCGTCGCCCTGCCTGGAGCCGGTGGTGCCGGAGGGGCGCATGTCCTTGGCGTAGCCGTCGTACTGCTTGCCGAGCGTGTGCACCAGGTTCCAGAAGACGCCGGCGGCCTGGCCGCGCCAGGCGTCGTCCTGCTCCGTACCGAGCCGCTGCTCCCACTCCTCCACGGCGTCGCGCCGGTCGACGAAGAACTGGGCGGCCCGGTCGAAGGACGCCGCCGCCGTGTCGAAGGAGGTGAGGGTGACGGCCTGGTCGTTGGCGACGTTCTTCCCGTTCCAGTGGAAGCCGTGGGTGCCGTTGCGGTCGTTGAGCAGCGCCTCCAGGGCGCGGCCGGTCCCGTAGCTGTACTGGGTGAGCGGCTGGGTGGTCCACACGGCCGCGTCGCCCGTCAGGCCCAGGTGGTTGTCGTACTGGCTCTTGAACTCCCCGCCCTCCACGACGCCGCCGGCCGGGGGGCCGTCGCTGCCCTTGTTGCCGAGCAGGGTGATCCGGGCCTTGTACATGGAGACCCGGTCGCCGCTGGAGGGGTTGTCGCCGCCGGTGAGGTAGAAGGGGATGACGAAGTCGGTGTTCTCGATCCGCCAGCCGGCGTTCTCCACCCGCCAGTTGAAGTCGTTCGGGTCGACGTAGTCGACGGCCGACTGCTTGCTGATCTCCACCTTCATCTGGGGGATGCCCGCGTTGCCGATGAGCTCCTCGAAGAGCTTGTTCCGCAGGGGCGCGTCGTAGCCGGTGAAGAGTTTGACGGCCTGGTGCCAGGCGTCGTTGTCCGCGGTGAGCGGCTTGATGTTCTCATCACGCACGGTCGGGCTCCGGGAGGATCGGGCGGACGAAAGACGGGCACTGCGGGGGCGAGTCCGGCGACACCCCTAGTCGTCCTTTTCGCCGCCGCCGAGGGATTCGTCGACGTCGGAGAAGATGTCGAGGAACTTGTCCCCTTCGATCTTGGCCAGGTTGTCGCCCTGCGCCTTGAAGAGGGTCTCGATGCTGGTGCGCAGGTTGTCGTCGATGTCGTCGAAGAGGAGCTTCTGGTTGTCGAGGATGGTGGTCACGGCACCGATGAGCTCGACCACCGCCTCGTTGATGTGCTGGCCGTTGGTGGCGCTGTCCTTGGACATCCCGCCGATGGTGAGGGGCAGTTGGGCGCCGGGCAGGGCCCAGTCGCCGTGGGCGCCCGCGGGCAGCAGGGCCTCGAGGGCCGGTATGACCGTGTTGTCGGACCCCGTTCCGTCGCCCATGATCTTCTTGATCTCGGCGATGAACTCCGCGATGTCGTGGTTGAGGAAGTTCTCCAGCCAGGCCTTGTCGAGGTTGACCGGGGGTTTCTGCGCCATGTCCCGCTCCTGATCCTGAACCTGCTCTTGTTCCCGCCCGCGCTCCGGCGGCCGCCGCTGCCCGTCCGACGCGCCGCGGGGCCGCGGGGCGCACGCGGGGCGCGCCCCGCGGGGTCCGGGGCCGGGCCCTGCCCGTCGTCGCGGTTCCCGCGGCCGGGTCAGCGGCCGATGCGTACGTCTCCCCACATCTGGGTGAGGGACTTCTCGCTGTACTGGTAATTGTCGGAGACGTCGGTCAGCAGGCGGGAGTGGTTCGCCAGCAGGTTCTTCATCTCTTCGACGGCGTGGTCCCACGCCTGCTGCTTGGTGTTGTAGACCTGGCGGTCCTCACCCTCCCAGGTCTGCTTGAGCTCCTGGAGCTCGGCTTCCAGGTTGGCCAGGACGCCGGCGATCGCCTTTGTCTGGGCGACCATGTCGTCCGCCGCGTTCGACATGTGCCGGTAGTCGACGTAGATGTGACCGTCGGTGAAGTCGCTCATGGTGGGGCCTCGTCTCACAACTGGATGGGGAGGGGACGGGAGTCGCGGGTCCGGGAAGGGACGGATCAGCCGCTGAGCGTGTCGAAGACCGACTGCGACTGGCTGTAGGCCGTCGTGATGCTCTCGTTGTTGGATCCCTGGGTGAGGCCCTGCGTGCGCAGCGTCTCGTTGAGGGTGTCGACCATGTCCCGGACGTTGCGCGAGATGACCTCCGCCTGGTCGTCCCAGAGCTTGAGCAGGTCCTGGAACGCCTTGCCGTCGGAGCCCTTGAGTCCGGAGGACAGGTTGAACTTCATGTTCTCCACGTCCTGCCGGCAGTTCTGCACGCCGGTGAACGCCTGCTCCAGTGCCATGATGCCGTTCCGGGTGGCCTGTTCCTGTGACTGCTGGAAGCCTGCCATGTGCCGCACCTCCTGGTGGTTGTCACCGCCGAGTCCGCCCGCACGCCGAGGGCGCCGGCGGATGTCCGTCGTTCAGCCGACCCTACTCAACCGGACAGTCGGACAACCGAGTTGTGGTCATCCGTAACGTGTCCGTCAGCTGCATTCTCAGTGATCACATGTCGAGAATCCAGCGTCCCAAGCCCCGGGGCCGGTTTTTTGTGTCGCCTACACGGGATACACGCACGTTCCTCCGGTTCGGTTCGCCGGTGTTCCCGTCACGGCCCCGCCGGGCAGGCCGCGGCGGTGGTGTTTCCGCGACCCGCAGCGGCGGCCTGCGGGCTGAGGTCCGGTCCGGCCGGGAGCATCGCCAGCAGCGGTGAGGGAAGTCCCCGCGCCTGGCCCGGGGAGTAGCCGAGGGCGGTGAGCGCGTCCCCGCCGGCGACCCGGTACTTCATCCCGCTGTCGGTCACCAGGTAGAGCGTGGAGCCTAGTTCGCCGCCCCCGGCGCCCAGGGCGCGCACCAGGGCCCCGCCGCCCGGCCGGACCGTGATCCGCTCGACGGCCGTACAGGCCGGGGTCAGGCCCTCGGGGGCGGGCTGCGCGGCGGGGCCGAGGCCGTCCACCGCGGCGAGCGCGACGCTGACCCGGCTGCCCGCGCTCGCCGATTCGATACGGGCGCACGCCGTCGAGCCGGCCGCCGGCGCCACCGCCCGGGGCGGCGCCTCGGGGAGATCGGCGGCCGGCCCCGTGGCCGGCAGCGGGGCGCTGCGGCCGTCGAGGGCTTCGGCGCCCAGGTCGGCGGCGGCCGGGGCGGCGCCCCCGTACGCCGTGACACGGGTCTGCGGATCGCCCAGTACCAGGGCGGCGCCGGTGGCGGTGAGCGGGGCGAGGCCGTCCTGGCGCAGCAGGTAGTACCGCGCGGCCGCGCCGGGCACGGTGATCCGGAAGACCTGGCCGACGCGGGACTCGCGTCCGCCGAGCTGCGGGCCCGGCGCACCGCGGCCGGGGACGGCGGGCGGGGTGAGGTCGGGGCCCTCGGGCAGGGCGTTGAGGAAGGCCGCGGAGACCCGGGTGCGGGGCTGGGCGTCGTAGCCCAGTGCCTGCGCGGCCCGGGTCCCGGCGTCCAGGCGCAGCCTGCTGCCGCGCCACACCACGTACTCGGCCTGGTCCGGCCCGGTCACCAAAAGGGCCTCGTCGGTGCCCAGTCCGCGGCCCGCTGCGGGTGCGCCGACCGCCAGGACGGTGGTCGCGGGCCCGCCGGGGGTTCCCGAGCAGACCTGCCAGGGGCCGGTGTCCAGGCGGTTGGCGGCGGGCAGTGCCTCCGGTGCGCCGGCGATGCCGACGGGTGCGCCGCGGGGTGTGTCGGCGAGCGAGCGGCTTCCGACGGAGGAGACCTTGAGGTCGGCGCCGACGAGCAGCCGCGCGGAGGCGTAGTTGCGCACGGGCCGCAGCCTGCCCTCCAGGAAGAGGTAGCGCGTGCCGGTCTCCTTGGCGACCACGAGGGTGCCGGGCTGCCGCCAGGAGTCCTTGGTGCCGGGCTTGAACAGGCCGAGGACGAACGCGCCGGCCGACAGCAGGACGGCGATCACCACGCCGATGGCGATGCCGCGGTTGGTGCGGCCCTGCGGGCTCTCCGGGGCGTCCGGATCGCCGCGGAGCATGGCGGAGGTGAGCCGGCCCATGACGAACATGTGGGCCTGGACCTGGTCGCGTTTCGACTGCACTGTGGCGCTCCCCCGGATCAGCCGTTGAGGGACCGCAGGGCCCCGTACACGCCGAGCACCCACAGCACCAGCGGCAGCAGGGCGATGGCCGCCGCCGAGTGGAACAGCTCCGCCGCACGGCCCCAGTAGGGCACGAGCCGCCGGCCGGGCACGGTCCACGAGGCGATGGCGGTCGCGGTGGCGACGGCGAGCAGCCCCACCACGAGCAGCAGCCTGCCGGACGGCGCGTAGGACCCGGCGGCGGCCCACACCAGCAGGACGGGCCCCCAGACGCCCGGTACCACCAGCGACAGCCGCTGCCACACGTTGCCGAGTCCGGCCGAGTGGAGCAGGAGCAGCAGGGCGAGGACCGCGGAGGTGATGGTCTGCGCGAGTCCGGGTTCGTGGGCGAGCACGGTGAGGCAGCCGGTGCAGACCAGTCCGACCGCCCCGTACAGCGAGCTCATCCAGCCGTCGGCGAGCAGCGAGCGGGCGGTGACCGCGGCCGTCGGATGGGGTTCGATGCCTTCCTGGAGCTGCTGGGCGTTGGTCGGCAGCGGCGGCATCCGCAGGCCCGACATGCGGAAGGAGAGGGAGGGCACGAACGCGCCGAGGAGGACAGCGAGGAGGGCCGTCACGGCGACCGCCTCCCCGATCGGCAGCCCGGCGACGAGCATCACGGCGCCGGTCAGCGCGCCGAACGCCGCGAGGACGGCGGGGGCCAGGAACAGCGCGGCGTACGCGGCGACCGCGGCCAGCGCCAGGACCGTGCCGCCGGCTCCGGCGGCGGAGGCGGCCAGCAGCCGGGCTCCCAGCGCCTCCTGGCCGTGCGGGCCGGTCAGGGCCCCGCCGGGCAGGAGCCATCCGGCCAGGGCCAGGTAGGGGCCGGCCATGAGGCCCAGGGCGGCGCCCGCGCCCCCGTCGCCGACGGCGCGGGCGGCCGCCGCGGCCCCGGCGAGGAGCAGCACCGCCGCCGCGGCGGCGCAGACCGCCCGGGTGGCGCCCGAGCCGCCCGGCAGGGCGAGGACCACCAGCCCGGCGAGGAGCGCGGTGACGGCCAGCGCGCGCAGCAGCGCGCGGGCGGCGGCGGGGGTCCAGCCGTACGGCTGGCGCTGGAGCGCCGTGGCGATGCCGTCCACCAGGTCGTCGAGGTGCACCTCGGGCAGGGCCTCGGTGCGCGGGCGCAGGTAGAGGGTCTCGCCGTCGCGCAGGTCGAGGGACTCGAGGGTGCGCTCCTCGTCCAGCGGTTCGCCGCCCAGGCGCTGGAGCACCCAGCCGCCGTGGTCGATGCCGGCCTCCTCCAGGTCGTCCCCGGCGTAGCCGAGGACGGCGGGCAGCAGGTCGGCCACCGGTACGTCGGCGGGGACGGCGAGGTCGACGGTGCGGGCGGGGGCACGTACCGTCAGGCGGCACAGCCCGGCCACCTGGTTGTCACTCATCGGTCTGGCTCACGCCTCTCCGGGGTGCGAACGACAGGCCAACAGGGCGCGGTCGCACCCCGTTTGACCTTGGGCGGTCAGCACGAACGATCGTAGTATCACTCACCTGTCCGAGGTATTCGCGGTCTGTGAGGGCGGTGGTGCCCACGGCCCCCCGGCGCAAGGAGTCCGTTCGGTGAGTGTGGTGCTGTTCCGAAGGCCGGCCCGCAGGCGGGGCCCGGAGATGCCCGACGGGGAACTGACCCTGCAGGAGCCGCCGGTGCTTCCGGAGGTGGTCCCGGACTCGTCGGCGGTGTGGACGTACCTGCCGATGGCGCTGATGTCGGTGTCGATGATGCTGATGTTCATCCGGCCCGGGGCGGCCGGCGGGAGCGGCTTCATCTACCTGGCGCTGGGGATGATGGTGATCGCCTCGGCGGCCATGATGCTGGGGCAGGTCATGCGCCGCAACAGCGAGCGCAAGCAGCGGCTGAAGGGCGAGCGCCGCGACTACCTGCGCTATCTCGGGCAGACGCGGCGCAAGGTGCGGGCCGCCGTGATCGACCAACAGCGGGCGCTGGCCTGGCGGCATCCGGATCCCGCCGCGCTGTGGTCCGTGGTCGGCACCACGCGCCTGTGGGAACGGCGGCCGCAGGACACGGACTTCGGCGAGGTGCGGGTGGCGGTCGGCGACCAGAAGCTGGGGCTGCGGCTGAACCCGATGGCGACCAGTCCGGTCGAGGACCTGGAACCGCTCGCCGCCCACGCGCTGCGCAGTTTCATCCGGGCGTACGCCACCGTGCCCGACCAGCCGATCGCGATCTACCTGCGGGCCTGGGCGCGGGTGCTGTTCCGCGGCGACGAGGAGCAGATACGCGCCCTGGCCCGGGCGCTCGTCGCGCAGCTGGCCGCCTTCCACTCCCCGGACGACCTGTGGATCGCGCTGTGCGTGTCCGACGAGCGGCGGGCGGAGTGGGAGTGGGGCAAGTGGCTGCCGCACCACCTGCATCCGCAGGAGACCGACGGGGCGGGACCGGCCCGGATGACCGGCTCCACGCTCGGCGAGCTGGAGGACCTGCTGGGCGCGGAGTTCCTGGAACGCCCGCCGTTCGACCCGGATGCGCTGCCCGGCCGGGAGGAGCCGTTCACGGTGATCGTGGTGGACGGCGGCACGGTCCCCGGCGGCCACCGGCTGGACGGTCCGGGGCTGCGCAACACCGTGGTGCTGGACCTGTCCGGGGCGCTGAGCTGGCGTCCGGGGCGGGTGACGCTGCGCTTCGAGGTGGAGGAGGGCGACTTCCGGCTGGTGCGCACCGACCGGGACCGCAAGGAACAGGTCGCGCCGCTGGGCCGCCCCGACGCCTTCGGTACGCGCGGCGCCACGGCGCTGGCCAAGCGGCTGGCCCCGTACCGGATGGGCATCGGGACGGACAGCTCCGAACCGCTGTCCACCGACGTCGAGCTGACGACCCTGCTGGGCATCAATGACCTGTACGGGCACGAACCCGCCGCGCTGTGGCGGCGCGGCACCGGGCCGAGCCGGCTGCGGGTCCCCATCGGGGTGGGTGCGGACGGCGTGCCGGTGGAACTGGACATCAAGGAGTCCGCGCAGGGCGGCACGGGCCCGCACGGCATGCTGATCGGCGCCACCGGCTCCGGCAAGAGCGAGCTGCTGCGCACCCTGGTGCTGGCGCTGGCGCTGACCAACTCCTCCGAGACGCTGAACTTCGTCCTGGTGGACTTCAAGGGCGGTGCCACCTTCCTGGGCCTGGACGAGCTGCCGCACACCTCGGCGGTGATCACCAACCTCGCCGACGAGGCGGCCCTGGTCTCCCGCATGCAGGACGCCCTGCACGGGGAGCTGATCCGCCGCCAGGAGCTTTTGCGGGCGGCCGGGAACTACACCTCGGCGCTGGAGTACGAGAAGGCCCGCGCCTCCGGGACGCCGCTGGCGCCGCTGCCGAGCCTGTTCGTCATCGTGGACGAGTTCAGCGAACTCCTCGCGGCGCACCGTGAGTTCATGGAGCTGTTCGTGATGATCGGCCGGCTGGGGCGTAGCCTGGGCGTGCACCTGCTGCTGGCCTCGCAGCGTCTGGACGAGGGCCGGATGCACCAGCTGGAGAGCCACCTGTCGTACCGGATCGGGCTGCGCACGTTCTCGGCGATGGAGAGCCGCGGGGTGCTGGGCGTGCCGGACGCCTACGAGCTGCCGTCCGCGCCCGGCGGTGGTTTCCTCAAGTCCGGGGTGGACGCGCTGACCCGGTTCCGGGCGGCGTACGTCTCCGGGCCCTACCGGCACCGGCGGGGTGGGGCCAGTCAGGCCCGGGCCGTCGGCCACACGGTGCCGTGGAGCACCGGGTGGGTGGTGCCGCGGGCGGTTCCCGACCTGCCGGCCCCCGAGCCGGAGGCGGAGGAGAGCGGCGACTCGCTGCTGTCGGTGGCGGTGGAGCGGCTGCTCGCGGCGGGACCGCCGGCGCACGAGGTGTGGCTGCCGCCGCTGGACCTGCCGGCGACGCTCGACCAGATCCTGCCTCCGCTGACGCCGGACCCGGAGCGGGGGCTGACCACGGACGCGCCGGACCGGGGGCGGCTGAAGGTGCCCATCGGCATCGTGGACCGGCCCTTCGACCAGCTGCGCGACCTGCTGACCGTCGACCTGTCCGGGGTCGGCGGGCACATCGCCGTCGCCGGCGGCCCGCAGAGCGGCAAGAGCACCATGGTGCGGACCATCCTGGCCTCCCTCGCCCTCACCCACACGCCGCGCGAAGTGCAGTTCTACTGCCTCGACTTCGGCGGCGGCACCCTGTCCGGGCTGGCCGGGCTGCCGCACATGAGCGGTGTCGCGGCGCGGATGGACGGCGAGCGGGTGGGCCGGACCATCGCCGAGGTGACCGCGCTGCTCGCGGCCCGGGAGAAGTTCTTCCTGGAGCACGGCATCGACTCCATGGCCACCTACCGGCGCCGCCGGGCGGCCGGCGAGTTCCCGGCCGAGGAGCACGGCGACGTGTTCCTCGTCATCGACGGCTGGTCCACGGTGCGGCAGGACTACGACCGCCACATCGCGACCTTCAGCGCCATCGCCTCGCGGGGCCTGGGCTACGGCGTCCACCTCATCGTGACCACGGCGCGCTGGGTGGAGCTGCCGTCGGCGGTGCGGGACCAGGCGGGTACCCATCTGGAGCTGCGGATGGGCGACTCGATGGACTCCGAGATCGACATCCGGCGGGCCGCGACCGTGCCCCGGGTGCCCGGCCGGGGCCTGACGCGTGAGGGCAAGCTGCACTATCTGACGGCCCTGCCCCGCATCGACGGCGGGGAGCGGACCGACGACCTGGCGGAGGGCGTGGCCGGGCTGGTCGCGGCGGTGCGGGAGAGCTGGAACGGGCCGCCGGCCCCGCAGGTGCGGATGCTGCCGACCGAGCTGGCCGTGGCCGGACTTCCCGCCCCGGAGGGTGATTTCCGTATACCACTCGGGCTGGAGGAGGACGAACTGGCCACCGTGTGGCACGACTTCAGCGAGAGCCCGCACATGATCGCGGTCGGGGACACCGAGAGCGGCAAGACCAACCTGCTGCGGCTCGCCGCACGGGCGATCATGGAGCGGTACACCCCGGCCGAGGCACGGATCATGGTGGTGGACTACCGGCGCGAGCTGGTCGAGGCGATCCCGGACGCCTACCGGCTCGGGCACGCGGTCTCCATCGACGCGCTGAAGGACCTGGTGGACGGCGCGGCCCGCGCGGTCCGGACCCGGGTGCCGGGGCCCGACATCGCCCCGGCGCGGATGCGGCTCGCCGACTGGTGGTCGGGGCCGCGGCTGTTCATCCTCGTGGACGACTACGACATGGTCGGCTCCAACCCCGCGCACCCGCCGTTCGAACCGCTGCTGGCCCATCTGGCACTGGGCTGGGAAGTCGGCCTGCACCTGATCGTCGCCCGTTCCGCCAGCGGCGCCGGGCGCGGCATGAGCGACGCGCTGATGCGGCGCCTCCAGGAGGTCAACACCCCGTCCCTGCTGTTCTCCTGCCCGCCGTCCGAGGGCTACGTCCTCGGCAACACGAAGGGCCGGCTCCTACCGCCGGGACGCGCCACCCGCATCGCCCGGCGCCGCACGGTGCAGGTCCAGACCGCGTTCGTGGGGGACCCGGAGTCCTGAGAGCGGTCCGCCGCCCGTCCGCCGCCCGTCCGCCGTCAGTGCGCGGCCGGGCCGGGCGCGCCCCCGGGGTCCCGGGACGGGGGCCGCCACCGGCGGGCCCGGCCCCGGGGGACGACCACCGCGGCGGCGGCCACCAGCAGGACCAGTCCGCCTCCGGCCGCGGCGATGACCAGGGCCCGTTCCCGCGGGGCGGCGGGAGCCGGGTCCGGCACCCGGGCGGGCTCCGGGCGCGGGACCGGTCCGGCGGGGCCGGTCAGTACGGCCGTCAGGGCGGCGTACGGGTCCAGCCGCGGCGGTGTCTCCGGGTAGCCGGACGCGATCAGCCGGTCGTGCACCTCGGCCGCCGTCAGCTCCGGGTGGCGCGAGCGGACCAGGGCCGCGGCCCCGGCCACGTGGGCGGCGGCCAGCGAGGAACCCGAGCCCAGGTAGTGGCCCGCGCCCTGCGGGCCTGGGCCGACCACCGAGTCCCCGGGGGCGGCCAGGTCGGCGCCGACGGCGGTCGGCGCGCGGTCCGGGCGGCCGCCGCCGGGGCCGTAGTCCATGACGGACAGCACGGCCGGGGCGGCCGCCGGCCAGTACCAGGGCTGCACGGGCGCCGGGGCCGCGCCGCCCGGGTCGGTGAGCGCGTCGGGCGCGAAGGGGGCGACGACCAGGGCGTCCCGCCCGGCGGCGTACGCGACCGCCTCGGTGAGCACCGTGTCGCCGGCCGGCAGCGCCGAGGCGACGTACACCACCCCGGCGCCCTCGTCGGCGGCGGCGCGGATCGCCGCGGCCAGCGACTCCGGGGTGGCGGCGCCCCGCTCGTCGGTGCCCCGTACCGCCAGGAGGCTCGCCGCGGGCGCCACGCCCACCGCGCCCACCCCGGGGAGCGGCGCCCCGGCGATCAGTCCGGCGGCGAAGCTGCCGTGGCCCACGCAGTCCGCCCCCGCCGGACCGATGTGGCGGACCCGGCCGGCCAGCGCCGGAACCCCGGCTCCCACGCCGGTGCCGACCACCGCGACGGTCACCCCCGCGCCCTCGGAGACCCGCCGGGCGCGGGCCAGCCCGAGCGCCCGTACCGGCCAGGGCTCCACCTCGGCGACCTGACCCGAAGCCGCCGCGCAGGGTTCGCCCGGTTCCAGCACGGTGCGGACCACGGGCAGCGCGACCGGATCGGAGTCCGCCAGCGCGGGCACCGGCCAGGCGGCGGAGAGCAGCAGCGCGGCCAGTGCGGCCGCCGACGCCGGTCCACGGAAGGGCGCGTGTCTCATGACGCGCATCCTAGGCCGTGCGTACCGGGTGGCAACGTGGCGTCCAGCGGGAGACATTCGGACCGCATCGCCATGACGCGGCGTGAACTGCCCTGCTCCACCTGGTAGATCACGCTCTCCCTCACGTAGCCTGCAAGCGGTGCGATACGACGCCCCCGTGGGGGGCGGAGACGGCGCCGGAGCGAGGAGGACCAGCGTGTCACGGCAGTTGCTCACCGTCAGCCCGGAGGAGCCGCAGGGGTTCCGGACCATCGGTGAGGCCTTGGCACAGGCCCGCACCGGAGCGGTGATCCGGGTACGCCCGGGCCGCTACCCGGAGAACCTGACGGTCCGCAACCGGGTCACCATCGTCGCCGACGGCGAGCGCGGCAGCGTCGAGATCTGCCCCCGCCGCGGCAGTGCCCTCTCCCTGGTCGCCGACGCCGTGATGCTGAGCGACCTCACGCTGCGCGGCGGCTCGGAGGACGTACCGGTGGTGGACGCCGTGCGCGGCCAGGTCGCCTTGGAAGGCTGCACGGTCGTCGGCTCCGGCTGGACGGCCCTGCTGGCCCGCGAGTCCGGGTCGCTCGCCATGCGGGACTGCCGGGTCAGCAACCCGGTCGGGGCGGGCGTGGTGGACACCGCGCCGACCGGGACGGTGGTGTCCGGGTGCGTCATCGAGAACCTCGGCACCTCCGGCGTCGTCATCGGCGAGCAGGCCCGCACCACCGTGCGCGACTGCCGCATACGCGACGCCCGGGGCAACGGGGTGCTCGCCAACGGCGAGGCGCAGGGGCTGGTGGAGGACTGCGAGATCACCGGTACCGAGAAGCCCGCCCTGGCCCTCGAGGGCAGCAGCGCCACCCGCGTGCTGCGCACCCGGATCCACGGCGCGGCCGTGGGCGTGTACGTGACCAGCGACTCCCGCCCGGTGCTGGAGGAGGTCACGGTCAGCGACACCGCCGGCCCGGGCATCGTGGTGGCCTCCGGCGCCGCCCCGGAACTGGTGCGCTGCCGCACCTCGCGGACCAAGGGGAACGGCCTCGCCGTCACCGAGCGGTCCCGCGGCGTGTACCGGGAGTGCGAGTTCGACACGGCCGGCGGTCCGGCGATCCGGGTCATCGGCTCCAGCGCGCCCTCGCTGACCGACACCACCGTGCGCGACTGCGCCGACCCGCAGGGCGCCGTGGTGCTGGACGACAATTCGGTGGCCGAGTTCGACCGCCTGCACGTCGTGGACGCGGCCGGTACCGGGATCCTGATACGCGGGGGCGGCAACCCCCTGCTGCGGCACGTCCGCGTCACCTCGGCCCGCGGCCACGGCGTGGAGGTCGTGGACGACGGCCGCGGACGGCTGGAGCACTGCGAGATCGACGGCGCCGGGGCGTGCGGGGTGCGGATCGCCGCGGGCGGCAACCCGCACCTGCGGGACAGCGCCGTCCGCGCCGCGGCGGACGCGGGCATCCGGGTCGGCGCGGACGGGCTGGGCACCGTACGGGACTGCCGGGTGCACGCCTCCGGCGCTTCCGGCATCGGGGTGGACAAGGGCGGCGAACTGGCGGTCCTGCGTACGGAGATCACCGACTCGGGCGCGCACGGCGTGATGGCCTCCGACGGCGCCCGGCTCGCGCTGGACGCCTGTCTGGCCGTCGGCAGCCTCGGCGACGGCATCCGGGTGGACAGCGCCGAGCCGGTCACCGCGACCGGCTGCTCGGTGCGCGACAACCGGGGCGCGGGCCTGAAGCAGACCCGCGCCGGTGACCGGCTCACCGTCGAGAACCTCACCAGCGCGGGCAACGGCGCGCCCGACGCGTGGGGCGCCGACGCAGGCGGCCCCGGGGACACGCGCGGACCGGCCCGCGCCGCTCCGCGGGGTCCGCTGGAGGAGCTGGAGTCGCTGATCGGCCTGGGCGACGTGAAGCACCAGGTAAGGACCCTGGTCAACCTCAACCAGCTCGCGCAGCGCCGGGCCCGGCTGGGCATGCCGATGCCGCCGATGAGCCGCCACCTGGTGTTCTCCGGGCCGCCCGGCACCGGCAAGACCACCGTGGCCCGACTGTACGGCGGCATCCTCACCGAGCTGGGAGTGCTGCGATCCGGCCATCTGGTGGAGGTCTCACGGGCCGATCTGGTCGCGCAGGTCATCGGCGGTACGGCGATCAAGACCACCGAGGCCTTCAAGGAGGCCCTCGGCGGGGTGCTGTTCCTGGACGAGGCGTACACCCTGCTGTCCGACGGCAAGGGCGGCGGCGCCGACTTCGGCCGGGAGGCCATCGACACGCTGCTCAAGCTCATGGAGGACCACCGCGACGAGGTGGTGGTCATCGCGGCCGGATACACCGACGAGATGGCGGCCTTCCTGGACTCCAACCCCGGGCTGGCGTCCCGGTTCACCCGCACCATCGACTTCGCGAACTACTCGGTGGAGGAGCTGGTCACCATCACCGAGCGGATGTGCGAGGGCCACCACTACACGCTGGACCCGAGCACCCTGGACGCCCTGGCCGGCCACTACGGCCGGATGGAGCGGGGCGCCGCATTCGGCAACGGCCGTGCGGCGCGCCGGGTGTTCGAGGAGATGGTGGACCGGCAGGCCTTCCGGCTGGGCTCGATGCGGGACCCGGCCGAGAGCGATCTGTCTCTGCTGCTGCCCGAGGACGTGGCCGTCGACCAGGGCGACGCCGAGCGCGGGGCCGGCAGCTCCGAGGAACTGCTCGGCCGGCTGGAGGGGATGATCGGTCTCTCCGCGGTGAAGCGGGCGGTGACCGACCAGGTGCACCTGCTCGCCACCGCCCGGCAGCGGCGGGCCGCCGGACTGCCCGCCCCGAGGATCAGCCAGCACCTGGTGTTCTCCGGCCCTCCCGGTACCGGCAAGACCACCGTCGCCCGGCTGTACGCGGACATCCTGCACTCCCTCGGTGTGCTCCCGAAGGGCCAGTTGGTGGAGGTGGCCCGCGCCGACCTCGTGGGCCGGTACGTCGGCCACACCGCGCAGCTCACCAAGGAGGTCTTCGAACGCGCCCTGGGCGGTGTGCTGTTCATCGACGAGGCGTACACGCTGACCCCGGAGGGATCACCGTCGGACTTCGGCCGGGAGGCGGTGGAGACACTGCTCAAGCTGATGGAGGACCACCGCGACGAGATCGTGGTCATCGCCGCCGGGTACACCGCCGAGATGCGCCGCTTCCTGGACTCCAACCCCGGGCTGACCTCGCGCTTCACCCGCACGGTCGAGTTCGAGGACTACACCGCCGAGGAGCTGGTGGGGATCATCACCGGGCAGGCGTCCGACTCGGGGTACGACTGCCCGCCGCCCACCGTGGAGGCACTGCACGCATACGTGGCGGCGCTGCCGCGCGACCGTACGTTCGGCAACGCGCGGACGGGCCGCCGCCTGGTGGAGGAGATGATGACGCAACAGGCCCGCCGCCTGGGGTCGTTGGCGGCCCCCGGCCTGGAGGACCTGCGGCTGCTGCTGCCGGAGGACCTGCCGGGCTCCCGGCCGACCCGGGTCTGACCGCGCCACCCGCGGCCCGTGGCCCGTGGCCGCGCCACCCGCGGGCCGCGCCGCCCGCACCCGAGCCCCGGAGCCGTCCGGGGGTGCGGGTTCCGGGACGGACGGCCGCGGTGGCGCCGCTACTGCCAGTCGTCCCAGGGCGCCATCTCGTCCAGGTCGTACGGCGGCTCGTCCTCGTCCGGCGCCCCGGACTCCGCCAGGGGCCCGGCCGCCGCGGCGGTCGCGGGCCCGGCCGGGACCGGCCGGGCGGACCCGGCGGCAGGGGCAGCGGTGGCGGTGGCCGCCGGCAGGGCGGCGGGCTCAGCGGTGGTCTCGGCCGCGGGCTCGGGGGTGTCGCACTGCGCCAGGGTGTCCAGGACACCCTGGGCGTACTTGGTGAGCTTGGCCTCGCCGACCCCGCCGATGGTCCCCAGTTCCTCCACCGTGGCGGGCAGCCGCGTCGCGATCTCCCGCAGCGTCGCGTCGTGGAAGACGACGTACGCCGGTACGCCCTGCTCGCGCGCCGTCGCGGCCCGCCAGGAGCGGAGGGCCAGGAAGACCGGCTCGGCCGCGGCGGGCAAGTCGACCGGCACACGGGCGGCCTTCCCGGAGCGCGATCCGGACTCCTTCCGGGACGGCGCGGCGGGCGCCTTCTCCTTGCGCATCTGGACACTGCGGCGGCCTCCCAGCACCTCTGCGCTGTCCTCCGTCAGCACGAGCGTCCCGT
Source organism: Streptomyces antarcticus (assembly GCF_026627255.1). GTDB lineage: Bacteria > Actinomycetota > Actinomycetes > Streptomycetales > Streptomycetaceae > Streptomyces > Streptomyces antarcticus. The sequence continues at coordinate 175,052 of NZ_JAPNLM010000003.1, read as the reverse complement.
AGTCGCCCTCCACCGCCAGCAGCCGCTGCGCCAGGAGCTGGCGCACGACCCCGCGCCACTCCGCGGTGCTCAGGTCCGCCCCGATGCCGAACACGGAGAGCCCGTCGTGGTCGAACTGGATGACCTTGGCCGTCTTCTTGCCCTGGAGGATGTCGACGATCTGGCCGGCGCCGAACTTCTGGCGCCGTTCGTTCGCGAGCCTCCACACCGTGGACAGCAGTTTCTGCGCCGCGACCGTCCCGTCCCAGGACTCGGCCGGCGCCAGACACGTGTCGCAGTTGCCGCACGGCTCGCCCGACTGCCCGAAGTAGGCGAGCAGGCGCGTCCGGCGGCAGTCGACCGTCTCGCACAGGGCGAGCATGGCGTCCAGGTGCATGCCGAGCGAACGGCGGCGGGCGTCGTCGCCCTCGGAGCCCTCGATGAGCTTGCGCTGCTGGACCACGTCCTGCAGCCCGTAGGCCAGCCACGCCGTGGCCGGCTCGCCGTCGCGGCCGGCGCGGCCGGTCTCCTGGTAGTAGCCCTCGACCGACTTCGGCAGGTCGAGGTGTGCAACGAAGCGCACGTCCGGCTTGTCGATGCCCATGCCGAAGGCGATCGTGGCGACCACCACGACCCCGTCCTCCCGCAGGAAGCGCGCCTGGTTCGCCGCTCGCGCGCGGGAGTCCATCCCGGCGTGGTAGGCGACGGCGTCGATGCCCTGCTCCACCAGGAAGGCCGCGGTCTTCTCCACCGAGGCCCTGGAGAGGCAGTAGACGACTCCGGCGTCCCCGTCGTGCTCGGTGCGGATCAGCTCCAGCAGCTGCTTCAGCGGGTTGTTCTTCGGGGCGATGCGGTACTGGATGTTCGGACGGTCGAAGCTGGCGACGAAGTGCCGGGCGTCCTCCAGGCCGAGCCGCGTCACGATCTCCGCGTGGGTGGCCTCGGTGGCCGTCGCGGTGAGCGCGATCCTCGGCACCTTCGGCCAGCGCTCGTGCAGCATGGACAGGGCGAGGTAGTCGGGCCGGAAGTCGTGGCCCCACTGGGCGACGCAGTGCGCCTCGTCGATCGCGAAGAGCGACACCTTGCCCCGGTCGAGCAGCCGCTGCGCGCTCTCGGTGCGCAGCCGCTCGGGAGCCAGGTAGAGCAGGTCCAGCTCGTCGGCGAGGAAGGCCTGCTCCACGGCCTGCCGCTCGTACGGGTCCTGCGTCGAGTTGAGGAAGCCGGCCCGCACCCCGAGGGCGGTGAGCGCGTTCACCTGGTCCTGCATCAGCGCGATGAGCGGTGAGATCACGATGCCCGTGCCGTCCCTGACGAGCGCCGGGATCTGGTAGCAGAGCGACTTCCCGCCGCCGGTCGGCATGAGCACGAGGGCGTCGCCGCCGCCGACGACCTGCTCGATGATCTCCTGCTGCTCACCGCGGAAAGAGCTGTATCCGAAGACGCGGTGCAGCACCTGCAGAGCATCGGAGGTATCGGGGGAAGCGTCCGGAAGGGCCATCCTCGAAGCCTAACGGCACCCGCCGACACCCCGGCGCCGTCCGCCGGAACCTGTGGACGGCGGATCCTCCCCGCGGCCTCCCGCGACCGGCCCGGCCGGCCCGGCCGGCCGCGGAGCGGCGGGACCCCGCCGTCGCGACCCCACCGTCGCGACCTCATCGGCCGATCTCACGGTTTCACGCCAACTCTCGTTCACTTAGGGCGAGTTCATGACGTTCTGACCTATGTTCTACGGGGCCGTGCCCGCCCGTTCCAGGAGGTCAGATTGCAGTCCAGGCGCTCCCCTGCCTTCATCCGTGCGTTACGGCGCTCCCATCTGCTCGTCGCCTTCGGCCTCGGCTCCCTGCTGATCGGGGCGACACCGTGGCTCGGGGTCGCGAGCCAGGCCGCGGCAGGCCGCGCCGCCGCGGCGCCCCGGCCCGTCCCCGCGCCCGCCCCCTTCGAGCGGCAGCCGGCGTCGCAGTCGCCGCACCACGGCATCGCCCCGGCGAACGCCATGGAGCCGACGGCTCCCCTTCTCGACCGGACCGGGTGGACGGCTACGGCGAGCGACGAGGAGACCACCGGCGAGAACGGCCGCGCCGCCCACGTCCTCGACGGTGACGCCGCCACCATCTGGCACAGCAAGTGGAGCGGCTCCCCCGCCCCCCTGCCCCACGGCATCACCGTCGACCTGCACCGCACGGCCGTCGTCTCCGCCCTGGTCTACCGCCCCCGGGCGAACGGGGCCAACGGGCGCGTCGGCGAGTACGCCCTCAGCGTCAGCGCGGACGGCCAGAGCTGGGGGAACCCGGTGGCCACCGGCACCCTCGCCGACGACGGCAGCACCAAGACGCTCGGGTTCGCCCCGCAGGGTGCCCGCTTCGTCCGGCTGACGGCCCTCACCGAGGCGGGCGCCCGCGGGCCCTGGACGTCCGCGGCCGAGATCAACCTGCTGGGTGACCCCGGCACCCCGGCCGCCACCGTCGACCTGGCCCGGACCGGGTGGACGGCGACGGCCAGTGACGAGGAGACCACGGGCGAGAACGGCCGCGCGGCCCGCGTCCTGGACGGCGACGCCAACACCATCTGGCACAGCAGGTGGAGCGGCACCGCGACCCCCCTGCCCCACAGCATCACCATCGACATGCACCGCACGACCGCCGTGTCCGCGCTCGTCTACCACCCCCGGCCGGACGGGCCCAACGGCCGGGCCGGCACGTACGCCGTCAGCACCAGCACCGACGGCTCCGCCTTCGGCCCGCCGGTCGCCTCCGGTACCTGGCGGGACGACGACACGGTCAAGACCGCAACCTTCACCCGCGCCGAGACCGCCCGCTTCGTCCGCCTGACGGTGACCACCGAGGCCGGCGGACGCGGTCCGTGGACCTCCGCCGGGGAGATACGCCTGAGCGGACCTGCCAGCCCGGCCGCCCACGGCGCCTGGGACCGGATCACCGGCTTCCCGCTGGTTCCCGTCGCCACCGCCGCCCTGCCCGGCGACAAGCTGCTGGCCTGGTCGGCGTACGCGGTCGACCGCTTCGGCGGCAGCAACGGCTACACCCAGACCGCGATCCTGGACCTGAAGACGGGCAAGGTCACCCAGCGCCGCATCGACAACACCGGCCACGACATGTTCTGTCCCGGCATAGCCATGCTGGCCGACGGCCGCGTACTGGTCACCGGAGGCAGCAACGCGGAGAAGGCGAGCATCTACGACCCGGCCACCGACCAGTGGTCCTCCACCACAAGCATGAACATCGCCCGCGGATACCAGGCCATGACGCTCCTCTCCACGGGTGAGGCCTTCGTCCTGGGCGGATCCTGGAGCGGCGCCGCGGGCGACAAGGCCGGCGAGGTCTGGTCCCCGGACACCCGCACCTGGCGGACGCTGCCGGGCGTCCCGGCCTCCCCGGCGCTGACGGCCGACCCGGCCGGGCCCTACCGCGCCGACAACCACATGTGGCTGTACGCCACTTCGGCGGGCAAGGTGCTCCAGTTCGGCCCGAGCAAGCAGATGAACCTGATCTCCACCAGCGGCGCGGGCAGCATCACCGGAGCCGGTCCGCGCGCCGACAGCCCGGACGCGATGACGGGCAACGGCGTCTCCTACGACATCGGCAAGCTGCTCACCCTGGGCGGCTCCCCCGCCTACGAGAAGACCCCCGCCACCCCGCGCGCCTACACCGTGAGCGTCACGGGCGGCGGCCAGGTCCAGTCCGCCCGCACCGGGGACATGGAGCACGCCCGCGGGTTCAGCAACAGCGTCGTCCTGCCCGACGGCAAGGTGGCCGTCTTCGGCGGACAGTCCTTCCCGGTGCCGTTCAGCGACGCGACCTCGGTCCTGACCCCCGAGCTGTGGGACCCGTCGACCGGCGCCTTCACCCCGCTCGCCACCATGGCCGTACCGCGCAACTACCACAGCGTGGCCAACCTGCTGCCGGACGGACGGATCTTCTCCGGCGGCGGGGGCCTGTGCGGCGACTGCGCGACCAACCACCCGGACGGGGCCGTCTTCACCCCGCCGTACCTGCTGAACGCGGACGGCTCGCCGAAGCCGCGGCCGGTGATCACCGGCGGTGTGCCCTCCCGGGCCGCTCCGGGAACGTCGCTCGCGGTGAGCACCCAGGCGCCGGTGGCGTCGTTCGTCCTCATGCGGGCCGCGGCCGCCACCCACTCCACCGACAACGACCAGCGGCGGGTCCCGCTCGTGTCCGCCGCGACGGGACCGGGGGCGTACACCGTGTCCCTCCCCGCCGACCCGGGCGTGGTCCTGCCGGGGACCTACATGCTCTTCGCCCTCGACGCCCGGGGGGTCCCGAGCACCGCACGGTTCATCACCGTCTCCTGACCCGCGGCGGAGGAGCGATCGGGCGCGGAGGGAAGGCCCGGCGCGGAGCAGCGCCGGCCCGCGGGGATGTCGTCGCGGCGTCTACACGCAGGCCGGGCACAGCCCGCGGTAGGTGACCTCGGCCCCGGACACGGCGAAGCCGAACCGCCCCTCGGCCGGCAGGTCGGCCAGCGGGTCGCCCGTCGGGCGGACGTCGCGGATGAGCCCGCAGCGCGAACACACGAGGTGTTCGTGCGGGTGGTGGGCGTTGGGGTCGTAGCGCTTCGCGCGGCCGTCGGTGGAGACCTCCGCTACCTCACCGAGGGAGACCAGCTCGCCCAGCGCGTTGTAGACGGTCGCCCGGGAGATCTCCGGCAGCCGCAGCACCGCGAGCGCGTGCACCTCGTCCGCCGTGAGGTGTACGTGGTCGCCTTCCAGGACCTCCGCAACGACACGTCGCTGAGCCGTCATCCGCCAGCCACGCCCCCGCAGTCGCTCCAGCAGGTCACTCATGTCGGCTCACCCATTCAGGTTCGGCTGGATCCCGGAGCTTACGGTGCCCGTCCGGGATCCGATGAAATATGGGATTGGTGTCCTTCTTGACTTGGACTCTGTCCATCGTAGGATCGGTTCCGTAGATAGCCAAGGGGCAGGAAGATTCCGGAGCGGCAGGAGACAGAGCCGTGAAGGACCACCGCCGAGGAGCCGCGCGACGCCGGAACGGCGCCCCAGCTACTCCCCCGCACGCACTTCCTGAGCACCGTGATCCGCCTGGTCCGGAAGGATTCCCATGTCTGAGAACCATGATGCAATCGTCGTAGACGCGAAGACGGAGGGCGGGGGTGGCTGCCCGGTCGCGCACGAGCGCGCCCCGCACCCGACGCAGGGCGGCGGCAACCGCCAGTGGTGGCCCGAGCGGCTCAACCTGAAGATCCTCGCCAAGAACCCCGCCGTGGCCAATCCCCTCGGCGAGGAGTTCGACTACGCCGCGGCGTTCAAGACCCTCGACCTCCCCGCGGTGAAGCAGGACATAGCCGAGGTGCTGACCACCTCGCAGGACTGGTGGCCGGCCGACTTCGGCCACTACGGCCCGTTCATGATCCGGATGGCTTGGCACAGCGCGGGCACCTACCGCATCAGTGACGGCCGCGGTGGCGCCGGAGCCGGGCAGCAGCGCTTCGCGCCCCTCAACAGCTGGCCGGACAACGGCAACCTCGACAAGGCCCGGCGCCTGCTGTGGCCGGTCAAGAAGAAGTACGGCCAGAGCCTCTCGTGGGCCGACCTCATGATCCTCACCGGCAACGTGGCGCTCGAGCAGATGGGCTTCGAGACCTTCGGCTTCGCCGGCGGCCGCGCGGACGTCTGGGAGCCCGACGAGGACGTCTACTGGGGCCCCGAGACCACCTGGCTCGACGACGAGCGCTACACCGGGGACCGTGACCTGGAGAGCCCCCTCGGCGCGGTCCAGATGGGCCTCATCTACGTCAACCCCGAGGGCCCCAACGGCACCCCGGACCCGCTCGCCGCGGCCCGCGACATCCGTGAGACGTTCCGCCGGATGGCGATGAACGACGAGGAGACCGTCGCCCTGATCGCGGGCGGCCACACCTTCGGCAAGACCCACGGCGCGGGCCCCGCGGACCACGTCGGCGACGACCCCGAGGCCGCCCCGATCGAGCAGCAGGGCTTCGGCTGGAAGAACACGTACGGCACCGGCAAGGGCGCCGACGCGATCACCAGCGGTCTCGAGGGCATCTGGACGAACACGCCGATCACCTGGGACAACAGCTTCTTCGACATCCTCTTCGGCTACGAGTGGGAGCTGTTCAAGAGCCCCGCCGGCGCGCACCAGTGGCGGCCGAAGAACGGCGCCGGAGCGGGTACCGTGCCCGACGCCCACGACCCGGCCAAGACGCACGCGCCGACGATGCTGACGACCGACCTGTCGCTCCGGATCGACCCGGCCTACGAGCAGATCTCGCGTCGCTTCCACGAGAACCCCGCCGCGTTCGCCGACGCCTTCGCGCGCGCCTGGTTCAAGCTGACCCACCGCGACATGGGCCCGGTCGTCCGCTACCTCGGCCCCGAGGTCCCGGCCGAGACGCTGCTGTGGCAGGACCCGCTCCCCGCGGTGACGCACGAGCTCGTCACCGACGCGGACGTCGCCGCCCTGAAGCAGCGGGTCCTCGACTCGGACCTGTCGGTGTCCCAGCTCGTGTCCGCCGCGTGGGCCTCGGCCTCGTCCTTCCGCGGCAGCGACAAGCGCGGCGGTGCCAACGGCGCCCGTGTCCGCCTCCAGCCGCAGAGCGGCTGGGAGGTCAACGAGCCCGACCAGCTCGCGGCGGTGCTGCGCACGCTGGAGGGGATCCAGGAGTCCTTCAACGGCGCCCAGACGGGCGGCAAGCGGATCACGCTCGCCGACCTGATCGTGCTCGCCGGCGGCGCCGCCGTCGAGCGGGCCGCCAAGGAGGCCGGGTTCGACGTACGGGTCCCGTTCGCGGCGGGCCGCGTGGACGCCACCCAGGAGCAGACCGACGTGGAGTCCTTCGCCGCGCTCGAGCCGACCGCCGACGGGTTCCGCAACTACCTCGGGAAGGGCAACCGGCTGCCGGCCGAGTACCTGCTGCTCGACCGGGCGAACCTGCTGACGCTGAGCGCCCCCGAGCTGACGGTCCTCGTGGGCGGTCTGCGCGTCCTGGGCGCCAACCACCAGCAGGCGGCCCACGGCGCGTTCACCAAGACGCCCGGAACGCTGACGAACGACTTCTTCGTCAACCTGCTCGACCTGGGCACGACGTGGACGGCGACGTCCGAGGACGCGAACACGTTCGAGGGACGCGACTCGGCCACGAACGAGGTCAAGTGGACCGGCACCCGCGCCGACCTCGTCTTCGGGTCGAACTCGGAGCTGCGCGCGGTCGCGGAGGTCTACGCGGGCGACGACGCGAAGGAGAAGTTCGTGAAGGACTTCGTCGCCGCCTGGGACAAGGTCATGAACCTGGACCGGTTCGACCTCGTCTGATCCCGTCAGCCGGGTCGTGATCACGACGCCCGGGCCCGGCCCCACCGGCCGCGGCCCGGGCGTCCGCCGTTGCACGGGGCAACGGCTCCCGTACGCGCCCGGCCGGGCGGCCGTCGCGGCGGAGTGCGACGCGTTCGATCTTTCGGCTCGGGCGCGGCAACCTTCCCGGCTCCGGCGGCAACTGAAGGGGGAACAGCGCACCCCACCCCGAGGAGCAACCCCGGATGTCCCCTTCCCCCCACCGCCGTCCCACCGCCCGCCGAAGGCTCGCCCTGGCCGGAGTGGCCACGGTGGTCGCCGCCGGTCTCGGCGCCGTCCCGCTGATCGTGACCGCCGGCGCCGCCGCCCCCGCAGGCCTCGCCCACGGCGCACTGCCCGCCGGGGACGGCTGGGCCGCGAGCGGCGCGGGCACGACCGGCGGACGGGCCGCCGACGCCTCCCGCGTGTTCACCGTCTCCACGCGCGCCGCTCTGGCGAAGGCCCTGACCGCCGGGCCGGCCGGGGCCCCGCGGATCATCCGGGTCAAGGGGATGATCGACGCGAACACCGACGACAGCGGCACGCCGCTGACGTGCTCCGACCACGCCGCGGGCACCGGCTACTCCCTCGACGCCTATCTCCGGGCGTATGACCCCTCCTCCTGGGGGCGGGCGAAGCTGCCGGCCGGCCCGCAGGAGAACGCCCGCAGGGCGGCGCAGGCGCGGCAGGCCGCCCGCATGGTGTTCACCGTGCCGGCCCGGACCACCGTCATCGGGGTGCCCGGAACCGGCGCGGGCATCACCGGCGGCAGCCTGGTGCTGAAGAACGCCGACAACGTGATCATCCGCAACCTTCTCCTCACCGACGTCCGGGACTGCTTCCCGCAGTGGGACCCCACCGACGGCTCCACCGGGAACTGGAACTCCGCCTACGACGCCGTCAGCCTGCGCGGCGCCACCCACGTGTGGGTCGACCACAACAGCTTCTCCGACTCCCCGCACCACGACGCCGCTAGCCCGTCCCACTTCGGCCGGAAGTACCAGGTCCACGACGGCGCCCTCGACATCACCAACGCCTCCGACCTGGTCACCGTCGGGTACAACACGTTCGACAACCACGACAAGACGATGCTCATCGGCAGCAGCGACAAGGACACCAAGCTGCGCGTGACGCTCCACCACAACGTCTTCCGCGGCGTCGTCCAGCGCGCCCCGCTCGCCCGGGTGGGCAGGATCCACCTGTACGACAACCTCTACGACACGGCCGAGCGCGCGGGGTACGCGCACAGCTACAGCCTCAACTCCCGGGCCGGCGCCCAGGTCGTCGCGGAGAACAACCACTGGAGGCTGTCGCCCGACCGCAAGGTCTCCCAGCTGCTCGACGGTGACGGTACGGGAGCGGTCGCGGGCCGCGGCAACCTCGTCGACGGGAAGCCCGCCGACCCGGTCGCCGCGTACAACGCCGCCAACCCCGGCAAGAAGATCAAGACGTCCGTCTCCTGGAAGCCCACCCTCTCGGCCGGCCTGGAGCCCGCCGCCGGGCTGCCCGCGAAACTCGCGGTGAAGGCGGGCGCGGGCGTCCTCACCGAGTCCGGCTCCACCTCCGCCCCCGCGCCGTCCGCCCCGGCGCCGGTACGGGCCCGGACCGGCCCCAGCTGACCGCCGCCCAGGCCGCCGGCCACACCGCCCGCACCTACCTGGCCGGCACCGACGGCTGGAACCCGGTGGGCTGATGGACGCCGTCACACCGACCGGGACCCGGTTCCGGCCGGGCCCCGCCCGGGGCCCGGCCGGCGTCCGCCGGCCGGAGCGGGCAGCGGCCGAACAGCCGCTCGAACGAACTGCTACGCTCCCGCACCTGCCGGTTGGCGCCCCCGTCGCACCGAGAGGCCGTACCGAGGCCATGACCACCGATGAGGCGTCCGCGGACTTCCACGCCTTCTTCGAGCGCCACCACTCCGAACTCGCCCGCCTCGCCCATCTGCTGACCGGGCAGGCGGACGCCGCCGACGACCTCGCCGCCGATGCGATGGTCGCGCTCTGGCACCGCTGGGACCGGGTCAGCCGCGCCGACTCCCCGGCCGCCTACGCGCGCGGGGTCGTCGCCAACCTCGCGCGCGGCCGGATCCGCAGCAGCGTGCGCGAGCGGCGGCGCGTGCTGCTGTTCTGGTCGCACCGCCAGGAGCGCACCGACGGCCCGGACGTGGCGGCCGTGATGGACGTGCGGGCCGCCCTGGACCGGCTGCCGTTCCGCAAGCGCGCCTGCGTCGTCCTGCGCTACGCCTTCGACCTGTCGGAGAAGGACACCGCCCTGGCCCTGGGAATATCGGTCGGTACGGTGAAGAGCCAGACCTCCAGGGGAACGGCGGAACTGCAACGGCTGCTCGGCACGCGGGCCGCCGACGAGCTGGTGGGGAGGAGGAGCCGGTGACGGACGAACTGCGCAACCTGCTGCGCGAGAGCGCCGCGGCCCACCGGCCCGACCGGGCCCGCATGCTCGCCCGGGTCGAGCGCGGCACGGCCCGCCCGGAGCCCCCTGCCCGGCCGTTCGGGCGCGGGCGCGGCGGGGCCGTGTCCTGGCCGAGGGTCGTCCTCGCGACCCTGGCGACCGCCGGTGCCCTGGCGGTGGGCAGCTTCGCCGTGGCGACGGTGTTCCATGCCCCGGACCCGCCGCGGGTCGCCACGGATCCGGCCCCGCCGGCCTCCGTGTCCCCCTCACCCGCCCCGCCCGCATCCGCGCCCCCGTCCCCCTCCACCGCCCCGACCGGGACGGGGACCGGGTCGCCGCCCGCGTCGCCGCCGCCTTCCACGGCTCCGGCCGGGCCCGGACCCGACCCCGGGCGGACCGCCTCCGGTTCGCCGTCCGCCGGTTCGCGCGCGACGCCGCCCGCGGCCGGTTCGCGTACCGAGGACGGCCCGCTGTGGGCCGACGGCTCCGTCGATCCCGACAGCACCGTCCGCTGGGCGCGGAGCAACGTCACCCTGAAGACGTCGAGTCCGCTCACCGCGCTCACGGTCGAGCTGCGGATCGCCCTGACCGAGGGGGTGCGCAGCACCGGCAGCAGGCAGTCCCTCCCGGCCGGCGACTTCGCCGTCTCCGTCCGTACGGACGGCGGCTTCCTCGTCTACCGGTGGACGCTCAAGCCGGGCCGGACGGTCCCGGTCGGCGAGCACCTCTTCGTCGGGCAGTACGACCACGCCACCGGGGGGCGCGACGCCAACGACGACTCCTACGGCGCCGAGGCCACCGCGGCGCGCGGCGGCGGCCCGGACGGCAGGGCATCGGTGCGGGGAGACTTCGCCCGGACCGGCTGAGCGGGCCGCCCGCCGGGGCGGACGGCCCGCCGGCTCAGGCGGCCGGCTGGGGGCGGGTGGTGCCGGGGAGGCAGGCCACCGCCTGGTTGTAGGTCTCGTACACGCCCTTCGGGTTCGCCTTCCAGAGCCACAGGTGCAGGGCGTAGTGGACGGGCTGGCCGGGGAAGTTGCCGCGCTGCGGGCCCTTGAACGCGCGGCCGAACATCGTGGGGCGGTCGTCGTCCGTGGCCGGGTTCTGGTCCCGGTCGTAGACCAGCCACTGGACGCCCACGAGGCGCTTGCCGCCGCGTCCGTCGTCCTCGTAGTACAGGGCGGCGGGCTTCGCCGGGTCCACGGAGTTGTCGTAGGCGTGGTTGAAGTGCGGGTAGCCGAGCGCGCCGGGGCCCCTCCGGTTCGCGACGCAGTACTTGTCCGGGACGTAGCCGGCCTTCACCCCGTTCGCGTGGATATGGTACGGGGCGGTAGCGCGGTACGTGACGCTGCGTTCGACGGCCGCTCTGCCGCGTTCGGCGCCGGCGGGGCCGGACGCGGAGGCGGGAGCGGCGACGGCCAGCGCGAGCGCGGCGGCCGTCGTGAGGACCAGGGCGGGACGTCGGGCCATGCGCGGTCTCCTCTGGGCGATGGGCTGCACGCACAGCCCTTCCCCGGCCCCGGGGGCCCGTCACCGCAGCGGACCGTACGGCCGTCGGCCGGTCGGCCGAAGGCCGGGCCGCCCCGGTCCCCCGCCGTCGGCCGCCGCCGGACCGCCCCGCGGGGGCCCCGCCCCGCTCCGGCCGGGCCGGGCGGGGGCCGCGGTTGCCCCCGGACGGACGGGCGCGGCGGCTCACCCGATCGGGCGGGGGCCGTTTCGCGGCCCGCGCCCGCAGGGAACCGCTGGGTCCGGGAACCCGAGTGTCACGGAGGGCGCGGAACATGACCCAGGACAACGCGGCACCGAAGGCGGCTCCGGAAGGCGACGGCGCGCTGCACGACATCGTGGCGGCCGTGTCCGCGGGCGCGCCGGAGTACCGGGCGTGCCCCCATGCCGCCTACGCCGCGCTGCGCGAGCGGGCCCCGGTGTGCCGGCTGACGCCGCCGCACGGGGTCGACACCTACCTCATCACCCGCTACGACGACGCCCGGGACGCCCTCTCGGACCCGCGGTTCAGCAAGAACATGCGCGGGGCCATCGAGACGTACCACGCGGTGTACGGCAGCTTCTTCGACGCGCTGGACGACAACGTGCTCTTCTCGGACCCGCCGCGGCACACGCGGCTGCGCCGGAGCCTGCGGAGCGCGTTCACGCCCCGGCGGGTGGAGGCCATGCGGCCGAGGATCACGGAGATCGCCGAGGACCTGCTGCGCGACTGCCGCGAGCGCGGCGCGGTCGACCTGATGACGTCGTTCGCCTTCCCGCTGCCCATCGCGGTCCTCTGCGAGCTGATGGGCATCCCGGACGCGGACCGCGGCGAGATCCTGGAGCAGTTCTCGGTCGTGACGCGCGCCCGGTTCGACCCCCGGCTGAAGGCTGAGCTGAGGGCGGCCGAGGAGTGGCTGCAGAACCGGCTGGGGCGGCTCGTCGCGCACACCCGCGACAACCCGTCGGACTCGTTCCTCGGCGACCTCATCCGGGCGGAGGACGCCCTGGACGACGCGGAGCTCGTCTCGTCGATGTGGGTCATCTTCTTCGCGGGCCACAAGACCACCGCGTTCCAGATCGGGAACACCGTCCTGAACCTGCTGCTGCGCCCCGACCAGCTGGAGCGGCTGCGGGCGGACCCGCGGCGGATCCCCCAGGCGGTGGAGGAGATCGTGCGGTTCGAGGGGTCGGTGGAGACGTCGACCTTCCGGTACGCCGCCGAGGACGTCGAGGTCCGCGGGACGCTGATCCCCCGGGGCTCCCTGGTCCAGATCGCCATCACCTCGGCGAACCGGGACCCGGAGAAGTTCGAGGATCCCGACGTCCTGGACGTGACGCGCGAGGGCATCCAGGGCACGCACCTGGGCTTCGGCCACGGTACGCACTACTGCCTGGGTGCGCCGCTGGCGCGGCTGGAGCTGGAGATCGCGCTCTCCTGCCTCCTGCGGGAGTTCCCGCGGATGCGGCTGGCCGACGACGAGGAGGCCGGGGGGGCTTGGCTGAAGGGGCCGGTGGCGGCGTTCCGGGGCCTCCAGCACCTGCGGCTCGAGCTGGACCCGTCCCGTACGGCCGTGAACCTCGGTCCGGAGCCCGTGGGCTCCGCGGCCCCGACGGCCCCCGCGGCCGTCTCCGCGGCCTCCCGCGAGTAGACCCGTACCAGTCAGACCCGTACCCAGTAGACCCGCACCCGACGGACGGTGGATTGGCATGCCGGACTCTGCGCGCACCTCGGAACGACCCCTCCCGCCGGCGTCGGCGGACGAGCCGGTGATGGCGGCCGTGGGCACCGGTGAACTCGCCCGTACGGTGCCGGGCGACCACGCCCCGGACCCGGACGGGGGGCGCTCGGCGCCGTCGAAGATCGACATGCACCACCACTACTGCGCACCGGAGTGGCGTGAGTGGGCCGAGCACCACGGGCTGATCGAGCCGAGGCAGCTGCCGCCGTGGACGCGCCTCGACACCGCGGCCGCCGTCCGGTTCATGGACGGGGCGGGGATCGCCACGGCCGTCCTGAAGCCCATGCTGCCGGCGCGATACCGTTCGTCGGCCCAGCTGCGCGAGGCCGTCAACATCACGCTGCAGTCCATGATCGAGGTCGTGAACTCGCATCCGGGACGGTTCGCGTTCTACACGCCGCTGTTCCTGGACGACCCCGACGCCTCGTCCTGGGCCGTGCGCCGCGGACTCGGGCAGCTCGGCGCCGTCGGCGTGAACGTCACGGCCAACTACGGCGGCGTCTACCTCGGAGACCCGTCCTACGACCGGTTGTTCGGCGAACTGAACGACTGCTCCGCCGTGGTGGACACCCACCCCCACAACCTCCCGGGCGGCCCGCCCGGCGCGGCGACGGTTCCGGGCATCCCGAACTTCATGTGCGACTTCCTGCTCGACACCACGCGCGCCGCCGTCAACATGATCAGCAGGCGGACGCTGGACCGCTTCCCGGACATCTCGGTGATCCTGCCGCACGCGGGCGGCTTCCTGCCGTACATCGCGACGCGCATGCAGGCCCTCGGACGGTTCTGCGATCCGCCGATCGACCCCGGCGCCGTCCGCGACCACCTCGGCCGCTTCTACTACGACACGGCGGGCCCCATGGCTCCCGCCGCGACCCTCCTCGCCCACGTGCCGGCCGACCGCGTCCTCTTCGGCACCGACTGGCCCGCCGCCCCCGCCGACACGGTCACGGAGCTGGCCTTCCCCGCGCTCGATGCGGACCCGGCCTTCACCCCGGAGCAGCTCCAGGGGATCTACCGGGGCAACGCGCTCCGCCTGATCCCGCAGCTCGCGACGGTCTGACCGCCGCCCGGCCCCCGGACCGTCACGGCGAGGGGGTCGCGGGCGCCGCTCCCGGCGCGGCTTCGAGCGCCGCTTTGAGGTTGCGCAGCGTGGTGCGGATGTTGCGCTGCTGGAAGTCGGCGAAGGTGTGCCCGCGCGTCGCCACCCGGTCGAAGGCGTTGGCCACGGCGTCGGGCCACTTGCGCCGGTCGTCGGTCCAGGTCTCCGTGACCCGGGTGCCCTCCTCGACCGGCTCGAACCGGTACTCCCAGGTGGCGATGGGTCCCGGCAGCCGAGGGCGCCTGAGGCCGATGGCATGGACCCTGAACCGGAACAGCCGGTCCTGGTCCGCCGCGGTGACGGTGCAGCGCGTGGTCCAGCGGAAGGGACCCCGCTTGTTGTGGCCGTCGAACACCATCCCGACGTACGCGCTCCCCCCGGCGCCGCCGCGCACGGTCGCCCCCAGGTTCTCGGGGCTCCAGCCGCCCATGAGGGCGGGATCGGAGACGCGCTGGTAGACCGTGGACGGGCTGGCGCCGACGAGGACGCTGTCGGACACGCTGAACGTACGGGGCATGGCACTCCGATCTCCGGGGATCTGACGCTATCGCCTGCCCACCCACGAAGCTACCCTGCGGTAACCAACAGCCGCCCCTCCGCGCGCGGGGAGGGCACCCCCGGGGGCCGGGGGATGCGTACCGTGGCGACATGACGGACGGTCAGTACGAGGTGGACGTGGCGCCCGGCGTCGAGGTGCCCGTGCCCGGCGACAGCGAGCTCTGGGCGGTCGGGGCGGTGATCCTCGACGGCCGCGGCCGGGCCTTCGCGCAGCGGCGCGCCCCCGGCCGGCGACTGTTCCCCGGCTGCTGGGACATCGCGGGCGGCCACGTCGAGCCCGGCGAGGCACTGCTCGACGCCCTCGTACGGGAGGTCGCGGAGGAGACCGGCTGGCGGGTGCGCCGGGTGCGGCGGCTCCTCGGCGTGAGCACCTGGACCGGGGACGACGGCAACGGCCTGCGGCACGAGGCCGACTACCTCGTCGAGGTCGACGGAGACCTGGACCGCCCCGCCCTGGAGTGGGCCAAGCACTCCGCCTACGACTGGTTCGGCCGCGAGGACCTCCCCCGGCTCAAGGAGAACCGAGCCGGCGACTCCTTCATCCACGACCTGATCGCGTCGGCGCTGGGGGTCCCCGGGGAACCGTCCCGCGGTCTGAGGCGGGGCGCGGGCCCCGCGGCGGGCCGGTTTCGCGCGCCGGAACGGCAACGGATCTTCCGTATGCTCGCGCCCGGAGCAGTCAATTCCGCTTCCCGGAGCACGAGTACGCGACGCCGTGCCCGGTCTCCGCCTCAGCAGACCAGAGGGACCACATGCTTCTGCCGTTCAACCGACGTCTGGCCGTGAGCGCCGCCCTGCTCGCCGTCGTGGCGGGGGTCGCACCGGCGACCGCCGCGCACGCGGCGCCGGCCGGACCCGCCGGGACCGCGCAGGCCGGACCCCCCGCTCCCGATCTCAGGGCCCTGGAACGGGCGCTGCGCAACACGACCGCCGCCGGCGCCCCGGGGGCCATGGCCCGCTTCAGCGGCCCCGGCGGTACCAGGACGAAGGCCGTCGGCGTGCGCGACAGGACCACGGGCGCCGCCATGGATCCCGCGGCCCGGTTCCGGATCGGCAGCGTCAGCAAGACGTTCACCTCCGTCGTCCTGCTCCAGCTCGTGGCCGAGAGGAAGATCGGCCTCGACACGTCCGTCAACGGCCACCTGCCCGGCCTGCTGCCCGACGACCGCATCACCGTGCGCCACCTGCTGACCCACCGGAGCGGGCTGGCGGACTACACGAACGTGATGTTCGCGCGGACCGTGCCCGGGTTCGAGGCCGTCCGGAACAGGGTGTTCGCCTACCAGGACCTGGTGGAGCTCTCGCTGGCCGAGCCGCGCACGACCCGGCCCGGCGCGGCGTACGCGTACTCCAACACCAACTTCGTCGTCCTCGGCATGCTCATCGAGAAGGCCACCGGCCGCAACGTCGCCGCGGAGTACGAGCGCCGCGTCATCAAGCCGCTGGCGCTGAAGAACACCTCGTACGTACATCCGGGCACGACCATCAGGGGAGCGCACGCGCGCGGCTACCTCCACCCCGACGAGGCGGGCGCGCCGCTGGTCGACTCCACCGAGCAGACGGTGTCGTGGGCCCAGTCCGCCGGAGCCGTCATCTCCAGCCAGGCCGACCTGAACACCTTCACCTCCGCCCTGCTCGGCGGGAAGCTGCTGCCGAAGCCGATGCTCGACGCCATGACCGCCGCGACCGCGACCGACAGCACCAGCACCCGCTTCTACGGCCTGGGCCTGCGCCGCTACGACCTCTCCTGCGGCACGTCGGTCTACGGGCACACCGGCACCGTGCAGGGCTTCTACACCTACGCGTTCAGCACCCGCGACGGCCGCCGGAGCCTCGCCGCCATGGCGAACACGTCGAACAGGGGCGAGGCGAACACGGCCCTCGGCGGCACCCTCGAGGCCGCGTTCTGCGGGACGGGGGCCACGAAGCCGGCGAAGGGCGCGGCGCGCGGCTTCGCGGCCGCCCCGGCCGACGTCGACCTGCCCGAGCACCACGCGCGCTGACGCCTCCGCACGGGCGCGGGGTGTGCGTGCCGTGCACGCGGTTGACCACGGGTGCACACCCGGCCGAAACGGACGGACGGTGCAGTCACATGGCCTGACCCGGGCAGTGGGTACCCCGGCCATGCTGAGGACGCGCGCCACCGCGCCACGGCCGACCCTGCCGTACGGCGTGCGTGACCCCGGCCGCCGCGGCCCACCGTCCGCGCCCACCCCGGGAAGCATCCTCGGCCCTGACCTTCACGACCGATTCCGTACCGGATCACGACCGCGGCGCGTACTGGGGCGAGGCGATGAGCACGGCCTTCATGCCGCTCTCCGTCACCCCGCGCTGCCGGGGCGCCTTCTCCGGCCGGCTCACCACGCGGCGGCGCGCACTTCAAGGTCCCGCGCTACGTCCACGTCGTGGACGGGTCCCCCATGACGGTCACCAGCAAGATCCGCAAGATCGAGATGCGGGAGATGGCGGCCCGGCTGCTGGAAGGCCCCTGAGCCGCCGCGTCCGGACGGCTCAGCCGCGGGGGGTCAGTTCGGCCATGGCGCTCCAGCCCTGGCCGGGTACCTCGACGTTGATGACCTCCGGGGTCCTGGCGATGGCGCCGGCCAGCGTCTCCATGCCGGCCCGGAAGTGGGCCGACTCCACGTGGGCGGCGCCCGCGTCGGCGTCGGCGAAGGCCTCCAGCAGCGTGAAGCTGTTCGGGTCCTCGACGCCGCGCGACCAGTCGAAGAAGAGGTTGCCCGGCTCGTCGCGGGTGGCACGGGTGAAGTCGTCGACGAGGGCGAGCCAGTCGTCGCTGTGCTCGGGGCGGACGTCGAACCTGACGGCGATGAAGATCATGCGGGCCAGCCTGCCAGGAACCGCCCGGCGGCGCACATCAGGTCACCCCCTCCGGCGGGCGCCTCCCCGGGCGCCGGCCCACGGGGGCCGGTCCACGGGGGCCGGTCCACGGGGGCCGGTCCACGGGGGCCGGTCCACGGGGGCCGGTCCACGGGGGCCGGTCCACGGGGGCCGGTCCACGGGGGCCGGTCCACGGGGGCCGGTCCACGGGGGCCGGCCCGGGGAAGGCCGGCCCGGCGTCGTTCACCCGGCGCCGACGGTGACGACCGTCTTGCCGCGCACCTGGCCCGCCCGCAGGCGGCGTACGGCCTCGGGGACCTCGTCCAGCGGGTGGACCCGGTCGACGACCGGGGTGACCGAGCCCGCCTCGATGAACCCGGTGAGGGCCAGCAGGTCCTCGTGGCGCACGCCGGCCGCGAGCGCCCGGAGCCGGTGGCCGGTGAACGGCGACAGCAGGAGGGCCCGCAGCTGCCGGTCGTTCCCGCCGATCCAGCGGCCGCCGCCCTCGCCGCCGACGATGACGAGGGTGCCGCGGGGCGTGAGGGACCTGCGCAGGGCCGTGAGGGAGCGGTTGCCCGCGATGTCGAGGACGAGGTCGTGGCGACGGGTGCCGTCGGTGGGGTCCTGGCTCGTGTAGTCGAGGACCTCGTCGGCGCCGATCGAGCGGACCAGGTCGGCCTTGCCCGGGCTGCACACGCCGGTGACCCGCGCCCCGAGGGCCTTGGCCAGCTGGACGGCGAAGGTGCCGACCCCGCCCGACGCGCCGAGGACGAGGACGCTCTGGCCGGCCGACAGCCGGCCGACGTCGCGCAGGGCCTTGAGGGCGGTGCACGCGGAGACGGGGACGGCGGCCGCCTCCTCGAAGCCCAGGGTGGTCGGCTTGGGCGCGAGCTGGCCCTCCTTGGCGCGGGCGTACTCGGCGAACGCGCCGGCGCAGCCGCCGTAGACCTCGTCG
The DNA here is from genome assembly GCF_026627255.1 of Streptomyces antarcticus. GTDB lineage: Bacteria > Actinomycetota > Actinomycetes > Streptomycetales > Streptomycetaceae > Streptomyces > Streptomyces antarcticus. Next base: position 156,641 of record NZ_JAPNLM010000003.1, on the reverse strand, counting down.
CCCACCCGCAGCCGGGTCACGCCGGGCCCGACGGCCGCCACGCGTCCGGCGACGTCGATGCCCCGGACCTGGTTGTTGGGCCTGCGCAGTCCGAAGCCCGCGGCGCGGATCAGGTAGGGCATCCCCGCGGTGAGGTGCCAGACCCCGGGGTCGACGCCGGCGGCGTGGACCCGTACGAGGACCTCGCCCCGGCCGGGTACGGGCTGTTCCCGCTCCGCGGGGCGCAGGACGTCGGGCGGTCCGTAGACGTCGTGGACGATCGCCTTCATGGGGTGTCTCCTTCAGGGTCCGGGTACTGGAACACGCTGTCGAGCGGCGCCGCGAACACGCGGGCGATCTGGAAGGCCATCTCCAGGGAGGGCGAGTAGCGGCCCTGCTCGATGGCGATCACGGTCTGGCGGCTGACGCCGATCCGGCGGGCGAGTTCGGCCTGGGTCATCTCGCCGTGGGCGAAGCGCAGGGCGCGGATCGTGTTGGTGACCCTCGTCGACTTCACCACGGGTGGAATCCCAGCCGGTAGGAGACGAGTTTGGCCGCGGACGACAGGACGGAGGACAGGACGAACGCCAGGTAGATGGCGTTGGCGATCCAGAACTGGTCGGCGTCGGCCATGGCCAGCAGCAGGCCGGCCACGCCACCGATCACGACGAAGGAGTGGCCCACGTACTCGCCGAAGCGGTGGATCTCCCGGTCGCGCTGGTCCTTGATGTTCTCCTCCGCGGGCGAGAGGGCGGCGACCACGACGTGCAGGACGATCTGGGCGACGATCGCCGCGCCGACCGTCCACAGCAGCGCGGCGGCGTAGGGCGCTTCGGCGAGGGGTACGCCCGCCGGGCGGTCGAGTACGAGGACCAGGTAGACCCCGTAGGCGGCAATCGCGACCCCCAGCATGGTCCAGGCACGTTTCTCTTCGACTGCCACGTCCGCTCCCCTTGCATGTAAAGAATGCTTGACACTGTGGAGTGTCAAGCAGGAGCGACTTCGTGTCAAGTTTTCTGTACACCGACCGAAGGGAGGGGCACGGACGCAGCGAAGCCGTCCCGGTCCCCCACACAGCGCGGGACCGGGACGGCTTCGGCGGCGGCTCCCGCCCGGGTCTCAGTCCAGGCCGAGCAGCCGGCCCAGCACCTCGTGGAGAACGGCCTCCGGGTCCCCCACGGACTGCGCCACCCGCCAGGCCACGAAGCCGTCCGGGCGGACGAGGACCGCGCCGGACGGGGTCACGCCGTGGGCCTCGGCCCAGTCGGCCCCGCCCTCCGGGGTCAGGTCGGCGTCGGGCCCGGTGCCGAGCGCGTACGCCACCAGGGGCATGCCCGTCTGGGCGGCGACCCTGCGGGCCGCGTCGCGCCAGGGGGCGCCCTCGGAGGCGAGCAGTACGAAGGACCGCTCGTAGAGGTCGACGGTGGACTTGCAACCTTCGGGCCCGGTCAGCCACAGGTGCGGGGCCCGGGTTCCGGGTTCCCCCGACAGCTGGAGCCGGTCCGGGACCACCGGCAGCGCGGGGTCGGTGCCCAGCACGGCGCCCCGGGTGTAGCGGTAGCCCATGGCCACCTTCAGGACCCCGCCGGGCCGGCCGCCGCGCGTCTCGGGGGCGGGCTCGTACCCGGGATGGCTGTGCTCCGCCGAGCGGGCCGAGGCGCGCTCGCTCGTCGCCCGCGCCACCGGCAGCCGCTCGGCCTCGTACGAGTCGAGCAGCCGCGGTCCGGCCGTGCCGTTCAGCACCGCCGCGAGCTTCCAGGCGAGGTTGTGCGCGTCCTGGATGCCGGTGTTGGAGCCGAACGCCCCGGTCGGGGACATCTCGTGGGCGGAGTCGCCCGCGAGGAAGACCCGGCCCGACCCGTACCGGCGCGCGACCCGCTCGGCGGCGTGCCAGGGCGCCTTCCCGGTGATCTCGACGTCCAGGTCGGGAGCGCCGATCGCGCGCCGGATGTGCGCGACGCAGCGCTCGTCGGTGAAGTCCTCCGTGGTCTCGCCCCGGTCCGGGTGCAACGGTGCGTGGAAGACCCACCGCTCGGCGTTGTCGACGGGGAGCAGGGCACCGTCCGCGTCGGGTTTGGTGAGGTAGCAGACGATGAAGCGCCGGTCGCCGACCACCTCCGCGAGGCCGCGGGAGCGGAAGGTGATGCTCACGTTGTGGAAGAGGTCGCCGGAACCGCTCTGCCCGATGCGGAGCTGTTCCCGTACGGGGCTGCGCGGGCCGTCCGCGGCGACCAGGTAGTCCGCGCGCACCGTCAGGTGCTCTCCGGTGTCCCGGTTCTTCATGTGCGCGGTCACGCCGGTCGCGTCCGGGTCGAAGGACTGGAGCTCGGTGGCGTAGCGCAGGTCGGCGCCGAGCGTGGGGGTCACGGACATCAGGACCGGCTCGATGTCGTTCTGGCTGCACAGGCACCACGCCGAGGGGCTGAAGCGCGCGAGCGCTCCCCCGGGGTCGATCTCCTCGAACAGCCATTCCTGGTCGTCGCCGGTCAGGGAGCCGCCCTGCAGGATGCCGCGGTTGTCGGCCAGGACCGAAGCGGCGTCGCGGATCCGCGCCTCGACGCCCGCGACCCGGAACAGCTCCATCGTCCGTACGTTGATGCCGCGTCCGCGCGGGTGCAGCGAGGTGCCCCCGTGCTTCTCGACCAGCATGTGCCTGATGCCGTGGCGGCCCAGGAACAGCGAGGTGCACAGGCCCACCAGGGAGCCGCCCACGATGAGGACGGGCACGTGGTGGTCGACGTTTTCCTTCATGGGTTCCTTCATGCCCTGGGCGGGGGGTCTTCCCTCGCGCGTTCACCCGCTTGGTTCTCCCCTCTCGCGCCGATCGCACTACGGGACAACGATCGGTTCGGGTGGCGCGACCCGCGTTCCGGGGGGCTGACCGACCGCATCCGCGGGTGGACCACCCAGGCGGATGCCACCGAGGACCGACGACGCCTCAGGGAATGCGGCGACCACGTGGTCTCGAAGGAGTGAGAACGATGACAACTTTGTCGGAACGGATATCCCAGTCCGCCTTCGACGACTCCAGGCTGCGGGTCGTACTGCTGCTGGATCTCTACGACGGGGCCCAGAACCAGTTCCTGGAGGTGTACGAGCAGCTGCGCAGGCAGGTCTCGTCCGTCCCGGGACACATCAGCGACGAGCTGTGCCAGTCGATCGAGAACCCCTCCCAGTGGCTCATCACCAGTGAGTGGGAGAGCGCGCAGCCCTTCCTCGCCTGGGTGAGCAGCGAGGCGCACGTCGCGACGGTCCAGCCGCTCCACGGATGCGTACGGGACACCCGATCGCTGCGCTTCAGCGTGCTGCGGGAGACCGGCAGGTCCTCCGTACCGGTGCCGGGCGGCCCCTTCGCCGAAGCGGCGGCGGCCGCGGACCGCCGCGACGGGCGGCTCCAGACCGCCCCCCGGCGCGGCGACGGCGTGGTGCGCCACGCCCTGACCTTCACCGTGAAGCCGGGCAGTGAGGCCGTGGTCGCGAAGCTGCTGGCCGGGTACGCCTCCCCGCAGGCCCGGGTCGACGAGCACACCCGGCTGCGCCGCACCTCGCTGTTCATGCACGGCAACCGCGTCGTACGGGCGGTCGAGGTGGAGGGGGACCTCCTCGCGGCGCTGCGTCACGTGTCCTGCCAGCCCGAGGTCAGGGCGGTCGAGGAGGCCGTCAACCCGTACCTGGAGCTGGACCGGGACCTGACCGACCCGGCGTCCGCGCGGGAGTTCGTCACCCGCGCCGCGCTCCCCGCGGTGCACCACGTGGCGGCCGCCGGGCGGGAACCGGCGGACCTGCGGCGGCACGCGCTCTTCTACCCCGCGAAGGCCGGGTGCGGCGCGGCCCTCGCCCGGCTGCTGGCCGGCCAGGACGAGGGCGCCGTGGACGACCCCGCGAGCCCCATCGAGGCCAGCACGGTCTTCCAGCGCGACGATGTCGTCGTCCGGCTCCTCGACCTGAGCGGCCCCATCGACGCGCGGCCCGCCCACGCGCTCGGCGTCCAGGGCGGCCACAAGGCGGCCGTGCTCGCCCGGCTCCTCGACAGCGCCAAGGACGGCGTCCCCACCACCGACGAGGAGATCTCCCGATTCCTGGCGCGCTCCGAGATGCGCCTGATCACCGACCGGCGTCCGCCGGCGCAATTCTGAGGAGACCGCCATGACCGTTCAACTGACCATCGAAGAGCTGGCCGTGCTGATGAAGAAGGGCGCGGGCATCACCGTCGACCCCGTCGCCATGGCGAGCCGCCCCGACTCGGGCTTCGACGAGTGGGGCCTGGACTCCCTCGGGCTGCTGGGCATCGTCGGCGAGCTGGAGAACCGGCACAGCCGGCCCCTGCCGCCCGACGCGGACCGCTGCAAGTCGCCACGGGAGTTCATCGACCTGGTCAACAGCTCCCTGCCGGCCGGGAGCTGACGCGCCGCTCACCGCCCGGCACCACGTGCCCGCGCCCCGGGACCGGCGTCGCGCCGGTCCCGAGGCGTCGTGGTCGGGCCTCGTGGTCGGGCGTACGGGCGGTGGCGGTGCCCGGCCCTGATGCCCTACTCGGGCACGGTGCACTCGAAGGCGTGCAGGTACGCGTTGACCGGTCGGATCTCGCCGACCACCAGGCCGGCTTCCGTCATCCGGCTGACCAGGCTCTCCTTGGTGTGCTTGGCACCCCCGACGTTGAGCAGGAGCAGCAGGTCCATGGCGGTGGTGAACTTCATCGACGGGCTGTCGTCCACGAGGTTCTCGATGATGACGACCCTGGCGCCGGGCCGGGCCGCGCCGCGGACGTTGCGCAGGGTCCTGCGCGTGCTCTCGTCGTCCCACTCCAGGATGTTCTTGATGATGTAGAGGTCGGCGTCGACCGGGATCGCCTCGCGGCAGTCCCCGGGGACGATGCCGGCCCGGTCGGCGAGCGGTCCGCCGTCCCGCAGCCGGGGGTCTGCCTTCGCCACCACGCCCGGCAGGTCGAGCAGGACGCCCCGTACCCGCGGGTGCTTCTCCAGCAGGCTCGCCAGGACGTGCCCCTGGCCGCCGCCGATGTCCGCGACCACCGAGACGCCGGTGAGGTCGAGGAGCTCCGCGACGTCCAGCGCCGACTGCGTGCTGGAGGTGGTCATCGCCCGGTTGAAGACGTGGGCCGACTCGTGCGCGTCCTGGTGCAGGTACTCGAAGAACCCCTTGCCGTAGAGGTCCTGGAAGACGCTCCCGCCGGAGCGCACGGCGTCGTCGAGCCGCGGCCAGGCCTCCCAGGTCCAGGGCTCCGTGCACCACAGGGAGATGGAGCGCAGGCTGTGCGGGTCGTCCTCGCGCAGCAGCCTCGACATCTCCGTGTGGACGAAGGCGCCGTCCTCCGTCTCCGCGAAGATCCCGTAGCAGGTCAGGGCGCGGAGCAGGCGGTGCAGGGGCTGCGGCTCGGCGTCCACCGCCGCCGCGAGCCCGGCCGCGGTGGCGGGCTCGTCGCCCAGGGCGTCGGCCACTCCGAGGCGGGCCGCCGCACGGACGGCGGCGGCGCACGCGGTACCGAAGACGAGCTCGCGCAGCCGCATGGCCGGCTGGGGGGTGTGGGCGGGAACGGGAACGGTGGGGGTGGTGGCCGGGGTGGTGCTCAGCGTGGTCATACGGCCTCGATCCTCCGGGGGGGACGGGAAGCGACGGGAGACGGGGGGTCAGCACATGCCCGCGGGCGCGGAGACCTGGCAGCGGTTGCCGAGGAACGTGTTGCCGCTTCCGGTTCCCTGGTTGGCCAGGTCGGCGGGCTTGTTGCCCGTCACGACGTTGTCCTTGACGACGTTGTCGGTGTTCTGGGCGCCGACGAAGCTCTTGAACAGCAGGATTCCGCCGGAGATCGGCGCGGCGCCCACGTTGTCCCGGACGGAGTTGCCGCGGATGACCGTCTCCTCGGCTCCGGTGAGGACGATGCCGGCGCCCTGGATGTCCGGGAGGCGGCTGTTGCCGCGGCAGAACTTGTTGTTCGCGTGGATGCGGTTGCCGCGGATGGTCATGTCGCCGGCGCCGGGGTCGCCCTCGTCGCCGACGACGAACACGCCGCCGCAGTTGCCGGTCAGGATGTTGTCGTTGACCGAGAGGTTCCGGACGCGCCTGACCGTCACTCCGATGCGGTTGCCGGTCAGCGTGTTGTCGCGGACCACGGCGCCCCGGGTGTCGGTGGCGCCGCCCTCGCGGTCGATGGTGTTCGCGAGGAAGATGCCGGACTCCGCGTTGTCGCGGGCCGTGTTGGAGCGGAACACCCCTCGGGTGGAGCGCTCCTGCGCGATGCCCCAGGTGCCGTTCTTCTCGGCGACGACGCGCTCGACGCGCATCCGGTCGGTGCGGGAGGCCCAGATGCCGCTCTTCTTGAAGCCCGTCACGGTGAGGGAGCGGATGCTCACCCGGCCGACGGTCTTCTCGGCGGCTCCTATGACGCAGATTCCGTTGCCGGACGTCGCGCAGGCGTTGTCCGCGCGGACGGCGGCCGGGGCCGGCGGCGTGATCACCGTCGTGGGGCCCGCTCCCCGCAGGGTCAGGGGCTTGGTGATGTTCACGCTCTCGCGATAGGTGCCGGCCAGCACGAAGATGCTGTCTCCCGGCCGTGCGGCGTCCACCGCTTCCTGGATCGACTCGCCCGGATGCACCGTGTGGCCGGCGGCGGCCGCGGGCGGCGCGACCAGGCCGAGGCCCGCGGCAATGACGACGGAGATGCATGCGAGGCTGTTGAACTGTCGGTTCGTCACCTAGCCGAAGCTAGGGGCGATCACCGCCTCCCGCCACACCGGGTAAGCGGATGGATACATACCGCGCGCAAACGGCTTCATTTTGGCGCCCGGAGGAGTGGCCCGGCCCTCCTCCCCGCCGGGGCGGCCGGCGCCCACCCCGGGCTGTTGACCGCGCGCCGGGGAAGGGCCTGGTCACGGGGGGTTTCCCGGCGGGGGCGGCCGAGGGGCAACAGGAAACCCGTCGACCCCGGTGCCCTGCCGGGACAGGCTGAGGTGGTCAGCACGAGGCAAGACCCACGAGGGGAAATCATGCGCAAGATGATCCGCGGCGCCGCCGCCGTCGCCACCGCCGCCGCAGCCGTGATCGCGCTCAGCGGGACGGTCGAGGCGAAGCCCGCCGACGCGTGGGCGGGCTGCCCCGACGGGGCGGTCTGCATCTACCCCCAGAACCAGAACCCGGCCGTGAAGCCGACCCACGTGTTCTACAAGTACGGGGCGCACAACCTGAGCAACCAGTTCGGCCGCCACTGGGTGCTGAACAACCAGTACGGCGGTGCGACCGCGAACCTGTGCACCGGCTACAACGGCGCGGGCTGCGGCAGCCCCATCGCGGCCAAGACCGGTGTGTACGCCGACCTCGGCCCGATCAACTCGATCCGGCTCAACCCGTAGCACCCCGCCCCCGGGGAACAGGTTCCGGAGCCGCCCGGCCGCGGCTCCGGACGTTCCTGTTCTCGTCATACCGGACGCGAGGTCCGACTCCCCGTCACACCCCCGCTGTAGCCTGGGCCGTGCCATCTCACAGCCTGGGCGCGCTCTGCCATGGGGGATGTTTTGGGGCATCCGGATCCGGACCACCGGCGGAAAAGCCGACCCACTGAAGACACCGACCACACCGACCACCCTGACACCGCCGAGAACGCCGAGAACGCCGACCGCACCGAGCCCATCGGTCACCGGCGCGAGGCATCCGACGGCGACGCCGTGGCCTTCCCGGCCCGCCTGAGGAGCCTGCGCGGGGAGCGCGGCCTGTCGCTGGCCGATCTGGCCCGGCGGACGCACTACAGCAAGGGCTACCTCAGCAAGATCGAGACCGGCGCGAAGCCCGCGACCCCCGACGTCGCCCGGCGCTGCGACGAGGTGCTGCGGGCGGGCGGCGAACTGCTGCGGCTGGTCCGGGAGACGGGCCCGCCCGGGGCCGTGCCCGGCCCGCGGCCCGCGGGGGCCGCGCCCTCACCCGCCGGCGACTGCCCCTACCGGGGGCTGCCCGCCTTCACCGCGCGGGACGCGGGGTGGTTCTTCGGCCGGGAGCGGGCGACGGCCGAGCTGGTCGAGCGGGTCTTCGAGCGCGTCGGCAGCGGCCCGCTCCTCCTGGTCGCCCCCTCCGGAGCGGGCAAGTCCTCCCTGCTCAACGCGGGTCTGGTGCCGGCCTTCCGGCGCCCCGGCGGGTTCCCGATGCCGGGCGCCGACGCGTGGCCGGTGGTCCGGTTCACTCCGACCGCGCATCCGCTGGAAGAGCTGCTGGACCGTACCGCGAAGGTGCTGGGCGGCGATCCGGGGATCACCGTACGGGAGGTGCGGGAGCGGCCCGAGGTGCTGCTGGAGGCCGTCAGCCGGTGGTCTGACGACGCTCGTCCGGGTGATTCCGCTTCGCCGCCGGTGCGGCCCGTGCTGCTCGTCGACCAGTTCGAGGAGCTGTTCACCCTCTGCTCCGACGAGAACGAGCGCCGGGCCTTCGTACGGGTGCTCTCCTGCGTGTCGAGCGCCTCCCGGGCGGCGGCGGCCGGGCAGGATCCCGCCGTCGTGGTCCTCGGCGTACGGGCCGACTTCTCCGGGAGCTGCATGGAGCTCCCGGAGCTCGCCGCGGCCTTCACCGAGGGTCTGTTCGTCCTGCCCCCGATGTCCGTGGCGGAGCTGCGGGCGTCCGTCACGCGCCCGGCGGAGCTCGCGGGCGTCACGCTGGAGCCGGGCCTGGTCCCGCTGCTGCTGCGTGACGCCGGGCTGCGCGGCGACGCCTCCGACCGCACGCCCTCCGGCGCGCTGCCGCTGGTCTCCCACACGCTGCGGGCCACCTGGCAGGAGCGTACGGGCGACACGCTGACCGTCGCCGGGTACGAGAAGGCCGGCGGCATCCAGGGGGCGGTCGCGCGCACGGCCGAGACCGTGTTCGCGCGGCTGTACCCGGCCGAGCAGAAGACGATCCGCCGTGTGCTGGTACGGCTGGTGCACGTCGCCGACGGGGCGGTCGCGACGCGGCGCCGGGTCGCCCGGGCCGCGCTGCTGGGGCCGCCCGACGGCGCGGACCGGGCGGCGGCCGCGCTGGACCCCTTCGTCCGGGCCCGGCTGGTCACCATGGACCGGGACACCGTGGAGATCACCCACGAGGCGCTGCTGCACGCCTGGCCGCGGCTGCGCGGCTGGATCCACGCCGACCGGGCCGGCCTGCTGATCCACCAGCAGCTGGCCCACGCGGCCGCCGAATGGGAGCGCGAGGGGCGCGACCCGTCCGCCCTCTACCGCGGGACCAGGCTGGACACCGCCCGCTCCTGGGCGGACGAGCTGGACGGCCGGAGCCGGCTGGGCACCGCGGAGGAGGCGTTCCTGCGGGCCAGCCGGGCCGTGGAGGACGGCCGGCGGCGGCAGGCGCGGCGTCAGGTCCGGCTCCGCCAGCGGATGCTGGCCACGCTGCTGGTCCTGCTGGTCCTGGCGGTGGGCGCGGGCGGCCTGGCGTACCAGGAGCGCACGGCCGCGCTCGGCCAGGAACGCGTGGCCCGTTCGCGGGCGCTGGCCCTGCAGTCCGCCGCGCTCGCCGCCGGGCAGCCGGAGGGCTCGATGCTGCTGGCCGGCCAGGCGTACCGGACCGAGCCGACGGCCGAGGCGCGGGGGGCACTGCTGAGCACGCAGTCCCAGCCGTTCGTCACCCGGCTCGGCGGGCACGACGGGCCGGTCAACGCGGTGGCCTTCTCCCCCGACGACTCCGTGCTGGCGACGGCCGGTTCGGACGGCCGGGTGGCGCTGCGCCGGTTGTCCGACCACCGGACCACGGCGGCCTTCACCCTGCCCGGGCGGGTGCGCGCGGTCGCCTTCGGCCCCGGCGGCCGGACGCTCGCGGCCGCGTCCACGGACGGTCCGGCCCGGGTCTGGGACACCTCCGGACGGTCGGCGGTGACCCTGCTCCCGGCGGTCACGGCGGGCGCCCGCGCCTTGGCGTTCGCTCCCGACGGGCGGACCCTGGCCGTCGCGGCCTCCGACGGGACGGTCCTGCTGTGGGAGACCGGCGGGGAGCACCGGGTCGTGGGGACGCTGACCGGACACACCGGGCGGGTCAACGCGCTGGCGTACGCCCCGGACGGCCGGACGCTGGTGTCGGCCGGCGCCGACCGGACCGTACGGCTGTGGGACCCGTCCCCGGACCCCGGCCGGGAGCGGCCGGGCGCCCGCGAAACAGCCGTCCTGTACGGGCACTCCGACGAGGTGCTGGGGGCGGCGTTCGCACCGGACGGGCGGACGGTCGCCACCGGGGGCGTCGACCGGACCGTACGGCTGTGGGACGTGGCGGGCCGCCGGGCGACGGCGACGCTGAGCGGGCACAGCGACGACGTCAACGGGGTCGCCTACACGCCCGACGGGACGACGGTGGTCAGCGCGGGCGGCGACGGGACGACCCAGCTGTGGGACGCGCGCGGCGGCCGGCCGACGGCGACGTTCGCGGGGCACACCGACTACGTGCTCGGCGTGGCCGTGGACTCGGGCGGGACGCTGCTGGCCACGGCCGGGTTCGACCAGTCGGTGGTCCTGTGGGACCTGCGGGGGCCGGTGCTGACCGCGCGCCCGTTCACGGAGATCTGGCACGCCGCGTACAGCCGGGACGGAAAGCTGCTGGCCACCGCGCAGGCGGACCACACGGTACGGCTGTGGGACGTGGCGGGGCGGCGGGTCCTGGCCACCTTCACCGGGCACGGCGAGACCGTGTTCTCGGTGGCGTTCTCCCCCGACGGCAGGACCCTGGCCTCGGCCGGATCGGACGGCACGGTCCGGCTGTGGGACGTGGCCGCGCGCGCCCCGGCCGGGATCCTCACCAGCCTGGGCGGCACCGTGTTCTCGGTGGCGTTCTCCCCCGACGGCAGGACCCTGGCCTCGGCCGGATCGGACGGGACGATCCGGTTGTGGGACGTGGCCGCGCGCCGCCCGCTGGCCCTCCTGGCCGGGCACACGGACTTCGCCAACTGCGTGGTGTTCAGCCCCGACGGGCGCACGCTGGCGAGCGCCGGGGACGATCTGACGGTACGGCTGTGGGACGTGGCGGCGCGTGGTCCGCTGGACACGCTGACCGGTCATACGGGCGCGGTCCGCGCCGTGGCCTTCAGCCCGGACGGGCGGACCCTCGCGAGCAGCGGCAACGACGGCACCGTACGGCTGTGGGACGCCCGGAGCCACCGCTTCGACGCGGCGCTGTCCGGGCACACCGGCTCCGCGCGGGGCATCGCCTTCTCCCCCGACGGACGGACCCTGGCGAGCAGCGGCAACGACCGTACGGTGCGGCTCTGGGACGTGGCCGGGCGACGGGCGGTGGCGGCGCTGGCCGGGCACGGGAACGCGGTGTGGGGGGTCGTCTTCGCGCCCGACGGCCGGACCGTCGCGAGCAGCAGCACCGACGGCACCGTACGGCTGTGGGACCTGGACGTGCGGGCCCGGCTGGCCGAGCTGTGCCGACTGGCCGCGGGCGGCCCCGCGACCGAGCCGCGGGCACCGGCACCCGCGGTGGCCGTCCCCCGGGACCCCGGCTGCCCGCGGGGCTGAACACGGCCCCGGACGGGATCCGGTGAACGCCCTGCTCGGCGGGGGTTTCCCGGGGTGTTTCCCGTTGCCCGTCCGGACAGGGCCGCGCCCGCCCCTCCCCGGGCGGGGCCCGCCGCGGGCAGGCTGCTGCCATCCACCGCACCACGAAACGAGGCCCTCACATGTACCTCCGCCGATCCGGACTGCCGGGCGCGGTCACCGCGTTGCTGGCCGTCCTGCTCTGGGCTCCGGCCCCACCGGCGGCGGCCGCCGCGGGCGGCACGGTCGCCGGGGCCTGTGCCGTCCGCGCCCCGGGGGCCTCGCCGGCCGCCGAGCGGGCGGTGGCCGCGGCCTGCGCCCAGGTCGACGCCGACGTCTGGTACACGTGGGGCGGCGGGCACGGCGCCCGCCCGGGCCCCACGTACGGGCAGGTCGACCCGACCGACCCGGCCAGCGAACACGACCCCGAGCGACTGGGCTTCGACTGCTCGGGCCTGGTCCGGCACGCCTGGGCGCAGGCGGCCGGGGCGGACATCCTGAACGGGGTGGCGAGCGCGCAGCACTACACGACCCGCGCCGAGGCCCGCTTCGGCGCCGGGCAGGGACTGGGCCCGCTGCTCCCCGGGGACCTGCTGGTCTGGGGCACCCCGCAGGACCTGCACCACATCGCCGTGTACCTGGGCGCGGGCAAGATGGCCGAGGCGCGCCAGTCCGGCACCAAGCTGATGGTCAGTGACGTCCGGCTCGGCGGCGACTACCACGGCGCCGTGCGCATCGACCCCGGGCCCGTGACCGGGCACGTGTTCACGACCTGGGGCACGGGGGTGTGGACCAAGGCGGGACCGTCGGCGAAGGCGGCCCGCGTGTACGCGTTCCCCGGTCCGACGAAGGTCCGCGTCGGCTGCCAGAAGCACGCGGAGCCGGTCACCTCCGACGGGTACACGAACGACGCGTGGTCCTACCTCCCCGACTACGGGGCGTGGATGACGAACATCTACGTCCAGGGGCCGGAGTGGCTGCCGGGAGTGCCGGACTGCGCGGACGCGCAGGCACCGTAGCGTGTGGCGGGGGCCCCGGGGCGGCGCCGGAGCGGCAGGGGCCAGTCAGGATCCCGCGATGACCAGGAGCGTGCGGGCCCCGTCCGGGCCGCCCAGGCGGCACCGGTGCGGGACCTCGCCGCGGTGGTGGGCGCTCTGGCCGGCGCGCAGTGGCAGGGGTTCCTCGCCCTCGACCTCCAGGACGATCTCGCCCTCCAGTACGTACAGGAAGTCCTCGCCGGGGTGCTCGAACCAGCCGCGCTCGCCCCGGCCGGGCTCGAAGGGAGGGGGTGGAGGCGCACGCCGTCCCCGGTGAGGGGGCCGACGTACAGGTGTGGATCCTGGGCAGCAGCGGCGGGACGAGCGCGGAGGCCGCCGGCCGCAACGGGCTGCGGTTCGCGGCGAACTACCACGTCAGCCCGGTTTCGGTGCTGGAGGCGGCCGAGGGCTACCGGGCGGCGTTCAAGCCGTCCGCCGAGCTGGACCGGCCGTACCTGACGGTGTCCGCCGACGTGGTGGTGGCCGAGGACGACGAGACGGCGCGCGAGCTGGCCACCGGGTACGCGCCGTGGGTGCGCAGCATCCGGACCGCCGAGGGCGCCATCCCCTTCCCGTCCCCGGACGAGGCCCGCCGGCTGCCCTGGACGGACGCGGACCGGGACCTGGTCGCCGACCGGGTGGACACGCAGTTCACGGGCTCGGCGCGGACGGTCGCGGACCATCTGGAGCGGCTTCAGGAGGCCACGGGGGCCGACGAGCTGCTGATCACGACGATCACGCACGAGCACGCGGACCGGGTCCGGTCCTACGAGCTGCTGGCCGAGGAGTGGGCGCGCCGCTGACGGGGGCGCTCGCCCCGGTGACGGCGGGAAGGTGTGACGGAAATCTGACGGTCCGCCGCGGCCCCTGGCGCCGGGGCGTGCGGCGGTGGTCGAATCGACGGGTGAGCACAGAAGAACGCACGGACCCCGGGGATCCCGACGGCCGGGGCGCGCCGGTCGGGCGCCGCCTCGTCCTGGGCATGCTCGGCCTCGGGGCCGCCGGGCTGGTCGCCGCCCCCCTCCTGCAGCGCGGCGTCGAAGCCGTCGCCGGCCGGGACCCCACCGGGCTGACCGGGCTGCTGCCGAACGGCGGCGGGTTCCGCTACTACTCGGTGGCCTCCTCCGTCCCCGAGCTCGGCCCGCAGGACTACCGGCTCACCGTGGACGGCCTGGTCGAGCGCCCGGCGACGTACTCCCTGGACGCCCTGCGGGGGCTCCCGCAGACCCGGCTGGTCCGCGACGTCCAGTGCGTGACCGGCTGGCGCGTCCCCTCCACCCCCTTCGAGGGCGTCCCGCTGTCCCGGCTGCTCGACGCCGCCGGGGTGCGCCCCGAGGCCCGGGCCGTGCGCTTCGACTGCTTCGACGGCACGTACACCGAGAGCCTCACGCTCGCGCAGGCGCGGCGGGACGACGTCCTGGTGGCGCTGCGGATGCAGGACCGGCCGCTGGGCCACAGCCACGGCGGTCCGGTGCGCCTGTACGTCGCCCCGATGTACTTCTACAAGTCGGCGAAGTGGCTCTCCGGCATCACCCTGACCGACCGGGTCGAACCGGGCTACTGGGAACGCCTCGGCTACGACGTCGACGCCTGGGTCGGCCGCTCGAACGGACGCGACGATGCCCCCACCGCCTGAACGCCCGGCGCGCGTGCGCCGGTTCACCGCGGGCCAGCGCTGGGTCCACCGGACGACGGCGTGGCTGGCCCTGGTCTGCGTCGCCTCGGCCGCCTGCCTCTACCTGCCGCCGCTCGCGGAGCTGGTGGGCCGGCGCCGTCTGGTGGTCCTCGTCCACGAGTGGTCCGGGCTGCTGATCCCGCTCCCCTTCCTGCTCGGGCTCGTCTCCCGCGCCTTCCGCGCCGACCTGCGCCGGCTGAACCGGTTCGGGCCGCACGACCGGCAGTGGCTGCGCTCGGCGCTGCGCCGCGAGCGCGGGCCCCGGCCCGCCGGCAAGTTCAACGCCGGGCAGAAGGTGTACGCGGGCTGGCTGGCCGGGGCCGTGCTCGTGATGCTCGGCACGGGGCTGCTGATGTGGTTCACCGGCCTCGCCCCGCTCGTCTGGCGGACCGGCGCCACCTTCGTCCACGACTGGCTGGCCCTCGCCCTGGCCGTGGTCCTCGCCGGTCACATCGGCAAGGCCCTGGCCGACCCGGAGGCCCGGCGCGGCATGCGCACCGGCTCCGTGGAGCGTGGGTGGGCCGCCCGCGAGCACCCGCTGTGGGAGCACTCCGACCGGTGACCGGGCCGGCGTACGGGCTCCCGCGCGCGGGGCGGGCGCAGGGAAGGGCGGCACGGGTGGCGTGCCGCCCCTCTCCTCCGGCGGGCTCAGCCGCCGTCGCGTACCGCGACGATGCCGTTGAAGACGCCGACGTAGGCCGTGCCGTCCGGGCCCAGGGTGATCGGGGCCCAGTTGTTGTCGTACAGCGCGCCGGTCCCGGTCAGCTGGCGCCAGCGGCGCTCACCGGTGCGGAAGTCCACCGCGGTGAGGTACCAGGCGTCGATGCCCCAGAAGTTGGGCTCCTTCTCGTAGAAGTAGAGCAGCCCGTTCGCGGTGGAGAGCTTGGGGACGACGGAGGGCGAGCGGATCGCGCTCTGCCACACCGTGTCGCAGCCGCTGCCGTCGGCCCGGACGTCGATGCGGCTGACGCCGCCCACGACGGATTTGCCGAGGAGCAGGGTGGTCGGGTTCTCGTAGCCGTAGTTGTTCTCGACGACGATGCTGTTGCCCCAGGTGATCAGGGAGTTGTCCGTGGTCGAGG
Organism: Streptomyces antarcticus; assembly: GCF_026627255.1. GTDB lineage: Bacteria > Actinomycetota > Actinomycetes > Streptomycetales > Streptomycetaceae > Streptomyces > Streptomyces antarcticus. Next base: position 141,358 of record NZ_JAPNLM010000003.1, on the reverse strand, counting down.
CGCCCGAGCCGAAGACGGGCACCTTGCAGACGAGCCGCTGGTCGGCGGGCACGTCCGCGCCCCGCCGGTAGACGAGCACGTTCATCCGGTCGTCGGCGTTGTCGGTGATGGCGACGTAGCCGTTGCCGAAGAGGTCCGGTGTGGTTCCCGAACCCTGGTTCACGGAACCGGGCTTGGCCTTGGTACCGCGGTCGTAGGTCTGGCGCCACTGCGCCTCGGGTGTGCCGTCCGCGGCTGCCCGGAAGCTGTACAGGGCGTGGTCGGTGACGATGGAGACGCCGTCCTGGGCGACCGAGAAGGAGTTCTGGATCTCCTCGCCCGCCAGCCGTACGGAGCGGATCCGCGAGGTCGCCGGGTCCACGGTGCCGACGCGTCCCTGGCGGGTGACCCACCAGATGCGGCCGCTCCAGTCGGGCATCACGGAGGTGACGGGGTCGCAGGTGCCGCTGGGCCTCAGGTTGGTCCAGGTCACGCAGTCGTGCGGGACGTGGCCGGTGAGGTCCCAGTCGTCGTCGACGGTGAACGTCCAGCTGCCGTCCGGGTTCTGCCCGTGGGAGAGGCGCAGGACGTGCTGGCGGGAGTCGGCCAGCACGGCCCGGTCCTGGTTGTCCAGGTAGAAGTAGGCGCCGCCCGAGGTGTCCTTGAAGATCTTCGCGAAGTCGAGCGAGGTGATCGCCTCGACCGTGGAGGAACGCTGCGGGAGCTGGTACTCCGCGAGCGTGGCGAGCGTGCGGGGCTCCAGCAGCTTGACCTTGAAGCCGGTGAACGTGCCGCAGACGGTGACCAGCCGGCCGCCCGAGTCGAAGGTGGCGGTGGCGCACTCACCGCCGAGCGCGGCGATCTTCTCGCTGGTCACCTGCGGGTTCTTGCCGAGCGGACCGGACCAGGGCGAGGTCGCGCTGCCGGCGGCGTCGGAGTGCATGCCGCTGCGGCCGTTGGGCGCGAGGAAGGGGTGCTGCGGCGGCGCCTCGCCGGGCAGTGGTGCGGCGGCCGCGGGGCTGCCTTCGTAGTGGCTGACCAGGCGGTGGCCGGGGGCCTTGGGTATCTCCTCGGCCTGGGCCGGCGTGATGCCGTACATCGCCGTGAAGGCGACGACGACCGGGACCACAGCGCAGTTCAGCGCTCTTCGGAGCATCCGGGCTTCCTCCCTCTCTCTTCAGTTCTGTTGACATCGTGTCTGACGTCGCGCCGCCGCCAGACGCTAGATCGCGGTGCCCGAGGAGTCCATGGAAGAAGCGGATGATTCACGAAGGCGCAACAGTCGATCAAGGAGCGCGGGTCGGCGGCCGGGGCCGGACACCGCGTTCGCCCTGGCCGCGAGGCCGTCGCGGAGGGTCACGGCCGTGCTGCTGCCCGCGAGCCGCCGTAGGGGTGCTGACGTTCCGTGACGGGCGGTCAGTCCTTGACGGTCCCGTCGACGATCTCGTCCCAGTGGGTCGTACGGTCGCACCAGCGCGCCAGCAGCACCGGGTCGTGGCCGACCGCCAGCAGGCCGGCCCCAGTGTCGGCGCGGTACTCCTCGACCACCCTGACCAGGGCCGCCGTGGTGGAGGCGTCCAGCATCGCGGTCATCTCGTCGCAGACCAGCCAGCGGGGGCGCAGGATCAGCGCGCGGGCCAGGCAGGCACGTTGCAGCTGGCCGTCACTGACCTCGTGCGCACGGCGGGTGAGCAGATCGCGGCCGAGTCCGACACGCTCCGTCAACTCGGCGACGGCCGCGTCCGCTTCCGTGCGGCGTCCCGTGGCGCGCAGGGGTTCCGCGACGAGGTCGCGCAGCCGCAGGCGCGGGTCGGCGGCGAGCCGGGGCTGCTGGAAGACGACGCCGACGGAGGTGCGCAGGTCGCGCGGGGCCCGGTGCCGGTAGCCGGTGACGGCGCGGCCGTCCAGGGTGACGGTCCCGCGGTCGGGGCGGTGCAGCAGGGCGGCGACGCGGGCGAGGGTGGACTTGCCGCAGCCGCTGGGGCCGAGGAGCCCCAGGGACTCCCCGGGACGCAGGGCGAGGTGCGCGCCGCGGACGACGGGGGCGCGGCGGTCGTAGCCGGCGGTGATGCCGGTGAGCTCAAGCATGGTGGCAGGCCACCCCTTCGGTGAGCGCGGGCCGCTCGGCGCGGCAAGCGTCGTCGGCGCGGGCGCAGCGGGCGGCGAAGGCGCAGCCGGGCGGGAGCGCGCCGAGCTCGGGCGGGGCGCCGGGGATGGGGGTGAAGGCCCGCTCGGGCAGGGCGTCGAGCAGGCCGGCGGCGTAGGGGTGGCGGGGGCCGGGCGCGCCGAAGAAGGCGGCGGCGGGGGCCAGTTCCACGATCCGGCCGGCGTACATGACGGCGACGGTGTCGGCGATCCGCTCGGCGGCGGCGAGGTCGTGGGTGATCATCAGCAGGGCCCGGCCGACGTCGCGGGTGTGGGCGCGCAGTTCGTCGACGGTGCGGTGGACGAGCTCCCGGTCGAGGCCGGTGGTCGGCTCGTCCGCGAGGAGGAGCGGGGCGTCGCCGACCAGCGCGAGCGCGGTGGCGGCGCGCTGGGCGAGGCCGCCGGAGAGTTCGTGGGGGTAGCGGTCGAGGTGGCCGGCGGGAAAGGCGGCCCGCTCGGCGGCGGCCTCCGCGGCGGCGCGCAGCGCGTCCCCGCGCAGCCGCCCGCGGGGCGCGGGCACCGCGGGCCGGACCAGTTCGCGGACGGTCTCCTCCAGGTGGGCCCGGATCGTGCGGACCGGGGTGAGGTGCGCGGCCGGGCTCTGCGGGACCAGGCCGACGCGGCGGCCGCGTACGGTCCGGGCGAGGGTGCGCTCGTCGGCGGCGAGCAGGTCGAGCCCGTCGGCGAGCCGGGCCGAGCCGGCGGTCTCGGCGTTGCCGGGGAGCAGGCCGAGGAGGGCCGAGGCGAGCACGGACTTGCCACAGCCGCTCTCGCCGACGAGGGCGAGGCACTCGCCGGGGGCGAGGCGGAAGGAGGCGCCGGTGACGGCCTCGACGTGGCGGCCCGCGCGCATGCGGAAGCGTACGGAGAGCCCGTCGACGGCGAGCACGGGCGCGCCGGGGCCGGTACCGGAACCGGCCGGGCCCGGGTCCCCGGCCGGGGCCGGGCCTGCGGGGCGTACCCCGGCGGCGTCGGCGGGGTGGTGGCGGGTCACAGGCTCAGCTCCGAGCGGCGGCGGGGGTTGAGGCGGTCGCGCCAGGCACCCGCGAGTCCGGCGATGGCCAGGGTCGGGATGATCAGCAGGAGTCCCGGGAAGAGGGTGGGCCACCAGTCACCGGCGAGCAGCGAGCCGCGGGCGCTCTGTACGAGGTTGCCCAGGCTGGCCTGGTGCGCCGGCAGGCCGAGGCCGAGGAACGACAGGGCGGACTCGTGCCACATGGCGTGCGGCACCATCAGCACGGCGGCCAGACCCGCTTGCGGAAGCACTCCGGGCACCAGGTGACGGACGGCGACCCGCCACCGCGAGGCGCCGCCGGAGATCGCGGCGTCCACGTACGGGCGGCCGCGCAGGGACAGGACCTCGGCGCGGACGATGCGGGCCGTCGACAGCCAGTGGGTGACGGCGACGGAGACGACCACCGGCCAGACGCCCGGTCGGAACATGGCGACGATGAAAATGCCCAGCAGCAGGTGCGGGATCGAGGACAGGGTGTCCACGGCCCGCATCACCAGCCGGTCGGTCCACCCGCCCAGTGCCCCCGCGGCCGCACCCACCGCCGTGCCGAGGACGGTGGCGACGAGCGCCGCCACCAGGCCCACCAGCAGTGAGACCCGCAGCCCGTAGACGCAGCGGAGCAGCAGGTCGCGCCCGACGTCGTCGGTCCCGAAGGGATGGGCCCACGAAGGCGGCAGCAGCTTCGCCGACAGGTCGACCGCCTGCTGGTCCAGCTGCGCCAGCGGTGGCACCAGCAGGACCGCCAGCGCGATCAGCAGCACGATCGCCGCCGAGACCCGCACCCGCAGGGTCCGCGTGGAACTCCGCACGGTCCCGGCCGGCTTCCACACCGGCCCGGCCTCCACCGTCTCCACGGGCCCGCCTTCCGCCGCCTTCACCGGCCCGCCTTCCGCCGTCGTCCCCGTCGTTCCGGGCACCCGCCCGGTCACCGGCTCAGCCATCGAAGCCCACCCTCGGGTCGGCCAGCCCGTACAGCAGGTCGGACAGCAGGTTCCCGGCGAGCACCGCCGCCGTGGCCAGCACCGTCAGCGCCGCCAGCAGCGGGAAGTCCACCGAGGTCGCGGCCTGTACGGTCGCCGCCGCGATGCCCGGCCAGCTGAAGACGGTCTCCACCAGCAGCGCGCCGGTGATCAGTTCCGGCACCCGTGAGCCGACCAGCGTCAGCATCGGCAGCATGCCGGAGCGCAGGGCGTGCCCGACCAGGACGCCCCGCTCGGCCAGGCCCCGCGCGCGGGCGCCGCGTACGGGGTCCTCCGCCAGGGCGTCGGCCACGCCCTGGCGGACGTACAGGAAGAACCAGGGCAGCTGGGAGACCCCCAGCACGAGCGCGGGCAGCACCAGGTGCGAGGCGACCTGGCCTGGGGTGACCACGTCGCTGCCCGCGTCGGTGAGGCCGCCCGAGGGCAGCACTCCGAGGTGCACCGAGAAGAACCAGATGGCCAGCAGCCCCAGCCAGAACGCGGGGGCCGCCTCCAGGGTGTAGGCCAGCGAGCTGACGGCCCGGTCCAGGAGCCCGCCCTGGCGGCGCGCGGCCAGCACGCCGAGCGCGGTCCCGAGCAGCACGGCCACCGCGAAGGCGCTCGCGGCGAGCAGCGCGGACCAGCCCAGCCGTTCCCCGATGACGTCGGCGACGGGCTGGCGCATGACGGCGGAGGTGCCGAGGTCGCCGGTGAGCGCCGAGGTGAGCCAGTCCCACCAGCGCGCGACGAGCGGCTGGTCCGCGCCGAGGTTGGCGCGCAGCTGGTCGAGGTCGGCCTGCGAGGCGGTCAGTCCCGCCGTGCCGGCGTACGCCTTGACGGGGTCGAAGGGGGACAACGCGGCGATGGCGAAGACCCCGAAGGTGACGACGAGCAGGACGGGGGCGGCGAAGAGCGTCCGCCGCCCCGCCATGCGCGCCATCGGCCCCCAGGGGAGGCGGCCGGCGGGGGAGGTCACGTCGCCCGGCTCACTTCTGCTTCGGCTTCCAGGTCTCGACGTTCCACCAGGGGCCGGTGCCGAGGCCGTGGTCGTGCGGCTCGATCTGCGTGGTGAGGCCGTCCCACTTGTCGTTGACGACGTACAGGTGGTCGATGTGGGTGAGGAAGACGTAGCCCGGCTTCTTCACGAGCTCGCGCTGCACGGTGTCGTACGCGGCCTTGCGCGCGGCCGGGTCACCGCCGCGGCGGCCGTCGGTCAGCGCCCGGTCGACGGCCGGGTTGTCGTACCAGGCCATGTTGTTGAAGCCGTCGCCCGCGAGGGAGGAGGTCAGCAGCAGGTACTGGTCGAAGTCGGGGTCGGCCGGGGAGCCGCCGCCGGCGAGGACGGCGTCGGTCTTCATCCGGGGCTCGATGACCTCCCAGGTCCCCGCCTCGGTCTTGACCTCGACGCCGGCCTTCTTGGCGTCGGAGGCGAAGGCGAGCGCGTGGTCCTGACGGATCTTGTCGCCGGAGGTGTACCAGAGCGGGAAGGACGCGCGGACCCCGTCCTTGACGCGGACCCCGTCCGCGCCCGGCTTCCAGCCGGCGTCGTCGAGGATCCGCTGCGCCTTCCCGAGGTCGTGGGCGCGCTCGGTGCCCGCCGTGAACCACGGGCTGCCGGTGGGGACCGGCCCGAAGGCGGGCTTGCCCGCGCCCTCCAGGAGCTTGTCGACCATGGTCGTGCGGTCGACGGCTGTGTCCAGCGCGCGGCGGACCGCGAGGTCCCCGGTGACCGGGTGGTGCGTCGGGAGGGTCACGGTGCGGTAGTCGAAGGTCTTGGCGGCGAGCGTCGTGCGCGCCTTGTCGGCGGCGAACCCCTCGGCGAGGTTCGGCGGCAGGATCGCCGCGTCCAGCTCGCCGGAGCGCAGCCGGGTCGCGCGGACGTCGTCGTCCTTGATGACGGCCATGGTGAACTTCTTCACCGCGGGCTCGCCGCCCCAGTAGCCGGGGTTCGCCTTGAAGCTGAGCTTCTCGCCCTTGGACCAGCCGGTGAGCAGGTAGGGGCCGGTACCGACGGGCCGGGTGGTGAACTCGCCGCTGTTGACGTCCTGCCGGCCCGCGACGTGCTCGGGGGCGATCGGCAGCACGGTCCGCTCGGCGAACGGGGCGTAGGGGTACTTCAGGGTGAAGACGACCGTGTCCGCGCCGCGTGCCTCGACGCCCGCGACGGCGTCGAGCTCGGTCTTGGAGGCGTTGTTCGTCTTCGCGTCGAGGATCGTGCGGTAGGTGAAGACGACGTCCTCGGCGGAGAAGGGCTGCCCGTCGCTGAACTTCACGCCCTGGCGCAGCTTGTACGTGTAGGTGAGCCCGTCCGCGCTGACCTCGGGAAGGGCCTCGGCCAGCGCGGGCTTCAGCTTCAGGTCCGCGTCGTGTGCGAGCAGCCCGTCGAAGATCTTGGAGTTGCCGTCCTTGCCGTAGCCGAGCAGCGGGCTCAGGCTCTCCGGTTCGGTCGCGATGCCGACGACGGCGGAGTCCGCGGACCCCCCGGCGGCACCTCCGCCGGGGTTCGAGCAGGCCGCCACGCCCGTGATGAGTGCGGCGGCCAGCGTCGCGCGGGCCACTCCCCGTACTGTCCGGGCCGTCATGCTGTACACATCCCTGTTCATGATCTTCTGCTATTGCAAAGAGATCGCAATAATGCCAGACGGGATCAGAAGAAGGCGAACCCGGTCACAACGACGGCCCCCGCCCACCCCGGGGCGGCAGGGGGCTTGCCCACCCCGAGCCTCTCGTGCCATATATGTCTAGACCTTTAAAGCGCTCACCAAGAGGCGGGAAGGCGCCGGGAAACGCCGAGGAGCGCCGGCGAGAGAAGCCGAGCAAGCCGAGGAAGGCACCCCCGTGCGACGCAGCGCCCCCACGCTGGCCCTCTGCCTGGCCCTGACCGGCCTGGCGGCGTGCACCGCGTCCGACACCCAGGCCCCGCCCGCCCCCGCCGGGCTGACCGCCCAGGCGGGCAGCGCCACCACCGTGCACGTCATGTGGGACGCCGCGGCGGACCGGGACGGGGTGACCGGCTACCAGGTCTTCCAGGCAGGCCGCATGGTCCGGGAACTCCCCGCGGAGAAGACCATGGTGGACGTCACCGGCCTCGCGCCGCAGACCGCGTACGCCTTCACCGTCCGGGCCCGGGACGCCGCCGGGAACGTCTCCGGGGCGGGTCCCGCCGTCGGGGCGACCACCCCCGCCGCGAAGGCCGAGGACCGCGCGGCCCCCACCGCCCCGGCCGCCACCGGGGGCCGGGCGACCGGGCCCCGGTCCGCGCTGATGACCTGGACCGCCGCGACCGACGACACGGGCGTGACGGCGTACGACGTCTACCAGGGCGGCGTCCGCATCCACACCGCCGGCCCGGGCGAGACCTCGACCGCCCTGAGCGGCCTCCAGCCGGACACCGTCTACACCTTCACCGTCCGGGCCCGGGACGGAGCCGACCACTCCTCCCCCGACGGCCCGGCCGTGGACGTCACCACCCCGCCCGCCGCGGGCGGCGCGCCGGGCACGGCACCCTCCGGGTTCACCGCGACCGCCTCCCCCGGCACGGTCACCCTCTCCTGGACCGCGCCGGACACGGGCCGCGAGACCAGCGACTACGAACTCCACGTCAACGGACGGCTCACGACCACCGTGCAGTTCGGCGCGGGCGCGGTGCCCGCGGGCCGGGTGGAACACCGGCTCACCGTGACCGAGCCCCCCGGCACCGTGTGGCGGGTCAAGCTCCGCGCCAGGCTTCCCGACGGCAACTGGGGCGCCTTCTCCGCCGAGCGCGAAGTCACCCTCATCGCATGAGATGTGACAGCGATTCAGCCTGAACCGCACGCACGGGCAAGAAGATCACGCAGAATACTCCCGTGTTCGGAGAGTACTCGGTCAACAACAATCAGGCAGACGCGGATGCCGGCGGCCCTGAGCCAGAATCTGAATCCGTGCCGGGAAACCTGCCGCCGGAATCGGCGAGCTTCGTCGGCCGGGAGCGAGAACTCGGCCTGCTGGAAGGACTGTTGCGCGAGCGGCGGCTGGTCACGCTGACGGGGGTGGGCGGCGTCGGCAAGTCCCGGCTCGCCCTGCGGGCCGCCGCCCGCGCCCGCCGGGAGCGCCCCGACGGCGTCTGGTGGGTCGAGCTGTCACCCCTGCGCGACCCGCGCCTGCTCACCGCGACCGTGGCCCACGCCGTCGGCCTCGACGACCACTCCGCGGCCCCCCTCGACGAGGAGCTGTGCGCCTGGATGGCGGACAAGACTCTGCTCCTCGTCCTGGACACCTGCGAGCACCTGGTGGCCGACTGCCGCCATCTCGTGGGCGAACTCCTCCAGTCCGCACCCGGGTTGACGGTCCTGGTCACTTCCAGGGAGCCGCTCGGCTCCCCCGGCGAGCGGGTCGTCGACGTCCGCCCGCTGCCCTGCGAGGGCCCTGACAGCGACGCCCTCGCCCTTTTCCGCGCCCGCGCCCTCACCGCCGCCCCGCGGGCGGCCGCCGCCTTCGCCGACCCGGACCGGGCCGGGGTCGCCGCCGAGGTGTGCCGGCGCCTGGACGGGATCCCGCTCGCCCTGGAGCTCGCCGGCGCCCGGATGCGGCGGTGGAGCCTGGAGCAGATGGCCGACCGGCTCGGCGCGCGGTTCGACGTGCTTGCGGACACCCGCACCGCCCGCCCGGCCCGGCACCAGACCATGCGGACCGCGATCGGCTGGAGCCACGAGCTGTGCGAGCCGGTGGAACGGCTGCTCTGGGCCAGGCTCTCCGTCTTCAGCGGCGACTTCGACGCCGCCGCGGCCCGCGCCGTCTGCGCGGGCGGACCGCTGCCCGCCGCCCGGGTGGAGCGGGCACTGGCGGGCCTGGTCGCCAAGTCGGTGGTCCGCCGCACCGAGGAGCGGGGCGCCGGGACCCGCTACCGGATGCTCGACACGATCCGCGAGTACGGACACGGCTGGCTGGCCGAGCTCGGCGAGGTCCGGCTCGTCGCCGACCGGCACGCCCACTGGTACGCCGCCCTCGCCCAGGCCGCCGACCGGGGCTGGCTGGGCCCCGGCCAGCTGGACTGGTACCGCAGGACGACCGCCGAGCGCGCGCAGCTGCGCACGGCGCTGGAACACCTGCTGGGGTCGGACCCGACGGCCGCGCTGGAGATGGCCGGCGCGCTGTGGTTCTACTGGTTCGCGTGCGGACACGTCCACGAGGGCCGGGGCTTCCTGGAACGCGCCCTGCGGGCCGCCCCGCCCGCGGGCGCCGCGTACAACCAGGCCCAATGGGCGCTCGGACTCACGGTGATGCTCCAGGGCGACATGGACGCGGCCCGGGAGATCGGCGCGCAGTGCACCAGGGCGGCGGCCCGGCTGGCGGACCCCGAACGGGAGCTGCGGGCCGCGTACTTGTCGGCGGTGGCGGTCCTGATGCCCGGCGATCCCCTGCGGGCCCTCGCTCTGGCCGGCCCGCGGGCGCGGGCCGGCCACGGCGGGCGCACCAGCGCCCCCGGCTGGCTGCTGTGCAAACTGGCCACCGGCTACGCGCTGTGCGATTTGGGGCGGTACGAGGAGGCCACGGCGGAGGCGCACTCCCTGCGGGAGGCCTGCGCGGAGCTGGGCGAGCGCTGGCTGCGGGCGTACGCGGACTACATCCTCGCGGTGGCCGCGCTGGGCCTGGGCGACCACGGGGAGGCGGCCCGCCACGTACGGGCCATGCTGTCCGGCAAGCGGCTGCTCGGCGACCGGTTCGGCATCGCGCTCGGCCTGGACCTGCTGGCGGCGGCGGTCGCCGCGCTGGGCGACGGGGAACTGGCGGCACGCCTGCTGGGCACCGGGCACGCCTGGTGGCGCACGGTCGGCCGCCCGCAGATGGGCGGCTCGCCCTCGCTGACGGCCCTGCGGGACCGGGGCGAGCGGCAGGCCCGCGCGGCGATCGGCGACGCGGCGTACGAGACGGCGTTCCTGGGCGGCACGACCGCACCCACCGGCTGAGCACCAGCCGGTGGGCGGTGTACGGCGGCGATGGACCGCGTCGGGGCTCCCGTCAGTACGGGAGGGGTCTGCCCGACGGCGTGCGCAGGTCCAGGTCTCGGGGGGCGGGCTTCGGGACGGGCTTGCGGATCAGCTGCTGGCGCATGCTGCCTCCTCGGCTCAGACCAGGGCCGGTCGGCGGGGTTCCACCGTTCGGCCGTCGGGGAGCAGTTCACCGGTGTCGTCGAAGACGACGGCGCCGTTGCACAGCAGGCTCCAGCCCTGTTCGGGATGGAAGGCCACCACGCGGGCGGTCTCGTGGTCAGCGCTGTCTACGGCAGGGCAGGGGGACTGGTGGGAGCACATGGCGCACCTCCTCGCAGAGTGGGGCGGGAGGGCCGGTGGTCACCCGGTCGAATCCGCGATCCACGGTGGCGGTGAGTATTGCTGATCGCCACCCCTGGGCGGAACCCATATTCGCCGCCCAGTTCACGGTGTGTATGCCCGATTACGATGCGCTCATGCCCGGCATCCGGATCATTCACCGCACACCTCTCCCCCCGGCCGAGTCCTGGCACAGGCTCACGGACTGGAAGCGCCACGGGGAGCAGGTCCCCCTCACCCGTACGGTCGTCGCGACGGCTCCCCCCACGCACGTCGGGACGGTCTTCACGGCGCGCACGGGAGTGGGCGGGATCACCTTCGACGACCCGATGGAAGTGACCCTCTGGCGCCCGCCCGGCCCGGGCGCGGCGGGGCTGGTGCGGCTGGAGAAGCGCGGCCGGGTGGTGACGGGCTGGGCGGAGATCGAGGTCCGGCCGCTGCCCGGGGGCGGGACGGAGGTGCACTGGCGCGAGCACCTGCGCCTGCGCGGCCTCCCGCGCCTCGTGGACCCGGTGGTCGACGCGGCGGGCCGGGCGGTCTTTTCTCGGGCGCTGCGCCGCATGCTGCGTCCGTAGCGCCCGGGGTGGGGGTTCCACCCGTCACCGACCGGTGATCACCGGGAGAACCGAGGGGGATCTCCGTGGCTACCCCGCCGCCTCCGCGGGACGAACCTCGCCCCGTGGTCCAGGTCCAGGCTGCGCGCGCTCGGGCCGCCGACGGGCGGCGCACCGGCCCCGCTCGACCCGGGCCGGCCGCTGTGGCGGCGCCCGCCAGCCGCCGCCGTGCTTGTTCCGCTGGTCCTGGTGACCCCCACCGTCCGGGTGCCCGTCCTGGTCGCGCTGGTGGTCGGCGGCGGGAGGCGGGCGCCCCCGGCCGTCGGGGAGTGCGTGCGCAACGAGGGCGACTGGCGCGACCAGGACCTGCGGGTCACGCAGTGCGGTCCGGTCAGCGCCGGGTTCGAGGTCACCCGGCTGCTGGACCCGCCCGGACCCGGGGTGAGCTGCGCTGACGGCAAGTGCGTCGCGCGCCTGGAGTACGGCCCGGGCGGCCGAACCGCGCGCTGCCTCAGGCCGCTGCGGTAGGAGCGGTCCGGCGGCGGTCCGGCCGGGGCGTCTCCTTCGGATCTTCCCTAGCGGATCGGCATGTCCGAGATCGTGCGGGCGATCACCAGCCGCTGGATCTCGCTCGTCCCCTCGAAGATGGTGTAGATCGCGCTGTCGCGGTGCATCCGCTCCACCGGGTACTCCCGGGTGAAGCCGTTGCCGCCGAGGATCTGGACGGCCTGGGCGGTGACCTTCTTGGCCGTCTCGCTCGCGAAGAGCTTCGACATCGAGCCCTCCGCCGAGGTGAAGGGCCGGCCCGCGACCGCCATCCACGAGGCCCGCCAGACGAGCAGCCGGGCCGCGTCGATCCGGGTCCGCATGTCGGCGAGCTGGAAGGCCACGCCCTGGTTGTCGATGATCGGACGGCCGAACTGCGTGCGGGTCTTGGCGTAGTCCAGGGCGACCTCGTACGCCGCGCGCGCGGTGCCCACCGCCATGGCCCCGACCGCGGGCCGCGAGGCCTCGAAGGTCGCCATGGCCGCGTTCTTCACGCGCTCTCCGCCGCCACCGCTGCGCGCCCGCTCACGGGCCCGTGCGAGGCGCTCGTCCAGCTTCTCCTTGCCGCCGAGCAGGCAGGAACCGGGCACGCGTACGTCCTCCAGGACCACCTCGGCGGTGTGCGAGGCGCGGATCCCGTGCTTCTTGAACTTCTGCCCCTGGGACAGGCCCGGGGTGTTCGGCGGCACGATGAAGGAGGCGTGCCCCTTGGTGCCGAGCTCCGCGTCGACGACGGCGACGACGATGTGGACGTTGGCGATGCCGCCGTTGGTCGCCCAGGTCTTGGTGCCGTTGAGCACCCACTCGTCCTTGGCCTGGTCGTACACGGCACGGGTGCGCATGGCACCGACGTCGGAGCCGGCGTCCGGCTCGGAGGAGCAGAAGGCGGCGACCTTCACGTCGTTCGCGTCGCCGTACATCTGGGGTATCCAGGTGCCGATCTGCTCCTCGGTGCCGTTGGCGACGACGCCGATGGCGGCGAGCCCGGTGCCGACGATGGACAGCGCGATGCCCGCGTCGCCCCAGAAGAGCTCCTCCATCGCCATCGGGATGCCGAGGCCGGTGGGGTCGAAGAACTGCTGGGCGTAGAAGTCCACCGAGTAGATGCCGACCTTGGCGGCCTCCTGGATGACGGGCCAGGGAGTCTCTTCGCGCTCGTCCCACTCCGCGGCCGCGGGCCGGATCACGTCGGCCGCGAAGCCGTGGATCCAGTCGCGCACCTGAATCTGGTCGTCGTTGAGCTCCATGGTGAACTCCGCCATGTCCCCTCCAGCTGCCTGTTCGCGCCCCAAGTGTGTGTTACTAGCGGTAACCCACACGATCGCCACAGTCTGTTACCGGCGAGTAAGGGCTGTCAAGCAGAGCCGATCCGGTTCCCGCCCAGGACAGCGTCCGCCGCCGCGTCGATCACGGGGGTGTGCGGGGTGTTACGTTGCGTGGGCGTCACGCACATCGCAAGGGCGGGGAGAGAAACACCATGGAGACCACGCAGCACGCAGGCGAGCCCGGGGCGGCCGAGCGGCGGCGGCGCGAGCTGCTCGAGGCCGCCGACCGGGTCGTGCTCAGGGACGGCCCGAAGGCCTCCATGAACGCCATCGCGGCGGAGGCCGGCATCACCAAGCCCATCCTCTACCGCCACTTCGGCGACAAGGCCGGGCTCTACCAGGCGCTCGCCGTCCGCCACACCGACGCCCTCCTCGACTCGCTGCGGGCCGCGCTCGATGCCCCGGCGGAGCGCCGCTCCAGGGTGGAGGCCACCCTGGACACCTATCTCGCGGCCATCGAGGCCCGCCCCCAGGTGTACCGGTTCCTGATGCACCCGGCCGAGGACTCGCAGGCCGCCGAGCGCGGCTTCGACGTCGGCCTGCATTCGGCGCCGCTGCTGCGCCGGCTCGGCGAGGAACTGGCCCAGGTCGTCGGCGAGCGCGTGGACCTCGGCCCCGACGGGGAACGCCTCGCGCGGATCTGGGGACACGGCATCGTCGGCATGATGCACGCCGCCGGCGACTGGTGGCTCGGCGAGCGCCCGTGCGACCGCGCCGAACTCGTCGCGGGCCTCACCGACCTGCTGTGGGGCCGCCTGGCGACCGCGGGCAACCGCGCGGACGGCCCGGGCTTCTGACCCGAACCGCCCCCGGCGCAGTGTGAGGGCGCGGGGTCCGGGACCGGGTGCCGGCTCCCGGCGCGGCCGGGCTCAGCCCTCCGACGCCCCCGCGGCCCAGGGCGCCTTCCGGATCGCCCGCCGCAGGCGCCGGGCCCGCAGCCCCGTGACGCGGTCCGCGTACACGGTGCCGTCCAGGTGGTCGCACTCGTGCTGCAGGCACCGGGCGAAGAACCCGGTGCCCTCGATCCGCACCGCCGCCCCGTCGGTGGTGACCCCTTCGACGACCGCCCGGTCGAAGCGGGCCGTACCCGCCTCCAGCCCGGGCAGCGACAGACAGCCCTCCGGGCCGGTGAACTCGTCCCCGTCGGCCGCCACCAGACGGGGGTTGACGACGTGCCCGACGTGCCGCACGTCCTCGTCGTCGGGGCAGTCGTACACGAACACCCGCTGCCCGACGCCGATCTGGTTCGCGGCGAGGCCGACCCCCTCGGCGGCGTACATCGTGGCGAACATGTCCTCCACCAGCCGGTCGAGCACGGGGCCGAATTCGGTGACCTCCGCGCAGGCGGAGTGGAGCACCGGATCGCCCAGCAGGCTCATGGTGCGGACGAGTCCGGTGGTACCGGGGATGGGGCGCTGTCGCATGGCCGTAAGGGTACGACGGGCGAATATATGAGGAGATCCGCCGCGCCCCGGGGGCGCCGCGGTCAAGGCTCCGGCAGGTACTGGATAGGCTGGGGCCGACCGACGCAAGGAGGACAAGGGACGATGGCAGGCAACACGGAGCCGCTTTCGCCGCGGGCCAAGCTGGCCGTGACGGCGGGCAAGGCCGCGGCGGCGGTGTCGCGGGCCGCGGGACGCGGAAGCGGATCGGTGATCGGGGGCAAGGTCGCGCTCAGGCTCGACCCCGATCTTCTCGGAGCGCTCGCGCAACATCTCGACGTCGTCCTCGTCTCCGCGACGAACGGCAAGACCACGACGACCCGGCTGATCGCGGAGGCCCTGCGGGCCAGCGGTCCGGTCGTCTCCAACGCACTGGGCGCGAACATGCCGGCCGGCATCACCTCGGCGCTCGCCGGCGGCTCGGACGCCAAGTACGGCGTCATCGAGGTCGACGAGAAGTACCTGGCCGGAGTGGCCCGGGACGTCACCCCCAAGGTGATCGCCCTGCTCAACCTCTCCCGCGACCAGCTGGACCGCGCCGCCGAGACCCGCATGCTCGCGGAGAAGTGGCGCGAGGGCCTGTCGGGCTCCAAGGCGGTCATCGTCGCGAACTGCGACGACCCGCTGATCGTGTGGTCCGCGTCCTCGTCACAGAACGTGGTGTGGGTCGCGGCCGGCCAGGAGTGGAAGGACGACGCCTGGTCGTGCCCCTCCTGCGGCGGTGTGATGCAGCGCCCGGGCGACGACTGGTTCTGCGGCGAGTGCGGCTTCCGCCGTCCGACGCCCAGCTGGGTGCTCTCCGGCGACCACGTCCTGGACCCGCACGGCTCGGCCTGGCCGATCCACCTCCAGCTGCCCGGCCGCGCCAACAAGGCGAACGCCGCCACCTCGGCCGCCGTGGCCGCCGTCTTCGGCGTTCCGCCGCAGGTCGCGCTGGAGCGGATGTACCAGGTGCAGGCCGTCGCGGGCCGCTACGACGTGGTGAGCTTCCTTGGCCGCGAGGTGCGGCTGCTGCTCGCCAAGAACCCGGCCGGCTGGCTGGAGACGTTCTCGCTGATCGACCCGCCGCCGACCCCGGTGGTCCTGTCGGTGAACGCCCGCGGCGCGGACGGCACCGACACCTCCTGGCTGTGGGACGTGGACTACACGCGCCTGGCCGGCCACCCGATCTTCGTGATCGGCGACCGGAAGCTGGACCTCGCGGTCCGCCTGGAGGTCGCGGGACTGGACTTCCGCGTGTGCGAGACCCTCGACGAGGCCGTGCAGCTGGCTCCGCCCGGTCAGATCGAGCTGATCGCCAACTACACCGCCTTCCAAGACGTGCGCCGCCGCGTCGGCAACTAGTACCCATAAGGACACGAGCATGAGCGACAACAGCCTGCGTCTGGTGTGGATCTACCCCGACCTGCTGAGCACGTACGGAGACCAGGGCAACGCCCTCGTGGTGGAGCGCCGGGCGCGCCAGCGCGGCCTGGACGTACAGCGCGTGGACGTCCGCAGCGACCAGCCGATCCCCACCTCCGGCGACATCTACCTGATCGGCGGCGGTGAGGACCGTCCGCAGCGGCTGGCCGCCGAACGCCTGGTGCGCGACGGCGGTCTGGAGCGGGCCGTCTCGAACGGGGCGATCGTCTTCTCCGTCTGCGCCGGGTACCAGATCCTCGGCAAGGAGTTCGTCAACGACGTCGGCCAGCGCCAGGAGGGCCTCGGCCTGCTGGACGTGGTCAGCGTGCGCGGCGAGGGCGAGCGGTGCGTCGGCGACGTCCTCGCGGACATCGACCCCCGCCTGGGCCTGCCCCAGCTGACGGGCTTCGAGAACCACCAGGGCGTCACGCACCTCGGGCCCACCGCACGGCCGTTCGCCCGGCTGAGCATGGGCCGCGGCAACGGCACCGGCGACGGTACCGAGGGCGCGTACAACGACACGGTGTTCGGCACCTACATGCACGGTCCCGTGCTGGCCCGCAACCCGCTCGTCGCGGACCTGCTGCTGAAGCTGGCCCTCGACGTCAACGCGCTGCCGGGTCTCGACGACCGCTGGTACGAGGCGCTGCGCACCGAGCGCATTTCGGCCGCCACGCAGCCGGCCTAGCCCCCGCGGCAGCACTCCGGCACCTCGCCGTCGGCCCGGCTCCCCCAGGTGGGAGCCGGGCCGACGTGCGTTCGCACGACGGCCGGGACCAGCATGTGGAGGATGGTTCAGCCAACCCGGCTTCCGCTTGTAGGGTGACGTTTAGTTCCCACCGGACGACGTGGTCCGGTCGTCGGCCCACGTTGCAAAGGTCTCTTCCTGCCATGCGCATAGGTGTGCTCACCTCCGGTGGCGACTGCCCCGGTCTGAATGCCGTCATCCGCTCCGTCGTCCACCGCGCCGTCGTCGACCACGGCGACGAGGTGATCGGCTTCCTCGACGGGTGGAAGGGTCTGCTGGAGGCGGACTACCGCAAGCTCGACCTCGACGCGGTGGGCGGCATCCTCGCCCGCGGCGGCACCATCCTCGGCTCCTCCCGGGTCCAGCCCGCGCACCTGCGCGACGGCGTGGAGCGGGCCCGCGGCCACGTCGCCGACCTCGGCCTCGACGCGATCATCCCGATCGGCGGCGAGGGCACCCTGAAGGCGGCGCACCTGCTCGCCGAGGCGGGCCTGCCGATCGTCGGGGTCCCCAAGACCATCGACAACGACATCCCGTCCACCGACGTCACCTTCGGCTTCGACACCGCCGTCGGCGTGGCCACCGAGGCGCTGGACCGCCTGAAGACCACCGCCGAGTCCCACCAGCGCGTGATGGTGGTGGAGGTCATGGGCCGCCACACGGGCTGGATCGCCCTGCACTCGGGCATGGCGGCCGGCGCGCACGCGATCGTCGTCCCGGAGCGCCCCTTCGACATCGAGGAGCTGACCGCGATCGTCGGCGAGCGCTTCTCCGCGGGCAAGCGCTTCGCCATCGTCGTGGTCGCCGAGGGCGCCAAGCCCGCCCCGGGCGGCTCGATGGCCCTCGAGGAGGGCGGCACCGACATCTACGGGCACGAGCGGTTCGCCGGCATAGGCAACCGGCTCGCCGTGGAGCTGGAACACCGGCTGGGCAAGGAGGCCCGTCCGGTGATCCTGGGCCACGTCCAGCGCGGCGGCACTCCCACCGCGTACGACCGCGTCCTGGCCACCCGCTTCGGCTGGCACGCCGTGGAGGCCGCGCACCGCGGCGAGTTCGGCATGCTGACCGCCCTGCGCGGCACGGACATCGTGATGGTGCCGCTGGCCGAGGCCACCTCGACCCTGAAGACGGTTCCGGCCGAGCGGTACGCCGAGGCCCAGACGGTTCTGTGACCGTATGCCCGTTACCGCCGCCCCCGCGCGCAGGAGCGTACGGGGGCGGCACTACTGTGGTGGGGCGCCACAGTCAAGGGAGTGAACAGATGGACCACAACGGGCACGGCATGGACATGAACATGGACCTGCCGCCGTTCACTCTCGGGCGCGGGCTGGAGTTCTCGTTCGACGCGTTCTTCCTGTTCGGCTCGCTGCTGGGGCTCGCCCTGTACGCGTGGGGCGTGCTGCGCCTGCGCCGGCGCGGGGACTCGTGGCCGCTGGGCCGGACCGTCGCGTTCACCCTCGGCGTGCTGACCGTAATCCTGGTGATGTGCACCAAGCTGAACGACTACGGCATGGTCATGTTCAGCGTGCACATGGTCCAGCACATGGTGATCAGCATGATCACCCCGATCCTGCTGCTGCTCGGGGCTCCGATGACCCTCGCGCTGCGCGCGCTGCCGCCCGCCCCCCGCGGCAGCAAGGGGCCGCGCGAGCTGCTGCTCATGCTGCTGCACAGCCGCTACATGCGGGTGATCACCCATCCGGCGTTCACCATCCCCATGTTCATCGCCAGCCTCTACGGCCTGTACTTCACCCCGCTCTTCGACTTCCTCATGGAGAGCCGGACCGGGCACATCGCGATGATGCTGCACTTCCTCGCCGTCGGCCTCGTCTTCTTCTGGCCGATCATGGGCATCGACCCGGGCCCGCACCGGCCCGGCTACGTGATGCGGATGCTGGAGCTCTTCGCCGGCATGCCCTTCCACGCCTTCTTCGGGATCGCCCTGATGATGGCGAGCGAGCCGATGATCAAGACGTACGCGAACCCGCCCGCCTCCCTCCGCATCGACCCGCTCCTCGACCAGCAGTGGGGCGGCGGCATCGCGTGGGCCTTCAGCGAGATCCCCTCGGTGCTGGTACTGATCGCGCTCGTCTACCAGTGGTACCACTCCGAGCAGCGGGCCGCGAAGCGTTCCGACCGGGCCGCCGACCGCGACGGCGACCAGGAGCTCGCGGCGTACAACGCGTATCTCGCCTCGTTGCAAGCGCGTGGCCAGTAGCGCGGGACGGCCTTCGCGCGCCACCATGGGGCATGACCGGATCCGTTAAGGCGATGGCCGTCACGACCTTCGCCGCTCTGGTGGCCGTAGCCGCGTATTCCGTGGCCCTCGGCAGCAACGGCTGGCTGTGGTTCGGCTGGGTGGTGCTGGGGCTGCTGACCGCAGGGATGGCCGCTTCCCGCGGCGCCTGACCCCCGGGCGGCCCGCGCCGCCCGTGACGCTCCCCCGCGGTGGACCCGGCGCGCACCGTTCCCCGTGGGGCCTTCCTGCCACCCTGCCACCCCCCGCCCCGCCGCCCTCGGCCGCTCCCTGCGGCGGGTCGGTGGCGGGTCTGGGGCGTGCTCCGGAAAGACCGGTCCGCCGACGGTCCGTGCCCGCCTCGTGACGCGGTGTCGGACGGCCCCTAGACTGGATCTTTTCCGTGATTCCCGCATGCCCGGCCGCGGCCGGCGACAGGAGCGGCCTGGTGTTCTACCACTTGCTCAAGCACGTGCTGCTCGGTCCGCTGCTGCGGCTGCTGTTCAGGCCGAGGATCGAGGGCCTGGAGAACATCCCGGAGGAGGGGGCCGCGATCATCGCGGGCAACCACCTGTCGTTCTCCGACCACTTCCTGATGCCGGCGATCCTCAAGCGGCGCATCACCTTCCTCGCGAAGGCCGAGTACTTCACCGGCCCCGGGGTCAAGGGCCGCCTCACCGCTGCCTTCTTCCGCAGCGCCGGGCAGATCCCCGTGGACCGCTCCGGCAAGAACGCCGGGCAGGCCGCGCTGCGCGAGGGGCTGGGCGTGCTGGCCGAGGACGAGCTGCTCGGCATCTACCCGGAGGGCACCCGCTCGCACGACGGGCGGCTGTACAAGGGCAAGGTGGGCGTGGCCGCGATGGCGCTGGGCGCGGGGGTGCCCGTCGTACCGTGCGCGATGGTCGGCACCTTCGAGATCCAGCCCCCCGGCCAGAAACTCCCGAAGATCAGGCGGGTCACGATCCGCTTCGGCGCGCCGATGGACTTCTCCCGGTACGCCGGCCTGGAGGCCGAGCGGGCCGTTCTGCGCGCCGTCACCGACGAGATCATGTACGCGATCCTCGAGCTGTCCGGCCAGGAGTACGTCGACCGGTACGCGGGCGACGTCAAGGCCGAGGCGGAAGAGGAACGGAAGAAGGCACGGCGCCGGTCGCGCTGAGCCTCCTCCCGTACGGCCGGACCGGGTACCCGACAACCGGCGAGCCGGGTACCGCTGGGCGGAGTCCGGCTCGCCCGCGCCTCACCAGCCGTACGTGGCGCGGGCCGAGTCGAGCAGCTCGCGCAGCCGCAGGGCGTCCGGGGCGAGGGCCGTCACGAGGACCGCCGGTCCGGCCAGCGGGGTGACCGCGGCGAACTCCCCCAGCACGGCGGCCGCCGGCGGGGCCCCTGCGAACGCCGGGTCCACCACGAGAAGCTGGCCGAGCGCCCGGTGGCCCGCGAGGCCCGCCGGGCCGTCCCAGCCGCCGGGCGCGCCCGGTCCGCAGGCCAGCTCCTGGTCGAGCAGCGGGCGGCCGTCCCGGGTGACGCCGAGCCGGCTGCGCAACAGCCCGGGGGCCTCTCCGCTGCGGCCCAGCACCTGTTCCTCGCGCAGCAGCAGCCGGGCCGTGGGGGCCAGCCGGACGCGGGTGCGCACGCGCAGGTCGCTGCCGCGCACGGACACCAGCGGCTCCGGCAGCCACCGCACCGACGCCCCCTCCTCCAGGGTGAGGCTTACGTCGTACCGCGCGGGCTCGCCGCCGCGGCCGGGCAGTGCGAGGGTGGCCGCCGCCGACCCGAGGGCGAGGTGGGCCCCGGGTCCGGCGACGGCCTCGACCGTGAGGTGGTCGCCGCCCAGCGGGGCGCTCATCGCGCCGACCAGCACGACCCCGGCCTCGGGGCGCGTCGCGCGGGTGCGGCGCAGGGCGAGCGGCCCCTCCCCCGCCAGCAGCGGAAGGGCGGTGCCGCCCCGCCCGTCGGCGGCGGCGCGGATCCGGGCGGTGGCCCGCAGGCCCGCCGCCGGGGCCGGGGCGGGGGCCGCCCCGGTCACCGTACGATCCAGGCGGCGATCCGCTCGCGCACCCATTCCGCCACGGGCGCCACTCCGTCGGCGCCGCGCAGCGACTGGAAGGCGACGGGCAGTTCGCCGCGCTGCTCGGCGGCGTCGCGGGCCATCCGGTCCAGGTCGGAGCCGACGTACGGGGCGAGGTCGGTCTTGTTGACGACGAGCAGGTCCGCGGTGGTGACGCCGGGGCCGCCCTTGCGCGGGATGTCGTCGCCGCCGGCCACGTCGATGACGAAGACCTGGGCGTCGACGAGTCCCCTGGAGAAGGTGGCGGTGAGGTTGTCGCCGCCGGATTCGATGAGGATCAGGTCGAGCGGGCCGACGCTCTCCTCCAGTTCCTCGACGGCCTCCAGGTTGGCGGAGATGTCGTCGCGGATGGCGGTGTGCGGGCAGGCACCGGTCTCGACGGCGGTGATCCGCTCGGGCGGCAGGACGGCCTCGCGGAGCAGGAACTCGGCGTCCTCCCGGGTGTAGATGTCATTGGTGACCACCGCCATGGACAGTTCGGTGCGCAGGGCCCGGCACAGGGCGGCGACGGTGGCGGTCTTGCCGGATCCGACGGGGCCGCCGAGTCCGATGCGCAGGGCCCGGCGGGTGCCGTCGGCGCGTACGGGGGCGGCGCCGTGGGTGTGGCGGTGGGGGTAGGTCACGCCGTGGTCGAGGTGCACGGGGGTCTCCTTGGGGATGTCGGCGGTACGGGGGCGGGCGTTCAGGGCGCGAAGGGGCGTTCGGTGCGCGAAGGGCGTGTTCAGGAGGCGAAGAGACGTACCGGCCAGTCGGCATGGACCTCGGCCGCGATCTCCAGCAGGGGCGAGGAGGCCGCGGGCAGGGCGTCCGTGCCGTCCGTGCGCGCCCGCAGGGCCGCCGCCACCGCCCGGGCCGCGACGGCGTCGAGGTCGGGGGCCAGGCGGGCCAGCACCCCGCTCGCCTCGAAGGGGTCCAGGCCCAGGAGCCGCACGGTCGCGGTCGCGGGCCCGCCGACGCTCTCGTACGCCGCAACCTGCGCGGCGCCGTCCGGCCCGAGTCCGGCCGACCGGGCGGTGAGCCCGAGGACGACGGGCTGGTGGGCTCCGCGCGGGAAGGCGGCGGCCAGCGCATCGAGTTCCGGCGACGGCCAGGTCGCCCGGGCGGCCCGCAGCAGCTGCCGGCCCAGGCGCCTGCCCGCGGTGCGCAGGGCGGGCGAGGGCGTGCGGGCGTCGGCGGCCGCGTCGAGTCCGGCCGGATCGAGCCCGAGGGCGGCGGCCGCGGCGAGTCCGGCGGCGGTGAGTCCCGCGGTGTGCAGCCGGCCCCGGCAGAAGTCCTCCAGGGTGGCGGCGTCGTGGATGCGGCCCGCCTTGCAGGCGGCCTCGGCCCCGCCGGAGTGGGCGTGGCCCCCGGCGGGGAAGCGTCCGTCGGCGAGGACGAGCAGCGCGGCGAGGCTCATCGGAGCTGGCCCCTTCTCAAAACAGGAAGTATCTCTGTGCCATGGGCAGTTCGGCCGCGGGCGCCGGCTCCACGGCCTCGCCGTCGATGGTGACGGTGAAGGTGTCCGCGTCGACTTCGACCCTGGGCATGGCGTCGTTGTTGCGCATGTCCGTCTTGCTCACCTTGCGGGTGCTCTCGATGGCGGTGAACCGCTTGCCGAGGGCGAGCCGTTCGGGGAGGCCGTCGTCGAGGGCGGCCTGCGCGGTGAAGTTGAGCGAGTTCAGGGCGGGGGCGCGGCCCAGGCTGCCGAACATGGGGCGGGGCAGGACCGGCTGCGGGGTGGGGATGGAGGCGTTGGCGTCGCCCATCTGCGCGTAGGCGATCTGGCCGCCCTTGATGACGAGTTCGGGCTTGACCCCGAAGAAGGCGGGGTTCCACAGCACGAGGTCGGCGAGCTTGCCGGTCTCGACCGAGCCGATCTCGCGGGCGAGCCCCTGGGCCACGGCGGGGTTGATCGTGTACTTGGCGACGTAGCGGCGGGCGCGGTGGTTGTCGGCCGGGCCGTCGCCGGGCAGGAAGCCGCGGCGTCTCTTCATCACGTGGGCGGTCTGCCAGGTCCGCAGGACGACCTCGCCGACCCGGCCCATGGCCTGGGAGTCGGAGGAGATGATGGAGATGGCCCCGAGGTCGTGCAGGACGTCCTCGGCGGCGATCGTCGAGGGCCGGATGCGGGACTCGGCGAAGGCGAGGTCCTCGGGGACCGCGGGGTTGAGGTGGTGGCAGACCATCAGCATGTCGAGGTGTTCCTCGACGGTGTTGACGGTGTGCGGCCGGGTCGGGTTGGTGGAACTGGGCAGTATGTTCGGCTCGGAGACCACGGTGATGATGTCCGGGGCGTGCCCGCCGCCCGCGCCCTCCGTGTGGTACGAGTGGATGGTCCGCCCGCCGATGGCCGCGAGGGTGTCGGCGACGAAGCCGGCCTCGTTGAGGGTGTCGGTGTGGATGGCGAGCTGGGCGCCGGTCTCGTCGCAGACCCCGAGGCAGGCGTCGATCACGGCGGGGGTGGCCCCCCAGTCCTCGTGGATCTTGAAACCGAGGGCTCCTCCGCGCAGTTGGGAGTGCATGGCCTCGCGGGACATCGTGTTGCCCTTGCCGAGGAGGCCGATGTTGACGGGGTAGGCCTCCAGGGCGGCGAACATCCTGGCCAGGTGCCAGGGTCCGGGGGTGATGGTGGTGGCCTTGGTGCCCTCGGCCGGTCCGGTGCCGCCGCCGACGAGGGTGGTGATGCCGGAGGTGAGGGCCTCCTCGATGACCGTCGGGGAGATGAAGTGGACGTGCGCGTCGACCGCGCCGGCCGTGACGATCTTCCCGTTGCCCGCGATGATCTCCGTCTCGGGTCCGATCACCAGCGTGGGCTCGACCCCGTCCATGGTGTCGGGGTTGCCGGCCTTGCCGATGCCGCAGATGCGGCCGTCGCGGATGCCGAGGTCGGCCTTGACGATGCCCCAGTGGTCGAGGACGACGACTCCGGTGATCACGGTGTCCGGGGCGCCCTCGGCCCGGGTGGTGCGGGCCTGCCCCATCGACTCGCGGATCACCTTGCCGCCACCGAAGACGGCCTCGTCACCGGCCCGCCCGGGGCCGCCGCTGAGGTCCTGCTCGATCTCGACGAAGAGGTCCGTGTCAGCCAGCCTGATCCGGTCGCCGACGGTCGGCCCGAAGAGGTCGGCGTACACCTGGCGGGAGATCTCAGCCATCGAGCGGCCCTCCGGTCTCCCCGCGAAGCCCCGGTACGGTGCGCAGTCCGCCCAGCGGTACGAGTTCCACGGCGACCGGGATGCCGGGTTCGAAGCGGACGGCGGTCCCGGCGGCGATGTTCAGCCGCAGCCCGCGCGCGGCGGCCCGGTCGAAGTCGAGACCGGGGTTGGCCTCGGCGAAGTGGTAGTGGGAGCCGACCTGGACGGGCCGGTCGGCGGCGTTGAGCACGGTGAGGCGGGTGACGGGGCGGCCCTCGTTGAGGCGCACCGGACCGTCCCCGTAGGCGATTTCGCCGGGGATCATGGCGGGTACTCTCCTCAGACGATCGGATCGTGGACGGTGACGAGCTTGGTGCCGTCCGGGAAGGTCGCCTCGACCTGGACGTCGTGGATCATCTCGGGGATTCCCTCCATGACCTCCCCGCGGTGCAGGACGGTGCGGCCGGAGGCCATGAGCTCGGCCACCGTCCGGCCGTCGCGGGCCCCTTCGAGGAGATGCGAGGTGATCAGGGCGATCGACTCGGGATGGTTGAGGAGCACACCGCGCGCCCTCCGCTTCGCCGCCACGTCGGCGGCCACATGGATGAGCAGTCGCTCCTGCTCGTGCGGTGTCAGTTGCACAGCTATCACCAAGCTTCCGGGACAAGATCGACATCGCGCCGGGCCGAACCCTACTGGCCGTCAACACTTAGTTGACCAGGTCATATCCGGGCCAAGCATGTCTTGCCCGACGCGGGGAAAGGCTTTCCGTCCCGACCACCGTCGCTTTACCGGATGATGGGTGATCATTGGCGGCCGAACGTGGCGCCACGCTATGCGCCGCGTTTTTCCGTTGAGTTAACCCACGTTTCGGGGAGGCACCCGGTTCGCTTTCCGGGTCCCCGGAATCCGGTTCCGTATACGAAGCCGTACGCGCCCCGTCCGAGGAGACGCATGTTCATCAACCCCGTCCGGCACATCACCTTCGACGCGATCGATCCCTACGGGACCGCCGAGTTCTGGTCCGCGGTGACCGGCTTCCCCATCCATCCGGACGACGTGGAGGGAGACGACGAGATCCTGCTGGAGCCCGGACAGCCGGGCGTGCCCGGCCTGTTGTTCATCCGGGTGCCCGACTCCAAGTCCGTCAAGAACCGGGTGCACCTGGACATCCAGCCGGCTTCCGGAACCCGCGACGAGACCGTCGAGCGGCTCGTCGCGCTCGGAGCGAAGCTCATTGACGACCGGCGCGCGGCGGACGGCGTCATGGGCTGGGTCGTCCTCGCCGACCCGGAGGGCAACGAGCTGTGCATCGAGCGGGGCGCCGCGGAGCGCGGCCTGTCCTGAACAGCCGCCGGACCGGTGGGCGGCGGGCGGCGGGCCCGCGGGCCCGGCGTCCGGTCAGCGGCCGGTGGCGCTCGTCACGGGCACTCCGGCCGGCCAGGGCAGCGCGATCCACACCGTCTTGCCGCCGTCCTCGGTGGGGCTGACCGACAGCCGGCCGCCCGCCTCGGCCGTCAGCCAGCGGATGATGACCATGCCCCGGCCGTTGTCCTGCTGGACGGCGGCGGGCAGCCGCTTGGGCCAGCGCGGGTGGCTGTCGGTCACTCCGACGCGGAGCCACTCGGCGCGCTCGAGCAGGATGTCGACGGTGAAGGTGGGCGACTGGCCGAAAGTGTGCTGTACGGCGTTGGTGGCGAGCTCCGAGACGATCAACCGGACGCTGTCCGCGGTGTCGGCGTCGCCGGGCAGTCCCCATTCGCCCAGCACCTCCGCCACATAGCGTCGGGCGGCGGCGACCGAGGCGGGATCGCTCGGCAGAGTGACGGATGCTTCCTGGTGGTCTGCCATGGCGACGGTCCCTTTCCCACCGGGGCGGAACCGCCCCGGATCTGTGCTGGACGCCAGAGTGCCACCCATCCTGACGAGGTTGCTGCCGTTCCCTCAAGTTGTGCATATATCTGTCGCTCATTGCGGTGAACTCTGCTACGGAAGAGCGTATTCGGACGGCAGACTGGTGCGAGCTGTGCCGGTGGAAGGAGACGGGTGTGCAGCACGGTCCCACGGTGCGTCGGCGCAAGCTCGGCGAGGAACTGCGCGCCCTGCGCGATCGGTCCGGACTCACCAGTGGTGAGGCGGCCCGGATCGCGGGATGGCACCAGTCGAAAATCAGCCGCATCGAGACGGGGCGCAGCGGCGTGAAAGCGGAGGACATCCGCGTGCTGCTCGACGTGTACGGGGAGATCGTGAGCCCCCAGCAGCGCGCACTGCTGGAGGCACTGTCCGCCTCGGCATCCGGCCCGGCGACGGGAGACGGCACCGGGCGGGGACGGCACTGGTGGCACGACTACCGGGGGCTGCTGCCGCAGGAGTACCGGGACTTCATCAGCCTGGAGGCCGGGGCCCGGTCGGCGCGCACCGTCGAACTGTCGGTGGTCCCGGGGCTGCTGCAGACGCCGCGGTACGCGCGTGCGGTGACCCGGGCCGCGCTGGGCGGGCTGCCCGAGCCGAAGGTGGACGCCCTGGTCGAGGTACGGCTGGCACGGCAGGCGGTGCTGCGGTCCGATCCGCCGCTGGAGCTGAGCGCGGTGCTCGACGAGGCCGTGCTGCGCCGCCAGATCGGCGGCGCGGGGGTGATGGCGGAGCAGTTGCGGCACCTGGTGGAGGTGGCGCGGCTACCCCAAGTGAGCCTTCAGGTACTGCCGTTCAGCGTGGGGGGACATCTCGGCCTCACCGGACCGTTCGTCATCTTCTCATTTCCGAACATCGCCGATCTGGATGTGGTGGTACTCGACCATTTGACGAGTAGCCTCTATCTCGAGCGGAAGGAAGACCTCGAGGCGTACAGCGCCGCGTTCCGCACCATCCAGGCGCACGCCCTCCCGCCCCGGGACTCGTCGGGTCTCATCGGCTCACTCGCTGACGACGCGTAAGGAGGCACCCCCGTGTCCGCAACCCTCTTGGCCACCAGCGGACTTCTGATCGGCGCGCGGTGGCGGCGGAGCAGCCGCAGCACCGGAATGAACAACTGTGTGGAAGCGGCCGCCCTCACCGGCGGCCTGCTGGCCGTCCGCGACTCCAAGCGGGCGGACGGCCCGGCCGTGCTCTTCACCGGGCCGGCCTGGAACGGCTTCCTCGCACAGGTACGGGCGGACCTTCACCCGTAACCCCGCCTACCGGTCCGTGGCTCCGGCCGGAGCGGTGCGCAGGATCGTCGACACGGCCCGGCCGATCTCCTCCCCCGTGAGATCGGCCCGGGCGGTGAGCCGGAGCCGGGAAATGCCGTCCGGCACCGACGGCGGCCGGAAGCACCCCACGGACAGTCCTGCCTCGCGGCAGTCGGCGGCCCAGCGCAGTGCCGCCGAAGCCGACGGGGCCCGTACCGACACCACGGCCGCGTCCGGCCGGGCCGCGGTCAGGCCGGACGCGGTGAGCAGCCCGTACAGCCGGCCGGCCACCTCGCGGGCGCGGCCGGCCCGCTCCGGCTCCCGCTGGAGCAGGCGCAGGCCCGCCAGCGCGGCGCCCGCGGCGGCCGGGGCGAGCCCGGTGTCGAAGATGAAGGTCCGGGCGGTGTTGACCAGGTGCCGGATCACCTTGGCCGGGCCGAGGACGGCTCCGCCCTGGCTGCCCAGGGACTTCGAGAGCGTCATCGTCGCGACCACGCCGGGCGCGCCCGCGAGCCCGGCGGCGTACAGCGCCCCGCGGCCCCCCTCGCCGAGCACGCCCAGCCCGTGCGCGTCGTCCACGACCAGCGCCGCGCCCGCGTCGCGGCAGGCGGCGGCGTACGCGGCGAGCGGGGCTGCGTCCCCGTCCACGGAGAACACGGAGTCGCTGACCAGCAGCGCCCGGCCTTCGTGCGAGGCGAGCGTCTTGCGCGCGGTGTCCGGGTCGGAGTGCGGGATCACGGCGGTCTCGGCGCGCGAGAGGCGGCAGCCGTCGACG
This sequence comes from Streptomyces antarcticus, assembly GCF_026627255.1. Lineage (GTDB taxonomy): Bacteria > Actinomycetota > Actinomycetes > Streptomycetales > Streptomycetaceae > Streptomyces > Streptomyces antarcticus. The sequence continues at coordinate 113,571 of NZ_JAPNLM010000003.1, read as the reverse complement.
ATCGAGGCGTGGTTGCCCGCGTCGGAGACGACGAGGGTGCCCCGGTCGCTCAGCGCGGTGACGGCGGCGAGGTTGGCCGCGTACCCGGAGGAGAGGACCAGCGCCGCCTCGAACCCGCAGAAGGCGGCGAGCTCGCGCTCCAGCTCGGCGTGGAGTTCGGTGGTGCCGGTGACCAGACGGGAGCCGGTGGCGCCGGCGCCCCAGCGCTCGGCCGCGTCCCGGGCGCCCCGTACGGTCTCGGGGTGCCGGGACAGTCCGAGGTAGTCGTTGCTCGCGAGGTCCAGGAGCGGTGAGGACGCCGGCCGCGGACGCAGGGTGCGGACCAGCCCGGCGCGCTCGCGCGCCTGCTCCGCGTCGTCGATCCAGGCGAAGACGTCCACCGCGGGGTCGGAAGTGTGCTCGGGCATCGGGGGGTCCTCGTTTTTGTCGGCAGTCCACAGACCAGCCCGACCCTATCCGGGCGTGACCTGCGGGTCATGTGTGGCGATACACACACTCCCATCCGGCCATGTTGTGTCATCTCTCCTTGGCCGGGAGTGGTCGTGTAGGCCAGGATCGGCGTCATGGACCTGCTGAACACCCTGGTGGACAAGGGGCTGCGGCGCGAGCTGCCGACCCGCGAAGAGGCGCTCGCCGTACTGGCGACTTCTGACGACGAACTGCTCGACGTGGTGGCCGCGGCCGGCAAGGTGCGCCGTCAGTGGTTCGGCCGTCGGGTGAAGCTGAACTATCTGGTCAACCTGAAGTCGGGCCTGTGCCCGGAGGACTGCTCGTACTGCTCCCAGCGCCTGGGTTCGAAGGCCGAGATCCTCAAGTACACCTGGCTGAAGCCGGAGGAGGCCTCCCAGGCCGCGGCCGCGGGCGTCGCGGGCGGCGCGAAGCGAGTCTGTCTGGTCGCGAGCGGCCGCGGGCCGACGGACCGGGACGTGGACCGGGTCGGCAAGACGATCGCAGCGATCAAGGAACAGAACGAGGGCGTCGAGGTCTGCGCCTGCCTGGGCCTGCTCTCGGACGGCCAGGCGGAGCGGCTGAAGGACGCGGGCGCCGACGCGTACAACCACAACCTCAACACCTCCGAGGCCACGTACGGGCAGATCACCAAGACCCACACGTACGCCGACCGGGTCGACACGGTCCAGAAGGCGCACGCCGCCGGGCTGTCCGCCTGCTCCGGCCTGATCGCGGGCATGGGCGAGAGCGACGAGGACCTGGTCGACGTCGTCTACTCGCTGCGCGGGCTCGACCCCGACTCGGTGCCGGTCAACTTCCTGATCCCGTTCGAGGGCACCCCGCTGGCCAAGGAGTGGAACCTCACCCCGCAGCGCGCCCTGCGCATCCTGGCGATGGTCCGCTTCGTCTGCCCCGACGTCGAGGTCCGCCTCGCGGGCGGGCGCGAGGTGCACCTTCGCTCGATGCAGCCGCTGGCCCTGCACCTGGTCAACTCGATCTTCCTGGGCGACTACCTGACCAGTGAGGGCCAGGCCGGACAGGCCGACCTCGACATGATCGCGGACGCCGGTTTCGAGGTGGAGGGCGCCGGTACGTCGACCCTCCCCGCCCACCGCTCCGACCTGGCGGCGCAGGCCGAAGCGGCCGCGGCCCCGGCCGGCGGCTGCGGCTCGCACGGCGGCGGCGCCCCGGTCTGCGGTTCCGCGGAGCCCGCGGGCGCCGCCGAGGCGGCCGGCTGCGGTTCGGCGTGCGGAGGCTGCTCCGGGCACGCGGAGGCGGCGCCCGTACGGGCGCAGGCCGACGCCGGCGGCGTGCGGTCCGACCTGGTGTCGGTCCGCCGCCGGGGCGCGGGGACGGACATCGCCCCCAATGCCTGATCCGCTCCACCCGCTGCCGGCCGGCGCGGAACTCCTCGCGCTGGACCGGCAGCACGTCTGGCACCCGTACGGCCCCATGCCCGGGCGGCAGGAGCCGCTGGTCGTCGCCTCCGCCTCGGGGGTCCGGCTGCGGCTCGCCGACCCGGCTCAGGGGCAGGGCCACGAAGAGCTGGTCGACGGCATGTCCTCCTGGTGGTCGGCCGTCCACGGCTACAACCACCCGGTGCTGAACGAGGCCGCGACGGCCCAGCTGGGCCGGATGTCGCACGTGATGTTCGGCGGGCTCACCCACGAGCCCGCCGTCCGGCTCGCCGCGCGGCTGGTCGAGATCACCCCGGCGGGTCTGGAGCACGTGTTCCTGTCCGACTCGGGCTCGGTGGCCGTCGAAGTCGCCGTCAAGATGTGCCTGCAGTTCTGGCGTTCGGTCGGACGGACGGGCAAGACCCGGCTGCTCACCTGGCGCGGCGGCTACCACGGCGACACCTGGCAGCCGATGGCCGTCTGCGATCCCGAGGGCGGGATGCACGAGCTGTGGCAGGGCCACCTGCCCCGGCAGGTCTTCGCGGACGCGCCGCCCGGCGACTTCGACACGCCCGTGGACCCGGCGTACGCCGGCCACCTGCGCTCCCTGATCGCCGCGCACGCGGACGAGCTGGCCGCGGTGATCGTGGAGCCGGTGGTGCAGGGCGCCGGCGGCATGCGCTTCCACAACCCCGGCTACTTGCGGGTGCTGCGCGAACTGTGCGACGAGTACGGGGTCCTGCTGATCCTGGACGAGATCGCGACGGGCTTCGGCCGTACGGGCGCCCTCTTCGCCGCCGACCACGCCGGGATCACCCCCGACGTGCTGTGCCTGGGCAAGGCGCTGACGGGCGGCTACCTCTCGCTGGCGGCGACCCTGTGCACGAGCCGGGTAGCCGACGGCATCTCGCGGGGCGAGGTACCGGTGCTCGCGCACGGCCCCACCTTCATGGGCAACCCGCTCGCGACGGCCGTGGCGCTGGCCTCCGTCGACCTGCTGCTCGACCGGGACTGGGCGGGTGAGGTCAAGCGGATCGAGGCGGGCCTGCGCGAAGGCCTCGCGCCGGCCGCCGCACTGCCCGGCGTACGGGAGGTGCGCGTCCTCGGCGCGATCGGGGTGGTCCAGCTGACCCACGACGTCGACATGGCCGCGGCCACCCGGGCGGCGGTCCGGGAGGGCGTCTGGCTGCGGCCGTTCCGGGACCTGATCTACACCATGCCGCCGTTCGTCACGGGCGACGCCGACGTCGCCCGCATCTGCCGCGCGGTGGTCGCGGCGGCTCAGGAGGGCTGAGATGGCCGAGGTACTGGTGGTGTCCGGCACGGGCACCGAAATCGGCAAGACGGTGGTCACCGCGGCGGTCGCGGCCGCCGCGGTCGCGGCCGGGCGGTCGGTGGCGGTGCTCAAACCGGCGCAGACCGGCATGGCCCCGGACGAGCCGGGCGACGCCGCCGAGGTGGTACGGCTGTCCGGGCCGTCGGTGACGGCGCTCGAACTGGCCCGCTACCCCGAGCCGTTGGCCCCGGACACCGCGGCCCGCCGCTCCGGGCTGGCAACCCTCTCCCCGGCCGCCGTCGCCGAGGCGGCCACGCGGCTGGCGCGCACGCACGACCTGGTGCTGGTGGAGGGGGCGGGCGGGCTGCTCGTCCGCTTCGACGAGGCGGGCCACACCCTGGCCGACGCGGCCCGGCTCCTCGGCGCACCGACGCTGGTCGTCGCCCCGGCGGGCCTCGGCACCCTCAACGCGACCGCCCTCACGGCGGAAGCCCTGCGGGCGCGGGGGCTGACCGCGCTGGGCGTCGTCATCGGCAGCTGGCCGGCCGCGCCGGACCTGGCCTCCCGCTGCAACCTGGCCGACCTCCCGGAGGTCTCCGGCCTGCCGCTGCTGGGCGCGGTCCCGGAGGGCTCCGGCGCCCTCCCGCCTGACCGGTTCCGCGCGGCGGCCCCGGCCTGGCTCTCACCCGCCCTGTCCGGCACCTGGTCGGCGTCCGCCTTCCTGACCACCTGGCCCGCCTGACCCCGCTCCGAGGGCGGGGCGAGGGGCCCCGGGGTCCCCGGTCGGGCGGCCGGGGACCCCGGCACGGAGCCGGATGCGACGCGGGCCCTGTCCGGGCCGGCGACATCGGCGCACGGCGGTGGCGCAACGGAGCCAATCCAGCCCCGCCGGCGCTTGAGGCGCGGGGCACGGGGCGGAGCCCCGAAACCACCACCCCCGCCTCCCCGCCGCGCCGGGCCACGGCGGAGCCCCGGAACCGACGGCTCCCGGCAGGCACGGGCAGGGATGAGGCCCCGCCGACCGGGCACCCTGAAAGTACCGGCACCGCCACCGCCCCGGAGGCCCTCATGCCCACGCCCCGCCGTACCCCGGCACCGGCTCCGCCCCGCGACTCCGTCCACCACCCCCTGTTCGCGCGGTTCTACGCCCGCGCCAGCACCAGCGCCGAGACCCGTGCGGGCATCGCGCCCCTGCGGCGCGAGCTGCTGCACGGCGTGTCCGGCCGCGTCATCGAGATCGGCGCCGGCAACGGCCTGAACTTCGCGCACTACCCGCGCGCCGTGTCCGAGGTCGTCGCCGTGGAACCGGAGCGCACCCTGCGGCGGCTCGCGTCCGCCGCCGCCCAGCACGTCGAGGTGCCGGTGGACGTCGTACCGGGCGCCGCCGAGGCCCTGCCCGTGAAGAGCGAGGCCTTCGACGCCGCCGTCGCCTCGCTGGTGCTGTGCACCGTACGGGACCTGCCCCGCACCCTCGCCGAACTGCACCGCGTGCTGCGCCCCGACGCCGAGCTGCGCTTCTTCGAGCACGGCCTGGCCCCCGGCCCCGGCATGGCGGCCGTCCAGCGGGCGCTCGACCGGACCGTCTGGCCCCGCCTGTTCGGGGGCTGCCACACGGCCCGCGACCCGCTCGCCTCGATCGAGGCCGCGGGCTTCCGGATCGTCTCGCAGCGCGCCTTCCGGCTCCCCGAGCGCGGCCCGGCCCTCCCCACCTCGTACTGCGTCCTCGGCTCGGCCCGCCGCGTCAGCTGACCGGGCCGGTGGCGCGCCCGGCATCCCGTACCGGCTCGAGCGGCTTCACCCAGCGGCGACAGTGGTCCTCGCGGTGGTAGCCGGCCGCGGCCCACGCCTGCCGCGCCCGGCCGTTCGCCTCCAGGACCATCGCGTCGCCGCGCCGGCCCCCGACGGCGAGGAAACGCCGTTCGGCCGCGTCGAGCAGCGCCGTCGCGATCCCCTGCCTGCGGTGGGCGGGCAGCACGGCCAGCCGGTACAGCGAACAGCGCCACCCGTCGTACCCGGCCACCACGGAGCCCACCAGGAGTCCGGCGGACTCCGCGAGGATCAGGGCGTCCGGGTCGCGCGCGATCAGCCGGTGCACGCCGTCCAGGTCGTCGGTGATCGACGTGCCCTCCGCCGCTTCCCTCCAGAAGGCGAGCACGTCCTCGGCGTCGGCCGGCGCGGCCGCCCGTATGCGCAGCTGGTTCATGACCGGGAGCCAAGCACGGCCGCCCGCCGGCCGCCAGTGACTTCCGCTCCGCGGGATACACCGCCGCGGGGCGGGTACGAGAATCGTTCCTGCGCGGGCCCACCGGCCCGGACAAGGCCCCGCCGAAACCGCGATCCACTCGTGTCGGCCTTCCTCTACCGTGTGGGAATCGATCCCGAATCGATCCCCCTCGAACGAAAGGTGTGAGCGTCCGCCCATGGGCGAGCCTTCCGGTCCACGACCCTTCCCTCCGCGACACCGCGCGGCACCCCTCCTCCTGGCCGAACATGGGACGGAGGTGATCGACCGATGACGGAAGTGCTCCTGCTCGTCCTGGCACTGCTGCTCTGCCTCGCCTGCGGAGTCTTCGTCGCGGCCGAGTTCTCGCTGACCACCGTCGAACGCGGCGACCTCGAACGGGCCGTCGAGCGCGGCGAGCGGGGCGCGGACAGCGCCCTGGCCGCGGTCAGGACGCTGACGTTCCAGCTGTCCGGCGCCCAGCTCGGCATCACGGTGACCGGCCTGGTCATCGGCATGCTCTCCAAGCCGTCGATCTCCGCCCTGCTCCAGGGGCCGTTCGAGGCCATGGGCATGTCGCCCGGCGCCGCGTCCTCCGCGGCCCTGGTCCTGGGCACGGCGCTGTCGACGATCGTCCTGATGGTGGTCGGCGAGCTGGTGCCCAAGAACTGGGCGATCTCCTCGCCGCTGGCCATCGCCAAGCGCGTGGCCACGGTGCAGCGGGTCTTCAGCCGGTCCTTCAAGCCCCTCATCAGCCATCTGAACACCACGGCGAACCACATGGTGCGCCGCTTCGGGATGGAGCCGGCCGAGGAGCTGGCCTCGGCCCGGACCCCGCAGGAGCTGGTGGCGCTGGCCCGGCACTCCGCGAAGGCGGGGGCTCTGGAGAAGGACACCGCGGAGTTGTTCGTGCGGACCTTGAACCTGGCCGATCTGACGGCGGAGAACGTGATGACCCCCCGGGTCCAGGTCACCGCCCTGGACCTGCAGACGACCGCGGAGGACGTGGCGAACGCGACGCTGGCCACCGGCCTGTCCCGCTTCCCCGTCTACCGGGGCAGCCTCGACTCCGTCGTCGGCACCGTCCACATCAAGGACGTGCTGGCGCTGCCCGCCGAGGAACGCCGCCGCCACCCGGTGGCGTCGCTGCTGCGCGAGCCGCTCCTCGTACCGGAGTCGCTGACCGTGGACCGGCTGCTGGACCGGCTGTCCGGCAGGCAGACGATGGCCGTGGTCATCGACGAGTACGGCGGCACGGCGGGCGTGGCCACGCTGGAGGACATCGTCGAGGAGGTCGTAGGCGAGGTCCGCGACGAGCACGACCCGCACGAGACCCCGGACCTGGCACCGGCCGGAACGGACGACTCCGGACGGCCGCTCTACTCGGCCGACGGCGCCGCGCGCACCGACCAGCTCCAGCGGATCGGTCTGCGGGTGCCGGACGGCCCGTACGAGACGCTCGCCGGTCTGGTGGCGACCGAGCTGGGCCGCATCCCGCTGGTCGGCGACAGCATGGAGCTGGACGGCTGGCGGCTCGACGTGGTGGACGCCGGCGGACGGCGGGCGGCGCGGGTGCTGCTGCACGCACCGCCGGGCCCCGCAGACATCGACGGCCGCGACGCCGGGGAGGAGTCCCGATGACCGTCGTCCAACTGCTGATCGGTCTGGCGACGCTGGTCGTCAACGCCTTCTTCGTCGGCGCGGAGTTCGCGCTGATCTCGGTCCGGCGCAGCCAGATCGAGCCGTTCGCCGAGCAGGGCGACCGGCGGGCCCGCGCCGTCCTGTGGGGGCTGGAGCACGTGTCGGCGCTGATGGCGGCGGCCCAGCTCGGCATCACGCTGTGCACCCTGGTGCTGGGTGTGGTGGCCGAGCCGGCCATCGCGCACCTGCTGACCCCGGTGTTCGAACTCCTCGGAGTCCCGGCCGGGCTGACGCACGCGATCTCCTTCGTGGTGGCGCTGGCGCTGGCCACGTACCTGCACATGCTCTTCGGCGAGATGCTGCCGAAGAACGTGGCGCTGTCGGAGCCGGTGCGCACCGCCCTGCTGCTGGGGCCGCCCCTGGTGGCCGTGACCCGGGCACTGCGTCCGGTGATCTTCGCGATCAACGCCTTCGCCAACGCCCTGCTGCGTTTGCTGCGGGTGGAGGTCAAGGACGAGGTCGCGGCGACCTTCTCGGACGACGAGCTGGCGCGGATGGTCAAGGACTCCAGTGACGCGGGGCTCCTGGACGACCGGGCGAGCGAGCGGCTGCACGACGCCCTGGAGCTGGGCCGCCGACCGGTCACCGACGTGGTGCTGTCGGCGCGGCGGGTGGTCACGGCGCGGGAGGGCATCACACCGGCCGGGCTGGAGCGGCTGTCGGCCGACTCGGGGTACTCCCGGTTCCCGGTCGTCGACGCCCAGCACGGGATCCTGGGATACCTGCACGTCAAGGACGCCCTGGACGCGGACGCGCAGGAGCGGGACGAGCCGTTCCCGGTGTCGGCGCTGCGGCAGATCGCCCAGGTGCGGGCGGAGACCCCGCTGGACGACGTGCTCACCGCGATGCGCCGCAGCCGCACGCATCTGGCCGCGGTGCTCGGGCCGGACGGCGCCATGACGGGCCTGGTGACGATGGAGGACGTCCTGCGCGAGCTGTTCGGCAGGCCGGCCTCCGCGTAGACGGCCCGCGGGCGGTCCCCCCGGCCCCGCGGGGCGGGGCTACCGCGCGGTAGCATCGCTCCGCCATGGAGATGAATGCCTCTTACACCAGTTTCGTCGCGGTCGGCGACTCCTTCACCGAGGGCATGTCCGACCTGCTCCCGGACGGCTCCTACCGGGGCTGGGCCGACCTGCTCGCCGTCCGCCTCGCGGCGCGCGAGCCCGGCTTCCGCTACGCCAACCTCGCGGTCCGCGGGAAGCTGATCGGCCAGATCGCCGCGGAACAGGCTCCAGTGGCCGCGGCCATGGGCGCCGACCTGGTGACCCTGGTCGGCGGCCTGAACGACACGCTGCGCCCCAAGGTCGACATGGGCCGGGTCCGGGCCCACCTGGAGTCCGCCGTGGAACTCCTCGCGCCTGCCTGCGGGCAGCTCGTCCTGATGCGCTCGCCGGGGCGCAACGGGCCGGTGATGGAACGCTTCCGGCCCCGGATGGAGGAGCTCTTCGTCATCATCGAGGAGCTCGCCGCCCGGCACGGCGCCCTGGTGGTGGACCTGTACGGGTCCCCCGCGCTCGGCGACCCGCGCATGTGGGACGTCGACCGGCTGCACCTGACGGCCGAGGGGCACCGCCGGGTGGCCGAGGCGGTCTGGCAGACGCTGGGCCTGCCTCCCGAGGAGGACTGGCACACCGAGCTGCCGCCGGCGACTCCGCCGGGGTGGACGGTGCGCCGGTCCCAGGACCTGAGGTTCGCACGTCAGCACCTGCTGCCCTGGGTGGGCCGCCGGCTGACCGGCCGCTCCAGCGGGGACGGCCGCCCGGCCAAGCGCCCCGAGCTGCTGCCCTATGGGGGCCCGCCGCTCTCGTAGCAAGACACAATCCGCGGTGGTGCCCCTACCTGCGTAAACGCACAGCCGGGGCCCAAGTAGAATCCCTCCATGTGACAGCCAAGCCCCGCATCCCCAATGTCCTGGCCGGCCGCTACGCCTCCGCGGAGCTCGCCGTCCTGTGGTCCCCCGAGTACAAGGTGACGCTGGAGCGGCGGCTGTGGCTCGCCGTGCTGCGCGCCCAGAAGGACCTCGGCATCGAGGTCCCCGACGCGGCCCTCGCCGACTACGAGCGCGTCCTGGAGACGGTCGACCTGGCCTCCATCGCCGAGCGCGAGAAGGTCACCCGGCACGACGTGAAGGCCCGGATCGAGGAGTTCAACGCCCTCGCCGGTCACGAGCAGGTCCACAAGGGCATGACCTCCCGCGACCTCACAGAGAACGTCGAGCAGCTGCAGATCCGGCTCTCGCTGGAGCTGGCCCGGGACCGCACGGTCGCGGTGCTCGCCCGCCTCGGCAAGCTGGCCGGCGAGCACGCCGAGCTGGTCATGGCCGGCCGCTCCCACAACGTGGCCGCGCAGGCGACCACGCTGGGCAAGCGCTTCGCCACCGCCGCCGACGAGCTGCTGGTGGCCTACGACCGCCTCGAGAACCTGCTGGGCCGCTACCCGCTGCGCGGCATCAAGGGCCCGGTCGGCACCGCGCAGGACATGCTCGACCTGCTCGGCGGCGACGCCGCGAAGCTCGCCGACCTGGAGCAGCGGATCGCCGCCCACCTCGGCTTCGCCCAGGCCTTCACCTCGGTGGGCCAGGTCTACCCGCGCTCGCTCGACTACGACGTGGTCACCGCCCTCGTGCAGCTGGCCGCCGCGCCCTCGTCGATCGCCAAGACCATCCGCCTGATGGCCGGCCACGAACTGGTCACCGAGGGCTTCAAGCCCGGCCAGGTCGGCTCCTCCGCCATGCCGCACAAGATGAACACCCGTTCCTGTGAGCGTGTGAACGGCCTCATGGTCATCCTGCGCGGCTACGCCTCGATGACCGGCGAACTGGCCGGCGACCAGTGGAACGAGGGCGACGTCTCCTGCTCCGTGGTCCGCCGGATCGCCCTCCCGGACGCGTTCTTCGCGTTCGACGGCCTGCTGGAGACCTTCCTGACGGTCCTCGACGAGTTCGGGGCCTTCCCCGCCGTCGTCGCCCGCGAGCTGGACCGCTACCTGCCGTTCCTCGCGACCACCAAGGTCCTGATGGGCGCGGTGCGGGCCGGCGTGGGCCGCGAGGTCGCCCACGAGGTCATCAAGGAGCACGCGGTGGCCTCGGCCCTCGCCATGCGCGAGCAGGGTGCGGAGCGCAACGAGCTGCTGGACAAGCTGGCCGCCGACGACCGGATGCCGCTGGACCGGGCGCAGCTCGACGCCCTCATGGCCGACAAGCTCTCCTTCACCGGCGCCGCGGCCGACCAGGTCGCGGTGGTGGTCTCGCGGATCGAGGCGATCGCCAAGCAGCACCCGGAGGCCGCCGGATACGCGCCGGGGTCGATCCTCTGACCCCCGAAGAGCTGAACGCCGCCCGTGACCGCGTCCTCCCGGACGTGGTCGCGGGCGGTCTCCGTGTGCTGTTCTGCGGCATCAACCCGGGTCTCCTCTCCGCGGCGACGGGCCACCACTTCGCCCGGCCCGGCAACCGCTTCTGGCCGGTCCTGCACCTGTCCGGCTTCACCCCGCGCCGCTTCGCCCCTGCGGAGCAGGAAGAACTGCTCGCCCACCGCCTCGGCATCACCAACGTCGTGGCCCGTGCCACGGCCCGCGCCGACGAGCTGAGCGCCGAGGAGTTCCGCGAGGGCGGCCGTATCCTGACGGCCAAGGTGGAGCTGCTGCGCCCCCAGTGGCTGGCGGTCGTCGGCGTCACCGCCTACCGCACCGCCTTCGGCGAACGGCGGGCCCAGATCGGCCCGCAGGAGCGGACCATCGGTTCCACCCGCGTCTGGGCCCTCCCGAATCCGAGCGGCCTCAACGCCCACTGGACCGCCGAGTCCATGGCCCAGGAGTACGCCCGCCTGCGTTCCGCCGCCGAGGCCGCCGGCGGCGCCTGATCCCCGCGCCGTGGCCCCCCGCCCGTCGGGACTACGGCGGGTCGACCACCGTGACGCCCGCCATCAGCGCGTACGGTTCACCGCCGTCCCAGAGGGCCACGTAGGCCACGAGCCACTGCCCCTCCACCTGCCACGTGTGCACGTGGTCGGTGGTATTGCTCACCTCGGCCCACGGCTCCGGTATCTCCTCCCCCTCGATCCCCCTGTGCCTGAGCGACGTCACGCTGAATTGCTGGGCCTCCCCCCACCGGGCCTGCAGGGCCTGGGTGAGCGCCCCGTATTCGGCTTTGACCTGGTCGGCCGCCGCGGCCCGCCCCGAGCCGCCGTCCTCCCAGGTGTCCTCGGCCCGGCCGACCTGGACCAGGTGGTATCCCGGGCCGCTGCGCCGCCCGCCGGACCCGACCGGCTCCGTCGGGAACTCCCGACCCCGGAGCCGGTCGATCGTGTCGAGGTGCTCTGCCGTGGTCATGCCGTCAGTATCCCGGCCGGCACTGACAACTGGCCTGGCGTCACGCGTCCCGCCGGCGCATCGCGAACCAACCCGCCGCCAGAGCCACGATCGACCAGAGGGCGGCGACGGCGAGACCGGTCCACGGGCCGAGCGATCCCTCCGCGTTCATCCGCATCACCGCTTGTCCGGCCCTGTCGGGCATGAACCGTCCCGCACCACCGACGAGCTGGCCGACCACGAAGGGAACGATCAGCACGAAGGGTATGAGCAGGCACATCACCAGGGTTCCGCTGCGCACCAGTGCGGTCAGGCCGGCCGAGAGCAGTGCCATCAGCATCAGGTAGACGCCGCTGCCGAACACCGCCCGCAGGGCGCCAGGGTCACCCAGGCCGAGGGCGTACTCTCCCATGAACGCCTGCCCGGAGACGAAGGTGACGAGCCCGGTGACCTGTCCTACGAGGAAGCCGAGTCCGGCGACCACCACCACCTTCGACAGGTAGAGCCGGGTCCTGTTGGGCACCGCGGTGAGCGATACCGCCAGGGCGCCGTTACGGAACTCCCCGGCGAGGGCGGTGGCGCCGAAGGCGATGGCCGCTATCTGGCCGAAGTTGATGCCGTAGAAGGCGGCGAGCAGCGGGTCCGCTCCCATGGCCCCCTCCTCGGCGGTGCCGATCGCCGCCGCGGTGAGGGCGGTGATGCCGGCGGTGGCGCCGAACACGGCCGTGAGGGAGCCGAGTATCGACCGGGCGGACCGTATCTTGATCCATTCCGAGCGCAGAACGGGTGTGGTGGGCATGGCTGCTGCGGTCATGGCGGGAACTCCTGTGAGGGTCGGGTGAGGGGAGCTCCACGCAATCGGGAGCTCGAGGGACAGGATCGGCGCGGTGCGCCGGGTGGCGGCGCACGTCAGGCCGCGCCCGCCGAGAACTCGGCGCGGCCGGCGGTGAGGCCGAGGTAGGCCTGCTCCAGCGAGGAACGCTCGTCGGAGAGCTCCAGCAACGGAACTCCTTCGTCGGCCGCGAGGGCTCCGACCGCCTCTGCCTGTATCCCGTCGACGGTCCACCGCCCGTCTTCCGCGGGGACCAGCCGGAACCCGCGGCCCGCCAGGGCGGCGCGCAGCCGGTCCGCGTCGGAGGTCCGCAGCCGCACCCGGCGAGAGCTGTGCGCGTCGATGAACTCCGCCGTCGGGGTGTCGACGAGCAGTTGTCCCTGCCCTAGCACCACCAGGTGGTCGGCGAACGACGCGGTCTCCGACATCAGATGACTCGAGACGAGGACCGTGCGGCCCTCGGCGGCGAGTCCGCGCATCAGGTCCCGTATCCAGATGATGCCCTCGGGGTCCAGACCGTTCGTCGGCTCGTCCAGCAGGAGTACCCCGGGGTCCCCGAGCAACGCGGCGGCTATGCCGAGCCGCTGGCGCATGCCCAGAGAGAAGGTCTTGATCCGGCGTCGTGCCGCCGAGGCGATGCCGGACTGCTCCAGCACCGCGTCCACGCGCCCGTCCGGAACGCTGTTGGCGGCGGCGAGGATGAGCAGGTGATCGCGGGCGGTGCGCCCACCGTGGGGTGCCTGCGGGTCGAGCAGGGCTCCCACGTGGCGCAGCGGGTCCTGGAGGTCGGTGAACCGGCGGCCGGCGATGGTGGCGGTGCCGGCTGTGGGCCGGACGAGCCCCAGGAGCAGCCGCATCGTCGTGGACTTTCCCGCGCCGTTGGGCCCCAGGAAGCCGGTCACCCGACCGGGCAGGACATCGAAGGTGAGGTAGTCCACGACGCGGGTGGTGCCGTAGTCCTTGGTCAGTTCGCGGATCTCGATGCGGTTCATGACTCAAGACTCGCGGCCGCGCCTCCCTCCTCCCTCCCCCACGCGGGGGTCGCGTCTCCCCCACGTGGGGGAGACGCTCGTGACCTGGGCGCTGTCACGATGAGTGCATGTACCGACTGCTCCGTGCTCCGTTGCGACCGGTGACGTATTCGCGCTGGCTGCACCTCTGCGTTCCCCTGTTGCTACTGGCCGTCTGGATCTTCATCAATCCCACCTGGCCGTGGGCTCCTCTGCTGATCGTCATACCGTTCGGGTTCCTGCCGTGGGTCCGGCTGGCCGAGGGCCTGCAGGCGCGGTTCCTGCTGACCCCGCACGATCGGGACACCCCGGACGGCAGCATCGCCGTCGCTCCGTCCGCGGGGTGGAACGACCGGTGGCGGACCCTGCTGTGGCTGGAACTACGGCTCTTCGTCGCGGGCCCGGCCATGTTCGCCACCGTCGCGCTGCCGGTGATGACCGTCGAACTCGTCGCGATCACGCTCGGGCAGCCGCTGACGGACGATTCGATGCTGCCGCTCACCCCGCCGCGCTGGGCCGCCGCCCTGCTCGCGCCGGTACCGCTGGTTGTGCTCCTCTCCGTGATCGTCGTCCTCGGCGAGGTGATCACCGTGCTCGCCCGGCGGCTGCTCGGGCCTTCGGCGGCCGAGCGCCTCACCGCGCTGGAGGCGCGCACCGAGAGCCTGTTGGAGCGGACCCGCATCGCGCGGGAGCTGCACGATTCCATCGGGCACGCCCTGACGGTGGCGGTCGTGCAGGCGGGAGCGGCGCGGGCCGCCGGTGACCCCGCCTTCACGGAGCGGGCGTTGTGCGCGATCGAGGAGACGGGCCGGGCGGCACTGGAGGATCTGGAGCGGGTGCTGCTGGTGCTGCGGGAGTCGGCGCAGCCACCCTCGCAACGGCCGACTCTGGTGGAGGCGGACCGGCTGCTGGAGTCGGCCCGGTCTTCCGGCGCGGCGGTGGAGGCCCGGCTGACGGGACCACTGGAGAAGTTGCCGGGGCCCGTCACCCGGGAGGGTTACCGCATCCTGCAGGAGGCGCTGACCAACGTGCTGCGGCACTGCGGTCCCGTGCCCGTACGGGTGCGGGTGGACATGACCCCGGAGCGGCTGGTGCTGGAGGTCACGAATCCGCTGCCCGAGCGGCCCGCCGTCACGACGGGCGGCGGGTCCGGTCTGCGCGGGATGCGGGAGCGGGCCTCGCTGCTGGGCGGTAAGGCCGAGACCGGTCCGTACGAAGGCGGTTGGCGAGTGCGCGCCCGGCTTCCGCTGGAGCGAATACGCTGACCGGATGCCGGTTACCGTTCTGCTCGTCGACGACGAACCCCTGGTGCGTGCGGGTCTGCGCGCCGTCCTGGAGGCCCAGCCCGACATCGAAGTGGTGGGTGAGGCAGGCGACGGTGCCTCGGTCGTCCCGCTCGTACGGCAGTTGCGGCCGGACGTGGTGGCCATGGACGTACGGATGCCGCTGCTCGACGGGATCGAGGCCACACGGGCCGTCCTGCGCACGGTGGACTCGCCGCCGAAGATCCTCGTGGTGACCACCTTCGAGAACGACGAGTACGTCTACCAGGCGCTGCGGGCCGGGGCCGACGGATTCCTGCTGAAGCGGGCCCGGCCGTCCGAGATCGTGCACGCGGTACGGCTGGTGGCGGAGGGCGACACCCTGCTCTTCCCCGCGGCCGTGCGGGCCCTGGCCGCCGAGTACGGGAACCGCCAGGCGCGGACGGCGCTTGCGCGGGCCGCCCTGACCGAGCGGGAGGAGGCGGTGCTGCGGCTGATGGCCCGGGGGCTGACGAACGTGGAGATCGCCGCCGAGCTGATCGTCGGTACGGAGACGGTGAAGTCACACGTCAGCGCGATCCTGGCGAAGCTGGGGGCACGGGACCGGACCCAAGCCGTGATCATGGCGTACGAGTCGGGGTTCGTCGCCCCGGCCTAGGGTGTCCCTTCCGGCTCTTGTCGGCCGAGTCCGCTTCGTCCGGTGCCGTGCGTCGCGAGGCGGAGCGCCGGCCGGGTACTGGACGTGCTCGGCCGGCCCGACAACGCGGCGAGGTGCGGTGCCGGACGAAGCGGACCCGGCAAGATCCGAAAGAGACGCCCTGGGGGGTGGCTGGGGAGGGTCTGGTTCCGGACTATGGGGGGCTGCTTCTCGCCGCCGTGGCGGGTGCGCAGTACGATCCGCCTGACAGGGTCGCTAGCTGGGAGGACACACGTTGGGGCAGCTGACCGGCGGTGACCCGTCACTGCTCCGGCGGATCAACTCCGCCGTGGTGTTGCGGGCACTGCGCGCGGCCGAATCGCCGACACTCACCGATCTCACGCGGGTGACCGGGCTTTCCCGGCCGACCGTCGAAGGGGTCGTGGAGGGTCTGATCGCGACCGGGCTCGTCGTCGAGGCAGACGCCGAGGAAGGTGCGCGGCGGCAGGGCAGGCCGGCGCGCCGGTACCGGTTCCGTGCCGAGGCGGGCCATTTGCTCGGCATCGAGATCGGCTCGCATCGGGTCGCGGTGCTGCTGTCCGGCCTGGACGGGCGGATCATCGGCGCCGGCACCAAGGAGGTCGCGGAGGCGGCCACCGCGGACGAGCGGCTGGAGCGGGTGCGAACGGCCGTCGCCGATCTGCTGCGGCGGGCCGGAGTGCCCCGGGACTCCCTAAGGGCAGTCGGGGTCGGCAGTCCGGGCATCGTGGAGGCCGACGGTACGGTCCGCCTGGGCACCGCGCTGCCCGGCTGGACCGGGCTGCCGCTCGGGGAGCGGCTGCGGCGCTCGTTCCGGTGCCCGGTGCACGTGGAGAACGACGCCAACGCGGCGGCCGTCGCCGAGCACTGGAAGGGGGCCGCGCGGGACACCGACGACATGGTGTTCGTCATGGCGGGGCTGAGCCCCGGCGCCGGCTCGCTGATCGGCGGACGGCTGCACCGGGGCTTCGGCGGGGCGGCCGGCGAGATCGGCGCCCTGCACCTGCTGGGCCGCGAGGTGACGCCGGAGAAGCTGCTGTCGACCACCGGCGAACCGTTGCACCCGCTGGACGAGCCCGCCGTCGCGGAGGTCTTCGCGATGGCCAGGCGGGGCGACGAGCGGGCGGTGGCCGCCGTGGAACGGTTCCTGCAACGGCTGGTGCACGATGTGGCGGCGCTGGTCCTGGCGATGGATCCGGAGCTGGTGGTCGTCGGCGGCTGGGCCGCCGGCCTGGACGGGGTGCTGGGGCCCCTGCGCCAGGAGCTGGAGCGCTACTGCCTGCGTCCACCGAGGGTGGCGCTGTCCCTGCTCGGCGAGGCCGCCGTGGCCACCGGAGCGCTGCGGCTCGCGCTGGACCACGTCGAGGAGGAACTCTTCGCGGTGGAGAAGACGGTCACGGCCCGCCGGTGATTCCGGAGGGACGCACCGGCCTGGGCCGGTCCGCCCCCGACTCCGGAACGACCGCGCCCCGAGCCGCCCCGACCGCCGGTCTCCCCCCGACTCGGGCCGCCGACTGGCCCCTTCTCGCGTGCGCGGGCGGGCCGGGCGTCTTGCGGCCTGATCGTGTTCCGATCCCTCGGGAGTGCCGTCCCGGTGATCGGGACCGGACCGCTGATCGGGACTGGGCCGACGCTCGGTCCCCGGGCCGACGCTCGGTCCCGGGCCGCGCTTTCGGCGGGGCTCGTCCGGTCGTCGTGGGGCCCCGGGCCGGGTGTGACGCCGTACAGGGTGCCGGTGGTGGCCAGGGGGCACCCGGGAAGCGGGGACGGGCCCGGCGCTGGGCGCCGGGCCGTGCGGGAGGGTGCGGGGGGGAACTCGGCGGGTGCCGGTCGTTCCCGTTCTCCGGGGTCACGCCGCGGGCGGCGGGTCCGTCAGGACGCGACGCGGGGCTCGTGGGTGATCTCGACGTCTCCGGAGTCGCCGAAGGTCAAACGGCAGGTGTCGGCGCGGTACGTGGCCACCGACACGGCAGCCGTGCCCGCCGCGGTGAAGTAGCGGGTGGTGACCAGGAGCACCGGGGCACCGGGGAGCCGGTCCAGTTCCCGGGCGTCGTCGGCGCGGGCCGAGCCGAGCTCCACCGAGCGGTCCTGGCCGTCGAGGGCCAGCCGCTGGAGCTCGCGCAGGACGGCGCGGGCGCGTGCCGGTCCGGCCGGGGCCTCGATGGCGGGCAGTCCGGGCACGGAGGCGGCCGGGACGTACAGCAGCTCGGAGGCGACGGCCTGGCCCTGGGTGACCCGGGTCCGGCGCACGGTCTGGACGGGCTCGTCGGCGGCGAATCCCGCGCCATCGGCGGCGCCGGTGCGCAGGAGCGCCAGCACGGCGGCGGGCGGCAGGCCCTCCACCGCGTCCACGGGCTCCCAGCCGTCGACGCTCTCACCGGGCCAGCTGTGCTGCGGGCTGCCGACGGCGACGCCGACGCGCGGCGGGGCGACCGTGGTGCCGACGCCGCGGCGCCGCTGCAGGCGTCCTTCGAGTTCCAGCTGTTCCAGCGCCTGACGCAGGGTGGCGCGGGCGACTCCGAAGCGAGCCGCGAGCTCGCGCTCGTTCGGCAGGACCTCGCCGACGGCGAAGTCCTGGTCGAGCGCTTCGCTGAGGACGGTCTTCAGGTGCCAGTACTTCGGCTCCGGCGCCGTTTCGAGCTGCGTGGTCCCCACCCTGACTCCTCCTGCCATCGCTGCACTCGCCGTGTGATCCAGCGGCAGTTCCGCGCCCTTGTTTATTAAAGGTTCCTGCACTATCCCTGCGACGATAGGACGGCACACCCCCTTGGTCAAGACCAATGCTCATCCCTTGCGGGGCAGATCGGGCATACGTATCAAGCCGTTCACGGGATGTTCTCGTGCGCACGGAGGGCTTGTAGTCAAGGCCTACCGGACGGTAGTCATGTCGGCAGCCATTACTGACAGCCCGTCTCACGCGACAGCCCGTCCCACACGACAGCCCGTCTCGTACGCGTCCACCCGACGAGGAGCAGCATGACCGCCACGGTCTCCTTCACGATCGATTCGCCGCTGGGCCCCCGCACCACCACCGTCGCCTACGAGCGCAAAGGCTCCGGCGAACCGCTTCTCCTGCTGCACGGCATCGGCCACCACCTCCAGGCCTGGCACCCGGTGACCGACATCCTGGCCGCCGAGTTCGACGTGATCGCCGTCGACCTGCCCGGCTTCGGCGCCTCGGAGCCGCTGCCCGAGGGGGTTCCGTACGACCTGGGCACCGTCGCGCCCGCGCTCGGCGCGCTCTGCGCGGCGCTCGGCGTCGAGCGCCCGCACGTCGCGGGGAACTCCCTCGGCGGCCTGCTCGCGCTCGAGATGGCCCGGAGCGGCCTCGTCCGCTCGGTCACCGCCCTCTCCCCCGCCGGGTTCTGGACCGAGGGCGAGCGCCGCTACGCCTTCGCCGCCCTGCTCGCGATGCGCGTCGGGGCCAAGGCGCTGCCGCGCCCCGCGCTCGAGCGGCTCTCGCGCAGCGCCGCGGGCCGGGCCGCGCTCACCGGGACCATCTACGCGCGCCCGGCCCGCCGTTCGCCGCAGGCCGTGGTCGAGGAGACGCTCGCCCTGCGCGACGCCACCGGTTTCGAGCAGACCCTGGCCGCCGGCGGCTCCGTACGGTTCACCGCGGACGTGCCCGGGCTGCCGGTCACCATCGCCTGGGGCACGCGCGACCGGCTGCTGCTGCGCCGCCAGGGAATCCGCGCCAAGCAGACCGTCCCGGGCGCCCGCCTGGTCCGGCTCCCCGGCTGCGGACACGTCCCGATGAACGACGATCCGGCCCTGGTCGCCCGGGTGGTCCTGGACACCGCCCGCAGCGCACGCCTCCTGACCGCCGGAGCAGCCGCCGGCGCCTGAGCCGCCGGCGCCGACCGGGCCACCGGCACGGCCCCGCCCCGGCCACGGCCCGGCCCCGGCCCGGCCCGGTGCCCGACCGAGCCGCTGACGGCTGTTCATCCGCGGTTCGCGCGGCCGACGCGGCCGGGCCGGTGTGCGGCGGCACGCTGGTCCGGCCACACACCGCCGGCCCCTGGAGACGCACCGATGGCACCGACGCCGCACACCCGCCGCTCCCTCCTCGGCGGTTCCCTCGCCCTGTCCTCCGCGCTGCTCGCCGCGCCGGCCCTGGCCGTACCGGCGCTCGCCGCCGCGCCGGCCTTCACCCGTTCCGGCCGGCCCCACGCCTTCTGGGGCGTCCAGTCCGGTGAGGTCACCGCCCATGCGGCCACCGTCTGGACCCGCTCCGACCGCCCGGCGCGGATGTACGTCGACACCTCCCCGAGCGAGTCGTTCCGGTACGCCGTACGCCGCCACCGGGGCCCGCTGCTCGGCCCGTCCGGGGACTTCACCGGGACCACCGTCCTGCGCGACCTCCCGCCGGGGCAGCAGATCCACTACCGGGTCGTGCTGGCCGACCCCGACGACCCCCGCCGCACCTCCGAGCCGGTGCACGGCGCCTTCCGCACCACCCCGGTCTCCCGCCGCCACGACGTGCGCTTCCTGTGGTCCGGGGACCTGGCGGGCCAGGGCTGGGGCATCAACCCCGACCTCGGCGGCTACCGCGTCTTCGAGGAGATGCGGCTGCGCGACCCCGACTTCTTCCTGTTCAGCGGGGACACGGTCTACGCCGACGGTCCGATCCAGCCCACCGCGACGCTGCGCGACGGCACCCTCTGGCGCAACGTCACCACCGAGGAGAAGGCGAAGGTGGCCGAGACCCTCGCCGAGTTCCGCGGCAACTTCCGCTACAACCTGCTCGACGGCAGCCTGCGCGGCTTCAACGCCCAGGTCCCGGTGCTCGCCCAGTGGGACGACCACGAGGTCCGCAACAACTGGTACCCGGGCCAGCTGATCGACGACCCCCGATACACCGTCAAGGACGTCGACACCCTGGCCCGCCGCGCGCGCAGGGCCTTCGGCGAGTACTTCCCCGTCACCGACCTGCCCGGCGGCCGCGCCGAGGGCCGCATGTACCGGGTGATGCGGTACGGGCCGCTGCTCGACGTGTTCGTGCTCGACATGCGCACCCACCGCAACGCGAACTCCCCCGGCCGCGGGACCGACGACCCCGTGGGCATCCTCGGCTCCGAGCAGCTGGCATGGCTCAAGCGCGAGCTGTCCCGTTCCCGCGCCACCTGGAAGGTCGTCGCCGCCGACATGCCGCTGGGGATCGTCGTCCCCGACGGCGCGACCGACTTCGAGGCCGTCGCCCAGGGCGATCCCGGCGCCCCGCTCGGCCGCGAGCTCCAGATCGCCGAACTCCTGCGCCACATCAAGCACCAGCGCATCACGGGCACCGTCTGGCTCACCGCCGACGTCCACTACACCGCCGCGAACCACTACGCGCCCGAGCGGGCCGCCTTCGGCGACTTCGCGCCGTTCTGGGAGTTCGTGTCCGGTCCGATCGGGGCGGGCGGCTTCCCGGCCGGGCGGCTCGACGCCACTTTCGGCCCGCGGACCGCGTACGTCCAGTCCGCTCCCGTGGCGAACATGTCCCCGTCCGAGAATCCCCCGTACTACGGCGAGGTCGACATCGACGGCGACAGCGGGGAGCTGACGGTCCGGCTACGGCGCCAGGGAGACGGCGTACTGTTCACCAAGACGCTCCGGCCCGGTCAGGTGGGCCAGTAGCGGGCCCGGGGCGGCACCCGACGCGCCGCACCACCGCGCCCACCGCGCCCACCGCGCCCACCGCGCCCACCGCGCCCACCGCGCCCACCGCGCCCACCGCGGACGTATACCTTCCGAATTCAGGAAATGACCCGGAAAACCGGATGAAATCGGCCAGATCGATACTTAACCAGTCGGTCACAGATCGTTCGTGATCACGCAACACCCCTGGGCCACAGTGGCGTGCATGACTGACCGTACGCATGCCCCCGCCCAGCGTTCCCACCGCCACCACTGGCGCCGCGACCTCGTCGAACTGGCCGCGCTCTTCTGCGCGGTCGCGGTCGCCGACGCCATCGCCAATCTCGTCGTACACGCCCCGAGGGGCCCGGTCCTGCTGGTCGCCTCGGCCGTCGCGCTCCTGTTCACCGCGGCCTTCCACACCTGGTGGGCCCGGCGCCACAGCCATGCGCCGCCGCCGGCCGACACCGCCCCCAGCGATCCGGCGACGACCGGCGAGGCGGGCGGGGAGCCGACCGCACCTCCCACCCCCGCCCTGTGGCGGATGCGGACGACCGTACGGGACGAGCCCGGCTCCCTGGCGGCGCTCTGCACCGCCCTCGCCCGCAACAGCGTGGACATCCTGACCCTCCAGACGCATCCGCTCCCCGAGGGCGGCACCGTCGACGAGTTCCTGCTGCGGGCCCCGCAGACGCTGCCCTCCGCCGACCTGACCCGCGCCATCGCCCGGGCCGGCGGCCACAGCACCTGGATCGAGCGCGCCGACGCCCACGACCTCGTCGACACCCCCACCCGGGTCCTCGGCCTCGCCACGCGCACCGCACTGGACGCCGCCGAACTCCCCCTCGCGCTGCGCCAGCTCCTCGGCCGCTGCACCATCCACTCGATCCCCGCGACCACCCTCTCCGGCCGCCCCAACGCGGGCGCCGACGCCCCGGTCGAAGGGGTCCTGGAGGCCACGGTGATGCGGCTGCGCGACCCCTCCGGCGGCGCGATCACCGTGGAGCGGCCGTACCTGCCCTTCACTCCCACCGAGTTCGCCCGCGCCCGGGCGCTGGTCGAGCTCGACGCCCGGCTCGGCCCCCGCGTCCCGCGCAGCCAGGACGTGCTGACCCTGCCCGAGGGCAACGAGATCACCGTGCGCCGAGCCGACGGTTCCGACCTGCCGGCCGCCCGCGCGATGCACGACCGCTGCTCCGACCGGACGCTGTCGCTGCGCTACCACGGGCCCGTCGCCGACGCCGACCGCTACCTCGGACACCTGCTGAGCCCCCGCTTCGGGCGCACCCTCGCCGCCACCACCGCCTCCGGCAAGCTCGTCGCCCTCGGCCACCTGCTGTGGGACGGCGACGAGACCGAGGTCGCGCTGCTCATCGAGGACGACTGGCAGCGCCGCGGCATCGGCTCCGAGCTGCTGCGCCGGCTGATCGCGATGGCCGTGGAGGCCCGGTGCGACAGCGTGTACGCCGTCACCCAGGCCTCCAACACCGGCATGGTCGCCGCCATGCGCGGCCTGGGGCTCCCCCTCGACTACCAGATCGAGGAGGGCACCTTGGTGATCACGGCCAGGCTTGACGCGGCCCGGGTCAGTTCCCGGCCGCCGCACGAGCCGCCGCCCGCGCAGCACTCGTACGGGGAGCGGCGACAGGAGCGGAAGCAGGGGCAGCGGTAAGCGGGGAACCCGCGCTGAGCGCCTGGTCCAGATCGGCCCACAGGTCGTCGACGTCCTCCAGTCCGACCGACATCCGCAGCAGCCGGTCGCTCACCCCGGAGGAGTGCCGGTCGCCCTCGGCGACGATCCGGTGGCTGATGGAGGCCGGGTGCTGGATCAGGCTGTCGACGCTGCCGAGGCTGACCGCCGGGGTGATCAGGCGTACGGCGCCGATCACCTCGTGCGGGTCCCCGGCGGTCTCGAAGGCGACCATGGCCCCGCCGATCCGCGGGTAGTGCACCCGCTCCACCCGCGGGTCGTCCGCGAGGCGCCGGGCCAGTTCGGCGGCGCTCGCGGAGGCGGCCCTGACCCGGACCGGCAGCGTCGAGAGGCCGCGCAGGAGCAGGTACGCGGCCAGCGGGTGCAGGACGCCGCCGGTCGCGAACCGCACCTGGCGGAGCTTGCGGGCGAAGTCCTCGTCGCAGGCGACGATCCCGCCGAGCACGTCTCCGTGGCCGCCCAGGTACTTGGTGGCGCTGTGCAGGACCAGCCGGGCCCCGCTCTCCGCGGGCCGCTGGAGCACGGGGGTGGCGAAGGTGTTGTCGACCAGCAGCGGCACCTCCCCGCAGGAGTGGGCGGCGGCCCGCAGGTCGATCTCCGCGAGGGTCGGGTTGGCCGGGGACTCGATCATGACCAGCCCGGTGTCCGGGCGGATGGCGTCCGCGATGCCCGCAGGGTCCACCCAGGTGACCTCGGTGCCGAGCAGTCCACTGCCGAGCAGGTGGTCGCTGCACCCGTAGAGCGGGCGTACGGCGACCACGTGCCGCAGGCCCATGGCGCCGCGCACCAGCAGGGTGGCGGTCAGGGCGGCCATGCCGCTGGCGAAGGCGACGGCGCTCTCCGTGCCCTCCAGGCGGGCCAGGGCCGTCTCGAAGCGGGCGGTGGTCGGGTTGTCGAGGCGCGAGTAGACCGGCGGGCCCTCGGGGCGGGCCCCGGTGGTGGCGAACTCGTCGATACGGGCGGCCTCCGCCCGGCTGTCGTACGACGGGTAGGTCGTCGACAGGTCGAGCGGAGGCGCGTGCAGCCCGAGCCGTGCGAGGTCCTCGCGTCCGGCGTGCACTGCTTCGGTGGCCAGCGACCGTCGTGCGGTCTGGGCGTTCGTCTCCATGCCCGGTACTGTGCGTGGCCGACCGGCGATGACGGCAAAATGCCGTGCTACGTTCGGCCAATGTCCGATTCCGTTGCTTTGGATCCGACCGATCTGCAGATTCTGCGGCTCCTGCAGAACGACGCCCGGACCACCTACCGCGACCTCGCCGCCGAGGTCGGCATCGCCGCGTCCACCTGTCTGGACCGGGTCGCGCGGATGCGCCGCTCCGGGATCATCCTCGGGAACCGGCTGCGGCTCGACCCGGCGAAGCTCGGCCGCGGACTGGAGGCGCTGCTCCTGGTCCAGGTGCGCCCGCACCGGCGCGAACTGATCGGCCCCTTCGTGGACCGGGTGCGCTCGCTGCCCGCCTCCCGCGCCGTCTTCCACCTCACCGGGCCCGACGACTACCTGGTCCACGTCGCGGTCGCCGACCCGGGAGAGCTCCAGCGTCTGGTCCTGGACGAGTTCACCTCGCGGCGCGAGGTCGCCCGCGTCGAAACCCGGCTGATCTTCCAGGAATGGGACTGCGGGCCGCTGCTGCCGCCCACTCCCGCGGGCTGAGGACGGGGGGCGCGGTGATGACGCGGCGGCGTCCGCCGTACGAAGATGGCGGCATGTCAGAGATCTTGCAGAACGACAGCGCCACGCGGCTGCCCCGCCAGGTGGCCGACGCGTACGTCGACGACCTCGTCGCCATCGACCCGATCACCGGCACCTACCTCGGTGTCGCCGCCAGTTCCGGCAGCCTCCCGGACTTCTCCCCGGCAGGCCGGGCGGCCGCCGCCGAGCTGTCCCGCACAACCCTCGCCCTCCTGGACGCCGCCGAGCGGCTGCCCGGCGGCGACAGCGACGCCGAGCGCCGCTGCGCCCGCCTGCTGCGCGAGCGGCTGACCGCCGAGCTCGCGGTGCACGAGGCCGACGAGGACCTGCGCGCGGTCAGCAACATCCACAGCCCCGCCCACTCCGTCCGCGAGGTCTTCACCCTCACCCCGGCCGAGACCGACGAGGACTGGGCGGCGATCACCGAGCGGCTGCGCGCCGTCCCGGCCGCCCTCGCCGGTTACCGCGAGAGCCTCGCACTCGGCCTGGATCGCGGCCTGTACGCCGGCCCGCGCCCCACGGCCACCTTCATCGGGCAGCTCACCGCGTGGGCCGGCGAAGCGGACGCCGCCGACCCGGGCGACACGGCGGGGGGCGAACCCGCCTTCTTCGAGGACTTCGCCTCCCGCGGCCCGGACTCCCTGCGCGCGGGCCTGGACGGGGCGGCCGCGGAGGCGACCGCCGCCCTGCGCTCGCTGCGCGACTGGATGCGCGAGGTGTACGCCCCGGCCGTCGAGGGCCGGCCCGACACGGTGGGCCGCGAGCGCTACGCCCGCTGGTCGCGGTACTTCAACGGCACGGACCTCGACCTGGACGAGGCGTACGCCTACGGCTGGTCGGAGTACCACCGGCTGCTCGCCGAGATGAAGACCGAGGCGGCCAAGATCCTTCCGGGCGCGGGCCCCTGGGAGGCACTGGCGCACCTGGACGAGCACGGCACCCACATCGAGGGGGTGGACGAGGTCCGGGACTGGCTCCAGGGCCTGATGGACGAGGCCGTCGAGAACCTCGACGGCACGCACTTCGAACTCGCCGACCGGGTCAAGAAGGTGGAGTCGAAGATCGCCCCGCCGGGCGGCGCCGCGGCTCCGTACTACACCAGCCCCTCCGAGGACTTCTCGCGGCCGGGCCGCACCTGGCTGCCCACCATGGGGCAGACCCGCTTCCCGGTGTACGACCTGGTCTCCACCTGGTACCACGAGGGCGTGCCGGGCCACCACCTCCAGCTCGCGCAGTGGACGCACGTGGCGGACCGGCTCTCGCGCTACCAGGCCACCGTCGGCATCGTCAGCGCCAACGCCGAGGGCTGGGCGTTGTACGCGGAGCGGCTGATGGACGAGCTGGGCTACCTCAAGGACGCCGAGCAGCGCCTCGGTTACCTGGACTGCCAGATGATGCGTGCGGCACGGGTCATCGTGGACATCGGCGTGCACCTGGAGCTGCCCATCCCGGCGGACTCCCCGTTCCACCCGGGCGAGACGTGGACGGTGGACCTCGCGCAGGAGTTCTTCGGCCTGCACAGCGGCCGGCCGGCGGACTTCGTCGAGAGCGAGCTGACCCGGTACCTGTCGATGCCGGGGCAGGCCATCGGCTACAAGCTGGGCGAGCGCGCCTGGCTGCTGGGCCGGGACAACGCCCGTGCGGCGCACGGGGAGTCCTTCGACCTGAAGGCCTGGCACATGGCGGCCCTGTCGCAGGGTTCGCTGGGGCTGGACGACCTGGTGGACGAGCTGTCCAAGCTCTGACGGCCAACGGCCAAAGCCCTGGCCGCGGCGGCAGCCACGACCAGGGCCGCAGCCACCGCCGCCCGCGCCGCGGGAACGGGCCGCTCCCTCGTGCGGCCCGTTCCCCGTCCGGCCGGCCCGGATACGGCGTCAGCAGCCGCAGTCGTCCGAGGCGGTGGGGGCGGTCAGCGGATCGGCTTCGGCGCGCTGCTCGCTGCCCCGCCAGGTCTCCACCTCGAAGCCCTCTCGGATCCAGTACTCGATGCCGCCGAGCATCTCCTTGACCTGGAAGCCGCGTTCGGCCAGGGCGAGCGCGGAGCGGGCGCCACCGTTGCAGCCGGGCCCCCAGCAGTACGTCACCACCGGCAGGTTCCGGTCGAGGAGCCGCTCGGCCTGCTCGGGGACGAGGGCGGTGGGCAGGTGGACGGCGCCCGGCACGTGCGCCTGGTCCCAGGACGGGGTGGAGCGGGAGTCGACCAGCTGGAAGCCGAGCTCCGCGCCCTGCTCGCGGTGGGCCGCGAAGGCGGCGGCGATGTCGGACACGTCGGCGTGGAAGGCGAGGCTCGCGGCGAAGTAGGCGGCGGCCGCGGCCGGCGGGGCCGGGGGCACCCGGAGCACGGGGTTGGTGCCCGCGGGGTTGGCGGTGGCCGTGGCGCCCGGGTCGGTGGTCTGCGTGTGCGTCGTCGTCATGGCTCAAAATCTACGATCGACCGATCGTCCCCGGAAGTAACTTTCCCCGGCGCTTTCGCTGTACGACCGGGGAAACCCCTGCTAAACCTGCGACATGACCGACTATTCCCCGGACGCCACCGACTGGCGCATCCTCGAAGCCCTCCAGCGGGACGGCCGCGCCAGTTTCACCGAACTCGCCCGCTCCGTCTCGATGTCCGCGAGTGCCGTCACCGAGCGGGTCCGCCGCATGGAGGAGGTGGGCGTGATCACCGGGTACACGGCGGTGGTCGACCCGGACAAGCTCGGCAAGTCGATCCTGGCCCTGGTCCGGCTGCGCTATCCGCACGGCAACTACAAGCCGTTCCACGACTTCCTGGACGCCACCCCGGACATCCTGGAGGCCCACCACGTCACCGGCGACGACTGCTTCGTACTCAAGGTCGCCGCCCGCTCGATGGCGCACCTCGAGGAGGTCACGGGCCGGATCTCGGGGCTCGGCTCGGTGACGACGAGCGTCGTGTACTCCTCGCCGCTCCCCCGCCGACCTCTCAGTCCGTGAGTGCGGCGGTACGGTGGCGTACGACCGAGCCGCCGCGCTGCTTGACGATCTCCAGCTGGGTCTGGACCCGGGTCCGCAGGTCGGCCACGTGGCTGACGATGCCGACGCTGCGGTCCCGCTCGCGCAGCGAGTCGAGTACGTCGAGCACCTCGTCCAGCGCCTGGTCGTCGAGGCTGCCGAAGCCCTCGTCGATGAAGAGGGTGTCCAGGCGCATCCCGCCCGCCTCGTCCGTGACCACGTCCGCCAGGCCGAGCGCGAGGGCGAGCGACGCGAAGAAGGTCTCGCCGCCGGACAGCGTGGCGGTGTCGCGCTCGCTGCCGGTCCAGGCGTCGACCACGTGCAGTCCCAGGCCGGACCGGCCGCGGCCGCTCGCTCGCGCGTCGGAGTGGACGAGCGTGTAGCGGCCGCCGGACATCCGCAGCAGCCGTACCGTCGCCGCGGCGGCCACCTGCTCCAGGCGGGCGGCGAGGACGTACGCCTCCAGGCGCATCTTGCGCTCGTTGTCGGCGGAGGTGCCCGCGGTGAGCCCGGCCAGCCGGGCGACCCGGTCGTAGGCGTCCCGCAGCGGGCCGAGGGCGCGCAGCTCCTGTTCGGCCCGGCGGGAGAGGGCGTCCAGTTCGGCGCAGCGGACCCGGGCGGCGTCGTGGGCGGATCCGGCCGTACGGAGCTTCGCCGCGGCCAGCGCGGCGTACGCCTCGGCGGCCTCCGGTGCGGCCGGGGGCAGCGCTGCGGCCTCGGCGGTGCCGGTCTCGCCGCGGCGGTCGGCCAGCAGGGCCTGCTCCGCCTGCCAGGCGTCCAGCCGGTGCTGCAGGGCGGTGCGCTCGTACTCGGGAAGCACGGCCTCGGCGGCGGCCTCGACGGTGTCGAAGCCGGCCCTGAACGCGGCGTCGGCGAGCTGGTCGTCGGCCTCCTTCAGCCGGGCGGCGGTCGTCTCGGCCCGGCGCAGCGCGCCGGCGGCCGCCGCGACCATCCGGACCCGGTCCTCCAGGGTGCGGGCCCGGGCGGCGACGGTGGGCGCGTCGCCCCGGACCTGGGCCAGCTCGGCCTCCAGGGAGGCCTGCTCCCGGTCCAGGGCCTCGCGGCGCGAGGCCCTGGCGGCGACCCGGCGCTCGGCGTCGAGGCGGTCGGCGCTGCGCGCGGTGTGCTCCCGCTCGGCGCGGGCGAGGTGCTCCCGGGCGGTGTGCAGTCCCGCGGCGGCGGCGTGGGCGGCGGCGTGCCGGGCGCTCAGGTCCGAGGCCAGGGAGTCGAGTTCGGCAGCGGTGGCGTCCCCGGCGGCGGACGCGGCCCCGGCGCGGGCCTCCTCCAGGGCGGCGAGCCGGAGCCCGACGGCGGCCCGGGCCTCCTCGGCCCGCTCGAAGGCGGCGTGGGCGGCGTCCTCGGCGTCCCGGTCGACGTGGCCTGGGGCCGGGCGGGCCGGGTCCGGGTGCGCGGCGCTGCCGCACACGGCGCAGGCTTCCCCGGCGACCAGGGCTTCGGCCAGCTCGGCGGCGATCCCGCGCAGCCGGGCCTCCTTGAGCTCCAGCCAGCGCTCCCGGGCGGCGGCCGACTCCGCGCGCACGGCCAGCAGTTCGTCCTCGGCGCGCCGCGCGTCGGCGGTGAGGGCGTCCCGTTTCCGAGCGGCCTGGAGGCGCTGGCGGGCGGGTTCCAGCCGGCCGGCGAGCTGCTCGGCGAGCGTCGCGGCCTGCTGGGCGGCGTCCACCCGCGCGGCCAGGGCGGCCCGGGTGGTGTCCCAGCGCTCCAGCCACTCGGCGGACTCCTGGTGCTGCTCCTCGGCGGCCCTGGCCTCGCGCTCCAGGTCGGCCCGCTCGCGGCCGATCTCGGCGCTGCGCTGCTCGGAGCGCCGGGCGGCGCCGAGCGCGCCGAGGTCCTCGCGCAGCCGCTGCTCGACGGAGGCCAGATGCTCGGTGCCCGCTTCGGCGAGGGGCGGCGGGAGTTCGGCGCGGGCCGCCGCCTCGGCGTGGGCGGCGGTGAGGTGCGCGGCGGAGGCTGCCCCGCGCAGTTCCAGGGCGGGGGCCACCAGGGCGCCGCGCCGGGCCCGGTCGAGCAGGCGGCGTACGCGTTCCCGCTCGGGCTCCGCCTCGGCGAGCGCGGCGGCCCGGCGGGTGGTCTCGGCGTGGCGGCGCTGGAGCCGGTCGAGCTCCCGCGCGTCCTCGGCGGCGCGCCGGGCCGCGGCGTGGCGGCTCTCGACGGCGGCGAGGGCGTACTCGGTGACCGTGAAGCGCTCCCGGGCGGCGCACCGGGCGACGGCCGCCCAGGCGCGGACGGCCGGGGCGAGTCCGGGGTCGCCGGGCTGGAGTCCGGGCAGCGGCCAGTCCCGCAGGTCGGCGCTGTCGCCGGCGGCCTGGGCGAGCCGCTGGGCGGTGTGGAGCACCTTCTCGTCGCCGGCCCGGACCCCGGCCTCGGCGGCCCGGCGGCGGTCGCCGAGCAGGGCTTCGACGGCGGCGAACCGGCGGGTGTCGAAGAGCCGTCCGAGCAGTCGGCCGCGGGCGGCCTCGTCGGCGCGCAGGAACCGGGCGAACTCCCCCTGCGGCAGCAGCACCACCTGGCAGAACTGCTCGCGGCTCATGCCGAGGAGCTGCTCGATCTCCTCGCCGATCTCCTGGTGGGAGCGGCTGAGCCCGTCCCAGCCGTCGCCGGTGCGCTCGCGCAGCAGGCTCTGCGGCTTGTCCTTGGTGGTGCCCGTGCCGCGCTTCTTGGGCCGGTCCTGCTCGGGGCGCCGGGTGATCTCCAGGCGGCGGCCGCCCGCGGTGAGTTCGAGGGTGACCTCGGTCGGGGTCCCGGCGGCGGCGTGGTCGCTGCGCAGGCTGGCGCCGGGGGCCTGGCGGGGGCCTGGGACGGACCCGTAGAGCGCGTAGCAGACGGCGTCGAGGACGGAGGTCTTGCCCGCGCCGGTGGGTCCGTGCAGCAGGAAGATCCCGGCGCCGGAGAGCGCGTCGAAGTCGATCTCCTGGGGTTCGGCGAAGGGGCCGAAGGCGGTGACCTTGAGCCGGTGCAGCCTCATCGGTGGGTCTCCCGCAGGCCGTCGTCGACCCGTACGTCGTCGAAGGCTCCCTGGAGCACGGCCCGTTCGGCCTCGTCGGCCCGGCCGCCACCGCGGACGTGGGCGACGAAGTCCTCGGCGATCTCCTGGTCGCTGCGGCCCTTGAGTCGCTGGGCGTAGGAGACTCCGGGCTCCTCCTCGCGGCCCTCGGGGTCGAAGCCGAGGCTGAGGATGTGCGGGAAGCGGGTGGCGAGCCGGGCCATGGGGTCGTCGGGGCGGACCGGGTCGGTCAGGACGGCCTCGACCCAGGAGTCCTCGTGCGCGGTGTGCGCCGGGTCCCCGAGCAGGTCGTCCAGCCGGCCGCGCAGGCGGCCGAGGGCGCGTGGTACGGGGGTGCCGATCCGCTCGGCGGCGATCTCGCCTCCGGCGCCGAGTTCGACCAGCCACATGGTCTTGCGGTGGTCGGCCTCGGAGAAGGAGTAGGCGAGCGGGGAACCGGAGTAGCGGACCCGTTCGGTGATCGTCTGGCAGCCGTGGAGGTGGCCGAGGGCCGCGTAGTCCACGCCGTCGAAGACGGAGGCGGGCACGGCCTCGACCCCGCCGACGGCGATGTCGCGCTCGCTGTCGCTGGCCTGCCCGCCGGTGACGAAGGCGTGGGCCAGGACGACGGAGCGGGTGCCGGTCGGGCGGCCGGCCAGGTCGGCCCGGATCCGGTCCATGGCCGCGCCGAGGACCGCCTCGTGGCTGGCCTTCTCCGCGCCGAACTGGTCCTTGACCAGAGCGGGTTCCAGGTACGGCAGCCCGTAGAACGCCACCTCGCCGTGTACGTCGGCCAGCACCACGGGGTCGGCGCAGCCGGCCGGGTCGGTCCTGAGGTGGATGCCGGCCCGGTCGATCAGCCCCGACCCGACGCCGAGGCGGCGGGCGGAGTCGTGGTTGCCGGAGATCATCACGGTGGGCACGCCAAGGTCGGCGAGCCGGTGCAGGGCCCGGTCGTACAGCTCGACGGCGGACAGCGGGGGCACGGCCCGGTCGTACACGTCGCCGGCGACGAGGAGGGCGTCGACCTCGTGCTCGCGCACGGCCGCGACGAGGTGGTCGACGAAGGCGGCCTGGGCGCCGAGCAGGTTCACACGGTGGAAGGCCCGGCCGAGGTGCCAGTCGGAGGTGTGCAGGAATCTCATGAAATCGCCCTGACCTGCACGTTTACCCCTACTGCGCCTTAAAAACCAGCACGAACCAGCACGGGGGCTCGCCATGAACGCTTGCCACGCTAACGCATGGCGCCCCCTGATCCGCCGCTCACCTAAGATCACCCCGAAAAATTGGAGGACAATTTTTCACGCCGTCGATCCTTGCCGCATCCCGAAAGACGCCGGCCGTAGCAGCACGCCCGCGTCGTACACGCTTCCGCAGTCCTGCGCAGTGGAACGGAGTCAGGGTGCGCACCACGCTTGGTGGCCTCTGCGACCCAGGGCGCGCCCCTCGACCCACATCGGCTCGAAGTAGAGGACGGTGCTCACTACCGGTGATCACTTCACAAGGTCGCTGTGATCTTTGCTCCGTACGCCACAGGCGCCGCTCCCCCAGTCGATGCCGCAGCCACGCGCGGCGAACTGCTCCCGTGTCAACCGTGCCTCGAAGGGCGTAACTGAGGTGATGGGCAGGCCCTGGAGGGTGCACACCAGGTGCAGCCGAAGGCCCCAGAAGAAGCGGCTGTGGCTGGCGCAGTACCCGTACTCGGCCCATCCAGCCAGGTCGGAACGTTTGACGGTCTCACGTGAGCGGCCACACTCCACCGGCGTGGAGTCCACGATCCACACGTTGTCGCTCCACACGGTGGTCTCGGTGGCCAGCAGCCGGGTGACCCGGCGGAGCAGCTCGGCCGCCTTGCGCAGGCGCTTGTTGTAGCCGGGCTGCTTCGGCAGGTACGGGAAGAGATGCCGCAGGTGGGAGCGCGCATGGCGGAGCCACCGGGCCTCGGAGGTGAAGCCGAGCATGGCCTGCATCATCGCGAGCGTGACCAGCTCGGCGTCGGTGAGCTTCGGGGCGATACCCACCGCTGGCCGCCACGGAGCAAGCTGCGGCGAACCCTTCAGCAGGTCGTCGGTCTCCGCATAGAGTGCGGTCGCGAGGGAGTCCAAGTCTGGTGTCACAACACAACCTGATTTTGGGTTCCCCTGTCTCATCAGCTGGGGGTTCCCGTTTCTCGTGGCTAGCGCCGGGTGGACCTCGCCCGGTTGCCGCAGCCGAGGGAACACCATGCCTGGTCGCGGCGCCTGGCCAGGAAGAACATGCCGCAACTGGGGGCGTGGCAGCGCCGCACCCGCTGACGGTCTGGACCCGCGGCCAGGACGAGCGTCTCGCGGGCGACGACGGCGTCGGCGCCGCCGCCCTGTTCCTGCTGTGCGAGCAGGCCGTCGCCGGTCATCCGGAAGACGACGGGGGCGGACGAGGCGAGTTCGTTCAGACGGGTCCGCAGGCTGTCGGTGAGCGGCCGCTGTCCGGCTGCCGCGTCCAGCGCGTCGCGGACCAACCCACGCAGCCGCTCCAGCTCCTCCAAGGAGAGGGCGGCCAATCTGCGGTCGGCGGCGCGGGCGCGCCATCGCCTGGTGAGTTCCTGATCGGCGAGGAAGTCGACGTCGCCGCGCCCCGGGCCTGCGCCGACGACGACGGTGTTGGCCAGGTCGAGGACCGGGTCCTCGCCGATCCACGGCATTTCCTGCAGGTCCCGGATGGTCATGCCCCTCAATCTACTGGATTCAGGTCAGCGAACCCGTGATAAGTTCGACTCACGGATTTGATCCACCAAATCCGTGAGTAACATGGTCGACGAAGGGTGATGCCATGAGCGCAACCATCGAGTACGTCAGGTTCGACACCGACGACCCCGCCGCCCTCACCGCCCACCGAGAGCAGCTCGTCGAACTACTCAAGGAGCAGTACGGCGACGGCTTTCAGGGCGCCCACCTCGCCCAGTTCGACGACGGCACCGTCCTGGACTTCATCATCTGGTCGTCCGCCGCCGTCGCCGAGCGCGCGGCCAAGGAAATGCCGGCCGACCCCCGGGCACAGGGCTTCTTCAGCCGAATCGGCACAGTGCACGAGATGCGGCACGCTCAGGTACTGCACACCGCATAGCCCTCGCGATCAAGGAGAATGACGCTGTGCCCTCGGCAGACGAACTACTCAGCGCGGACACCGTCGCCGACCTCGCCCGATGCCTTGCGCGAGCCGGTGACGGGATCACGGCGCATGAGACCCGGGGGTGCGGCGCCGTGCTGGACGGGCTGAGCTTCACCGAGCGTGTCGCCCTGATCAGAAATGCCGTCCTGGCTGATCTTCCGGCGGACTACCCGGCCTTCGCGAACATATTGCGCGCCGCACTGCGAGACAGCGATTTCACCGGATGGATGATCTTCCCTGTCACCGAGGCCGTCGCCGTACGAGGCCAGGACGCCTTCGAACCGGCGCTCGCCCTGCTGACAGAACTCACCCCGCGCCTGACCGCGGAGATCGCCGTCCGGCCCTTCCTCCGTGCCGACCTGGAACGCGCGCTCCGGGTCATAACGCGGTGGACCACGCATCCCGACCTCCACGTCCGTCGACTGGCCAGTGAAGGCACGCGGCCAAGACTCCCCTGGGCGCCCCAGCTTCCGGAGCTGATCGCGGATCCGGCACCCGCACTGCCCCTCCTCGACGCGCTGTACCGGGATGACTCCGAGTACGTCCGCAGATCAGTGGCCAACCACCTCAACGACATCAGCCGTGACCACCCCGACATCGCCACTGGTGTCGCGGCGCGCTGGCTGAGCGACCCAGCACCGACGACGACCCGATTGGTACGGCACGGCCTTCGGACCCTGATCAAGTCCGGCCACGCCGGGGCACTTACACTGCTCGGCCACTTCCCGGACAGTCCCGTCGCCGTCCAGGGCCCGCACGTCCACGCCTCAGAGATCCGGGTCGGCGACTATCTGCTGTTCGACTACTCGGTGACCAACACTCACGATCAGACCGCTCACCTCGTCGTCGACTACGTCGTCCTCCACATGAAGGCCAACGGGACCCGCACCCCCAAGGTCTTCAAACTCACCACGCGGTCCCTGGCTCCCGGCGAGACGTGGCGCGCGACACGCAGACACTCCTTCAAGCCGATCAGCACGCGGCGCTACCACCCGGGTGTCCATCTGGTGCAGCTCCAGGTCAACGGCCGATCCCACGGGGAAACCCCGTTCACGCTGCACTACTGAGGGCAACCGCCTCGCATCCCGCTTCGGTGGCGTAGCCGCCATCGCGCCGCCACCCCAATGAGGCTTCCGCCACCAGAAACGGGAACCTGCATCCGCGCAGCTATCCCTTGGAAGCGATCATCTAGCGAGTCCCCGATGATCACGGTGTTCGAGCGGGTGAAGACCATGCCGTACTTGGCCTGGGCGCGCTTCTGGGCGATGGTGACGAGCGCCGGGCGGTGGTGGTCGTCGGAGGCGAAGCCGCCGATCTCGGTGTCTAGGAGGCCGTCGAGGTCGAAGGCCGCAAGCTTGAGCACGGCGTTCGGCTTGAGGTTCCCGGTCACGGCGGTCGGAATCACGGCGGGCTCCGGGTGAACAGCGTCACCCTCCGTCACCACCGCAAGTGCCACAGATCCGAGGTTTTACAGTCCCCCCGCGCGCAGGACGCAGCCGGCGCGGGGGGCGTTGCGGCGGGGTGCGCTCGCAGGCCGCGGCGTGGCTGTCGGCCACCACGCCCACGATCGAGCTGGCCAGGTCCGCCCGAGAGCGCGGTCTCCGGCGGGCGGGAGTCACTGGTAGGACGGGTCCTCCCACGGACCGACGCTTCGGGAGCGGACCGGTTCCACGAAGCGCGGAGGGACGCTGTGCGGGTGGTCGGGTCCCCAGTTGGTGGCCTGGCCCTGCATGACGACGCGGGCCTCTGAGGTGTACCAGTCCACGAGATCACTGTCGGAGCGCACGATCCAGGTGCAGCCCTGTTCCGCGTCGGCGGTGAAGTCGCCGTGCCGGATGAGGGCGGGGCGCCAGAAGTAGGTGCCGGGCCACATCTTGCCGTAGTTGTAGTCGAAGGCGCCTTCGAGGCAGTACGCCTCCTCCGTGCACGGGTGGTGGGCGAGCGGCTCCTCGCGCCAGCCCGGCTTGGCCTTGATCAGCCTGCTGTAGAAGCCGGTCTTCTCGTCCCGGTGCAGCATCTTGATGTACAGGCCGGGGACCGGGGTGCCGCCGAGGTCGAAGCGCATCGGGCTGCCGTCGCGCACGTCGGTCCAGGGCATCTCCGAGGTCTGCAGGACTACCAGCTTCTGGTCGGCGCGCAGGCCCTCCCGGTCGGCATCTGCGAGGTCGAAGCGCCAGTCGCCGTACTCGCGGAACAGCAGGATCTCCGTACCGGCCGCGGCCGTGACGGCGGGGGTGCGGACTCCGGCCGGCGCCATCCAGAAGCCCTCGGGGCCGAGGACGGCGTCCCCGACGGTCACCCGGCCGGAGAGGACGTACCACTCGGTGGCGGCGTGGTGCACGCCGCCCGGCCGCGACCAGTCGGTGTCGAAGCGGACCTTCAGCGACGCCGAGCCGTCCTCCTCGTCGTAGCTGAGGTTGCGCTGCCGGGTGCTGCCCTGGGCGTGCTCGAACTCCCCCATGTGCCAGATCAGATCGCGCTCGTCCACAAGTTCCACGTGCGGCCGCATGGCGGCTCCCTCCGGGTCGGGTTCCGATATGGAATGTAGCGCCGACAAAAATCCGATACAAGATGTACCGTTAATCAGGTGACTCGACCTGGCCGCCCCGCAGGACCCGCCTCGGACACCGAGGCCGTCGTCCTGACCGCTGCGCTGGACTTGCTTCTCACCGAGGGCGCAGCCGCGCTCTCCGCGCAGCGTCTGCACACCGCCACCGGGGTGTCGCGGTCGACGGTCTACCGCCACTGGCCCACACCTCACGCGGTACTGGCGGCGCTCATCGAGGTCGCCCCGCGCCCCGCACCCTCCCATACGGGTGAGGTCCGGACGGATCTGCACGCCGAGGTGGACGCGCTCTGCGACCGCCTGCGCGACAAGCCGGTCGGCGGCTTCTTGCACGCCATCGTCGCGGCGGCGGCATGGGACTCCGCGATGGCGGATCTGCGGCGCCGGTACGTGGAAGACCTGCTGGCACCCTTCCGCACCGCGCTGGCCCCCGCGGGCCTGACCGGTGCGGCACGGGAGGACGCCGTCTCCGCGATCGTCTCGCCCCTGCTGCTCGACGCGCTGCTGCTGGACCGCCCGGCGGCGCGAGAGCGCGCCCACCGCACTGTCGACGCGGTCCTGGACACCCCCCACTGCCTTTTCGGTGCCCCGCGATGGGGCGTCAGGCCTCCGGAGTTGGCATGACTTTCTCCCCCTGTCGAACGCATGGCGAGGCCATCCCGTAGGGGGCCAAGAGGCGCTGGGCCGCTGGGCGCGGGGTTCGTCGTCTCCTTGCCTGTCAGCCGCCTCCACCTGCACAGACGAACCCAGTGGGGCCGCGAGCGCGGTCGTGCCCGCCCCCGTCGGCGCGGGGGCGGGCACGCGTGGAACGGTTTCAGGATCCACTGAGGGTCTGGATGGTGCCGGCCGTGCGCAGGGACTCGTAACGGCTGCCGCCGGGGCGGTGGGTGGCGGTGACCGTGCCGCTCACATCGTCGGCGGCCCAGACGGTGGCGAACTCCTGGAGGACGGCGACGTTGGCGTCCTGGGGTGCCCCGTTGGGCAGGGTGCAGAGCGTGTCGGTGCTGGCGCCCTCGGCGTCGCAGTGCGAGCCCGTGCTGAGCCGGATGCCGAGGAAGTCCCGGTGCACATCGGTGGTCAGCTCGCGGGTGCCGGAGGCCTGGCCGTTGGCGAGGTAGGGCGGCGAGGAGATGGCGTGCAGGGGCAGGTTCGTGGTGTTCAGGCCGTTCAGCGCGTTGGCCATGTTGAGCCCGACAAAAGAGTTGACGGGGTCCAGGAGTACGAGGCCCGAGAGGCGGGCGAACGCCGCCGGGTACTGGGTGCGGAGCCGGTTCGCGACGTAGCTGACGGCCTCTCCGCCGGCGGAGTGACCGGAGAAGACGAACTTGGCGGGCATCTGGAGGCCGGGCCGGCCAGCCTTGGCCGCGGCATCGGCGAAGCTGCGGCCGAGCTTGTCGTTCGGGTCGGCGGCCTTGCCGAAGAGGTCGGCGACGTTGTTGAGGAAGGCGGTGTTGTTCCCGATGTTGGAGACCGTACAGCCGAACATGTCGGCGGAGGGCAGCGTGGGGGCGAAGACGACGAAGCCGGCGGCGGCGTAGCGCCGGGCGATGTCCTCCAGGTGGTCGTTGGCACGGCTGAAGCCGTGCTGGAGCCAGACGGTGCCCTTGGGTGCGGTGGACGGGAAGTACCAGTCGCCGGAGCGCTTGTAGACCAGGAAGGCGCAGCGGACGTCGACGGTGTTGGAGACCTTCACGACGTCGGTGGGGGCCTGCTCCGCGGCGGTGGCGGGCGAGAGGGCGGTGAGGGTCGCGGCGGCGGCCAGGGCCGCGGCGAGGAGGGGGCGCGGGAGGGACATGCGTCTGTGCGAGGTGTCGCTCATGGGGACTCCCAGGGGGATGGCCGCGTGGCGTCGCGGCGTCGCCGGGCCGGCCCGGAAGGGGCCGGGGTGTTTCCACTGTTGGAACTCTGTTTCTCCAGCGGTCCCATTGGGCCCGAGCGGGGGCACCGCGTCAAGCAGAACGGCGGTGATTCTTTTGCGGCTCCGCAGGCCGCTTGGAGCATGCCGAAAGCCCCGGCACGCGGGGCGCGGTGGCGGGGTCGGCGGACGGATCGGCTCTGATCAGTCGGGTGCGCGGGCGGGACGGAACCCGGCGAGGACGGGGTGCACGAGCCGCTCGATCGCGGTACGGCGGGCGGCCCGGTCACCCCGGGGCAGGGCGACGGGGCCGGCGACGGCCGGGAAGAAGGGGGCGAGGGCGGTGTGGGGCAGCAGCAGGAGAAGGAGGGAGAGGAGGGCGTCGACATCGGCGTCCGCGCACAGTTCTCCGGCGGCGACCGCCTCCTCGACAAGGGGGCGCAGTCCGGCGAGGTAGAGGTGCTGGACGGGTTCCAGTACGGCCTGGCGTACGACGGGGTCGATCTCCATGTTGGTGGCGGCGGTCACGCCCCGTTCCAGGGGATGGGTCTCGAAGTAGGAGACCCAGGCGTCGATCGCGTCGACGAGGTACGAGGGGAAGTCCTGGGCGGCGCGGGGCCCGTCGGTACCGGGCGCGGCGCCGCTGTAGCCGTCGAGCCAGGGCCGCATGGCCTCGAAGATGCGCAGGGAGGTCTGCTCGGCGACGTAGGTGAACAGGTCGAGCTTTCCGGCGAAGTACTGGAAGAGGGACCCCTTGGCGACGCCCGCCTGCCGGGCGATGACGTTGAGGCTGCCGGTCGAGTAGCCGTGGGTGCCGAACTCGTCCATCGCGGCGACCAGGATCCGCTCCCGCCGGTCGGGCGGGAGGTGGGTCCAGGTGGTGGTGGGCATGCGCGCTCCCCAGACGTATGACCGGGCGGTCAGGTGACCGCCCGGTCATCGTCGGGGGCGTGCAGGCGCTCTGTCAACGCAAGGGGCCTGTCAGCGGGATCCGTTCAGCGGGCGAGGTAGCGGCCGGCGGGGGCTGCGGTGACTGCTCCGTCGCGGTAGGCGACCTGGCCGCCGACGATGGTGACCGTGGGCCAACCGCGCAGTTCCTGCCCCTCGAAGGGGCAGTGGTCCTGTCCGGACAGCAGCAGGTCGGCCGTGACCGTGCGGACGGCGTCCAGGTCGGCGACGACGATGTCGGCGTCGGCGCCCACCATCAGCGACCCTTTGCCGGTGAGGCCGTAGGCGGCGGCCGGGTTAGCGGAGAGCAGTTCCGCGACGCGGCGCAGCGACAGGCCGCGTTTGTGGTGGCCTTCGGAGAGCAGGATCGGATAGAGGAGGGCGGTGCCGCCGAAGCCGGGCAGCGCGGGCCACAGGGCGTCCCCCTTGGACTCCTCCATGCAGCAGGCGTGGTCGGAGGCGACCCAGTCCACGGTGCCGTCGAGCACGCCCGCCCACAGCGCGTCATTGTCGGCTCGGGTGCGGATCGGCGGGTTGACCTTGGCGCCGAGGCCGCAGCCGGCGGCGTCCAGGCTCTCGTGGTCCAGGCACAGGTGATGCAGGGTCACCTCGGTGCGCAGGTCCAGCCCGGGCGAGGCGGCACGGGCGGCGCGAGCCCCGGCGAGGGCGGCGGCACTGGAGAGGTGCAGCAGGTTGACCGGGCAGCCGGTGGCGCGGGCCAGGGTGGCCGCCTCCGCGATCGCGACCTCCTCGGTCAGGGGCGGGCGGCCGTCGTGGTAGGCGCGCAGGGTCTGGGGGTCGCCCGAGCGGCGGACCCGGTCGATGAACAGCCTCATCAGCTCGGACTGTTCGCAGTGCAGGGAGAGCGAGACGCGGCCGTGGGGGCGGGCGGCGCCGGCGGCGGCGACCGCCTCCATGAGCTGGTAAAGGTGACCGAGGTCGTACTCCTCGCCCTCCTCGGCCATCCGGAAACCTTTGGCGTCCCGGGAGTCGGCGGACAGGTTGAACCCCTTGTAGAACATGTAGTACTTGAAGGAGCTGACCCCGTGCTTCGCCACGAGGTCGGGTATCTCGCGCACCTGGGCGGTGTCCATCGGGGCGAGGTGGAAGCCGTAGTCCGTGTGGCTGCGGCCGCCGACCGCCGCGAGGACCTCGGGGAAGATATCGCTGTAGGCCCCGGTCCGGTTGAGGTAGTGCTCGCCCGTGCGGAAGTAGGACAGGACGCTCGTCGCACCGCCGACCAGGGAGGACCGGGTCTCCTCCGCCGCGTCCTGTTCCAGGGAGCGGTAGATGCCGAGATGGAAGTGCGCGTCGACCGCGCCGGGGAAGACCGCCCGGCCCGAGGCGTCGATGACCTCGGTGGCCTCGGAGGTGTCGATGCGGTCGGCCAGGGCCGCGACCTTCCCGTCGCGCACGGCGAGGTCTGCGGTGATCTCGCCGAGGTGGGGCTGGATGAGCGTGCCGTTCTTGATGAGCAGGTCGTAACGAGACATGACAGGCCGGGCAGCCGCAGGGGGCGCCGCCCGCACCTCCCTTCCGCACCCGTGGGCTATCGGGAAACGCTGTTTCCCTTTTTCGTGACGAAGGGTCATGCTAGCTTTCCGGAACAGCGTTTCACAAGGAGAAACCGCGATCCGTGAAGGTGCGTGAGCCCCGATGGAGCCTTCCCTCCCCCGCGCAGCCCCGCCGCCCGCTCCGGCTGCCCTGCGTGGCGTGACCGTGCTGGACTGCGCCACCCTGTTCGCGGGGCCGCTGGCCGCGACGGTCCTCGGTGACTACGGCGCCGACGTCATCAAGATCGAGCACCCGGCCCGGCCGGACCCGGCCCGCACCCACGGCCCGTCGAAGGACGGCGAGGGACTGTGGTGGAAGATGCTCGGCCGCAACAAGCACACCGTCACCCTGGATTTGAGCCGCCCCGCCGGAGCGGATCTGCTGCTCCGGCTCGCCTCGCAGGCCGACGTACTGATCGAGAACTTCCGGCCGGGGACCCTGGAGCGCTGGGGGCTCGGCCCGCAGGACCTGCACCGTGCCAACCCCCGGCTGGTCATCGCCCGCGTGACCGGCTTCGGCCAGTACGGGCCCTACGCCCGCAGGCCCGGCTTCGGCACGCTCGCCGAGTCCATGAGCGGCTTCGCGGCCCTGACGGGCGAGCCGGACGGCCCGCCGACGCTGCCGCCGTTCGGGCTGGCCGACGGGGTGGCCGCGCTGGTCGCCGCCTCGGCCGTACAGACCGCGCTCTACCACCGCGACGTGCACGGCGGGCCGGGGCAGGTGGTCGACCTCGCGATCATCGAACCGCTGCTGACCCTGCTGGGCCCGCAGCCCACCGCGTACGACCAGCTCGGCACCGTGCCGGCACGCACGGGCAACCGTTCGGTGAACAACGCCCCCCGCAACATCTACCCGACCCGGGACGGCGCGTGGGTGGCCGTGAGCACCTCGGCGCAGTCCGTCGCCGAGCGGGTCATGAAGCTCGTCGGGCACCCGGAGGTGACCGCCGAGCCCTGGTTCGCCGGCGGCGCCGGGCGCGCCGCGCACGCGGACCTGCTCGACGGGCAGGTCGGGGAGTGGATCGCGGCCCGCGACCGGGACACGGTGATCGCCGCGTTCGAGGAGGCCGAAGCCGCGATCTCCCCCGTGTACGGCATCGCCGACATCTTCGAGGACCCGCAGTACCGGGCCCTGGACTCGCTGACGACCGTGGAGGATCCGGTGCTGGGACCGATCCGGATGCAGAACGTCCTCTTCCGGCTCTCCGCCACGCCCGGCGCCATCCGCTGGACCGGCCGCCCGCACGGCCGCGACACCCGGGCCGTCTACGCCGCACGGCTCGGCCTGTCGCCGCGCGAGCTGGACGAACTCGCCGCACACCGTACGATCTGACCCCCTCTTGGAGACCCCATG
The DNA here is from genome assembly GCF_026627255.1 of Streptomyces antarcticus. Classification (GTDB taxonomy): domain Bacteria; phylum Actinomycetota; class Actinomycetes; order Streptomycetales; family Streptomycetaceae; genus Streptomyces; species Streptomyces antarcticus. Next base: position 72,021 of record NZ_JAPNLM010000003.1, on the reverse strand, counting down.
AACAGCGTCCACGGGTACCGTGGCGGGCCGCTGTCCCTCGCCGGCGCTCCCGTGATCGACCTCTCCCAGCCGATGCGCCGAGGCATGCCGCAGTCACCCAACCACCCGCCTTTCCGCATGCTCCTGGAACGCCGCCACGGCGACCACGTACGCGCCGACGGCGGCTCCGCGGCGAACGAGCTGATCGTCACCGGCGGCCACGTCGGCACCCACGTCGACGCCCTCGCCCACGTCTCACAAGCCGGGCTGCTGCACGGGGACGTCCCGGCGGCCTCGGTGCAGAGCCACGAGGGCTTCTCCCGGCACGGCATCGAGGAGTTCCCGCCGTACGTGGGCCGGGCGGTCTTCCTCGACGTCGCCGCCGTGCACGGCGTCCCCGTCCTGCCCGCCGGGTACGAGATCACCGTCGCCGACCTGGAGAAAGCTCGGGACGCGGCCGGCGTGGATATCGAGGCGGGCGAGGCGCTGCTGCTGGGGACAGGATGGTCCCGGCACTGGGCTGACGCGCGCGTCTTCACCGGCCAGGAGGGCGGGGCGCCGGGCCCCGGTCCCGCGGCCGGGGCCTGGATCGCGGAGCGCGGGGTGCGAGTGACCGGCGGGGAGACCATCGCCTTCGAGCATGTCCCGCCGAGGCGCGGGCACGCCGAACTGCCCGTGCACCGGCTGCTGCTGGTCGAGGCGGGCATCCACATCGTCGAAACAATGCGGCTCACCGGGCTCACCGAGCCCGCCGGACTCGCCTCGCGCAGGCGGGCGGACTTCCTGCTGATGCTCGCGCCTCTGCCGGTCGTCGGCGCCACCGGCTCCCCTGTACGCCCGCTTGCCATCCTGCACGACCACGACAGGGAAGGCCGGGCATGAGCGGTCAGGGGTACGCGGCGCGCCTGGCCGCCTTCGCGGCGGCGTGCCGCGCCGACGGAGTACCGCGGGAGATCGCGGCGGACGCTGCCGCGCGCACGCTGGACTGCCTCGGCAACAGTCTGGGGGCACTCGGCGCCCACTCCGGTGAGGACGCGGGTGCCTCGCCCCAGGCGGCGGCGCTGGCCCTGGCGCGCGCGGCCGGCGGGGTCGGCGAGGCCACCGCCGTCGGCAGCGGCCTGCGGATGCCGGCCGACCGGGCCGCCCTGGTCAACGGCACCCTCGCGCACGCCCTCGACTTCGACGACACCCACCTGCCGTCCGTCCTGCACCCCACGGCCGCCGTCCTGCCCGCCGCGCTCGCCGCCGCCGAGGCGACCGGAGCAACGGGGGACGCGCTGCTGACCGCGCTCGCGGCGGGCGGCGAGGTGTGCGTCCGCCTCGGGATGGCCTCCTACGACCCGGAGCTGCGCAACTCGGTGTTCTTCGAGAAGGGCCTGCACGCCACCTCGATCTGCGGCACCGTCGGCGCCGCCGTCGCCGCGGGCCTGCTGTACGGGCTGACCACGGCCGAGCTGGCGCACGCCATCGGCATCGCCTGCTCGATGGGCGCCGGGGTGATCGAGGCGAACCGCACCGGCGGCAGCGTCAAACGCCTGCACTGCGGGTGGGCGGCCCACTCCGGGGTGTGCGCCGCCCAGTTCGCGGCGGGCGGGGTCACCGGGCCGCCGACCGTGATCGAAGGCCGCTTCGGATTCCTGACGGCGTTCCTGGACGAGAGGTGGACAGCGCAGCCGCTGCTGGCCGGCCTGGAGGAGATGGGCGCGGCCGGGAACTGGCAGTACGCGCGGACCGTGTTCAAGCCGTACCCCTCCAACCACTTCACCCACCCCGGGATCGACTGCGCACTGGCCCTGCGCCGAGCCGGGCTGCGCGCCGAGGATGTGGCGAGCGCACAACTCGGAGTGGCCGCGGCGCCCCGGCGCACCATCGGGGAGCCGCACGCCGAGAAGGCGCGCCCCCGTACGCCGTACCACGCCAAGTTCTCGGGTCCGTACACGGTGGCGGCGGCGCTCCTGTCGGAGACGGCCGCGGACGGCGCCGGCCCGGGGCTGCGGCACGCGGACTTCTCCCCGGAGGCATTCACCGATCCGCGCCGGCTCGCGCTGGCGGAGCGGGTCGAGGTGGTGGCCGACCCGCAGTGCGACGCGGAGTTCCCACAGGCCTTCAGCGCGATACTGCGGGTGCGTACGCACAGCGGCCAGGTGATGCAGTCGCGGGTCACCAGCTCACTGGGCGGCCCGGGCATGCCACTGTCGCGGGCCCAGTTGGCGGGCAAGTTCCGGCTGAACACGGAGCCGGTGCTCGGAGCAGCCCGCGCGGACGGGGTGGTCGAGGCGGTACGCGCCCTGGGTGGGGCGCCCCGCGGCGCGGCAGGCGCGCTGCTGGGCCTCACGCGGATCGGATAGCGGCGGGGCGGGCAGAGCGGCCGGTGGGCCGGTCAGCGGCGGGTGGCGAGCACCCGGCGGGCGGCGCGTACGACCGCCTCGTCCACCATGCGGCCGTCGGGGCCGGTGATGACGCCCGAGCCGTCCCGCACCGCTTCGGCGAAGCGGTCCAGCAGGGTCTGCGCCGCGGCGACCTCCTCCGGGCCGGGGGTGAAAGCGGCGTGCACCGTGCCCAGTTGACGCGGGTGGACACAGGCCCTGGAGCGGTAGCCGAGCCCGCGCAGGGCCCGGGTGGTGCGGGCGAGGGCGTCGAGGTCGGTGAAGTCGGTGCTGACCGGCCCGACCGGGGGCAGCAGCCCGGCGGCGGCCGAGGCGAGGAGGAGGTCCATGCGGATGGCGACCAGGGCCGCACCAGCCGCCGCGCCGTCCGGGTCCGTCACATCGGGTCCCTCGATGCCGAGTTCGGCGCACAGGTCGGCCTCGCCGAGCTGAAGGTGGCGCACCCGGGGCGCCCGCGCGATCTGCCGTACGTCGAGGACCGCCGAGGCTGTCTCCAGCAGCGGTGCGAGGGCGAAGGTGCCCGGGGCGAGCCCGTGCCGCTCCTCGGCGGCGGTCAGGGTCTCGTGCTGGGCGGCGATGTCGGCATCGGAGCACTTGGCGAGGCAGAAGCCCGTCACCCGGGGCGCTGCGAGCAGGGCGCTCTCCGCACGCCCCCGCTCCCCCGGGTTGACGCGGATCCAGATCTCCGGGGTACCGCGCGGGACATCGGCGTGGTCGTCGAGGCCGGTGAGCCAGGAGCGCACCAGCTCCCGCGCCCGTTCCTTGCCCGAGGCAGGGACGGCGTCCTCCAGGTCCACGATCAGGGCGTCGGCGCCGCGCCCGAGGGCCTTGGCGAGCATCTCGGGGCGGTCGCCCGGGACGTAGAGGTAGGAGCGGGGCACGGGGGCGAGCTGGCTCGCGGTCATGGCGCGGTTCTCCGATTCGCTGAGGACGCGGCCCGGTCGGGGAGTTGGGCGGCTTCCCACCCTAGGAGCGCGGGCGGGCCGGGTCAATGGATTCGTTTCGCTGTGGGATCCGCCGTTTCGCACGAGACGCGCGGCTCGGAAACGCAGCTTTTACCCCGCCGCACGCCCCGACCCTTGACACGCCGAGCGGGCGAAGGGCTCCATATGAGAACACAAGCGAAACAAAGTTCCGTACAGGGAAACTCATTGCTCCCTTCGAGAGGAACCCCACCGCTCATGCACCCTCAACCCGCCAGATCCGCCCGGACCCGGGGTGGTGCCACGCTCGCCGCCCTGGTGGTGGCGGCGGCCGGCTCACTGGTCCTCGCCGGTTCGCCCGCCCACGCGGGCAGCGCACCCGTGACCTACGACTGCGTCTTCAGCTCCTCCCACTCCCTCTTCACCACCACCGCCACCCTCACCGCACCGGCGACCGCGGCGGCCGGTGAGAGCGTGGACGTCAAGCTCAGCCTCGCCGACAAGGGCCCGGCCAACGGCCCCGTGGCACTGCCCGCGGGCAGCGTCGTCCCTTCCGCCAAGATCCTCGTCTCGGGGCAGGCGCCGCTCACGCTTACCGCCCCGGCCTCGAACCCGCCGATCCCCGCCAAGGGCGAGATCCCGATACCCGACCTGACCGGCAAGCTCACCGTGGCCCAGCCCGGCACGGTGACGCTGACGCCGGACCAGCTCACCCTCGACATCCCGAGCTACGGCCTGTCCCTCAGCTGCACCCTGCAAGGCACGGCCACCGCGCTGCACACCATGACCGTCACCCCGGCCGCCGGCAACACCACCGCGGCCGTCACCGGCATCTCGGGCCGCCCGGCGACGGACACCACAGGCGCCCGCCCCGGGGACATCCTCACCCTGGCCGGAACGGGCTGGAACGCCGCCGCTCCGATCGGCGCGGTCGAGCTGTGCAGCCTGGCCGGCACCGGCTGTTCGGGTGCCGACCTCACCCCCGACCTGGGGGTCGGCGTCGACGGGAAGCTGGCCGGTACGGTGACGGTCGGCGCGGGCGCCGCCTCCGGGCCGCACCGCTTGAAGATCACCCAGGGTTCCGCCACCGTCTCGCTGGTCCTCGGCGTCCTGGGCAGCCGTGCACTCCAGGTCACGCCCGGCGGCGGCGGGCCGGGTACGAGCGCCACCGTCAACGGGGCCAGCTTCGACCCCGGCGACCAGGTCAGCGTCACCACCCTCGACAAGGACGGCCGGCCGGTCGGCGGGGCGGGGCTCACCGCCCCCGTCGACGCCCGGGGCAACTTCACCGCCACCCTCGTCCCGGCCGTGGGGGCCGTGAAGATCGTGGCGACGGAGAAGGACGGCGGGGACGCCGCCCAGACCCCCTGGTCGGGCAGCGCCAACGGCGGCGGCTCCGACCAGACGCTGAAGGTGGTCGTCAGCGGCGGCGCGCTGACCATGTCGGCCGAGCCCGGCGAAGTGGTCCTCTCCCCCGTGACCGTGGACGGCAGCGCGCACGACTCCACCGGCAGCCTGCGCGCCCTGGAGGTAAAGGACTTCCGCGGCACCACCGAGGGCTGGTCGCTGGTCGGCACGGTCACCGACTTCCGCAACGCCGCCGGAGCCGCCATCCCCGCCTCACAGCTGTCCTGGACCCCGCAGTGCGCGGTGCACCCGGGCTCGGCAGCGGCCTCCGCCGTCGTCCCGGGCAGCGCCGGTCCGCTCAGCTCGGCCACCGCGGCCGCGCTGTGCACCCAGGCGGCGAGCGCCGACCCGGCCTCCGTCACCGGCGGCCACTTCGACGCGGGCGCGGCGCTGAACCTGCGCGTCCCGGAGATCGTCCAGAGCGGCGAGTACGCGGCCGTGCTGCGCCTGACCCTGTCCTGACCTCGTCCTGACCCCTCCCCAGAGCAACGTGCCGGCGGCGAGCTCCCGGGCTCGCCGCCGGACACCGGCAAAGAGCGGAACCATGACCCCCCTACGCAGTGATCCCCCGCCCGGCCGGGCCCCGAGGGCACCCGCCGGGACGCACGTGAGCACGGCCGTCCGCGTCGCATCGGCCTGCCTGGCCGCCTTGTTGGCCGCGTTGTCGGCCGCCGTGCTGGGGGGCGCCCCGCCCGCGGCCGCCGCGGCGGTGCGAGCCGGCGCCGTCACCGGCACCGGCTCCTGGTCGGTGCAGCCTGCCGGAACCACCGGCCGGCCCGCCTTCGTCATGGACTCCGCGCCCGGCTCGGTCGTCAAGGACGCGGTGCGCGTCAGCAATCTGTCCGGCGCCCCCCTCTCCTTCCAGGTCTACGGGTCGGACGCCTACAACACGCCCCGGGACGGCGCGCTCGCCTACCGCCAGGCAGGCGAGGCCCAGACAGGTCTCGGGAGCTGGCTCACCCTCGGTACGAACGCCCTGGTCATCCCGCCCGGCCGGGCCGCGGACATCCCCTTCACGCTGCACGTGCCCGCCGACGCCACCCCCGGCAGCCACGTCGGCGGGATCGTCGCGCTCAACAACGCCGTCGAGCAGGCTGGCGAGGCCTCCGGGGTCGACGTCGGCATTCAGCGGGCCATCGCCGTCCGGATCCAGCTCACGGTGGAGGGGCCGGTGACTCCCGGACTCGCCGTCCGGTCCGTCCGCGTCGGCCACCACCCGTCGGGCACGCCTTTCGCGGGGGCTCGCGCCACGCTCACGTACACGGTTGTCAACACCGGCAACGCGGCGCTGCGCCCTACCGTCTCACCCCGGGTCGACGGACTGTTCGGTCTGCGGCACGGCGTCATTGCCGACCGTACGCTGCCCCTGCTGCTGCCGGGGCAGAGCGCCGAGATCAGCGCGGACTGGCCGGATGCCCCCGGCCTCGACTACCTCACGGCCTCCGTGCGCGTCACTGCGCCCGGCCTGCCTGCGACCTCGGCGCAGAGCGGCCGGGTCGTCCTTTCCTGGCCCACGCTCGGCGCCGTGGCCGCGCTCCTCGCCGTCCTCGCGGTCGCCTTGGGCTGGCTCCGCCGCAAGCGGTCCGGCCGCACCGGGGCGGTCTCATGACCAGCCGCCAGGTACCGGCCGCACCTCCGGGCCCGGCCATCCGTCTGACGCTGGCCGCCGTCGTGCTGCTGACCGCGGCGGTCCTGTCGGTGGCGGGCGCCGGCCCGGCCGCCGCGACCGGGCCGAGCGTTACCGTGGACGATCCCCGGGCCGCCCCCGGCCTGCCGGTCAAAGCCTCCGGGGCGGGCTGGCAGCCCGGCGTGACCGTACAGGTCGAGGTCTGCGGAGGCGAGGCGCTGCACGGCAGCGCCGACTGCGACACGCTGCGCGCCGCGGTCGCCTTGGTGGCCGCCGACGGCACCTTCCGCCTGACGCTCATCGCGGGTGCGCCGCCCGCCGCGTGCCCGTGTGTGCTGCGGGCGGTGGCCGGACAGAGCGGGGTGCGCGCCCAGACCCCGCTGACCCTGGCCGGGGCGGCCGACGCGGCGCCGACAGCGCCCGTGCCCGCCGTACGCGTCGATGTCGTCGCGGCGGCCCTGTCCGGCGGGCCGCGGTTCGCCGAACTGTTCGGCGCTCCCGCCCACCGGACGCTGACCGTAACCCTGCGCAACCCTGGTGACCGGCCGCTGGGGCGGGCGCCGCTGATCGTCGCCTGGGGGCCAGGCGGCAGCGCCGACCTCCCGGTGGGCACTCCGCTGACTGCCGAACTGCCGCCGCACGCGGAGCAGACCTACCGGATCCCCGTACGGCTTCCCGCCGCGGCGTTCGGCCGCTACTCGGTCGGCGGACGGTACGCCTCGGCCGAGTTCGCCGTCAGCACCGATGTCTACCCCTGGGGGCTGCTGGGTCTGGCCTTCCTCGCCGCCCTGCTGACCGTGTTCACGGCAGCGGTCGCCGTACGCCGCGGCGTCGAGCGCCGCCGGGCGGGGCGGCCGTCGCGGGCGCCCGGGTCGGCGCCGGCCGCCCTTCCCGCCTTCGTGGACGCGGGCCGGCTGGCCGAGGTCCTCGCGGTCGGCGCGGGGGACGGTGAGCACCCCGGACTGGTCAGTACCCGTGCGCTGGTCCGCGAACTGGCGGGAGACGCCGCGCTCGTTGACTTCCGAGCGCTACGGGCGTTCGCCGACGCCTTGCGGGCGTCACCCCTGGAAACGGAGCGGTAATGGCCTTCTCCTCCCTCTTCCCCCTCTTCCTCACCCGCCCGCGCCCGGACCTGGGTGCCGCCGCGGCGGCCGGGCTGGCCGCCGGCGTGTTCCTTGCCTCGGCGCCGCTGCTCGCAGGGCCCGTCGGCATGCCCGGCGAGGCCGTCCGCTACCTCCTCCTGACGGGCATGCTGCTCGCCGCGGTGGTCGGCACGGTGCTGCGGCGGCGAGGCCGGGGCCGTCCGGGCAGGGCTACGGCTGCCGCGCGGCGGGCACTGGCGGCCTGTGTGCTGGCCGGCGCGGCACCGTCGGCCGCCGCGCTGCTCGCCTCGCCGCTGGTGTTCGCGGCGCTGCTGGTGATGGCCGCGGCCCTCGGCGGCGGCTCTCTCTGCCTCTACCGGCCGCGGCACTCCTGGCACGCCGCCTGCCTGGCGGGCGCGGGTGCGGCGGGCGCCGCGGTGGTGCTCCTCGCGCAGCACCCCCAGGTGGCCTGCGCACTCGCGTGCGCGCTCGCCGCGCTGCTCCTGGCTCCGGCCTGCGTACGGGCCGCGCCGGACGACTCCGGGCGCGCCGCAGCCTCGCACTGGACGGCGGGTGCCGTGGGCGCGGCCGTGTTCGGCGTGGTGTTCGCCGGCCAGAGCCTGGTTGTCTTCCGCTGGGAACTGCTCGGCGGCGCGGGCGCCCGGCCGTTCGCCTACGCGGCGCTGCTGGCGGCGGCCCTGACGAGCGGCCTCGCCGTGGCCGGCCGACGTCGACCGATCACCGGCGCCGGTACGGGTACGGGTACGGGTACGGGTACGGGCCTGCGTGGGGCGCTGTTCACGGCGGCCGGGCTCACGGCGGCGGTGGCGGCATGTGCGAGCGCCGCCCGGCCCTGGCAGTTCGTCCTCGCGCTGGCGGCCGTCCTCACCAGCGGTGCTGCCACCTCGGCGGCCCGCGCCGGCTCGTCCCCCGCGCGGGACAACGTGCATGCGGGGGCTGTCGGGCACGGCGGGTACGCCGTCGCCGGGCTGTTCGGCGGGGCGGCCGCGATGACCGCCGTCGCGCTGTCCGGCCGGCTGCTGGGCGGCGCGGACACCCTGACCGTGATCGGTCTGGCGCCCGCCGTGGCAGCCGCCGGCGCTTTGGCGCACCGCGGGCGCGGGCAGGGCGCCGAGCCGGACGACGACAACGGCGCCGGTGCTTGCGACGGCCCCCTGAAGGTCCGCGGCCTCGGCGTCCGTCAGGCGGGGGCGCCGCCCGTGCGCCGTCTCGACCTGACGCTGGCGCCGGGCGAGATCGCGTACCTGACCGACGCTCTCCCCGGCCGGCGGGCGGGCGCTGTACTGGCGGTCCTCGCCGGCCTGCGCAAGGCCGACGGCGGAACCTGGCGGCTGCGCGGCCACGACGTCTCCCGCGTCGAGGCGCGGGCCCGGTGGGACCTGCGGCTCTCCGCCTTCGTGGACCCGGCGGACGCGGCCCGGACGGGCGCTCTGCACCCCGGTCATCCCGCGGTCTCGGTGACGGACGCGGTGGCGGCCGCAGCCGCGCATCTGGACCCCGAGCGGGCGGCGGAGCTGACGGTGGCCGCCCGCGCGGCCTTCCCGTTCCTCGCGGCGAAGGGCGCCGACCCCTGCGGGCGGCTCGGCCCCGACGAACGCTGCGTCCTCGGGCTGGTTCAGACCCTCATCGCGCAGCCGGCGCTGCTCCTGCTGGACCTGACCGGGCCCGGCTGCGGGCCGCTCGCGGCCGATCCGGCGGTCACGTCCGTACTGCGCCAGATAGCAGGCCAGGGGACGGCGGTCCTGGTCGCCTCCGCCCCGGCGCAGGCCGTCCCCGGTCAGCGTCCGATCGCGCTCCCCGCGTCCGGCGGCTCCCGGACAGCCCTCTTGCGACGGAACAGAAAGGCCATGCCGTGAGGATCTCGACGAAGAGCCGGAGCTGCCGGGTGGCCCTCGCGGCGACCACGGCGCTCACTCTGTCCGGCCAGTTCGCCGCTGCCGCCATTGCGGCAGGCACGGCCGGGGCCGCCGATACGCCGACCGCCACGGTTCACGTGTCCGCTGCAACCGGGCTGACCGAGGGCCGGCAGATCACCGTCGACGGCTCCGGGTTCCGTGCCGGGCTGACGTCTGTCGCCGTCGGCCTGTGCAAGAAGGGCTACACCGGCAACAAGGACTGCGACCTCGGCGGCGGGGCCCGGCTGGTGACCATCGGCCCCGACGGGGTGCTCCCGCAGGTCACCCTGACCGTGCACGCGCGCTTCGCCGGTGGCGACTGCCGCTCCACGCCATGTGTGGTCGGCGTCGCGCCACTGCCCTCCGGGACCCCGCCCGCGCTGATCGCCGCCAACAGCGTTCAGGTCGCGGTCGGTTTCGAGGGCGGGTTGGTCCCCGGCGAGGTGTCCGGCACCGGCCGAGCCGAACCGGCCCCGCCATCCGCCGCCGCTCCCAGCGGTGGCCGCGGCAACGACTGGAGCGGGCCGTCGACCCCTATGTGGTCCCTGTCCCTCGGCGTGGCCGTCGCCTGTCTCGTGCTCGGCGTCCTCTCCCTCGTCCGGGGCCGCCGGAGGGCGGCGCCCGGAAGGTCCCCGCTGTCCCCATCTGGAGGAAACTCATGACATCGCTACGAAGAATCCGCTGCGCGAGCGCACTCGCCGCGGCCTCGGCCCTGGTCGCGGTTTCGGCCGGGCCGGCCGCCGCCGCCGGGACACTGACCGTCAGCAAGTCGACCGGACTCGCCGTGGGGGACAAGGTCACGGTGTCGGCGAAGGGGCTGAGCCCAAATCAGGGTTTCGTGCCGATCGGTCTGTGCAAGCCGAAGCCGGCCGGTCCGACGGACTGCGAGACGTCACCCGACGCCGCGGTCATCGGCAAGACCGACGCGTCCGGGGTGTGGCACAGCGCGGCCAGCGACGCGATCACGGCCGAGATCACGGTCAAGGCCAAGGCGGGCGGGGCGGACTGCGTGGCCAAGGCGGGGAACTGCGTCATCGCGGTGTCGATCTCCGCGACGAAGGAACTGGTTGAGGTGCCGCTGACCGTGGGGGCGGCCGGCCCCGGCGCGAGCAGTCCGCCGCCCTCCCGTCCGGCACCGACGGCGTCCGGCGGAGGCACGGCCACGTCCGGCGCGGGCACGACGGGGGCCAGCGCGGGCGCGGTGGGGTCGCTGCCGCAGACCGGGTCCACCGACGGCCTGCCGGTGGCCGCCCTGCTGGGCGGCACGCTGTTCCTGCTCGGCGGCTGCACGCTGGTCCTGCTGCGGCGCGGCAGCCGGGCGTGAGCGGTGGCGGCGCGGGAAGCGGATCCGCACGAACGGGTTCGTGCGGTCGGCGAACCGCGCCGCCCTCACCGCCCGAGGGCAGCCCTGGGCACGGGCGGGGCTGGGTCCGGGGCTGGGACCGGAGAGCCGGGACCGTGTCGGATGACGGCCGTCAGATCCGCCCGGGGCGGGGGTGCACGGGGTCCCCCAGGCGGCGGCAGGCCACGCCGACATCGACCACGTCGGCGTACTTGGAGTCGAGATCGAAGAGATTGCCCTCGTGGGGACCGGTGTCCCGGTCGGCCACGGCGTCGCGCACGACGATGGGGCGCAGCCCGTACTGAAGTGCGTCCAAGGTGGTGGCCCGCACGCAGCCGCTGGTGGAGAACCCTCCTATGACGAGCGTGTCCACGCCGAGGACCGTGAGGACGTCGCGCAGCCGGGTCTGGAAGAAGGCGCTCGGGTAGTGCTTGTGGATGACGATCTCACCCGGTTGCGGGGCGCAGAGCGGGGTGAAGGCCGCGAGGGGGTTGCCCGCGCGGAAGGCGTCGAGGCTGGGCACCTTGCGGGCGAAGTGCGGTGCGTGGGAGCTCGGTTCGTTGTCGTAGTGGACGGCGGTGAAGATGACGGGAAACTGGGTGCGGCGGGCGGCGCGGACGAGGTGCGCCATGGCGTGCAGGGCCGGTTCCGCCGTGTCGAGGTAGAGGCGGCTGTCGGGGACGGCGTAGGCCTGGACGGGGTCGACGAGGAGGACGGCGGGGTGTTCGCCCCAGCCGATGCGGCGGCCGAATCCGGCGGCTTCGTAGTCATCGGCGAGGGGCGTGTCGGCCACGTCAGATCACTCCGTCCGCGGTGAGCTTCTCACGCTCTTCCCCGGTGAGGCCCAGGAGGTCGCCGTACACCTCGTCGTTGTGGGCTCCGAGTTCGGGGCCCACCCAGCGTACGGCGCCGGGGGTGCCGGAGAGTTTCGGGACGACGTTCTGCATGGGGATCTCGCCGAAGTCGGGGTGCGGGAGGCGGACGATGGCGTTGCGGGCGGCGAAGTGCGGGTCGGCGAGCATGTCGGCGGCGGTGAAGGTCTTGCCGGCCGGGACACCGGCGGCGTGCAGGGCGCCGAGCAGGGTGGCCGCGTCGTGCCCGGCGGTCCAGGTGGTGATGACGTCATCGAGCTCGCCTTGGTGGGCTCCGCGCGCGGTGTGCGTGGCATAGCGGGGGTCCTCGGCCAGGTCGGCGCGGTCCATGACCTCGGTGAGGCGGCGGAAGACGGTGTCCTGGTTGGCGGCGATGAGGACGGCGGCTCCGTCGGCGGTCGGGTAGACGTTGCTGGGGGCGACGTTGGGGAGGACGGGGCCGGTGCGTTCGCGCTGGTAGCCGCCCACCTCCCATTCGGGGAGGAGGGACTCCATGTAGGCGAGGACTGCTTCGTAGAGCGCGGAATCGACGATCTGGCCGGTTCCGGTGCGGGTGCGGGCGTGCAGGGCCATGACGGCGCCGTACGCGGCCATGGTGCCGGCGAGGGCGTCGCCGAGCGAGATGCCGGCGCGGGACGGGGGGCGGTCGGGTTCGCCGGTGATGTGGCGGATGCCGCCCATGGCCTCGCCGATGGAGCCGAAGCCGGCGCGGGGCGCGTACGGGCCGTCCTGTCCGTAGCCGGTGACGCGGACCATGACGAGGCCGGGGTTGATGGCGCGGAGCTCCTCGAAGCCGAGGCCCCAGCGTTCCAGGGTGCCGGGGCGGAAGTTCTCCACGAGGACGTCGGCGCGGGCGACGAGGCGGCGGACCAGTTCTTGGCCTTCCTCGCGGCGCAGGTTGCAGGTGACGGACTTCTTGTTGCGTGCGACGACCGGCCACCACAGGGACTTGCCGTAGGGCCGTTCGCGTCCCCACTGGCGCATGGGGTCGCCGCGTCCGGGGTCCTCGAGCTTGATGACCTCGGCGCCGTGGTCGCCGAGGAGCTGGCCGCAGAAGGGACCGGCAAGCAGGGTGCCGGTCTCGATGACACGGATGTCGGAGAGGGGTCCACTCATACGGCGAGTGTAAGTTTGGGAAACACTGTTTCGCTAGAGGAATCGACGCGACAGAATATGACGCATGGACAACTCCTTGGCGGCCAAGCCGCTCACTGGTCCCGGCGTGGTGGAAGTGGCCCCGCGTGACGGACTGCAGAACGAGGTGCGTGCACTGTCCCCGGCGCAGCGCGTGGCCCTGATCGAGCGGGCGGTGGCCGCGGGCGCGCGGCGGGTGGAGGCGGTGGCCTTCGTCCATCCCGGCCGGGTGCCGCAGATGGCGGGAGCGGAGGAGGTGATGGGACTGCTCAAGCGCCCGGACGGTGTTCGCTACAGCGGCCTGGTGCTCAACGCCCGCGGCATGGAACGGGCAAGTGCGAGCGGCGTGGACGAGGTCAACTACGTGGTGGTGGCGAGCGACGCGTTCTCGCGCCGCAATCAGGGCATGGGCACGCGCGAGGCGCTGGCCGCGTGGGAGGGGATCGCCTCCCGCGCCCACGCGGAGGGGATCGGGCGCTCACTGACCATCGCGGCGGCGTTCGGCTGCCCCTTCGAGGGGGAGACCCCGGAGTCGGCCGTGGCCGAACTGGCCCGGATCGCCGCGGAGTCGGGCGCCGAGGAGATCGTCCTCGCCGACACCATCGGCGTGGGCGCCCCCGACGCGGTCACCCGGCTGCTCACGGCGGTACGGGAACAGGCGCCCGGAGTGGTCCTGCGCTGCCACTTCCACAACACGCGCAACACCGGCTACGCGAACGCGGTGGCAGCCGCCGCGGCCGGTGCGGCGTGGCTCGACTCCTCCCTCGGCGGCATCGGCGGCTGCCCCTTCGCCCCGGCCGCCACCGGCAACATCGCGACCGAGGACCTGGTCTACCTGCTGCGGCGGATGGGCCTGGAACCGGGCATCGACCTGGAATCGGCCGCTGCGGCGGGGACCTGGCTGGGCACCGTGCTCGGCATCCAGGTGCCCGCCCTGCTGGGCCGGGCAGGCCCCTTCCCCGAGTCCGAGCGCAGCGGCGAGCGGGGGGAGGAGTAGACATGGGAGCACATCCGCACGGATGGTGGATCCTGCTCCACATCCTGCTATTCGTCTTCTGGCTGGGCGGCGACCTCGGCGTCTACGTCTCCAGCCGGTACGTCCTGCAGCCGGGCCTGCCCGTCGCCGCCCGCTCGACGGCGCTGTCGATCATGAGTGTGCTGGATCTCGGCCCGAAGATCTGCCTGGTGCTGATACTGCCGAGCGGAATCACGCTCATGGCGCTGGAGCCGCACGGGGCGCAGCGCCTGCTCAACGGCTGGTCCGCCGGGGTGACCTGGGCTTTCGCGGCGCTCTGGCTGTGGCTGACCGTGCGCGAGCACCACCGTCCGGGCCGCCGCCCCTGGATACGCCGAGCGGACTGGGCGATACGCGTCGCACTGACGGCCTCACTGTGGGACGTCGGGCTCTACACCCTGCTGGCCGCGGAGCCGTTCGGGGTGCGGACCGATCCCCGCTGGCTGGGCGCCAAGGTCCTGCTGTATGCGACGGCGATCGCCTGCGGGCTGGGCATCCGGCTGACGCTGCGCCCGTTCGGGGCCGCGTTCCGCGACCTGGCGGGCTCGGGAGGAGGCGACGGGGTCGAGCGGACGCTGCGTCGGGCGGTCAACGGCTGTGTCCCGTACGTGGCGGGGATCTGGACGTGCGTCCTGGCCGCCGCGGCGCTGGGGGTGCTCAAGCCCGGGGCCGACCTCTGAGGCGGGTCACCGGACCCCTGGCCGGTACCCGAACTCGGCCGAGAGCCGTTCGACGCTCGCCATCAGCAGCGGGGCGCACTCGGCCAGGCGCGGCTTGAACCGGGACTGCGGGCCGGCCAGGCTGACCACCGCGATGACATGGCCGTCGTGTCCGAAGACGGGCGCGGCGAGCGAGGCTGAACCGCTCTGCCGCTCCCCCACCGACATGGCGTAGCCGCGCCGCTTGATGGCGGACAGCTCCTTGCGCATGCGCTCGGGGTCGGTGATGGTCCGGTCGGTGACCGCGTCCAGGGGGTGGCGTTCGAGGTAGGTCTCGATCTCGGCGTCGGACAGGAAGGCGAGGAAGGCCTTGGAGGAGCTGCCCGCGTGCAGGGGGAGCGGGATCCCGAGGGCCACCTCCATACGCAGCTCCTGCTCGGGGACGACCTGGTCGACGTAGAGCCTGGTGTCGCCGCGGCGGATGGAGAGGGTGGCGGTCTCCCCGCATTGGGCGGCGAGCCGGCGCAGCTCCGGGGCCGCGAGGACCCGCAGGTCGGTGCGCGCCAAGTAGGCGCGGCCGAGGGAGATGGCGGCCGGTCCGAGGGCGTAGCGGCGGGTGACGGGATCCGTGATGATCAGGTCGCGGTTGCGCAGGGCCGTGAGGACGCGGTGCACGGCGGCCTTGGTGATGTCCAGTTCTTGGGCGATCTCGGTGACACCGAGGTCGGGGCGGCCGCTGCGGCCGAACATCAGCAGCACGTCCATGGCGCGCTCGACTGCGGCGATGGACCTGCTGCTGCTCGTCTCCTCGGTCACAGGTGCCCCTTTTGCGCGATGGTTTCGAGGCCGTCCCCCGACTTGGCAAAAGCATAACGTCGATTTCCCCAGGGGAAACAGTGATCCCGAGGCGGGTGGATTCGTTGACACCGCGACGCGACCGTCGTTACGCTCATGGATACAGTGTTCCACTAGAGGAAACATAATTGAGCGGGGGTGCGATGACGACCGTCATCGACGAATCGACCTTCCGTCAGGTGCTGTCCCGGTGGCCCAGCGGCGTGGGGATCGTCACCACGGCCGGCGAGGAGGGCTGGCACGGCATGACGGCGAGCTCGTTCAGCAGCGTCAGCCTCGCACCACCTCTCGTCCTGGTCTGCTTGGACCAGGGGATCCGCTCCCACGATCTCCTCATACGCAACGGGGTGTTCGCCGTCAACGTTTTGGGCCGGGACCACCTCGCACTGGGACGCAGGTTCGCGGGCATGGAGCCGGGGGTCACCGATCGCTTCGCGGCGGGCGACTGGCTGCCCGGCGCCACCGGCAGTCCCGTGCTGACGGACTCGGCGGCCTGGGTCGACTGCCGCGTCCTGCACCGCTACCCCGGCGGGGACCACTCCATCTTCCTGGGTGAGGTGGTGGCAGCGGGAGTACCGCGCATCACCTCCCCGCTGCTGTTCCACTCGCGCTCCTGGGGGCAGCTCGCGGATCCGCTCCCCGACCGCGTGGACCTGGCCGACACCGGCCTGACCGACGCGGTGGCAGCGCCGCACATCGCTCGCCTGACCCACGCGCTGCGGCGGGCGGGCGTACGGGTGCGCCTCACATCGCTCGACGGCGCAGGAACGGCCGGCGCCGGGGCCGCCGGTATGAGCTGCTCCTCGGTCCACGTCGACAACGCCTCGGCCGCCGTCGCCGCCGCCGAGGCCGGCTGCCCCGCCGTCGAGCTCACCGTCGCACCGGACGGTACCGGCGGGGAGGCCGTCCACGCGGTCCGGGCGGTCAACGGCGCCGGGCACCCGGACACCCTCGTGGTCGCCCGGATACGCGACGCGCTGCGCCCGGGGGCGGCCCGCGCCGGCCTGCTGACCGTGCAGCGGCTGGCCGCCGCCGGCTGCGGGGAGATCGTCCTGGAGGAACCCGCAGAGGGCCACGACGATGCGGACGGAGCATCACCTTTGGCACTGCGCCGACTGCTCCAGGACGCGATCCCCGCGGCCGGGCCCGTCCCCCTGCGCCTCGCGCTGCGCGACGACCACGGCCTCGGCCTGGTCAACGCCCTGACCGGGATGAAAAGCGGGGTCAGGTGCTTCGACACCACCCTCGGCGGCCACGGCGGCCTGCTGGCCACCGAGCGGCTCGTACTGCTTTGCTCCCGCATGGGCGTCGCGGCCCCCCTGGACATCGCCGCGGTACGGGCCCTGCGCGCCGAACTGGGTGTGCTGCGAAGGCAACCGCCCGCCGCGCCCGCCCCCTGCTCCCCCGCCCGGGCAGCCGCCTCCCGCGGCCCGGAATCCCAGTAAGGAGTCCACGCCGATGACCACGCAGCAACTCACGGGCGCGCACCTCGTCGACCGCATGACGCCGGCCGAGCGGGCCCGCGCCGAGCGCGTCGAATCCGTACTGCCTGCCCTGCGGGCGGCGGCCGCCGACGCCGATGCGCAGGCCGCCTTCCCGGCGGGTCACACCGGGCTGCTGCGAGAGGCCGGCCTGCTCGGGCTCGTCGTGCCCGAGAAGTACGGCGGGATCGGGGGCGGTCTGCGCGACCTCGCGGCAGCCACCTACGCCATGGGCACTGCCTGCCCCTCCACGGCGCTCGCCTTCTTCTTCCACAACACCAGTGCCTCGCGCGGTCTGCTGCCCCTGGAGGCCATCCGCGCGGGCCTGTTCACCCAGGAGGAGACGCCCGCCGTCACCGCCTTCGCCGAGCGGGTCCTGACCACGATGGCGGCAGGCTCCTGGCTCGCCAACTTCGCCAGCGAGTCAGCCAAGAGCGCCGCCGCGAACATATCCATTGCGACCACAGCCGCCCGTACCGAGGGCGGCTGGGTCCTCACCGGTGAGAAGTCCTTCGGCTGCGCGACCGGAGTCGCCGACATCTACCTGGTCACCGCCCGGCTGGAGAAGACGCAGACCGCGGACGGCCTGGCCATGTTCCTCGTGCCGCGCGACGCCGCCGGGGTGTCCTCCCGCCCGCACTGGAACGGCCTCGGCATGCGCGGCAGCGCCAACCACGGCATCCGGCTCGACGAGGTCTTCGTCGCCGACCGCGACGCCCTGACCGTGCCGGGGGCCTTCACGCGCATGCTCCAGGTAAGCCGCGGCAGCTTCGTGGGCAATCAGCTCGCCATCGCAGCCGTCTACACCGGCGCCGCACAGGCCGTCTACGACTACACGCTGGACCTGCTGACCAGGAAGACCTTCGCCGACACCGGCCGGCCCATCGCCTCTTCCCCCATGCACCAGGTCCTCATCGGGGACATGACCCAAAACCTGGAGACCGCCTACCAGTGGCTGCGGCGCCAGCTCGAACTGGAGACCTCCGAGCCCCCGATCAGGCCCAAGTCAGAGGTGTTCAGCCAGTGGCGGCTGGGCAAGGGCGCGGTCACCGAGGCCTGCTTCGGCGTCGCCCTGGGCGCCCTGAAGGCGTCTGGCACCTCAGAGGCACGGTTGGACGGCGTCATCGGCCGCACCCTGCGCGACCTGGCCATGGGCCTCGTGATGACCTTCCCCGCCGAGCGTGGCCGCCTGGAGGCGGCGAAGATCGCCACCGATGCGCAGGAGAACGCGCTGTTCGCTACGCTCGGAGAGAGCCAGTGACCCTCGTACCCCGTCTCCCCGATTCCGCCGGCGCGCCCGTCACCCTGCCTGCCACGAGCGACTTCGTTGAGGGGACATGGCAGCCCTGCGAGCTGCGCCTCGACTTCGACTTGGAGGACCCGGACACCGGCGACCGGATCCGGCCGGCCTTCGCCAGCTCCGCCGAGCGGGTCGAAACCGCACTGGCGGCGGCCGCCGCGCTCCACCGCTCCGGGGCCTGGTGCGGTCTGCCGGACGAGGACCGCGCCCGGGCGCTGGAAAGCGCGGCCGCCGCGGTCGAAGGATCGGTGGAGCGCATCGTGGCGGCGGAGGCCTTCGCCACCGGTGTACCGCTCGCCCAGACGACCCGCCTGGGGGTCATCCTCTCGGGGGCCTTCCACATCGCGGCGGCCCAGCTGCGCGCCGGACTGCTGCGGCGCACGGTCACGGGTCACGGCGGCCACCCGGTGCTGGTGCGGCGCGCCGCGCTCGGTCCCGCCCTGTGCGTGCTCCCCTACAACGCCCCCGCGCCGATGGCAGCCCACAAGGCGGCCAGTGCGCTCGCCGCGGGCTGCCCGGTGGTCATCAAGGCTCCGGAAATCAGCCCGTACGGAACCCAGTTGCTGGTGGAGGCCGCCGCCCTGGGGCTGGCGGCGGCCGGGGCGCCGACGGCCGTCCTGCAACTGCTGCACGGGGACGCCGCGACCGGATCCCGGCTGGTGGCCGACGAGCGGATCCGCGTCGTCTCCTTCACCGGGGGGACCGAGGCGGGCCGGAAGATCGGCGCCGTCTGCGGTCAGTCCCTCAAGCCCGTGCAGCTCGAACTGGGCGGCAACAACCCGCTGCTCGTCCTGCCGGGATCCGACCCGGCGGTAGCAGGCCGGATGGCCGCCGAACTGCTGACGGCACTCAACGGCCAGTGGTGCCGGGCGCTGGGCCGGCTGATCCTGCCCGCCGACCTGGCACCGCAGGTGCTGGACGCCACCGGCCGCGAGCTCGCCGCACTGCGGGCGGGCGGCCCCCTGGCCCTGGGCACCGGCTACGGACCGCTCGCCCACTCCCGCCACCACGCCACCATGACGGCAGGCGTGCACGCCCTGACCGCCGCCGGCGCCAAGGCCCACACGTGGACCGAGGTGCCGGAACGCGGCAGCCACTTCGCCCCGCTGCTGATCACCGGAGCGCCCGAGGAGGCGACCCGCCGGGAACTGTTCGGCCCGGTGGCCGCCGTGCACACCTACGAGCGGGAGGAGGAGGCCCTACACCTCGCCAACTCCACCGGTTACGGCCTGGAGGGGTACGTGTGCGCCGCGGACCCCGACGACGGGCTGCGCGTGGCTGCCCGCATCACCGCCGGGGAGGTAAAGGTGAACGGGTCCTCGGTGATGAGCCTCCACCTGGACACGCCCCGCCCTGCCTGGGGGGCGTCCGGCCTGGTCGACGAGGGCAGCGCTGAGACCCTGCTGCATTTCACCGGCACCCGGGTGACGGGCGTGGAAGCGGACTTCACCCCGCGCACGGCGCACGGGCGGGAAGAGAACCGGTGACCGCCACCCGGCAGACGCCCGCCGCCGACCGGGTCCTCGTGGCGGGAGCCGGCCCGGTGGGCCTGACGGCCGCGCTGGTCCTGGCCCGCCGGGGCGTGCCCGTGACCGTGCTGGAGGCGGGGGCAGAGCTGGCGACGGAGTCCCGGGCCTCCACCTTCCATCCGCCCACGCTGGAGATGCTGGCCGAACTGGGCGTCGTGGACGCGCTCCTGGCGCGCGGGCTGATCGCCGGCTCCTTCCAGTTCCGCGACCGGCGGACCGGGCCCGTCGCGACCCTCGACCTGTCGCTGCTGTCCGAGGACACCCCGTACCCCTTTCGGCTCCAGTGCGAGCAGAACAAGCTGACGCCGCTGCTCGTGGACGCGCTGGGCCGCTTTCCCGACAGCGAGGTGCGCTTCGGGGCGCGGGTGGCCGAAGTGGAGCGGACCTCGCGGGGCGTCTGCGCGGTCCTCTCCGACGGGAGCAGGGTGCTCGGCAGCTGGCTGGTGGGCGCGGACGGGGCGCACTCCGCCGTACGCCGCTCGGTGGGGGCCGAGTTCCACGGCATCACCTACCCGGAGCGGTTCCTTGTCGCCTCGCTGGACGAGGATCCCGGCGCCGTCCTGCCCGACCTGGCACCCATCGCCTACGTGCTGGATCCCGACGAGTGGATGGTGCTGTTGCGGACCCCCGACCACTGGCGGGTCCTGCTGCCCACGCCGGCCGGCACGTCCGACCGGAGCGAGTTGGCGTGCCTGCCCGGCCGACTGCTGGACATCACCGCGCATCCGGGCGGCCCCGCCCTCGCCCACGCCAGTCTCTACCGCGTCCACCAGCGGGTGGCCGGGACCTTTCGCAGCGGCCGGGTGCTGCTGTGCGGGGACGCCGCGCACGTGAACAACCCGCTGGGCGGCATGGGCATGAACAGCGGGATCCACGACGCCGTACTGATGGGCCGCGCGCTTGCGGACCTCGTGACGGGCGCGGGGTCCGACGAGGAGCTGTCGGACTGCGCCGAGGAACGCCGCGCCTGCGCGCTGCGCTACGTCGGGGCCGAGACGCACGGGAACTGGGAGCGGCTGCGCATCCGGGATCCGGGAGAACGGGCGGCGCTCGCGGCTGAGTTGCGGGCGACGGCCGCGGACCCGGTGGCGGCACGGCGGTCGCTGCTGCGCAGTTCGATGATCGACTCGCTGCGCGGCGTGCGGTGGTCGCGGTGACACTGCCGGGGGAGGCGGGCGGGATCGGGGCGGCCATCACGGTGGAGAATCCGGCGTGCACGGCGCGCCCCGTGGGGAGCGTGCGGCTCCACACCGGAGCGGAGGTGGACGCCGCCGTTGAGGCCGCGGCCGCCGCGGCGCCCGGCTGGGCCCGTACGGCCGGCTCGGACCGGGCGGCGGCGCTGACCCGGATAGCCGCCGGACTGGAGGCCTCCACCGGGGACCTCGCGGCTTTGCTGGCGCGGGAGTCCGGCAAGCCGCTCGCCGACTGCCGGGGCGAGGTGGGCTATGCCTGCGCCGTGCTGCGCTGGTATGCCGAGCACGCCCCGCCGCTGCTGGCGCGGCGCACGGTCGACGACGCCCAGGGCCGGCTGGAGCGCGACTTCCGGCCGTACGGGGTGGTCGCCGCGCTCACCCCGTGGAACGCCCCGGTGATCCTGACCGCCGTCAAGCTCGCCCCCGCGCTCGCCGCGGGCAACACGGTGGTCGTCAAGCCGTCGCCGCTGGCCCCGCTGGCCGTCTCGGCGTTCCTGGAGGGCGCCGCCCGCGAACTTCCGCCGGACGCGGTGCGGGTATGCCACGGACACGCGGAGGCCGCGCTGCGGCTCGCCGGCCATCCGGATGTGGGCAAGCTGTCCTTCACCGGCGGGGCGGTGGCCGGCCGGGCGGTCGGCGCGGCCGCCGCGCGGGCGCTGACACCGGCCACGATGGAGCTCGGCGGAAACGACGCCGCTGTGCTGCTGGACGACGCCACGCTGACGGACACGGACATGGACCGGCTGGTGCTGGCGAGTTTCGCGACGGCCGGTCAGGTGTGCATGGCCGCCAAGCGGATCTACGCGCCGCGAGCAGGGCTGGACTCCTTCGTGGAGCGGTACGTGGCGGCGGCCGGACGCGTACTGCGGCTGGGGGACCCGCTGGCCGCCCGCACCACCGTGGGGCCGGTGATCTCCGCGGCGTCCGCGGACCGGGTCCGCGGGCTGATCGCCGACGCCCGGGCGCGCGGCGGCAGCGCCGTCGAGCTGGGGACCGTACAGCCGGGTACGGACCTCTCCGGCGGACACTTCGTGCGTCCCACGCTGCTGCTGGGGCTCAGGGAGGACGCGCCGCTGGTGTACGAGGAGCAGTTCGGCCCGGCTCTCCCCGTTCTGGCCTACGAGGACGAGGACGAGCTCGTCGACCGGGTCAACGCCGGACCGTACGGCCTGGCGGCATCCGTGTGGAGCGCCGACGAGCCACGGGCCTTCGCACTGGCGGCCCGGCTCGACGCGGGCTTCCGCTTCGTGAACACCCACAACCGGACGGGGATGGCGCTGCGCGCCGCCTTCGGCGGGGTCAAGGGCAGCGGACACGGCCGCGAGTACGGTGCCGAGGGGCTGATGGAGTACGTACAGCCGGTGCTCACGCACGCACCGGCCGCCTTCCGGACAGGGGGCGGGGGCATGGCGCCGGGGGCCTATCCGGTCGGCGGTCCCGGAACTTGACGACGTGTCGGTTCCAGGTGGTCGACGACGGCACGGTGGGCGAGCAGCGGGGTCAGCCATGCTGCCAGCGCCTGGTGTTCGGGGTGCCGCTGGTAGGCGGCGAGCTGGCCGGCGTCCGCGTGGCGGGTGGTGAGGACGAGGTCGTAGGAGACGTCGGAGCCGGTGACGTCGAGGCCGACGCTCAGGGACCGGATCTGGGGTACGGCGCCGTCGAGGCTACGCAGCCTTTCAGCGGCCTCCGGGGCGTGGGCGGGATCAGTGAATCGCATCAGAACGACGTGCACCAGCAAGGCACTTGCTCCTTCTGCTCGATGTCGCTTCCCCTGTCGCGATGGGGCCACCGAGTGTATGTTCGGGAAACGCTGTTCCGCTAGAGGAACCAATGGAGTTCACCATGGACGAAGCGCGCACGTTCCGCGTCGCGGCCGCCCAGTTCGCCGTGGGCCGGGACCGGAGGGCCAATCTGGCCGCCTGTCTCAGGATGATCGACGCCGCGGCGGAGCAAGGCGCGATTCTCGTGGTCCTGCCGGAGTTCTGCAATCACCTGTCCTGGTACGACGACCGGCAGCAGGCCTTGGCCGCGGCCTGCCGGCCGGGGGACGACTTCCTGGCGCCGGTGGCCGAACGCGCCGCCCGCCGCGGCGTCTACGTCAAGATCCACGTCACGCTGACCTCCGGGAGCCCTGGCGCGGAGCGCATCACGGCGGCCAGCATGCTCTACGGGCCGGACGGCGCTCTGACCGGAACGGCGGAGAAACAGGTCCTGATGGGCAGCGAGAACGACCATCTGGACCCCGCCATCGAGGCCGGACCGGTCATCGCCACCACCCTGGGGCCCGTCGGGCTGTACTCGTGCATGGAAGGAGTGATCCACGAGGTGTGCCGGGGGCTCGCCCTGCGCGGGGCGCACCTGCTGCTCAACAGCCTCAACTCCTTTGCCCTGGACGAGGCGGCGCTGCACATCCCGGTACGCGCCGCGGAGAACCGGGTGTGGGTGATCGCGGCCAACAAGGTCGGACCGCTGCTCCCGACCGACCGGATCGGCGCGATAAGCGCCGCTATGGGGGTGCCGCCCGAGGCCCTGGACGGGGCAGGCGAGAGCCAGATCGTCGCTCCCGACGGCACGGTCGTCGCCAAGGGTCCCCGGCGCGGGGAGGCTGTTGTGGTCGCCGACATCCGGCCGGCCGCGGCCGCCGACAAGCGCCGGACGGACGGCACGGACGTGTTCGCGGTGCGGCGGCCCGACCTCTACCTGCCGATCGCCTCCCCGCCCGCCACCGCCCCCACCTTCACCGGGACCCGTGCCGAGCAGATCGGAGCCGCGGTCGTGCGGCCGTCCGGCCACGGCCCCGCAGCCGTCGCGGACGCCGCGCGACTGGCCCGCCAGGCCGCGGGACGCGGCGCGGCGCTGATCGTGCTGCCCGAACTGTTCTGGCACCCCAGCGGCGTTCGCACCAGCCCGCGGCGGCCGGATACCGAGGAGGGCCAGGCCGTCCTGCTGGCCCTGCGCGCCGCGCTGGAGGGCAGTCCGGCGTACCTCGCCTGTACGATCCCGCTGCCAGACGGTCATGGCGCCGTGCTGCTCGACCGCGATGGGCCGGTGCTGACCCAGCGCCAGCTGCACGAGAGCAGGCGGCACGACGGCTGGGCCCGCGCGGGTGAAGCGGAGGCGCTGCTCACCCACGACACGCCCTGGGGCCGGGTCGCGGTCGTCCTGGGCGATGACGCCGCCCAGCCGGAGACGCTCCGCCTCGCAGCGCTTATGGGAGTGGACACCGCGGCGGTCTGCCTCGGCACGGCCGAGCCCTGGGAGACTGCCCTCGGTCTGCCCGAGCGGGCGGCAGAGAACCGGATCAACCTCGTCACCGCAGGCCACGGCGCCGGCGCCGTTCACGCCCTGCCCGTGGAGTTCGGCCTGTGGCGCTCCCGGGAGAGCCCCTTCGACGGCACCATCAGCACGCCCGCCACCACGGCGGCCGGCCCCGGCCTCACCCTCGCCCCGGTCCGCCCCCGCCAGGCCGAGAGGCGGCTGGTGTCGCGCGGTACGGACCTGGTCGACGGTCGCCCCTGGAAGCTGGCGGAGGCCCTGGTGTCTCCGCGGCCTCCCGCTCCGGCCCCGAGCCCCGTTCCCCACCCCCTACCCGGTCAGTGAAGGAGCGACGTGTCAGAGACACTCAAGGCTGTACAGGACATGACGGACGAGGCCCCGGCCACCGATGTGACCGAGACCTTCGTGCAGTGGCAGGAGCTGCTGGGCGAGCTCAAGAAGAAGATCGCGGCCCGTTTCGAACTGCACCGGGACCCCTCCACCGAGGAACTGGAGTCCTTCGGTGAGACCGGCGGCCCGCGGGGCTCGCTGGCCGGCTTCAGCGGCCCGGAGGTGGACTGGATGATCCACTCCTGGGTCGGCGACCCCGAGCACGGTTTCGTCAACCTCCACCTCACCGTCTGGCTGGGCCCGCAGGTCCGTGTCCCGCACCTGGGGATCGCCCTGCTGTGCTGGCCCGGTGGCTGGTTCTACCTCGACTCTGTGCCGCGTGCCAGCCTGGTGGCCGACGGCGACTACTACGACCGCTACTACGCCCCCGCCGAGGAGGAGTGGCTCGCGGTACGCGAGGAGTACAAGGACCTGTCGTGGTTCACCAGCCGCTCCGGGTTCATCCGCGGCAGCCTCTCCCCTACCGCCTACTGCTACTCCATGCCCCGCGACGCGCGGCACATCGAGCTGGTCCGCCGCCTGCTGCACGAGCACGTCGACCGCTGGCTCGCCTGGGTGGAGGAGGCGGAGGCGGTGCCGGCCGGGGAGCGCGAGGAGCTGGCCGGCGCCGACCTGGCGGTCCGCCGCAACATCGTGGAGCGTGACCCGGCGAACGTGATGGCCGTGCGGTACTTCGGCGAGCGGATGACCGACCGGCTGGTACGGGCCCTGTGGGGCGGCGACCGCGGCCTGCCGAGGCCCTCGTGAACGAGGTCCGTTCCCTCTGGTGGGCCTGCCGGGTGCCCGGTCTCAAGGAGCCTTTCGACACCGCGCACCTGCGGGTCTTCTACCCCGCCCGCGCCACCGGGTCCGACGCCGAGCGGCTGACCGGGGTGGTCGCGGCCGACGCCGGGAGCGGCCCGTTCCCGGTCGTCGTGCTGCTGCCCGGCATCAACGTGCCCGCCGACTCCTACCGGTGGCTCGCCGTACTGCTGGCCGGCCGGGGCTTCGTCGTGGTGACGCCCGAGCTGGTCGGGGAGTTGTTCGGCGGGAGCCACGGAGTGACGCCGGGCATCGACCTGGAGGCCTGCGGCCCCGGCGCGTACGGCAGCCGGGCGACGACGCCGTTGATCGGCGCGGTGCTCGCCGCCCTGGCCGAACGGGCCCCCGCCTCCCCGCTGGCGGGTCTGCTGGACGCGGAGCGGGTGGTGGTGGGCGGCCACTCGGCCGGCGGCACAGTGGCGCTGCAGTCTGCCGCCCACGTACCGGGGCTGCGCGGGGTGTTCACGTACGGCGCCCACACGCTGGTGGCGGCGGCCCTCGGCCATCCGCCGGGGACGGTCCTGCCGGTGGGCGCGGACGTTCCGGTCCTGCTGATGTCCGGCGAGCACGACGGGGTGGTCGCCGCGAGCACTGACCGTTACGGAGCGGCCCCGGCCGCCATCGCCGACCCCGTCGCCCGCACCTTCCACGACGCCCTGACCGACGCCGGCGGCGCGCACGCCTGGGTCAAGATCGCCGGGGCGGGCCACTTCACGATCTGCGATCCCGTGGACGCGACCAGCGCCCGGAGCTTCCTGGAGGCGCCGCAGGCGGGCGGGGACCAGGCGCGCGCCCTCCTCGGCCGCCTCGCGGCCGCGTTCTGCGCGGCATCCCTCCCTGAGCGGCCGTCCCCCGCGGACACCAGGGCCTACGGCGCGCTGCTGGCGCCGCCGCATCCGGGACTGGTCTCCGTGCTGCGCCGCTGATGTCCACTCCTCTTTCCTTGTCGAAACGCTAGCGGAGCGCGAGGTGCCCATCCGATGCTCAAGAATTTCTGGTACGCGGTCGAGTTCTGCGACCGTGTCGTCCGCAAGCCGCTGAAGGTCGTCTGCCTCGGCCAGTCCCTCGTGCTGTACCGCACCGCGGCCGGGAACCCGGTCGCGCTGTCGGACCTCTGCGCGCACCGCGGGGCCGCGCTGTCGGCGGGCACTCTCAAGGACGACTGCGTGGTGTGCCCTTACCACGGCTGGCGTTTCGACCCCGCCGGCGCCTGCACCACGATTCCCGCCAACCAGCCGGGCCGTGGCATCCCGAAGAAGGCACGGGTCGACTCGTACCCCGTGCAGGAGAGGTACGGATTCGTCTGGGTGTTCCTGGGCGATCTGCCCGAGGAGGAGCGCCCGCCGATCCCGCACTGGCCCGAGTTCGACGACCTGGTCCAGGACGGCGGCCGGTTCAAGGCGGTGACCGGCGAATACCTGTGGCACTCCAACTACGAGCGGATCCTGGAGAACGGCTGCGACATCGCGCACACCCCCTTCGTGCACGCGGGCGCCTTCGGCAACCCGGACCGGCCGGAGGTCGAGGAGTACACGGTCGAGCAGCCCGACGAGTGGTCGGCCTTCGCCACCGTGGCCCTGAACCCGCCCGCCGCCAAGGGGCTGTGGGCCAAGCTGTACACGGACCACAGGTCCCGGGGCAAGGACCGGCCGCCGGTAGTGACCACGGCGGGCTGGATGCTGCCCAACATGATCAAACTGCATGTCCGGCTACCGCTCGGCAACATGATCATCTACGACACCAACATCCCCGTGGACGAGACCACCACCCTGGTGAAGTGGGTGGCGCTGCGGGACTTCTTCACCGGTGGCTGGGCGGACAACAACGCCCGCAAGCGGGTCCTGGGGATCTTCGACCAGGACGCCCCGGTCGTGGACGGGACCCGCCCCGAGCTGCTGCCCGCCGACCTCGGAGCCGAGCTGCACCTGCGCTCAGACATGATCTCCGTCGCCTACCGCAGGCGTCGCCAGGAGCTCGCCGCCAAGGGCTGGGCGGTGAGCGACGCCGACCGCATCATCGGCGACGTCCCGGCGCGCAGCGCCACCGTGATCGCCTCCCCCGGCCGGCGCGCGGTCCCCGAGCTGGCCCGCGCCTGGGAGCAGAAGGCCCAGGGATTCCACCCGACGGTCGAAGGGGCCCAGTCCCCGGCACCGGCCAGTGAGAAGGAGTAGTCGCATGACGTCCTCAGCACCCGCACCCGACGCCGCCCCGGACGGCGCGACCCCCGCCGCCCGGCTGTCCCGAACCGTCCTGGACGCGCTGTTGGCCGGGACGGCGCTCGAAGAGCGGCCCACGCCCTGGGCCGCGCTGACCAACCCGGCGACCCCCGATCCGGTGGGCTCCGTACGGTACTTCCGCGGCGGGGGCCAGGGCGGGGTCGACGCGGTCGTCACCGTCTCCCTGGTCGTGCCCGCCTTCGGCCTCGACAGCCACATGGTGTTCGCCTTCGGCGCCGCGGACTCCCCGCTGCCGCACTTCACCCTCGACTCCGTCCAGGCGGGCGGCGGGTACGCCTTCCACCTGGACCTGGTCCAGCGCGTCGACCTCGCCATGAGCCCCGCGTACGCGGACCTCGTGTACGGGCCGCTCACGGCGCCGTTCGCCCGGGCCTCGGAGATACCGGGACTCGCCCCGGCGGCGATCAGCCCCCGCCAGCGCTCCCTGATGTCGCCGTGGATGCTCGTCCACCGCGCCGACGAGGCCGCGCTGCGGGCCATCACCCCTGTCGCCGAGGCGTACCTGCGGCACTGGCTGGAACTCACCCGCGCCTTCCCGGCCGGCGCCGCCGGCGAGGCCAAGGAGGGCGACGCGGCGGTACGCGACCGGCGGCTGCGCCAGGCCCTGTTCAGCCGGGAGATCGACCCCGTCTGGGCCCAGGTGGACCGGCTGCTGGGGACGGCCGCCACCGACGGCCTGCGCGGGCTGCTGACCACCGGCAGACTGCCGGCCGAGGAGGCCGGGGCATGAGCGGCGGCTCCGGGCGCGTGCCGAGCGAGTGGCAGCAGCGCATCGCGGGGGAATGGCACGGCCGGCCCTCGCTGTTCGACGCACAGGGCACCTGGTGCGGGTACGAGGACATCCGCCGTTCCTCCGAGTTCACCGACGGGGAGACCATCTACCGGATGGACGGCGGCCTCCTGCAGGGCGGCCCGCTCGCCGGCCGGTTCCAGCTCGCCGCGCCGTTCGCCTTCGCGGTGAGCGACGCCGACGACAACCGCCTCTACACCGGGCCCGACTTCCACGGCAGCGGGCAGCCCTACGGCTCCTTCGTCGACGCCCACTACTACGGGCCCGGCTGGCAGGTGGCCCTCAACACCTGGAACCACGTCCTGCCGGACGGGCTGACCCAGGTCTACTCCTCGGTGCTGCACCAGGGCTGGACCGTGATCGGCTGCTTCAACGGCGTGTACGTCCGCACCACCGACCACGCGGACAACGAGGCCACCCGCGCACACGTCGCGCGACACGTGGCGGCCGAGACGGGCGCGGGGCCGGTGCCGTGGATCCTGCCCACGAAGCGGCCCGGCAGCTTCACGGGCTCGTGCGAGCTGTGGAGCGCGGAGCAGAAGCACCTGGGGGACGTGGAGGTGGAGATCGCCGTACGGCCCGTGGACCTGCTGCGCGCGCGGCACCACGTCACCTGGCGCGGGGCCGGCCTGGACCGGTCCTTCACGGTGGAGCGCCGCCGCGACGGCACCCGCGAGTTCTGGGAGGGCCCGGACGCCTGGGGCAACGCGCAGGCCTTCGGCCGGGCCAACTTCCCGCTGTGGCACTTCACCGGCGGGGACGTGCACCGCGTGCGCGGGCGAGAGTTCGTTCTCGACGCGCGCCCCGCGATGGCGGCGGGCGGGCGGATGGCCGTGACGTACGAGCTGTTCGGCGGGAACGCGCTGTCCGCGGTCCTCCACGGGGTACTGGACTGGGAGCCCGCGTCATGACCTCGACCGTGGTGATCACCGGCGGTACCCGCGGCATCGGGCACGGGCTGGCCCGGGCGTTCCTCGACCGCGGCTGCCGGGTCGCCGTCTGCGGGCGGGACGCGGCGGGCGTGGAGGCCGCACTCAAGAGCCTCGGGGGCGGGGCGCACGCAGTCGGCCATGTGGCGGACGTGACCGACCGGGATCAGGTGGCCGGCCTGTGGACGGCGGCCGAGGAGGCCTTCGGCCGGGTCGACGTGTGGATCAACAACGCCGGGGCGACCACGGCGCGCAGACCGCTGTGGAGCCTCGGCCCGCACGAGGCCGACGGCGTGACGGCGGTCAATCTGCGCGGCGTAGTCAACGGCAGCGCCGTAGCGGCGGAGCGCTTCCTGCGCCAGGGCAGCGGCCGCGTATGGAACATGGAGGGCTTCGGTTCCGACGGGCGGATCATGCCCGGGCTCAGCGTGTACGGGGCGAGCAAGCGCGCCGTCAGCTACCTCACCGGCGCCCTGGCGGCCGACCTCCGCAAGGAGGCTGACGCCCGCCCCCACGACGTCCGGGCGCTGCTGCTGTCGCCCGGGATCGTGGTCACCGACCTGCTGCTGCACGACTACACCCCGGACGAGTACGCGAAGGCGCGGGCCGTGCTCAACATCCTGGCAGACCGGGTGGAGACGGTCACCCCGTGGCTGGCGGAGCGGGTGCTGGCCGACCGTACGGCCAACGGCGGCCGGGTGGCGTGGCTGACGCGCCGCAAGGCGGCCGGGCGCTTCGCCGCGGCCGCGCTGCGCAAGCGGTCGGTCCTGCCGGAGGCGCTGCCCGAGGCATCGTCGGCCGCGCAGGAGCAGGAGGGGACTTCGTGAACGCGGCCCTGGACTATCCACTGTCGCTCGCGGTGGAGGACTTCGTCCCGGTCCTCCTGACGGGTGTCGGGGCCGCCCTGCTGGTCAGGCCGCTGCGCGGCCACGCCGTGCGCACCGGCCGGATCGCCGCGGCGGGGACGGCGCTGGTCCTCCTCGGCGGACTCTCGAAGGCCACCTGGAAGCTCGTGGTGGCCTTGGACGGTCCCAACGTCCAGGTCATGAACAAGGCGCTGTTCCCGTGCCTGTCGGCCGGGTTCCTGCTGCTCGCCCACGCGCTGCTCACGCTGCCCGCGAACGGACGCGAGCCGGCGGCCGGCCGGACGCCTCCGCCGCTGTGGGGGTTCGCCGCGGTCTGGCTGGCCGCCGGCGCGGCGGGGCTGCTCCTCGGGTCGACGGCGCCGCTGATGGTGCTGACCATCGTGGCCGTCACCGTCTGCGGCGTCCGGCTCATCCTGCTCGCCCGCTCCCACGGGGATACCGCGGCGGCGACGGCGGGCGGACTCTGGCTCACCGGCATGTACGTACTGGGGCCGCTGGCGGCCCGTCCCGACCAGAGCGTGGCGCTGCAGTGGGTGGAGCAGTCGGCGAACACCCTTACCCAGGGGGCCTTCGCCCTGCTCGCGTGGCGGCTGGCGAAACGCCACCGCCGCGCTCTCCCCCCATCCCCCACCACCCCGACCCGATCGGCGGCGTGAATGACGGACAGTCTCGGCTGGCGGCGCAAGTTCGGCGTGATCGCCCCCAGCACCAACACCATCGTCGAACCCGACTTCTCCCGCATGTCCGTACCGGGTGTAACGGCGCACTTCTCGCGCATCCACATCCGCGATCAGAACATGGCCGAGGACTCCGGCAT
This sequence comes from Streptomyces antarcticus, assembly GCF_026627255.1. GTDB lineage: Bacteria > Actinomycetota > Actinomycetes > Streptomycetales > Streptomycetaceae > Streptomyces > Streptomyces antarcticus. The sequence goes on along the minus strand of NZ_JAPNLM010000003.1, from coordinate 41,214 downwards.
GGAACGGCTGCTGGAGCAGATCCGCGACGAAATCGGCGCAGCCTGCGAGCGGGTGCTGACCTGCGAGCCGGAGTACATGGTCATGGGCATGAGCGCGGAGACCTTCTGGGGCGGCGTCGAGGGCAACCGGGCCTTCGTCCAGCAGATCCACGACATCACCGGCCTCCAGGTGGCCACCGGCGCCGAGGCCTGCGAGCGGGCCCTGCGCCTCTTCGGGGCACGGCGCATCGCCGTGGTGACCCCGTACCAGCCGGTCGGCGACGCCAACGTCGACCGGTTCTTCACCGAGCTGGGCTTCGAGGTGGCGGGCATCAAGGGCCTGCGCTGCCCGACGGCCGTGTCCATCGCCCATGTACCGGAGGCAGAACTACGCACCGCCCTCGTGCAGTTGGCGGCACTGCCGGGCGTCGAGGCGATCGTGCAGTGCGGGACGAACCTGTCGATGGTCTCACTCGCGGACGAGGCGGAGCGCTGGCTCGGCCTGCCCGTGATCGCCATCAACGCCGCCACGTGGTGGATGGCGCTGCGGGACAACGGCTGCCGTGACACGCTGCACGGTTTCGGCACGCTGCTGCGCGAGCACTGACGGCGCGTCCGCACAGCCCCCGGGGGCCGGCCGCGGCGCGGCGCCCGGGGGTCACCCATGCCCGCCGCCCGGCCAGGGAGCTGAAATCACCATGAACGCACCACAGGTCGCCCGGATGACGGCGCGGTCCCGCGAGGCCGCGGCCGACTGGAGCGCGGTCACCTTCGGCGAGCGGGAGCGCCGGCTGCGGCGGTGGGCCGCCGAGCTGGCGCGCTCGCGGGCCGCTCTCGTCGCCACCATCCGGGAGGAGACCGGCAAACCGGCGGCCGACGCGGAACTCGAACTGCTGGTCGGCCTGGAACACCTGGCCTGGACCGCCCGCCGCGCGCGCCGGACCCTGCGCCCGCGCAGGGTGTCGCCGGGGCTGCTTGCCGCGGAGCACCGGGCGCGGGTGGAGCGCCGGCCGCTGGGGGTCGTCGGCGTGATCGGCCCGTGGAACTACCCGGCCCTGACACCGCTGGGCGTGCTGGCCGGCGTACTGGCGGCGGGGAACGCCGCGGTGTTCAAACCGAGCGAGCACACGACGGAGACCGGGCGGGCGCTGGTCGACGCCTTCGAACGGGCCAACCCGGGGTCGGCGGGCACCCTGCGGCTGCTGACCGGAGGGGCGCGGGCCGGGGAGGCACTGTGCCGGGCGGGCGTGGACAAGGTCGCCTTCATCGGTTCGACGCGAACCGGCCGGGCCGTGATGGCCGCCTGCGCCGACTCCCTCACGCCGGTGGTGCTGGAGTGCGGCGGCAACGACGCGCTGATCGTGGGCGAGGACGCGGACGTACGGGCGGCGGCCCGGGCCGCCGTGTGGGGCGCCTTTTCCAACGCCGGGCAGACCTGCGCCGGGGTGGAGCGGATCTACGTGGCCCGGGCGGTCGGCGAGGAGTTCATCGCGGCGCTGACGGCGGAACTGGCGCCGGTGCGCGCCGGACTCCACTACGGCCGTCTGACGACCGGAGAGCAGGAGAAGGTGGTGCGCGTCCACGTCGAGGACGCGACGGCCCACGGCGGCCGTTTCCTCTTCGGCGGCCCCGAGTCGTTCCGCACGTCCGGGGTTGTCGATCCCGTGGTGCTGACCGATGTCCCCGAGGGCCGGCCCGCGGTACAGGAGGAGACCTTCGGGCCGGTGGCGGTGGTACGGCTGGTACGGGATCTGGACGAGGGCCTCACGCTCGCCAACGCCGTCCCGCAGGCGCTGGGCGCCGCCGTCTTCTCCCGCTCGGCGGACGAGTCGGTCGCCGCGCGCCTGCGGGCGGGCATGGTGTCGGTGAACGGCGTCCTGACCTTCGGCGGCATTCCCGGCCTGCCGTTCGGCGGCAACGGCGCGAGCGGCTTCGGCCGGGTGCACGGGCGGGAGGGGCTGATGGAGTTCACCTCGGCCCAGGCCGTGACCGTACGCCGCGCGCACCTGACCGGGTCCGGCCTGACCCGGCTGCGCTCGCCGTGGTGGAAGCGCCCCGTCCTGCGCGCGCTGATCCGGCTGCGGCACGGCTGAGCCGCGCCGCAGCCCCGCGCCAAGAGGCGGCGCCCGCCGGCCGTGGGCCGGGCGGACGCCGCCTCTTGGCGTGCGGTGGGGCTCAGTAGGCCTGCTGGACGGTGACCGCGAGGTCCGCGGCGTCCCCCCAGTAGCGGACGTAGGAGCGGGCGAAGGCGTCGCCCAGCGAGGCCTTCAGGAACAGCGCCGCCCAGCGGGCCGACGTACGGATACCGTCGATCTGGTCGATGGACTGGGCCGAGGGATCGGGGGCGGCGCCGGGCGGGTTCTGCACGTTGGTGATGCCGTAGTGGTTGACGCCGGCCACGGTGACGAGCGCCTTCGGCTTGCCCAGGAGGGCCTCGTACGTGGCCTGCGCGGCCGCGGGGGCGGCCACGCCGTCGGCGGAGCCCTGGATCAGCGCCACCGGTACGGTGTTGTTGACCGGGGCGACCGGACCGCCGCCGGGCGGGGCGTTGTTGGTGCCGAAGAAGGCGGCCGCCTTGAGTTCGGCGGGCTTGACCGCGCCCGGCGGGAGGCCGAAGCAGAACGGCGGCGCGCACTGGCCCTGGACGGTGGCGACACCCGCGGCGCCGCCGAAGGAGTGGCCGAGGAGTGCGAAGGCCGTCGGCTCCATTCGGCCGGCGAGGGGGCTGCCGGCCCGGGCGTTCTCGGCCTTCGACCAGGCGACGGTGGTCAGGCCCTGGTCGGCTGAGGCCCACAGGCCGGGGACGCCGAACACGGACCGGAGGTGATTGGGCACCACCACGACGAAGCCGAACGCCGCGACGGTGCGGGCGTATCCCTCGTAGTGACTCTTGTCGACGTTGGCGCCCTGCTGGAGCAGCACGACCGGAAGCAGGCTGCCGGTCTCGGGGTAGTAGACGTCGGCCACGTCCGCTCCGACCGAGGCCGTGTAGGCGAGCGTGGGGACGGGGGTGGGGTTCTCGGGGGTCTCGGCGGCGGCCGCGGTGCCCGAGGCGGTCAGCAGGGCGAATCCGAGCAGGCCTGCCGCGATGGCGTGGCTGACGCTGCGCGGCGCGCGGTGCGGGGTGTGTGCCATCAGTGATCCGATCTTCTTCGCTGTCATTGGCGTGAGTTTTGTTTCTCTAGACGGAACATTGTTTCCTGTAAATAGCTGAGCGAGACCTCCGCACGTGAAGGTGGTTCCGGTTCAGGCCGAGCGGCGGGCCGCCTCAGCCGCGTCCGCGTCGTAGGAGCCCCGGCCGCGCAGGACGACCACGGATCCGACGAGCAGGGGCAGCAGCACCGCCAGGAAGGCCGTGCGCAGCGATCCGTGGCGTCGGAGGCCAGGCCTATGAGCCAGGGACCGAGCGATCCGCCGAGGGTGACGAGGAGTTGCAGGACTGCGAAGCCGAGGCCCCGGCGCTCGGCCGCGACGACGTCGGCGTTCGCGGCGGTGAGGTTGGCCAGCGCGGCGGCGAAACCGAAGTTGGCGAGGGTGAAGCACAGGGCCTGCGGCACGAGGACCGGCAGTGTGACGGCTCCGGCCAGGGCGAAGGTGCCGAACAGCAGACCGGCGCCGCCGATGGCGATGCGGCGGCCTTTGCGCGGGCCCCGTTCGCGGTCGCCGAGCCAGCTGCCCGTCACAATCCCCGCGACGATGCCGAACAGCCCGCTGCCGCCCGCCACTGCGGCGGCCTCGGCCTCACCCAGGCCGAAGAAGCGGTTGTAGTAGGAGGGCATCCAGTAGAAAAGACCACCCAGGCCGAAGAAGAGGATGCTCAGGCCGGTGACGACCGTGCGCAGGGTGCGGATCCGCAGCTGGGTGCGCAGGGGTGGCGGCGGCGGGGGCCGGCACGGCGGTCCGTACCGGCCGGAGGGGCCGGGGCCCCGCCATCCCGCTGGTACCACAGGGTGAGACGGTCGCCGGTGATCAGGGTCGAGATGAGGGGCGGTTTCGCTCACGATGCTCCTCCGGGCGGGCGGATCAGCGGGGGGTCAGGGCCTTGCGGTGTACACGACTCCGGGCAGGTTCTGCGCGGCGGCGCCCCACACCTGGTCCCGGAGGGAGGTGTCGAGGCCGAGCGTGTAGAGCAGGTACGTGGTGGTCACCGCGCGGGTGAGGCGTTGCTGTTCGGCGCGGGTGACCGAGCCGCTGTCGCAGCCGAAGCCGCCGCTGTCTGTGAAGCCGCAGTGGAATCCGCCGGTGATGACGCGCAACTGCGTCGGGGCGGGCTTCGCGTTGTACATCTTGCGCTGGTGGCCGTCGACTCCTGCGACGGTGTCCTTGCTGCCGCCGACGTACTGGGCCGGGATGGTGAGGGTGGCGGAGGCCGTGACCGCGGAGGGGTTGGTCTCGGCGGCGGCGAGCGTGCTGACGGATTTGACGGCCGGGTTGCGGGATGCGGCGAGCAGGGCCGCGCCGCCGCCCATGGAGTGGCCGGACAGGGCGTAGCGGCTGGTGTCGACGGCGCCCGCGAAGCGGGATCCGGTGGTGGAGTTCTGGGTGGTCAGCCAGGTCAGGCCGGCGTTGAGGTCGTCGGCAAATCCGCTGTGGCTGGGTGAGATGCCGCCCTGGGACTTGGGGGTGACCGTGATGAGGCCCCACGAGGCGTAGTGGCGCAGGGTGCTCTCGTACTTGGAGATGTCCTGGAAGAAGCCGTGTCCGAAGGCGAGGCCGGGGTGGAGGCCTTGGGCGACGGGGGCGTTGGCGCCGGCGGTCGTGCCCGGATACCAGACGCGGGCGCTGTAGGAACGGCCGGAGGCGGAGACGGTGAGGTCGGCGTAGGCGACGGGGTAAGCCCCCGGCGCGGCGGGGTCGGCCGCGATGGCGGGGGCGGCGGGGGCCGCCAGGGCGGTGGGGGCGATCAGGGTGGCGGCGACGGCCAGCATGATGGCTGGGACGGCGCGCATGAGACTGCGCAACACGGAAGTGCCCTCCTATGGGGGTATCGGAGAGGGAAACGCTGTACGACAGTTCAGCATGCTGACACGTACACGCCAATAGCCGAGACGTTTCTTTCAGTGAAACGTCGTTCACTCTGGCGGAACAACTCGCCAGCTGTCGCCGGGCTGCGCCATCGGCCGCCTCAGACCCACGAGCAGTCCGGCCAGCATGAGCGCTTCGCCAAGGTTTCCCAGCGGCGGCGCCGCGAAGGCGGCGGCCGAGGCAGCGAACACGGCGAGAGCGCCAAGCGCTATCCAAGGTGTTCCCCGGCTCACCCACGCGGCGATGCCGATCAGCAGGAGCAACACGATGGCGAGGACGGCCGCAACAGGGAATCCGTCGGGACCGGCGTCCGCATAGCGCAGGGTGTCGGCAAAGCTGCGGGGCCGCAGATCCAGGCCCGGCAGGGTAGTGACCGCGCCGAGCACGGCCAGAGCGCCGGCGGTGGCCCAAGCCACGCCGAGGGCGGCGCGTCCGGACCGCAGGGCGAGGGCGGCGCAGGGCAGCACGAGGGGTGTGCCCAACACGTGGATGATGAAGCGGCCGGCACTCAAACTCTCCAGCAGCCGACCCTCGCCCAGCAGGGCGCCGGCGGCCACGACGGCGGAATCGTAGGCCAAGGCGTAGCCGAGGACACCGGTGAGCCGGCCGGCCGCACCAGTGCGCCAGGCAGCCGCGGCGAGGCATATCTGGAACGCTGCGAGCAGCGCGAGACCGGCCGAGATCACCGGTCCGGCGCCCCGCGCCGGTACAAGGTCTCGACCAGGTCGGCGTACCGGCCGGTGACGGCGGCCCGCCGGACCTTCAGCGTCACGGTGAGCTCCGGTCCACCGGGCGCCCACTCGTCGGTGATCACCTCGTGGACGCGGATCCGCTCGGCTCGCGAAAGGCGGGTGTTGGCGTCGGCGACAGCCCCGGCGAACGCGGCGGCGAGTTCGGCGCCGTGGGTGTCCCAGGGCGCCGCCGTTGCGATGCCCGTTCGCCTGGCCCAAGCGGTGACTGCCTCCCGGTCAGGGACCAGGAGGGCGACGTTGTAGGGTCGGCCGTCGCCGATGACGACGGCGTGGGCGATCAGGGGCGTGGATTCCCTCAGGACCCCTTCGATGCGGGCGGGGGCCATGTTCTGGCCTCCGGTATTGATGATGAGGTCCTTCTTCCGGTCGATGATCCGGACGTCTCCTTGGGCGTCGACGGCGGCGAGGTCACCGGTGTGCAGCCAGCCTGCCGCGTCGATGGTCCGCGCGGTGAGCTCCGGCTCACCGCGGTAGCCGCGCATCAGGAAGGGCGCCCGTACGAGGAGTTCGCCGTCGTCGGCGATCCTGATCTCCGCGCCGGGGACCGGCCGGCCCACAGTGCCGGGCCGCGGCATTCCGGGCGGGGCGATCAGGGCGATACCGCTGAGCTCGGACATTCCCCAGGCGTCGGTGAGCGGCAGCCCGAGGGCGTGAAAGAACTCCTGGAGACCTTGAGGTGCGGGCGCGGCCCCCGTGATACAGACCCGGGCTCGGTCAAGACCGACGCGGCGACGCAGTTCGGCGAGGACGGCGTCGGCCCCGTCGAGTTCCTTGCGCTCGGCCTGGGTGAGGACGCCGTTCCACCGGCGGGGGGCGTGGCGCCGTCCGGTGGCAAGGGCCTCCTCGGCGAGGGCGCGGAGCCCGGGGTCGGCTTCGGCGAGGGCCCCTTCCAGCGTGGTGCGCATGCGCTGCCAGACGGAGGGGACGGCTCCGAAGAGCGTCGGCCGCACGAGGGCGAGCGCCTCGGGCAGCCGGGTGATGTCGTCCAGGCAGGTCAGTCGGGTTCCGCAGAGGAGGTTGGTGTAATGGGAGCCCCACCGGTCGGCGATGTGGGCCGCGGGCAGGAAGGAGATGTGGCTGTCCTGGTCGGTGACCTTCAGCACCTGCTGGCTGCCCGAGAGTTGGCTCAGCATGGCGCGGTGGGTGATCTCGACGGCCTTGGGGCGGCCTGTGGTGCCCGAGGTGTGGATCAGGGTCACGAGATCGTCGGGCCCCACGCAGTCCAAGGCGGCAGCGAGTTCGAAGGGGCGGGGGGCCCTCGCCTCGGCTTCCTCAAGGGTGAGGACGCCCTCCTCCGGTGTTTGATCAGCGTGGTCCACGGTCACGAGGTACCGGACTGAGGTTCCGGCTGCGGCGGCATGGAGTACCGGCAGGAAGCGGCGTTCGGTGACGACCAGCCGGGCCGCGGTGTTGGCGAGCAGGTCGTGTATCTGATCGGCGGGCAGGCTGTTGTAGAGGGAGAACGGGACAGCACCCAGGTGCAGGGCGGCGCAGTCGGCGACGTGGAACTCGGGCCGGTTGGTGAGCATCAGGGCAACCGGCTCGCCCCGGCGGACACCGAGGTGGCGCAGCGCTGCGGCGACGGAGGCCACGCGTTCTGCGTACTGGGCCCAGGTCAGCGCGGTGCCCGCGAGGGTGAGGAGGGCGGGTTCCTGTGGCCGGGCGGCAACGGTCCGCTGGAAGGCCTCGCAGAGGGTGGCTGGCGGATCGGGCGTGGGTGTCATACAGGCTCCTCGGGAAGGGCGCCGGGCCGCCGCGCGGCTGCGGCGGCCCGGCGGGGAGGCGGCTCAGACGGTGCGGGCGGACGGGGTCGGGGCAGGGCTGCCGAAGCTGAGGGTGAAGTCGTGCAGGGTGAGGCTGAGCAGCGGTGGGCGGTCTGCCGGGAGCCGCAGGGGGCTGCCTGGCGGGATCTGCCAGGTCGCGCGGGCCAGGCCCACGGTGCTGCGGCTGCGCACGGGGCTGGTCTTGAGGTGTCCGTCCAGGAGCTGAGTGACGCGGTAGGCCACCGGCCACCGCCCCGGGAGGCTGGTCAGGGGGCGGAAGGACGCGGTGCACAGCGCCGTGGATCCGGTGCGGGCAGAGGCGTCAAAGCCCTTGTCCCGGCTGACGTCGAATGCGGCCAGCTCTTTCGGGATCCCCCACAGTTCGCGTCCTCCGGCCATCGACGGGGGGCTGTCCACCCAGATGTCGGTGATGGTGACCCGCGGCCGCAGGCCGTCGCGGACCAGGACCGCCGAGAGGACCTCGTTGTAGCGCAGGACGCTGTCGTTCTCGTAGAGGACCCAGGCGGCGCCCATCAGGGCCCGGCCGGCGAGGGTGAGGGGCCGCACTCCCGGCGGCAGGGGCGGCAGGGCGCGGCGCGGTACGGGCCATAGGGAGAGGTACATCTGCCCGGCGAGGTGCCAGGGTTCAGGCGGGTACGTCGGCATCGGTGTCCTGCCCTTCGGGTGGTCGGGGACCCAGGCGCAGTGCGGCGGGAGCGTGCGCGGGGACGGCGGGGTGGCGCGGCGGGACGGGGTCCACCCGGCAGTAGGGTGCGCCGGGCCGGGGGCGGGGGTCGGTGGCGCCGTGGTTGGGCCACAGGGCTGTGGCCCGTTCGGCGAGGGCGGTGATGGTGAGGGAGGGGTTCACACCGAGGTTGGCCGAGATGGTGGAGCCGTCGATGATGTGCAGCCCGGGGTGTCCGTGGACGCGGTGGTAAGGGTCGACGACCCCGTGCTCGGCGTCGGCGGCGATGGTGCAGCCGCCGATGAGGTGGCCGGTGGCGGGTATGTCGAGCAGGTCGCCCCAGGTGCCGCAGGCCAGTGCGTCGTTCTGCCGGGCGGCGGTACGGGCCAGGCGGTGGCCGGCCGGGATCCAGGTGGGGTTGGGCGCGCCTTCGCCGGGCCGGCTGGTCAGGCGGGGTCCGAGCAGGCCGCGGCGGAGATGGGTGGTGAGGGAGTTGTCCACGGATTGCATGACCAGCAGGACCACCGACTGGGTGGCCCAGCGGCGGGGGCGGTGCAGGGCGGGCAGACTGCGGGCGTTCGCGGCCATCGCGGCGAGACCGGCCATGAGCCGGGGGCGGCCCGGGACCGGGTCGGTCAGCGTCGCGCCCAGCAGAGCGAGGAGGTTGCTGCCGGGGCCGTAGCGGACGGGCTCCACGTGGGTGTCGTCGTCCAGCTGCACGGAGGAGGTGATGGCCACGCCGTGGGTGAAATCTGCGTCAGGGTCCTTGGAGCGCACGGCCAAGATGGCCTCGGAGTTCGTCCGGGTCAGGTGGCCCAGGCGCGGGGAGAGGCGGGGCAGCACGCCGTCGGCGCGTAGCCGGTGCAGCAGGCGCTGGGTGCCGAGGGCTCCGGCGGCGAAGACGACGTGTTGTGCGGTGGTGGTGCGGGGGTCGCGGCGCAGGGCGCGTCCGGTGCGTACGGAGGTGACTGTCCAGCCGGGGTGCGCGCCGGTTCCGGCGCCGTTCGGGCGGCAGTCGGTGACGGTGCGTTCGGGGATGACGGTCGCGCCGGCGGCTTCGGCAAGGCCGAGGTAGTTCTTGGGCAGGGTGTTCTTGGCGTTGTGGCGGCAGCCCGTCATGCAGGCCCCGCAGTGCAGGCAGGCACTGCGGTCAGGCCCGGCGCCGCCGAAGTACGGGTCGGGGACGGTCGTTCCGGGTGCGGCGCCGGGCGGCCCGAAGTGAACGCCCACGGGGGTGGGGCGAAAGGTGTCTTCGCGTCCCATAGCCCGCGCAGCGTCCTTCAGTACGCGGTCGGAGGGGGTGACGCGGGGGTTCGGGGTGACACCGAGCATGCGGCGGGCCTGGTCGTAGTACGGGGCGAGTTCGGTGCGCCAGTCGGTGATGGACGCCCAGCGGGTTCCCTCGTAGAACGGCGGCGGCGGGTCGTAGAGGGTGTTGGCGTAGCCGAGGGAGCCGCCTCCGACACCCGCTCCGGTGAGCACCAGGACCCTGCCCAGCAAGGTCATACGGAGGATGCCTCGACAGCCGAGGCGTGGGGCGAAGAGGTAGTCGCGCACGCGCCACGAGGTACGAGGGAAGTCGTCGTCCGCGAAGCGGCGGCCGGCCTCCAGGACGGCGACGCGGTAGCCCTTCTCGGCCAGGCGCAGGGCTGTGACGCTCCCGCCGAATCCGGAGCCGATGACGAGCACGTCGACGTCGTCGGGCGGGGCGGCGGGCGGCGGGCCATTCCTGGGTGAAGCGGCTTTCGGTGGTGAAGAGGTGGGCATCACGGCTCCCGCATACGACCGACCCGGGGCGGTCACATTGCGGCCGAGGGCGCGCGTCCACACTATGACCGGGCGGTCACGTGACCGCCCGGTCATAGTGTGCGACCGGAGAATCCCTGTCAATGAGTCCGACGGCGCCCGTGCAGCGGGGCAGCTGGCGCCAACTCGGTGCACAGTCAGACTCGTTGACAACGCCTCACCACCGGACGAACCTTGTGACCACCCGGTCACGTGACCGGGTGGTCACAAGGGAGGTCCGCATGGAACGTGTCTGCGTCATCGGAGCCGGCTCCTCCGGCATCGCCGCCTGCCAGGTGCTCGCCGAACGCGGCATCGCCTACGACTGCTACGAGAGCGGGTCGCAGGTCGGCGGCAACTGGCGCTACCTGAACGACAACGGCATGTCCTCCGCCTACCGCTCGCTCCACATCAACACCTCCCGCCAGGTGATGGAGTACGCGTGCTTCCCCATGTCGAAGACTTACCCGGTCTACCCGAGCCATTTCGACATCGCCCGCTACTTCGACGCTTTCGTCGACCACTTCGACCTGCGCCCCTCGATCGCCTTCCGCACCGATGTGACCGGTGTGGCAAAGTCCTCCGGCGGCAGCTGGGAGGTCACCGCCCGCCGGCGGGACGACGGAGCCGTGACCACCGGGATCTACGACGCGGTCCTCGTCGCCAACGGACACCACTGGAAACCACGGATGCCGTGCCCGGCGCTGCCCGGAGCGGACTCCTTCACGGGCATCCAGACGCACTCCCACCACTACCGCACTCCAGAGCCCTTCACGGGAGCGCGCGTTCTCGTCCTCGGCATCGGCAACTCGGCGTGCGACATCGCCGTGGAAACCTCTCGCGTCTCCGCCCGCACCCTTCTCACTATGCGCCGTGGCGCGCACATCCTGCCCAAGTACCTGTTCGGCTCCCCCACCGACCACCTCACCGGTTCCTGGCTCGCCCGGGCACCCCTGCCCGTGCAGGCCCGCGGCCTGGCCGCCCTCCTGCGGCTCAGCCGCGGCAGACTCTCCGCCTACGGCCTGCCCGAACCGCGCCACGGCGTGCTCGGAGCCCACCCCACCATCTCCGACGACCTGCTCTCACGCCTCGGGCACGGCGACATCACCGTGACGCCGATGATCAGCGCACTCGACGGGGGAAGCGCCCTCTTCGAGGACGGCCACAGGGAGGAGATCGACGCGGTGATCTACTGCACGGGGTACGACATCGCCTTCCCCTTCCTCCCGAAGGACCTGATCGACCCCGCCGGCAACGCGGTGAGCCTCTACCGCCGCGTCGCCGCACCCGATCACCAGGGCCTGTACTTCATCGGCCTGGTCCAGCCGCTCGGCGCGATCATGCCGCTGGCGGAGGCACAGTCCCACTGGGTCGCCGACCTCCTCCAAGGACGCTGCGCCCTGCCCCCGCAGGGCGCCATGCACCGCGAGATCGCCACGTACCGCAGGCAGACGGCACGGCGCTACGTCGCCTCTACCCGCCACACCATCCAGGTCGACGCCCTGAGCTACCTCAAAGAGCTTCGGCGCGAGCGGGTCCGCACGGCCGTCTCCCGGCCCCTGATGGCGCCGACGCCGGGTGTCAGTTGACGGCCCGACGACCTTCTTCTAGGTTTGCGAAACATAGTTTCACAGACCGAAACATGCGTGAACCCGATTGCCGCCACGTCAGGAGTGCCACCCTGTCGTTCCGCTCCTCGGACCTGCGGCTGCCCAGCAAGCGCGGACATGCTGCCTCATATTCCTCCCGGCACAACACCGCGTCGGCGGCGCCACCCAGGCCGAAGGGGGCGGGTTTCCCCAGCTACGCGCCCGTCGCACCGAGCAGCAGTTCGGCGACGGCCCTGCCGGGGATACCCGGCGGGCGGCCTCACCGTCGGCAACGACCCGCCCGCCGCAGCGCGGGCAGTCCATCGGGGTCGGGCGCCACGATCGGCACCGACAGCACCGGACGCCTTGACCACATCCCCCCGCCCCGGACTGGAGAGCCCGAAATGACCAATGCCGTCGGTCCCCGAGCCGTCTTCGGTGTCATCGTGCCGAGCACCAACACCGTCGTCGAGCATGACTATTGGGCAGCGCGAATCCCCGGTGTCACCTATCGCGCCGGGTCGATGCACATCGCGCACCCCTCGATGGACAGCGACCACGACTTCCAAGCCCTGCTGGCCCAGATCAGAACCTCGCTCGACACGGCGGTCCGTGATGTCCTGACAGCCGAGCCGGACCGAATGGTGATGGGGATGTCAGCGGAGACCTTCTGGGGCGGTGTCGCAGGAAACGCCGCCTTCGAACAGCGACTCCGCGAACGGACGGGGCTGCCGGTCACCACCGGTGCTAGCTCCTGCCGCGCAGCACTGCATGCGCTCGGATGCCGACGCATCGCCGTCTTCTCTCCCTACCAGCCCGTCGCCGACCGCGAAGTGAAGCGATTCTTCGCCGAAGCCGGATTCGACGTATCGGCCGTCTCCGGGCTGCGCTGCCCGAGCGCCCTGGACATTGCCCGCGTCGGGCCGCCCCGCATCCGGGAGATGGTCCTCGAACTCGACGACCCTTCCGTCGAGGCGATCGTCCAGGTCGGAACGAACCTCTCCTTCGTCTCCCAAGCCGACGCCCTCGAATCCGAACTCGGCAAACCGGTCGTCGCCATCAACACGGCCACGCTGTGGCACGCCCTGCGCGAGCACGGCCTCGACGACCGCATCACAGGCGTCGGCCGCCTACTCAGGGAATACTGAGGGAGCCACCGCGGGGGCACCGTTCGAGAGCGGGCACGCCATGGAAAATGATCACAGCCACATTCAGGTCCCAGTGCGGTTTGTCGACGCGCGTGGAAGCTGTGAGTGACTGTCTGACCTGCCCGGCATAGCGTGCCGGGGAGTGGTCAGACGAGTCCCGACCGGCGGGCGACCTCCTCGTAGCTCTTCATCCGCTGGTGGGCTCCCGATCCCAGAGCGTTGATCACGCCGGCTACCAGTGCTTCGACGACGGCGAGGGTGGGGACGAGGCTGTCGTAGGGCGAGAGGGTGCCGACTTGGCTGGGCAGGACGACGTCGGCGTGGGTCGCGGCGGGTGAGAGCCAGGGGTCGGTGAAGACGATCACTTTGCCGGCGGTCTCGCGGACGAGTTGGGCGATGGCCGTCTTGTCGTCCTCGTAGCGGCGGTAGTCGAAGAGGACCACCACATCGCGCTTGGTGAGTTGCGCCAGGGCGGCGGTGCGTTCGACCGGACGGTCGGGCAGGAGGCGAACGTCCTGGCGCAGCTGCATCAGGTGTAGGCCCAGGTATTGCGCCAAGAGGTGGGTGAAGCGGCCGCCGGCGAGGGTGATGTGCCGCTTGCGGTCCGAGAGGAGTGTCACGGCACGCTCGAAGTCGTGGGGCGGTATCTCGGCGCAGGTCTGGACGAGGGCGGGGGGAAGTACCGCACTTGCTCGTGCCAGGACGCGGGGCTGGGTCCCGCTGGGCGAGTCGTCGTCGCGGGCGAAGTCGGTGGTCTCGTACAGGGTGAGGGGTGAGGCGTTGCGGGCGTCGAGTTCGGTCCGCAGGGCGGCTTGCAGTTCGGGGAAGCCCCGGTAGCCGAGGCGGGCGGCGAAACGCAGGACGGTGGGGGCGGAGACGGCGGCGCGTTCGGCGATGGTGGCGATGGTCTCGAATACGGCGGAGGGGTATCCGGCGAGGAGCACGCGGGCGACCTTGCGCTCGGCGGGGCTGAGGGCGCCGAGTTTGTTGCGGATGTCGTCGGCGAGGGTGCTGCTCATCGGATGGGAGTCCTCTCTGGGGGTGCGGGCCGCATCCGCCGAGCTTAGTGCCCGGCCCGGCGGATGCGGTGTCCCGGCGGGTCACCGCCGACCGGGAGCCGTGAGGGGGTGTTACCGCGCGGTGATGGAGAGATCGAGTCCGGTCATGGTGGCCGGGGTGGAGCCGTCCGAGGTCCAGGTCGCGTACCGGCCGCTCTTGGTGAGGGTGACGGTGAAGCGCGGTGCGGTCTCGTAGGTGGTGGCGGTCGCGGTGCGCTGGGCGCGGGTTGCTGCGAGGGCGCGGGCGGTGCCGAGCAGGGAGTAGGGGTGGCCGTCGGGGTTGTCGGTTGCGTAGAAGACGTCCGTGTTCATGGGTACGGGGGTTTGACTGAGTGCGTGAAGGCGGCGCTTGGTGGCGGCGGGGTGGGTGGTCCAGGTGTGGGCGGTGTAGCGGTCGCCGTCGGTGAGGTGGTTGTAGCGGGCGCCGTGCAATGACCAGCCCTGGGGCGTTCTTTTGGTTTCGGCTCGGCGCAGGTCGAGGATGGTGACGCCGTTGGTGCCGCGGACCGTGATGTGTTCGGTTGCGGTGCCGGGGCGGTCGACGATGAGGGCCGTGTTCTCCTCCAGGCCGTACACGCGGTCGTGTCCGGTGTCCGCGGCGAGGCGCAGGGCCCGACCTTCGCGTCCGTAGGCTCCGGTGTGGGTGTCGATGAGCCCGGAGGTCAGGAAACCGAAGCCGCCGGCGGGCAGGTAGCCCAGGCGGGTGGGGTCGTCGAAATAGCCGGGTGCGCTTCCGTCGCGGAGTCCTTGGTAGGAGTCCCCTCCGGTGACCATGTCTCGGCCGGCGGCGATCTGGGCCCCGGCGGAGGAGCCGGCGACGACGGCGCCGGAGGCGAGCTTGGCGCGTATCGCTGCGAGGACCTTGGAGTCGGTGTGCTCCTCGCCGTGCAGGAGGGTGGTGACGTAGCGGTACTGGTCGCCGCCGCCGAAGAAGAAGCCCGTCATGGCGTTGATCTGGGCCACGACCTCCTCGGAGTCGGCGGCGTCGATGTGGTCCAAGTCGACGGGGACCCATTGGGCGTCGGCGGCGCCGTGCCGCTTGAAAAGGTCGGCGTAGTAGGCGCCGTTGCAGGCGGAGTTGCCGCACCGCTGGGGATCGTCTGCGTGGGCGTCCTGGCTGGCCGGGACGGAGGCGGCCGTGATGATGCCGATGCGTGCGCCGGCGCCTCCCGCGCGCTTGATGATCTCGCCGTACACGGCGGTGTTGTCCGCCTTGAGCCCGCCGCCGATCAGTACCAGAGAGCCGCTGGTGGGGGGTTTGGGGTGGGGGGCGGCGTAGGTGACGGGGGTCGTGGTCAGGGCCAGGACGAGGCCGGCGGCGCCGGCCGTGAGAAGGGCGCGTCGGTGTGGGGTGGAGGGATTGCGCATGAGGTCCTCCTGCGTGTCAGGGCTGGGAGGTGGGGACGGGGTTGCGGTCGTTGCGGTTGTCGGCGAGGACGACGATCAGCGAGGCGAGCAGTGCGATGCGCGGGGCGATGGAGTCGGTGTCCAGCCATTCCTCGGGGGTGTGGTCGGCTCCCCCGACGGGGCCGAGCCCGTCGAGCACGGGTACGCCCGTGCCGGCGATGGTGTTGGCGTCGCCGACGCCGCCGGTGGCTGCGGCCCCGAATTCCAGGCCGAGCTTGCGACCTTCGGCGCGGGCGAGTTCGAACATGCGGTGGCTCGCGGGGGTGTCTTCCATGGGTGGGCACAGGTCGAGTTGCTGGACATGGGCTGTGGTGCCGGACACTTCGGTACGGCTCGCCAGCTCGTGGATGGACGAGCGGATGCGCTGGAGTGTGGCGGCGGTGGCGCCGCGGACCTCGACGTGGAGTTCGGCCTGCGAGGGCACGATGTTGGCCCGGGTGCCGGCGCGGACGATGCCGACGTTGACGGTGGCGTCGTCCCACTGCCCGTTGAGTGCTTGGAGGCCAAGGGTGAGGTGGGCTGCGGCCAGGGCCGCGTGGGCACCCCGTTCGGGTTCGATGCCGGCGTGCGCGGCGCGTCCGGTGACGGTGATGAGGAAGTCGGCGACGCCTTTGCGGGCGATGACGATGTCGCCGTTCTCCCGGGCACATTCCAGGGCGAGGGCGTAGTGCATGTCGCGGGCGGTCTGCCGGGTGACTTCGCTGCTGCCGGGGGAGCCGATTTCCTCGTCGGGGGTGGCGAGGAATACCAGTTCCGCGTACTGGTGAAAACCGGCTTCTTGGAGGATTTCCAGGGCGGTGAGGCCGGCGAGGAGGCCGCCCTTGTCGTCGCTGACGCCTGGTCCGTGGGCCAGGGATCCGGCCAGGATGAAGGGCCGGGCTGCGGCGGTGCCGTCGTCGAAGACGGTGTCCATGTGGCCGGCGAGGAGGATACGTCGCCCATCAGCGGAGGCGGACAGGCTTCCCTGTTTGCGGGCGACGAGTACGTCGCCCAGGGAACGGCCACGGTGTCGGGGCACTTCAGTGCGCTCGGTGGTGAATCCGATGCGCTGCAGGCGAGCGTCGAACCATGCGGCGACACGGTTGACGCCGTCGGGGCTGTAGGACCCGGAGTCGATGGCGACGAGGGCGCTGAGGTCTGCCAGGTACTCGCTGTGGCGGGCGTCGGCCCTGCTCTGCAAGGCCCGCGCGTGAAGCTGCCGGCCGAGGGTGGCGGTCACAGGACCGCGGAGAGGAAGGCGCGGGTACGGTCCTGCTCGGGCTCGACGAGGACGTGGCGGGGGTCGCCGGCTTCGACGACAACGCCTTCGTCCATGAAGACGGCGGTGTCGGCGACTTCGCGGGCGAACCCGATTTCGTGGGTGACGACGACCATCGTCATGCCCTCGGCTGCCAGGTTGCGCATGACGTCGAGGACGTCGCCGACCAGTTCGGGGTCGAGCGCGGAGGTGGGCTCGTCGAACAGCATCAGTTTGGGTTTCATGGCCAGGGCGCGGGCGATGGCGACGCGCTGCTGCTGTCCGCCGGAGAGCTGCGCGGGATAGTGGTCGGCGCGATCGGCGAGACCGACCTGCTCGAGGAGGCGGTGTGCTTCCTGCGTGGCTTGCACCCGTGGGATGCCGGCGACGTTGACGGGGGCTTCGATGACGTTCTGCAACGCGGTCATGTGGGGGAAGAGGTTGAAGCGCTGGAAAACCATGCCGATGTCGCGGCGCCGCTGGGCGATCTCGGGCTCGCGCAGCTCGTGGAGCTTTTGGCCGTGTCGGCGGTAGCCGACGAGGTCGCCGTCAACGGTCAGTGTTCCCCCGTCGATGCCTTCTAGGTGGTTGATGCAGCGCAGAAAGGTGGATTTGCCCGAGCCGGAGGGGCCCAGCAGGCAGCAGACCTGTCCGCGCTCGACGGTGAGGTCGATACCTTTGAGTACTTCGAGCTTGCCGTAGTTCTTGGTGACGCCCTTGGCCTGCACCATGGGTGTGGTCATCGGCCGGCCTCCTTCTTGGTGCGGCGTGCCAGCGTGGTGCTCGTGGTGCCGAGCATGCGCTGTATGACGGGGATGTTCTGGCTGCGTGCGGAGCCGCGGCCGTAGCGGCGCTCGAGCCATGCCTGCGGGATGCTGAGCAGGGAGACGAGGGCCAGGTACCAGAGGCTGGCGACGACGAGCATGGGGATGACCTGGTAGTTCTGGGCGTAGACCTCTTGGATGTTGGACATGAGGTCGTGGGCGCCGATGACGGAGACCAGGGCGGTCATCTTGAGCATGTTGATGGTCTCGTTGCCCATGGGCGGGATGATGACGCGCATGGCCTGGGGAAGGACGATCCGCCTTGCGGTCAGGGCCGGACGCATTCCGAGCGAGTGGGCTGCCTCTGCCTGGCCCGGGTCGACGGACTGGATGCCGGCGCGGACGATTTCCGACGTGTAGGCGGCTTCGTTGAGGCCGAGGGCGAGGAGGGCGGCTACAGCGGGGGTCAGGACGCTGTTGGTGTCCCACGAGATAAAGGTGATGCCGGTGAACGGCACACCGATCTTGATCTGTGAGTAGAGGGCGGCGGCGTAGCCCCAGAAGATGATCTGGACCAGGAGCGGGGTTCCGCGGAAGGCCCAGACGAACAGGGAGGACATCCCGTAGAGGATGGGGCTGCTGGAGAGTCGCATGACGGCGATGACGGTGCCCAGCCCCAGGCCCAGGGCCATGGCTGCGGCGGTCAGCCACAGGGTGGTTGCCAGGCCGTCGAAGATGAGACCGGCGAAGAGATAGTCCCCGACCACGTTCCAGTGCAGGTTGTCGTTCTTGGCCAGGGATCCGACCAGCCCGACCAGGGCTGCGATCGCGGCCGCTGCGGCGATCCAGCGGCCGTAGTGGCGTAGCGGTACGACGTTGAGGTTCTCGTCCGAGCCGTGCAGGTCCGGTTTCATGTCCGCGTGGGAGAGGGTCGCCATGGATCAGTTCACCGACGCATTCCTGGTGGCTTCCGTCACCGCGATGGAAGCGACGCCGTACTTGTCGCAGATCCTGTTGAGGGTTCCGTCGTCGATGAGCTGCTGCAGTGCCTTCTGGATGGCGTCGGTCAGCTCCGGCAACTTCTTGGAAACGGCGATGCCGTTCGGGGAGGCGTTGTAACCACCGAGAGCCGCCGGGTCATCCACCAGGTCGAACGCCTTGCCGTCCTCGGCGGTCTTGGCCGTCCATCCGGCTGCGGGCTTGGTCAGGACGTCCGCGACGACCTTCCCGGCGCGCAGGGCGAGCTGGGCGTCGGAGTCCTTGGGGAAGGTCTGGATGCCGATCTCGCCCTTGTCGATGGCCTTGCACCGGCTCTGGTGCGCCTTGAGGAGGTCGAGCTGGTTGGTGGCGGCCTGGACACCCACCGGCTTGCCGCACAGGTCGTCCAGTGTGGCGATCTTCGCGGGGTTGCCTTCGGCGACCATGATGCCGGAACCGGACTGCGAGTAGTCGACGAAATCGACGACCTTCTGCCGCTCCGCGTTGTCGGTGATGGCGGACATCGCCACATCGAACTTGCCGGCCTGGATGGCGGGCACAATGCCGTCGAACTTCTGCGGGGTGAAGGCGAACTTCACCCCCAGCTTGACCCCCAGTGCTTGGCCGAGATCGTAGTCAACGCCGGTGAGCGCGCTCTCGCCTTCCTTGACGAACATCTCGAAGGGCGCGTACGGCACATCGGTCGCCACCCGCACCGTTCCCGACTCCTTGATCGCGGCTGGAAGCGCGTCGTGGAGCGCCTGGTCCTTGGTGATCGCCACGCCGGCGACCTTCGTGTCGCTTCCGCCGACAGCTGAGCCGGGGTTCGAGTCCGAACAGGCGGTCAGTGCGGCCAGCGCCGTCGCCGTACCGAGGACCACCGCTAGGGGGCGAGCGAAATGAGCGTTCATCAGGTCGAACCTCTCCAGTCGGGCCGACGGGAGTGCTCGCCGTCGACTACAGACAGGGAAGTTACAGATGCTTCGAAATCTTGGCTAGATGTATCGCTCATTACGTTCATGTAACGAGCGGAACAAGTCATGTGGCCAACGGCTAGCAGCTGCCCTAAGACCAGGTTGTCCAGGAGGGGGCGGCTTGATTTAGCGATTCCCGTCATACATCTATCGCTCAGATTGCTTGGCTTGTAAGTTCCGGTACCACATCGCCGTCCGGCCTAGAAGCCCGCCGCCCATGGCCCGCTTCTCACGCGGCGCTGTCGGGTCCTGCCTGCCAGCGGGACCTATCCCCGAACCCCGGAGACCTCCCATGAGAACCAGAAGTCTGCGCCCAAGCCTGGCCCCCGCCGCCCTCGCGCTGCTCACCCTCACCGCCACCCTCGCCACGGCCGGCCCCGCCGAGGCAGCCGCCACGCGCATCCGCCTGGGCAGCGCCTCTGACGTGAGCCGCACCTCCTGGCAGGGCCCCGCCTTCACCATGAACGGTGACGGCAAGATCCTCGCCGCCCCGATGGCACGCGCCATCGATGCCATCCGCGGGGGCACCGGCAGCCTGGACGTCGTCGTCCTCAGCGGCTCGGCGCCCACCTCAGGGAGCAAGACCCCCGAGTGCGACACCGTGATGCCCCTGACGGGTGTCAACTCCTGTACGACCTGGACCCTCACTGCCGCAAGAGACGGCGACAGCAGCCAGGTCAACACCGACATCCGCAACGCGGAGTTTGTCTTCTTCGCCGGCGGCGACCAGTGCCGCTACGCCGCGTGGAAGGGCACCGCACTGGAGGCGTCGGTGGAATCGGTCGTCGCCAAGGGTGGCGGCTCAGGCGGAGGCAGCGCCGGTCACCACATCAACAGCCCGGTCGTCTACGACGCCTGCAACGGCAGCGTCACCACCCCGGAAGCGCTCGCCGACCCCTACGACAGCCATATCTCGTTCACCACCGGCATGTTCGAATGGGCCGACTACGGCAACGTCATCAACGACTCGCACTTCGTCACCCGCGACCGAATGGGCCGCACCATGGCGTTCGTCGCCCGGGCCATCAAGGACGGCCGGACCACCGCCGGCAAGGCCTGGGGCGTAGGAGTGGACGAAGGCAGCTCCCTGTACCTCGACAGCTCCGGACTGGCCACGCTCTACGGCAAGGCCGCCTACATCGTCCTCGGCGACCACCAGCCCGAACAAGCCACGCCGGGCAAGCCGCTGACCTTCTCGAACTACAAGATCTGGCACCTGAACACCGGCCAGACATACGACTTCAAGAACCGCCCCACCTGCGGCTACTACCTCCGCAGCGTCACCAACGGCGTCGCCGACACCAACCTCTACAACGGAACGGCGCAAACCGACTGCGGCACACCGCCCAGCGGCACCACCTTCGCCGAAACCGAAGCGAACGACACCCGCACCACCGCCAATGACGCCACCGCTCTCACTCCCCCCGCCACCCTCACCGGCAGCATGCAGTCCACCACCGACCGGGACTACTTCCGGATCTCTCTCGCCTCGAACCAGAAGCTCAGCGTCCAATGCGCGGTCCCCGACGCTTACGACGCCGACCTCTACCTGCTCGGCTCCACCGGCAGCACCCTCGTACGGTCGGTCCACGACGGCGCCGGCACCGACGAAGCCCTCACCTTCATCACAACCGCCAGCGGCACCTACTACCTCGACGTCGAGGCCTACAACGGCTCGGGCACCTCGACCTACAACTGCGTCGTGAGCACCGCCTGACCATCAGCCGGTGCCGGACAACCGACCGGCACAACCGCACTCACATGGCCGAGCCGATCGGCAGCTACCCCGCCCTGTTCGCACTGCTCTCGGCGCTGTCGATCATCGCTGCTGCCACAACCCATGGCACCCGCCCGCGCGTGCCATGGCCCAACCTGACGTTCCCCGGGCGAGGTCGCCCCGAAGTGAAGGAGCTGATGGGGGGGCACCCTCGCGATCGACTACTAAAAGGAGGGCGGCTACGACCGCCAGACGTGGAACCGGATCTGCGACGGGCTCGCACACGAGGCGATGAACCTGATGACGGCGCTGTCCGCTCCCGCCCACCCGTACCTGGCCAGGGACTGCGAGCGGGCCGTACGGGAGGCAGCCGGCATCAACGCGCGCGAGGGCGGGATACGTGCGGCGCTCCAGCAGCAGGTCGCCAAGGGGCTGCTGATGTCCGTGCTCACCGTCGGCCGCCAGACCATGGTCGAGCCCGAGGAGTGGCCGGACGAGCTCCCCGCCGCGGTGCTCGGCGCCGCGCGGACCTCGAAGCAGATCAAAGCCGATTCCACGGCGAACCTGCGCGACTAGCGACGGTGGGGTGTCCGGTCCGCCAGTTCGGGCTCGATGGTGAAGGCGCCGTCGGTGTGGTAGAAGAGCCGCAGCAGCCGGGCCAGCGCGTGCGGGACCGCACACAACCGCAACTCAGGGCCGGCGGTCTTGGCCGCGCGGGCGGCGTCCAGCAACGCGCCGAGCCTGGTGCAGTCGCAGAACGACAGGCGGGAGCAGTCCACATCGACACGCTCATGACGGCTCAGGGCATCGCAGAGGGTGTCCCGGACGGCGCGGGCGCTGCACCCGTCGAGTTCTCCGGCCACCGGTCCCGGCAGCTGCCGGGACCGGTGGCCTGGACGCTCACGTGGATCGTGTCGTGCACCGGCGCCCCCTTTCGACTGCGATGCCGCGTCCGTGGGTGGGCCGTGCTTCAAGCAGACTCCCTGCCAGGGCCCTGTCCGCCCTCGGCCGGGGCCGGGATGCGGCGTGCGGCCGGTTCGCCACGGTGAGTCAGTGCGGCAGGCGGACGCGGGTGGCTCCGCCGCGGCCTCGCAGGGGCGGTTACCCGGCGCCGGAGATGGCGGTGCGGGCCGGACGGGGGCGCAGGATGCCGTCGGCGGCCGGCAGGCCGCCGGGGCGATGCGATGATCTTGAACGGCCGGGCCCCGCCCGGTGGGTCTGGCTGGGGAGAACCTCGGGGACGTCCGAGTCGTTGGGCACAGGGAGAGGCGCTTTTGTCTGGCGGGACAACAGCGCCATCGGATGGAGGACGACCGTGTCTCAGCGTTACGACTGCTGCTTCGCTTCCGAGCGTGCCGTTGGGCTGGGTGAGGCTGCCGCGGCGCTGCGGCGTGGTGAGCTGGTCGTGCTGCCCACCGACACCGTGTACGGGGTGGGCGCGGACGCCTTCAGCCCCGCGGCGGTCTGCCGGCTGCTGGACGCCAAGGGCCGGGGGCGGAACATGCCCTCGCCCGTACTGGTCGGTGGCCCCGACGACTTGGACGGCCTGGTCGAGAATCTGCCCGAGCAGGCACACCGGCTTGTGGACGCGCTCTGGCCTGGCGGGCTGACGCTGGTCGCCCACCACAAGCCGTCGCTCGAGTGGGACCTGGGCGAAACCGGCGGCACGGTAGCCCTGCGCATGCCCGCGCACCCGGTCGCCCTGGACCTGCTCAACCAGACCGGGCCGCTCGCCGTCTCCAGCGCCAACCTGACCGGCCAGCCCTCCCCGCAGGACTGCGACGCCGCCCACAGGATGCTCGGTGATACGGCGGCCGTGTACCTGGACGGCGGCCCGACACCCGCCGACGTGCCGTCCTCGATCGTGGACATCACCGCCACCTCCCCCGTCCTACTGCGCGCCAGGGCGATCAGCGCCGACGAACTCCGCAAGGTCGCGCCCGGACTTCAGCAACGCTGAGACCCGGCGTCAGGGCGCCGAGCCGACCAGCACGTCCTCAAGGCCGCGGACGGTGACCAGGCGGGCGGTGCCGTCCGCCAGCCGGTACGACAGCCCCACCACCGCCACCCGCCCGGCGTCGACCGCATCCCCGAGGACGCGGGAGCGATCCAGCAGCAGGTCGACGGTGTGCCGTATGTGCCCGGCGATGAAGTCCGCGTCGTCGGTAAGACCGGCGACGCGGGCAGCCAGCACGCTGGGGGTGACCCGCTCGATCACGTCCCGCACGTAGCCGCCTGCCGCCGTGCCGTCCTCGACGGTCGCGCGGGCGGCCGCGACGGCGCCGCACGCGTCGTGGCCGAGCACCACGACCAGCGGGGAGGCGAGCATGCTCACGCCGTATTCGATGCTGCCCAGCACCTCCGGGCCCGCGACGTGACCGGCCGTGCGGACCACGAACAGATCGCCCAGCCCTCGATCGAAGATGATCTCGGCGGCCAAGCGGGAGTCGGAGCAGCCGAAGACCACGGCGAACGGGTTCTGGGCCGGGACGACCTCGGTACGGCGGGCGGCGTCCTGGTTCGGGTGCTCCGGCGCGCCGGCGACGAACCGCTGGTTGCCAGCCATCAACATCTCGAAGGCTTCACGGGGCGTCAGGGTCTGGGTGTTGGCCATGGCGAGCAGAATACGACCCTGCTCCGGGCGCGGCGCTGCCAGGGCCGGCCGCTGCCGAGGCGTCGCACGCGGTCAGGAACCAGCAGACGGCACCCCCAGCCGCCGGCCGATGGCCTCTTCAGCCTGGGCCCTCAGCGCGCAACGCACCTTGTCGACCCCGTACGGCCAGCCCACACTCTGGACCGGCACGGCCCCAGGGCCACCACGATCACGAACCCGCTGCTCACCATCCGCCGTCATGCCACGCACAACGAAGCGAGCCTCGTACACGCCGTACACCAGACGGGGGAACGGGCATGCCTGGGCCGTCACGGCATTGTGGCGGCCTCGTCCGCTGCCTGTGCGCCAGGCACCTCGCTGGCCTCGGCTGGCGAAGATTTCCGAGGTGCACCAGAAGCAGGTGTGGGAGCTGACATACCTGTGCGACGCGCCGGAGAACGAGGCTCGGGCGCGAGCCTGACCGTGGTCTTGGGGAACCGCGTTTTCGCCTGGCGCGCCTCATACCAGCTACCGGGAGACAGGGGTCAGTATGAGGGCCTCTCGGACCCGGTGTCCGGGGGGCGGAGGAAGGGGAGGCCCGTTGATCACCACGGAGGTCGAGAGCTGTGGAAGCACGCTCTTGATCGGCGTCAGCGGGGATCTCGACGCGGGCGCCGCGGCGATCCTTGCCCGGGCACTGGACCAGATCACCGTGCACGAACGGGTCCTCATGATCGACCTTCACGGTGTCGCGTTCATGGATTCCACCGGCCTGCTGCCGGCTCGCACCGGAGGCGAAACGGTTTTCTGCTCCATGCCCAGGTCCAACGAACTGGGACCGCCGATGTGGCGGCGCGTGACCGTTCCGTCATTGAACCGATGCCGTGAGAGCGGCAGGCCCGGGAACGACGACGGCCCCTGCCGGTTGGGCCATTTCAGGTGGCAGGCGGCTGTTGAGGCCGTCGTGGCTGTCGGCGCTCTCCTCGTCGAACCAGTAATCGCCGGCCGCGAGGTAGCGGAAGGAGTGCTCGCTCTTGCCGGGCAGGGCGATGGTGACCGCCCGGGTGCCGTTGCTGCGCGGGGTGAGCGTGTGGGTGCCGGGCTGCCAGTCGTTGAAGTCGCCCACCACGCTGACCGGGCCGGGCGGGGTGTCGGCGGGCAGGACGAAGGTGACCTCGGTGCGGTCCTTGCGCGGTTTGCGCTCCAGCATGGCGGTGCACTCCTGACAGCAGGGCGGGCGGGGGATCCCGCTCATCCTCGGCACCGGAGACACGGTCCGCATTCCGACGCAGCCGCCCCGGTCTCGCGACATCACCCCTGCGCCACGATCCATAGCTGAAATGGTGCGAAGGGTAACTGTCCGTGTGAGCGTGAGAAATGAGGCTTTACCCCCGCATCAGAGGAGTCGCCGTCATGGGCGGTACGCAGGACAAGCGCCAGGAGCCGGGCAAGGGCCGCGAGGAGCAGGAGCGCCCGCAGCGGCCCGGCCAGGACCCGGTCCACCCCCAGCAGCCGGGCCAGCCGTCCCGCGGCAAGAGCCCCGAGGAGACCAAGCGGCGCCACGAGGAATACTCGCTCCACGAAGAGCGAGACCTGCGCGACGAAGAGCTGTAAAGCAGAGCAGTACCCCACGCACGCAGAGCCCGGCCGGTTCACAGTCACCCGGGCCGGGCTCTGTCACGTCCCGCCCGCCGTTGACCGGCAGGCAGGCCCGCCTGCTTGTCAACGGCCATTGTCTTCGATTGTCACGCCCTGTAACTGCTACCGGATGATGAGATCAAGCTCGCTCTGGAGAAGGGTGCCGGCCGGTCGCGCGTCACCCACCCGGGGAGAACCCTCAGGACCGACCGCCCGAAAGTGGCGCGGGAGGGGCGTCCAGGCTGGTGTGGGCGGGCATTGCGGGGCAGGCTGAGAAGTGCACCGGCTCGGTCACACCGCAGTGCGAAGGGAACCGGGAAGCCGTCTACGTGGATACCAGCACCGATGAGCCGGCCATGGCCACCGTCCAGGTTGGGCTGCCCACCCGGCGTCACCTGGTCTTCGTCCCGCTGAACGCTGCGATCGTCGGGCCCGGCTACCTCAAGGTCGACTACGACCGGTCGCTGGTGAAGAACTCCCCGCCGATCGGCACGGACGACGTCCTGCCCGCCGAGGACGAGGCCGCGGTCTTCTCGCACTACGGCCTGTCCTACCAACCCGGCGCGAACGGTGAGCGGCAGCTCGCCCGCCGCTGACCAGACCGTCAAGGAGGTGCCTTGAGCCATGGCGCTCTTCCTGATCCTGATCATCGTGGCAATGGTGCTGGGCATCATCGGCGCTGTCGCCGAAGGGCTGGTCTATCTCCTGGTCATCGGCATCGTGGTGTTCGTCGCCGCCCTGGTGTACCCGGTCCTGCACATCCGGCGCTCCGGCCGGCATCACCGCACGCTGCGCTGACTCTCTCGTTGGAGAAGCTCGTCGGTCACAGCGGCTGCAGGCGGCCGAAGACTCCCCGCTGAGCGCCCGCCCGGCCCGGTCAGCGTCGTGGGCGACTTCAACCACTGGCAGCCCGGCGTCCACACCCTGCGCACGCGCAAGGACGGAAAACGGGCCGTCACGGTCGCGCTGGCGAGCAAGAGCACGCACTCCTTCCGGTATCTGGCCGCCGGTGACTACTGGTTCAACGACGAGAGCGCCGGTGACCAGGAAGGCCCCAACAGCCGCCAGCACACTTGATCAGCCCGACCGGCGTGACCGGCCGCCGCCTGTGTCGTTGAACCCGACAACACGCGCCGACGGCCCACACCCCCCGGGCAGGCGGCGCGGACGGCCCCCTGATTCCGCACCCGGCGTCAGGGGGCCCTGTTGTATCTACCCGACGGCCCTTGGGGCGGCTGACGTCGGCAGGCACCGGTTTCGGCCCGGGATGCTGGGTTGTGTTCTGCTCGGGGCGGTGACCTGTGGCGGGGGTAAAGGGGGAGCAGATGACGCACGAGTGGAGCGATCCGGCGGGCGGTGCCCCCGCAGGCCAGGCAGACGGTCGAACGGATCGTTGAAGCGGTCGAAGCGGGTGATGACCGCCGGATCCGGGCCCTGCTGACGGAGCTGGCCGAGGTCGCGGACACCGCGGCGCTGTTGTACCTGCGCAAGCGGCTCCTGGAGGGCCGGGAGGACTGACCGGCCTTTCGCGGCTGCCCGTACGGCGCGGAACCAACCACGGGATGCCGCTCCGGCAGCCCGGGCGCGGGCGCCGCTGACCCGAGGGCTCCTCCGGGCGGCTGGAAGGGGCCGCACCGGGGGTCTTTAAGAGAGCCCGGCCGGCAGTTACGACCCGGCCGGGCTTTCACACGGCGAACGCCGCAAATACAGCGGCCTCCGTGAAGGAGGCGAAGGCTCAGGCGGGGGTGATGTTCTCCGCCTGCGGGCCCTTCTGGCCCTGGGTGACGTCGAAGTTCACCTTCTGGCCTTCCTGAAGTTCGCGGAAGCCGGAGCTGGCGATGTTTGAGTAGTGGGCGAAGGCGTCCGGGCCGCCGCCGTCCTGCTCGATGAAGCCGAAGCCCTTTTCCGAGTTGAACCACTTCACGGTTCCGGTGGCCATGTGTCCTCCGAGGGGACTCGAAATCGGTCCCGCACCGTGCGGGAGCCGGAGGTGATCGCCCTGGTCCTCAGAGACTGTGAACAGCAAAGTCGCCCGTGAACGTGCGCTCACGGGCGACCGGTACTTCGGAACCATGACAGCTAGCGCTGACGCTACACGGACGGTCCTGTTCGCACCACGAGATCAGCCCGCGCCGTGAACCCAGCCGCTCTCGACGTGCCGCCTCCGCCGGGCGGCGGCCCACACGCCGCAGCCCTGGGGGCCTTCCCGCCAGGCAGCCGCTGTCGGAGGTACCGCCCGGGCGGGGCGAGAGAAGGATGGGAGGAGCGCCGACACGGGCGAGTGAGGGGCTGGAGCGCCGGGTCGGAGTCCCGCCTCAGTGGGTGAAGGAGGTCCGGTCATGGTCGCGTCCGAGGCGTTCCGGGCCCAGCCCGGCCCAGTGAGAGTGGTTCCCTCCGAGCAACGCGGTCTGCTGAGTTCTGAGCGTGGCCGCGGTGGTCCTGGACACCGCAGGGGCGGATCACGTTGTGGAGCCCCCAGGCCCAGGGCCTGTTCGGCCTCGGCTGCATGGCTGCTGCCGCATCGGTGACGTGCCGCACCTGATCGACGGACAGGCGCCGCAGGTCCCAGATCAACTCGATTCCGTCGGCCGCCTCCGACCCCGGATTCCAGGGTTCCTCGGACAGTGCGATGCCGGTCAGAGCAGCCAGGCCGAAGGTATGCCCAGCGAGGTCCCAAAGTCCGCGACAAGGTCCGGGGCGAGCAGCAGCGGCCCCAGCCATCCGGCACCACTCACTCAGACAGGCCGCACCAGACGCGGGCTCGGCCGCCGGCCCGATAGCACGGCGAGCCCCGAATGAAGTTGTTGTGCAAAATAGTGGAGACAAACTAAAGTAGCGAGCGTGTTCTTGCGCTTCATTCGGAAGTGCCTCATCGGGAAGGACCGGTGAACGTGAACCACGCACAACCTCCTTGGGCTGTAGACCTGTTCGGCAAGGACCGGGTCGACCTCGTACGCGACCGTCTCGGCCAAGCGCTCGTCGACATGCAGGAGAACGCTCGCGCCGCTCAACACGAGGGCGATGTCGAGAGCAACCACCCCTACGGCTGGACCCGTTGGCCCGGTTCGTACCGCCAGGTGGCCCGTCAGTTCGAGGACGTCGAAGGGGCGACAGTCTTCAAGCCGAACGGCTTCCCCTTCAACCTCGTCCACCTCGAGCGCGGGCTGCTCTACCCGTTCCGCTTCGCGACCGAGGACATCAGCGTCCACCAGGCGAAACTGCCCTCCGTTGGCCCGTTCGTCCGCGAGCTGTTCACCTTCGCCCCCGAGCCCCGCCAGGCCGCGCTCTTCGACGACGCGGATCTCGGCCACGGCCCTGTCGAGGTGCGACCCAAACTGGCGGCCCTCCCCGAAGGCACCCGTCTGGTGCTGGTCCCGTACGCCTGTAACCCCCATGGCCTGCTCAAGCCGTACTGGGGCGTGGCCTCCCTCCTCGACGATCAGGGCAGCCTCGACTGGGTCGTCGCACCCGAACCCCTGCTCCTGCCTGCCACGCCGACCCGGCGTAGGCTCAGCGCTGTTCCACAGCAGGTCGCGGCGCCGGAGCACGTCAGCTTCGACGCGGGCGACCAGCCCGTGCCGATCCTGTTCGCGCGGCCGGACGTGGAGGAAAAGCGGGATGTCCCGCCCATGACCGAGCCGGACCCGATCGAACCACTTGCCCACGAGGACGATGAAGACTGACCAGCCCCTGCTGCCCGGCATTGCAGAGTGCGGTGTGAGTCCGCGCGCCGTCTACGACGCCTTCGACCCGGTACGCCTGACTCAGGCCAGGCGCCTCGCGGGAATGACGAAGAAGGACGTGGCAGAGCACCTCGGCGTGACGCCCGCGGCAGTGGGTCAGTACGAGACGGGCGTGGCCAAGCCCCGCCCGGATCTCCTCCCACGGCTCGCCGCCACGCTCGACGTGCCGCTGCCCTTCTTCATCGCCGGCCGGCCCAGCAACCGGCTCGATGCCTCCATGGCGTACTTCCGGTCCTTGCGGAGCACGCCCAAGGCGCAGCGTGAACGCGCCCTCGCGTTCGCCGAGCAGGTGTGGGAGCTGACGTACGCACTGGAGAAGAGGGTCCAGCTCCCGCCCGTCGACCTCCCGGGCTTCGCAGGCGGGGAGGTCCACCCCGGGATCGATCTGCCTCGCGATCCGGCAGCGGCCGCGCGCGAGTTGCGGAAGCGCTGGAACCTCGGAGACGGACCGGTGACCCATTTGGTCAGACGCATGGAAGCCCACGGCATCGTGGTGGTCCTGCCGGCCGCGGACGAGGCGGCTCGCACCGTCGACGCCTTCTCCTCCCGCTCGGCCCGCCCGGTGGCGATCCTCACGCACAACCGCACCGACGATGTGTACCGCCACCGCTTCACCGCAGCACACGAGCTGGGTCACCTCGTCCTGCACAGTGACGCCACGGGCGACAGCAGGCAGGAACGCGAGGCCGATGCCTTCGCCGCGGAGTTCCTGACCCCGGCGGCCGGCATCGCACCGCTACTCCCCCGGCGCCTCGACCTGACTCAGCTCACCGAGATCCGCCGGGTCTGGGGGGTCAGCGTCGACTCGCTCATCTACCGCTGCCGCGAGCTGGGCATGATCTCCGACGCCACCGCGAGCCGCGGGTATCAGCGGCTGCGCGCGCTCGACGGCCAGCCCGGCTTCACCGCGGAGCCGGTCGATGGCTTCCCCGGTGAACAGCCCGCTCTGCTGACACAGGCATACGAACTCGCTGAACGCGAGAAGGGCCTCACCATCCCTCGCCTGGCCGATGAGTTGGGGTGGCACCCCGCTCATGTCCGCCGGCTCCTGGGCTCACCCGACAGCAGGCCGGTTCTGCGCATCGTTTGACACCCACCAGTCGGAGACACCTCTGAATCCACCGCGCGGCAAGGCGGCAGCAGGCCTTGCGCCGCCCTGTCGATCGCCGGTCCGCCCGGATAGGGCAGGCCGAAAACCCGCGCGACCTTGTCGAAGCACTCCCCGGCCGCATCGTCCACGGTGTCCCCGAGGTGCAGGATCGGATCGCGTGCTTACGCTTTGCAAGACAGGGCCCGCCCACAACAGCCAACTGCATCGGCGAACCTGCACCTGACCCGCCGCAAGGCCCCGTGAGATCCGCTCACTGGCATGCGAAGAGCCGAAGGCGTGGGACGACCAATTCTCCCCTACGCCGCCCGAGATTCAATCGCACACGGGCTCCTCGGCACCCCGGGCATGTTCACCGACTACACAATTCCAGTCCGGAAGATGTGCGACCTGAAGCCGGGCGGAATCGTGCCACCCAGGTATTCCGCTCCCGCAGGGATCGAACCGCATCGGTCTGCGGTGGCTGACTTACATCTACCGTCCATGCACTGTCACCACTCAGACCGATCTCGCGAGTTCGCCGGTCGGATCTTGGTCGCTCAGCTTGCCGGTAACCACCGAAGGCATCGAGGCCGGGCTTGTCTAAGTCAGCACCGACCCAGCACGGTTGAGGTTCCCAGGGGTGATGACGGGTGATGAGAGGTCAGCACCAGATCAGCACGGGGATGCAGGAGGGCCCCACCGAGAGGCGAGGCCCAAGCGCTTGACCTGCATGTTTGCGCTCGAATGAGCATTCATGATAAGGAATGCGTCAAAAAGGTGTGCAGGAATCTCATGAAATCGCCCTGACCTGCACGTTTACCCCTACTGCGCCTCAAAAGTCAGCACGAACCAGCACGGGGGCTCGCCATCAACGCTTGCCACGCTAACGCATGGCGCCCCCTGATCCGCCGCTCACCTAAGATCACCCCGAAAAAATTGGAGGACAATTTTTCACGCCGGCGATCCTTGCCGCAGCAGCACGCCCGCGTCGTACACGCTTCCGCAGTCCTGCGCAGTGGAACGGTGTCAGGGTGCGCCGCGACTGATGCTGAGCGAAGCCGTGGTCCTGCCTGTCCGAGAAGGAGACCGTCTTCGCCGTGGATGACCTGTTCGACGGAGCCCTGCCCGGTGCGTCCATCTCCATGCCGCTGGAAATCTGCCCGTCCGCTCCGGAGGCCATCGCGTCCGGGGCCTACGAGGGGACGGTCAGCATCACGCTGGCCCTGAAGTAGGACCCTGCCTGGCCCGGGCCCACTGCGCCGCCACCCTCAGCGACGCGGTTCGGGTTCGTGGGGGTTCCACTCCCTGAGGTGAGGCTTAAGCTCCTCCGGCGTGGGTTCACGTGTGTGGGGCATGCCTGGAAGCCCGCTCAAGGGGTCTATCGACTTTACATACTCCCTTGCCCACTCCAACCAGCGTCGGGCCGAGTCCAGTGCCGCCTCGTCCCCGGCGCCGTCCGACTCTCCGATACGACGTTCCAGAGCCATGCAGTACGCACTGAGAGCAGCCGCTTCTCGCCACCCCCCGGCCTCTTCACGCAGCACCTGGGCAAGTTGTTCACGAAGGGCTTGTTCCTTCGCCGCGTCCATGGCCGCCTGCCAACGGACCTCGCGTTCTGCCCTGGCCTGCCGCTCATCCTGCCGGCGGCGAGTGTCCTCGACAGCTCGCGCCTCGATCTCTTCAAGAATCAGGCCCAGGGCTTCTTCAAGTGTCCGGGTCTTCCGATCCCGCCAGCGACCAGGCCGACCGGTCAGACCATGGGCAAGCTCCACTACGAGACGAGCGGAGCGCTCCGGATTCGTGGACTCCGGGAACTCCTGCCTGGCGGAGACGGTGTACGCAAAGCCATCGACAGTGACGTCCACTCCGCCCTCGCGCCGGGAGGAGGATGACCTTGCCCGCCGCACCTCATACCCTCGCCGTACCGCCTCAGCCGCCAGGCCCTGCAACAGCAGAAGCGACCTACGGCGCAGCGCAGGCGGCATCATTAACCGACGCTCGTCGTCTTTGAGCGCAGCCACTACTGGATGCAGGTGACCCAGCCGAGCGGGGACAGGAACGGGCCCCCCGCCCACCTGCGGCCCCTGGCTCCGCGCGTTAGGATGCGGGCCCTCCGCAAGGAACTGCTCCAACCCCGGCCCGCCATAAGGGACCTTCTCGATGCGCTTGCCCGCCGGCTCCAGGCCGTGGCGCTTCGCGTAATTGACGACGCGCCGCCACTCAGCGACCTCGTCATCATCGAGATCAGCAATCCGGACGCGCCCCTCCGCGACGAGCCGCTCGATCAGTTCCTGCGCCTTAACCTGCTGGGCGCGCGCGATGGGCCGCTCGCTATAGGGCGACCGAGTTTTGGCAGGCTCCGTTGGCTCACCGCCATCGGCGACCGTAGATTCGTCGTCGATCATCAGGAGCCAACGATCCCGCATCGCGTCGGCCGAACGCCAGCCACTTGACATCAGGTTCGAGCGCCCTCGTCGACAACAGGGTGCCCGGGACGCCGTGCCGCCGTTCGATCCAGGTGACCCCCAGCACACAGGCTGCGCCCATGCCGCGCTGCCCTACCTCAATCGAGCAGTTCCGAAAGGGCACCCGCCAGCCGTGAGACTCCTCTGAGACTTCCGACGCCATCAACCGACACGAGCGTGGAGCAGTCCGTTCGCGCTGCTCAGAGGCCACCACCACGCCCCATCACGGCAGGTCACTGCGCTCGCTGGCCCCTTCCGGGACAACTGGCCATCAGAGACCAGCAGCTCCGCGCAGAGGCGCCCACCACCGGCACTCCATTGATCTACGCCACCCCGACAGGGCCTGGCCTGCTCAACAGGTCGCCTGAGATCCCGTCAGAACGAGCGTCAATGATCTCGTCGCGGTACGCCTGCCTCAGCAGCGTCATCCGGACCTCCAGCACCCCGCCGAGCTCCGCCAGCATCGCCGCCGCCGTGTCCACTGGCAAAACAGCAGGTCAGGCGTCCTTCGTCGCCCGCTCCAGGATCGCCACGTGGTGGGTCGCCAGAAATAGATCCAACGGAAAGAGGTGGAAGATAACCGCAGGTCAGGACTTTGCAACCTGGCTTCGCGACCTTAAGTGATGTGCGTCTCGGGCGCCGTGTGCGCGAACGTGACGCTGGTTTGCTGCTCATATCCGACCTGGAAAGCCGCAGCAGGAGCCACCGGCTTCGTGCGGGACGAGCACGGTCCCGCGGCACCGGAGGCCGGGTTGTCTGCGCCGCCCCCGGTCTGTAATCCAGGTCACCTCCGACCAACAGAACGTCACGCGCGCCTTCACCGAAGTCCTTCCCCGGTCCGCCGCCATTCGCGAGGCTTCCTCCGACGACCTGGCCGTTCAAGCCGCGAACGACCCGGTGAAATCCGATGAAGAAACCGCCGAAGCCTTCGCCGGTTCCTCCGAGTTGGTCATCGCGCTCGCAACACGCTCCGGCCGCAGGATCGCTCCGTGGGGCAGGACCGGCACCCGATCACCAAACTAACGACCCTGATCCCGCATCACGACGAGTCCGCGCAGAACACACAAGGCCGGTGCCGGCCACGTGGGGCCAGCCGAGTAGAGACATAGCCGCCCCACCGGGCTACGCGGGTCGCCGGACATCTCCGCGCCCAAGGCGAGAGCACCGAACCATATGTGTGCCTGCTGCTTGTCCAGCGTGATACGCCGCGAGTATGTTGACCAGCGGTGTGCCGGGAAGCCTGGTCGGCGGTTAGGGGCCGTGTGCCCGCCGTGCCGACTCTGGAGGCCCGCATGGTCTCGCCCGCTTTCCGTACCGAATCCCTGACCAAACGCTATGGCCGAGTCCTTGCTCTGGACGGCCTGGATCTGAGCGTCCCGGCCGGCGAGGTGTTCGGCTTCCTCGGCCCCAACGGCGCCGGCAAGTCCACCACCATCCGGCTGTTGCTGGGACTGGCCCGCCCCACCGCCGGCCGGGCGTCGATCTTCGGCACCGACGCGGCTGACGTCGCTGTGACGCACCGGCGCCTGGCGTACGTGCCGGCCGATGTGGCGTTGTGGCCCCAGCTGACCGGCGCCGAGATCCTTGAGCTGCTGGCGCGCACGGGCCCCGGCACCGACCGGTCCTACCGGGACGACCTGGTCGAGCGGTTCGACCTCGACCTGTCCAAACCGGGCCGGACGTACTCGACGGGAAACCGGCAGAAGGTGGCGCTGGTCGCCGCGTTCGCCACCCGGGCCCCTCTGCTCGTGCTGGACGAGCCGACCAGCGGCCTCGATCCGCTGATGGAACTCGAGTTCCGTCGTGCGGTCCGCGAGGCCCGGGACAACGGCCAGAGCGTCTTCCTCAGCTCCCACCAGCTCGCCGAGGTCGAGGCCGTCTGCGACAAGGTGGCGATCCTGCGTGCCGGGCGACTCGTCGACGTGGCCGCCGTGACGGACCTGCGACGGCTGCACCGCACCGAGGTGACGGTGTGTTTCACCGGCACGCCACCGGACCTGGCCCACGTGCCCGGCGTGCAGGCAGTCGAGATGACCGGCGCGACCTCCCTACGATTCACCCTCACAGGCCCCCCAGGGCCTGCGCTCCAGGAACTGGCGGCGGCGGACGTGGTCAGCCTCGCGGTGCGGGAATCCTCCCTGGAGGAAATCTTCCTCGGCTACTACGGCGGGACGCAGCGGTGAGGGCCCCCAAGCCGGCGGCCGAGCGCACCGACTTCGGTCGCGGGGCGCGCTTGGCGGTGACGGCTCTGGCTCTGCGCCAGATCAGGCGCGGAGCGCTCATCGTGACCGCTGTTGCGGCTGGGATGTCGGCGGTGGCGGTGGCCGCCCACCGAAGCACCGTCAAGGATCCGGCGGATGCCGCAGCACTGGAGGCACTGGCGGGGAACCCGGCGATCCGTACCCTGTTCGGCGAACCGGTGGCGCTGGATGACGCCGGCGGGTTCGCCGTGTGGCGTACAGGGACGGCCTTGGCGGTCGTGCTAGGGGTGTGGGCGCTGCTCGCCGCAACGCGGATCACCCGGGGTGAGGAGGATGCCGGGCGGTGGGATGTCCTGCTCGCGGGGCGGGTTCCGGTCACGACCATGGTGGCGCGCCACATCGTCGTCCTGGTATCGGTGTCACTCCTTGCGGGTGCAGGCGCGTTCGCCGGCCTGGTCGCGGCGGGTGCGACCGCGGGCGGCGCCGCGGTGCATAGTGCCGGCCTGGCCTTGTGCGGCGTGTTCTTCGCTGCGGCGGGCGCGATGACCGCCCAGGTGTTCGCGACGCGATCCTCGGCCAGCGGCGCAGCGGTGGCCGTCCTCGGCGTCAGCATGCTGCTGAAAATGGTCGGGGACGGTGTCGCCGCTTTGGGGTGGCTGCGTTGGCTGTCGCCGTTCGGCCTGACGGCGCTGGCACGCCCGTACGACGGGAACCGACTGTGGCCACTGGTGATCCTGGTGGTCGTCTGCCTGGCGCTTTCCGCCGGCGCCGCGGCCGCGGCCGGGCGGCGTGACATCCGCGGTGGTTACCTGCGCTATCCCTCCGGCCGGGGACCGCGGATGAGACTGCTCGGTTCCGTCCAGGCGTTCGCGGTGCGCCGGCTGGTGCGGCCACTGGCCGCCTGGTCGGCTGGCGTAGGCGCCTACTACCTGCTCATCGGGGTGCTGGCCGTGTCCATGACGGACTTCCTCGCCGACAATCCGCGGTTCGCTGATCTTGCCGCGCAGGCCGGCTTCGCCGGACTCGGCACCGTTCAAGGATACGCCGCCACACTGTTCGCGCTGCTGGCCGTCCCGGCAGGAGCTTTCGTCGCGGTCCGCCTGGCCACGCTCGCCGCCGACGAATCCGGCGGGCGGCTGACCCTTCTGTTCGCCCAGCCCCTCACCCGGGCGAGGCTGCTCATCGGCGAGATCGCCGCCGCACTCGGCGGCGTCATCCTCATCACCACCGTCGCCGGCCTCGCCACATGGACCGGAACCAAGGCCGTCGGTGCCGACCTCGATCTTCCCGACGCGCTGTCCGGGGCGTGGAATGTGCTACCGATCGCGCTCCTTTGCCTCGGCGCCGGTGTACTCGCGCTGGGCTGGGCCCCGCGCGCGGTCACCACCCTCGGATCGCTCCCAGCAGCTGGCGGATTCCTGCTGAAGGTCATCGCCGACACATCCGGATGGCCGGTATGGGTCGGCCAACTGTCCCCGTTCGCCCATCTGGCCGCCGTACCAGACGTCCCCGTCAACTGGCCCGCGGCCTTCCTGATGACGCTAGTCGCCACGCTCGCCGCAGCCGCTGGCGTCGTCGGCTACCGGCGGCGGGACCTTCGCACCTGACCGCACGTCGGGTGTGGACCTCGCCGCTGCGCCTCTCCACGCTGCCGAGCAGCGGCGCAGCCTCGAGCAGCGAATCAGGCTTGGACATCGGTACAGCGGCGGGGAACGACACTGCATAATGGGGTAAAAGTCACAAACGGTCAAATATATTCGCTCTTCGCTCATCAGGAGGCGTAAGCGATGGACCCTTGGCTGGTTTGGTTGATCACCGCACTGGTCCTTGGCGCGGCAGAGATCGTCACTCTCACCGCCGCACTCGGGTTGCTCGGCGGCGCAGCACTGGTCACCGCCGCATTCGCAGCCGTCGGCCTGCCCCTCCCCTGGCAGTTCTTGGTGTTCGCGGTCGTGGCGACGGTCGGTCTGGTGTTCGTACGCCCTGTCGCCCTCGGTCGCCTGTCCCCGCGGACGGAAGAGCGCTTCGGTGTTGACGCCCTCGTCGGCGGGGCCGCCTACGTCACTGCAGAGGTATCGAAGCTGGCCGGCAGAGTCCGTATCGGCGGTGAGGAATGGACGGCGCGCGCCTACGACGAGACGCTGGTGATCCCTCCCGGCACGACCGTCGACGTCATCGAGATCAAAGGCACCACCGCGCTCGTCTACCCCCGGGAGTGACCATGGAAGTTTCCGCGTTTCTCCTAGTCGGCCTGCTCGTCGCGGTGCTGGCGGTGTTCACCGTGGTGCGGGCGGTACGCATCGTCCCCCAGGCCCGCGCACGCAACGTCGAACGCCTCGGCCGCTACCACCGCACCCTGAAGCCCGGACTCAACGTCGTCATCCCCTACATCGACCGCGTCTATCCCGTGATCGACCTGCGCGAGCAGGTGGTTTCCTTCAAACCTCAGCCGGTCATCACGGAAGACAACCTGGTCGTCGAGATCGACACGGTTCTGTACTTCCAGGTCACCGATCCGCGCGCCGCAGCCTACGAGATCGCGAACTTCCTTCAGGCGGTGGAACAGCTGACCGTCACCACGCTGCGCAACGTCGTCGGATCCATGGACCTGGAGAAGACCCTGACCTCCAGGGACACCATCAACAACCAGCTGCGCGGTGTCCTCGACGAAGCCACTGGCAAGTGGGGCCTGCGAGTCAACCGGGTGGAGATCAAGGCCATCGACCCGCCGCAGTCCATCAAGGACGCCATGGAGAAGCAGATGCGCGCCGAGCGCGACAAGCGCGCCGCCATCCTCGGCGCCGAGGGCCAGCGCCAGTCCCAGATCCTCACCGCGGAAGGCGACAAGCAGTCCGCAGTTCTGCGCGCCGAGGGCAACCGGACCGCCGAGATCCTCAAAGCAGAGGGCCAGTCCCGGGCCATCGACGAAGTGTTCCAGGCCGTCCACCGCAACGACCCCGACCCCAAACTGCTCGCCTACCAGTACCTCCAGATGCTCCCCCAGCTCGCGCAAGGCCCGGGCAACACCTTCTGGGTGATACCCGGAGAGGTCACCTCCGCCCTACAGAACGTCACCCGCGCCTTCACCGAATCACTCCCCCAGTCCGCCGCCACCCGCGAGGCGTCCTCCGACGACCTGGCAGTCCAGGCCGCGAACGACGCGGCGAAAGCGGCGGAGGCCGCGGCCGAAGCCCTCGCCGACGCGGCGGAGGCCGACAACGGGCCTGCCAGCGCGCTCGCACCACGGTGTGAGGCCGGATGACGCGGTGACGAGGCGGCACTGCCGCCCGACCTGCCACTCCACTACACGTCGATCACGACGCGGCCAGCACGAGATGTGCCAGCGCCGGCTTCATTCACGGGAGATGCGCGAGCACAACGGCTCCAACAGGTCGGCGGCCTCGCCGACGCGACCGCTGTCGGGCCTACTCCTCCGGCAGGTAGCGGCAAAACGGGCCTTGCCCGAACAAGCGCTCGGTGGGCGCACCCGGCAGCTCCCCCGCGCACCGGCAAGTAGCCACGACGCCCCTGGCCCGGTGCCTCGGCCCGACCGTCATGGTTCGCGGCGTCCCCTTGCCGACCTGGCTGCGGACCAGCGCCTCCGCAGCCAGTCGCCGATCTCACCGAGAGCGGTCAGCAGAGCGGCGCTGCCCGCGCATGCCGCAAGGGAAGCGGGTTGGTCCGCTATCGAACTGATAGCCCAGATGAGCGCTGTGACCACCGCCCACCAAGCCGCCAGTGAGATGACTTGGATGCGCGTGTCATGCCGGTTCACCGCTCCCCTTCCTTCCTACTGGGACGCTGGACGGCAAGGGCAGCAGCGAGCACGGGAAGGGCAGCTGAGGCCCAGACGATCGGGTGCAGCCAGTAGGGCCCGTCGAGCCAGAGCAGCATCCACAGGGTGGCCGCACGCGTCCGCGACCAGGCCCATAGCAATCCATCCGGCCATCCGCAGGCCCCGGGGGTGGCCTGCCAGACAGGCCTCCGTACAGCGCAGCCACCACCAGGCCGCGGTCAGCCCCAGCCCGCCCAGAACAGTGCACGCCAGGGCGGCGGCGATGTCGTACAGCGGCGCCCCTTGGGGATCGCCGCCGGTCGCCTGGATCAGTTCCCGGCGGGAAACGGCCGTGATGTCACCGCGCCAGACGTGCGCGTTGACCTGGTCGCCGACGCGTAGACGCCGCAGGAGCGGCTCGTCGCCGTCGAAGTCCACGTGCCTTCTGCCATGGGCCTGGTCCTCGACCTTGGCCCAATAGCTGGCCCCGCGCCCGCCTTGGATGTAGATCTTCATCACGGTGTACGGCTCGGTCCGTACGCATTCCTCTTCAGGGAGCGCCCAGGGCGTGGTGCAGAGGAGGGCCGATGCGTAGGCGCGCTCGTCCTCGACGGTTCCGGGCAGCAGAGCGAACAGGACGGCGGCCAGCGCGACGCTGCTCAGGCCACCGAGGAGCGCCAGCACGCCCTTGGCGTGCGGGCGCCGCCGGCGCCGGGCACGTGTCCGCTCGCTGCGACTCGTCCTACGGGCGGGCACGGCTCGTCTCCCGGGCCGTGGTGACCGGCGGGTGGGAGGGCTTGGGCGACCCGGCGGGGATGCCGGCGAGGTCGTCGACGTGGAAGAGGCGGGCGATGGGGACGTCGGTGCTGCTGTGGGCGATGATCGAGAAGGCGATGCAGATCGCGATGAGGGTGTACGCCTCTTGGCCCTGGGGGATGCCGGCCTGGAGGACCAGCAGGCCGTAGACGACGGACGCAAAGCCCTTGGGTCCGAACCAGGCGGCGACCAACTTCTCCCGCCGGTCCAGCCGGGTCCCCAGCAGCGACAGCAGCAACGAGACCGGGCGGATCAGCACGATCGCCAGAACCACGGCCACGTAGCCGCCACACGACAGGTCGCCGAACAACTGCGGTGTGAGCAGTGCGCCGAAAACGAGTAGGGCTGCGAACTTCGCCAGTTCCGCCAGCGCCTCGCCGAGCGGCTCGAAGACGGTCTTGGCCTCCGGGGATACGGCGGCCAGGACGGCGCCGGCGGAGAACGCGGCCAGGTAGGGGTTGGCGTGCGTGAGGTGGCACAGCCCGTACAGGATGATCCCCGTTGCCAGCGGCAACAGCGGCTGGAGCTTGGGCTCCGCCCCCAGCAGCCGCAGCCGCACCAGACCGGCGACGACCAGGGGAAGCACAATTCCGAAGACGAGGCCGAGGCCGAGCTCCATCCCGATCATGGGAATGGACGCCTGTATCTGGCCGGAGGTCGGTCCGGCGACGGCGATGAGGATCAGGACCACCGGAAGGGCCAGACCGTCGTTGATGCCGCTCTCCACGTTCAGCAGCTGGCGCAGCTTCGCCGGCACTTCCTTGCGCCCCACGATGGCCGAGGCGAACACCGGGTCCGTCGGCGCCAGCACCGCGCCGACCAGGAAGGACGTAGTCCAGTCCAGCCCGACGAGGTAGTGGGTGATCAGTGCCATGCCGGCCATGGCCAGCGGCATTCCGAGCCCCAGCGCGCGGGCGGGGTTCTTCCAGTTCTCCCGCAGCTTCGGGAAGGAGACGTGCATGCCGTCGGTGAACAGCACCGCGAACAGGGCCAGGTCGGCGGTGACCGCCACGATCGGGCTGTCGGCGGTGATGTGGATCAATCCGAGGAACCCATCGCTGACCAGCGCCCCGCCCACCAGGAACAGCAAGGAGGTCGAGAGCACGGTTCGGGCGGCGAGCCCGGAGAACAGCACGGCGATCAACAGCGCCACACCGAAGACAGCGACGAGCACCATGACGGGAGCCCCCGATTCGAGAAGTGATGGTTCCGTATTCGCCGACCAGGCTGCCCGGCACGCCACCGGCTACTTTACGTATCCCTTACGCCGCCTTGACGGGCCTCTGACGGCAGTCCGGACGCTCGCACATTGCCGGACTCCGGCATGAACGTGTCACTTATCGGCCGTCTATCGTGGGCGTACGCATCAGAGAGGTGTCCATGAACGGAAATTCGCTGTACCACGGCATCGCGCTGGCGGTAGGCACACTGCTGGTGCTCCCCCTGGCGTTGGTGGTGCTCAACGGCTGGACGCCGCGCGGGCTTCGGGGGCGGCGGCTGGCCGTCCGCCCCTACGCATGGGCCTTCCTCTGCCTCTATGCCGTGATGCCACTGAACGCCGTCCCCCGCATGATCGACGCACCTTTGGGCGTCGTGATGGCCTGCACGGGTTTGGGCTTCGGATCCGTGGTGGTGGCCGCAGGGTGCTTCCTGCGCGCCGAACGGGCCTCCCGCTGCGCGAACTCGCGAGCGAAGGGTTGATCGCGATGCTTGAAGGCAGACTCCTTGGACGGGTGTGGCGCAACTCCACGGAACCCCGTATCGCGGTCGCCCTCGTGATCGTCGGTGCCCCTGTAACGCTGGCCGGCGCCTTGCTGTACGTCCTGCCGGGCCCCGGATTTCCGGTGCTGGTCATCGGCCTTGCCTCGCTCATCACGGGCCTGGTCATGCTCGGCTCACGGGCCGGCTCCGGCTGAGTAGATAGGGCGAGGCCCTCGGTGTGCTCCCGTAAGTCCCCTGGGGCCGTTCGGCACCCCGCCCGCGCTCCGTATGCCTGCATTCAAGGTCGGGCGGCAGCCGAAAGCGTCTGACG
>NZ_JAPNLM010000039.1:16386-53805 GCF_026627255.1 Streptomyces antarcticus | reverse complement strand
GGGGGGGGGGGGGGGGGGGGGCGGGGGGCTCGTTCGAGGTCCCGCCTCCGCCGCGCCGGGCATCCCGTACGTACGGGATGCCCGGCGCGGGACGGACGCACGCCTGCCGGAGCCGGCCGTCGCCGCGCGACCGGTCGCCGTCGACACCGGGGCCGCCGCTTACCGCCGTACGGGTGCGATCGTTTTGAGCGAATAGAACTTTATGATTGATGGATCTTGACGATCGGAATCTGGCTTCATAGAGTCGGCGCGGCCTCACCCAGCCGCAAGGAGTACCCCAGATGCCTGGTCGACGCCCGCGAATCCTGCTTGCCATGGCCCCCGAACTCCGTCCCCGCCTGTTGGGCGAGGCCGTCACCCAACGGCTGCGCGCAGTTGCCGAGTTCGACCCGGAGGTCGTCGCCGACGACTACGCCAGACCCGAGGTGGCAGCCGCTCTCGCGGAGGCCGAGGTGCTGCTCACCTTCTGGGGCGCGCCCGCCGTCGACGCCCGCGCGCTCGCGCGCGCACCCCGCCTCAGAGCGGTGGTGCACGCCGCCGGCTCCGTCAAGCGGCTCGTCACCGGAGCCTGCTGGGACCGCGGCATCACGGTCTCCTCCGCGGCCCTGGCCAACTCCCTGCCCGTGGCGGAGTACACCGTCGCGATGGTGCTGCTCTCCAACAAGCGGGTGATGCAGCTCCGCGAGGAGTACCGCAGCGTCCGCGGCACCCGGCACGACTGGCACCTGAGGTACCCCCACGCGGGCAACTACCGCCGGACCGTCGGCATTGTCGGAGCCTCCCGGATCGGCCGCCGGGTGATCGAGCTCCTGCGCCCGTACGACCTCGAACTCGTGCTGTACGACCCGTACGTGACCCGCGGGGAAGCCGCGGCGCTCGGAGTCCGCGGCGTGGAGCTCGACGAACTGTGCCGGATCTCGGACGTGGTCAGCCTGCACGCACCGGAGCTGCCCGAGACCCGGGCGATGATCGACCGCGGCCGGCTGGCGCTCATGCGCGACGGCGCCACGCTCATCAACACGGCGCGCGGTTCACTGGTCGACGGAGCCGCGGTGACGACGGAGCTGGCCTCCGGCCGGCTGCACGCGGTCATCGACGTGACCGACCCGGAGGTGCTGCCCGCCGACTCCCCTCTCTACGACCTGCCCAATGTGCTGCTCACCCCGCACATCGCGGGCTCTCTCGGCAACGAACTGCACCGGATGGCCGACTCCGCCGTCGAGGAGATCGCCCGGTACGCCGCGGGCGCGCCGTTCGCCCACCCGGTGTACCGCGAGGACCTCGACCGGACGGCCTGAGCTTCCCGGCCACCTCGGCCCAGCCCCGCCCTCCCCGGCCCGCCACCGCCCCAACCCCCAACCCCCAATCCCCGTCCCCGCGCCCGCGCTTGCCCGCGAGAGGAGCGGGGCCGGCGCTCCGCCGCGCTGTCGCGCCGTCCTGCGGAATGCGGTCGGACACCACTGAACTGATCGTATTGATCAATGGTTCACATGCTCTTGACGTTCAAGAACCAGGAGCGAATGATTCAACCCGTTCAGCCCACTCGCCAAGGAGCAGTCCACATGAAGTCTCAGCCCTTGCGTGTCTACGGAGCGGTGGCCGCAGCGCTTTCCCTCGCCCTGCTGACCTCCGCCTGCGCCGGATCCGAGCCCACCGCGCCGTCCGCCGCCGGGGAAGACGGCAAGCCGGTGACCCTCACGTACTGGACCTGGACGAGCGGAGCGGAGGCCGCGGCCGCGGAGTTCAACAGGACGCACACCGACATACAGGTGCGCTTCTCCCAGATCCCGGGCGGCGCCGACGGCTACAGCAAGATCAGCAACGCCATCAAGGCGGGGGACGCGCCGGACGTGGCGACCGTCGAGTACAACATGGTCCCGGAGTTCGCGAGTCAGGGATACCTGGAGGACATCACCGCCTCCTCCGGAGAGCTCGTCAAGACGAGCTTCCCGGCTGGTGTCCGGGACCTGGTGACCCTCGGCGGCAAGACCTGGTCGGTCCCCTTCGACGCCACCCCGCAGGTGTACTTCTACCGCAAGGACCTCTTCGAGAAGTACGGCGTCACCGTCCCCACGA
Source organism: Streptomyces antarcticus (assembly GCF_026627255.1). GTDB lineage: Bacteria > Actinomycetota > Actinomycetes > Streptomycetales > Streptomycetaceae > Streptomyces > Streptomyces antarcticus. The sequence goes on along the minus strand of NZ_JAPNLM010000039.1, from coordinate 51,729 downwards.
CGTGGGACGAGTACCGTGCGGCCGCCGAGAAGATCAAGGCCGCCGACCCCGGGGCGCGGATCGGATCCTTCCCGACCGACGCCCCGCTCCAGGCGACGCTGTCCTGGCAGGCCGGCGCCAAGTGGTTCGAGGTGAAGGGCGATGCCTGGAAGCCCGCGATCGACGACGCCCCCTCGCAGAAGGTCGCCGACTACTGGCAGGCGATGCTCAAGGACGACCTGGTCTTCAACTACGGAGCCGGCACCCCGGAGGAGACCAAGTCGAAGGCCGACGGTACGACGGTCAGCGTCGTGGGCGCCTCCTGGAGCGCGGGCGGAATGGTCTCCGGCATGCCGGACCTCAAGGGCAAGTGGGGCGTCGCACCCGTTCCCCACTGGGGCACGCCCGCCAGCGGGATGTACGGCGGCACCAGCTTCGCCGTGACCAAGGGCAGCAAGCACGCGGCGGCTGCCGCCGAGTTCATCAAGTGGGTGACCACCGACCCGGCGTCGATGAAGGCCCGGATCGGCGCTCTGAAGAACCCGAGCAGCGCCCTCCCCGCGAACCCGGCCATGGCCGCGGTGGCGGCGCAGGCATTCGACACCTCCTACTTCGGCGGTCAGGACCTCTACAAACTGACCGGTGACCAGGTCGCCACGATCGTCCCCGGCTGGACCTGGGGCCCGGTCTGGGGCAAGGTCGGCGCCGACTTCAAGGACGAGGCCGCCAGGAACGGCCTGCCGAGCGGGCTGACGAAGGCCCAGGAATCGGCGCGTGCGGCGATCGGGAGCCGGGGCCTGAAGCTCGCCAAGTGACCCGGGCCGCCTGACCCGGGCCGCCCGAGCCGGGCCTCCTGACCCGTGCCGCCCACCGCCACGCGGCGGCACGAGCCGAACGCCGCCACCTCGCCGGAACCACCCGTACGCCAAGGAGCCCTCCCGTGGCATCAACCACCACCCCGGCACCCGCCGGAAGAGCGCTGCGCCGCAGACAACGCGGCGCCGTCGTCCTCTTCCTCTCCCCGTTCTTCGTGCTCTTCGCCGCCGTGACGGTCGCCCCGGTGGTGTACGCGGGCTGGATGAGCCTGTACCGGGAGCGGTCCTCGGGGCTCGGGTTCGGCGGCGTGGAGCGCACCTTCGCCGGGCTGGCCAACTACGCGGCGGTACTGTCCGATCCGGCGTTCCGGGACTCCTTCCTGCACGTAGCCGCGTACTGCCTCGTCTACATTCCGGTGATGATCGGCGTCGCGCTGGGCCTGGCGCTCCTGGTCGACTCGGCCCACGCCCGCGCCAAGCGCTTCTTCCAGCTCGCCTTCTTCCTGCCGCACGCCGTACCGGGACTGATCGCCTCGATCATCTGGATCTACCTCTACACCCCGGGTCTCAGCCCGGTCATCGAGTGGATCGACGCCGCAGGCGGCAGCTGGAACTTCTTCTCGCCCGGCCACACCCTGTCGTCGATGGTCAACATCGCCGTGTGGCAGTGGATCGGCTACAACATGGTGATCTTCTTCGCCGCGCTCCAGGCGGTGCCCCGCGAGGTCGTGGAGGCCGCGACGGTGGACGGCGCCGGCGCCTGGCGCATCGCCCTGGGCATCAAGGTGCCGATCATCCGCTCCTCGGTGGTCATGACCGTGCTGTTCACCTGCGTCGGAGCCATCCAGCTCTTCACCGAGCCCAAGCTCCTCTCCGACAAGGCGCAGGCCCTCGGCAACGACTGGTCTCCCACGATGTACATCGTCAGCAAGGCGTTCGTCGACCACGACTACGCGTCCGCCGCCGCGGCTTCCCTGCTGCTGGCCGTCGTGGCCGGAGCACTGTCGTTCGTGGTCACCCGGATGGGGAAGCGGTGGCAGGAATCATGAGCACGGACACCGTCTCCCCCCGCACCGCCGAGCGGACCAGCCAACCGCGGCCCAAAAGCCCCACGGCGCCGGCCCGGCCCGGCGCCCCGCGCGCCTGGGCCTCCAAAGCCGCCGTCAACGGCGTGCTGATCATGCTGGCGCTGTACACGCTGATGCCGATCAGCTGGCTGCTGGTGGCCGCCACCAAGAACCGCCGCGACCTCTTCGGCACCGGCGGTTTCAGCTTCGGCGAGTTCAACCTCTTCTCCAACGTCCTCGAGGTGTTCACCCATAACGACGGCATCTACGGACGCTGGCTGCTCAACACCCTCCTCTACGCGGTGGTCGGCTCGGCGCTCTCCTCCCTGATCTCGGTCGCGGCCGGATACGCCTTCGACAAGTACGCCTTCGCGGGCAAGGAGAAGCTCTTCGGCGTGGTCCTGGCGGGCGTACTGGTACCGGGAGCCGTCCTCACCCTGCCCATGTACCTGCTGGCCTCGAAGGCGGGCCTCACCAACACCTACTGGGCGCTGCTGATCCCCTCCCTGGTCAACCCGTTCGGCGTCTACCTCGCCCGGGTCTTCTCCGAGGGCTACGTCCCGTACGAGGTGATCGAGGCGGCCAGGGTCGACGGCGCCGGCGAGGTACGGACCTTCCGCACCATCGCGCTGCCCATGCTGGCGCCGGGGTTCGTGACGCTGTTCCTGTTCTCCTTCACCGCGAGCTGGAACAACTTCTACGGCGCGCTGGTCATGCTGAACGACAAGGACCTGTATCCCGTCAGCCTCGGCCTCCACGTGTGGAACGTGTCCATCACGGAGAGCCCCGAGATGTACTCGCTCGCCATCACCGGTTCGCTCATCGCCATCATCCCCCTGGTGATCGCCTTCCTCTGCCTCCAGGGCTTCTGGCGCTCGGGCCTGACCGCCGGTGCGGTGAAGTAGGCAGCCGTGACGAGCCGCCCCCGCCCCGCCCCCCGCCCCCGGCCCACCGCCCACCGTGCCCTCCACCGTGCCGGTCGGGGCCGCGTCCGGGAGGCTCGTCCTGCGCGCGCTGACCGGGTGGACGTACCGCTGCCGCGCTCCCTCGTACGGCACCGACGCGCCCCGTTCAGCCCAGGGCGACCTTGATCCGCTGGGTGGCCCCGGCCTGCCCCCTGAGGTCCCCGAAGGTGAGGGTGAGGGCGGCACCGGTAACGGCGGAGGTCACAGTGGCGGGCTTGGAGAGCACGGAGGCCACGGCACGGTTCCACCGGACCGTCAGGCCGGTCCGCATCCGCATCGGGTCGCAGACGCACACGGTCGCGGTGCCGTCTCCGTGCTCCCGGACCAGCACACAGGCCGGGTTGTCCGCGGTGAGGGCGCCGGCCGATCCGGCGAACCAGAAGTTCACGGCCGTGACGCCGAGCGAGGGCACCACGACGCCCTGCCGGACGTTGTCGTTGGCGAGGATCACGATCCAGCCGGTGTCCGCCGCGCGGGCGGCCGTCGCGGCCGCGGTGGCACCGGGCATCAGGACGGACGAACAGGACGCGTCGACGGGGTCCACGCCGTGGTCGAACCACAAGGTCAGGTAGCGGCGGGTGACCGGGTCGACGGTGCCCGCGGTGTTGATGTCCCGCCAGGAGCCGGTACGGGCCTCGCGCAGCGCCTTGACCGTCGCGCCGCCGGGGAACACGTACCCGCCGTGACCGGCGATGTGCGCCCAGCGGCTGCCGGTGAGGGTGGCCGACCAGCCGAGCGCGGCGGGCTGGACGGCGCCGTTCACCGTGAGGGCGTGCCCGCCGCTCGCGCCGAGGTTGCGGTTCTCGACCACCGTCTCTGCCGCGGCCCCGTCGGTGCACCTGACCGAGCCCGTCAGGCAGACGACGGAGTCGTCCAGGCAGAACCAGGACTTCTTGGCGTACAGGGTGCTCGACAGCCCGCGGACGAACTGCCCCAGGGCCGCGTACTCCCCGTCCGTGGAGCCGCCGACCCAGGTCACGTCCGGCCTCGGCAGCGCCCAGGCGCCGCCCTCGGCGTCGGCGAGCGGCTTCTTGGATACGGTGGTGCCCGGCAGCCGGTACGGGTCGACGGTCGGCCAGAACCCGTCCGTGAACTGGCCGTTGGCGTACGTGTCGCCCCACCACTGGAGCATGCCCGCACCGGTGTGCCAGCCGCGGAGGTTCTCCCCGTTGCCCGTCTCGTAGAGGCCGATCCGCCGGGAGGCCATGCTGACCGACGCCGCCCAGCCGGGACGGCGGTGGACGGCCCGGTCCATGCTCGGGAAGAGCCTGTGCCCGGTCGGCTCGGCGATCGGGGTGACGGCGTCGTCGTCCCGTACGGCCTTGAGCCGGGCCAGCGCGGCGACACCGAGGTCGGTGTCGGCGAGCACCGGGCTGTAGTAGTCCCGCTGGATCCAGCCCTTCACCAGCCCGCGCCAGCGCCGGTCCTCCGCTCCGCTCGCGGCGGTGCCCAGCAGGACGATGGCGGCGAGGACGCCGTGGCCCCGGCCGTGGTCGCCGCCCTGGAATCCCAGGGGGCCGGTCCGCGGGTTGCCCCGGCTGGTGGAGCGGCCCGAGACCGCGTCCATCATCAGGCCGTTGTAGAGGAACGGCGCGAAGGACTTCTCCACCGAGTCCAGGACGGTCTGCCGGTGGGGGTCGGACACCGCCCAGGGCGATCCTTTCAGCAGCGAGAACAACCCGGCCAGGCCGCCGAGCAGCACGGCGCCGTACGAGCCCGTGTAGGCGAGACAGGTGTGCTGGACGAAGGACCCGTCGGCGTAGAAGCCGTCCCCGGTGGTGACGAACGGGAAGACGGGGGAGAGGGCGTCGCGGGCGAGCGCGATCTTGGCGGGGTTCTTGCCCAGGACGCCGCGCAGCGCCAGCGAACGGCACAGGTCCACCCGGTTGGCGCCGGTGCTGGTGCCGGTGTAGGCGCCCACCGAGGAGTCGGGGACGAAGCGGTCGACCGCTGCCAGGTGGCGGGCGAGCTGGGCGGCGGAGAGCGGGTCGTGGAGGATCGTGCTGATGTCCAGCAGGGCCTGCGGGGAGCCGATCTGGAAGTCCCACCAGTTTCCGAACGGGCTCCGGGAAGCGTTGTAGGCCTGGTCGTGGACGTGGTCGAGCCCCGTGCTGATCTCGCCCAGCAGGGCGGAGCTGCCGGTCAGGCCCGTGCCGGGCTGGGCGTGGGCCTGCGCCATGGCGGCCAGCCGCGTGTAGCTGGCGGTGATCGAACTCGACAGGTTCAGGGGGAGGTCGGGCCAGAGCGATCCGTTCGCGGCCGCCATCGTGGAGCGGTGCTCGCCGGCCTGGGAGCCCAGCAGGGCCAGCTTCTCGGCGAACGGCGCGGCCGCCGGGTCGAACCCGCTGCTCAGCAGCATCTCGCGCCAGGCGCCGCGCAGCGCGTCGTACGCGTCGCCCGCCTCCGGCATTTGCGCGGACGCGGCGGACGCCGGGCCGGCCGAGGAGATTCCGGCCAAGAGGGCCGCGCTGCCGGACAGCCGGAAGAAGGAACGGCGGGACCACGGCGTGGACATGGAGCCTCCAGAGCTGGGCGTGGGCCGGCTCGCCGCACGGCAGGCCGCGGGCCGCGCGGGTGCGCGCGCGGCAGGAGGCGTCCGCTCGACGGTGAGGCGGCGACACGGCGGGGTGCGGGGTGGGAGGACGCCCCGCTGACCGGTTTCTAGCACGCGATCGGATGAACGCTCAAGAGGCGCGTACGGATCAATACGCTCAAGCGATCAGACCGGGGTCGCGGCGCCACCGCACGAGTCGCGCACGCGCAGCTCCGGAAGCAGCTCGACGTGCTGCCTGGACCCGCCCCCGCCGCCCTCGGGGCCGCCCGCGAGCCGGTCGAGCAGCAGCCGGGCCGCCGCCGCGCCCACCGCGCGCTTGGGCGGCGCCACGGCGGTGAGGGCCAGCTCGGACAGTCCGGACGCCTCGTCGTCGTAGACCCCCAACGCGAGGTCCTCCGGGACCCGGATGCCCAGCGCCTGAAGGCCGCGGCACCAGTACGACGGCGTCGGCGTCACTGTGGACGAACGCGGCCGTGACGCCGTGCTCGCGCACGCCCCGGCGGAGGAACTCCAGCGTGCGGGCGTAGCGTTCCGGCTCGGAGTCGAGGGCGGCCGCGTCGAAGCCCGGCGACGCCGCGGCGCGGAGTCCGAGCGTCGACAGCGCCGCTTCGAAGCCGGCCTCCAGCCACTCCGTGTGCGGACTGCTCTGCAACGCCAGCGCGAACCGGGCGTGCCCCAGGGTGGCCAGGTGGCGGACTGCCTCGCCGGCCCCGTGCGCGGAGTCCGAACGCACCCGGCCGAGGCCGTGGGCGGGGCTCCCGGGGGCGGTCCACCGCTCCACCAGGACGGTGGGCACCGGCGCCGCGAGGATCGCGTCGGCCTCACCGGGGCCGGGTGCGCCGCGCACCCAACTCGGCGTGACGAGTAGCCCGTTCACCCCGGAGGCGACGAGTCGCTCGATCTGTCTCCCGTCCTCCTCGGCCAGGTGGCCGGTCAGGGCGAGGACGAGCCGAGCCCCGCGGGCCGCCAGCACCGCGCGGGCACTCTGGACGATCTCGGAGAAGGAGTAGTGCATGGTCGCCCGGCCACACCAGCGAGCCGTGCACCCGGCCGAGCCGTCCCTCGGAGGCGAGGAAGGCCGCGTCGCGGCGCACGGTAACTATGGAGACGTTCAGTGCGGCCGCAACCCCGGCGATGCTCAGGATGCCGTGTTCACGGACGATGCGGATGACCCGCTCGTGCCGCTCTTGTACATGAACACGCATGCTTCGCCCCCCTGTTACCCGAGAGTAACGCTGCTGTCCGGGTGGTCGGACACGCCGTGCGGCGTACTGTACGCGTCCCTGTGGGGACCTCGGGTGAACGTATTGAACGATCGTTCCAGACGTTCGTGCCGTGCACTCCCCGGATCCCCCGCCGGATCCCTCTCCGGAACCCGCCCCGTATCCGCCGACGGGGGAGGAGCATGAGAGGGCAGACCGCCTCGCTGCTCCGGGAAGTGGGTCAGATGTCCTCAGTGGTCACTCTCGCCGTCATCGGTGCCGGAGACCGGGGAGCCGGTCACGCCCGCTGGGCGCTGGCGCACCCCGACCGCGCGAAGGTGGTGGCCGTCGCGGAGCCGCGCGCGCCGCGCAGGAACCGGCTGGTGGCCGCACACGGTCTGGCCTCCGCGGCGGCCGTGGACGACTGGCGGACGCTGACCGGCCGCAGCCGGATCGCGGACGCGGTGCTGATCTGCACCCTGGACCGCGAACACCTGGAGCCGGTGCTCGCGTTCGCCGCCCTCGGCTACCACATCATGCTCGAGAAGCCGATGGCGCTGGACGAGGACGAGTGCCGGCGGATCGTCGCCGCGGTGGAGGCGGCCGGAGTGGTCCTCGCCGTCGGCCACGTCCTGCGCTACACGCCCTACACGGAGGCGCTGAAACGCGTCGTCGACTCGGGCCGCCTCGGTGACGTCGTCAGCGTCCAGCACCTGGAGCCGGTCGGCTTCTGGCACCAGGCCCACTCGTTCGTACGGGGGAACTGGCGCCGCGAGGACGAGGCCACCTCCATGCTCATGGCGAAGTCCTGCCACGACCTGGACTGGCTGCAGTACGTGCTCGGCCGTCCGCCGGTGCGGGTCTCCAGCTTCGGCAGCCTCTCCCACTTCCGGCCCGAGCACAAGCCGGCCGGCGCCGCGGACCGGTGTCTGGACTGTGCGGTCGAAGCGAGCTGCCCGTACTCCGCCCCGCGCGAGTACGGCGAACGGCTCGCGGCCGGCCGGCACGGGTGGCCCCTGAGCGCGGTGCTCGACGAGTTCACCCCGCGGGCCCTCGCGGGCGCCCTGCGGGACGGCCCGTACGGGCGGTGCGTGTACGCCTGCGACAACGACGTGGTCGACCACCAGGTGGTCGCCATGGAGTTCGCCTCAGGGGCCACCGCCACCTTCACGATGACGGCCTTCACCGAGCAGGCGGACCGCCAGACCCGGGTCTTCGGGACCAGGGCCGAACTGCGGGGCGACGGCCGGAGCCTGCGGCTCTACGACTTCCTGACCCGTACCGAGGAGCACATGGACCCCGGCGCCGGAGGACCGATGGACGCGGGCGGCGGCCACGGAGGCGGCGACGAGGGTCTCATGGACGCGTTCGTGGCCGCCGTGGCCACGGGGAACCCCGCCCTCGTCAAGTCCGGCCCCCGGGAATCCCTGACCAGCCACCTGACCGTACTGGCCGCCGAACGCGCCCGGCTGGCCGGCACCGTCGAGACCCTGGACCCGGCCGAGACCCTGGACCCCGCCGAGCGCTTGGACCCCGTCGAGCACTCGGGCCCCGCCGGTCCGACGAAGCTTTCAGGACTTTGGCGACATTCCTAGGGCTGCGCCAGCTCCCGCACCGTGGCCATGTCGCTGAACGGGAGCAGTTCCTCGCCGACGATCTGGTGCGGTTCGCTGCCCTTCCCGGCGATGAGGATCGTGTCCTCCGGACCCGCCGTGGACAGCGCGAAGGCGATCGCCTGGCGGCGGTCGGCGTAGCGGTGGAACGGGGTTCCGGTCGCCGTGAGACCCGGGGCGACTTGGTCCAGGATGGCCTCGGGGTCCTCGTTGCGCGGGTTGTCCGAGGTCAGGACGCACAGGTCGGAGTGGGTTCCGGCGATCTTGCCCATCTCGGCGCGCTTGGTGGTGTCGCGGTCCCCGCCGCAGCCGAAGACCGTGATCACCCGGCCGCGGGCGAAGCCGCGGATGGTGGTCAGGACCTTGTCCAGGGAGTCGGGGGAGTGGGCGTAGTCCACGATCACCGAGGTGCCCAGCGGCGTTCGGAAGCGCTCCAGGCGGCCCGGCACCGGAGGCATCCGTTCGAGCGCGTCGACCAGGGGGCCCAGCTCGTGGCCCAGTACGTGACAGGCCGCCACGGTGGCCAGCGCGTTGGCCACCGAGAAGCGGCCGGGGACCGGGATCGAGGCCGGGTAGGCGTGCCCGCCGTGGTGCAGGGTGAACCGGGTACCCGCGGCGCTGACCTCGAGGTCGGTGGCCCGGTAGTCCGCCGGGGAGTCCAGGGCGTACGTGGTCACCGCACCCGGCATCATCGCCACGATGCCCGCGCCCACCGGGTCGTCGGCGTTGACCACCGCGCGCCGGCACAGGCCCTGGAAGAGCCGCAGTTTGGCATCACGGTAGTCCGCCATCGTGCCGTGGTCGTCCAGGTGGTCCTGGGTCAGGTTGGTGAAGACGCCGACGTCGATGAACGTACGGTCCACCCGGTGGGTCAGCAGTGCCATGGAGGTGGCCTCCAGCACCACGCTGGAGGCCCCGCGGTCACGCATGTAACCCAGCAGGTACTGGAGGTCGGGCGATTCCGGAGTGGTCAGCACCGAGCGCGGCATCGGGATCGGCTCGTCGCCGATCCGGCTCCCGGCGGTGCCGATGACCCCCACCTTCGACGCCTCGGCGAGCCGCAGGACGGACTCGACCATGTACGAGACGGAGGTCTTCCCGTTCGTGCCGGTGATCGCCACCATGTCCATCTGCCGGCCGGGCTCGCCGAAGTAGCGGGAGGTCACCACCGCGGCGGCGGTCCGGGTGTCGGGAACGCGTACGGCGCAGGTACCCGGCGGCCAGACCGCGGCGGGCAGGGAGGGTTCGCTTCCGTCGACCAGTACGGCGGCGGCCCCCCGGGCCAGCGCCGGCGGGACGGAGCCGGGGCCGCCCTCCCGGTGTCCGGGTACGGCGATGAACAGCGAGCCGGGGGTCACCCGGTCGGCGTCGAAGGTGGTTCCCGCGGTGATCAGCGTCGTGTCGGGATCACCCTGGAGGACGTGGTGCTCCTGCCCGGCCAGCAAATCGCTCAGCTTCACAATGATCCCTTCGAGGGGGCTCGGCCCGGGGCGTGCGGCCGTAGCCAGGCGGCAGCGCCGGCGGCATGCCGGAAAGCTGCTGTGGTGATGTGGAGCGGAGGGGCCTGGGGCGCGAAGCGCTAGCCGTGGCCGTGCAAGGCGACACGGCGGGTCTCGGGCGCCGCGGCGAAGGCCGCGCGAGCCGGGTCGACGACGGTCGCAACCCCGGCGGCCGGACACGTCCCGAAGGCGGCCTGGCGCAGGCACTGCCTCGAAGAACGTGTGTGACCCATGGGCCGAGTGTACGGCCCACCCAGCGGCCCCCGGCCCACAGCGGACCGGCCCGGAGGCCCCACCGGACACCGGCCCGAGGCCCACGGCGGGACAGCCCCTAGGGTGGGCGCGTGGCGGCGAACCTGAACGTAAACGAAAACGTAAGCGCGAACGGCGACGCGAAGAGTGACGCGAACGGCGACGCGAACATGAACGCGGACATCACGGGCGACCGGGTGCTGTACGGCTGCATGGGCCTCGGCGGGAGCTGGGAACCCGGCCCGTACGAGCCGGCGGACATCGACGCGGCCGAGGCCGCCGTCGAGGCGGCCCTCGACAGCGGGATCACCACCTTCGACCACGCCGACATCTACCGGCACGGGAAGGCCGAGGCGGTGTTCGGCGAGGTGCTCGCGCGGACGCCCGGGCTGCGCGAGCGGATCACCCTGCAGACCAAGTGCGGGATCCGCCTGGCCGGCGAGGAGGGCCCCGGCCGCTACGACCTGCGCGGCCCGAGCATCGTCCGGCGCGTGGAGGAGAGCCTGACCCGGCTGCGCACCGATGTGATGGACGTCCTCCTGCTGCACCGACCCGACCCCCTGGCCGACCCGGACGAGACCGCGGCGGCGCTGATGTCCCTGCACCGGCAGGGCCTCGTCCGCGCCTTCGGGGTGTCCAACATGGGCGCGCCGCAGATCACCGCCCTCCAGGCCCGGCTCGACGTACCGCTCGTCGCAAACCAGCTGGAGATGAGCCTGCACAGCCGCGACTGGGTCGAGGCCGGGGTCCTGGCTAACACCCCCGCGTACGCGGCCAACGGTTTCCCCTTCGGCACGCTGGAACACTGCCGCGACCACGGCATCCGCCTCCAGGCCTGGGGCGCACTGGCGCAGGGGCGTTTCACCGGCCGCCAGAGCACTCCCGCGGAACACGCCACCGCGGACCTCCTGGCCGCCCTCGCCCGCAAGAAGGACACGACCCCCGAAGCGGTCCTGCTGTGGTGGCTGGCCCGTCATCCCGCGGGCATCGCCCCCGTCATCGGCAGCGCCCGCCCGGACCGCATCCGCGCCTGCCGCGACGCCGCCGTGCGCGAGCCCGATCTCACGCACGAGGAGTGGTACGAACTCTGGATCACCGCGCGGGCCACCCCGCTCCCCTGAACGGTCCGGTGCGGTCCGGTCCGGTCAGGTTCGGTCGCGGGGAAAACCGCTGCGCCGAAAGCGACGACACCCGTGATGATGGACCGATGATCGACGAACAGCGGACCCCGCCCGTTCTGACGGGTGACGAGCGTGCCACGTTGACCAGCGTCCTGCAGGGGCAGCGTGACACCTTGATGATGAAGTGCGCGGGGCTGAGCGCCGAGCAGCTGCGCAGGAAGGCGGTCGCGCCGTCGGGACTGACACTGCTCGGCCTGGTGCGCCATCTCGCGGAGGTTGAGCGGAGCTGGTTCCGCAACGTCCTGGCCGGAGAGGAAGTGCCGGGGCACTTCCCGAAGAACGAGGCCAACGAGTGGACGGAGTTCCACGTCGACGATGCGGACCCGGCCGCCTCCTTCGCGATCTGGGAGGAGGCCTGCGCGCGGTCGCGGGCGATCGTGGATGCCGCCGGATCCCTCGACGCGGTGGGGAGCTGGGAGGACCGCACGTACTCGCTGCACTACATCCTGGCCCACATGATCGAGGAGTACGCCCGGCACAACGGGCACGCGGACCTGCTGCGCGAGGCGATCGACGGGACGACCGGGGAGTGAGGCGCGGCGGACGGGACGGACGGGGTGGACGGGAGTAAGGACCGGGTGGCCGCGGCGCCGGCCGGGCAATGACGGCCCGGGGAGCCGGGCCGGATTCCCGGAGGCCGCCCGGAATCCGGAACTCCGGGCGTTCCTGACCTCGCTCCGGCCCGGGGCGGAGCTGTCCGGCACGCTCGGCGGCAATCGCGGGAGAGCAGCTCACCCATGTCGACCGCGCCGTCCCCGTTGGCGTCCCCGGCTTCCAGGAGGGCTGCCCACCAGCCCGTCAGCAGCGTCTCCATCCGCGCTCGCAGTTCCGTGCCCGGACCCACCCCCGGCAGCAGACCCCATCGGGCGACGAGCGCCGCGAAGTCCTCCTCGCGCGGATAGCCGTCACCGTCCGAGTCGAACGCGGCGAACATCCCCTTGAGCTTGCGCTCCTGAAACACGCTGGCCACGAGAGGCCTCCCTCGACGCCGGACCGAACCGAACCGAACCGAGCCGAATCGAACCGAGAATCGTCGCCGACCGCTGCTCAACGGGTGGCGGTCGGCGTGTAATTGTAGGTCGGGGCGCGCCGCCGGCCCCACGGGCACATGTGCCCGAACGGTCACTCCTCCGGCCGGATCGCCGACCCCGGCCAGGGCCGTGAATCACTCGCCGTCGCCGCCTTTCCTCCCCGGCGGGCGATGCCTGGTTGACACCAGTCCCCCCACAGCACTTAGCTTCTGATGGCACCTCACTTAAGGGACAAGAGGGGAAAATCATGCTGGCGAAATCACTGGTCGCCCTGGGCGGCGCCGCCGTGCTCGCCCTGGGCGTGCTCAGTACGCCCGCCAACGCGGTGGTCGTGCACAGCAGGTTCCAGAATCAGGTCGGGAACCTGTGCCTCGACTACCGGGCCGACTGGGGCCCGTACGTCACCGGCTGCAACGACGGCCCGTACCAGAAGTGGTGGTACAACCGGGATGCGGGCCCCAACACCGCGCTCGCGCAGGACGCGACGAGCAAGTGTCTGGGGGTGACGAACGGCAGGACGACGATGTCGAAGTGCCGTGGGACCGCGCAGCAGTGGACCCTGCGGTACACCTCGGGAAGCGGAATCCCGATGATCGTCAACGTAGCCACCCGGCAGTGCCTCGCACAGGGGGGAAACAAGGCGGTCGTGGTGGCGCCCTGTACCGGAGGCAACTCCCAGCGATGGAAGGTTCTTTGAGAGGAGAACGGGGAGCGACGCGAACCGCCGCTCCGGTTCAAGGTCAGCCGGCCGCCCCTTCCACGTACGACGCCAGGTTGGCCAGCGAGGAGGCGATCCCCGCCTCGTGGTCCGCTTGGCCGATGCCGGGCGGCACGTCCGTCGCCGTGACGGTCACCTCGGTCCCGCCGCCGGTGGCGGCGAGGCTCCAGGTCATCGTCATGGTGCCCGCGTACGACGGATCGTCGGCCTCGAACACGGCCCGCTGCACCACGCGCTCCGGTACCACCAGTTCCGCGAAGCCCACGTCCACGACGTCCGTCGCCCCGGAGGTCTTTCCGGGGCTGTCGGCGGAGTCGAGGTAGGTGAGCACCATCCGGAACCCGCCCCCCGGCCGGGGATCCCACCGCTCGACGCGCCCGCGCATGCCGTCCGGCGGCAGCCAGGCCTCCAGCGACTCCCGGTCGAGGAGGGCGCCGTAGACGGTCTCCGGTGGTGCCGCGATCACCCTGCTGGCGCGGTCGGTCCTGTTCATGGCACCGATGCTAGGTCGGGTCGCGCGGTCGCAGCCGCGTCCGGCCGGCGGTGACGGCGGTGACGGCGGTGAGATCGGCGGCGTCAGGTCGCCCCCGCGGCGGATAACGACGTGCGCGCGACCACGGGGCGCTGTCAGGCTGCGCCGGTGAACCGTGAACAGATCTCCAGACTCGCCCATGCCGGCCACCCGATCAAAGCCCCGCTCGACGACGACTCGGTACGACGACTGCTGGAACACGGCGTCCCACGCGGCGACGAACGGGTACTCGACCTCGGGTGCGGCGGCGCCGAATGGCTCCTGCGGACCCTGACCGCGCACCCGCGCGTCCGGGCCGAGGGCGTGGACATATCCGAGGAGGACCTCCGGCAGGCGCGCGAGGCCGCGACCCGGCTGGGTGTCGGAGCCCGTCTGGAACTGCACCACCGGGAGGCCGCGGACTTCCGTTCCCCGCAACCGTTCGACCTGGTGCTCAGCGTCGGAGCCACGCATGCCTTCGGCGGCCTGCTGCCCACCCTCGCGGCGGCGCGCAGGCACCTGGCCCCGGGCGGACGCGTCATGATCGGCGAGGGCTTCTGGGAACGCGAGCCGTCACGGGAAGCCGTCGAGATGCTCGGGGACTTCACCGATCTGGCGAACACCGTGGACCGCGTCGTCGCCGACGGGTGGACTCCCGTGCACGGGCACGTCAGCACGCGCCGCGAACTGGACGACTACGAGTGGGCGTGCTGGGGTTCGCTGGCCTCCTGGGCGCTGGACCACCCCGAGCACCCGGACGCCGCGCAAGTACGCGAGACGGCGGCGGCCCGCCGTACCGAATGGCTGCGCGTCTACCGGGACACGTGGGGGTTCGTCAGCCTCGTCCTGCGCCCGTCGCGGCCTGGAGTCCGGTGATCGCATCGGTGGTCATGGTGTCTCCCTGGAGCGCTACGGCGCTCGGGCGAGGCGCTGGCGGGCGCGGAAGGGCAGACGTCAGGCCCGCCGGCAGCTGATGAGCGTGATCAGCGAGGCGCCCCTGCCCGTGGCGCGCGCCGCGCGCCGCCTCGCAGTCGCTCCTCAGGGCGTGCGGCGCATCGCCACCGGCCTCGTCCGCGACGGCCTGGCGGAGCTGCGGGACAACCCGGACCACCGCACGTCACCGCTGCTCGTGCTCACCGGTGACGGGCAGCGGACGCTGGCGGCCGTCACCGCCCGGGCCACGACGGCGCACGGGGCGATGGGGAGGGGATCCCGGAGGGCGATCTGGGCAGCTGTACGCGGGGTGCCGCGACGGCTGACCCGGCAGACGGACGCCTGGGCGGACACGGCCCGTGCGCACGCGGGACCCACGGGCGGGCGCGCGGGCGAGGACGAGGTGTAAGGGGAGCCGGTCCCTGAAGGGGCGGGCGCCGGGAAGCCCCGCCAGAGAGGGTCGGGCTCTGGCGGGGCTCGGCCGTACTGGACGGCGGTTGCCGACGGGCGGCGGCGAGGCGGCGCCACCGCCCGCCCGGCCGCCGCGGGTCAGCGCGCGGCGCCGAAGTCCTGCGTCCAGTAGTGGCCCGGCTGCGCGAGGCCGATGCCGATCTCCTTGTAGGAGCAGTCGAGGATGTTCCGCTTGTGGCCGGGGCTGTTCATCCAGCCCTCCATGACCTTCTCGGGGGTGCTGTAGCCGTAGGCGACGTTCTCGCCGTACGTCCTCCACTCGTATCCCGCCCGGGTGATGCGCCGGCCCGGGTCGGAACCGTCGGAGCCGGTGTGGGACATGTTGCTGTTCGCGGCCATGTCCGTGCTGTGGTCCTGCGCGGCCTTCGTGAGCTTCGCGTTGAGCGTGAGCACCGGACACCCGACGGCCGCGCGCTCCTTGTTGACGAGCGCGAGCACCTGGGCCTGGGCGCCGGAGGGCGCTCCGGTGTCCTTCGGTGCGGCGGGCTTGGTCGCCTGCTTCGTGGGCTGTGCGGGCTGTGCGGGCTTCGCGGGCTTTACGGGCTTCACGGGCTGTGCCGGTTCGGCCGGCCGCGACGCCGCCGGGGCGGGCTCGGCGGCGGGCGCCGCGGGCGGTTCGGCGACCGGCTGGGCAGCGGGCTCGGCCGGGGCCGCGGGCTCGGCGCCGGGGTCTGCCGGGGCGCCGTCCTGGGCCGGGGCTTCCGAGGGCGGCTGCGGGGTGGGCGAGCCGAAGGGGTTGTCCTGCCAGGGGTTGGTGTCCCGCTGGGCCGCGGTGGCCCGTATCGGCCCGGTGTCCTGTGTGTCCAGGCAGGCCATGGCGGCGCTGGGCACACCCACGACGGTCAGGGCCCCGACGGCTATGACCATTTTCCGGTGGTGCGCTGTCTTACGGTGCTTCTTCATGCGTGACCTCACTCGGTGATCCCGAAGCTCCCGGCGCCGGACCGCGAGGGCGCCGGAGGAGCCGCCATTCTCAGAAGGGCGGCAGCGGCCTGGCAAGTTCCGTCGGCCGGGCCGCGCGGGACCTTCCGGGCCGGGCTTGAAACGGCCGGAAGGTCGTGCATGGGTGCGGGGCGGCGACCGCGGCGGAACCTGACAGGTCGCTAGAACCGTCTCTCAACAGTCACGTTGGAAAGAGGGAAGTGGAAGTCACTGATTCCGTTCCCGGCGGTATGAGGCATGTCAGTGTCAAAAAGGTGCAAAGGGTGAAATGTCGACTGCTGGTGAGTCCCGTGAGGCGTGCCCGACCGACGGGTGCGCCGTGACGCATGTCACGGGCCGCGAGCCGAACCGGACGCCGCCGCACACCTCGCCCCGCCGAGGGTCCCCTCCCGAACGGCGGGGTCGGGTGGCCCGCGTCCGGCCGAAGCTCTGGAGTTCCTCAAGGCGCGCTTGGGGGGCCTACCCGGAGGGGCATCTCCCCTGCACGACAGCAAGGGGGGTGGGGCACGTGGAGTTCCTGATGATCATGGGGATCGCGCTCATCGTGGTGTTCCTCGCGACGATGTTCGGTGGCGGAGGTGGCGGAGGTGGCGGAGGTCGTGGCTCGTCACGGGGCCGGCCGCGCGGAGGTGGCGGCGGTCACCGGTGCGGTAGCGGATCGTCCTGCGGGGGTGGCGGAGGCGACTGACGGTCAGGCCACCCCGCTCGGCGAAGAGGCCGCGCGGGGAGCGGGGCGGATACTCGGCTACGGCTACCGCTACGGGCGATGCGCACCCGCCGCCCGCCGAGCCGGACGGCGTATCCCCTCCACGCGGCCAACTCCGCTCAAGCGATGGGGCATTGCTACCCACCGCCTTCGCTGGACGTAGTGTTCCGGCCGTGACGATCGCACCAGCCCGGACATCGGCGGCTTCGGGCTCGGACCCTCCTCGCCGGAGCTGCTCTGCGCGGTGATCAGCACCTGCCTGATGCCTGATGCCTGACGCACACGGTGCTGTGCACAGCGGCCCTGGACGGCATCGCCCTCGACCGGGTCGAGGTACGGGTCCGAGCCCGAAACAACGACGCCCGCTTCTTCGAGGTGCCCTCGGAGGCCCCGGCCGTGCCGTACGACCTCACGGCGGCCGACGAGCGCTGCCCGATGCTGAGGATGGTGCGCTCCCAGCACGGCATCGAACTTCACGCCGTCGCGCCCGACAGGCCACCGCCGTCGGGACCACCGACGGAGAGCACGGCGTCCCTCGGTCAGTGGGCCGGCCACCGGTGCTCGCTGTACGGGACGCCGGCGGCGATGTGACGCAGGGCGACGCGCAGGTAGTCCGGCATCGGCTCGGGCAGGGAACCGGCCTCGTACCAGCTCCAGCTCTCGCACTTGTCGGGTTCGGGGTCGCCGATGGCGCCCGTCTACCTGTCCACCTCGAAGAAGAACGCGATGCGCTCGTGGCCTCCGTAGACGGAGACGTGGTGCATGACGTGAACGAAGCGCAGGTCGCTTGGGACTGGTCGCGTCGGCGGCCCATGAGCAGGTGCTCGCCGTCGCGGAGCAGCAGGTGCACGTCGGCGTAGTGCGAGGCGTAGGTCCTGGCGGTCTCGGTCGTCATGAGCACCATGGTTTCCCCCTCGGACCGGGGTTGTCAGTCGCATGGTGCAGGATCAGCGCGTCAGTTCTCCGAAGGGATGGGAAAACCGGTGTCGATCACGAACCAGCAGGTCAACGGGCACGTGTTCCTGCGCGCGCTGTACGAGGACGCGTACTACCCGGATCGCGTCCTCGACAAGGGGCGCGCCGTCCTGCTGGGTCTGTGCGAGCGGATCGAGGCCGGAAGGCCCTCGGACCTGGCCGCGCTGTACCTGCTCACCAAGGTGGCGACGGAGGCGTTCAACGACCTGGAGGCGGAGTTCGAGGCGGCGGGAAGCGAGATCGAGACCGTCGCGCGCGAAGAGATAGCGGAGGACTTCGGCTTCGTGGCGTCGGCCTACGGGTTCGGGGACGCGGACGTGGAGGAGCTGATCGCCGGACGCGAGTGGTGACGGCCGCGGAGGCACGGGGAGCCCTGCCCCCGTGCCACCGCTTGCCTCGCTGCGTGCGGTGGTGTCCCCGCCGGCCGCCGCCCGTTTCCGGCGGGCCTGACGGCGCTGCGTACGGGGGTGTCAGTGGCCGGCGGGCCGCAGTACCTCACGGAGGGTCTGCGCGAACGCCTCCGGCTCGCCCTGCTGCCCGAATTCTCCTCCGAGGAAGCCGCCGTGGTGGCTGGGGAAGAGGGTCAGTCCGGTGCCCAGCCCGTCGGCGATCGCGGCCGCGGCGCGAGCCGGGAACTGGCCCTCGGACTCTTTGCCGGCGGCCACGACGATACGTGTCGTGGCAGCGCGCAGGGCGGCGAAATCGGGCCGGTATCCCGTACAGCCGCGCATGTTCTGGCCCAGCAGCGGGTCGTCGCGCGAACCGTCGTCCTCGGTCGGCAGTCCGAAGAGGGCGGGGTCGGGGGCGGGCTCGTCCGCCCAGTCGGCGGGGAACGGACCCTGCCGGCCGGCCACGGCGATGAACTTCGCCATCGCTGGGCCCATGCCGTCGCGCTGGTACGTCGTATGGATGTCCGCGCAGACCTCCAGCGCCGCCTCACGGTCCGGCAGGACCTGCGCCGTCGGCGGCTCGTGCGCGACCAGGGTGCGCACGAGGTCCGGCTGCCGTGCCACCAGGTCGAGCGCGTTCACGGCGCCACCGCTGCTGGCGAACACGTCCACGGGGCCGGAGCCGAGTGCCTCGATGACCCGCCGCAGGTCGTCGGCGTGCTCCTCGGGCGTCGACTCGGAGGCGCCGTCCGTACGGATGCTGCGGCCGGTCCCGCGGGGGTCGTAGGTGACGACGGTCCGGTCGGTGAAGTACGAAGCCAGCGTGAGGAAGCCACTGGCGTCCATGGGCGAGCCGATGAGGAACAGGGCGGGGCCGCCGGCCCCGCCGTCCGGCAGGCCGCCGCGGACGTCATAGCGGAGCGTGGCACCGGTGGCGTCCAGCGTGTGGGTCACGAGCTCGGTCATGGTGTCTCCTCGGAATGCGTACGGTCAGAAGGAGAGACTGTCGGTCCCGCCGGAAATCATCGCTCGGACCGACGCGTGTTCATCTCGGTCCGCTCTCGTCGCTGATCGGAGCAGAGGTTCGATCGTTCATCGATCGGATCGGATCGGATCGGTTCGCGGATCGGATCGGGTCCGGGCGGCCCGGTCCGGGCGGCCCGGGTCGGACTCCGCCTCCGGACCGGTTTCCGGGCTCAGCCGCGCCGGGCGCGCAGGAGGCGGAAGGCCGCGCAGAGGAGGGCGGCCGTCAGGGCCAGGAGGATGCCGGATTCCAGGAGCTGCGTCGGCCAGTAGTGGGAGAGCGGATGGAAGTCGGCGTACCGCGCGGTGACGTTCGTGACGGCCTTGCACGCGCCCACCTCGGGATCCCACGCGAAGCAGGTGTACTCGGGCAGCCGCTCGCCCGTGGTCGTGAGGACCCCCGCGTCCGTCAGGTAGGCGGAGGGCGGCAGCAGTTGAGCGGTGCTGCCGCTGAGGGGCATGGAGGCGGTCTCCACGGCGAGGAACGACCACCGAACGGAACCGAGCGCCAGGAGTACGAGGCCCGTGACCAGCCCGGTGACGGCCATGGCGGCGAGGGTGCGCCGTATCAGCTGCCCCACGAGGGCGCCGACGGCCACGCCGAGCAGGCAGGACGCGACGAGCACCGGGCCCGAGGCCTCGTACGGTCCCTGGTCGTGCCAGTACAGCCAGTACGTGCCGGACACCCTGGCCCAGCCGAGGCGGTAGACCCCGACCAGCGCGGCCGAGCCGAGCACCGTGACCGAGGCGGCCACCAGTACCTTCGAGCCGAGCCAGGCCCTCGGGGTGGTCGACTGGGTCAGGGCGAGCCGCCAGGTGCCGCTCTCCATCTCGCGCGCCAGCATCGGCCCGGCCACGAACGCCCCGACCAGCGGGGGCAGGAACCGCAGGCCGGCGCCCGCGTACTGCACGCACAGCCGCAGCAGGTCGTACCCGTGGTTCGGCCCGGTGACGTACCGGCCGGTGGCGTCCGGGGAGTTGGCCCACAGGCGCAGGACGACCACGGCGACGAGCCCGGCGGTCACGGCGCCGGCCACCGCCCGCAGCACGCGCCGGTGCTGGCGTACCGCGACCCAGGAGGGACCCTTCAGGGCGAGCGTGCTCATGCCCGTACTCCCTGGGCCGTGTGGGAGGCGACGGGGGCGAACACCGGAGCGCCGGGGGAACGCAGGTGGGCGAGCAGGAGTTCCTCCAGGGACGGTTCGGCCGTCTGCCAGGTCCGGGTGTCCACGGGGCCCCGCGGCCGTACGAGCGCGATGAGCTGCCGCCCCGTGATCCGGGTCTCGACGACGGTGTGCGCGGCGAGTCCGCCGGAGGCGGCGGCCGGGCCGGTGAGCAGGCGGTGCGCCGCGACGACCTCCTCGACGGGGCCGAAGACGCGGAGCCGGCCACCGTCGAGGAGGAGCAGGTGGTCGCAGGCGCCCTCCAGCTCGGTGAGGATGTGCGAGGACATCACCACGGACGTGCCGTTCTCGGCGGCGTCGGCCATCAGCACCCCCATGAGCTGGTGCCGGGCGAGCGGGTCCAGATCGGCCATGGGCTCGTCCAGCAGGAGCAGACCGGGGCGTTTGCCGAGGGCCAGGGCCAGCGCGAGGCGGGTGCGCTGGCCGCCGGAGAGCGAGCGGACCCGGGCGTCCGGGTCGAGCGCACCGCCCTCGACGATCCGCCGCGCCGTCTCCGCGTTCCAGCGGCCCGGGTTGAGCTCGTGGCCCATGCGCAGGGTCTCGCCCACGGTGAGCTGCGGGTAGAGGGGCTTGTCCTGCGCCACGTACGCCAGCGTCTCGCGCGACGCGGCGCGGATGACGCCCTCCGTCGGGCGAGCCAGTCCGGCCGCGAGCGTCAGCAGACTGGACTTCCCCGCCCCGTTGGGCCCGACGAGGGCGCAGACCCGGCCCTCGGGCAGCCGTAGGGAGACGTCGCGCAGCGCCCAGGCGCCCCGACGCCCGTGGCGCAGTCCGAGACCCTCCGCCTCGATCACGGTTTCCGTCATGCGTCGCCGTCCCCCTCGAAGTGCTGTTCCAGTACGGATGTGAAGAGTGCCGCGACGTCGTCCCGTTCCATCCCCGCGGTCCGGGCGCGCAGCGCCCAGTCGGCGAGTTCGTCGCGCAGCGGGGAATCGGCGGGCGAGCCGCCCAGGGACCTCCTGATGAAGGTGCCCAGGCCCCGCTTCGCCTCGACGAGCCCTTCGCGCTCCAGTTCGCGGTAGGCCTTGAGGACGGTGTTCGGGTTGATGGCCGTGGCCTCCACGACCTCGCGCGCGGTCGGCAGTTTGTCGCCGGGCTCCAGCAGGCCCAGGCGCAGCGCCTGTTTGGTCTGCTGGACGATCTGGAGGTACGTGGCGATGCCGCTGCGCCGGTCGATCCGGAACTCCAGCACGACCACACCACCCTTTCACTAGGTAAGTAGTGGAAGGGTCGTACACGGTGCGCTCCCTGTCAACTGGGCCCGACGGCAAGGGTGGTGGGCTGTACCGCGCCCTTGACGCCCCGTGTCACTCGATGTCTAGTGGCTGAGCCACTGAGCCACTGAGCCGCTGATTCATTGCTGAGGAGGTTGGCGTGGAAGCGCTGCCGCGCGAGACGGTCGTCGACGCACTGGAGGGCAGGCTGCGTGAGGACATCCTCAACGGCCGCCATAAAAAGGGGAGTTACCTGCCGCCCGAACGCGAGCTTTCGGAGGGGTACGGGGTCACCCGCACCACCCTGAAACACGCCTTCGAGCGCCTGGTCCAGGCCGGACTGCTGGAGACCAGGCACGGCGTCGGCACCCGGGTGCGCGACTACGCGCGCCTCGGCGGCGCCGACCTGCTGCCCGCCCTCATCCGGCACAGCCCCGACTGGTTGAGGGAGGTCTTCGAAGTGCGCCGCGGCATCGGCTCCCTGATCGCCTCGCGCGCCGCTGCGAAGGCGACCGTCGCCCAGGTCGCCGAACTGCGCGAGCTCCTCGCCGCGGTACGGGAGGCCGAGGGCGGTGCGCGGGCCCAGCTCGCCGACATCGAGGTGCACCGCGGACTCGCACGGGCCACCGGGAACCGCGTCTACGTACTCCTCACCAACACCCTCTTCAACGCGTACCTGCCCCTGCGCGGCGCGCTGGTCGCGCCGTTCTCCGACGCGGACGCCGCCTGCGAACGGCTGCGGCCCGTCGTGGAAGCGGTGGCCGCGCACGACGAGCGGGCGGCCCACTCGGCGGCGGACGCCTACCTGGCCGCTACCGAACGGATCATGCTCGACGAGCTCGGGGCCGGCCGGTGAGCGGCCGTGGCACGGTCTTCACGGAATCCATGCTCGGCTCCGTCCGGCTCGCCGACGAGGACGTCGACCGGGCCGTCCGCCTCGACCTGCGGGCCGAAGCCGGCCGCGTGCTCGATCCGCGGAGCACGACACCGGCACGCCTGACCGGCCGGGTCCGGATCGCCGGACGCGCCGACGACGCGGCTTCCGAAGGGGAGATGGAGATCTCGCCACTGGCCCGCCGCCGGATCCGCTACCGGCTCTCGTTCACCCTGGACGGCGGTTCCCAGAGTCGGCAGGTACCAGTGCGGCACCTCCGGATGGGCCTCTTGCAGGGAGTTCTCCACGTCGGCGGCCCGCCGCAGCCCGTCCGTGCCGAAGACGCGCGCGTAGTGCGGCAGGGCCGCCAGCTCCCGCACTGCCGAGGGTTTCCAGCGACCGGGCCCCGACCACAGCGCGGCCGCCAGCAGCTGTCCCTCCGCGGTGGCGGCCACCCGGACGCCGCCGGCCCGCGGCCGCTGCTGCCGCTGGAGCCGCGTGAAGAAGCGGGAGGTCCTGCGCTCCCGGTCGGACGGGTCGGGGAACATCCACGCCGTCACCGGGTCGTCGGTGAAGGCGCGGGCCAGGAGTGCGGCGATGGCGCCGGATTCCGTCGGCCGCGCGCAGCGGATCCCGTATCCGGCGGACAGTGGCGCTGTGCGTGCGTTCATCGGGTCACGGTAGGCAGCGTCGCCGGGCGCCCCGGGCGTCCGCACACGGACACGCGGACAAACACTCGAATAACGCCCTGATACGCCCCCAAGTGTTCCGAGCTGACGTGCCGCTTACGGGTGGTCAGGTGAGAGTGGGGGGTTGCCACACCGTCAGAGGGAAGTACCGATGCCCATCCGAGTCCGCAGAGCCACCACCCGCGGTGTCGCCATCAGTGCCCCTCTGGTGAACGCCGGCCCCCGCGCGGCCACGGCAGCCGGGCCGCTCCTGCGCGAGCGGCCCTCCCCGGAACGGCGATCGGTGACCCGGCTGCGTCTCACCTGCCTGTACGGGGGCGTGTTCATGATGGCCGGGACGGTCCTGCTCGCCGTCGTCTCCCTGTTCGCGGTGCAAGCGGTGAACCGGGGCAGCGAGCCGGTCTTCGACCTGATGTCCGGAACCTCCGTCGTCGTAGGGAACACCGCCTGCCCGCAGCCGGTCTCCGGCCCCGGCGCGGGATCGGTGGACGGCGTACTGGACGCCTGCCTGACACATCAGCGGCACCAGACCCGGGCCTCGATGGTGTCGTCCTCGCTGCTGGCCCTGGCAGCCCTCGCCGTCCTGTCGGCCGTCGCCGGATACGGGATGGCCGGGTACGCGCTGTCTCCCCTGCGGCGGACCACCCGCACGGCGCGACGCGCCTGCGAACAGGAGGACTGGTTCGTCTCCCGCCCCTGAAGCCCGTCCTGAAGCCCGCCCCTGAAGCCCGACCCGAATCGACACGCCGACCGGACGCGCCGATCCGACCCGCGCTAATCCCGTGGCGCGCCCGGCCCACACGGACGAACATGGCACGCATGAGCGATCAGCCCGCACGATGGACCCAGGCGACCGTCTACCCCGACATGTGGGCGAACCCGGACGACGACCCCCGCAACAGCGAGGGAGCCGGCCCGGAGGGCGAACTCGCCACGCTGCAGGGCTACCTGGCCGACTACCGCATGACCCTGCGGATGAAGTGCGAGGGCCTGGACGCGGAGCAGCTCGCCCGACGCTCGGTCCCGCCGTCGACGATGTCGCTGCTCGGCCTGGTCCGGCACCTCGTCGAGGTGGAACGGGACTGGCGCAACTGGATCAGCGACACCGATCCGGTGCCGAAGCGGTACGGCAGGCGTGACGCGGACTTCGACGGAGCCGTCGGCGAGCAGGCCGAGGTCGACGCGGCGTTCGCCGCGCTGGCGCTCGAGCAGGCCGCGACCGATGCCGCGCTGGCCGCACACCCGGATCTGGGCGAGCGTCTGCAGAAGGACGGCATCGCCGTCCGGGAGCTGATGGTGCACCGGATCGAGGAGTACGCCCGTCACTGCGGGCACGCCGACCTGTTGCGCGAGTGCGTGGACGGAAGGGTGGGCCAGTGAACCCGGCCTCCCCGTGGTTCCGCGCTCCGGCGTGCGGGGTGGGCGGGGTCGGCGGGGTGGGTCCGCCGAGCTGAGCGGGCAGCCGGATCCGTCGGCGCGGCCGGCCCCGGAGCGGGCTCACGTACGGCCCTCCGCCCGCGTGTCCGCCCGCGTGTCCGCGGCGCGGTCGCGCTGGCCGGGGAGGCTGTCGGCGAACGCGGAGGCCTGCACGGTGTACGCGGCGCGGAAATCGCCGGTGCCGGTGCCGCCGTCCTCGTCCATCAGCTCGGCGAAGGTGCCGGACTCGGCGACCCGCCCGTCCTTCAGCACGTGGATGACATCGGCATGGCGTACGGAGTGCAGCCGGTGCGTGATCAGCACGATCGTCTGACCGGTCGCGGCGAGGGCCCGGATCTGGTCGAAGACCTTCTGCTCCGCAATCGCGTCGAGGGCGCTCGTCGGCTCGTCGACGACGAGGATCTCGGCTTCCTTGTACTTCGCCCGGCTGATCCCGATCTTCTGCCACTGACCGCCCGAGATCTGGTGCCCGCCCCGGTAGCCGCGCGCCAGCAGCGTGCCGAGCCCCCGGGGCAGCTCCGCGAGGACGCCGTCGGCGCCGGAGTAGGACGCCGCGGCTTCCACCGCCCGGTCGTCGATCGGGAGGGTGGGCCGGCCGATGCCGACGTTGACGCGGAACGTGAACGGCCAGTGGTAGAACGACTGGCTCATCAGGGCGACCCGGGCGAAGATCTGCCCGCGGTCGGCGGCGGCCGCGTCGACGCCGTCCCACCAGATCGTGCCGCCGCCCTCGTCCGGGAGGTACAGGCCGGCCAGGAGCTTGATCAGGGTGGACTTGCCAGAGCCGTTCTCGCCGACGAGGGCGATGACCTTGCCCATGGGGAAGGTCAGGGACACCTCGCGCAGGGTCGGCTCCAGCGGCTTGTCGGTGCTGCCGGGGTAGGTGAACGTGACCTTCTCGAAGCGGACCTCCCTTAGGCGCTCCGGCAGCGCCTCGCCGGTGGCGGGGATGGCCCGGGCCCCGGCCTCGACGCACAGGCGCTCGTAGTCGGCGACGAACAGCGACTCCTGGTGCAGGTCGGTGATCTGCGTGACGAGTCCGTCGAGGCTGGAGACCCCTGTCCGGATCGCGAGGACAGCGGTCCCCGCGACCGCGAAGTCCATCCGCCCGCTCCACAGCAGCAGCCCGAGCGCCCCGTACGTGAGGAGGGTCGCGATCCCGCCGGCGGCGTCGGCCCCGAGGCCGATGCGGGCGGCGTTGCGGGCCAGGCGGGTCTGCTCACGCTCGCTGGTCTGCGCCATGCTCCGGAAGTGGCCGAGCAGGAACGGGCCGACCTCGTGCACGCGGACCTCGGCGGCCGCCTCTTGCTGCGTCAGGAGCTGGCCCAGCAGGTGGCCGGCGCGTGCGTGCTGCACGAAGGTGTGGAACGAGATGTAGCGCTGCTTGGAGATCGTCAGCGAACTCCAGGCGCTCGGCAGGGTCATCAGCACGAGCAGTGGCAAGAGCCCCGGATGGAGCACGGTGAGGACGCCGGCGGCGGCGATCAGGGAGATCGCCGAGTTCAGGGTGCTGGTGCAGTACCGGATCATCCGACGCGCGGAGTCGGCGCCGTAGCGGGCGGCGTCCAGCAGCCGGTGGAACTCGTCGTCCTCGATCGCCGCCAGCTCCACCCGGTGCACCAGCCCGAGGTACCGCTCGGTCGCCACCCGCTGGACCTTCGGCTCCAGCGCACCGGTCGCCGCCGTCGACGCGGACCGCAGCAGCGAGCCGATCAGCGCCGTCACCGCGACGATCACGAGCGCGGGCACCGCGCGGGCCAGCCGCTCGTTGGTCGAGCCGCCGGACAGGATGTGGCCCAGCACGCTGTTGACCGCGACCAGCCCGACGGCCTGGGAGACCCCGCGGCCGAGTTCGGCGCCGATGACCACGCGCAGGGAACGGGCATCGGCGCGGTGCGCGAGCCGCACCCCCATGCCGGCCAACCGCGGCATGCCCTTCGCCATGTCCCACAGGCCGAGCTTCAGCCAGGCGCCTTCGTGGCGCTCCCAGCCGATGTCGTAGGCCAGTTCCCCGCCGAACAGCAGCCGCTCCGAGTCCGACACGTTCGGCGCGTCGGGTTGTTCCGGGCGGTCCTGGTCTTGGTCCTTGTCCTGGCTCATTCCCCCCACCCCGAATCCGGTCGTGACGAGCGGCTGCCGCGGGCGCCGGCGGCGGTCCGCGCGGGGGTGGGTGCGGTGGTGGGGGTGGGGGTGGGATGCACGAGGTCCTCCGGAAGGGGAGTGTGAAGGGCAGAGCGGTGCGGGGCGCGGAGTCGCAACGCCCGTGATGATCAGGAGACTTGGCTTCGGTCGCGTGGAGGGAAGGAAGCGAGTACAGCGCAGAGCGGGAGGCGGAGCAGCCGGATCTGGACGACCTGGTCGAGGGGTGCGGTCCAGGCGCCAGAAGGCGCGCGACGGGGCACGCGGTCCCACCATCGGGGTCAGCGTGGTGCGGAGGTTGGCCGGAAGCGGTGGGTGAGGACGCCCCGTCGCGGAAACCACTTGCGCCGACGGGGGCGGGAACCGAGCTTGCCCGGAGAAGGACGGCTCAGGACTCCGGGAGCAGATCGCGCAGGCCGGAACGGAACGCGGGGCAGTCCAGAAAGGACGCGTGGCGGCAGGTCAGCGCGTGCCCGAGGCGGGCCCGCGCCTGCCGCATCGCCTCGATCCGTTCGTCGATCTCGGCCACCTTGCCCGCCAGGCGCCTGTGGCGTGTGTACCTCGGCAGGCGGCGCGTCGAGTAGCTCCTTCAGCTCGGCGAGGGAGAAACCGGTCGCGCGCGTTGACGATCAGACGCGACCCGGTCCACCGCCTCCGGCCGGTACGTACGGCGCAGCCCGTGCCTGCCCGCCGGGACGAGGAGACCGAGGCGCTCGTAGTAGCGCAGGGCCCACGGTGCGACCCCGTGATCCGGCCCACCTCCGGCCGGGCGGGACGCTGCTCGCCGGCCATCTGATCCTCGGCCCGTCCGCCGAGGTGACGCGTCACCTGACCGATCTCGCCCTGTGGCGCACCCACCCCCTCGGCGAGACCGCCCTGTGCGTCAAGGCGGGGGGCGTCAAGGCGGGGGAGTGAAGGGCTGCCGCCCGTACGTCTCCCACCCGGGTGCGGTGCGCGTCGAGGGCTAGCTGCCCGACCCGCCGGCCGGGCCGCCCGGATATCCTGCCTCGTCCTGACCAGGCCAGGGAGGCCCCGCCATGAGTAGCACCACGCCGTCATTTCCCGAGCGGATCGAGCTCTCGGGGGAGGGCCTCGTCCTGCGGGACTGGACGGAATCGGACCTGGCCGCGATGCCGGAGCTGTTCGACCACCCCGACATCGCGCACTGGACCCCGATCGTCTCGCCCTTCGACGGAGCGGCCGCCGTCGCGCGGCTGGAGCGGGCCCGCCGGCTGCGGGAGGAGGGTACGGCCGTCCTGCTCGCCATCACCGCCGACGGCGGCGCGCCGCTCGGCGAGGTCATGCTGCGGCGCGCCCCCGAGGGTACTGAGCTCGGCTACGCGGTCGGTCCGGCGCACCGAGGCCAGGGGCTGGCGGTGCGGGCGGTGCGGGTCATGGCCGCGTACGCCTTCGGGCGGCTGGACGCGGAGCGGGTGATCCTGGAGCTGGAAGCGGAGAACGCCGCCAGCGTCGCCGTGGCCACCAAGGCGGGCTTCGGACTGCTCGACGTACCGCTGATCACCGGTGAGGAGAAGGGGCGGCCCTACGCCCTCCAGACGTGGGGGCTCAACCGCCCCTGATCGAAGCGGCACCGCTCCTTTTCGGACGCCCGGGGACGGTGTCCCCGCCCACGGTCCCGGCGTCGCCGTAGGCGGGACCGGCGGCGCGCGGCCGGGAGGCCCCGCAGGGACAGGGGGAAATCTCGCCAAAGGCTCCGTTTTCCTCCCGGTGGCACACGCGATCACTAGCGTGGTGGGCGCAAACGGTCCGGTGCCGGGGCGGGCAGACGACGCGGGCGCCGGGCGTCGACGGAAAAGCGAGGGAGTGGGCGTCGATGGCGAATGTGGAAGTTTCCCTGAAGGAAACGATGACCTCGATCGAGGGCGCGCTGGGGGTCGCGCTGGTGGACTACAGCAGCGGCATGGCACTCGGGACGCTCGGCGGCGGGAAGGAGCTCGACCTGTCGGTCGCCGCCGCCGGGAACACCGATGTGATCCGGGCGAAGGTCCGGACCATGGAAATGCTGGGCATGCAGGACGAGATCGAGGATCTGCTCATCACCCTCGGCACCCAGTACCACCTGATCCGGCTGATGAAGGGGCGCGGCAGCAACGGGCTGTTCCTGTACGTGGTCCTCGACAAGGCCAACTCCAACCTGGCCATGGCGCGTCACCAGCTCAAGCGCATCGAAGCGAACCTGGAGGTCTGACCGCCGTGTTCCCGGGCCCACGCATGCCCACCAGTTGAAGAAGTCTTCAACTCGGCACATCCGAATCTGCTCATACGCGGCGCGCGTGGGTCCGTCGGGCGGAAGGCTGGACGACGACGGCCGCGCCGCCGCCCGGCCGTCCCGTCGCTCCTCCCCTTCGACCCCTCAACAGCAGGAGCATGCGTGGGAATGCAGGTCCCCCTGTACCAGGCGAAGGCCGAGTTCTTCCGGATGCTCGGGCACCCCGTCCGCATCCGCGTCCTGGAGCTCCTGCAGAGCGGACCGATGCCCGTACGCGAACTCCTCGCCGAGATCGACATAGAGCCGTCCAACCTCTCCCAGCAACTGGGAGTCCTGCGCCGCTCCGGCATCGTCGTCTCCATCCGCGACGGGTCGACCGTCAGCTACGCCCTGGCGGGAGGTGACGTCGCCGAACTCCTCCGCGCGGCTCGGCGCATCCTCACCGAACTGCTCGTCGGCCAGAGCGAACTCCTTGCGGA
Organism: Streptomyces antarcticus; assembly: GCF_026627255.1. Taxonomy (GTDB): domain Bacteria; phylum Actinomycetota; class Actinomycetes; order Streptomycetales; family Streptomycetaceae; genus Streptomyces; species Streptomyces antarcticus. Next base: position 22,657 of record NZ_JAPNLM010000039.1, on the reverse strand, counting down.
ACTACGGCAGGTGGGGCCCGAACCCAGCCGTGCGGAAACGGCCGCGGACACCGGACGGCCCTGACGCCAAGACGGCGCGCCGCCCACGCGGCGGAGGCGACACGGCGCAGGCGACGCGGCGCCGGTGGAAGCAACACGGCGCCGACGCAGGCGGATCCGGGACGGCCGGCTCAGAGGTTGTTCCACAGCCTGCGCCAGAAGTTGGCACGCACGTCGCGGAGCCAGTGGCCGGTGTCGCAGTGGAGCTTGCGGACCACGGGGAAGCGCTGCGGTACGGGGCGCCCGCACCACCGGCACGGCCTCGTGCGCCGAGCGGGAGAGCCCGGCGTCCGGACGCGGTTCGTCTCGTTCATGGGCCCAGTGAACCGGCCGCCGACCCGCGTCGCCTCGGTCACCGTACTCAGCCGTCCTGCGCGTCGTACTCAGGCCGTGGCCGAACGGCCCGGGCACACCACGGAACGCGCGGCGAACAGGACGAGGCCCCGGGACGATCGTCCCGGGGCCCGGTGGTCCACTTCGCTGACCACCCCGTTCAACGACCGGACGCGCCTCGTGTCACGGCCGGTCCGCGCCGAGTCTGCGACGGTACCCCGGGCGGGATCGTCGCTCAGGCGGCTCTCGTGGGGTGCGGTCGGGCGGCGTCAGTCGAGACGGGCGGCGAGACGGGAGGCGAGACGGAACCTCAGGTCACCCGCCGCCCGGCGGATCTCCTCGGGCTGACGGTCGTCGTCCAGCATTCCGAGGAGCACCATCAGGGCCCGTGCCTCGTCCGCGCTGATCAGCTTCAGACGAGGCTCCGTCACGCTGTCGAGGAGTACGTCCAGTAGGTCCAGGGTCTCGTCCATAAGGAGAACAACGTTTGGCGCCCGGCGCGCGTTACCCGGCCGGGCGGACGTCCCGTGCGGGCCGACGCGGATGCCGGCGCCCCGGCCCGCACCCGTACCCCCAGGTACGCCGGTCCGCTCGTGCCGGGGTGTGGCGCTCCCGGGCACGGCCTCCGGGGGGCGGCAGCCGCGGGGCGTGAACGGCAACGACCTCGGGGACTTCCTCCGCTCCCACCGCGCCCGACTGCTGCCCGACGACGTGGGGCTGGCCTCCTGTGGTGTCCGCCGGGTGGCGGGGCTGCGCCGGGAGGAGGTCGCCGTGCTGGCCGGGATGAACAGCGACTAATACGCACGCCTGGAACAGGGGCGCGTGCGGTGGCCCTCACCCCAGATCCTCGACGCGATCAGTACCGCGCTGCGGATGCCAAGGAGATCGTCCACCCCGACGCCGGGCGCCTCTCGCTCACGTTCCGGTCCTTCGACGTACGAGGTGCACCCGGCCGGCAGCTCGTGGTCTACCAGGCCGAACCGGGGAGTCCCGGCGCTCAGGGTCTCGCCCTGCTCGGCAGCCTCCACGCCACCCGCCGCCGGGAGACCGCCGCGGAGCGGTAGTGCCGCCCGCGCGCCTCCGCCCGAAGACCGCGGACGGCGTGCGCGCCCGTACCCCGGCCGCGGCCTTGAAGGTGCGGGGTGGGGGGGTGCCGGGACTCACGCCGAGGGTGAGGCCGCTGCTCCACGTCGGCGGCGGATGCTCACCGCCGCCGCCATCGGCAGACCGACCGCGAGCGGCAGGACCACCGTCTCCACCGCCCCGGCGAACATGCCGACCATGGCGAAGGGCAGGCTCGCCAGGAGGACGGCGGGAGCCGTACGCAGCCGGGCGAACGCCCGCCGGCCGACCAGCAGCAGCCCGGCGGCCGTCGGTACGGCGAAGTACAGCACGCTCTGCGGGTGCGGCAGCGGCCACAGCGATGGCGCCAGGGTCAAGGCCGCCGCCCCCGCCAGCGCGACGGGCACCCCGGTCGCCGCCGTGGCCGCCGCTCCGGCTCGCACTGAGGCGACTCTTCGTGGTGCCCCACCTGGCACCACGTGGTGCCACTTGGGGGCCATTCGTGCGTGAAGGGGAGCGTGGGTGCGCGTGACGCCAAGGTGAGCCAAGGTCGTGTTCACACGTTGCCGCAGGTCAGAGGGCTATCTCCGGAATCTGCTCTACAGGACGCGTCGGGAGGCTTGCCGGAGGTGCCATTGTGGTGCCATGATGGCGCCATGGACCTGACCCCGTATGTCGACACCCTCCGCCGTGAACTCGCGGTGGCCGCCGAGGCCGGCGGGGAAGACGCCCGAGAACTGGCCGAGCGGCTCACCGCACCCCTGGAGTCGGCGGCCCGCCTGACCATGCTCAACGTGCTCTCCGACGCGATGAACGAGATCACCCGTGAACTCGCCCCCGGCTCGGTCGACGTGCGGTTGCGCGGGCTCGACCCCGACTTCGTCGTGACGCTGCCACCCGTCGGCGGTGGCCTCGCGGAGCCTGCCGCGTCCGTCGAACCGCCCCTGGCGCAGGCGCAGCCGCCCGCGGACGGCGATGAGGGAGGCACCGCCCGCGTCAACCTGCGCCTGCCGGCGCACCTCAAAGCGCGCGCCGAGGAGGCCGCGAGCCGTGAGGGCCTGTCGGTCAACGCGTGGCTGGTCCGGGCCGTGTCGGCCGCGGTCGACGGCGCGGGCGCACCGCGCACGCCGGAGCGGACCCGCACCATCGGACAGAGCTTCACGGGCTGGGTGCGCTAGGGGGTGTGTCGTCGCACTCGCTCCTGCCGCGGCCCGGCCTCCGGGCGAACGGAACGACTTTGATGACGCCCCCCAGCTGACATCCCGCCCCATTCGCCTCACCCACACCACGTCCCACCAGCGGGGACGCCCCAAGGACTCACGAGGACGGAACAGCCATGCCTTCTTTCGACACTCCCGAACCGATTTCGGCCACCGCCCACGTGGACGCCGGTTCCATCCGGTTCACCGCGAGCGACCGCCCCGACACGGTCGTCGAGGTGCGGCCCCGTGACCCGGAGAAGGAGCAGGACGTACGGTCGGCCGACCAGACCGAAGTCACGTACGCGAGCGGTGTCCTGACCGTGCGGACGCCCAAGCCGCGCTACCTCTTCGGGCGCACCGGCACCGTCGACGTGACGGTCGAACTTCCCACGGGCTCACGCCTCGACATGACCGGCGCCTGGGCCCAGGTGCTCGGCGAGGGGCGGCTCGGCGAGGTCCGGGTGAAGACCTCGTCCGGTGACGTCCGCCTCGATACGACCGGTCCGCTCCGGCTCACCGCCTCCCACGGCTCGATCACCGTCGACCGGATCGAGGGCCCCGCCGAGATCAGCACCAGCTCGGGCAGCCTCCGCATCGGCACCGTCGACGGCTCCGCCGTCCTGAAGAACGCGCACGGCACCACCACCGTCGGCGCCGCGACCGGCGACCTGCGGGTGAACGGCGCCAACGGCGACATCGACATCACGCGCGCCGAGGGCTCGGTCACCGCCACCACCGCCCACGGCACCCTGCGCGTCGCCGAAGTCGCCCGCGGCACCGTCCAGTTGGAGACCTCCTACGGCGCCATCGAGGTCGGCATCCGCGAAGGAACCGCCGCCTGGCTCGACGTCAGCTCCGGCCAGGGGCAGGTCCGCAACACGCTCACCGCCTCCGACAGCCCCGAGAAGTCGGAAGACACCGTCGAGGTCCGGGCCCGGACCCGCTACGGCAACATCGACGTCCGCCGCGCCCGGGTCTGAGCACCCGGCCCGCGCACTCGCCCGTCCCTCGCCCATCCCTCACAGTCCCTTCTCCTTACGAACGGAGGGCTCCGTGCCTTCATCTGTCATGCCCATGCCCATGCCCACTCCCAGGAATGCGGGCGATCCGCAGTCGCCCGCCGCCGTCTCCGCCGTCGGGCTGCGCAAGTCGTACGGCGACAAGACCGTGCTCGACGGCATCGACCTGCACATCCCGGCCGGGTCCGTGTTCGCGCTGCTCGGGCCGAACGGCGCCGGCAAGACCACGGTCGTCAAGATCCTCTCCACGCTCGTCTCCGCAGACGGGGGACAGGCCCGGGTCGCCGGCCACGACATCGCCGCGTCACCGGACGGGGTGCGGGCCGCGATCGGTGTCACCGGTCAGTTCTCCGCCGTCGACGGTCTGATCACCGGCGAGGAGAACATGCTGCTGATGGCGGACCTGCACCACCTGTCGAAGGACGAGGGGCGGCGTACCGCTGCCGAGTTGCTGGAGCGGTTCGACCTGGTCGAGGCGGCGAAGAAGCCGGCCTCCACCTACTCCGGCGGTATGAAGCGCCGCCTGGACATCGCCATGACCCTGGTCGGCGACCCGCGGATCATCTTCCTCGACGAGCCGACCACCGGCCTCGACCCGCGCTCCCGCCACACCATGTGGCAGATCATCCGCGAGCTGGTCACCAGCGGAGTCACCGTCTTCCTCACCACCCAGTACCTGGAGGAGGCGGACGAGCTCGCCGACCGCATCGCCGTGCTCCACGACGGCAGGATCGCCGCCGAGGGCACCGCCGAAGAGCTGAAGCGGCTCGTCCCCGGCGGACACGTACGGCTGCGCTTCGCCGACCCCGTCGCCTACCGGTCCGCCGCCCTCGCCCTCCACGACGCCGTCCGGGACGACGAGGCCCTGGCGCTCCAGATCCCCAGCGACGGCAGCCAGCGCGCGCTGCGCGCCGTTCTTGACCGTCTCGACACCGCCGGCGTCGAGGCCGACGAACTGACCGTCCACACCCCCGACCTCGACGACGTGTTCTTCGCCCTCACCGCCGCCACCGACCAGCGCAAGGAGGACCTCCGATGAGCTCCCTGTCCCTCGCCGTCCGCGACTCGTCCACGATGCTGCGCCGCAACCTCCTGCACGCGCGGCGCTACCCCTCCCTCACCCTGAACCTCCTGCTCACCCCGATCGTCCTGCTGCTGCTCTTCGTCTACGTCTTCGGCGACGTGATGAGCGCGGGCATCGGCGACGGCGGCGCCGACCGCTCCCGGTACATCGCGTACGTCGTCCCGGGCATCGTGCTGATGACCATCGGCGGCACTGTCGTCGGGACCGCGGTGTCCGTCTCCAACGACATGACCGAGGGCATCATCGCCCGCTTCCGCACGATGGCGATCCACCGCGGGTCCGTGCTCATCGGGCACGTCATCGGCAGTGTGCTCCAGTCGATCATGAGCGTGGTCCTCGTCGGCCTCGTCGCCGTGGCCATCGGATTCCGGTCCACGGACGCCACGGCCCTGGAGTGGCTGGCGGCGTTCGGGCTGCTCGCACTCGTCGCCATGGCACTCACCTGGATCGCGGTCGGGATGGGCATGGTCAGCCCGAACGCCGAGGCGGCCAGCAACAACGCGCTGCCGCTGATCGTCCTGCCGCTCATCTCGAGCGCCTTCGTCCCGATCGACGCGATGCCGGGGTGGTTCCAGCCGATCGCCCAGTACCAGCCCTTCACCCCCGCCATCGAAACCCTGCGCGGCCTGCTCCTCGGCAGCGAGATCGGCCACAACGGGTGGCTCGCGGTCGCCTGGTGCCTAGCCCTCTCCGCGCTCGGGTACTTCTGGTCGAGGTCCGTCTTCAACCGCGACCCCAAGTAGGGCCGGGACGAACGGGCGGACCGCCTCCCGCGGCACCCCCGCCCCGCCCGAGGGCGGCGTACACCGACACCGCGTCGGCGCACGCCGCTCTTTCGGCAAGCGGGCCGCGACCGCCGGCCACCTCGCCCCTCGCTCGGCGCCCCTCCCGGGAGGGAGCGGATGGAGGCGGCGACAGCGCGCCGCCGAACAGGCCGGGCTCACGCGGAATCGCCGCCAGGACGGCTGGCCGTGTGTGTCCCAGCTCCGGTGGTACTCCGCCCAGTCCGGCTGTGGTCCTGGCAGCGAGGTCCGGGCGGTACGCAGACCGTCGAGGGTCAGGGTCAGCCTCCGGTGGCCGAGATCAACGTGACGCTGGCGGAGATCAACCACACCCTGCGCCACCTACGGCGACGGACCCGGCCCGGACGCGGTCCGGTGCCGGCCGCACGGTGGCCGAGCCGCTCGGCGTGGTGCTGGTCATCGCCCCCGGGGAGCCATCCCGTACAACTCCTGCTCAACCCGTTGGCCGGAGCACTGGCCGCAGGCAACGCGGCCGTCCTGAAACCGAGCGCGCTCGCACCGGCCACCTCGGCAGTGATCACCCGGCTCGTTCCGAGGTACTTCCCGACAGCGCCGTACGCGTCACGGCCGACCACATCGACCCCGCCCTCATCGAGGCCCGGGCCCGCTTCTACCTCTGCGGGCCGGCAGCGATGACGGACACCCTCACCTAAGCGCTCAAGCAGCGCGACGTCCCGCGCTTCGAGATCTTCAGCGGGAGGTTCCGGTCGGGGGCCGTCACGGAGGTGA
>NZ_JAPNLM010000039.1:0-16376 GCF_026627255.1 Streptomyces antarcticus | reverse complement strand
CTTCCTGGCGGTCGCCGACGCGGTCAGCACCGACCGGCCGGTGAATCTGGTCGGCCACGACTGGGGCTCCGTTAAGGGCTGGGAGTTCGCGACGGTCCCCGACGACGCCTCCTACACCGTCCGCTTCCGCCCGCCACCAGGGTCCTCGCCGTGACCCGCCCGAGGGCGGCCCGGGGCCCGCCCCGCCCCCGCGCCACCGCCGGGCAGACGAGCAGCAGCAGCGCCGCCACGCGCCGCGGACGGGACACGGCTCACTCCAGCGCCCGCATCCCGCCCAGGGAGCCGCCTGCCACGAGCGCCCAGCGCTCGATGCCCAGCGCGTCGGCGAGCCCGGCCTCGGCGAGGACCTGGTCGCGCTGGGTCAGCCGGGGGAAGGAGCCGGCCCAGCGCCGCCCGTCGGGGCGGAGCGAGGCCGGCCCGGTGCTTCTTCTCGGTACACGTGCGGTCCCCGGAAGGGCAGGGCGGGGCCGGATGGGCGGCGGGGCACGGGAAAGCGGCGTACGAGGCCCCGGCGGGGCTCTCACGCGGAAGGGGGATGCGGCGCGGGCGCGTCACCGCGGCCCGTGCGCGAGACCCGCGAACGGGCGGCACGGTGCGACGGGAAAGGGGGGAGGGACGACCCGGGGGCTGCGGCGCCGTATCAGCAGGCGGCGGGACAACCCGTGGTCGTGACACGCACGTAGGCGACGTGGCGACGGGTCACGAGTACGGTCATGGGCCCCAGGTAACCATAGTCGGACAGCACGCACCAGCGCCTTCCGCAACCCCGCCGGGGATTCATCGCGGCCGAACCTCCCCGCCGCACCGCCGTCGGGAACACCGCGTCGAGCGGCGCGCGGGACGGCCGAATCCGGACTCCGGGCACACCACGGACCGGCCGGTGGAGCGGTCAAAGGATGGGCTCACCAGCCACCTCCTATAACGTCAGCGTATGAGTCATCCGCATCCCGAACTGAAAACCGCCCCGCCGCTGCCGGCAAACGGGCTGAGAGTCATCGCCCTGGGCGGCCTGGGCGAAATCGGCCGTAACATGACCGTCTTCGAGTACGCCGGCAAGCTGCTCATCGTCGACTGCGGCGTGCTGTTCCCCGAGGAGCACCAGCCGGGGGTCGACGTCATCCTCCCGGACTTCACATCGATCCGGGACCGGCTGGACGACATCGTGGCCGTGGTGCTGACCCACGGACACGAGGACCACATCGGTGGCGTGCCGTACCTGCTGCGCGAGCGGGCCGACATCCCCGTGGTCGGCTCGAAGCTGACGCTGGCGTTCCTGGAGGCGAAGCTCAAGGAACACGGCATCAAGCCCCGCACCGTACGGGTCCGCGAGGGCGACCGGCGCGGCTTCGGCCCCTTCAACTGCGAGTTCGTGGCGGTCAACCACTCCATCCCGGACGGCCTCGCCGTCGCCATCCGCACGGGCGCCGGAATGGTGCTGCACACGGGTGACTTCAAGATGGACCAGTTCCCCCTGGACGAGCGCATCACCGACCTCCGCGCCTTCGCCCGGCTCGGCGAGGAGGGGGTCGACCTCTTCCTCACCGACTCCACCAACGCCGAGGTTCCCGGTTTCACCACCTCGGAGCGCGAGCTCAACCCTGCGATCGAGCAGGTCCTGCGGACCGCGCCGCGGCGGGTGATCGTCTCCAGCTTCGCCAGCCACGTACACCGTATCCAGCAGGTGCTGGACGCCGCCCACCAGCACGGGCGCAAGGTCGCTTTCGTCGGGCGGTCGATGGTCCGCAACATGGGAATCGCACGTGAACTGGGCTACCTGAAGGTCCCGTCCGGCCTGGTCGTGAACATGAAGGAGCTGGAGAAGCTCCCCGACCACAAGATCGCGCTGGTGTGCACCGGCTCCCAGGGCGAGCCGATGGCGGCCCTGTCGCGCATGGCCAACCGCGACCACGTGATCCGCATCGGGAAGGGCGACACCGTCCTGCTCGCCAGCTCCCTGATCCCCGGCAACGAGAACGCGATCTACCGGGTGATCAACGGACTGACCCGCTGGGGTGCCAACGTCGTCCACAAGGGCAACGCCAAGGTGCACGTCTCCGGACACGCCAGCGCCGGTGAGCTCGTCTACTGCTACAACATCGTCAAGCCCCGCAACGTGATGCCGGTGCACGGCGAGTGGCGCCACCTGCGCGCCAACGGTGACCTGGCCATCCGCACCGGCGTCGACCCCGACCGGGTCGTCATCGCCGAGGACGGTGTCGTCGTCGACCTCGTCGACGGACGCGCCTCCATCACCGGCAAGGTTCCCGCCGGCTACGTCTACGTCGACGGCATGACGGTGGGCGGCGCCACCGAGGCGTCCCTCAAGGACCGCGTCACGCTGGCGCAGGAGGGCGTGGTCACCGTGGTGGCCATCGTCGACGCCAACACCGGAGCCCTGGCCGAGGCCCCCGACTTCCTGGCCCGCGGCTTCGAGCACGACGACACCACCTTCGCCCCCGTGATCCCGGTGATCGAGAAGGTCCTGGCCACCGCGGCGTCAGAGGGTGTCGGGGACGCTATCCAGCTCGAGCAGCTCATCGCCCGCGCGGTGGCGAACTGGGCGTTCCGCAGCCACCGGCGCAAGCCCCTCATCATCCCGGTGATCATCGACGCGTGACCGCGTCGGTGAGGGCGCCGTTTCCGGAGTCCTCCACCGATCGTGTCTCCCTCGAACACCAACTGTGTACACCGTACCCTTTTAAGGGTACGGTGTACACAGTTGTCGGCAGGGCTCCGGCCCGCGAACCGAGGGGCACACCCATGACCACCTCCGAAAGCTCCGGCGGCGGCGACGTCTCACGCAGCCTCGAACTGCTGTGGGGGACCGGCGAGCGCCCGACCCGCGGCCCCAAGCCGGGCCTGACGCTGGAGCGCATCGTCGCGACCGCCGTGGCCGTCGCCGACGCCGAAGGACTCGAAGCGGTCTCGATGCGGCGCGTGTCCACCGAACTGGGAACCGGCGCCATGTCCCTGTACCGCTACCTCCCGGGGAAGGCCGAGCTCCTGGACCTGATGCTCGACCAGGTACAGGCCGAAGGCGAAGGGGCGCTGGAGGAGGCCCGGACCTGGCGCGAGGCACTGCACGCCGCCGCCCATGCCTCCCTCGCCCTCTACCACCGCCATCCCTGGCTCCTCCACGTCAACCAGGCCCGCCCGGTGATGGGACCCCACGCCGTCCGCGCACTGGAGCAGACCCTGGCCCACATCCAGGACATGGAGGGCCTGAGCGACCAGGAACTGGTGTCGGTGATCATTACGGTGGAGGGGTACGTCACCGGAGTCGCCCGCACCCACGTCCACGCCGTCGAGGCCCAGCACAGCGGTGCCATGAGCCCGGAGGAGTTCTGGCAGGCCCAGACGCCGGTACTCGCACAGGCGATGGCCAGCGGCTCCTACCCGCTGATGGCGGCCCTCGACGAGGACGCCTTCGCGGGCGACGTCGACCACTTCGGCTTCGGCCTGCGATGCCTGCTGGACGGCTTCGAGGCACTCGTGGCCTCCCGGTCGGGACGCCTCGACGCCGGATGAGGCGGCCGGCGGCAACGGACGCGGAGCCGGCCCGGCGACCGACGGCCTGGTAGCCGTCACCCGCATCTCCCGGCTCCCCGCTCCCCGCTCCCCGGCTCCCCGCTCCCCGGCCACCGGGTCGCGAACGGCGTCAGCAGGGGGAGAAGAGCCCTTGGTCCACGTCGTCGAGGACGAACCCGTTGTCGAAGCGGACGCGGACCGTGACGAGCAGGCCCCGCTTCTGATGGGCGATCCACTCGGGCTCCAGGGCGGCGACCTTCTCCTCGAGCTGTCGCCTGCTCCCGGCGGGCATCTCACGGCCGAAGGCGTCGAGGAGCGACGCGAGCCGCTGGTACTCACGGACCCCCTCGCTCTCGTGCCGGTGCTCGACCACCCGCTCGACAGCGCCCTCGGTACCTGCCGCGAGCGACAGCGACCCGGTGATGCCCGCCGTCGCAGTCGACGAGCCGTCCGCAGGCGCCACCGAATCGATCAGCCTGGTCTCCGCCGACAGCCGTACCCGCTGGCCTTCCGTCAGGGTCATCGCTTCTTCATCCCTCAGTTCGGTACACGCCGGACCCGGGGCCGGCCGCCCGCCACGGACGTCCGGGCGGGGTGACGCGACCCCCGGGGTGATGCCAGTATCGGTCCCGGACCAGGCCTCCCGACAATTGCCTGGCGGCCCGGCGGAGAGCTGGATACGATCCCGGTGATGATCACTTCCGCTGCTCACAGATCGGGGGACCCGTCCGCGCAAGGTGAGGGCTGATGCCCCATCAGAGCGAGATCCGGGATTCCCGCCCTTCCCACTGGCTGCGCGTGCGCGAGTTCGCCGTGCCGCCGTCCATGATCGAGACTGCCACCGCCCGCCGCCGCGTCGGGGACTGGGCAGGCGCGTGCGCCGCCGCACGCATCGACGTCGACCTCAACCTGCGCCACCTGGCGCGCCGACACGGCCACGACCTCGCGGCCCGGATCCGGGCCGACCTCCGTCACCTCGCCCCCGACCTGCTGCGCTGGCACATGCCGAGGATCGCCCCCGACGGGCTCCTGCGCCCCGGGCTGACCCTCTCCCTGGCCCGTTACTTCGTACCGGGGCGCGTCGGCGACCGCCCCGTGCATCTGGTCGTCCGGACTGCGCCGGCCTGGGCGGACGGCGGCCAGCGGATCAGCCTCGCACTGTGGGACGGAACCCGCCCCGAAGCCGGCCCCGGCCGCCATCCGCATCCCCGGCCCAACCGACGGTTCCGCCTCGACCTGCACCGACACCTGTGGGACGCGCGCAGGACCGACGAGCTCCGTGTCCGGGCCGGCGCCGATCGGCAGGATCCCGTACGCGGCCCCCGGAACCCGGAGACGCTGGAGCCGCCGGAGACATCGGAGCCGCCGGTGCCATTGCCGCCGGGACGCCACTGCGCCGTCGGCCGGTGGGCGGCCGAGGCCGGCATCCTGCTCCGCGCCGAAGGACGGACCACCGGCACCGGAACCGTCACCGTGAGGCTCGGGGACCGGCACCTGCTGGTCATGGACCTCGACCTCGACGGTGCCCCGGACGCGGGTCCGGACGCCCTCCGGATCGCGCAGGCGCCGGCGGATGGCAGCGCCTCCGCGCTGCCGGTCCTGCCCGACGCGGCGACCTGGGTGCTGCCCGACCTGGAGCTGCTGCGCACCGGCGCGATCGACGCCGGCCGGCTGCACCCCCTGGTCGCCGCGGCACTCGTGCCGGACCACGCGCCGGGCGACGCCTCCCGGCGCCCGGGACGCGCGGGGGAGCCGCGCCCGGTGGAGTGCCGGGGAGCCCGGCACCGCATCGGCCTGGTCGACGGGGTGCTGGCCGCACTCGACCACGACCCGGCCGAGATCCGCCGGGAGGAACTGCTGGTCGCCCTGACCGGTACGCCGCTTCCCTGCCTCCAGGCCATCGACGAGGCACACCGGCGCCCCGACTGCCTCACCGGCGTCCGCGAACGCCTGCACCACGGAGACACCGCGGGCGCCCTGGCCGTCGTCGAGGGCCTGTTGGGGCCCGCGGCGGTGCTGCGTACCGGCGCCTTGCACGACGAGCTGGCGGCGGCCGCGGAGCGGCGGATCACCTACGGCCTGTTCCGGGCCGGTCTCTCCGGCCCCGGCCCCCGCGTCATCGGCCCGATTCCCGCGCGCCCGCGCGGGCACGGTTTCCCTCCGCGCGGCGCGACCTTCCACTGACCGGGAGACCCGCGTCCCCCGCCCGCCCGCACCACTCCCACCACGAACCCAAAGGTGACCACCCATGCCCGAACACGTCCCGCACGTCCCGCCCGCCTCGACCGAAGCCCAGACGGGCCCGGACCGCACCTCGCCGCCCGACCCGCTCGACGTCGCCGGCGCACTGCTGGCCCTGCTGCGCGACACCACCACCGAACCACGCCCCGACGCGCAACTGGAGGCCCTGACCCTCGCGGTCGCCGCCGACCTGCCCGTCCTCCTGTGGGGTGAGCCCGGCATCGGCAAGACCGCGGCCCTGACCCAGCTCGCCGCGTCCCTGGAACTCCCGCTGACCACGGTCATCGCCAGCGTGCACGAGCCGTCCGACTTCTCCGGCCTGCCCGTCATCGGAGACGACCCGGCGGAGCAGGGCGTACCCATGGCCCCGCCGGACTGGGCGGTACGACTCGTCCGGGCGGGGCGGGGCCTGCTCTTCCTGGACGAGCTCTCCACCGCGCCACCGGCCGTCCAGGCCGCCCTGCTCCGCCTCGTCCTCGAGCGGCGCATCGGAACCCTCCAACTACCGCCCGGCGTACGGATCGTGGCCGCCGCCAACCCGCGCTCCTCGGCGGCCGACGGCTGGGAGCTGAGCCCGCCCCTGGCCAACCGGTTCGTCCACCTCCAGTGGATCCACGACCACGACGTCGTCGTACGGGGCCTCGGCGGGACCTGGCCCCGGACAACGCTGCCGCGCCTCGACCCGGACAAGCTGCCCGGGGCCGTCGACTACGCCCGCCGCGCGGTGTGCGGACTCCTCACCGCCCGCCCCACCCTCGTCCACCGGCTCCCCAGCAGCGAGACCCGCCGGGGCGGCGCCTGGCCCTCGCCCCGCAGCTGGGAGACGACCCTGCGCCTCGTCGCCTTCGCGACCGCGGCCGGAGCCTCCCGGGAGGTGCTGTCCCTGCTGGTCAGAGGCGCCGTGGGGGACGGGCCCGGGCTGGAGCTGCTGGCGAGCCTGGACCGGCTCGACCTCCCCGACCCCGAGATGCTCCTCGCCGACCCGGGGCGTGCCGTCCTGCCCGAGCGGGGCGATCTGCGTCAGGCCGTGCTCGACGGTGTGGTGGACGCGGTCCGCAAGCGTCCGGAGAAGTCCCGCTGGGACGCGGCGTGGGCGCTGCTGGTCCGCGCGGTGGAGACCGGTGCGCCGGACCTGGTGGTCGTCCCCGCGAGCACGCTCGCCGCGCTGCGGCAAGAGGACTGGGACGTCCCGGACGCGATCGACGGGCTCGCCGGGGTCGTGTCGGTGTCCCGCCGGGCGGAGCACGCGGCGGCCCGCGTGGCGGTCGCGGCGCGGGCCGGACGATGAGCCCGCGCGGACCGGAGGTGCCGCAGGCACCCGAGGCGCAGGCGGCACAGGAGCGGCAGGTGCCACCACCGTCGCCGGCGCTCGACCTCAACCTGGACCTGGACCTGGAGAAGCTCTACGCGGCACGGCTGCAGGCCGCCCGGGCCCGGCCGTACCTGGCGACGGCACTGTTCGCCCTGCGCCTCGTGGAGGCACGGCGGGTGCCGACGATGGCGGTCGACCGGTACTGGCGGTGCTACGTCTCCCCGGCCTTCGTCGCCCGGACGCCCGTCGAGGAACTGGCCGGGGTGTGGGTGCACGAGGTGTCGCACCTCCTGCGCGACCACCACGGGCGCAGCGACCGGGTCGCGCGGGAACGCGGCCTGACCGGCCCGGGGGAGCGGCTGCGGATGAACATCGCGGCGGACTGCGAGATCAACGACGACGCGTTCGGCGACGGCCTGGTCCGGCCCGAGGGCGCGGTCGGGCCGGAGTTCCTCGGTCTGCCGGTGGGGGAGCTCATGGAGGACTACCTGCGCCGGTTCAGCCTCGGGGCGGGTACGGAACGCCTGGCGTGGCTGGACTGCGGCAGCGGCGCCGACGGGCTGGAACGGGAGTGGGACCTGGGACCGGACGGTGCGGACGGCCTCAGCGAGCAGGAGCGGGACGCGGTCCGGTTCCGGGTCGCCCAGGGCATCAACGCCCGTCCCGGGGACACCCCGAAGGCGTGGAAGCGGTGGGCGCAGGACGCGTTCCACCCGCCGCAGCCGTGGCGGGACCTGCTGGGAGCGGCCGTCCGGTCGGCGGCCTCGGGTTCGGGCGCCGGCGAGGACTACACGTACGGCCGCCCGTCGAGGCGCTCGGCCGGGGTGCCGGGCGCCGTGCTGCCGAGCCTCCGGCGCAGGCCGCCCCGGGTGTGCGTGGTAGTCGACACGTCCGGATCGGTCAGTGACGCCGAGCTGGGCAGCGCGCTCCTCGAAGTCGCGGCGATCTCCCGGGCCGTGGGCGGCCGCCGCGACCTGGTCCGTGTGGTGTCGTGCGACGCGGCGGTCCACGTCGCGCACCCGCTGTGCCGGGCCGAGGGCATCGTGCTGCTGGGCGGCGGGGGCACGGACCTGCGTACGGGCTTCGCCGCGGCGCTGCGGGCGATGCCCCGCCCCGACGTCGTCGTGGTCCTGACCGACGGCCAGACCCCCTGGCCGGACGAGCGACCGCCGTGCCGGACGGTGGTGGGCCTGTTCCCGCGTCCGCACAGGTACGACGAGAACGACCCGGACTACGTACCGGACTCGCCCCCGGCCTGGGCGCGCGTCGTGGAGATCGGCTAACGGGCGCCGTCGAAGTCGTTCCGTACGCCCAGAGGGCAGGAGCGACGGCGTACGTCCTCCCCGACAGCGGGGCGCTCTGCACCGGCGATGCCCTCCGCCGGTGTAGACCGCCGCGGGCGCGCGCCGGTCGCGCTCTCGCGCGCCCCCTGCAAGAGGGCTGACCAGGAGCCGGCCGGCCGACGACCATGGAGCGCCGGGTCCGGCATCGGCGCTTCCGGCACTACCGACGCGTGGGGGACACATGGTGCGACGCTGGCTGGTGACGGGGTGTTCCCCGGGACTGGGGGAGGCACTGGCAGCCGCCGCGGCCAGGGCCGGCCACCGGGTGGCGGTGACCGCGCGCAAGACCGCCGCCCTGGACGACCTCGCCGCGGCCTGGCCCGGCCGGATCACCCCGATCGCGCTGGAACTGCGCGACGCGGCCCAGTGCGAGGAGGCGGTGCGTACCGCCGCCGACCGGCTCGGCGGCATCGACGTCCTCGTCAACAACGCGGGCGGCGGCCTGTTCGGCGCGGTCGAGGAGGTGTCCGACGCGGAGCTGCGCGACCAGCTGGAGACGCTGGTCATCGGCCCGTGGCGGCTGGCCCGGCTGGTCCTCCCGCTCATGCGGGCCCAAGGGCACGGCCACATCGTCAATGTCTCCTCGCTGGCCGGCCGGATGGCCTTCCCGGGGCTGGGAGAGTATGTCGCCGGCAAATACGCCCTGGAGGGCATGAGCCAGGCACTGGCTGCCGAGGCCGGCCCGCGGGGCGTCCGGGTCACCGTGGTCGAGCCGGGGGTCTTCGCCACCCGCTACGGGACCTCGCTCACGGAGGCGGGCCGCCGGATGCCCGAGTACGCCGAGCCGACCGGTGCGATGCTCGACGCTTTCCGCGTCATGGCGGACGACGCCGAGTCCGGCAGGCCCGAGGACTTCGCCGCCCGGGTCCTGGACATCGTCGCCGCCGACGCGCCCACCCCGCTGCGGGTTCCGATCGGCGACGACGCGTACGCCTACGTGGACATGGCGGAGCAGGCGGCCCGCGAGGAACTCGCCGCGGCGCGCGCCCTCGTGCAGGGGCCGCCGCGACTCTGAACGGGCAGGCGCCGAGGGGTCCGTTCCGTTGTTCCACTGTCGCCGCTTTACGTGCTGCTGTACGGTCGTGACCATGTCGAAGACGGTGACGATCAGGGTCGAGGAACAGCTCCACGCGCTGCTCAAGGAGCGGGCGGACGCCGAGGGCACCACGGTGACCGCGCTGATCACGCGAGCGGCGCAGGACGCGGTCCGCGACCCGCGCCTGGAGGAGGCGGGCGAGGTGTTCCGGGCTTTCCTCGCCGACCAGGGCGGCGCCTTCGACAACGCGTTTCCCGGCGACGCGCCGTGCCCGGACGCGCCGTCCCGTCGGGACGCGCCGGGGAGGGCAGCCTGAGCCGTGGAGCTCTACGTCGACATCCGCTGGCTCCTCGAGCGCCAGGCCGAAGTGCTGCCCAAGCAGCCCTCCATCCACGACTTCTCCGCCCTGGTCGCCGCCGTCGGCCGTCACCGCGTCAACACCCCCCAGATCGGCGCCACCGTCGACAACTCCTGGCGTGCGGCCGCCCTCATGCACGCCGTCATCCGGCTGCGCCCGCTCCCGACGCGCAACGCCCTGTTCGGCGCGGGCCTGGTGGCGGCGTACATGCACGCCGCCAACGAGGGCATCGACGCCCCCTACGGGGCGCTCGTCGACCTGGCACAGGACATCGACTCCGGCCGTGCCGACGCGTACGATGCCGCCGACCGCATCCGGTCCTGGCGCGTCTGAGCGGCCGGCCGGGCCGGCCCACCGGGCTCCAGGGGCGTGCGCCCGACCGCACGCCCCGCGCGCCCAGTAGCATCGCGGCCATGGCGCGATCCGAGCAGAGCGGCCGAACCAGCCGGGAGCCCACCGGTCCCTGGCGCGTCAGCGTGGAGGAGTACGGGCGGCAGCCCGGCCTCCCGCCGTACGACCGGCGGGGCTTCGCCGACGACCGGCCGCTCGCCTCGCGGGACGGCCTGAGCATCCACGGCCGGGCCGGGAGCCTCAGCTGCGTCGACGCCGCGGGCACCACCCGTTGGACCCACGACTGCGCGGGCCGGCCCAACGCGGCCCACATCTCCGGCGGCCGGCTCCTGGTCACCACCGATTCCCCCGAGTACACCCCCTGGGGCAACCTCGGTCCGGCCCTGCTGCTCGACCTGGCGGACGGCGCCCGGATCACCGAACTGCGCGGGGAGCGCGGCGCGGCCCTCCCGGGCGGCCGCTTCCTTCTCGGCCTGGAGGGCTACGACTTCTACGACACCTGGGAGCACGACCGCGACGGCACCGTCCTCGACTCCTGGCGCAGCTACGGCCACTACGTCATCGGCACCGGCATCCGCGTCGTCGAGACCGACCGCAGGATCCCGACCGGCAGCCGCGTGGTCCGCCTGCTGCCGGGCGGTGTCATCGAGCGCGGCCCGGCGCTGAACGACCCGACGGGCCCGCGTCCCCTCGTCCTCGACGACGGCACCATCCTCGCCCTCGACGCGGGTGTACTGCGCGCCGTCGACCGGCGACTTGGCGGCACGGTCCTCGCGGAACTCCTGCCCATCGCCCCCGACCGGGCATCCGGCCACATATGCGCCCTGAGCCGCGAGGGCGAACGCGTCACCGCGGTCATCGCCGAGCCGCTCCCGGGCCACCCCACCCCGCACGCGGTCCACACCTGGACCCTCAGGCTCCACCCGCCCCGCACCTGACACGGGGTCCCTGCCCGGCGCCCGCGCGCTCGCCCGGCCGAAGCCGTCCGGGCCCCGAGCGGACCGGGTCCGAGCGGACCGGACCTTGGGCCGTGACGGTGAGGCGGGAGAGCGCCATCCCCAACCTGGTCGGCGTCGCCGACGGTGAACTGACCTGCGGGAACGCGCCGTTGATCCATGCACTCGCCCCGCTCGATCCGGAACCGGCCCGCCAGGGTGACGCCGACCTGCGCGCGCACGTCTCCTGCCGGGACGTCCCGGCAGGCCCGGCGAACCGGCCCCGGCCGGCGCTGTCCGAGCCGCCGGCCGGCGAGGACCGGCTCTCCGGCTGGCACGACTCCCGGCTCGGCCGGCCAGGACCCCTGGCCGACGACCCGTTCGTCGTCCCCGTCCACGCCCGGACGTTCCGCGGCGGCAGCCGCGGCCAGCCTTTCGTCTTCGCCCTCGTCAACGACCGGAGCGAAATGACGGGGCGCCTACACGGCCTGCACGAGTGGTGCGACTCCCCCTTCACGGGCTTCCGCTTCAACATGGTGACCGACGTGCGACGGGGCCGGGCGTTCCACCTCAACCGCCACGGTCTGTACGCCTGGAACAGGGCGGGGGCGCCGCGGGCCAAGCCGGACACCGGGAGCGAGACCTTCAAGGCGCTGACCCACTTCACCCCCGGCGGCTGCTCGCCCGACGGCGACCTCCTGCTGGTCCACACCACACAGCACCTGGTCCTGCGCGTACCCGCCCGCCACCGACGACCTGACCGGGCTCCCGACCGCGGTCGGGGAGGCACTGCGCGCGTACGCACGGCAGCGCACCGTCCTGGAGAAGCAGTGGGCGCCTGTCGACTGGCACTGGGCGCAGGCGTCCGCGCCGGTCCACCGCCTCTGACCGCCCGGCCCCACCATCTCCCCGCGAGCGGCCTGGTGCCGGACGCCCGATGCCGGACGCCCGGCGCCCGGCACCGATGCCGGCGCCACTGCCCGCACGGCTGCCGGCACCGGGCATACTGCCGGTCATGAAGTCCCCGCTCGCCACCCGCGTCCACTTGATGATCACGTTCGTGCTGGTCACGTGCGGGGCGGTCGGGGGAGCCTGCCTCGGATTCCTGCTGTCCGGCCGGCTGATGGCCCTGGCCTTCGCGGGTGCGGCCGGACTGGGCGCGGGGATCGGGGCCCGCCTCTCCCGACGGCAGGTCGTCGCGCTCCTCCGCCCTGCCCCGGCGATTCCTCCGGTCGACGGCTACGCGGAGGGCCTCGCCGACGCGGCGCTCCTGTGCATCGCGACGTACCAGGCGGCCGTGTTCCCGCTCACGCCCGACGGGGTGACCGAGGAGGAGCGCAGGGCCCGCCGCCACATCGCCTACCGGATCTCCGCGTACGACGGCCTGCCGCACCCCGTCCAGACCTCGGCGGCCGCCGCTCTCGAGGCCATCGACCACGGGCTGGACGCGGAACGGGCCGAGGCCGCGATGAAGGCCCTGGGCATCACGGTCTACGACCACCGCGGCGGCCGGTGACCCGGCCGTCGGCGCGCCCGTGATCCGGCCGGCCCGTCAGGGCCCCGGCCCGCACGGGGGCGGGTCAGCGGCCCCCGCCGGAGCCGCGCAGCACCGCCAGCACCTGGGCGGTGATCGCGCTCTCGTTGCGCTCGAAGTCGGTCCCGGTCAACTGGGCCGGATCCGACGGCAGTCCGGTCAGCACCGGAGTGTGCAGATGGCCGCCGGGCAGGCCGGGGCGCAGTTCCGTGCGGAGCCGGTTCGAGCGGTAGGCGACCTCGTTGGAGAGGTAGCCGCCGCCTCCGCCCGCCACCGCGCGTGAGCCGGGGGTCGGCCCGTCCGCCCGGTCCACCGGCGTGTCCCGGCCGGCCGGAATCTCCGTGACGGCCGTGTTCAGGCGTACGGGGTAGGGCGTCTGGACGGAGGTCATGGCGTCCGTCGGCAGGGTGGTCCGCAGGAACTCCGGTCCCGGGCCGAGCCCCGGCGCCGTGACGGGACGGTCGTACGTACCGCCCGACAGGGCCGCCGCGTTGTCCGGGTACGGGTCCGCCGAGCGGGCGCGCCCGGCCCAGGCCTCCAGGGTGAAGACCCCGGGGTACCCCTGGCTGATGCTGGTGATCATGTCCGCGGAGCGCGGACCCGCCGTCAGTCGCGGAGCGTAGGCGCGCTCGACGATGCCGGCGTTGAAATCGGCGTAGCGCACCGGCAGGACCACCGCCCGGAACTCGGCCACCGTACCGTCGGTCAAGGTGATGCGGCGGCCGTTGAGCTGGAGCGCCGCCGACCCCGAGGGGTTGGCCCGGCGCAGCTCGGAGTCCAGCCCGAACGGGTCGAATCCGCTGACGAAGATCCGCCGGACGCCCGGGGTGCCCCGGAACTCGTTGTCCGTGAGACCGCGCGAGGCGCCTTCGAAGCCGGCCCTGAGAGCGGCTCGGTCCACCGGGAACTCCGGCTGCCACCGGTCGAGTCGCACCGTCATCGCGAGCCGGGCCCAGTACAACGGCCGGTCGTCCCCGGCTGCGAGGTCCCCGCCGGGCCGCCGCCCCTGCGCCCGGTCCGCGGAGGCCTGCCACAGCGCCTCGCCCCACGCCTTCAGCAGCCGCTCGGCCTCGGCCGCGCTGCGCGTGCCGCACAGTGCGGCGGGGAAGCGGCGTACGAAGCCGTCGAGCCCCGCCCGCTGCGGGAAGGCCGCCGACCGCGGGTCCGCCAGGCGGTTCTGCTCCGGATCCGCCGGCGGGGCCGCGGTCGCGCTGGTACCACCGGGGCAGGCGGGTGCGGTGTGGGCGTGTGCGGCGGTGGGCGGGAGGACGGCGGTTATGCCGAGCAGGGCGGCGGCGAGGGCCGCGCGACGTAAGAGCATCATGCCATGTGACATTACACAGAGTGGCGTTCGCGTCAGCGCCCCACCGGCGAAGTCGAGCCACTCGCGGGCGGGGCCGGCGGCGGGGTTGACGACACCCCCAGCGCCGGGTCGGCGAACGTCCAGCCGTGCGGCCCGCGGAGCAGGGCGGCGCGAAGCGTGGCCTCGTCGAGGCGCTCGCGCAAGGCCATCGGGTGCAAGGGCGATCACTGCCCGGAACCAGTGTCCGGTGAGGGTGACGTGAAGGCGGACGAGGAGGAGCACGAAGAGGCCCGCAGCTGACAAGGGACTGATCATCGCCGCGCAAAGGAGGAGCAACAGCTCGCCGAAGAGGAGCAGATGGGCCGAGCGGCGTACGGTGCCCTCCGCCGGCCACACGCACGCTGCCACCAGAAGCGCCGCCCGGGCTCAGCAGGACCAGCAGGACCGGCAGCCATTGCGGTGAGCGTGCAGTTCGACGGAGGTGGTCTCGTCGTGCTGCGGGAGCCTGGTGAGGGCGGAGCGTATCGCCTCCCTCGGCTGGGTGAGGTGTCGGACGATGCGCGGTGCTCCTTGTCGCGGGCGGAGCGTTGCAGTCGTGCATCCGACCCGTGGGTACGGCGGAGACGCTGCTCCGGGAGTGGGTGCGGGGCGGTGCCGTGGGGGGAGTGCAGCCTGGGAGGATCCGGCGACGGTCGCCCCCGTGCGGTCGTGATTCGAGACGATCGCGTTTTGCTGATCGGATTCGAGGAGGAGGACGAGGAGCCGTTCTACGCGATACCCGGTGGCGGGGTCGAGGACGGCGAGACTCCGCATACCGCGGTGGCTGGGGAGCTGGCCGGGGTCTGGAAGGACGGTCGTCGCGAGCACTGCTTCCTCTTGGACGCGGTGGGCGACATCGGCGCACTTGAGGAACTCGGCCATCACGGCGGCGTGCCGGTGTGGGGTCCCGTCGCGCAACTGGCCGTGACGCCGATCTGGCCGCGGCGGCTTGCCTCGCGTATCCCCGACTGGCAGGCGAGAGGGTGGCAGGGGCGCGCTGCCGACTGCCTTTCCGCGGCGCGTATGGGGTGATCATCCGGTTGGAGGTGTTCGGAGTGCCGGGTGGTGGGGGCTGGGGGAGGATGCGGGATGTGAGATGTCGGTCTGGATTGTCGGTCTGGATGGATGGGGTTGGTGTGAGGGTGTTGCGCCGGTGTGTGGGTGTGGTGTCGGGGGTCGCGGTGGGGATGGCGGTCGTCTCGGGTTGTTCGGGCCTCGGGCGGAGCACGGTGGGGATGCTGAGTTTCCGCGGTGAGGATGCGCGGGTCGAGGTGTCGTACTCCAATACGCTGGTGAAGGGCTGCCATCGCATTGGCGTTCCGGCAGGTGCCACGCACGTAGTGAACAACACGATGGTGGACGTCGTGTTGTACCGGACGGCGGATTGCCGGGAAGTCGCGGGGGGCGAAGGCGTGTACACGGCGACGACACTGTCGGATGTGACGGCACCGGATAGTCTTCCGTGGCGGAGTTTCAGGGTCATTCACTGACCCGGCCCCGCTTCCCGTTCAGGCTGGCTGTCGCATTTCCCCCCGGTCCTTTTCTGGGGCGTCCCCGCTGCCGCGCCTCGGCCCGCCCTCCCTACACCGGATCGCCGCCAGAGTTCGGCGACTGCGCACACGGAGGTCGCCCCGACCGCGCCGGGGAGGAAGCCACCGTCGCGGCGACGTCCCGGGGCATGGCCGTCGCGGGCGGGGGCTGCGGAGAGCACCCCGGCGGGTCAGGACGCCGCCCTACCGGGCTACCGACCGTGCCTACCGTCG
This sequence comes from Streptomyces antarcticus, assembly GCF_026627255.1. GTDB lineage: Bacteria > Actinomycetota > Actinomycetes > Streptomycetales > Streptomycetaceae > Streptomyces > Streptomyces antarcticus. The sequence goes on along the minus strand of NZ_JAPNLM010000039.1, from coordinate 633 downwards.
GCGGGAGGACGCAGTCCGGCGGGAGGACATCCAGCGCCGAGACGCCCATCCGCGGGAACCCAGCCCACTGGTCCGCTCCCCTCAGCCCCTCAGCCCCTCAGCCGCTCAGGTCTGGCACTGCTTCGTAGCCGCGGGAGACCAGCCACTCCAGGCAGCGCCGTCGGCCCGGGCGTGTACTCGGATCTCGACCCTTACGGGCCCGCAGACCCGGGTCGTGCTCCCCACTTCGACGGGGCCGATGGACTCGCCGGCCCCGACGTAGGCGCGACCGCTGCCCACCTTCTCCCAGTGGCCACCATCCACCACGCGGAAGAAGGCCTCGTAGGAGACGTTCGTGCCCTTCGTCGCCGTGTTGCGCGCCTTGACATACGCCGTGATCTCCCGGGTGGGGAACTCGCCGACCGAGCCTCGCTGGGCACTGATGCACCCGTTGACGGCTACCCGGCCGGTCGACACCCCTCCGCCACAAGCGACCGCCGCGGCGTGAGCGTCGGCCGGGAGCGTCATTAGAGGCGATCTCATTTGGGGGCTTGGGTAGGCTGCCGGTCGTGGTGGGGATTGTTGAGCGGCTGGTGCCGGATGAGTTGTGGGGGCTGTTCCAGCGAGTAGTTCCGGAGGCGCCATCGCGGCCTC
>NZ_JAPNLM010000038.1 GCF_026627255.1 Streptomyces antarcticus | reverse complement strand
GGGGGGGGCGCCCCGCCGAAGCCGCCGCCACCGAAACCACCGCCACCGCCGCCGCCCGGGCCCGAGGGCGGCAGGCCGGGACCGCCGGGCGCTCCCCCGCCGTACGGGGCGCCGCCTTGGGGCGGGCCGCCGTAGGGGTGCTGCGCGTACGGGTTGCCGGCGCCCTGGCCGCCGTACGGCTGGCCCCCGTACGGCTGGCCCCCGTACGGGCTGCCGCCCTGCCCGGCGGATGCCGTGCCGGTGTGGTCGTGCCCGCAGCCCCGGGTCCCGAAGGCCCGGTCCACGGAAGTCCGCAGCTCGTGCACGAGCAGCCGGTGGGCGAGGCCCGCGTCGGTGAACTCGACCTCCTCCAGCGCCAGCCTGATGCCCCGGAGGGCGTCGTCGCACAGCCGCCGGGCCTCGGCGAGCGGGGTCCCGGTGGCGGTGAGCGGGTTCCAGGCACCGGCCTCGGCGTCCGCGCCCCGGTCCTCCACCGCGTCCAGCAGGTGCGCGAGCCGCCCGAAGTACCGGCCGGCCTCGGCGAGCGCGGGGGCGTTGCCTGGCCGTCCGGCCAGCAGCGCGGTATGCGCGAAGGCGGCGGCGGTGGCGGTCTCCGTCGGCTCGGTCACCACGAGCACGGGCGTGCCGGGGCCGGCCAGGGTCTCGATGCCCCCCTGCCGGTCCACGGCGTCGACGAGCACCGCCGTGTCGAAGCCGAGCGAGGCTCCGGTGCGGGCGCCGGCCCGGTCCCAGCCGCGGGCGACCTTGCGGGCGGCCAGGGCGAGGGGCGCCCGGGCCAACAACCCGTCCCGGTCGGCCACGTGGTCCCGTATCTTCGCGGAGGCCAGCACGAGCGAGACGGCGGCCGCGAGCCGCGCCCCCTCGCCCTGGGCGACCGCGGCCGTGCGCATCCCGCGCAGGGGACAGGGTCCCGCGGTGCGCCGGGCGCCGGGGGCGGGCCCGGACTGAGCCTCCGTCAGAACGGAGACCAGCAAACCGTCATAGTTCGTGACGATCCGGGCGAACTGGCCGTGGTCCCCGCGAAGTGCCAGGCACAGCCCGCACAGATGGGCCGTCCACTCGGCCTTGAACCGCTCCCCCAGCCGGTGCGCGCAAGGTCTGACGATGCCGAACAATCTGCTCCCCCGTGGGTCGTACGTGTGCCTGCCGGGCATCGTAGCGAGCCCCCCGCGTCACCCGTACGTCCGCACCGGTCACCCGTAAGGGCGCAGCAATCGTATTTTCACTCAGTCAGCAGCGGTAGGCGCCTGGATCCTTGACCGTGCAACGGATGTTCTGCACCAGTACCGTCACGAAACCCGTGCGCGCCGACTATCCACTTGGCGCGTTGTCAGCATCATGGACGACCATAGGGGCAGCGGAGAGAAGACAGACTGACCGCGGTGAAAGGAGGCGTCCATGGGTTCGGTGCGCAAGGCGAGTGCCTGGCTGGGTCTCGTGGAAGACAGCGACGACGAGCGTTACTACGACGACGACTACGCGGAGGCCGCCCAGGGTGGTTCGGTTTCCGGCCCCGGCGACGCGTGGGTCACCGACCCCCGGGTCAAGGTGGTCTCGGAGTCGGCCGTCGACCAGGGACGCCGGATCGCCACGGTCACCCCGGACGGCTTCCGTGACGCACGGGGCATCGGCGAGCTGTTCCGCGAGGGCGTCCCGGTGATCGTCAACCTGTCGTCGATGGACCCGGGCGACGCGAAGCGCGTGGTCGACTTCGCGGCCGGACTGACCTTCGGGCTGCGCGGATCGATCGAGCGGGTGGCGACCAGGGTCTTCCTGCTGACCCCGGCCGACACCCAGATCGTGAGCGGCGAGTCCGGCGGCCGTTCGCGCGACTTCTTCAACCAGAGCTAGGCAGGGCCCTCACCGGAAGGCGTCGAGCCCGGTGAGCGCCTTGCCCAGCACCAGTTGGTGCATCTCGGCGGTGCCCTCGTAGGTGAGGACCGACTCGAGGTTGGTGGCGTGCCGCATGACGGGGTATTCGAGGGAGATCCCGTTGGCACCCAGGATGGTCCGCGCGGTCCGGCAGATTTCGATGGCCTCGCGGACATTGTTGAGCTTGCCGAAGCTGATCTGCTCCGGCCGCAGGGTCCCCGCGTCCATGCGCCGGCCCAGGTGGTGGGCCAGCAGGATGCCCTTGTGGAGCTCCAGGGCCATGTCCGCGAGTTTGGCCTGCGTGAGCTGGAAGCCACCGATCGGCTTGCCGAACTGCTCCCGGGTCCTGGAGTAGTCGAGCGCGGACTCGAAGCTGGAGCGCGCCGCGCCCATGGAGCCCCAGATGATCCCGTACCGCGCGTGGCTGAGGCAGCCGAGCGGACCCTTGAGCCCGGTGACGTTCGGAAGGACCGCGTCCGCCGGCAGCCGTACGTCGTCCATGACCAGCTCGCTCGTCACCGAGGCGCGCAGCGACCACTTGTGCCTGATCTCGGGGGCGGAGAACCCGGCGCTGCCGGTGGGCACCGCGAAGCCGCGGATCCCCTCGTCGGTCTGCGCCCACACCACGGCGACCGCGGCCACCGATCCGTTGGTGATCCACATCTTGCGCCCGTTCAGCACCCAGTCGGCGCCGTCGCGCTTCGCGTACGTCCGCATGCCCGCGGGGTCGGAGCCGTGGTCCGGCTCGGTCAGGCCGAAGCAGCCGATCAGCTCGCCGGCGGCCATGCCGGGCAGCCAGCGCTGCTTCTGCTCCTCGGAGCCGTACTTCCAGATCGCGTACATGGCCAGCGAGCCCTGTACGGACACCAGCGAGCGGATCCCGGAGTCGGCGGCCTCCAGCTCCAGGCAGGCGAGGCCGTACTGGACGGCGTTGGCGCCGGCGCAGCCGTAGCCGGTCAGCGACATCCCGAGGGCGCCGAGCGAGCCGAGCTCGCGGGCGATCTCGCGGATTTCCGGCAGCTCGCCCTTCTCGTACCACTCGGCGACGTGCGGCAGCACCCGGTCGGCGGCCCAGCCGCGGACGGTGTCGCGGATGGCGAGGTCCTCCGGACCGAGGAGCTCGTCGAGCCCGAGCGGATCGTGGGGCTGGAACGCGGACACGGGGCCTCCCGGCGGCCTGAGTCAGAACCTAGCAGCGCAAGTTTTCGCGCGCCCCCCGACGCTAGACGCCCCCTTCCCCACCCGTCCACCCCCTCCACGATCAGCCCCGCCGGCGTTCGAGGCGCACCCCCACCAGCCCCGCCGACGTTCGAGGCGCGGGGGTCCGGGGGCAGCGCCCCCGGCAACGGCGCCGCACGCGAGCACGCACCCGGGCCTGGCCCACAGCGGCACCGCGGCCCGGCAGCCCGGCGGCCCAGCGGCCCAGCACGATCAGCCCGCGCGCTCAGCAGGAGCCGGATACGACTCACCGGCGGACGGCGAAGGCACCCCGCCGACCCGCTGCCCGCCCCCCTGGGCAGGCAGTCGCACCGCCACGTCCCCGCCCGGCTCGCCGCCAGGCGCCCCGCACTCCATCACCCGCGGCAGCCTCAGCGCCATCACCGCGCCCGCCAGCAGCAGCCCCGCGCTGACCAACAGGGTCACGTGCAGCCCGTGCACGAAGGAGTGCCGGGCGGCGGCGTACAGCGACGCCCCCGCGGGCCCGCCGAGCTGCGCGGCGATCTGGTAGGCCTCGCCCAGGGAATGGGCGGCGCCCTCCGACTGCGCCGCCGAGACCCCCGGCACCCGCGCGAGCCCCGGTGCGTACGCGGCGTTCATCACGCTGCCCAGCAGCGCGATGCCCATGCCCGCGCCCAGCTGGTACGAGGTCTCGCCGATGGAGGCCGCGCCGCCCGCGGTGTCCGCGGGGGCCTCGCTCAGCATGGACTCGTACGCGGCGAACAGGGTGGTCTGGAGCCCGAAGCCGAGCAGGATGAAGCCCACCGTGAGCAGGACGGGCCGGTCCTGCTGCCCCATGAAGGTCAGCAGCAGCACGGCGAAGGCCGTGAGCACGAAGCCCAGCGAGACCATGGTCCGCGGGCCGATCCGGGTCAGGGTGTAAGACCCGGTGGCGCCGGCGGCCATGGCGGCGAAGGTGAGCGGCAGCAGCCGCAGGCCGGTCTCCAGCGGGCTGAGGTGCAGCACCAGCTGGAGGTACTGGACGGCGATCAGCTCCAGGCCGACCAGCGCCAGCATGGCGAGCACGATGCAGCCGACGGAGGTCGTGAAGGCGGCGCGGGAGAACAGCCGCATGTCGATCAGCGGGTGCGTACGCCGCTTCTGTCGCCGTACGAACAGCACGAGCAGCGCCGCCCCGAGGAACAGCGGGACCATCGCCTCGGCGTCGAGCAGCTGCCGCTCGGCGCCCAGCCGCTTGACGCCGAGCACGGAGCCGAGCACCCCGGCGGCGGCCATCAGCGCGCCGAGCACGTCCCAGGGCCCGTCGGAGGAGCCCTTCGACTCGGGGAGCAGCCAGCGGCCCAGCGGGAGGATCAGCGCCATCAGCGGGATGTTGATGAGGAAGACGGAGCCCCACCAGAAGTGCTGGACGAGGAAGCCGCCGAGCACCGGTCCGCTGGCGGCGCCGACGGCGGCGACGGCGGTCCAGATGCCGATGGCGAGGGCCCGCTCGCGCCGGTCGGGGAAGACCTGGCGCAGGATCGACAGCGTGGCGGGCATGATCATCGCGCCGCCGATGCCGAGCAGCGCGCGGGCGGCGATGAGCACTTGGGCGTTGTCGGCGAGGGCGGCCAGCGCGGAGGCCGCGCCGAAGAGCCCGTAGCCGAGGAGCAGGATGCGGCGGCGGCCGACGCGGTCGCCCAGGGTGCCGAAGAGGATCAGCAGGGCGGCGCAGACGAGCGGGTAGGCGTCGACGATCCAGAGGAGTTCGATCGAGCCGGGGCGCAGGTCCTCGGTGACGGAGGGGACGGCGACGTGCAGGATCGTCGCGTCGAGCGCGACGAGGACCAGGCTGACGCAGAGCACCGCCAGGACGACCCAGCGGTTGGCCCCGCCGGAGGCGGCGCGGAGCCGCTGCCAGGGGGTAGGGGTTCCGCGGTCGGTCCTGCGGTCGGCCGTGTTCGTCCCCGACATGCATGTACCTCCCAGGTGATCCCCCCGCACTCGGCGGACCAGCGTCTGTGGGGCCGCGGGGATGGTGCGCTGTGCGGCTTCCGACGGGTCCGGCATCGACACGCGAGTGAACGGTCAGCGTACGCGAGTTCGCTTGTCGCTCACGTGGTCAAGCTCTCATCCCGGAGGCGGCCGCCGTGTGGCGTACGCCACTCGCCGAACGGGTCTTCCTCCCCCGCGTACACGCGCGCTCACGGCTCGTGGTGCTCGGCCGCGCCCACAGGGCGCCGCCACCGATAATCATGCCCGTGGAAGATCTTGGATTTCGCCGGGCCGCGCCCGCGCTGGCCGTCTTCGCGGCGGTCAGAGTGCTCGCGCTGACCGTGCTCGCCGGCTGGAGCGCGGCCGCGGGAAGCAGCCCGCACACGCTGCTGTCGGCCCGCTGGGACTCGCTCTGGTACGCCCGCACCGCGGCCGGGGGGTACGGGTACGAGGTGGTCCTCCCGAACGGGGACGTCCACTCGAACCTGGCCTTCTTCCCGCTCCTGCCCTGGCTGGAGCGGCTGGTGTCGGCCGCGACCGGGCTCTCCTACGGCTCCTCGGGCCTGGTGGTGTCGGCGTTCGCGGGACTCGCGGCGGCCTGGGGGATCTTCGCCGTCGCCGACCTGCTGCACGGCCGCCGGGCCGGGGTGCTGGCCGTGGCGCTGTGGGCGGTGCTGCCGGTCGGGATCGTGCAGTCCATGGCGTACAGCGAGGCCCTGTTCACCGCGCTGGCCGCCTGGGCGCTGTACGGGGCCCTGCGCGGCCGGTGGCTGACCGCGGGGCTCCTCGCGGCGGGGGCGGGGCTGACCCGCCCGGTCGGGGCCGCGGTGGTCGCGGCGGTGTGGGTGGCGGTCGCCCTGGCCTGGCGGCGCGGGGAGCGGTCGTGGCGGATGGCGGCGGGCGCCGTACTGGCCCCGCTGGGGGCCGCGGCGTACGTGCTGTGGGTCGGCGCGCGCACCGGGGGCGGGCTGTTCGGCTACCTGGACGTCCAGGCCGGCTGGGGCAACGGCTTCGACGGCGGCTGGGCCTTCGCCCGTTTCGTCGGGGCGAAGCTGGCCTCCCCTGGCTCCCCGGCCTCGGCGGGCTTCGCGGCCGGGGCCGGGCTGATCGCCGGGGTCGCGCTGGTGCTGTGGCTGTACGTGCGGTGCGTACGGCAGCGGCAGCCGGTGCCGCTGCTCGTGTACGGCGGGATCGTGGTGGCGCTGGCCCTGTGCGCGTCGGGGTACTTCGGCTCCAAGCCGCGGCTGTTGCTGCCCGCCTTCCCGCTGCTGCTGCCCGTCGCGGTGGCGCTGGCCCGGTGGCGGACGCGGTGGGCGGCCCTGGTGCTGGGGGCGGCCGCCCTGGCCTCGGCGGTCTACGGGGCGTTCTGGCTGAACGGCTCGGGGCCTCCGTAGCCTCCGCGGGCCCGTGCGGACTGCGTGCCGACCCCGCGCGGATCCCGCCGGCCGGGGCCCCGCCGATAACGGAATGGAACATTCCGATACATCTTTCAGCAAAAGACTTGAGCTGCGGCGATAGAGCACAGATAAGTGTGCGAAACAATTCCCGTGACCGTGGATCAAGTGGGCTCCAACAGCGCTCGAAATAGCGCCGATTAAGTCCCGCGTGAGACCAACTCCACATCACATGGTCATCACAAAGCGCGTGATTCGCCCGGGGTGCCCGGCAACGCGCGGTAACGTCGATTGAGTGCGTACCGACCTAATCCTGCCCCGTCTGGAGCGGGTGTTCGCCCGGCTGGACCGGGAACCAGAGCGACCGGCTCATCTGCAAACTCCGCGGATGAGCCGGCACCGCGTCGTGCTCCTGGGATCGACCCTCGCCTTCTACCTCGCGATCGTGGTGGCCGTACTGACCACGTCCTGGCTCGTCCGGCTGGACTGGCAGGTCATGTTCTTCCGCCCCTACGAGCAGTGGCCGCAGCTGCACGCCTTCCTCGACTACCTCGTCGTGCTCGGCCAGCGCGGACCCACCGCGGTGATGGTCGCCGCCTGGCTCGGCTGGCGCTCCTGGCGCCAGCACACCCTCCGCCCGCTGATCACCCTCGGCGTGGCCCTGCTGCTGCTCAACGTCACCGTCGGGGCCGTCAAGATCGGCCTCGGCCGCCTCGGTCCGCACTACGCCACCGAGATCGGCTCCGCCGAGCTCTTCGCGGGCGGCGATATATTCCCTTCCGGCCACACCGCCAACGCCGTCGTGACCTGGGGAATCCTGGCCTACCTGGCCTCCACCGTGGTCACCCGGCGGGTGCTGTCCGTGGTGTCGGCCGTCGTCTCGCTGAGCGTCGGCGCCACCACCGTGTACCTCGGGACCCACTGGATCAGCGACGTCCTGCTCGGCTGGACCGCGGGGCTGCTGATCCTGTTGGCGCTCCCCTGGTTCGAGCCGCTCATCGCCCGCGTCGAGGCCTACGTCTTCGAGCTGCGCGAGCTGCTGCGCCGCCGCGCCGAGACCGGGCGGATGCCCGCGCCGGTCGCCGTCGCGCTCACCCCGCTGCTCTCCGCGGGCGGCAAATGGCAGCTCACCCTGGACACGGACACGGCTGCGGTGGTGGCCACGGCCGCGGCCACCACCGCGGAGCAGGCACCGGCGCCCGCCGCGCCCGCGACGGCCACCGCACCCCCCGCCCTCCCCGCCGCGGCCCCGTCCGCCGGGCACTCGCCGGCACCCCGGCCCGCCGCGCACGCGGCGACGAGGCCGCACGTGATCCGCTCCGAGCGGACGCCGGTCACCCCCGTCGGCAGCCGCCGTCCGGCGCACACCGAGCGGTCCGCCGCACGGGGCGCCACGGCGCGTCCGGTGGCCGGCGGCTGACGACCGCGGAGCGGTACGCACCACCTCCTCCGCGACACCGAGGCGGGCCGGGTCGACGACCCGGCCCGCCTCCGCCGTTCCCGCCGCGGGACCGCCGGATACCGCCGGCCCGTCAGCGGCGCACCGGGACGTTAGTCCGTCCCGGGTCACGCTTGTGTCACAGAATATCGACAGCTCCCAATTGTTTTCCCGTGCGCGACACGCCCGCCGGGAAGACCGCACGGAATTCCTGCCGGAAGCAGGGTAATTCCCCCCGGAGATTCCGCGCCCTCTTGGACCAGACCAGGTGATCACCCCTCAGTTCCCTTACATTTTCTCCACGTGAGCGGAGTCGACGGCCCGCCCCAGGAGATCCCGCGCGGCCCTGATCCGGTCCGTCAGCTCCGGCGGCTCGACGACTTCGAACTCACAGCCGAGCAACATGACGTGAATCACCAGAACGGTCAGGTTCACCGCCCCGGTGCGCAGCAGGCAGCTCTCCGCGTCGACCGGTTCGAGGGTCCCGTCGCTCGGCCCGACGACCAGTGCCGCCTGTTCGGCCGGGACCTTCAGCCGGATGAGGGCCCGGGCCGCGTACACGCCCTGCGACACGCCCTGGGAGACGTACGCGGCGAGGTCCTCGGCCGGGGGCGGGCGCGGGGTGAACCGGGGCCCGTGCGGGGGCCTGGGCTCGATCCGGTCGGCCCGGAAGGTCCGCCAGGCCTCCCGGTCCAGGTCCCAGGCGACGAGGTACCAGCGGCGCTCGGTGCACACCAGCCGGTGCGGCTCGACGGTACGGCGGCTCACGTTGCCGCCGTGGTCCCGGTACCCGAAGCGCAGCCGTTCGGCGTCCCGGCAGACGGCGGCCAGCTCCGTCAGGACGGAGGGGTCGACGGTGGAGCCCTGGGGGTCGCGCAGCATGGAGACGGTGAACTCGTTGAGCGCCGAGACCCGGCGCCGCAGCCGCGACGGCAGCACCTGCTCCAGCTTCGCGAGCGCCCGTACGGATGCCTCCCCGATCCCCTCGACCCCGTTCCCGGCGGCGGTGCGCAGTCCGACGGCGACCGCCACGGCCTCCTCGTCGTCCAGCAGCAGCGGCGGCATCTCGGCCCCCGCCCCCAACTGGTAGCCACCGCCGGTCCCGGGACTTGCGTTGACCGGGTACCCCAGCTCCCGCAGCCGGTCGACGTCCCGCCGCACCGTGCGCGGGGTCACCCCGAGCCGGACGGCGAGATCGGCCCCGGTCCATTCCCGGTGGGCTTGCAGCAGGGACAGCAGGCGCAGCAGTCGTGCGGAGGCATCAAGCATGCGGAGCAGTCTGCCGGTCGCCCGTCCGGCGGCCCCACCCGAACCCCGCGTCGCGCGGACGCCGTGCTCAGCGCGAGCGCGAGCGCAAGCGCGACGGCGCGGGCGGGGAAAGGGGCGCGGACGAAGGCGAGGGCCCGGCGGCGGCCGGCGGCGCCACCGGCACGGCCTGCCCCGGCGCGGGAGCCGGCACGGCCGGGCCGGGCACTGGAGCCGGAGCGGCCGAAACCGCCGACGACCGGCCCGACGGGCCGCCCGGGGCCGGGACCGGGGCCTTGGCCGGGGCCGGGGCCGGGACCGGGGCCGGGACCGGGGCCGGGACCGGGACCGGCGGGGCGGCGGCGGCCGGGGGCAGGGCCAGCAGCGTGCCCACGGCGAGCCGTTCCGGCCGCTCCCCGATCACCCCCCGGTTCGCCTCGTACAGCGCGCGCCAGCCGCCCGCCACCCGACGCCTCGCCGCGATCGACACCAGCGTGTCCCCGCCACGCACCACGTGCATCCGCCCCGCCAGCCCGTACCGCTTCGCGCACACGGGCCACGCGTCCCACCCCTGCGCGCCGAGCACGTCCTCCGCGATCCGGACCTGCTGCTCGCGGGTCGCCAGGTCGGCCCGGGCCGCGAAGACCAGGCCCCCGTACTCCTCCCACGTCGGCTGCCAGAACTGCAGCCCGCCGTAGAAGCCATTGCCGGTGTTGACCGCCCAGCGGCCGCCGCTCTCGCAGTCGGCGACGCAGTCCCAGGGCCACTGCCCGCCCGGCCCGCAGTCCCCCGGCCCGTGACCGACGCCCCCCGGCGAGCCGGGGTGCGCCGCGCCGGCCGGGCCGGGCGCGGGCGGCGGCGGGGCCCCGGCCAAGGCCGGGGCGACCGAGGCGGTGGCGTCCCACGGGAGTACGAGCACCAGCGCGGCCACAGCCGCGGGAGCGGCCCGCCGGATCCGGAGGTTGGGCATCGGGTCACGCTACGCAGGAGCGCCCGGACGCCCCGCGCGCCACACCGCGCGCCCCTGCGCCCCACCCGGTCGGCCGACGCGCCCCACGCCCCGAAACGAACAGCATCGCCCACCAACTGCGCACAACCGGGAAAGAGTTGCCACGGATACGAAGCGCCCGGCGGCTGGTTCACCCCTCCGGGGGCCGGGTTCGAATCCGTTCCCTCCAATGGCGTGACCCCGGCCGCCGCTCGGCCGTTGAGCCCGGCGAGCCGGGAACTCCCCGGCCCGCCGCACCTATGCCGAGGAGCCACCCCGTGCCGCCCATGCTCGACGTCAGTGATGAGGTACGTGCCGAGATCGGTGACGAAGAAGCCGACAGGCTGCTCGTCGGCGACGATGCGCCGCGCAGTTACGACTGCACCTCCTGCCGCACCCCGGGAGACCCGCAGAGCGACCCCACCAGCACGGTGCTGTTCGTCGGCGAGGAGACGGCCGTCCTGGCCTTCGCGCACGCCACCTGCATCCCCTCTCAGGTCGTCACCGTCTCCGAGGAGCAGCTCCAGGGCGCGGTCGCCAGCATCACCGGTGACAGCCCGGCCCCCGCCCCCGCGGGCGTCCCGCAGAACGCCCCGGGCGGACAGGCCGTCCTCGGCATCACCAGCGGCCTGGTCCTGATCGGCGGCGAGCTACACCCGGCCCTGGTCGTCGAGCCCACCGCGCCGATCGCCCGCCCCGGCAGCGACGGCCCCGGCGACGACTTCCTCCCGCTCCTCATCGAGCAGGGCTTCATCCCGGTCACGGACACCTCCGAGCTCCCCGCCGGACTCGCCGGCTGGTCGGTCCTGCTCGCCGCGGGCCAGCTGCACGCCGTGCTGCAGCCGGGCCTCGACGGCGGCCGTCCGGTCTCCTGGTGGCAGGCGCACCAGGCCCTGTCGGTCACCGACGGCTGGCGGGCCGCCGTCAACAAGACGCAGCGCGTGCTCATCTACGCGGCCCCGGTCGGCTCCATCGGGCAGCAGCCCCGCGAGGACCTGCTGCGCGACGCGCTGGACAAGGCCGCCGCCGCGGGCAAGCTGGTGGCCGCCTCGATGCCCCTGGCCGGTACCCCGGGCGCCTGACGCCCTCCCTGCCGCCGGAACGGCCACCGGACTCCCGCCGAGGGGGCCGGGCGGCGTGCGCCGGGGGTGCGCGGTCCGTCCCGCGCACCCCCGGCGATCTGCGTTTTCGCGCCCCTCACCCCGCATCCGCAGGGCGCCGGTTTCGTTGGCTGATACGTGCATTCATACGACTCCTCCCGCGCCCCGTCCTATCCGAGCACCGTCTCCCCGATGCGCCCCGTATGGGACCGGGACAGCGCTCCGGCCGCCTCGCACACCCCGATCTACGACGCGCTGTACTCCGAGTACCTGCGCTCCTTCCGGGCCCTTCCGGGCGACCGCACGGGCGAGGAGGACCTCGGCTTCACGGCGTTCTCGTACGGCGGCGGGTACACGGGCGGCAGCTCGTACGGCGGCTGGAGCGGGTCCGCCTGGCAGCAGACGGACGGCTGGCAGCCCCCGTCCGTCCCCCAGCCGCAGCCCGCGTACTCGTACGCCGGCGGCCCCGCCTACACGAACGGGCGGCAGCACCAGACCGGAATGACGCACATCCCGGCGGCCCTGCCGCCCGCTCCGCGCCGGGGCTACTGACCCCGGCGGCACTCAGCGCTCCGCGGCGCTGTTACTTCTTCTTGTGCTGGGCGCCGCGCTTCTCGCGCACCCGCACCGAGATGTGGATCGGGGTGCCCTCGAAGCCGAACTCCTCGCGCAGACGGCGCTCGACGAAGCGCCGGTAGCCGTGCTCCAGGAAGCCGGAGGCGAAGAGGACGAACCGCGGGGGCTTGCTGCCCGCCTGCGTACCGAACAGGATGCGGGGCTGCTTGCCGCCGCGGACCGGGTGCGGGTGGGCGGCGACGATCTCGCCGAGGAAGGCGTTCAGGCGGCCCGTCGGGACGCGCGTCTCCCAGCCCGCGAGGGCGGTCTCGATCGCCGGGACCAGCTTCTCCATGTGGCGGCCGGTGAGCGCCGAGACGTTCACCCGGGGCGCCCAGGCGACCTGCTGCATCTCGGTCTCGATCTCGCGCTCGAGGTAGTAGCGGCGCTCCTCGTCGAGGTCGTCCCACTTGTTGTAGGCGATGACGATCGCGCGGCCCGCCTCGACGGCCATGGTGATGATGCGCTGGTCCTGGACGCTGATGTTCTCGGTCGAGTCGATCAGGATGACCGCGACCTCCGCCTTCTCCACGGCGGCGGCCGTGCGCAGGGAGGCGTAGTAGTCGGCGCCCTGCTGGAGGTGCACCTTCTTGCGGATGCCCGCCGTGTCGATGAACTTCCAGGTGACGCCGCCGAGCTGGATCAGCTCGTCGACCGGGTCGCGGGTGGTGCCGGCCATCTCGTTGACGACGACACGGTCCTCCTTCGCGACCTTGTTGAGCAGCGAGGACTTGCCGACGTTCGGGCGGCCGATCAGCGCGATGCGGCGCGGGCCGCCGACCGGGGTGCCGAAGGTCTGCGCGGGCGCGTCCGGGAGCGCCTCCAGGACGGCGTCGAGCATGTCGCCCGTACCGCGGCCGTGCAGCGAGGAGACCGGGTGCGGCAGGCCGAGGCCCAGCGACCACAGGGAGGCCGCGTCGGACTCGCCGCTCTGGCCGTCGACCTTGTTGGCGCACAGCACGACGGGCTTGCCGGCCTTGCGCAGCAGCCGGACGACGGCCTCGTCGGTGTCGGTGGCGCCGACCTTGGCGTCGACGACGAAGACGACGGCGTCGCAGGCCTCGATGGCGTACTCGGCCTGGGCGGCGACGGAGGCGTCGATGCCGAGGACGTCCTGCTCCCAGCCGCCGGTGTCGACGACCTTGAAGCGGCGGCCGGCCCATTCGGCCTCGTACGTGACGCGGTCACGGGTGACGCCGGGCTTGTCCTCCACGACCGCCTCGCGGCGGCCGATGATCCGGTTCACCAGGGTCGACTTGCCGACATTGGGCCGGCCCACGACGGCGAGGACGGGGAGGGGGCCGGAAGCGGCCTCCTCGAGCGCGCCTTCGACGTCCTCGATGTCGAAGCCCTCTTCCGCGGCGAGCTCCATGAACTCCGCGTACTCGGCGTCGCCAAGTGCTCCTTGGTCTTGCTGGTCGTTCATGAAGTCCGTTCCTCGTCGTTCGTGGTGATCGGTGGCCCCCGCGCAGCGCGGTTCCACTACTGGGTCAAGTCTCGCTCAGCGCCCGGTGAGGCGCTTGGCATCCGCCAGGTGGGCGGTCAGCCGGTCCTGGATGCGTACGGTGGCCTCGTCCAGCGCGCCACGGGTCCGGCGGCCACTGCCGTCCCCCGCGTCGAAGGCCGAGCCGAAGACGACGTCGACCCGGCTCTTCAAGGCCGGGAGCCCCTTGACGAGGCGTCCCGGGGTGTCGCCGCTGCCGAGGACGGCCACCGGCACGACGGGGGCGCCGCTGCGGACCGCGAAGTACGCGAGTCCCGCGCGCAGCGAGGCGAAGTCGCCCTCGCCCCGGGAGCCCTCGGGGAAGATCCCCAGTGCTCCGCCCTGGTCCAGCACGCCGAGGGCGCGCCCTATCGCGGTGCGGTCGGCTCCGCCGCGGTCGACCCTGACCTGCCCGATCCCGTTGAGGAAGGGGCCGAGGGGGCCGACGTAGGCCTCCTTCTTGATCAGGAAGTGCAGCGGCCGCGGCGCGGTGCCCATCACCATCGGGCCGTCGATGTTGTGGGAGTGGTTCACGGCGAGGATGACGGGGCCCGAGACGGGCACCTTCCAGGCCCCCAGGACGCGCGGCTTCCACAGCCCGTACATGAGCCCGATGCCGATGCGCCTGCCGACCGCCGCACCCTTGGGGGAGGGCGCTTCACTCACTTGCGGACCGCCCGTTCCCGGCGTTGGCGGCGGTGTACCGGTGCTGCCGCTCCGCCACCAGCGTGACGACGCATTCGATGACCTGGTCGAGCGTGAGGTCGGTGGTGTCCACCTCGACGGCGTCGTCGGCCTTGGCCAGCGGAGAGGTCTTGCGGCCGGAGTCGGCGGCGTCGCGCTTGATCAGCGCCTCCTTGGTGGCCGCGAGGTCCGCGGCCTCCTTGCCGCGGAGCTCGCCGCTGCGGCGCGCGGCGCGCGCCTCGGCGGAGGCGGTCAGGAAGATCTTGAGGTCGGCGTCGGGCAGGACGGTGGTGCCGATGTCCCGGCCTTCGACGACGATCCCCGTCGCCGCCGCGGCGGCGATGGAGCGCTGGAGCGCGGTGATCAGGGTGCGCACCTCGGGGACGGCGCTGACGGCGCTGACCTTGGAGGTGACCTCCTTGGTGCGGATGGGGCCGGCGGCGTCCAGGCCGTCCACGGTGATCGTGGGGGCGTGCGGGTCGGTGCCCGAGAGTATGGCGGGCTTGCCCGCGGCGACCGCGATGGCCTGCGGGTCGTCGGTGTCGACGCCGTTGGTGATCATCCACCAGGTGATGGCCCGGTACTGGGCGCCGGTGTCCAGGTAGCGCAGCCCGAGCTTGGCGGCCACGGCCTTGGAGGTGCTGGACTTGCCCGTGCCGGAGGGACCGTCGATGGCGACGATCACGGCGGACGGAGCTACGGTTTCCACGGTGCGGGCACCTTCCTGGTTGCTGGTGCTGTCCGGGCGCGCCAAAAGCGCCCCTCCCCAGGTTACCGGGCCCCGGCACCCCCCGTCCCCGCCCGGCGGATCCGGACCCTCCGGGCGGCCCTTCAGGGCGGCCGCGGGCCGGTGGTACGGGCCGGTGGACCGTACCCGGGCGGCCGCGGCCCGGCCGCCTACTGCTGGCGCAGGGCCCAGCCGCGGTCCCGCAGCTCGGCCGTCAGCCCGGCCACCGCCCGCGGCTCCACCATCAGCTGGACGAGCCCGGCCTGCTGGCCCGTCGCGTGCTCGATCCGTACGTCCTCGATGTTGACCCCCGCCCGCCCGGCGTCGGCGAAGATGCGGGCCAGCTCGCCCGGCTGGTCGCTGATCAGGACGGCCACGGTCTCGTACACCGTCGGCGCCGCGCCGTGCTTGCCCGGCACCCGTACCCGGCCGGCGTTCCCGCGCCGCAGCACGTCCTCGATGCCCGCGGCTCCGCCGCGCCGCTTCTCCTCGTCGGCCGACTGCAGGCCCCGCAGGGCCTCCACGGTCTCCGCGAGGTCGGCGGCGATCCCGGAGAGGACGTCGGCGACCGGTCCCGGGTTCGCGGAGAGGATCTCCAGCCACATCCGCGGATCGGAGGCCGCGATCCGCGTCACGTCCCGGATCCCCTGCCCGCAGAGCCGGACGGCCGTCTCGTCGGCGTCCTCCAGGCGGGCCGCGACCATGCTCGACACCAGCTGCGGGGTGTGCGAGACCAGGGCCACCGCCCGGTCGTGCGCGTCCGCGTCCATCACCACCGGCACGGCCCGGCACAGCGCCACCAGTTCCAGCGCCAGGTTGAGCACCTCGTGGTCGGTGTCCCGGGTCGGGGTGAGCACCCACGGGCGCCCCTCGAAGAGGTCGGCCGTCGCGGCGAGGGGCCCGGAGCGCTCCTTGCCGGCCATCGGGTGGGTGCCGATGTACGCGGTCACGTCCACGCCCAGCCCGGCCAGCTCCCGGCGCGGCCCGCCCTTGACGCTTGCCACGTCCACGTACGCCCGCGCGACCCCGCGTCCGATCACGTCCGCCAGGGTCGTGGCGACGTGGGCCGGCGGCACCGCGACGACGGCGAGGTCCACCTGGCCGTCGAGGGCCTCGTCGGTGCCGGCGCCGAGCGCGGCCGCGGTACGGGCCTGGGCCGGATCGTGGTCGACGAGGTGGACGGTGATCCCGCGGGCGGTCAGGGCGAGCGCCGCCGAGGTGCCGATCAGTCCGGTTCCGATGACGACGGCGGTTCTCACGGGGCGCTCCAGGGTTGCGTACGGCACGGCGGGGGCACTGCCCGGCCAGGGTAGCCACCGCCCGCCGAGCGAGGGCCCGGCGCCCGTCCCTCGGGACGGCGGCCGGGCCCTCGCGGCCGGCGCCGGTCAGAGCTTCTGCTGCCGGATGATGTCCTCCAGCGAGCCCGAGGGCACCTGTCCGTCCGGGGTCAGCTTGTCGACGGCCTGGGGCAGCGACTTGGCGATCTCGTCGGCGGCCTTCTCCGGGGTGACGCCCGCCTGCTCGGCGACCTTCTGGAGGGTCTCGTCGGGCAGCGCCTCGGCGATCTGGGCGCCGCTGACCGCCTTGTTCTCGCCGGTGCCGACCCAGGACTGGGCCTGGTCGGCCAGTCCCGACTTGGTCAGCATGTCCATCAGGCCGCCCAGCGGGTTGTTCCCGCCGCCCGCCTGGGCGCCCGCCGCGCCGCCCGCGCCGCCGCCGCCGAGGGCGCCGAGGGCGCCGAGCAGCGATCCGAGGATGTTGCCGCCACCTCTGCCACCGCCCTGGCCGCCGCCGCTGCCGCCGCCGAGGAGGCCGCCGAGAAGAGAGCCGAGGTCGTTACCCGCCATGGTGGTGCCTTTCGAAGAGGGACCGGGTCGCGCGGACAGCGGCGTACCCGGCTTCGAGACACCGACAATGTCACCCGGCGAGGACGGCGCCGCCACTTGGCGCACGCCCCCGCGACGGCTCCGGCCACCGCTCCGGTAGAACGGTGGACATGATCTTCCACATCGTCCCGCTCGCCGACTGGGCGGCCGCGCCCGGCCTTGCGTACGCCCCGCCCTCGCTCGCCTCCGAGGGTTTCGTGCACTGTTCGGCGGACCGCCCGACCGTGCTGGCGATCGCCGACGCGCACTACCGCGGGGTGCGGGGGACTCTGCTCGCGGTGGAGCTCGACGAAGCGGCCCTGACGGCGGACGTCCGGGAGGGTGATTCCGAGGGCCGCTACCCGCACGTCCACGGCCCGTTGAACCGGGAGGCCGTGATCCGCGTGTGGGAAGTCATACGCACTCCCGGCAGTCCTGCCTCACTGGCCCCATGGCAGCCGGGTACCTGAATCGGCGCGGCGGACTCCGCCCCGGAGCCCGCCACAGGCCAGGATGCTGCACGCCATCCGGCCACAGAGCGAGGAGACAGTCATGAGCGACCCCACGCGTACCGCCCGGCGCACCGTGTTGGCGGCAGGCGCGGCCACCCTGGCAGGAGGCGCGCTCGCCGCCTGCGGCGGCGACTCCGAGCCGAAGCCCGTCAGCGAGCCCGGCAGCGCCGCCGCGCCGTCCGCGGCGGCCTCCGCACCCGCCGGGGCCGTCAAGGCGCTCGCCAAGGCGACGGAGGTTCCCGTCGGCGGCGGCAAGGTGCTCAAGGACGAGAAGCTGGTGATCACCCAGCCCACGGCCGGCGAGTACCGCTGCTTCTCGGCGGTCTGCACCCACTCGGGCTGCCTGGTGAACAAGGTGGCGGACGGCACCATCGACTGCCCCTGCCACGACAGCAAGTTCAAGGACACGGACGGCGCGGTGACGAAGGGCCCCGCCACCCACTCGCTGACCGAGAAGAAGATCACCGTGGCGGCGGACGGCAACATCTCGCTCGCCTGAGCGCAGGCCCCCGCCTAGGCTCCCCGGATGGACGATCTGACGCTGGTGCGGGACCACACGGTCTACCGCTGTGTGATGGGCTCCCGGGCGTTCGGACTGGCGACCGAGGCGAGCGACACCGACCTGCGCGGTGTCTACCTCGCCCCGACGCCGCTGTTCTGGCGCTTCGACAAGCCCCCCACGCACGTGGAGGGCCCCCGGGACGAGGAGTTCTCCTGGGAGCTGGAGCGCTTCTGCGAGCTCGCACTGCGCGCCAACCCGAACATCCTGGAGTGCCTGCACTCCCCCCTGGTGGAAGAGGTCACCCCGGTCGGAGAGGAACTCCTCTCCCTCCGGGGCGCCTTCCTCTCCCGCCGGGCCCACACCAGCTTCAGCCGGTACGCCGAATCCCAGCGCGGCAAGCTCCTCGCGGACGTCCGCGTCCACGGCGCCCCGCGCTGGAAGCACGCCATGCACCTGCTGCGCCTGCTCCTGTCCTGCCGGGACCTGCTGCGCACGGGACGCCTGACCATCGACGCGGGGCCGCGGCGGGACCGCCTCCTGGCGGTCCGCCGCGGGGAGCTCACCTGGGACGAGGTCGACGCCTGGATGGCCCGCCTCACCGAGGAGACCGCGTCCGCCCTGGCCGGCACGCCGCTGCCCGGGGAACCGGACGAGGCCCGCGTCGCGGACTTCCTGCTCCGCACCCGCCGCGCCTCGGCCGCCCGGTACGGCACCGACGGGCCCGCACCGCCCCGCTGAACCCGACGCCGCCCTGTCTCACCCCTGCGCCCCCTCACCCCTGCGCCCCCTCACCCCTGCGCCCCCTCACCCCTGCGCCCCCTCACCCCTGCGCCCCCTCACCTCTGCGCCCCGTCACCCCTCCGGCGCGGCCACCCGTCGGCGTACGACGAACTCGTCCAGCGCGTCGTACGCCGTCGGCTGCTCCGGCAGGGCGCAAGCACCCCGGGCCGCGTCCAGCACCGCGTGGAGCGCCTCGAAGTCCCGGCGCAGCGTCTCCGGGGCCGGGCCTCCACAGCTCCCGTAGTCCCCGTGCTCGGCGGCCGCCTTGGCGTCGATCAGCGCGACCGGGTAGCCGGGGGCCTCCGGCACCTCGTCGAGCAGGGTCGGCAGGTGCGCCTGGACCTCGCCCGAGCGCATCAGGTGGATGCCGGTGAGCAGGGCCCGGAAGGAGTAGAGCAGCGGTTTGAGTTCGGCCGTCTTCTCGAACAGCCGCCACTGGGTGTTGGCGAAACCCCGGTAGTGGTGGGCGTGGTGGGAGGTGAGCACCCCGGGGGCCAGGGACACCAGCTCCTCGTGCGCCGGGGTCGTGTGCACCACCAGCGGGGACAGCAGCTGCTCCAGGACGTAGCCGTTGCGGTTCAGCATCAGGCGGACGAACTTGCGCAGGTCGTGCGTGACGAGGTCCATCTCCACGCCGTCGTCGTCCCACATGCGGGTGCGGGTCTCCTCCGGCTCCCGCAGGCCGAGCAGGGCGCGGGGCGGCAGGACGTGGACGCCGCGCAGGTCGACGTCGGAGTCCCGGGAGGGGAATCCGTACAGGTGGGCGCCCGACACGGTGGCGAAGAGCAGCGGATCGGGCTGCTCGGCCACGACGGGGGCCAGGTCGAGGCCGGTCGTGTCCATCACCGGGTCACGCGTCCCAGAGGGTGCCGAAGGCCAGGAGCTCGTCGCGGTACTCGATGCGGCCCTCCCACTCGCTCGGCCAGGCGTCCGCGCCGAGGTGGGCGCCCGCGAAGGCGCCGGCCAGGCAGGCGATGGAGTCGGAGTCGCCGGCCGTGCAAGCCGCACGGCGCAGGGCCGTGAGCGGCTCGTCCGGGAAGAGCAGGAAGCACTGCAGGGCCGTGGCGAAGGCCTCCTCGGCGATCCAGCCGTCGCCCGTCGTCAGGCAGGGGTCGGTCTCCGGGGAGGGGGTGCGCAGGGCGGCCGCCACGCGGTCCAGGACGCCCAGGCACTCGTCCCAGCCCCGGGCGATGAAGGACTCCGCGGAGGTGTCCGAGGAGGTCCGCGTCCAGAGGTCGCCGAGCCAGCGCTCGTGGTAGCGGGTGCGGTTCTCCAGGGCGTACGAGCGCAGTTGCCCGACCAGCCCGGTCACCTCGATGCCCCGGGCCAGCAGGTACACCGTCCGCGCGGTCAGGTCGGAGGCGGCCAGCGCCGTCGGGTGGCCGTGGGTCAGGGCCGACTGGAGCTGGGCCGCGCCGGCCCGCTCCTCCTCGGTCCAGCCGGGCACCAGCCCGACCGGGGCCACGCGCATGTTCGCGCCGCAGCCTTTGGAGCCGAGCTGGCTGGCCTCGCGCCAGTCCCGGTCGGGGTGGTCGAGCAGCCGGCAGGCCGTCAGGCAGGTCCGGCCGGGGGCGCGGTTGTTCTCCGGGGAGTGGTACCAGTCGACGAACTCCTCGCGGACCGGCCGCGCCAGGCGCAGCGGGCCGACGCGGCCGCGTTCGGCGGCGGTCCGTATGCCGCGGGCCAGGGCGAGGGTCATCTGGGTGTCGTCGGTGACGATCGCCGGGCGGGGCAGCTTCATCTCGCGCCACGGGCCGGTCTTCGCGAGGATCGACGGGACGTCGTTGAACTCGGTGGGGAAGCCCAGGGCGTCGCCCAGCGCGAGGCCGATGAGGGCGCCCGTCGCCGCTCGTTTCGTGGTCGTCGTCATCGGGGGTGTCCTTCCGAGGGGCGGAGCAGGGGCGGGTGCAGGGTGGTCGCCGGTCCGGGCCGGTAGAGCGCGGCGGGCTTGCCGCGGCCGCCGGTGAGCCGGGCGGCGCCGGGTACGGCCTCCACGAAGCCGGGGGTGGCCAGGACCTTGCGGCGGAAGTTCGGGCGGTCGACGGTGGCGTCCCAGACGGTCTCGTAGACGGCCTGGAGCTCGCCGAGGGTGAACTCGGGCGGGCAGAAGGCGGTGGCCAGGCAGGTGTACTCCAGTTTCGCGCCGACCCGCTCCCGCGCGTCCGCCAGGATCACGGCGTGGTCGAAGGCCAGTCCGGCGGCCTCCCCCACCGGCACCCAGCGGGCGTGGGCCGCGTCTCCGCCGCCTCCGGCCGCCGGCTCCGGCAGGTCCGGGACCAGTCCCGTGAAGGCGACCGAGACCACCCGCATCCGGGGGTCGCGGTCCGGTTCGCTGTAGGTGCGCAGCTGTTCGAGGTGCAGGGCCGCGACCACCGCCTCCGGCAGGCCGGTCTCCTCGGCCAGCTCCCGGCGGGCGGCCGTCTCGGCGGACTCGCGCGGCAGGACGAAGCCGCCGGGCAGCGCCCAGGAGCCCTCGTACGGCTCCTGCCCGCGCCGGATCAGCAGCACGTGCATCCGGCCTCCCCGGACGGTGAAGACCGCGAGGTCCACGGTCACCGCGAACGGCTCGAAGGCGTACGGGTCGTAGCCCTGCGGCGCTCCCCCGCTCATCGTGCCTCCGGCAGCGGGTCGGCGAAGTGCCGGCCCTCGGCGAGGAGTCCGTCCACGGCGGCCACGGCCGTCGCGAGCCGCTCCCGCGGGTCGCCGCGTACGACGAGGAACCGCCTCCCGGTGGCTTCGAGCTCCTCCCGGAACCGGCCGGTCATCCACGGTCTCAGGTGCGGCCCGTCGCGCAGTCCGTCGTCCTCGAAGGGCACGTCGGCGTGGTCGGTCAGCAGGTAGAGGTCCCGGCGGGTCAGCGCGGCGGTCTCCTCGACCTCCTCGTTGCGGCCGCCGAGGTAGCGCTCGTGCCAGATCCCGGTGGCGAAGGAGTCGGTGTCGCAGATCAGGACCGGGGAGCCCAGCCGGGCGGCCCGCTCCTCCTCCGCGTCCTGGCGCCGGGCGATCACCGCGAACTCCTCCGAGGCGAAGGAGACGTCCGTCCAGGAGGCGTCCGGGTCGGCGGCGCGGGCGGCCGCGAGCTTCTCCTCGCTGTACCGGCGGCCGTACTCGGCGACCCAGCCGGTGCCCGCCCAGACCCCGCCGCGCCGCCGGTAGTGCGCGGCCAGGGCCCTGGACAGCGTCGTCGTCCCGGTGGACTCGGCGCCGAGCACGACGACCCTGCGGACGAGCGAGGCCCGTACGGCCGGCCCGAGGAAGTCCCAGCAGGCCGCGGGGTCCGCCCGTACGGCCGTCCCCGACACCGGGAACAGCGTCCGGCCGGGGTCCACGCAGACCTCCTCGGCGCCGAACCGGCGGGCGAGTTCGGCCCCGTATCCCTCCGAGGTGAACACGGCGTCCACGGGACCGGGCACCGCGCCGCGGAAGACGGCCATGTGGGCCTCCCAGACCGCCGGGTCGTTCAGGTCGACGGGGATGTCGTCCACCGCGCCGACCACCTCCGCCCCGGGGTGCGCCTCGCGCATCCAGGCGACCCGGTCGGCCAGCGGCACCGACTCCACGGAGGCGGCGCAGACCAGTACGGTCAGCCGCTCGCAGCGGTCCTGGGCGGTGCGCACCAGGTGGTGGTGGCCGGCGTGCGGCGGGTAGAACTTGCCGAGCACCAGCCCGTGCCCGAAGCGCCTCACGCCTTCGCCCCCAGGGCCGTACGGGCGGCCGGCGCGGGCAGCGACCGGCGCCAGCCGGCCAGGCCGGCCACGCACAGGGCGAGGAAGCCGACGTACAGGAGGGCGGTCAGGTACAGCTCCTTGTACGCGTACAGGGGGATGTAGATCAGGTCGGCGGCGATCCACAGCCACCAGGACTCGACGAGCTTGCGGCACTGGCCGTAGGTGGCGGCGAGGGAGAGTCCGGTCGTGGCCGCGTCCCAGAAGGGGACGGTCGAGTCGGTGGCCCGTGAGAGCAGCAGGGTCAGGCCGAGCACCCCCACCGCCCCCGCCGCGGCCAGCCAGACCCATTCGGCGCGCGTGGTGCGGCGCACCGGCAGGGCCCCCTCGGTTCCCGGTCCACCCCCGTGGGTCCAGGACCACCAGCCGTACGCGGCGAGGGCGATGAAGACGATCTGCAGCCCGGCGTCGGCGTACAGGCCGGCCTGGGTGAAGAGCGCGATGAAGAAGATGTTGTTGGCGATGCCGATCGGCCAGTTGGCGACGTGCTGCCGGGCGACCAGCCAGACGCACAGGGCGCCGGTGGCGAAGCCGAGCACCTCGGTCCAGCTCAAGGTCCAGTTCATTCCGGGCCCCCTCCCTTTAATAGTCAACTTGACTATAAAGGACGGACGGGCCCCGGACAAGGGAAAAGCCCGCGGCGCCGTGGGGCGCTGCGGGCTTCTCCGTGAGCCGGTGGGAGCGGGCGGTCCTTACAGACCGACCTCGCGCATCAGCATGCCGACCTCGGTGTTGGTCAGGCGGCGCAGCCAGCCGGACTTCTGGTCGCCCAGTTCGATCGGGCCGAAGGAGGTGCGCACGAGCTTCTCGACCGGGAAGCCGGCCTCCGCCATCATGCGGCGCACGATGTGCTTGCGGCCCTCGTGGAGGGTGACCTCGACCAGGTAGTTCTTGCCGACCTGGTCGACGACGCGGAAGTGGTCGGCGCGGGCGTACCCGTCCTCCAGCTCGATGCCGTCCTTCAGGCGCTTGCCGATCTCGCGCGGCAGCGGGCCGGTGATGGCGGCGACGTACGTCTTCTTCACGCCGTACTTCGGGTGCGTGAGGCGGTGGGCCAGCTCACCGTGGTTGGTGAGCAGGATGATGCCCTCGGTCTCGGTGTCGAGGCGGCCGACGTGGAACAGGCGCGTCTCACGGTTGGTCACGTAGTCACCGAGGCACTGGCGGCCGTCCGGGTCCTCCATGGTGGAGACGACGCCGGCCGGCTTGTTCAGCGCGAAGAACAGGTACGACTGGGTGGCGACGGTCAGGCCGTCCACCTTGATCTCGTCCTTCGGCAGGACGCGCTTGCCCTGCTCCAGCACGATCTCGCCGTTGACCTCGACGCGGGCCTGCTCGATCAGTTCCTCGCAGGCGCGGCGCGAGCCCATGCCGGCACGGGCGAGCACCTTCTGCAGGCGCTCACCCTCCTCCTCGGCGCCCGGGAAGGTCTTCGGGGTCTTGATGACCGGCTTGTCGGCGTACCGGTCGCGCACGCGCTCCTCGATCCGCGCGTCCAGCTCGCGCGGACGGGACTGGCCGCTGCGGCTGCCCGGGCCGCGGCGCGGGCCGCCGGCCCCGCCGATGCCGGGGGTCTTGGAGGTCTTGGGGCCGCCCTTGGCGCCACCGCGCGCCGCGGCGCCACGGGCACCGGAGCCGCCGCGGGGGCCGTCGGCCGCGCCGCGGGCGCCGCCGCCGCCGGCCTTCGCCCCGCCGCGGCCGTTGCGCTCGCCCTCGGGGCCCACGTCGTAGCGGCGCTCCTCGGGGCGCGGGTTGCGGGGACGCTGGGGGGCCTGGTCGCGGTCGCGGTCCTGCGAGCCGCCCGCGCCGCGGTAGCCGCCGCCGGAGGAGCCGGAGGAGCCGGAGGAGCCACCCCGGTAGCCGCCGCCGGAGCCGGAGCCGCCGCCGCTGGAGCCCCCGCGGTAGCCACCGCTGGAGCCGCTGGAGCCGCTGGAGCCCCCGCGGTAGCCGCCGCCGGAGCCGCTGCCCCCGCCCGAGCCGCCGCCGCGGTAGCCGCCGCCGGAGCCGCTGCCCCCGCCGGAGCCGCTGCCGGAGCCGCGGGCGCTACCACGCCCGCCGCCGCCGCTGCCGCTGTTCCTGTTGCCGCCACCGTTGCCGTTGCCGCTGCTTCGCATCAAAGTTCCGTCGTCTTGTCGTCGTCTTCACATTTCTGGGGCGTACGGTGCCTCCAGATCGAACGACGGCACACCTTCCTGCGTCTCGGCTTCGATCGCGTCCGCCTCGGGGAGGAAGGGCGCGAGTTCCGGGAGCTCGTCCAGGCCGCGTAGGCCCATCCGCTCCAAAAAGTGGTTCGTCGTCCTGTACAGGATCGCACCTGTTTCGGGTTCCGTCCCCGCCTCGGCCACCAGACCCCGCTGGAGGAGGGTCCGCATGACCCCGTCGCAGTTGACTCCGCGGACCGCGGAGACCCTCGACCGGCTCACCGGCTGCCGGTACGCGACGACCGCCAGGGTCTCCAGGGCCGCCTGGGTGAGCCGGACCTGCTGGCCGTCCAGTACGAAGGCCTCCACGGCCGGCGCGTAGTCCGCGCGGGTGTAGAAGCGCCACCCTCCGGCGACGAGCCGGAGCTCGAAGCCCCTGCGGGCGGCCGTGTACTCCTCGGCGAGCTCGCGCAGGGCGCGCGCGACCTCCCCCGGGGCGCGCTCCAGCACCTTGGCGAGGTGCGCCTCGGTGGCCGGCTCGTCCACCACCATCAGGACGGCCTCCAGGGCGGGCTTCAGCTCCAGTGCCGCCACCGCGCCCGTACCGCCCGCCGGGGCCTGCGGGCCCGCGTCGCTGCTGCTCAATCCTTCGCCTCCACGATCCGGTCGAACTCGTCGGTCACCGTCGGCATGCCGTCGCCGTCCCCGCCGGTCCAGCGCACGGTCAGGGTGTCCAGGGCCTCCTCCTGGTCCAGGACCACGGCCTTCTCCCGGTAGAGCTCCAGGAGGGCCAGGAACCGCGCGACGACGGTCAGGGTGTCCCCGGCGTCCTCGGTGAGCTCCTGGAAGGTGGCCTCGCCGCGGGCCTTCAGGATCCGCACCACGAGCCCGGCCTGTTCGCGCACGCTGACCAGCGGCGCGTGGATGTGGTCCACGTACACCTGGGGCTCCGCCCTCGGCTGCATGGCGCGGGCGGCGATGCGGGCGAAGCCCTCCGCGCCGATGCCGATGACCACCTCGGGCAGCAGTTCGGCGTGGTGCGGCTCCAGGCCCACGGTGCGCGGGTAACGCCTGCCCTCGGCTTCCGCCCGCGCCTCGAAGATCTCCGCGATCCGCTTGTACGCCCGGTACTGGAGCAGGCGCGCGAAGAGCAGGTCGCGGGCCTCCAGCAGGGCGAGGTCACCCTCGTCCTCCACCTCGGCGGCCGGCAGCAGCCGGGCGGTCTTCAGATCGAGGAGGGTGGCGGCGACCACGAGGAACTCGGTGGTCTGGTCGAGGTCCCAGTCGGGGCCCATGGCCCGGATGTGGGCCATGAACTCGTCGGTGACCCGGGACAGCGCGACCTCGGTGACGTCCAGCTTGTGCCGGGAGATCAGCTGGAGCAGCAGGTCGAAGGGGCCCTCGAAGTTGGCCAGCCGCAGGGTGAACCTGCCGTCGCCCGCCGCCCCGGACCCGCCGCCGGATCCCGTACGGCCCTCAGGAGGCGCTGGGGCGGCGTCTGCGGCCTCCGCGGCCGCCGGGGCTCCCGGCCCGCCCGGGGCCGGTTCGCGGGCCGCAGCGGGCGCCTCGGGGGCTTCCGGAGCCCGGTCGGCCTCATCCGGCAGGTCGGCGGGCGGCTCGGCGGGCGGGCCGGTGGGCGGCTCGTCCGGCGGCTCGGCGGCGGGCTCCCGTACGGCTTCGGCCGCGAGATCCCCCGCGGGCGGCCCGGCTCCGGGACCGCGCCCCAGGGGGCGGCGGGTCGGCTGGCCGGGTTCGGCGGGGAGGTGCATCGCGGTCCAGGCTGGTGCGGAGGGGGGGCGGGGTGCGGGTGGGGCGCGCCCGGAGGACCGGGTCAGCGCCCGCGCAGCCGCCGTACGAGGATGCTCGCGTCCCCGCGGGACTCGAGATCCGCGAGGACGACCGCCACCGCCTCACGGACGATACGGCCACGGTCGACCGCGAGCCCGTGCTCGCCGCGCAGCACCAGCCGCGCGTGTTCCAGGTCCATGAGCTCTTCGGCGGAGACGTAGACCGTGATCTTCTCGTCGTGCCGCTCGCGCCCGCTGGGGCGCCGGTTGGCGCCCCGTCCCTGCCCCTTGCCGCGGCCGCCCGGCTGGGCGGGTCCGTTCGAGGAGCTGGCAGAACCTTCCTGCGGCCGCCTGGGTGCACCCACCACGGGGTCGGTTCCGGCCGCCGCCTCCCGGCTGCGCCCCTCCCCCGCCGTGCCCTCCGCCGAAGCCGCCGCGTGCTCCGTTCCGGGCGCCTCCTCGGCCCCCCGCCGCGGCGAGGACGACTGGAGGGCCATCCCCCCGGTCGTACGGAACAGTTCGTCGGCTCCGGGCAGACTCACTCGGCGTGACACCGGGCGAGCACCTCCCTGGCGAGCTGGCGGTAGGCGGCGGCGCCGACGGAGTTGGAGGCGTACGTCGTGATCGGCTCACCGGCGACCGTGGTCTCCGGGAAGCGCACCGTGCGGCCGATGACCGTGTGGTAGACGTGGTCGTCGAAGGCTTCGACGACGCGCGCCAGCACCTCGCGGCTGTGCACCGTGCGGGAGTCGTACATCGTGGCGAGGATGCCGTCGAGCTCCAGCTCGGGGTTGAGCCGCTCCTGCACCTTCTCAATGGTCTCGGTCAGCAGCGCCACGCCGCGCAGCGCGAAGAACTCGCACTCCAGCGGGACGATGACCTTGTGAGCCGCCGTCAGGGCGTTCACGGTCAGCAGGCCGAGCGAGGGCTGACAGTCGATCACCATGTAGTCGTAGTCGGCCATCAGGGGCTTCAGGGCCCGCTGGAGGGTCGACTCGCGCGCGACCTCGCTGACGAGCTGTACTTCCGCGGCGGACAGGTCGATGTTGCTCGGCAGCAGGTCCATGTTGGGGACCGCCGTCTTCAGCAGCACCTCGTCGGCCGACATGCCCCGCTCCATGAGCAGGTTGTAGACCGTCAGGTCGAGTTCCATCGGGTTCACGCCGAGGCCCACGGACAGCGCGCCCTGCGGGTCGAAGTCGACGAGCAGCACGCGGCGCCCGTACTCGGCGAGCGCGGCACCCAGGTTGATGGTCGACGTGGTCTTGCCCACGCCGCCCTTCTGGTTGCACATCGCGATGATCTTCGCCGGACCGTGGTCGGTCAGCGGACCTGGGATCGGGAAGTACGGGAGCGGGCGTCCGGTCGGGCCGATCCGCTCACGGCGCTGGCGGGCAGCGTCGGGGGCGAGGGTGGCCGCGTACTCGGGGTCCGGTTCGTACTCCGCGTCGGGGTCGTAGAAGTGCCCCTCGGGCACGTTTTCGTAGTCGGCGAAACCCACGGGCTTGTCGCCGCTCGGGTCGCCGGCCCTGGAGTTCACGTCTAGGCCGTCCATGCTGTTTCGGGGCGTCTGCATGTGCTGGTGGTTTGCGAAGGTGCGGACTGCGACGGAGCCGACAGCCTCGAGCCCGGCGGGGCCTTGGCCCCGCTCCGGCGTCCCTGCGCGACCACCCCCAGGAGCAAATGTCGACTCATTCACAAGTCGTCTTACCTCCTCGGACGTGACCAGGACACTTATCGATAGGTCAGCGTTGCACCATGCCGACGGTTGGCGACTCTATGGCGTGTCACCGCCCAGCGGCAACACAATCCGTCGGACCCGGCACGATGTGTCGGCAACCGAACACCTCTCTGTCAAGGGCGTCCGAGCTGTCGCCGCGAAGTTTCGCGGGTGTGCGAAAGGGTTAAAGGGTTACGTTCGAGGCGAGTTGAGCGAGGTCGCGAGACCTGCCGCGAACGCCTCCGGCCGGACCTCGCGAGCAAGGTCCGGCCGGATACGTGAGATTGACGTCAGTCGTTGACGACTCAGCCGAGCAGGGTGCTCAGCTCGAGGGTCGGGAGGCCGTGCGCGTCGGCGACCGGACCGTAAACGACCTGGCCGTCATGGGTGTTGAGGCCCAGACCGAGCGCCGGGTCGCGACGGAGCGCCTCGACCCAGCCGAGGTTCGCGAGCTGCACGATGTAGGGCAGCGTGGCGTTCGTCAGCGCGTAGGTGGAGGTGTTCGGAACCGCGCCCGGCATGTTGGCGACGCAGTAGAAGACCGAGTTGTGGACCTGGAAGGTCGGCTCGGCGTGGGTGGTCGGACGGGAGTCCTCGAAGCAGCCGCCCTGGTCGATCGCGATGTCGACAAGGACACTTCCGGGCTTCATCCGGGAGACCAGCTCGTTGGTGACCAGCTTCGGGGCCTTCGCACCCGGGATCAGCACCGCGCCGATGACGAGGTCGGCCGCGAGGACGGCCTTCTCGAGCTCGTAGGCGTTGGAGACGATCGTCTGGATCTTCGTGCCGAAGATCTTGTCGGCCTCGCGGAGCTTGTTGATGTCGCGGTCCAGCAGGGTCACGTGGAAGCCCATGCCGATGGCGATCTGCGCCGCGTTCCAGCCGGAGACGCCGCCGCCGATGACCACGGCCTCGCCGGCCGAGGTGCCGGGGACGCCGCCCGGGAGGACGCCGCGGCCGCCGGCCGAGCGCATCAGGTGGTACGCGCCGACCTGGGGGGCCAGGCGGCCCGCGACCTCGGACATCGGGGCGAGCAGCGGGAGCGCGCGGTTGGCGAGCTCGACCGTCTCGTACGCGATGGCGGTGGTGCCGGACTCCAGCAGGGCGTCCGTGCACTCGCGGGAGGCCGCCAGGTGCAGGTACGTGAAGAGGGTCTGGTCCTTGCGGAGGCGGTGGTACTCCTCGGCGATGGGCTCCTTGACCTTCAGCAGCAGGTCGGCGGTGGCCCAGACCTCGTCGGCGGTGCCGAGGATCTCGGCACCGGCCGCGACGTACTCGGCGTCCGTGATCGAGGAACCCACACCGGCGTTCTGCTCGACGAAGACCTGGTGGCCGCCCCGGACCAGCTCATGCACGCCGGCGGGCGTGATGGCGACCCGGAACTCGTTGTTCTTGACCTCGCGGGGGATGCCGACCTTCATCGTCGATCACGGTCCTTGGCTCAGGGGATTTTTCGGGTCACTTCCATACATACCCGCCCACAAGAACGCGCAACGGGATGCACCACAGGATGACGTGGTGGAGCCAGTCTAATGAAGGATGAGTCGCTGTCTAGCCTTGCAAACGAATAATCTTAGTCGGAAGCACTACGGATTTCGCAGGCTGCGGGGTCATCTCCCAGCAATCTGTCGGCTGCGGACCGGTGCAGCCTGGCGGCGGCGGGGTCGCCGAGGCGGTCCAGCGTGTCGGCCAGCCGGACCTGGAGTGCGGCCTGAAGTCGCTGGTCCTCGGCCTTGCGCGCCAGCTCCACCGCTTCCCGGCAGGTGTGCAGCGACTCCTCGGGCCGCCCCGCGTATTCCTGGACCCGCGCCATCTCGCTCAACGCCTTGGCCTGGCCCGGGACATCGGCCAGCTTCCGGTAGCCCGCCGCGGCGGCCCGCCAGCTGCGCAGCGCGTCCCCGTAGCGGCCCGCGTAGGTGTGGACGTTTCCGAGCCGCCCGTAGAGCCGGGCCTCGTCCGCGCGCTCCCCCCGGGCGAGGGCCTGGGACAGCGCCCGGCCGAACCAGTCGGCGGCCCGGTGCCAGTCCGTGAGCTCCTGGTACGCGCCGCCTACGGATTCCATCGCGCGGCCGGTCGCGTACGGGTCGTTCGCCGCCTTCCCGGCGGCCAGCGCGGCCCGGTAGCGCTCCAGGGCCTCCTGGGTCCGGCCGGTCTCGGCGTCCAGATCGGCCAGGTTCAGCAGGGCGGCGGCCTGCTCGCGGTGCAGTTCGCGGCGCTCGGCGACGTCCAGGACCAGCCGGTGCAGCCCGTACAGCTCGGGGGCGGCCTCGGCGGTGCCGCGGTGGTCGACCAGGGCACGTACGAGCCCGGAGACCAGCCGGCGGGCCAGGGTGTCCAGCCCGCCGTCGGCCACGGCCACCGTGGCGGCCGCCGACAGGGCGGGCAGCCGGGTGTCCAGCCAGGTCGCGGCGGCCCGGCGGTCGGGGAACCGCAGGGCGCGCGGCAGCCCGTCCAGCTTCTCCGGGCCGCCGACGGGCCCGTCCTCGTCCGTATCGGCCATGGCCCGGCAGGAGTGCAGCAGCCGTACGGTGCGCTCCAGCATCCGGGCCCTGGCCAGCTGGACCTCGGCGGGGCGCTCCTTGGCCTCCAGCAGGGCCTGGAGCAGCGGGGCGAGGCAGCCGGGCACCAGGAACAGCCCGTCGCGGGAGGAGTGCAGGAGGCCCAGCCCGGCGAAGTCGTCCAGGGTGGACTGGGCGGCGGCCACCGAGCACCCGGCGAGGGCGGAGGCGGTGTGCGAGTCGACCACGCCGGCGGGGGCGAGCGGCAGCAGCCGCAGCGTCCGCTGGGCGGGCTGCGGCAGGGACTCGTAGACGAGCCGGAAGCCGCGGGCGAGCGGGCCGCCGGTGCTGGGCGGCATGTCGTGCAGCTGCTTGGACACGTCGACGACGGAGGCCTTGGGGTGGGCGGCGAGCCAGCCGCCGATGAGGCGGAGCGCGGCCGGCTGTCCCCCGCACTCCTCGGCGAGGGCCTCGGCCGCGCGGGGGTCGACGGTGACCCGGATGTCGCCGATGTGCTGGGCGAGCATGGTCACGGCGGAGGGGGTGTCGAGTCCGCCGAGGGTGCAGGGCCGCACGTCGGGGATGCCCGTGAGCGGGCCCTCGGCGGTGACCACGACCAGGCACTCCGGGGTGTCCGGCAGCAGGGCGTCGACCTGGTTCGGGTCGGCCGCGTCGTCGACCAGGACAATCGCCCGGCGCCCGGCGAGCGCGGTCCGCAGGGCGGAGCTGAGGTCGTCCTCGCCCGCCCCGGCCGGGGCGGCGTGCCCCAGCCCCTCCAGGAGGTCCCTGACGGCGCGCTCGGTGGGTACGGTCTCCCCTCCGGGCGCGGTCAGCCGGGTCCGGAGCACGCCGTCGGGGTACTGCTCGGCGATCTCGCGCACGAAGGCCTCGGCGAGGGCCGTGCGCCCGGAGCCGGGCCGCCCGGCGACGAGCAGCACCCGCGCCCGGGGGGCCTTGGCCTTCCGGCCCGAGAGGGTGTCGAGCCCGGTCCGTGCGATGTCCTCGCGCAGCTCCTTGAGCTCACGCCGCCGCCCGACGAAATCCGTCACGGATCCGCTCCTCTCGCTGCCTTCGGATTGCGAGCGTAGTTCACGCAGAGCGACGACAAGGGTGGAGCGCGGCGGACAAATCCCCCAATCGGATCAGCGGATGGTCACACCACTGGGCCGTACCGCCCACCCGCGGCCCACTCCGGCCGGCCCTGGGGCTCCGGCCGGCCGGAGCCCCGGCACCCCGCGGGGCCCCGTGCGGCGCCGCCCCGTGCGGCGCCGCACGGGGCGAACGGCCCGTACGGCGGCCTGTGCCCCGTACGGGAGCCGCACCCTCACGGGCGCCGCACGCCGTGTGGGAGCCGCACCCCGTACGGCGCGTCCTACGCCTCGTACGGGCGGGCCGGCCACGGGGCGAGGGCCGGGCGCAGCGCGTCCAGGCCCTCGCCCGCCAGGGCGGCGGTCACGGCCAGCACGCCCGTCACCAGCCCCGGGTTCGCGAGCCGCCCGGCCAGCACGCCGGCCACCAGGTCCGCGAGCGGGACCCGCGCGACCTCCATGTCGGCCTCCTCGTCGGAGACCTCGAACCGCTCTCCCTCGGCCTCCGCGAGGTTCCGCGCCAGGAAGATCCGTACCGCCTCGTCCGAGCCGCCCGGCGAGGAGAAGAAGTCGGCCAGCACGTGCCACTGCTCGGCCTTGACGTGGGCCTCCTCGTACAGCTCGCGCCGCGCCGCGTGCAGCGGGTTCTCCCCCGCCACGTCCAGCAGCCCCGCCGGCAGCTCCCACAGCCGGTGCCGCACCGGGTGGCGGAACTGCTTCAGGACCAGCACCCGGTGGTCCTCGTCGAGGGCGAGGACGCACACCGAGCCGGGGTGTGCCTGGTAGTCGCGGCGGACCACCATCCGGTCCGGCATCCGCACCTGGTCGGAGCGGACCGCCGTCTTGGCTCCCTGGAACGGGGTGCGCGAGGCGACGACCTCCCACGACTCCGGTGTGTCCTCGATCTCGTTGCCCATGGCCATGGCCGTACCTTCCGGAGAAACGCGACAGCCGGGGCACGAACCCGTGCCCCGGCTGTCTACGTTATGCGGTCAGGCCGTCACTTCGCGGACTGCTGCCGCTCCACGGCCGCCTTGACCAGACCCGCGAAGAGCGGGTGGGGGCGCGTGGGGCGGGAGCGGAGCTCCGGGTGGGCCTGGGTTGCCACCAGGTAGGGGTGGACCTCGCGCGGGTACTCGACGTACTCGACGAGCTTGTTGTCCGGGGAGGTGCCGGAGAAGACGAGGCCGGCCTTCTTCTCGAGTTCGCCGCGGTAGGCGTTGTTGACCTCGTAGCGGTGGCGGTGGCGCTCGTCCACGTACGCCTCGTCGCCGTAGGCCTCGCGCACGACGGAGCCCTCGGCCAGCTTCGCCGTGTACATGCCCAGACGCATGGTGCCGCCCAGGTCGCCCGCACCCTCGACGAAGGCCAGCTGCTCCTCCATGGTGGAGATGACCGGGTGCGGGGTGGAGGCGTCGAACTCGGTGGAGTTCGCGTCCTCGATGCCGGCCAGGTTGCGCGCGGCCTCGATGACCACGCACTGGAGGCCGAGGCACAGGCCGAGCAGCGGGATCCGGTTCTCGCGGGCGTAGGTGATCGCCCCGACCTTGCCGTTCACACCGCGGTCGCCGAAACCGCCGGGCACGCAGACCGCGTCCACGTCGCCGAGCTGGGCGGCGGCGCCCGCCGGGGTCTTGCAGTCGTCGGAGGCGACCCACTTGATCTGCACCCGGGCCTTGTTGGCGAACCCGCCCGCGCGCAGCGCCTCGGTCACCGACAGATAGGCGTCGGGCAGGTCGATGTACTTGCCGACCAGCGCGACCTTGACCTCGTGGTCGGGGTTGTGGACCCGGTCCAGCAGGTCTTCCCAGACGGTCCAGTTGACGTCCCGGAAGGGCAGGTCGAGCTTGCGGACGACGTAGGCGTCCAGACCCTCGGTGTGCAGGACCTTGGGAATGTCGTAGATCGACTTGGCGTCGATCGCGGCGACGACGGCGGCCTCGTCGACGTCGCACATCAGGGAGATCTTGCGCTTGATGGAGGTGGGAACCTCGCGGTCGGCGCGCAGCACGATGGCGTCGGGCTGGATGCCGATGTTGCGCAGGGCCGCGACCGAGTGCTGGGTCGGCTTGGTCTTCAGCTCACCGGAGGGGCCGATGTAGGGCAGCAGGGAGATGTGCACGACGAAGACGTTGTCGCGGCCGACCTCGTGACGGACCTGGCGGACGGTCTCCAGGAACGGCAGCGACTCGATGTCGCCCACGGTGCCGCCGACCTCGGTGATGACGACGTCGACGTCCGCGGTCGCCATGCGGCGGATGCGGTGCTTGATCTCGTTGGTGATGTGCGGGATGACCTGCACGGTGTCGCCGAGGTA
Organism: Streptomyces antarcticus; assembly: GCF_026627255.1. GTDB lineage: Bacteria > Actinomycetota > Actinomycetes > Streptomycetales > Streptomycetaceae > Streptomyces > Streptomyces antarcticus. Next base: position 20,311 of record NZ_JAPNLM010000038.1, on the reverse strand, counting down.
CTCGCCGCGCCGCTCCTTGGCGATGACCGTCGAGTAGACCTGGCCGGTGGTGACGTTGGCCGAGCCGTCGAGGTCGACGTCGAGGAAGCGCTCGTAGTGGCCGATGTCCAGGTCGGTCTCGGCGCCGTCGTTGGTGACGAACACCTCGCCGTGCTGGAACGGGTTCATCGTGCCGGGGTCGACGTTCAGGTAGGGGTCGAGCTTCTGCATCGTGACCCGCAGGCCGCGCGCCTTCAGCAGCGCACCCAGGCTGGAGGCCGTCAGGCCCTTGCCGAGGGAGGAAGCGACACCCCCGGTGACGAAGATGTGCTTGGTCGTCATGGCTGTGCTGTTTCGAAAAGCAGCGGGCGGCGTCGCCAAGAGGGGGCTCCCGTGGTCGCGAGGTGAGGGTGCGTCCGGCGCCGGCCTCCGTCGATCCGGAAGGGTCTCAGGGGGCGCCGAAGCTGCGGTTTCGGGGTTCCTGATTCGCACAGGCAGACCACCGGTCCACGGGATACCAGCCTATCAGCGCCCGGGCCGGTCCGCCTCCGGCGACGCCCGGCGACCCGGCTCCGGAGGGTGCCGCGGGGAAGTTCCCCCTGCTCACCCGTTTGGCCGTGTCACATTCTTCGCAGGCTTAGGTGGATCACTAGGGTGCCGTCATATCCTGCTCGGATATTGCGAACATCGCCGCCGGGCAGACCGTCAGACGGCCGACCCGAGCCGATATGCGGAATCATTGGCTCAACGCGGCGTTCCCCACCCATGGGAGACCGCGCAAACCGCGCAATGCAAGCGCCCTTCGGGGCGGACGTGGCCGTTCGACTGGAGATGCACGTGTCCGGGCGCATCGAGGATTACGCACTGATCGGGGACATGCAGACAGCGGCGCTGGTCTGTCGGGACGGGGCGGTGGACTGGTTGTGTCTGCCCCGGTTCGACTCCCATGCCGTGTTCGCGAGCATTCTCGGCACCGAGGATCACGGCTTCTGGCGGATCGGCCCGGCCTTCCCGGCGGGCGTGGACGCCCCCCGCGCCACGCGGCGCCGTTACCGCGGCGACTCGCTGGTGCTGGAGTCGGAGTGGGACACCCCCCGCGGAACGGTCCGGGTCATCGACTTCATGCCGCCCCGCGAGGACCACGCCCCGCAGCTGATCCGCATCGTGGAGGGCGTCAGCGGCCGGGTGCCGATGCGCTCGGCCCTGCGCATGCGCTTCAGCTACGGACGGATCGTGCCGTGGGTGCACAAGGTCGACGGCCGCACGGTGGCCGTCGCCGGCCCGGACTCCGTCTGGCTGGACACCGACGCGCAGACGTACGGCAAGGACCTGACGACGTACTCCGACTTCACCGTCGGGCCCGGCGACCGGATGGCGTTCAGCATCAGCTGGCAGCCCTCCCACAAGGGCGCGCCGGAGACCCCGGACGCCGGGGAGGCCCTGGAGGCCACCGCCGAGTTCTGGCGCGAGTGGGTCGAGCAGTGCACGTACCACGGGCCCTACCGGGAGGCGGTGGTCCGCTCGCTGATCACCCTCAAGGCCCTGACGTACGGCCCCACGGGCGGCATCGTCGCTGCGCCGACCACCTCCCTGCCGGAGGAGATCGGCGGGGTCCGGAACTGGGACTACCGCTACACCTGGCTGCGGGACGCGGCCATCACCCTGTCCTCGCTGCTGCGCACCGGCTACCGCGAGGAGGCCCGCGCCTGGCGCGAGTGGCTGCTGCGCGCGGTGGCCGGGGACCCGGAGAACCTCCAGATCATGTACGGGATCGCGGGCGAGCGCGAGCTCGGCGAGACCGAGCTGGACTGGCTCCCGGGCTACGAGGGCTCCACTCCGGTCCGGGTCGGCAACGGCGCCGCCGGCCAGCTCCAGCTGGACGTGTACGGCGAAGTCACCGAGGCCCTGCACCTGGGGCACATGACGGGGCTGGCGCGCAGCGACTACGCCTCGCTGCTCCAGCTCAAGCTGATCCGCTACCTGGAGACCCACTGGGACCAGCCGGACGAGGGCATCTGGGAGGTGCGCGGCCCGCGCCGCCACTTCGTGCACTCCAAGGTGATGGCCTGGGTGGCCGTGGACCGCACGATCAAGCTGATCGAGAGCGGTGACGCGGACGGCCCGCTGGAGCGCTGGCGCGAGCTGCGCGACGAGATCCACCAGGACGTGTGCGAGAAGGGCTACGACAAGGAGCGCAACACCTTCACCCAGTCGTACGGGTCGAAGGAGCTCGACGCCTCCCTGCTGCTGATCCCGCAGATGGGCTTCCTGCCACCGGACGACAAGCGGGTCATCGGAACCATCGAGGCGATCCAGCGCGAGCTGTCCACGCCCGACGGGTTCATCCTGCGCTACCCGACGTCGGGCGGCGAGGCCGGCGTCGACGGACTGGAGGGCGACGAGGGCGCGTTCCTCGCCTGCTCGTTCTGGATGGCCGACGACCTGGCGATGATCGGCCGCGTCGACGAGGCGCGGCGGCTCTTCGAGCGGCTGCTGGCGCTCCGCAACGACCTGGGGCTGCTGGCGGAGGAGTGGGATTCGCGGCTCCAGCGGCAGGTCGGGAACTTCCCGCAGGCCTTCAGCCACGTCCCGCTGATCGACACGGCGCTGCGGCTGACCGCGAGCGGGGCGTACGGGGGCTAGCCCCGGACCGGACGACGCGGCGCCGGGCCCGCACGCGGGTCCGGCGCCGCCCGGCTGTCCGGACCCGGCCGGGCCGGGCGGTCGTACGGGCCGGGCGGGGCGCTGCGTTCCCGGCGCGCCCCGGTCCACGGGGCCGCCTACGCTGGAAGGGTCCTATGCCCTCCCCGGTGGAAGGGGGCAGCCATGGCTCCCCTCTCGAAGGCGGGCGCGGCACTGACCGCGCTCCGCGAGGATCTGGCCGGCGAGGTGTTCGCCCCGGGGGATCCCGGGTACGACGAGGCCCGGGCCGTCTTCAACTCCATGATCGACCGCCGTCCGGCCGCCATCGCGCGGTGCGAGAGCGAGGCCGACGTGGTCACCGCCGTACGGTTCGCCCGCGGGCTGGACCTGCCGGTCGCGGTGCGCGGCGGCGGACACAGCGTCGCCGGCAACGCCAGCGGGGACGGCGCCCTCGTGATCGACCTGCGCCGGATGAGCGACGTGACGGTCCATCCGGCGGCCAAGGCGGTCCGCGTCGCGGGCGGCGCCACCATGAGCCACCTGGACCGGGCCTGCCAGCCCCACGCGCTCGCGACCACCGGCGGCCGCGCCTCCACCACCGGCGTCGGCGGCTTCGTGCTCGGCGGCGGTTCCGGCTGGCTGGACCGCAAGTGCGGCCTGGCCGTCGACAACCTGCTGGGCGTGGACCTCGTCACCGCCGACGCGGAGATCGTCACGGCGACCTCCGAGGACAACCCCGAGCTGTTCTGGGCCCTGCACGGCGGCGGCGGGAACTTCGGCGTCGCGACCTCCCTGACCCTGCGCCTGCACGACCTGCCCGACATGTCGATGGCCCTGCTCATGTACGCGCCGGAGCGCGGGCCGGAGGCGGCCCGTCTGTTCCGGGACCTCGTCGAGGGCGGCCCGGTCGAGGCGAGCGGGGGCATCATCTACCTGACGGCGCCGCCCGAGCCGTTCGTTCCGCCGCACCTGGTCGGCACCCTGCTGTGCGGTGTCCTGCTGACGTACGCCGGGCCCGAGGACCGGATGCGGGAGCTGGCCGCTCCGCTGCTGGACCTCCCCCACGAGGCGGAGATGGTCACCGGCCTCCCGTACGCGGACCTCCAGTGCATGATCGACGACCCGCCGGGGATGCGGAACTACTGGTCCGCCGAGTACCTGACCGGGCTGCCGGACGAGCTCGTCGACGTGTTCTGCGCCCGGGCGCACTCCATGCCGGTCCCGACCGGCACCCAGCACATCCTGTTCCCGCTGGGCGGGGCCATCGCCGACGGCCCGGCCGGGTTCCCCGTCCCGTACCGGGACTCGCCCTGGGCGGTGCACCCGTTCGGCATCTGGGAGGACCCCGCGGACGACGAGCGGTGCCGGGCGTGGGTGAAGGACGTACGGGCCGACGTACAGCCGTGGAGCACCGGCGCCGTCTACCTCAACTTCACCGGCGACGAGGGGTCGGAGCGCGTCGCGGCGGGACTCGGCGAGGACAATCTGCGCCGGCTGGGAGCCGTGAAACGGCAGTACGACCCGGACAACGTCTTCCGTTTCAACCACAACATCCAGCCCACCTGACCCCCTGATAGCGTCCCGCGATATGGACAACCAGGGCGGGATCACGGTTCAGCGGGCACTGGAGCTGCCGGGACTGCGCAGCGGGCTGCCGGAGGTGGTGGCCTGCGCCGACCGGCTCGGGCGTACCGTCCGCTGGGTGCACGCGGGCGAGGTCCCCAACATCGCCTCCCTGCTCAAGGGCGGCGAGCTGCTGCTGACCACCGGCCTCGGCCTCGGTACCCGGCCCGCCGAGCAGCGCGCGTTCGTACGGCGTCTCGCGGACCGGGGGATCGCCGCGCTCGTGGTCGAGCTGGGCCCGCGCTTCACCCGGCTGCCGGCGACCATCGTGGAGACCGCGCGCACGGCCGGCCTGCCCCTGGTCCAACTGCACCGGGAGGTGCCCTTCGTGACGGTCACGGAGGAGGTCCACACCGAGATCGTGAACGGCCACTACGCCCTCCTCCAGCGGGCCGAGGAGGTCCACCGGCGCTGTACGGAGGCCCTGCTGGGCGGCGGCGGGATCCAGCAGGTGCTGCGCATCCTGGCCGACTTCACGGCGAACCCGGTCTTCCTGGAGACCCCCGACGGCCAGCTGTTGTACGCGGCCGGCAGCTCGGCCGGGGACGCGGGCGCCGATCCGCTCCAGGTCTGGGAGGGCCTGCGCGGCCAGCGCGAGGTCGAGGCGTCCGCGAACACGGTGGTGATCGACGTTCCGGGCGGCGGCCACGGCACGGGCTCGGTCCGCGCCCGGGTCGTCCTGGTCGGTGTCTCGGCCCCGCTGGCCCCCGTGCACCGGATGGCGGCGGAGCGCACGGCGGGCGTCCTGGCGGTGGTCCTCATGCAGGCCCGGCAGGAGGACGAGCTGGCGGCGCGCGGCCGCGGCGACTTCCTGACGGACCTGGCCGAGGGCCGCATTCCGGCGGAGGAGGCCCCGGCGCAGGCACGGGTGCTCGGCTTCAAGCCGGGCCCGGGCCCGCTGCTGCCGGTGGTGATGCGGCTGGCCTCCGACCTGGGGCCGTCCGGGAACTGGGCGGTTCTGGCCCGCGCGGTGCTGGAGGAGCTGGCGTCCGTCGGGGTCCCGGTGCTGCTGGGCGTACGCCCGGTCGAGGGCCGGGTGCCGCTGCTGGTCTCCCTGCGCGCGGAGTCGGAGCGCACGGCGGTGGCCGACCGGGTCGCGCTCGCGCTGCGGGCGGGCGTGGAGCGGGCGGGTCTGGACCGCGCCGTCGCCCCGCCGGCGGTGGTCGTGGGCGTCGCGGGCGGCTGGGCGGCCGCCTCGGCGGGCCTGCGCCACGCGGCGGAGACCGCCACGGCGGCCCACGGACTGCCGGCCCGCCCCTGGTACGACGCCCGGCGCCTGGACATCGACCTGCTGCTGTGGCGGCTGCGCGAACACCCCGACCTGGCGGCCTTCGTGGACCGCGCGATCGGCCCGCTCCGGGCGCACGACGTGACGTCGCGGCCGCCGCTGCTGCCGACCCTGGAGACGTACCTGGCCCACGCGGGCCGCAAGGCGGAGACGGCCCGCGAGCTGCACCTGAACCGGCAGACGCTGTACAACCGCTTGGCCCGCATCTCGGACCTGCTGGGCACGGACCTGGACGACCCGGAGACCGTCCTGTCCCTGAGCCTGGCCCTGCGCGCCCGCCGCCACACCACCACCCCGTCCTGACGCGCCGCTCGCACGGCTCGGCCCGGGCGGGCCTCTCCGGCTCCGCGCCGCTGCGCCGGACTCCGTCCGTCGGGCCCCGGGCGGGGCCCCCACCGTCGCCGGCCGGGTTCGGGTGGGTGGCCCTGTGGGGCCGTTCCCCTACCCGCCCTTCCCCGGGGCTCCGCCCCGGCCCCGTCGGCGTCCGGGTCGCGGCGTCCGGGTCGCGGGGTCCGGGGCCCAGCCCCGGCAGCGGCGCCGCGCCCGCCCGCCCGCTACCGGCGGCCCCGCTCCGTCAGCTCGTCGTAGACCGACAGGACCTGCGCCACGGTGTCATCCTCAGACGGCCACGTCGCGGCCTGCAGCCGCCCCGCCTCGGCGAGCGCCACCCGCCGTGCGGGATCCCCCAACAGCCCGGTAACGGCGCCGGCCAGCGCCTCCGGGTTCCCGTACGGCACCAGTGCCGCGCCCTCGCCGACCAGTTCGGGCAGGCCGCCGACCGCCGTGGCCACCAGCGGCACCCCGACCCGCAGCGCCTCCTGCGCCAGCGGCGCCCGCGCCTCCCACCGGCTCGGCAGCACCGCCAGGTCCGCCGCCGCGAGCAGCTGGACGGCGTCCCGGCGGCGCCCGAGCAGCCGTACGGGCAGGCCTTCGGCCTCGATCCGCCGGGACAGTTCCGCCCGCAGCGGCCCCTCCCCCGCGATCACCAGCAGCGGTACGGGGTCCAGGGCCCGCCACGCGCGCGCCGCGTCGAGCAGGACGGAGTACCCCCGGTGCGGCACCAGGCTCCCGACCGTGACCAGCAACGGCCGGCCCACCGCGCCGAGTTCCGCGCGCACCTTGCCCGGATCGGGCGGCTCCGGGCCCTCCGGGCCGGCCGGTACCGCCACCGGCGCCAGCCGGGCGTCCCGCGCCCCGCGCAGCCGGGCCAGGTCCACCTGGTTCGAGGAGGCCCCCAGGACCACCGCCGCGGCGCGGGCCACGTGCCGTTCCAGCAGCCGGCCGAGCCGCCCGGGCGCACCGCCCGCCGCGGGGCCGTCGCCGTGCCAGCTCACCACCAGCGGCACCCGGCGCCCGCGCAGGGCCAGCGCCGCCCGCATGCCGGCCCGTACCCCGTGGGCGTGCACGACGTCGGCCCCCGCGCACGCGGCGCGCAGGGCGCTCGACGCGTCGGGCTCGAACAGCGCTCCCGCGCCGGTGAAGTCGTACTCGCCCTCGGAGGCGACGGGGGCGCACACCGTGACCCGTACCCCGCGCGCGGCGAGCCCGGTCGCGAGCGAGCGGACGTGCGCGCCGCTGCCCGCGGCACTCGCGCCGAGTACGTGGAGGGCGCGCAGGGGCGGCCGCCCGTAGGGCTGGGCGGGGACCGGGGAGGAGACCGGGGAGCTGCTCACGGGCCGAAGCTCCAGGGTGAGGGAGTCAGAGACGTCGCCCAGGATGCCAGCCCGTACGCGCGTTCCGGGACCATACGGGTGCGTATTCCGTACGAGATACCGCCGGATGCCCCCCAGCCTCACCCACACGGGCTATCCCCGGCTCCCCAGGGGGCGCGAAAAGGGGGCCCGAGCCGCATCGCGCGCCCCGGGCCCCGTCCTCACGCGCTCAGGCGTCCGCGCGGGCCGCGGCGAGGAGTTCCTCGGCGTGCGCCCGTGCCGAGGCCGAGTCCTCGTGGCCCGCCAGCATGCGGGACAGCTCGCGGATGCGGGCCTCGCCCTCCAGGACGGTGACGCCGCTGCGCGTCACCGATCCGTCGCTGGTCTTCTCCACCAGCAGCTGCCGGTCCGCGAAGGCGGCCACCTGCGGCAGGTGCGTGACGACGACGACCTGGGCGGACTTGGCGAGCTTCGCCAGCCGGCGCCCCACCTCGACGGCCGCCTTGCCGCCGACGCCCGCGTCCACCTCGTCGAAGAGGTAGGTGGGCACCGGATCGGAGCCGGCGAAGACGACCTCGACCGCCAGCATCACCCGGGACAGCTCACCGCCCGAGGCGCCCTTCGCGATCGGCCGCGGCTGGGCTCCGGGGTGCGGGGCCAGCAGCAGTTCGACCTCGTCGGCGCCCGACGGGCCGTATGCCACGGTCCGGCCGCCGACCTCCACCCCCTCGGGGTCGTCGGCCTGCCGGATGTCGATCGTGACCCGCGCGTGCGGCATCGCCAGCGAGGCCAGCTCCTCCGTCACCGCGGAGGCGAAGAGCGTGGCCGCCTCCACCCGTGCGTCCGTCAACGCCTGCGCCAGCTGGGAGAGTTCGGCGCGCAGCCCGTCGCGCTCGGCGGTCAGTTCGCCGATCCGCTCGTCGTCGCCGTCGAGTTCCAGCAGCCGCGCCGAGCCCTGCTCGGCCCACTCCAGTACGGTTTCCACCGAGTCGCCGTACTTGCGGGTCAGCTGGGTCAGGGCCGCACGGCGCTCCTCCACCGCGGCCAGCCGCAGCGGATCGGCGTCCAGGTCGTCGGCGTAGCCCGCCAGTTCCCCGGCCACGTCGGCCAGCAGGATGCCCAGCTCTCCGATCCGCTCGGCGAGCACGCCGAGCGCCGGGTCGTGGGAGCGTACGGACTCCAGGGCCCGGTGCGCGCCCGCGACGAGCATGTTGGCGTCGATGGCCTCCGGGTCCTCGGGGTTGCCCCCGAGCGCCGCGTGGGCCACCTGGGCCGCCGACGCCAGGGATTCGGCGTGGCCGAGCCGCTCCGCCTCGGCCGCCAGTTCGACGTCCTCGCCGGGCAGCGGCTCCACGCCCGCGATCTCGTCCAGCCCGAAGCGGAGCAGGTCCGCCTCCTGGGCGCGTTCCCGGGCCCGGGTGGTGAGGGTGTCCAGTTCGACGGCGACGGCGCGCAGCCGCCGGTAGGCGGCGGCGTACTTCTCCAGCGGTACGGCGACGGCGTCCCCGGCGTACCGGTCGAGCGCCTGCCGCTGCCGGGCCGGGCGCAGCAGCCCCTGCTGGTCGGTCTGTCCGTGGACGGCGACCAGGTCGTCGGCGAGCTCGCCGAGCAGGCCGACGGGCACGGAGCGGCCGCCGACGTGGGCGCGCGAACGCCCCTCGGCGGACACGGTCCGGCTGATCAGGAGGGCGCCGTCGTCGAGCTCGGCGCCGGCCTCCTCCGCGCGCAGCGCGGCGGGCGCGTCCGGGCTCATGACGATGCGGCCCTCGACCACCGCCGCCTTGGCCCCGACCCGCACCAGGGCGGGGTCGGCGCGACCGCCGAGCAGCAGCCCGAGGCTGGTGACGACCATCGTCTTGCCCGCGCCGGTCTCGCCGGTCACCGCGGTGAATCCGGGCGACAGCTCGACCACCGCGTCGTCGATGACTCCGAGCGACCGTATCCGCATCTCCTCAAGCACGGGACGACGATACCGAGGTTTCACTGGTGCCATGTGACGTCACCCGCCCAGGGTTCTGCGAACGGACGTGCTATTACGCGAGGGGTACGGGCTCAGTGGGGAGCCCCGCGCCATCCGGACACCGGCAACGCGAACTTCGCGACGAGCCGGTCCGTGAAGGACGCGTGGTGCAGCCGGGCCAGCCGTACGGGCACCGCTCCCCGCCGGACCTCCACCCGCGCCCCGGCCGGCAGCTCCAGCATCCGCCGGCCGTCGCACCACAGCACCCCGGGCGGGGTCCCGGGCTGCACCTCGACCGCCAGCACCGAGTCCGGCGAGGTCACCAGCGGCTTCGCGAACAGCGCGTGCGCGCTGATCGGCACCATCAGCAGCGCCTCCACCTCGGGCCAGACCACCGGCCCGCCCGCGGAGAAGGCGTACGCCGTGGAGCCCGTCGGGGTGGCGCAGACGATCCCGTCACACCCGAAGCCGGTCACCGGGCGCCCGTCGATCTCCAGGACCACCTCCAGCATCCGTTCCGGGGACACCTTCTGGACCGCGGCCTCGTTCAGCGCCCAGTCCTGGTGGACCACGTCGCCGTTCGTGCGCACGGTCACGTCGAGGGTCATCCGCTCCTCGACCTCGTACTCCCGGGTCACCACCCGGTCCACGACCTTGTCCAGGTCGTCCCGCTCGGCCTCGGCGAGGAACCCCACCCGGCCCAGGTTGACGCCCAGCATCGGCACCCCCGAGCCGCGCGCGAACTCCGCACCGCGCAGCAGGGTCCCGTCCCCGCCCAGCACGATCAGCAGCTCGCAGCCCGCCAGCACCTCCGGGGTGCACTCGGCCACGAGCTCCACCTCGGGCGGCAGCGGCAGGTCCACCGCCTCGTCCTGGAGTACCCGTACCCCCAGACCGCACCGCAGCAGACCCTGCACGACCAGCTCGGCACTGCGGATGGCCGCGGGCCGCCCGGTGTGCGCGAGCAGGAAGACGGTCCGCCCCACCCCTGAAGCCGATGAATCTGTCACTGAGGCCCCTCCGCCACTGCCCTGTCGACATCCCCCGGGTCGAGGGCCGGTGCCCCCGCCCGCAGCCAGAGAAAATACTCGACGTTGCCCGAGGGACCGGGCAACGGACTCGCGGTCACCCCGAGCACGCCCAGCCCCAGCTTCCCGGCCCGCGCCGCGACGTCGCGCACCGCCTCGGCCCGCAGCTCCGCGCTGCGCACCACCCCGCCGCTCCCGAGGCGGTCCTTGCCCACCTCGAACTGCGGCTTGACCATCAGCACCAGGTCCGCGTCCGGGGCCGTGCAGCGCACCAGCGCCGGAAGCACAAGGCCGATCGAGATGAAGGAGAGGTCGCTCACGACCAGGTCCGCGGGGACGCCGTCGATCTCCTCGAGCGTCAGCTCGCGCACGTTCGTACGGTCCTTCACGGTGACCCGGTCGTCGCTCTGCAGCGACCAGGCGAGCTGCCCGTACCCCACGTCCACGGCGACCACGTGGGCCACGCCCGCCCGCAGCAGCACGTCGGTGAACCCGCCGGTGGACGCGCCCGCGTCGAGCGCCCGGCGGCCCTCGACCCGCAGCCCCCGCGGCCCGAAGGCCGCCAGCGCCCCGGCGAGCTTGTGGCCGCCGCGGGACACGTAGTCGGGGTCGTCGTCGTCCTTCAGGACCACCAGGGCCGCGCTGGTCTCGACCTGCGTCGCGGCCTTGGTGGCGGCGGTCCCGCCCACGGTCACCCGGCCCGCGGCGATCAGCTGCGCGGCGTGCTCGCGCGAGCGGGCCATGCTGCGGCGTACCAGTTCGGCGTCCAGGCGGCGGCGTGCCACTCCTGCCACGTTCGGTTCAGCTCCTGTTTTCGTACGGACCAGGGACGGGTGGTGCGTCCAGCGCGGTCAGCGCCTCGCGCAGCCCCCTGTGCACATCCTCGTACACCGCGACGTGTCCGTCCGCCGTGAGGCCGTCGGCGTCCGCCAGCCGCGCCAGCTCCGCGTCGACCCCGGCGTGGCCGGTGGGGGTGCGTACGACACCCAGCGCCACGGGCCCGGCGGGCGCGGCGGCGCGGTCACCGGCCCCGGGCCCGTCGTCGGCCCCGGCCACTCCGTCGCCCTCGGCCACTCCGTCGGCCTCGGCCGCTTCGTCGGTCATGCCCCGACGCTACCCCGAAGCGCCCCGCGACCACGTACGGCTCTGCGGTACCGTCGTGATCACGATGGCTACGACCGAAGAGTGCCGCGAAGCACTCGACCGACTCTCCGGCGACCTCGCGGGCGCCGACGGCGGTGTGCGCGGCGCGGCCGCGCTCGACCGCTCCCTCAGCTGCCACATCACGGACCTGGACCGGACCTTCACCGGCCGCCTCGACGGCGGCCGGATCAGGGTCGACGCGGTCTCCCCGGGTCCCCCGGCCACCAAGGCCGAGATCCGGCTGGCGATGACCGGTGACGACCTGGTCGCGATGGTCGCGGGCCGGCTGAAGTTCGCCAAGGCCTGGGCCTCGGGCCGGGTCAGGCTGGAGGCCGGGTTCCGCGACCTCCTGCGCCTCAAGAGCCTGCTCTGAGGCCCGCCGCGGCCCCCTGTGATCCGGGCCCCCAAAGCCCGTCAAGCCCCTGAACCGCCGTCGCCGCCGCGCGGGCCTTCGTACGGGCCCTGCGCGCCGCCGGGATCACCAGCGGCGTGCCCGTCGCGGGGTCGTCGATGACCTGGCAGTTCAGCCCGAACACCCGCTCCACCAGCTCGGCGGTGACCACCTCGGCCGGCGGCCCCTCGGCGACGACCTCCCCGGCGCGCATCGCGATCAGGTAGGTGGCGTAGCGGGCGGCGTGGTTGAGGTCGTGCAGGACGGCGACCAGGGTGCGCCCCTGGTTCTCGTGCAGTTCGGCGCACAGGTCCAGCACGTCGAGCTGGTGCTGGATGTCCAGGAAGGTCGTCGGCTCGTCGAGCAGCAGCAGCGGCGTCTGCTGGGCCAGCGCCATCGCGATCCACACGCGCTGCCGCTGCCCGCCGGACAGCTCGTCGACGGAGCGGTCGGCGAGTTCGGCCACCCCGGTCGACGTCATCGACTCGACCACGATCCGCTCGTCCTCGGGCGACCACTGCCGCAGCAGCCCCTGGTGCGGGTACCGGCCGCGCGCGACCAGGTCGGCCACGGTGATCCCGTCCGGCGCGATCGAGGACTGCGGCAGCAGGCCCAGCGTCTTGGCCACCTTCTTGGCCGGCATCGACCCGATGGCCTGCCCGTCGAGCAGCACCCGGCCGGCCGACGGCTTCAGCATCCGCGACAGGGCGCGCAGCAGCGTGGACTTGCCGCAGGCGTTGGGGCCGACGATCACCGTGAAGGAGTGGTCGGGGATCTCCACCGACAGGTTCTCGGCGATGACCCGCTGGTCGTAGCCGAGGGTCACGTTCTCCGCGGTCAGCCGCTGCACTTGCCCACTCCTCACGTTCCTGGTTGTCGCGGTCATATACGTCCCGCCTTGCGTTCGGTGACGAGCAGCCAGAGCAGGTAGACGCCGCCGACCAGCCCGGTCACCACGCCCACCGGCAGCTGGTCGGCGCCGAAGGCGCGCTGCGAGGCCCAGTCGGACACCAGCAGCAGTACGGAGCCCATCAGCCCGGCCGTCAGCAGGTTCCCCCCGGGCGAACGCGTGAGCCGCCGGGCCAGCTGCGGCGCGGCCAGCGCGATGAAGCTGATCGGCCCGGCCGCCGCGCTCGCCGCGGTGGTGAGCAGGATCGCCGCCAGCATCAGCAGCAGCCGGGTCCGCTCCACCGGTACGCCCAGCGCGTACGCGGCGTCGTCGCCCATCTCCATCATCCGCAGGGCCCGGCCGTGTCCGAGGATCACCGGGAACAGCACGGCGCACACCGCGAGCAGCGGCCACACCTGCGCCCAGTCCCGGCCGGCCAGCGATCCGGTCAGCCAGACCAGCGCGCGGCTGGCCTCGACCAGCTGGGCCTTGGTGATCAGGTACTGGATGACGGCGACGAGCACGGCGGAGGCGCCGATGCCGACCAGGACCAGCCGGTAGCCCTGGATGCCCTTCTTGTACGCCAGCAGGTAGACGGCGATGCCGGCCAGCAGGCCGCCGACCAGGGCGCCGACGGCCACCGCACCGGCGCTGCCGTTGAACAGGATGATGACGACGAGCGCGCCGACCGCCGAGCCGTACCCGAAGCCGAGCAGGTCGGGCGAGCCGAGCGGGTTGCGGGACACCGACTGGAAGACGGCCCCGGACATGCCGAGGGCGGCGCCCACGAGCAGCGCGACCAGCACGCGCGGCATCCGCAGGTCGTTGACGATGAAGTCGTCAGCCGGGCTGCCGTTGCCCAGCACGGTCCGTACGACGTCCCACGGCGCGATCGGGAAGTCGCCGGTGCCGATGAGCAGGACCGCCAGGACGAAGGCCGAGGCGGTGAGCAGTACCGCGACGGACACCGCCCGCCGGTCGACCCGCAGCGACATCCCGCCGGGCGACCGCACCGCACGGGGCCCCGCCGACCGAACGGGCTGGTCGGTCGGGAGCTTCGCGGTCACAGCTGGGCCATCCTCTTGCGCCGGACGAGGTGGATGAAGACGGGGCCGCCGATGAGCGCGGTCACGATGCCGACCTGGAGTTCCGCGGGCCGGGTGATCACCCGGCCGAAGACGTCGGCGCCGAGCAGCAGCACGGGCGACAGGACGGCCGAGTAGGCGAGCACCCAGCGCATGTCGGGGCCGGTGAAGGCCCGTACGAGGTGCGGGACCATGAGGCCGACGAACGCGATGGGCCCGCAGGCCGCCGTCGCCGCACCGCAGAGCAGGGTGATGGCGGCCATCGCCGCGATCCGGGTCCGCGTCAGGCTGGCCCCGAGCGCCCGCGCGGTGTCGTCGCCCATCGCCATCGCGTTCAGCGGCCGCCCCAGGGTCAGCGCGACGACGGCGCCGACGAGCAGGAAGGGCGCCACCTGCCGGACGGTGTCCGCGTTCGCCGAGGCCAGCGAACCCACCGTCCAGAAGCGCAGCTTGTCCAGCGCCTTGCTGTCCATCAGCTGTACGGCGTTGATGTAGCCGACGAGCGCCGCACTGGCCGCCGTACCGGCGAGCGCGAGGCGCACCGGGGTCGCGCTGCGGCTCCCGCCGAGTACGTACACGAGGACGGAGACGGCGGCGGCGCCGAGGAAGGCCCACCACACGAACTCGTCGAGGGAGCTCGCGCCGAAGAAGCTGATCGCGGAGACCACGGCGGCCGCGGCGCCGGCGTTCACGCCGAGGATGCCGGGCTCGGCCAGCGGGTTGCGGGTCAGCGCCTGCATCACCGCGCCCGACAGGCCCAGCGCCAGCCCGACCATCAGCCCGAGCACCGTGCGCGGGACCCGCAGGTCCCGGACCACCACGTCGGAGGGCGTCCCCGTGAAGTGGAAGAGGCCGTGCCAGACCTCGTCGAGGGGCATCTGCCGGGCGCCCACCGCGATGCTCACCACCGCGATCAGCGCCAGCACCACGAGGGCGGCCAGCAGGCCGGCGGCGCGGGCGCCGTGGCGCGGACGGGCCGCGGCGGCGGCCTGCCCGCTCGCCGCGCGGCCCGGTTCTGGTTCTGGGGGACTCTCGACCAACACGCGAGTTAGGTTAGCCTACCCTGCCTCCCTCACCGTTCAGAGGCCCAGCCGGGCCAGCGCCTTCTCCGCGTCGAGCGTGCAGGACCCGTCCCCGGCCGCGCTCCAGGCCGCCGCGCACAGCGCCCGCAGCCCGTCGATCGGATCCCCGTCCGGCTCCCCGGATCCGCCCAGTTCCTCGGGCCCGCCCTGTTCCTCCGGCCCGCCGGCCTCACGGACGGTCCGCAGCTCCAGCACGTCGGCTCCCGCCGCGCAGACCCAGTCGCCGCAGCGCCACGCGCCGTCGTCCCCGGTGACCTCCGGCTGTCCGGTCAGCAGGCCGCGCAGGTCCCGGTCCACGTACGTCGGCCGGTGCCGGGGCTCGGCCCGCAGCAGCTGCGCGGCGTCCGTCACCCCGGTCAGCACCAGGAGCGAGTCCACGTCCCCGTTGAACGCGCCCTCGATGTCGGTGTCCAGCCGGTCCCCGACCACCAGCGGCCGCTTCGCCCCGGTCCGCAGCACGGTCTCGCGGTGCATCGGGGGCAGCGGCTTGCCCGCCACCTGCGGCTCGGCGCCGGTGGCGATCCGTACGACCTCCACCGCCGCCCCGTTGCCCGGCCCGATCCCGCGTGCCCCGGGGATCGTCAGGTCGGTGTTGGACGCGAACCACGGCACCCCGCGGTTGACCGCGTAGGCCGCCTCGGCGAACCGCGACCACTGCAGCTCCGGGCCCCCGTACCCCTGGACGACCGCCGCGAGACCCTCCTCGTCGGAGGACTCCACCGGCACCAGCCCGCGCTCGCGCAGGGCGACCCGCAGCCCCTCGCCGCCGATCACCAGCACCTTCGACCCCGGCTCCACCTGCTCCGAGATCAGCCGGGCCACCGCCTGCGCCGAGGTGATCACCTCGTCCGCCTCGGTGGGGATGCCCAGCTCGCCCAGGTGTTCGGCGACCGCGTCCGGCGTCCGCAGGGCGTTGTTGGTGACGTACGCGAGGTGCATCCCGTCGGCCCGGGCGGCGGCGAGGGACTCCACGGCGTGTGCGATGGCCTGCCCGCCCGCGTACACCACCCCGTCGAGGTCGAGCAGGGCCGTGTCGTACGCCTGGTGCAGACTCCGGTCGCTCGCCCCGGGACTGTTCCTGCTCACGCTGGTCATCCTGTCCGCTCCCGATGTGTTCGATCTGTGTGATTCCTCGGTCACCCCCGATCATCCCGCATCGCGAGACGGGTCTTACCATGCACCAATGACCACACCTGGCACCGCTGACCACGGGCTTCGTCTGATCCCGTTCCACGGCCTGCGCTACGTTCCGGAGCGGGTCGGCAGCCTCGCCGCCGTCACCTCACCCCCGTACGACGTGGTCGTACGCCCGGACGGAGTCGATCACCTCGAGTCCGCCGATCCGCACAACATCGTGCGCCTGATCCTGCCCCAGGCCGGTACCCCGGCCGCCCGCAACGAACAGGCCGCGCGCACCCTCCACGACTGGCTCGCCGAGGGCGTCCTCAGCGCCGACCCCGAGCCCGCCCTGTACGTGTACGAGCAGCGCAGGGCCGGGCTGCTCCAGCGCGGCATCATCGGCGCCCTCGCCCTGTCCGCCGCCGACGCGGGCATCGTCCTCCCGCACGAGGACGTCATGCCGGACGTCGTCACCGACCGCGCCGGCCTGATGCGGGCCACCTCGGCGAACCTCGAACCGCTCCTGCTGACCTACCGGGGCGACGACCCCCGCGCGGGCGCGACGGCGGTCGTCGAGCGGACGGCGGGGCGTGCGCCCCTCCTGTCCACGACGACCGAGGACGGTTTCCAGCACCGCCTGTGGGCCATCACCGACCCGGACGAGCTGGCGGCCGTCACCGCCGACCTGGGCCACCGCCAGGCCCTGATCGCCGACGGCCACCACCGCTGGGCGACCTACCTGCGCCTCCAGCAGGAGCACGGCTCCCCGTCGCCGTGGGACTTCGGCCTGGTCCTCCTGGTGGACACCGTCCGCTACCCCCTGGAGGTCCGCGCCATCCACCGGATGCTGCGCCGCCTGCCGGTCGCCGACGCCCTCGCGGCGCTCGACGGCCTCTTCCGGGTGCGCACGGTCGACGGGCCGCTCCCGCTCGCCCTGGAGGCCCTGGCGGACGCCTCGGAGCGCGGCAACGCCTTCCTGCTCACCGGCGACGGCCGCTTCCACCTGGTCACCGACCCCGACCAGGCGCTCCTCGACCGTACGGTCCGCCACGACCGCCCGGAGGCCTGGCGCCGGCTGGACGCGACCGTGCTGCACGCCACACTGCTCGACGCCATGTGGAACGTCCCGGACACCCCGGAGCACATCACGTACATACATGACACCCCGTCGACGGTGGCCATGGCGGAACGCCACGGCGGCACCGCGGTCCTGCTGCACCCGGTCCGGGAGGACGTCGTACGGAACCTGGCCCGCCAGGGCGTGACGATGCCCCGCAAGTCGACCTCCTTCGGCCCGAAGCCGGCGACGGGGCTGGTCCTGCGCGGCCTGACCTGACACGCGCCTTCGAACCCCGGAGACGCAGAAGGGCGGTACCCCGGCCGGGGTACCGCCCTTCTCACGTCAGACCTCAGGCCTTGTCGCGGTCCGCGTCCGGCTCGTCGGTGGCGACGTCCTCGTCGGTGACGTCGAACTCGTCGTCACGGTCGTCGGGCTCGTCATCGGCTTCAGCGTCGGCTTCGGCGTCGGCGTCGGCCTCGTCATCGGCGCGGACGGCGGCCGCGGGCCGCTCCTGCGGCTCGTACTCGTCGTCGTCCTCGTCGTAGTACTCGGCGACGTCGGAGGCACGCTCGGCCGCGGCGACCTCGGCATCGTCGTCGTCATCCTCGTCGTCGACATCGACATCGACGTCCTCGGCCGACGCGTCCACGAACTCGACGCCGTCGAGCTCCGCGAGGCGGTCGGAGGCGTCCGTGGCCCCGTCCTTGTCCGCTTCGAGCGTCTTGGCGAACCACTCGCGCGCCTCGTCCTCGCGGTCGGCCGCCAGCAGCGCGTCGGCGTAGGCGTACCGCAGGCGCGCCGTCCAGGGCTGGACGGTGCTGGAGGCCAGCTCCGGGCTCTGCAGGGTGACGATGGCGGCTTCCAGCTGCCCCTGGTCACGGCGGGCACCGGCGGCGACCAGACGCATCTCGACCTGGCCGGCCTTGTCCAGCTTCTGCACCTCGGGCTCGCCGGCCATGGCCAGCGCCCGCTCGGGGCGGCCGAGGCCGCGCTCGCAGTCGGCCATGACGGGCCACAGCTCGACGGAGCCGGTCATGCGCTTGGCGGCGCGGAACTCGGCGAGCGCCTCGCTGTACTTCTGCGTGGCGTACGCGGCGAAACCGGCGGCCTCGCGGACGGCGGCGACGCGGGAGGCCAGACGCAGGGCGATGCGCGAGTAGGCGTACGCCCGCTCGGGGTCCTCGTCGATCAGGCGCGCGACCATGACCAGGTTCTTGGAGACCTCCTCGGCCAGCCCCTTGGGCAGGCTCAGCAGCTCCTGGCGCACGTCGGAGTCGATCTCGAAGCCGGTGACGTCGTCGTCGATCGGGAGCCGCTTGACCGGGTCACGGTCGGAGCGGAAGTCACGGTCGCCGCCACGGTCATCGCGACCACGGTAGCCACCACGGTCACCACCGCGATCGTCACGCCCACCACGGAACCCACCGCGGTCGTCATCCCGACGCGGGTAGGACGGACGGTCGCCACCGCGGTCGTCACGACGCGGGAAGCTCGGACGGTCGCCACCACCGCTGGAGGACGGACGGCCACCACGGTCATCGTCACGACGCGGGTACGACGGACGGTCGCCACCGCGGTCGTCACGACGCGGGAAGCTCGGACGGTCGCCACCACCGCTGGAGGACGGACGGCCACCACGGTCATCGTCACGACGCGGGTACGACGGACGGTCCCCGCCACCACTACGGTCATCGCGACGGAACCCACCGCCGGCACTGCCACCACCGGAGGGACGGTCATCCCGACGCGGGTAGGACGGACGGTCCCCGCCACGGTCGTCACGACGCGGGAAGCTGGGACGGTCGCCACCACCGCTGGAGGACGGACGGCCACCACGGTCATCGTCACGACGCGGGTACGACGGACGGTCCCCGCCACCACTGCGATCGTCACGGCCGCCGCGGAACCCACCGCGGTCGTCATCACGACGCGGGTACGAGGGACGGTCGCCACCACGGTCGTCACGACGCGGGAAGCTCGGACGGTCCCCACCACCGCTACGGTCGTCACGACGGAAACCGCCGCCACCACCGGAGGGACGGTCATCCCGACGCGGGTAGGACGGACGGTCGCCACCGCGGTCGTCACGACGCGGGAAGCTCGGACGGTCCCCGCCACCACTGCGGTCATCACGGCCGCCGCGGAACCCACCGCGGTCGTCATCACGACGCGGGTACGAGGGACGGTCGCCACCACGGTCGTCACGACGCGGGAAGCTCGGACGGTCCCCACCGCCACTGCGGTCGTCACGACGGAAACCGCCGCCGCCACCACCGCTGGAGGGACGGCCACCACGGTCATCGTCACGACGCGGGTACGACGGACGGTCCCCGCCACCACTACGGTCATCGCGACGGAAACCGCCGCCACCACCGGAGGACGGACGGCCACCACGGTCATCGTCACGACGCGGGTACGACGGACGGTCCCCGCCACCACTACGGTCGTCACGACGGAAACCGCCGCCACCACCGGAGGGACGGTCATCCCGACGCGGGTAGGACGGACGGTCGCCACCGCGGTCGTCACGACGCGGGAAGCTCGGACGGTCGCCACCACCACTGCGGTCGTCACGACGGAACCCACCGCCGCCACCGCTGGAGGACGGACGGCCACCACGGTCATCGTCACGACGCGGGTACGACGGACGGTCCCCGCCACCACTACGGTCATCGCGACGGAACCCACCGCCACCGGCGCCCGAGGCGGGGCGCCCACCACTGCGGTCGTCACGACGGAAACCGCCGCCGGCGCTGCCGCCGCCGGCCGGACGGCCACCGCGGTCGTCACGACGGAACGGGGGTCGGTCGCCGCCACGGTCGTCACGGCCCCCGCGGTAGCCGCCCCTGTCACCGCCGTCGTTGCGCCGAGGCTCGCGCTCCGGACGATCGTCGGGAGAGTTGGACATGGGTGTGACTCCTGTCTTCGGGGTACCGCTAGTCATTCTTGCGCAACCAACCCATGGCCGCGCTTCGGCGTAAAGATGTGGAAAAACAAAAAGACCCTTGGTCCAGCGTTGAACGCTGGACCAAGGGTCCTTTGAAAGATTGTTCGGCGGCGTCCTACTCTCCCACAGGGTCCCCCCTGCAGTACCATCGGCGCTGAAAGGCTTAGCTTCCGGGTTCGAAATGTAACCGGGCGTTTCCCTAACGCTATGACCACCGAAACCCTATCGGTTTCGAGCGAACAAGCACACTTTGTAGTTTTTGTTCTAGCTCCAGAAACCAGCAACTGTTCGTTGCTTCAGAACTAACACAGTGGACGCGAGCAACTGAGGACAAGCCCTCGGCCTATTAGTACCAGTCAGCTTCACCCGTTACCGGGCTTCCACATCTGGCCTATCAACCCAGTCGTCTACTGGGAGCCTTA
>NZ_JAPNLM010000037.1 GCF_026627255.1 Streptomyces antarcticus | reverse complement strand
CCGACGTCCTGGCCGCCCAACGTCGCGAACGCGCCAAGGTCCGCAGCGAGCGCCAACAGCGCTGGGGCCGACCACGGCCCCAAGCCGCCTGACCGACCCGGCCAACGTTCGTGGACAACGCACTAGCGTTGGCGGGGCTAGGGGTGCGCCTCAAGCGTCGGTGGGGCTAGGGGGGTGCGCCTCTAGTGTTGGCGGGGCTGAGGGGGGTGCGTCTCAGGAGCGGGTGGAGCGTTCGTAGGCGGCGCAGACTTCCGAGGACGGGCCGTCCATGCGCAGGACGCCCGATTCCAGCCAGATCGCGCGGTCGCACGTCTCGCGGACCGTGTTGATGCCGTGGCTGACCAGGAAGACCGTGCCCGCGTGCTCGCGCAGCTCCTCGATGCGGGCCTGGCTGCGGCGCTGGAAGGCCGCGTCGCCGGTGGCCAGGGCCTCGTCGATCATCAGCACGTCGTGGTCCTTCGCGGCGGCGATGGAGAACCGCAGCCGGGCGCCCATGCCCGAGGAGTACGTCCGCATGGGCAGCGAGATGAAGTCGCCCTTCTCGTTGATGCCGGAGAAGTCGACGATGTCCCCGTAGCGCTCCTTGATCTGCTCGCGGCTCATGCCCATGGCGAGGCCGCCGAGGACCACGTTCCGCTCGCCCGTCAGGTCGTTCATCAGTGCGGCGTTCACGCCCAGCAGGGAGGGCTGGCCGTGCGAGAAGATCGTGCCCGCGGCGACCGGCTGGAGGCCGGCGATGGCGGCCAGCAGGGTGGACTTGCCCGAGCCGTTGGAGCCGATGAGGCCGATGGCCTCGCCCTTGTACGCGGTGAAGCTGACGCCTTTGACCGCGTGCACCTCGCGCGCGGCGGGGGCCCGCTTGCGGGAGAAGACCCGGCTCAGGGCGGCCGTGGCGCCGCCCTTGCGGCCGCCGCTGCCCTGGACCCGGTAGACGACGTGCACGTCGTGCGCGATGACCGTGGGCACCCGGGACGCGGGGTCCGCCGGTGCGGGGGTGGGGCGGGGGTGCGTCTTGGTGCTCGAGGTGTCAGCCACGTCCGTACTCCTCCTCTGCCTTCCAGAAGTAGATGAATCCGCCGACGCCGGCGAGCAGCGCCCAGCCGATGGCCACCGGCCACACGTGGTGCGGCAGCGAGTGGGCGGAGAAGCTGTCGATGAGCGCGAAGCGCATCAGGTCGATGTAGACGGCCGCCGGGTTGAGCTTCAGCGCCGTCGACACCCAGTGCGGCAGCTGGTCGGTCCGGAGCATCTGGTCGATGGACCACATGACGCCCGAGGAGTACATCCAGGTGCGCAGGACGAACGGCATCAGCTGGCTGACGTCGGGGTTCTTGCTGCCGATGCGGGCCATGACCATGGCGCAGCCGGCCGCGAACACCGCCATCAGCACGAGGGTCGGGGCGACCAGGAACCAGGAGGGCGCGGGCGTCTGGCCGAAGGCCAGCAGCAGGATGACCAGCGCGCCCATGGTGACGAGCAGCTGCTGGAAGAGCTGGACGACGCTGGAGATCGGCAGGCTGGCGCGCGGGAAGTGCAGGGCGCGGACCAGGCCGCGGTTGCTGTGGACGGCCCGGGTGCCGGCGTTGACGGAGCTGCCGATGAAGTCCCAGACGAACACGCCGGTGATCAGGAACGGCACGTAGTCGGGCACGTCGTGGCTGGCGTGCATGACGACGCCGAAGATGAAGTAGTAGACCGCCGCGTTGAGCAGCGGGGTCACCAGGTGCCAGACCTGGCCGAGCTTCGCGGTGCTGTACTGCGCCTGCATGCGGGCGGTCGCGTACGTGGTGACGAAGTGGCGGCGGCCCCACAGCTGCGCCAGGTACCGGGGGAGCGTGGGGCGGGCGCCGCTGAGGGTCAGGCCGTGCTCGGCCGCGAGCCGGGTGAGTTCCGGCGGGATCGGGCGGGCCGCGGCGGCGGCGGTCGAGGGTGCGGTCGCGGTGGTCACTGGGGTCGCTTTCGCCGGGGTCGGGGCGTCGCGAGCGATGGGACGGAACCGTATCGTCGCTACGGCGACAGTAGAACGTTTAGCGTCGGGACGCAACCGTATCGTCGTGACGAAGGGGGCCGCTATGCTCTCCGCATGACCTCCGACCCCGCCGCCACCCCCGCCCGCCGCCAGCCCGCCGGCGCCGCCGTCCTGCGCGAGGACGTGACCGAGGCGATCCGGGAGGCGGTGGTCGGGGAGCTGGCCGCCGTCGGCTTCGCGCGGATGTCCATCGAGGGCATCGCCCGCCGCGCGGGGGTCGGCAAGACCGCCGTCTACCGGCGGTGGAAGTCGAAGCTGCACCTGGTGCTCGACCTGGTGGCCGCCTTCGCCGTGGACGGCCTGCCGGTGCCGTCGACCGGGTCCCTGTACGGGGACGTACGGGCCCTGCTGGAGGTCATGACGCACGTGCTGCGGCACCCGGTGGCCTCCGCGGTCATCCCCGACCTGCTGGTCGAGGCGGCGCGCAACCCCGAGATCGCGGACGCGGTGCGGGGCGCGCTGCTGGACGGGCAGCGCCGGATGGCCGAGGGGATCGTCTCGGAGGCCGTCGCGCGCGGCGAGCTGCCCGAGGGGACCTGCCCGGACCGGGCGCTGGACCTGGCGATCGGCCCGCTGTACTGGCGGCAGGTGGTGGTCCGCGACGTAGTCCCGGAGGACTACCTGGACGACCTGGCCCGCTCGGTGGTGGCCGGCCTGCGGGCCGCCTGACCCCGGCCGGCCCGGCCGGGGGCGCCGGGTGCCGTGGCGAGCGGGCCCGTGGCGAGCGGGCCCGTGGCGAGCGGGCCCCGGCGCGCGTCGGCGTACGGGTCCCCGCGCGTCAGAAGGTCAGGCGGCCCGCCGTCAGGTGGGCCAGCGTCGGCTCCGGGACCGCCGACGGCGCGGCCGGGGCCGGGCGGCGCTCCTCCAGCGGGACGACCGCCGGGAGCGGGACGGCCTGCCCGAGGAAGACCCGGCGCACCACCCGCTCCGCCGCGTGGCCGTCGTCGTACGAGCAGAACCGCGAGCGGAACGCCGCCCGCAGCTGCGCGGAGCGCGAGCCCTGCCAGTGCCCGGTGGCGAAGATGTCCACCAGCTCGTCCTCGGTCCGGGCGATCGCCCCGGGCGGACAGGCCCGCAGGTCGAAGTAGGTGCCCCGGGCCGCCTCGTACGCCTCCCAGTCGTCCGCGTGGATCACGATCGGCCGGTCCAGCGCCGCGTAGTCGAACATCAGGGACGAGTAGTCCGTCACCAACGCGTCCGACGCCAGGCAGAGTTCCTCCACCGACGGGTACGCGGAGACGTCGATCAGCCGCGGGTGCGCCTGCGGCGGCCGCCCCGAGCCCGCGTACGTCAGGTGCGTGCGGGTCAGCAGCGTGAAGCGCGGGCCGAGGTCCCGCAGGACCCGTTCGAAGTCCAGGTGGTCGGGCTGGCTGCGCCGGTAGTCGCGGTGCGTGGGCGCGTACAGGATCGCCGTGGAGCCCGGCGGGATGCCCAGGCGCTCGCGCAGCTCCAGCACGTCCGCCTGGCCGGCCCGGTGGAAGACGTCGTTGCGCGGATAGCCGTACTCCAGCGTCGTGTACGAGGACGGCACCGCCTTCTCCCACACCAGCGTCGAGTGCCGGTTCGCGGACAGCAGGTAGTCCCACTGGTCGGCGCTGCGCAGCAGGCCCGCGAAGTCCGTGGTCGGGGTGGCCGCCGGCCGGTCCTGGAGGTCGAGGCCGACCCGCTTGAGGGGGGTGCCGTGCTGGGTCTGCACCAGGATCTGGCCCGGCCGCTTGACCAGGGCGCGGTCGAAGTTGACGTTCGTGACCAGGTACGTGGCCCGGGCCAGGGCGCTCCAGTACGCCGCCGAGCCCGGCCGCAGCGCCACCGTCTCGCGGGGGAGCGTCGAGGCGTGCGCCGGGTCGCAGATCCACGCCGTCCGCATCCGGGGCGCCAGCTCCCGCAGCTTCGCCTCGACCGCCGCCGGGTTGCAGGCGTAACCGCCGTGCCAGTACGCGGAGAACACCGCCAGTTCCGGCCGGAGCGGCAGCAGCCGCTGCACCCGGTAGTGCAGCCGCAGCCAGGACTCCCGCAGCCCCCGTTCCAGGGCGGACGCCCCGCGCCCGGCCGCCAGCCCCGCCGAGCGGAGCACCGACAGCAGCCGGTACGCGCGCCGGGCCCCCAGCCGCATCAGGGTGTGCCGGACCCGGTCGGTCCGCGACGGGGACAGCGGCAGAGCGCCCCCGCCGCCGGGGGTCCGGTAGCGGCGCAGCAGGGCGGAGGCCCGGGCGAAGAACTCGGCGCGGCTCGTGCGCGGGAGGCGGCGCGGGTCGGCGTACAGGGCGCAGAAGTGCTCGGCCATCCGCCGGTGCACGGTGGGGCGCCAGCGCTCCAGCTCGGGGCGGCCGGCGAGGTAGCCGAAGACCCGGTCGTACTGGTCGAAGACGTCGAGGTGGCGGCGGCTGGTGGTGGTCAGGATCGATCCGGTCCGCCGCTGGCGGTAGTGGACGCAGACCCGGTCCAGGACGGCGACGGACTCGGCGGCCAGCAGCGCCGGGTAGGTCCAGGGGGTGTCCTCGTAGAAGCCGGGCGGGAAGGAGAGGCCCTCGCGCTCCACGTACTCGCGGCGGTACGCCTTGTTCCACACCACCATCAGCATGCCGAGGAGGGCCGGGCGGTCGGCGAGCCGGAAACTGGCCGGGCCCTCCTCCGAGAGCCGTTCCGGCAGCCGGTCGCGGATCAGCTCGCCCGTCCAGAAGGTGCGCGCGTAGTCGTAGACGAGGACGTCGGGGGAGCCGGTGGCCTTCAGCCGGTCGGTGATGGCCTGGAGGGCGCCGGGGGCGAGGGTGTCGTCGCCGTCGAGGAAGAGCAGGTAGTCGCCGGTGGCCCGGGCCAGACCCGCGTTGCGGGCCGGGCCCAGCCCCAGGTTGTGCGCCAGGTGCACGGCGGTGACCCGGGGGTCGCGGGCCGCGTACTCGTCGATGATCGAGCCGCAGGCGTCCGGGGAGGCGTCGTCGACCGCGATCAGTTCCAGATCCGGGTACGACTGCGTCAGGACCGAGTCCAGACTCTCCTGGAGGTACGCCTGGACCTTGTACGCGGGCACGATGACGCTGAACCGGGGCACGGCACATCCAGGGGTCGGCGGGCGGGCATATGGCCCAGGAACCCCCGGCGTGGCGATCGGGTTACGCGGCGTGCGGCATTCGGGTTACGGAGCGTCAACTCCGCACGTCGACACCGTGATCCAGAGGGTGCCGCACCGCGCGGCGACGTCACTTGACGGCGCCGGCCATCACCCCCGTGACGAACTGCCGCTGGAAGGCGAAGAAGACGACGAGCGGGACCGCCATCGACAGGAACGCGCCCGGCGCCAGCACGTCGATGTTGTTCCCGAACTGCCGCACCTGCTGCTGGAGCGCGACCGTGACCGGCGGGTTCGCCGAGTCGGCGAAGACGAGCGCGACCAGCATGTCGTTCCACACCCACAGGAACTGGAAGATGCCGAGCGAGGCGAGCGCCGGACCGCCCAGCGGCAGCACCACCCGCGCGAACAGCCGCAGTTCGCCCGCCCCGTCGAGCCGGGCCGCCTCCAGCAGCTCGCGCGGGATCTCCGCGAAGAAGTTCCGCAGCAGGAACACGGCGAACGGCAGCCCGAAAGCCGTGTGGAACAGCACCACCCCCGCCGTGGTCTCGAACAGGCCGATGGTGCCGAAGAGTTCGGATACCGGGATCAGCGCCACCTGGACGGGGACCACGAGCAGCCCCACGACGACGAGGAACAGCCAGTCCCGGCCGGGGAACTCCAGCCAGGCGAAGGCGTACCCGGCGAACGCGCCCAGGACGAGCACGAGCAGGGTCGCCGGAAGCGCGATCGCCAGGGTGTTCAGCAGGGACCCGGTGATCGTGTCGTTGGCCAGCAGCCGCGCGTAGTTGTCGGCCGTGAGCCGGGAGGGCGCGGTCAGCGCCCCCCACCAGCCGCCCTTGTCGAGGTCGGACGGGGCGAGGAAGGAGGAGACGAGCAGGCCGAGGGTGGGCAGCAGCCAGAACAGCGCGGCCGCGACCAGGAACACGCGCAGCGCCCCGCCCGCCGCCCGGGCCGCCAGACCGCGCCCGGCCCGCTCGACGGCGCCGGGCGCGGAGCCGGGCCGCGGCTCGGCCCCGGGTCCCCGCTTGGACCCGGCTGCCGGCTTGGCCCCGGCCTCGGACCCGGGATCGGTCCCCGGCTCGGACCCGGCCGTCACGGCTCCGGCTCCGGCTCCGGCCTCGGCTCCGGCCCCGGCCGTCCGGTCCGGCGTCCGCTCGAATCCGCTCATCGGGACCTTTCCTTCCGCAGCCTGCGGATGTTCACCAGCATGACCGGGAGCACCAGGATGAGCAGCAGCACCGCGATGGCGCTGCCCAGCCCCGGATCGGCGTCCGTGCCGAAGGAGGTGCGGTACAGCTGGAGCGCCAGGACGTTCGCGTCGTCCTGCACCGCACCGGGAGCGATCACGAAGACCAGGTCGAACACCTTCATGACGTTGATGACGAGCGTGACGAGGACGACCACCAGGACGGGCGCGAGCATCGGCACGGTGATCCTGCGGAACACCTGCCACTCGTTCGCCCCGTCCACCCGGGCCGCCTCCATCAGCTCCCGCGGCACGGCGGCCAGCCCCGCCCCGATCAGCACCATCGCGAAGCCGGCCCACATCCACACGTACGCCCCGATGACCGCCGCGGTCACCAGCGCCGGGCCCAGCCACTGCACGCCCGCGTACGCCTCCCGGAAGTTCGAGGCGGGCAGCCGCAGCTGCGCCCCGTCGGCCTTCGCGGACAGGACGAAGACGCCGTCGCCGCGCGCGGTGGCGCTCTCCACGACCTTGCCGTCCTTCACCGCCTCGACGCGCATTCCGGCGAAGCCGGTCTCGGTGGGGTCGACCGTGTTCACCGTGCCGCCCCCGCCCCGGGTGAAGTCCTGCCAGACGGTGCCGGTGACCTTCTCCGGGTCGGCGCCGGCCGCCTTGGCGGCCGCGGTCCCCGCGGGCAGCGCCTCCGGGGCCACGCCGACCAGCGGGAGCAGCACCGGGACGCCCGCCCGTACGGGGTCGCGGGTGGCGAACGCGCCGCCGCCCGCGTCCACCAGCGGGGAGTCCCGGCCCGGGCGGGCCTTGGGGAACGCCGAGGACTCCGCGAAGGTGTCGTGGACCCCGACCCAGACCGCGTTGGCGACGCCCCGGTCGGGGTCGTGGTCGTAGACCAGCCGGAAGATGATGCCCGCCGCCAGCATCGAGATCGCCATCGGCATGAAGACCAGCAGCTTGAACGCCGTTCCCCAGCGCACCCGTTCGGTGAGCACCGCGAAGATCAGGCCCAGCGCTGTCGCCGTAGCCGGCGCCAGCACCACCCACACCGCCGTGTTCTTCAGCGCGGTGCGGATGGTCGGGTCGCTCAGTATCTCCCGGTAGTTGTCGCCGCCGACGAAGCCCGAGCCGGAGCGGTCGAAGAAACTGCGGTAGAGGGAGTAGCCGATCGGGTGCACGACGAGCGCGCCGAGGAGCACGAGGGCGGGGAGGAGGAACGCCGCCGCGGTCAGCCGCCGGCGGCGCGCCTCGGCGGACCTGCCGGCCGCGGCCGGCGCGACCGGCTTGGCCTGGGACGTCACGGGATCAGTTCCCGTACGCCTTGGCCGCGTCCGCCTCCAGTTTCGCCTGGGCCCCCGCCACGTCCGACGGGTTCGCCAGGAAGTCCTGGAGCGCCTTCCACTCGCCCGCGCCCGGGGTGCCGCCGAAGGCCGCCGGAGCCTGGTCCGACATGTCGAAGCGGAAGTCGTCGCCCGCCGCGATCAGCGCCTTGGCGATGCCCCGCTGGATGTCGTTCGGATAGGCGGCCGGATCCACCGCCTTGTTCGGGGAGACGAACCCGCCCAGGCGGGCCTGGATCTCCGCCGCGTCCGGTGACGCCAGGAACGTCAGCAGGGCCTGCGCGCCCTTCGACGGCTTCAGCGCGACCGCCACGTCACCGCCCGAGACCACCGGCGACTTCGCGCCGACCGCCGGGAAGGGGAAGACGAGGGCGTCCGTGCCGACCTTCGCCTCGGTCTGCGCGATGTTCACCGCCACGAAGTCGCCCTCGAAGACCATCGCGGCCGCCGGCCGGTCGCCGCCGGTGAACGTCTGCGTCACCGACTTCGGGAACTCGGTGGCCAGCGCCCCGCTCGCCCCGCCCGCCAGGAAGTCCTTGCGCCCGAACAGCTCGCCCAGCGTGGTCAGCGCCTGCTTCACGCTGTCGTCCGTCCACTTGATCTGGTGCTTGGCCAGCTGGTCGTACTTCTCCGGACCCGCCTGGGAGAGGTAGACGTTCTCGAACCAGTCGGTCAGCGTCCAGCCGTCCGCGCCCGCCACCGAGACCGCCGGAGTGCCCGACGCGGAGAGCGTGTCCGCCGCCGTCAGCAACTCCTTCCAAGTGGTGGGCGGTTTGACGCCCGCCGCCTCGAAGGCCTTCGCGTTGTACCAGATCAGCGACTTGTTCGCGGCCTTGTAGTACACCCCGTACTGGGTGCCCTCGACCGCGCCGAGCGTCTTCCAGCCCGCCGAGTAGTTGGCGTCGAGCTGCGCCTTCGCTTCCGGACCCACCGGCTGCGCCCACTTGTTCTGCACCGCCGACACCAGTGCCCCGACCTGCGGGAGCAGCGCCACGTCCGGCGGGGCGCCGCCCGCGATCTTCGAGCCGAGGAACGTGACGATCGGGTCCTGCGCGGGGACGAAGGTGACGGTCGCCCCGGTCCGCTTCTCGAACTCCTTCAGGACCTTGGTGAAGTTCTCCTGCTCCGCGCCCGTCCAGACCGCCGCGACCTCGAGCTTCTCGCCGGTCAGCTTCGGCAGTTCCACCGTCGGCCCCGGCGCGGTCGTACCGCCCCGGGCGGGTTCGTCCTCCTTGTCCGCGCCGCCTCCGCAGGCGGTCAGCGCGAGCACGCCCGCGGTCGCCGCGGCCGCCCAGCTGAATGTCGTACGACGCGATCCCGGCCTGCGCATGGCTCTGCCCCCGTTGCCCGTGGTGTGTCCCGGACCACAAGGTCTACGCCGACCTGCCCGCCCCCGCAATACCGCGTCACGGTGGCGCCGCAGGGGTTCAGGGGGCGGGAGGGAACAGCACCGGCGTCGCCGAGACCAGGTGGGAGGCCCGGTCCAGGGCGCTGGCCAGCAGCGCGAGGTCGGTCGGCCCGTTGCCCAGCTCGCGGACCGGGCGGCGGGCCGGCGGGTCGCCCATCCGCTCCCACTCCACCGGGACCACAGTCGGCCTCAGGGTCGCGGTGCGCGGGATCCGCCCGGTGACCCGGCCGGCCTGGAACGGGACCGTGCGCCCGTCCGCGTACCGCAGCACACCGCGGCCGGGACCCGGCTGGTCCGGGGCGTCGAGCTCCACGCGCAGGGTGGTCAGCCGGGCCAGCCCGGTCTCGGCCGTCCGGTCGGGGCGGGCGGTCGTGGCCACCAGGTGCACCCCGAGGCGGGCGCCCTCGCGGGCCACCGCCTCCAGCGCCCGCACCACCGAACCGGCGGCGGGCCGGCCCGTACTGCCCAGCCCCGGCGCGACCAGCGCGTCGAAGTCGTCGACGAGCACCACCAGCCGGGGCAGCGGGCTCGGCCCCGCCGGATCGGTCCGCAGGGCCGAGGCGCGCAGCCGCAGGGTCCCGGTGCGCTGGGGTTCGATGTCGCCGCGCTGCTCGCCCGGGGTGGGCTGGCGGGGCGAGACCATCCGGTCGGCGAGCTCGCGCCGGGCGTGCCACTCCGCGAACGGCACCCCGTCCAGCAGCTCGTGGCGCCGCTTCAGCTCGGCGCCCAGGGCCTGCGCGAACTCCCGCATGCGCAGCGGGTCGGAGGCCACCAGGTGCGCGGAGACGTGCGGGAGTTCCGTACAGGGAAGCAGCCCGTCGCCGCGCTCCCCGCCGGCCCCGTCCAGCAGGACCAGCCCCAGCCGGTCGGGCCGGGCGGCCGCCGACAGGGAGGCGGCCACCGAGCGCAGCAGCTCGGTCCGGCCGCTTCCGGCGGGCCCCTCGATCAGCAGGTGCGGGCCGTCGTGGACGAGTTCGGCGCCGACGGCACCGCGCCGCCCGCTGCCCAGCACGATCTCGGCGAGCCCGCCGGTGCCCTGCCCCTGGTCGGTGGCCTCGGCCCAGCGGGCCATAAGGGAGGCCGGGGTGGCCCGTGCCAGCCCCAGCTCGTCCAGGAGCCGCGCGGTGGCGGGCAGGGCGGCCGCCGCCGGGCGGTAGGGCTCGGCCGGGCCGCCGTCGGCGCGCAGCGGCGCCAGGGCGCGGGCGAACCGCTCGGCCCAGGCGGCGGAGACGGCGTCGGCGGTGGCGGTGTCGCCGGAGGGGACCGGCCGGCCGCCGGTGACGGCGAAGGTCCGTATGGCCGTGGCCACGTCCCCGCTGAGCAGGGCGACCGCGCCGCAGTCCCGGAAGGCCGGGGTGCCCGCGCAGGCCGCCTCGTACGTGTCGGCGACGGGCGAGGCGGGGGTGGCGGCCGGGGCGTCGGCGAGGGCGATGACGTGGATGCCGCCGGCCGGGCCGTGCGAGGCGAGCCGCCCGGTGACGTCGCGCAGCGGGCCCGCCCCGGGATCGCCGTCGAGGACGAGCAGGGTGTACGGGCCGCGGTGGACGCGGGCGGCCTGCCGGACCCCCTCGGGGTCGGCGGCGGCCCAGTGCGTGCCGAGGGGGCCGTCGTCCAGGCGCCGGGTGAGCTCCCCGGTGCGGGCGGCGGCCTGGTCGCGGTCGTAGGCCAGGAGCAGCCGGCAGTCCTGGCCGTGCGCGGGGCGTACGTGCGGCAGCCAGCCGAGCCAGCCCCAGTCGCGGCGGCGCTCGGCGAGCGGGCGGGCCCGGTCGGTGCAGACGAGCACGATCTCCAGCTGACCCGGCGCGTGCAGGGCGGCCAGCTGCGCCACGACGCTGCGGGCCACCCCGGCGAGGCGGGCGCGCGGCCCGGCCAGACCGAGCGATCCGACGGCGCGCAGGTCGACCCGGCTGCCCGCGCCGAGCCCGAGGTCCAGCACCCCGGGGTGCCCGGGCCCGCGCGACCACAGCCGCTCGGTGGGGCCGAGGGCGGCCAGCAGCAGCGCGGCCGGGTCGTCCGGGTCGGGGGCGGCGGAGGCGGCGGGCACGGCCTCCGGCTCGGCCGGAAGTTCGTACGCCTCGTCCCCCCGGACCCACTTGCGGGCCCAGGCGCTGAGGCCCCGGCGGCGGCCCGCGGGGGCCTCGGCGGGGTCGGGCGCGGACGGTGACCCGTACGCGGGGCCGGGCGCGGACGGGGACCCGTACGCGGGGCCGGGCGCGGGCGCGTGCGCGCGGCCCGGGGCGGTGGCGGGGGTGCCCGGCGCGCCCGCCGGGCTGCCGGGGGCCGTGCCGGGCCCGCCGGACGTGCCGGGCCCGCCGGGTGCCGTGCGGGCGGGCGGGACCGCGGGCGTGCCCGGGCCGGCCGCGCCGGAACCCCGGCCGCCGGGGGCGTACCCGGCGCCGTCGGTGCCGGAGCCGCCGTACCCGGGGCCGCCGGGCCGGGAGGTCCCGGACGCGGGGGTGTCGTCGCCCCGGCCGTCGCCCGAGCCGTACCCCGAGCCGGAGTCCGGGCCGTTGCCCGCGCCGTCGCCCGAGGCGTAGCCCGCGGCGAAACCCGAGCCGTCACCCGAGCTGTCGCCCGCGGCGTAGCCCGAGCCGGAGTCCGGGCCGGAGTCCGGGCCGGTCCCGTCGGGCCCCGGGGCCGTGGCGGGCGCCTGCTTCGGCGTGGTGCGGCCCGGCACCGCGAGGTGGCCCTCCAGGTCGGGGGCGACCGCCAGCGGAGCCGCGCTCCCGGCCGCGAGGCGCAGGGTGGACTCGCCGATCCGCAGCAGCGCCCCGGGAGGCAGGGCCACCGGCCGGGGGCCCACCGGGGAGCCGTCGAGGGTGGTGCCGTTCGTCGAGTTCAGGTCGGCCACCGAGACCCGGCCGTCCACCGTCACCGTGACCGCGCAGTGCATCCGGGACACGTCCGGGTCGTCCAGCGGGACATCGGCGTCGGCGGAGCGCCCGACCCGGATCTGGCCGCTGTGCAGCAGGTGCACCCCGCCCGCGTCGGGCCCGGCCACCACGTGCAGCTGGGGCGCGCCGAGGCCGTCCTCCGGCAGTACGTCCGGGACGGGCGCGTGCAGCGCCAGCACCGCACCGTCGACCAGCGGGGGCTCGCCGAGCACCCGGCGCTGGAGGTCGAGCCGCTCGGCGCCGGCGTAGAGCACGATGGTGCCGCCGGTGTCGGGCCCGCCGACGGTCGCCGCGAGCCCGGAGGCGACGGCGGCCAGGGCCGTGCCCGCGGGCGCGGTGACGAGTACGTCACAGCTCGCGGGGGCGGTCGATGTCTGGTGGCCGCTGCGCGACCCAAGGACGGTCAGCCGGATCTGCATCGCAGTGAGCGGTCCCTTCTGCGCGGTGCGTGCGCCCGGCAGGGGAATCGCGGGACACGGCTGCCCGGTCACCCCCCACCCGGCACGGACGCGTCGTCCGGTCAGGTCTGCCGGAAGGCGGGGCTCCCGTCCCGTGCCGTCCGTACGGGTGCATCCTCGCACCTGTCGCCGACAACACGCCCGGCACCCGGCAACAAGTGATCTTGATTGTTGCCGGTGCGGTCCGGCCTGCGTCGGGATCCGGACAGCGGGCCGGGGAAAGCGGGGAAAATCGCCCCCGGCATACCCGGCGAACATCACCCTCCGTACATACGTACGGCAACCAACCTCCGTCGCCCGGCGTCTTCCCCGGGGACACCCCCTAGAGTGGGCCGGAAAACCCATCGATGGACGGCGGCGCGAAAAACGCGCCGGCACGACGACAGCAGGGAGCGCGAGACGTGCGGCCAGTCGGCAGCAAGTACCTGCTCGAAGAGCCGCTCGGGCGCGGCGCCACGGGCACCGTCTGGCGTGCCCGCCAGCGGGAGGCCGCGGGTGCGGATGCGGCGGTCGCCGGCCATCCCGGCGAGACCGTGGCCATCAAGGTCCTCAAAGAGGAACTGGCCCACGACCCCGACATCGTCATGCGCTTCCTGCGCGAGCGTTCCGTCCTGCTGCGCCTGACGCACCCCAACATCGTGCGCACGCGCGACCTCGTCGTCGAGGGCGACCTGCTCGCGCTGGTCATGGACCTCATCGACGGACCCGACCTGCACAAGTACCTCCGCCAGAACGGGCCCTTCACCCCCGTCGCCGCGAGCCTGCTGACCGCCCAGATCGCGGACGCGCTCGCCGCCAGCCACGCCGACGGGGTGGTCCACCGCGACCTCAAGCCCGCCAACGTGCTGCTCGACGAGCGCGGCGGGCAGATGAAGCCGATGCTGACCGACTTCGGCATCGCCCGCCTCGCGGACTCCCCGGGCCTGACCCGTACGCACGAGTTCGTCGGCACCCCGGCCTACGTCGCCCCCGAGTCCGCCGAGGGCCGCCCGCAGACCTCCGCCGTCGACATCTACGGCGCGGGCATCCTGCTGTACGAGCTGGTCACCGGACGCCCGCCGTTCGCCGGCGGCACCGCGCTCGAAGTGCTCCACCGCCACCTCAGCGAGGAGCCGCAGCGCCCCTCGACCCTGCCCGAGCCGCTCTGGACCGTCATCCAGCGCTGCCTGAGCAAGGAGCCGGACGAGCGCCCCAGCGCCGAGAGCCTGGCCCGCGGCCTGCGGGTCGTCGCCGCCGGCATCGGCGTGCACTCCGCGCCCTCCGAGGTGGAGGCCGCGCTCGGCGTCGGCGCGCTGCTCGCCCCCGACCCCTCGCCCGCGCCGGTCCCCGCGACCCCGGGCGCCGGCGACGCCACGCAGGTCCTGCCCGGTTCCGCGGGCTCGCCCATGGGCGGCTACGACCCGAACGGCATGACCAGCGTCCTGCCCCCGATCGGCGCGGCCGACGCGACCTCCGTGCTGCCGAGCACCGGGCCGGCGGGCGGCGCCGACCCGACGTCGGTGATGCCTCCCGTACAGCGGCCGGACCAGCCGCACCCATGGGAGTCGCAGATGCGCGCCGTCCGCGACCGCAACGAGCAGACGCAGATGCAGTACCTCGACCCGGGCGAGGACCCCATGCGCCGGCGCCCGCAGCGGCAGCCGCCCCCGCCGCAGCAGCGCCCCCAGCAGCGGCCGCCGCAGGGCGCGCCGCAGCAGCAGCCGTACCGCCAGGGCCCGCCGCCGCAGTACCAGCAGCCGCAGCAGCCCCAGTACCAACCGCAGCAGCAGTACGCGCCCCCGCCGCCGCAGCACTACCAGCCGCAGCACTACCAGCCGCAGCAGTACCAGCAGCCGCAGCAGCCCCAGTACCGGCAGCCGCAGCCGCAGCAGCCCCCGCAGAGCCCGCCGCCGCAGCAGCGGCCGCCGCGGGAACCCCGCGAACCGCGGGAGCCCCGCCGCCGCAGCGCCAACCCGGTGCGGATCCCCGGCCTCGGCTGCCTCAAGGGCTGCCTGGTCATGGTTCTGCTGTTCTTCGTCGCGGGCTGGCTGGTCTGGGAGCTGACCCCGCTCCAGGAGTGGGTCGGCACCGGCCGCGGCTGGTGGGACCAGCTGTGGACCTGGGGCACCGAGGCCGCCGACTTCATCGGCTCCATCGGCGACTCCACGGGCTCCGGGAGCTCCGGTACGCCCTGAACCGGGCCGTCGTAGTGCCGAGTTCGTGGATTTGTCGACTTCTGGGGCGTGATTTCGTCCCCAGAAGTGAAGGTCGCCGCGAATCGGGCCCCCTACTGGCTTCCAACCCCCACCCGGCCGCGTAGCTTTGGTGCGTACGCCAGCCGCTGAGGGAGCAGTCGTGGCACGGAAGATCGGCAGCCGGTACACCGCGCACCAGATCCTGGGGCGCGGCAGCGCGGGCACGGTGTGGCTGGGCGAGGGGCCGGAAGGCCCCGTCGCCGTCAAACTGCTGCGCGAGGACCTCGCGTCCGACCAGGAGCTGGTCGGACGGTTCGTCCAGGAGCGCAGCGCGCTGCTCGGCCTGGAGCACCCGCACGTCGTCTCCGTCCGCGACCTCGTCGTCGACGGCAACGACCTCGCCCTCGTCATGGACCTCGTCCGCGGCACCGACCTGCGCACGCGCCTCGACCGCGAGCGGCGGCTCGCCCCCGAGGCGGCCGTGGCGATCGTCGCCGACGTCGCCGACGCGCTGGCCGCGGCCCACGCGGCCGGGGTCGTGCACCGGGACGTCAAGCCCGAGAACGTGCTGCTCGACATGCAGGGCCCGCTCGGCCCCGGCGGATCCCACCCGGCGCTGCTGACCGACTTCGGCGTCGCCAAGCTGATCGACTCCCCGCGGCGGGCCACCACGGGCCGGGCCTCGGCCCCGACCACCCGCATCACCGGCACCCCGGACTACCTGGCCCCCGAGATCGTGGAGGGCCTGCCCCCGCGGGCCGCGGTCGACATCTACGCCCTGGCCACCGTCCTGTACGAGCTGCTGGCCGGGTTCACCCCGTTCGGCGGCGGCCACCCCGGCGCCGTGCTGCGCCGGCACGTGACCGAGACGGTCGTCCCGCTGCCCGGGATCCCCGACGAGCTGTGGCAGCTCGTCGTGCAGTGCCTGGCCAAGGCCCCGGCGTCACGGCTGCGGGCGTCGGAGCTGTCGGCCCGCCTGCGGGACCTGCTGCCGATGCTGGTCGGGATGCCGCCGCTGGACGTGGACGAACCCGACGACGCCGGTCCGGGCGAACCGGATCCCGAGGAGCCGCCCGCCGGCCCGGTGCGGCGCCGCGCCGTGGTCCCGCTGGTGCCGGGCTCCGCGACCGACTCCAACCGGGACACGCACACCTCGATGCGGGTGCCGGGTCCGGACGAGCTGGCGGGCGGCGCGCTCGGCACCGCCCGCGTCCCGAGACCGGCCGGCGGCCACCGCCCGGGCGCCGCCCGGCACCGTGCCGAGGCCGCGCGCAAGCGGCGGCTGGTGCTGTCCGCGTCGGCCCTGGCGCTGACCGCCGTGGTGGGGGTCGGCACGTGGCTCGCGCTCTCCGGCGGCGAGGAGACCCCGCCCCCGCAGGACACCAAGAACTCGGGCACCCGCTCGCCGTAGCCGCCCGGGACCGCCTGCGGCCCGCGGCGGCCCCCGGCGGCCTGCGACAGCCCCGGCGGCCCCCGGCGGCCCCTCCGGTTACGCCGCCACCAGCTCCGGGTGCCAGCGGCGGGCCACCGCCGGGTGGGCCCGTACCCAGCCCTTCAGCTCGTTGCGGCCGTACTCCGCGTGCAGCGGGTTCCCCGCGTCGTGCGCCACCCCGGGCGCCGCCCGCAGGTAGTCGCCCGGGACCGTCTCCACCACCGCGTCCAGCCGCGGGTTGTAGAAGAACGGCACCGAGTACCGCTCCACCGACCCCGGCGGGCTGATCACCCGGTGGTCGGTCGCCGTCAGGTAGCCCTCGGTCGCGATCTCCAGCAGCTCGCCCAGGTTGACGACGAACGCCCCCGGCAGCGGCGGCACGTCCAGGTAGCCGCCGTCGCGGACCACCTGGAGACCGCCGACCGAGTCTTGGAGCAGCAGGGTGAGGAACCCGTAGTCCTTGTGGGCGCCCACGCCCTGGTCGGTGCCGGACGGAGCCGAGCCGGGGTAGCGGATCAGCTTGGTGTGCAGGTGCGGCCGGTCCGCGAAGGCCGCGTCGAAGAAGCCGGCCGGGGCGCCGATCGAGGCCAGCAGCTCCCGGAGCAGCCGGTGGGCCACCGCGGCCAGCCGCGCCTGCCACTCCAGTACCGCGCCGCGCAGCTCGGGCAGGGCCGCGGGCCACTGGTTGGGCCCCTCCAGCCACAGGTACGCCGGATCGTCCGGACCCAGCACCGGCGCGGGCCGCTCGGCGCCCACGTCCAGCTGGTCGCGCCAGTCCGAGGCCCCGCCGGTCAGCTCGGCGCCGATGCGGGTGTAGCCGCGGAAGTGCGGGGAGCGCAGGTTGCTCACGGCGAGCCGGTCGGCCTCCGGGAGGGCGAAGAAGGCCCTGGTCAGCTGCAGGATCCGGGCGGTCTCGGCGTCGGTGACGCCGTGCCCGGTCAGGTGCAGGAAACCGGTGTCCCGGGCGGCCGCGTGCAGCTCGTTGAGGAAGG
Source organism: Streptomyces antarcticus (assembly GCF_026627255.1). Taxonomy (GTDB): domain Bacteria; phylum Actinomycetota; class Actinomycetes; order Streptomycetales; family Streptomycetaceae; genus Streptomyces; species Streptomyces antarcticus. Next base: position 39,441 of record NZ_JAPNLM010000037.1, on the reverse strand, counting down.
CGGCCCGCAGGGCCGGGTCGTCGGCCCGGGAGAGGTCCAGGACGGGGAGGGTGTGCGCGGACGGCATGACGGCTCCGTTTCGGATGTCACGGGGTCCTGTTCCCAGAGGTGGCGGGGCCGCGGGTGGAGGGGGCCGCCGGCAGGGGTGGCGCCGGGACCGTGGGCCGCGTGCAGGACCCAAGTCGGATCGGGGTGGATCAGGCTCGGTGAGGGTCCGGCGGCTGACAGCCCGTCGTCGTGACGCGCATGTGGTCCACATGACGCCGCTGGACGAGGCGCGTGACGACGAGAACGGTCATAACGTGAGCGTACGCCCGTACGCCCCGCCACCAGTACGGGTGATTCGGCCTGCCCGGACGGCGGCCTCCGGGGACCGGCTACGCTGGACCCGTGGCAGTCGTCGATGTTTCCGAAGAGCTGAAGTCCCTCTCCTCGACCATGGGGTCGATCGAGGCCGTCCTGGACCTCGACAAGCTGAGGGCCGATATCGCCGTCCTCGAGGAGCAGGCCGCCGCGCCGTCCCTGTGGGACGACCCGGAGGCCGCCCAGAAGATCACGAGCAAGCTTTCGCACCTCCAGGCCGAGGTCCGCAAGACCGAGACCCTGCGCGGGCGCATCGATGACCTCGCGGTCCTCTTCGAGCTCGCCCAGGAGATGGACGACGCGGACACCCTCGTGGAGGCCGAGACCGAGCTGGTCTCCGTCCGCAAGGCGCTGGACGAGATGGAGGTCCGCACCCTGCTCTCCGGCGAGTACGCCGAGCGCGAGGCCCTGGTCAACATCCGCGCCGAGGCCGGCGGCGTCGACGCCTCCGACTTCGCCGAGCGCCTCCAGCGCATGTACCTGCGCTGGGCCGAGCGGCACGGCTACCCGACCGAGATCTACGAGACCTCCTACGCGGAGGAGGCCGGCATCAAGTCGACCACCTTCGTCGTCAAGGCCCCGTACGCCTACGGCACCCTCTCCGTCGAGCAGGGCACCCACCGCCTCGTGCGGATCTCGCCCTTCGACAACCAGGGCCGCCGCCAGACCTCCTTCGCGGGCGTCGAGGTGCTGCCGGTCGTCGAGTCCAGCGACCACGTCGAGATCGACGAGGGCGAACTGCGCGTCGACGTGTACCGCGCCTCCGGCCCCGGCGGCCAGGGCGTCAACACCACCGACTCGGCCGTGCGCATCACGCACCTCCCGACCGGCATCGTCGTCTCCTGCCAGAACGAGCGCTCGCAGATCCAGAACAAGGCCAGCGCCATGAACGTCCTCCAGGCCAAGCTCCTCGAGCGGCGCCGCCAGGAGGAGAAGGACAAGATGGACGCCCTGAAGGACGGCGGCAGCTCCTGGGGCAACCAGATGCGCTCCTACGTCCTGCACCCGTACCAGATGGTCAAGGACCTGCGGACGGAGTTCGAGGTCGGCAACCCGCAGGCCGTTCTCGACGGCGAGATCGACGGCTTCCTGGAGGCCGGAATCCGCTGGCGCAAGCAGCAGGAGCAGACCGCCTAGAGCAGTCGAGCAGTCCGGATCCGCGAGCCGTACGGGCTCCGGGACCGGAGAAGGGCCCGGACACCTTCAGGTGTCCGGGCCCTTCGTACTGCCGGGGGTGATCGGTACGCGGCGCGGCCGCGCCGGCGTCCGCCTCCTACGCGGTCTGCTGGACCACGAGGGCCAGCGCCGCCACGAGGACCACCATGAGCGCGATCAGCGTCACGGGGTTCAGGCCGGAGAAGGGGCCCTCGTGCTCCCGCTGGAGGCGCTCCCGGTTCGCCCGGCACACCGGGCAGCGGCCCTGGCTGACGGGTGCGGCACAGTTCGCGCACACGAGCCGGTCATATGTCATGCGCTCCTCCTCTCACCCTCGGTTCCGCTCGTACAACGGCGGCGGGAACCGGTCCGTTCCCCCTACCACTGTGCCAGCTTCCCCGACATTCGGCGCGGCCCCTCCGGACAGTCCCGGACGGGACCCCTCCGGACCCGGGGATAAAACGGGCAACTCCGGATGCCGGGTCCACACCCCGCGCCCGTTCGCGTATGGTCACGCACACCTACTCCCGGCGACCGTGGTGCATCCGTGATCCGATTCGACAGCGTTTCCAAGTCCTACCCGAAGCAGAACCGCCCCGCACTCAGAGATGTCTCCCTGGACATCGCGAAGGGCGAGTTCGTCTTCCTGGTCGGCTCCTCCGGCTCCGGCAAGTCCACCTTCCTGCGGCTGATCCTGCGCGAGGAGCGGGCGAGCCACGGCCAGGTGCACGTCCTCGGCAAGGACCTCGCCAAGCTCTCCAACTGGAAGGTCCCGCAGATGCGGCGCCAGCTGGGGACCGTCTTCCAGGACTTCCGGCTGCTGCCCAACAAGACGGTGGCCGAGAACGTCGCCTTCGCGCAGGAGGTCATCGGCAAGCCCCGGGGCGAGATCCGCAAGGCGGTCCCGCAGGTGCTGGAGCTGGTGGGCCTCGGCGGCAAGGAGCAGCGGATGCCCGGCGAGCTCTCCGGCGGCGAGCAGCAGCGCGTGGCCATCGCCCGCGCCTTCGTCAACCGCCCGGCCCTGCTGATCGCGGACGAGCCCACGGGCAACCTCGACCCGCAGACCTCCGTCGGCATCATGAAGCTGCTGGACCGGATCAACCGGACCGGCACCACCGTGATCATGGCGACGCACGACCAGCAGATCGTCGACCAGATGCGCAAGCGCGTCATCGAACTCGAACAGGGCCGTCTCGTACGCGACCAGTCGCGCGGCGTCTACGGCTACCAGCACTGAAAGGACGCCATGCGCGCCCAGTTCGTCATGTCGGAGATCGGCGTCGGCCTCCGTCGCAATCTCACCATGACCTTCGCGGTCATCATCTCCGTGGCCCTGTCGCTGGCCCTGTTCGGTGGCTCCCTGCTCATGCGCGAGCAGGTGAGCAAGATGAAGGGCTACTGGTACGACAAGGCCAACGTCACGATCTACCTGTGCAACAAGCAGGACGCGCAGGAGGCCAGTGAATCCAACACCAAGGCGGACGGCACGCCCACCCAGGCCGCGGGAGTCACCACCTGCCTCAAGGGCGCGGTGACGGCCGACCAGAAGAAGCAGATCGAGACCGAGCTCAAGCAGATGGACCTGGTCAAGTCCGTCGCGTACGAGTCGGCCGACGAGGCGTACAAGCACTACCAGGAGCAGTACGGGCACACCGCGCTCGCCTCCTCCATCACCCCGGACCAGATGCAGGAGTCCTTCCGGGTCAAGCTCAAGAACCCGGAGAAGTACAAGGTCGTCACCTCCGCCTTCGCCGGGCGGGACGGCATCCACACCGTCGACGACCAGCGCCAGGCCATCGACGTCCTCTTCAAGATCCTCAACTACGTCAACATCGCGGCCCTCGGCATCATGCTGATCATGCTGATCGTGGCCCTGCTGCTGATCGTCAACACGGTGCGCGTCTCCGCCTTCAGCCGGAGGCGGGAAACCGGGATCATGCGGCTGGTGGGCGCCTCCAGCTTCTACATCCAGGTCCCCTTCATCATGGAGGCCGCCGTCGCCGGTCTCATCGGCGCGGTCATCGCCTGCCTCATGCTCGTCTCCGGGCAGTACTTCGTGATCGACCACGGCTTCGAACTGCGGACCAAGATCCAGATCATTGACTTCATGGGCTGGAGCTCGGTGATCGCAAAGCTCCCGTACGTGCTGTTCATCGGCCTCCTGATGCCCTCGGTGGCCGCCTTCCTCGCATTGCGCAAGTACCTGAAGGTGTGACAAGCGCCCCGCGAGCTGTCCGGTCAACCATCCGTGCCGGCGCGGGGCTTGTCCTAGACTCGGCGCCATGCCGGCTCCGCCCGCCCTCTGTCTCCGGCCCCGCGACCTGCGTCGCGGGGCCGTCCTGACGTTGGCCTTCCTCGCGGCCGTCACCGCCGCCGCGGGCACCGGCTGCTGGGACCGCGCGGAGCCCGCCGCCCCGGCCGTCCGCGCGGCGGGCGCCACCGCCCCCGCACCCGCCCCGGATCCCGCCGCGACGCCCCGCGCGAGCGGCACCGCCGACCGGGAGGCCGTCGCCCGGGCCGCGGCCGAGGCCGTCGCCGAGGGCAAGTCCGGCAAGAAGGCCGCCCAGGAGGTGGTCAGCCGCAGCGGAGACCGCTGGGGCACCGTCTACGACCGGGGCGAGTACGCGGCCTTCGCCGAGGACCTCGACGGCCGCTGGACCGGCGTCGGGCTCTGGGCGGAACGCGTCCGCGACGGCCTGATCGAAGTCGACAAGGTCCAGCCCGACAGCCCCGCCGCCCGGGCCGGCCTGCGCGCCGGCGACCGGCTGCTGAGCGTCGACGGGCACGCCGTCACCGGCCTGGCCGTGAACGACGTGATCGCCCTGCTGCGCGGCGCGGCCGGCACCCCCGTCGTGCTGAACCTGAGCCGGGACGGCGCTGACCTCACCGAGACCGTCCGCCGCGAACAGCTGCGCGCCGACCCGGTGACCGTACGCCGGCTCCCCGGCGGGATCACCGTCATCAAGGTCGCCTCCTTCACCCGCGGCTCGGGCGAGCGGGTCAGGACCGCCGTCCGCGAGGCTCCGGCGGGCGCCGGGGTCATGCTCGACCTCCGCGGCAACCCGGGCGGGCTGGTCGCCGAGGCGGTGACGGCGGCCTCCGCCTTCCTGGACGGCGGGCTGGTGGCCACGTACGACGTACGGGGCGAGGAGCGCGCCCTGTACGCGGCCCCCGGCGGCGACACGGCCCGGCCGCTGGTGGCCTTGGTCGACGGCGGCACGATGAGCGCGGCCGAACTGCTGACGGGCGCTCTCCAGGACCGCGGCCGGGCGGTGGCCGTCGGCAGCCGGACCTTCGGCAAGGGCTCGGTGCAGATGCCGACCGCGCTCCCGGACGGTTCGGTGGCCGAGCTGACGGTGGGCACGTACCGCACCCCGGCGGGCCGCAGCCTCGACGGCGCCGGCATCACCCCGGACCTGGCGGCGGGCGACGGGGCCGAGGAACGGGCCGCCACGGTATTGGGTGGCCTCGGGGTGGGTCCGTAGTGCGAAAATGACCGCACTATGGCTAAGGAAAAAGGGCGCAAGCTGATCGCCCAGAACAAGAAGGCGCGCCACGACTACACGATCCTCGACACCTACGAGTGCGGTCTCGTGCTCACGGGAACCGAGGTCAAGTCCATGCGCCAGGGCCGGGCCTCGCTGGCCGACGGCTTCGTGACGATGGAGAGCAACGAGGCGTGGCTCTACAACGTCCACGTGCCGGAGTACAGCCAGGGCACCTGGACCAACCACAGCGCCCGGCGCAAGCGCAAGCTCCTCATGCACCGCGAGGAGATCGACAAGCTGGAGCGGAAGGCGCAGGAGTCGGGGCACACGATCGTGCCGCTGGCCCTCTACTTCAAGGACGGCCGGGCCAAGATCGAGATCGCGCTGGCGAAGGGCAAGAAGGAGTACGACAAGCGGCAGACGCTCCGCGAGAAGCAGGACACGCGCGAGACGAACCGGGCGGTCTCGGCCGTGCGGCGCAAACAGCGGGGCACGGTTTAACCTCCTGGCACGAGGTGGTCCACTTCGCGTAGGATGGCGTCAGCGCCTCCCGCTCGCGGTGGGGCACGTTGATAAAAAAACATGGGGATGATCGGTTTCGACAGCGGATGTCGATGCAGGGGAAGCGAGCCGAGGAAGCGGCAATGATCTCGCTAACCACATGTCGCAAACAATAATCGCCAACACCAAGAGCGATAACTCCCGCTTCACCCTCGCTGCCTAATAACAGTGAGCTGAAGCCTCTGTGAGGAGCGTCAGCCCGGAAGTGGTCCCGGTCCGGATCCTGGCGTCAATTAGGGATCTAAACCTCTAGCCCCGGTCACGGGGGTTGGAGGGAAATCAAACAGTGACTGAGCCCGTCGGAGACTTGTCCGTGTGATCTCCGGGGCTGAGAAAAGCGCAGCGGACTGCGCTCGGAGAAGCCCTGCTTCTGCACCGTTGGACGCGGGTTCGATTCCCGCCATCTCCACCACCCCATGTGAAAAGACCCCCTGACCTGCGAGAACTTCGCCAGGTCAGGGGGTTTTCTCGTGGTGCGGGTCAGTAGTGGTAACGCGCCTTGAGGATCTTCACTTCTTTGGCGTCCGCCCGGTACACGAGACGGTGCCCGTCGTCGATGCGGCGTGACCAGTAGCCCGACAGCTCGCCCTTCAGTGGCTCGGGCTTGCCGATCCCGCTGAAGGGGTCGCGTTGGATCTCACCAATCAGGCGGGTGATCCTGCGCGCTGTCTTGCGGTCCGAGCCGAGCCAGAACAGGAAGTCTTCCCAGGCGTCCGGGTCGAAGTGAACACTCCTCACTCCTCGCCTCCTGCCAGATCCCTAAGCTCGTCCATGGTCTTGGCGACCGTGGGTGCGCTCTCGCGGTCGCGGGCCACGGCTTCCATGAGCCTCCGGGCGTTGGCGGGCGAGCGAAGGAGGTAGACGGTTTCCTGCCACGCGTCGTAGTCGGCGGCGGACATGAGGACGGCGTCGCCGTTCTTGGAGGTGATGCGCACCGGATCGTGGTCGGTGTTGACGCGCTCGATCAGCGGAAAAAGCGTGGCTCGGGCTTCGCTGGCGCTTATGGACATCGCGGGCACCCCTCTCTGAGTTGTACGAGTTTACCGTACGAAACTTGTACCGCAAATACGTACCGTTCTTCCCGTGATGGCTCGCCCTGTAGAGGCGAAGGCCCCGCAGTCTCGGGGCTGCGGGGCCTTCGTCGGGGGGTGCGGCGGATGCCTGTCAGCAGACCGGCACCTTGTTGAGGTTCTTCGCGTAGCGGGCGGCGATCCAGCCGCGGCCGTCGGCGAGCTTGTACCAGATCGCGTTTCCGTCGACGGTCTGGCCGTTGACCTTGCACTGGACGGCGACGACGTCGCCGGTCAGGGCCTTGCCCTTCTTCGCGTACCCGGTGCCCGGGCCGGAGTGGATGCCGAGGCCCTTGCCGGGGGAGACGATGCGGGCCTTCGGCTGTGGGGTCTCGTGGTGGCCGCCGCACTTCTTGCAGGTGCCGGGCTGGCCGGGCTTGCCGGAGTCGCCCTTCGGTCCCTGGGGGCCCTGGGATCCCTGCGGGCCGCGGTCGCCCTTCGGGCCCTTCGGCCCCTGGGGGCCCTGCGTTCCGATCGGGCCGCGGTCGCCCTTGTCACCCTTGCCGCCCTTGGTGCCCTTGGTGCCCTTGGGGCCCTTGGGGCCGGCCGGCCCGCGGTCGCCGCGCGGGCCTCGGTCTCCGCGGTCGCCCTTGTCTCCCTTGTCGCCCTTGGGGCCGCCGGACGGGCCCTGCTCCCCGCGGGGTCCCTCGGGTCCCCGGGGGCCGACGGGGCCGGTCGCGCCGGTGTCGCCGCGGTCTCCCTGGTCGCCGCGGTCTCCGCGGTCGCCCTTTTCACCCTTCTCGCCCTTCTCCCCTTGGGGGCCGGGGCGGCCCGGCTTGCCGTGGTGGCCGGGCTTTCCTTCGTGGCCGGGCTCGCCGTCGTCGCCCTTCGGGCCGGTCACGGGGGTCGCGACGCCGAACAGCGCCGCCTCGCCGGTGCCGGTGGCCCACTCGCCGCCGCCCAGCGTGGTGCCCTCGGGGGCGTCCGTGTCCACCCGCAGCGCGACCCCCAGCTGCGTCCGCGCGTCGCGGGGGAAGGCGAAGCCGGCGCGGGTCCCGGCCTCGCAGGTCAGCAGCCGGGCGTCGGACGAGCGGGTGCACGGGGCGGCCGCGCGCTGCCCGTTCCAGTAGAAGCGGGCCTCCGGGAAGGTCGTACGGTCCGGGGCGGTGATGCGGAACGTGCCGCTGGTGACCGGCTCCGCACCGCTGACGGCCGCGATGACGACGCGGCCCGTCCGGCCCGGGGCGATCGAGGGCAGGTACGGCTGGGAGAACCGGAGGCCGGCCGAGTCGGCCAGGGCCGGGACGGCGGGCACCAGACAGGTCGCGGTGACGGCCGCGACGATCAGGGCAGCGGGGACGGAACGGGAAGAAGGCACGGGAAGTTCCTCCGCAAAGGGAAGGGCGCTGGGGAGACACCCCAGTTATGTCCGATCCCGGCCGGAAGCGGTGCGTACCACGCGGGAACGATCACTCGGCCGCCGCATGAATCCGCCCGCCGCGGCCGCCGGGAGGGCGAGCGCGGCCGCCGCCGCGGGCAGCAGGTAGGCCGTCGTGGTGCCGAAGTGGTCCACGAGCAGGCCGGCCGAGGCGGAGCCCGCGGCGATGCCCGTGAGGATGGCGGTGACCGCGAGGGTCATGCCCTCGTTGAGCCGGCCTTCCGGGATACGGGCGTGGACCTGGGACATCGCGGTGACCATCGTCGGGGCCGTGGCCATCCCGGCCAGCAGGAGCGCGCCGGCCAGGGCGGGCAGGGAGCCGGCGGCCGCCGCGGCCCAGGGGAGGGCCATCAGCGCGGCCATCGCGGACAGGCAGAACGGCAGGCCGCGGGGGCGCAGGGTGCCGTAGACCAGGCCGGCCGCGCAGGAGCCCGCCGCCTGGAGGGCCAGTACGGGCCCGGATGCGGCGCCCAGCCCGTGCGCGGCGAGGTGGGCGATCGAGGCGACCTCCATCGAGCCGAAGACCACGCCGGTGGCCAGGAAGACGGGCAGGAGCGGGCCCAGGGCGCGCAGCGGGGACGCGCCGCCCCGCGGCGCCGCCGACACCGGGGGTTCCGTGGCCCGCCGGGAGGTGAAGACCAGCATCCCGGCCAGGAGCAGCACCGCGGCCGTGAGGGTGCCCGCCTCGGGGAAGACGGCCGTGCACAGGACGGCCGCGAGGACCGGGCCGAGCATGAAGCACAGCTCGTCGGCGGCCTGTTCGAAGGACATCGCCGTGTGGTGCGCGGCCGGGGAGCCGCGCAGCAGGTGGGTCCAGCGGGCGCGGGACATGCCGCCGATGTTCGGGGTGGTGGCGGTCGCGGCGTACGAGGCGAAGAGGGTCCAGGCGGGGGCGTCGAGGCGGACGCAGACGACCAGGGAGAGGGAGCCCAGGACGGCGATCAGGGCCGCGGGGAGCGCGATCCGGGCCTGGCCGTGCCGGTCGACCAGCCGGGCCGTCCAGGGGGCGACCAGGGCCGTGGCGGCCAGGCCGGTGGCGGTGACGGCCCCGGCCAGGGCGTACGAGCCGCGCTGGCCGGCGATCATCATGACCGCGCTGACCCCGAACATGCCCATCGGGAGCCGGGCGAGCAGGTTCCCGGCGGTGAAGGCGCGGGTGCCGGGGAGGGCGAACAGCCGGCGGTACGGGCCCTGGGCACGGGCCCGCCGGACGGGGGCCGGGGCCCGTCCGGCGGCCCGGGCCGGAGCGGCGGCCGAGGCGGCGGGGGAGGTGGGGGCGGCGATGACGAGGGTGGAGCCGGTGACAGTCATCCGGACCGGACGGGCGCCGGACCCGGCGCCGGAGGCGGCCCGGGCGGACGCGGAAAAGCCGGGGGACGCGGTGCGGGCGGGCGGGGTACGGGCGGAGGCGGAGGCGGCCGGGGCGGGCGCGGTGCGGGCGGAGGCCGAGGCGGAGGCGGCCGGGGCGGAGGTGGTGCGGGCGGGCACGGTGGGCATGGTCACAGCCTCGGGCCCGGTCCTGGCCCGGGTCCAACACCTGTTCAGGGCCCATTCACGCTCCTGCGTTGTTAGTCTCCGGTGGTGATGCCCCGCGATGTGGAACCCCGGCTGCTGCGCGGCTTCGTCGCGTGCGCGGAGGAGCTGCACTTCACCCGCGCCGCCGCCCGCCTGTACGTCGCCCAGCAGGCCCTCAGCCGGGACGTCCGGCGCCTCGAACGGGACCTGGGCGCCGCCCTGTTCGTACGGACCACCCGGCAGGTGGAGCTGACCCCCGACGGGGAGCGGCTGCTGCCGCTGGCCCGCCGGGTGCTGCGCGCGCACGAGGAGCTCGCCGCCGCCTTCGGCGGGGGCGCCGAGCCGCGCGCGCTGCTGGTCGACGTGAACACCGACGGGCCCGGCACCGGCCGCACCGTCCTGGAGCGGGCCCGCGAACTCGCCCCCGACTGCGAGCTGATGGCCCGCTTCGAGAGCGGGCTGACCCATGCCGCCGCCGAGATCGCGGCCGGGCGGCTCGACGTCTCGTTCGGGTACGCCGACGGGCTCGGCCCGGCGCTGCGGGCCCGCCTCGAACGGTGCCCCGTACGGTACGAGCCGCTCGCCGTGCTGCTGCCCGAGGGCCACGCCCTGGCCGGGCGGGACGCCGTACCGCTGGACGGGCTGGCCGGGGAGTCCGTGTACGCCGGGGCCGGGAACCCGCGGACCCTGGAGTGGACGGGCCTGGCGCGCGAACTGTTCGCCGGCCGGGGCATCGAGGTCGCGCCGCCCGCGCCGGTCGCCATGGGTAAGGAGGAGTTCGGGCGGGTGATGGCCAAGACCGGCAATCCCGTGCTGGTCGCGGTGGACTTCCCCGACATGCCCGGCTGCGTGAAGCGGCCGCTGACCGGGCCGGTGCCGCTGTCGCCGCTGTCGATGGTGTGGCGCAAGGGCTTCGGCCACCCCGGCCTGGACGCCCTGCGCACCGCGGCCGCCGGACTGGCCGCCGAGCGCGGGTGGCTCGTACCGCCCGCAGGCAGCTGGGTCCCGGGCGGCTCACACCCGGCCCCGTCGGCGGGTGAGAGCAAGGTATCCCGGCGGTCATCGGGCGGGGACCGGGGCTGAAACGCGCCGTTCCTAACGTCGTCACCACGGACGCGACAGCTGTGGAGGCGTGTGATGACCGGTACGACCGCACCGCGCAAAGGGGGCCGCTGGATCGAGCGGTGGGACCCCGAGGACGAGGTCTTCTGGCGGGAGTCGGGGGAGCGGACCGCCCGCCGCAACCTCCTGTATTCCGTACTGTCCGAGCACATCGGCTTCTCCATCTGGTCCCTGTGGTCCGTGATGGTGCTCTTCATGGGCCCCGGATACGGCGTCGACCCCGCCGGGAAGTTCTTCCTCATCGCGACCGCGACCTTCGTCGGAGCCCTGGTCCGGGTGCCGTACACCTTCGCCGTCGCCCGGTTCGGCGGCCGGAACTGGACCGTCGTCAGCGCGCTGCTGCTGCTCGCGCCGACCGTGGCCGCGCTGGTGGTCATGGAGCCCGGGACCTCGTACGGCACGTTCCTGCTGGTGGCCGCCCTGACGGGGGTGGGCGGCGGAAACTTCGCCTCGTCGATGACGAACATCAACGCCTTCTTCCCGCTGCGCAAGAAGGGCTGGGCCCTCGGGCTGAACGCGGGCGGCGGCAACATCGGCGTCCCCGTGGTGCAGCTCGCGGCGCTGCTGGTGATCGCCACCGCCGGAGCCGGGCACCCGAGGCTGCTGCTCGCCGCCTACCTCCCGCTGATCGTGGTCGCGGCCGTACTGGCCCTGGTCCGGATGGACAACCTGGCACCCGTACGGAACGACACCGGCGCGGTGCGGGAGGCCGTGCGCGAGCCCCACACCTGGATCATGGCGTTCCTGTACGTCGGCACCTTCGGGTCCTTCATCGGCTACAGCTTCGCCTTCGGCCTGGTCCTCCAGACGCAGTTCGGCCGGACCCCCCTCCAGGCCGCCTCGCTGACCTTCGTGGGGCCGCTCCTCGGTTCGCTGGTCCGGCCGGTGGGCGGGGCGCTCGCCGACCGCTTCGGCGGGGCGCGGATCACGCTCGGCACCTTCGTGGCCATGGCGGCGGCGACCGGGGTCGTGATCCTCGCCTCGGTGCGGGAGTCGCTGGCGGTGTTCCTGGTCGGGTTCGTCGCGCTGTTCGTCCTCAGCGGGCTCGGCAACGGCTCGACGTACAAGATGATCCCGGGCATCTTCCAGGCCAAGGCGCTGGCCCGGGGCATGGACGGGGAGGGCGCGGCGGCGTACGGGCGGCGGCTGTCGGGGGCCTCCATGGGGCTGATCGGCGCGGTCGGGGCGCTCGGCGGACTCGGCATCAACCTGGTGTTCCGGCAGGCGTTCACCACCTCCGGATCCGGGACGGCCGCCTTCGTGACCTTCCTCGGCTTCTACGCGCTGTGCTGCGCGGTGACCTGGGCGGTATACCTTCGCCGGCCGGCCTCGGTGATCGTCCCGGAGCCGGGTGCGGCGGCGAAACCGCAGCTCACCTCGGTGTAACGGCGGTTAACGGCCGCGAAATACGGTGGAACCGAGCCTGACACGCCGTGCGTGCAGGCTCGGTTCCGCGCCCGCGCCCGCTTCCCCCACCGCTCCCCGCGGCGCGATACCGACCCACTGGGCAAGGCAGGTCACATGTACGAGCACAGGCAGCACACCGGTCCGGGTCCCCTCTCGGGCTTCACCGTCGGGGTGACCGCCGCCCGGCGCGCCGACGAGCTGATCGCCCTGCTGCGCCGCCGCGGGGCCGCCGTCCTGCACGCGCCCGCGCTGCGGATCGTGCCGCTGGCCGACGACAGCGAGCTGCTCGCCGCCACGAAGGAGCTGCTGGGCCGCGCGCCCGACGTGGTGGTCGCCACCACCGCCATCGGGTTCCGCGGCTGGATCGAGGCCGCCGACGGGTGGGGGATCGGCGAGGAGCTGCTGGAGCGGCTGCGCCGGACGGAACTGCTCGCGCGCGGGCCGAAGGTGAAGGGCGCCGTCCGGGCCGCCGGGCTCGTGGAGACCTGGTCGCCGGAGTCGGAGTCGCTGGCCGAGGTGCTGGAGCGGCTGCTGTCGGCGGGCGTGGCCGGCCGGCGGATCGCGCTCCAGCTGCACGGCGAGCCGCTGCCGGGCTTCGTGGAGGCGCTGCGGGCCGGTGGCGCCGAAGTCGTCGTCGTCCCGGTGTACCGGTGGATGGCGCCGCAGGACCTCGCGCCGCTGGACCGGCTGCTCGACGCGGTGGCCGCCGGCGCGGTGGACGCGGTCAGCTTCACCTCGGCGCCCGCGGCGGCCTCCCTGCTGACCCGGGCCGCGGAGCGGGGCGTACGGGAACCCGTGCTCGCGGCGCTGCGGGGCCCGGTGCTCTCCGCGTGCGTGGGGCCGGTCACCGCGCTGCCGCTCCAGGCGCACGGGGTGGACACGGTGCATCCGGAGCGCTTCCGGCTGGGCCCCCTGGTGCAGCTGCTCTGCCAGGAACTGCCGGGCCGGGCCCGGGTCCTGCCGGTGGCCGGGCACCGCCTGGAGGTGCGCGGGCACGCGGTGCTGCTGGACGCGGAGCTGCGGCCCGTACAACCGGCCGGGATGGCGCTGCTGCGGGCGCTCGCGCGGCGGCCGGGCTGGGTGGTGTCGCGGGCGGACCTGCTGCGGGCGCTGCCGGGGGCGGGGAGCGACGAGCACGCCGTGGAGACGGCGATGGCCCGCCTCAGGGTGGCGCTGGGCTCGCCGAAGCTGATCCAGACGGTGGTCAAGCGCGGGTACCGGCTGGCGCTGGACGCGGGCGGGGACCTCAAGTACGCGGACGTGCGCCCGGGATGACGCCCGACCCCTCCGGGGCTCCGGCCGGGCCCGGTCCGCGGGTCTGGGCACGGTCCGCGGGTCTGGGCACGGTCCGCGGGCGTCGGCTAGCGTGCCGGGATGATCATTGACGGAGTGGAGATGAGGGGGCTGGAGCCCGGGGACGCGGCCGGGCTCGCCGACGCGATGGTCCGCAACCGGGCGTATCTGGCCCCCACCGAGCCGTACCGGACCGCCGCCTTCTACACGGAGGCCGGACAGCTCGCCCGCATCGAGGAGGAGCTGGCCCTCCGGGACGCGGGCCGGTCCGTCCCGTACGTGTACGTCGAGGCGGCCACGGGCGCCCCCGTCGGGGCGATCACGCTCCGGTCCATCGTCCTGGGGCCGCTGTGCAGCGGAGGCATCGGCTACTGGGTGGACCAGGCGTGGAACGGCCGGGGCCTGGCCACCGCCGGCCTGGAGGAGGTCTGCCGGGCCGCCCGCGACGAGGTGGGGCTGCACCGGGTCGAGGCCGGGACCCTCGTCGGCAACCTGGCCTCGCAGCGGGTCCTGGCGAAGGCCGGCTTCGTGCAGTACGGGCTCGCTCCGCGCTACCTCCACATCAACGGCGCCTGGCGCGACCACCGCCTGTTCCAGCGGCTGCTGCACGAGGACCCGCCGCCGCCGGCCGGCTGAACCGGTCCGGGCCGCCCGGGGGCTTCCGCCGTGCGCCGCCCGCGGGCACTCTGGGAGGAGCGACGGCGGCCGGGCCGCGGCGGGCGAGGCGGTGACGGGCATGTGGTTCGACTCCGGGAGGCTCTGCCTCGACCTGGTGGCCACGTGCGCCCCCCACGAGGGGCTCGCGGACGGCGACGACCTGCGGTTGTGGCTCGCCGGGGCCGGCCTCGTGCCCGACCGGACGCCGCTCGCCCGGGTGGGGCCCGACTGGGTGGCCGCCTTCCGCGCCCTGCGCGGCGACGTGGAGGTCCTCGTACGGGCGGAGCCCGCCGCGGCGGGCGCGCCGCCCACCGCCCCGGCGCCGCCCACCGCCCCGGCGCCGCCCACCGCCCCGGCGCAGGCCACCGCCCCGGCGCAGGCCACCGCCCCGCCCCCCGGAACGGCGCAGGCCCTCGCCCGGGTCAACGCGCTGGCCGCCGGACCACCCCCGGGCCTGTGCGCGGTACGGGACCAGGAAGGGCACCTCGTACGGGAGTTGTGCGGGGGCGTCGGATGCGGCGCGCTGCTCGCCGCCGTCGCCCGGGACGCCGTCGAGCTGCTGACCGACCCCGGCGACCTGGCGCTGCTGCGGACCTGCGAGGGCGACGGCTGCACCCGGGTCTACCTGGACACTTCCCGCGGCCACCGGCGCCGCTGGTGTTCCAGCGAGCTGTGCGGCAACCGCGAGCGCGTCGCCCGGCACCGTCGGCGGGTCCTGGCGGCCGGGCCGCGGTAGGCCGCGTACCAGCCCGCGAGACCGGTTCCGGAACGGGCATGCGGACAGGCCGCGGATTCGCGTACGGTTGACGGTCGCCCATGCACATCAGAAGGGGGCCTTGGTGGCCGCGCAGAATGCCGCTGTCGACAGCACGGCGGATTCCGTCCGCGATCGGGAGATCGGGGTCGAGCAGACGCATCTCGACCAGGTGTACCGACGCCTTGAAGAGAAGATCCACGAGGCCGAGTTCCTGATGAACGACGCCGCGAAGCGGGGCCAGGTGGGGACGCCCGGCGCCCTCGCCGAGCGCGACGCCCAGGTCTTCCGGGCCGGAATCCACCTCAACCGGCTCAACAACGAGTTCGAGGACTTCCTCTTCGGACGCATCGACATGGTCCTCGGCAAGGACGGGGAGCGCGGGCCGGACGGCGCGTTCACCTCGGTCGAGCCGGCCGACGACGCGATCCGCGAGGACCTCACGGCCGACATCGCCGAGACGCTGCACATCGGCCGGATCGGGGTCCTGGACTCCGACTACGCGCCGCTGGTCATCGACTGGCGCGCGCCGGCCGCCGCGCCGTTCTACCGCTCCACGCCCAAGGAGCCCGGCCGCGTCGTGCGCCGGCGCGTCATCCGCTCCAAGGGCCGCAAGGTGCTGGGCGTGGAGGACGACCTGATGCGCCCGGAGGTCACCGCCTCCCTGGACGGCCGGGAGCTGCCCGCCATCGGCGACGGCGCCCTGATGGCCGCCCTCGGGCGGGCCCGCACGCACTCGATGCGGGACATCGTCTCCTCCATCCAGGCCGAACAGGACCTGGTCATCCGGGCGCCCGCCGCGTCCGTGGCCGAGGTCGCGGGCGGGCCGGGCACCGGCAAGACCGCCGTCGCCCTGCATCGCGCCGCCTACCTGCTCTACCAGGACCGGCGCCGCTACTCCGGCGGCATCCTGATCGTCTCCCCGACGCCGCTGCTCGTCGCGTACACCGAGGGCGTCCTGCCCTCCCTCGGCGAGGAGGGCCAGGTCGCCATCCGGGCGCTCGGCTCGCTGGTCGACGGCGCCGAGGCGACCACGTACGACGATCCGGCCACGGCCCGGATCAAGGGCTCCTCGCGGATGCTCACGGTGCTGCGCAAGGCCGTACGGGGAGCCCTGGAGCTCGGGAACGCGCCCGACCGGCTGCGCGTGGTGGCCTTCGGGCGCCGCCAGGAACTGGAGTCCGCCGAACTCGACCGCATCCGGCAGAACGTGCTCAGCGGCACCGCGCCCGTCAACCTGCTGCGCCCGCGCGCCCGCAAGCTGCTGCTCGACGCGCTGTACGCGAAGTCCGGCGGGTCCGGCCGGCACAGCGACCCGGAGCTGGCCGCCGAGCTGCGCTCCGCCTTCGACGAGGACGTCTCCACCGAGGACGCCTTCATCGGCTTCCTGGGCGCCTGGTGGCCCGAGCTGACCCCGCGCGCGGTCCTCGCCTCGATGGCCGACGAGCGACGGCTCGGCCGCTGGTCGCGCCGGGACCTGAGCCCGCGCGAGACCCGCCAGCTGGCCCGCTCGCTGCGCCGGGCCGGCCCCGACGGCAAGGGCCCCCTGTCGGTGCACGACGTGGCCCTGCTGGACGAGCTCCAGCTGCTCATCGGCGCGCCCGCCCGGCCCAGGCGCAAGCGGGAGATGGACCCGCTGGACCAGCTCAGCGGGCTGGAGGAGCTGATGCCGACCCGCGAGGAGACCCAGTGGGAGCGGGCCGAGCGGCTCGCGGCGGAGCGCACCGAGTACGCGCACGTCATCGTGGACGAGGCCCAGGACCTGACGCCGATGCAGTGGCGGATGGTGGGCCGCCGCGGCCGGGTGGGGACCTGGACGGTGGTCGGCGACCCGGCGCAGTCGTCCTGGACCGATCCGGAGGAGGCGGCCGCCGCCCGCGACGAGGCCCTGGGCAGCCGTCCTCGCCGCCGGTTCACCCTCACCGTGAACTACCGCAACCCGGCCGAGGTCGCCGAGGTGGCCTCCCGGGTGCTGCGCCTGGCGATGCCGGGCATGGAGCCGCCGACCGCGGTGCGCTCCACGGGCCTGGAGCCCCGCTTCACGGCCGCCGGGGGAGACCTGGGGGCCGCGGTGCGGGAGGAGACGCGGCGGCTGCTGGAGCAGGTCGACGGCACGGTCGGCGTGGTCGTGGCCATGGACCGGCGCGCGGAGGCCGCGGGCTGGCTCGCGGAGCTCGGCGGGCGGGCGGTCGCGCTGGGCAGCCTGGAGGCCAAGGGGCTGGAGTACGACGCCACGGTGGTGGTCTCCCCGGCGGAGATCGCGGACGAGTCCCCGGCGGGCCTGCGGGTGCTCTACGTGGCGCTGACGCGCGCGACCCAGCAGCTCACGGTGGTCTCGGCGGAGCGCGACCGGCCCGGCGCGGACGGGGTCCCGGAGCTGCTGCTGCCGTAGCCGCCGGGCCGTACGGCCGGATGGTCGGCAGCCGGGAGCGTGGTGTCCGAAATCCGCCCCCGGGAGGGGGATCACTTCCGGCGATCCTTTGTTAGCCTGGTTACGGCACCGACTCGATCCAAGCCCCCGGGCCCAACCTTCGTCGCTTAGAGCGACCACTTGCCGCGAGGCGAGCATGGCGGGTCGGTGTCATACACGTCAGCAGTACCCGACAGCTCTCGGCAGTGTCCGAAGTGGCTCGTCACACCAGGTCCGCGCCCTCCACTCCGTGGGGGGCGCGGACCTGTTTTGTATCAACCCACCATTCCGCGCGCCCCAACTCTCTCGTATGGTGGAAGTGTCTTTCCGGAATTTGTAGCTGGTTACCTTGTACCGGCTGGTAGGTGGGACGATCGGACAACAGGTCCTGCCACGCCTGCCGTGCGCGGGGCTCTGTGTGTACAGCGAAAACCAGGGACAGAAGAGGAACACGGCCATGGCAACGGCGCCCAGCGTCTCGTATTCGATGACGGTCCGCCTGGAAGTGCCCGCGAGCGGTACCGCGGTCTCCCAGCTCACCACCGCCGTGGAGTCCTCCGGCGGCTCGGTCACCGGCCTCGATGTGACCGCCTCCGGTCACGAGAAGCTCCGGATCGACGTCACCATCGCCGCGACCTCCACCGCGCACGCCGACGAGATCGTCGAGAAGCTGCGCGGCATCGAGGGCGTGAGCCTCGGCAAGGTCTCCGACCGGACCTTCCTGATGCACCTCGGCGGCAAGATCGAGATGGCGTCCAAGCACCCCATCCGCAACCGCGACGACCTCTCGATGATCTACACCCCGGGCGTGGCCCGCGTGTGCATGGCCATCGCCGAGAACCCCGAGGACGCGCGCCGCCTGACCATCAAGCGCAACTCCGTCGCAGTCGTGACGGACGGCTCCGCCGTACTGGGCCTCGGCAACATCGGCCCGATGGCCGCGCTGCCCGTCATGGAGGGCAAGGCCGCCCTCTTCAAGCGCTTCGCCGGCATCGACGCGTGGCCGATCTGCCTCGACACCCAGGACACCGACGAGATCGTCGCGATCGTCAAGGCGATCGCCCCGGGCTTCGCCGGCATCAACCTCGAGGACATCTCCGCGCCGCGCTGCTTCGAGATCGAGGCACGGCTGCGCGAGGCCCTCGACATCCCCGTCTTCCACGACGACCAGCACGGCACCGCGATCGTGGTCCTCGCAGCCCTCACCAACGCACTGCGCGTGGTGGGCAAGGCCGTCGGGGACGTCAAGGTCGTCATGTCGGGCGCCGGCGCGGCCGGTACAGCCATCCTGAAACTGCTGCTCGCGGCGGGTGTGAAGAACGCGGTGAGCGCCGACATCCACGGCGTCGTGCACGCGGGCCGCCCCGACCTCGTCGACGCGGCCGCCGACTCCCCGCTGCGCTGGATCGCCGACAACACCAACCCCGAGGGCTACACGGGCACCTTGAAGGAGGCCGTGGTCGGCGCCGACGTCTTCATCGGCGTCTCGGCCCCGAACGTGCTCTCCGGCGACGACGTGGCGGCCATGGCCGAGGGCGCCATCGTGTTCGCGCTCGCGAACCCGGACCCCGAGGTGGACCCGGCGATCGCCCGCCAGACCGCCGCCGTCGTGGCCACCGGCCGCTCCGACTTCCCGAACCAGATCAACAACGTGCTGGTCTTCCCGGGTGTCTTCCGCGGTCTGCTGGACGCTCAGTCCCGCACCGTGAACACGGACATGATGCTGGCCGCGGCCGCCGCGCTGGCGGACGTCGTCGGCGAGGACGAGCTGAACGCGAACTACATCATCCCGTCGGTGTTCAACGACAAGGTCGCCGGCGCGGTCGCCGGAGCCGTCCGCAAGGCCGCCTCGGGGGCCTGACGGCCGTTGTGAGCGCCCTCACGCCCTCCTGATCCCGGCGCGTCGCGAGATGCGGGCCCGCCGGGCCGCCTCTAGGGTTGCGGGGATGCCCGTGCGGTCCGCGGTCCGCATCCACCGAAGGCGGACGGAGCGTCACCGCCGCGTGACTGTGGCGCTTTTCGTGTGACCCCGGCGGGTGCCGGATTGGCTTTCCCGCCGCTGGTGGGGGCAGGATGCGTAACCGGGCGAGAGGGTCTGACGTTCAGACCCGGGTCCGGGGACTGTCCGAGGGCCCTGGCAGCATCGGCTTCGATCTCACGCCTCTAAGGCAAGTTGAACACGGGAGTACAACATGAACCGCAGTGAGCTGGTGGCCGCTCTGTCCGAGCGCGCCGAGGTGACCCGCAAGGACGCCGACGCCGTTCTGGCCGCGCTCGCCGAGACCGTCGGCGAGATCGTCGCCAAGGGCGACGAGAAGGTCACCATCCCCGGCTTCCTGACCTTCGAGCGCACCCACCGTGCCGCTCGCACCGCGCGCAACCCGCAGACCGGCGACCCCATCCAGATCCCGGCCGGCTACAGCGTGAAGGTCTCCGCGGGCTCCAAGCTCAAGGAAGCCGCCAAGGGCAAGTAGTCCGCCCTTGTGCCGAGGGCCGCACCGGCCCCCGGGACGGCAGCGTGACGCAGGAACGCCGAAGGGCGGCCACCCCGTACGGGGTGGCCGCCCTTCGGCGCGTGCGGGGCCGTACCGCCGCTCCGGGTCCTCCCCGCCGGTCAGGGGCCGTTGAGGGCCGTGCGGGCCCGTGGAGGGGCCACGGGAAGGCCCCCCGGCCCCCTTGCGGGGTCCGGGGGGCCTTCGGGGCCGGTGGGACGGCTCAGACGAGGTCGCCGCCGGGCAGCTCGACCTTCGCGCCGAGCTCCACGAGCTTCTCCATGAAGTTCTCGTAGCCGCGGTTGATCAGGTCGATGCCGTGGACCCGGGAGGTGCCCTCCGCCGCCAGCGCCGCGATCAGGTACGAGAACCCGCCGCGCAGGTCGGGGATGACCAGGTCGGCGCCCTGCAGCTTGGTGGGGCCGGAGACGACCGCCGAGTGCAGGAAGTTGCGCTGGCCGAAGCGGCAGGCCGAGCCGCCCAGGCACTCGCGGTACAGCTGGATGTGAGCACCCATCTGGTTGAGCGCCGAGGTGAAACCGAGCCGGGACTCGTAGACCGTCTCGTGGACGATGGAGAGGCCGGAGGCCTGCGTCAGGGCCACGACGAGCGGCTGCTGCCAGTCGGTCTGGAAACCGGGGTGCACGTCCGTCTCCAGCGCGATGGCCTTCAACGGGCCGCCCGGGTGCCAGAAGCGGATGCCCTCGTCGTCGATCTCGAACGCCCCGCCGACACGGCGGTAGGTGTTCAGGAACGTCATCATCGAACGCTGCTGGGCGCCGCGCACGTAGATGTTGCCGCCGGTCGCCAGCGCCGCGGAGGCCCAGGAGGCGGCTTCCAGGCGGTCCGGGAGGGCCTTGTGGTTGTAGCCGCCGAGACTGTCCACGCCGGTGATCCGGATGGTCCGGTCGGTGTCGACGGAGATGATCGCGCCCATCTTCTGCAGTACGCAGATGAGGTCCTCGATCTCCGGCTCCACCGCGGCGTTGCTCAGCTCGGTGACGCCCTCGGCCAGCACGGCCGTCAGCAGCACCTGCTCGGTCGAGCCGACCGACGGGTAGGGCAGGCGGATCTTGGTGCCGCGCAGGCGCTGGGGGGCCTCCAGGTACTGACCGCCCTCGCGCTTCTCGATCGTCGCGCCGAACTGGCGGAGCACGTCGAAGTGGAAGTCGATCGGCCGCCCGCCGATGTCGCAGCCGCCCAGGCCCGGGATGAAGGCGTGGCCGAGGCGGTGCAGCAGGGGGCCGCAGAAGAGGATCGGGATGCGCGACGAGCCCGCGTGGGCGTCGATGTCGGCGACGTTCGCGCTCTCGACGTGGGTCGGGTCGAGCACCAGCTCGCCCGGCTCCTCGCCGGGGCGGACCGTCACCCCGTGGAGCTGGAGCAGCCCGCGCACGACGCGCACGTCACGGATGTCGGGAACGTTGCGCAGCCGGCTGGGTCCGCTGCCGAGCAGAGCGGCGACCATGGCCTTGGGCACGAGGTTCTTCGCACCGCGGACACGGATCTCGCCCTCGAGCGGGGTGCCGCCGTGGACAAGCAGTACATCGTCACTGATGCCGGTCATGAATCTCGCGTTCCGGGAGGGGTGGGCAGGGGGCCAGTGAGAAGAGTAAGGGTCACCACCCCTTTGTTCGTAGGGCTGACGCGGCCGTAGGACTGTCATGAATTCGGTACAACACCCTCCGTATCCACCCCATGGCGGAGCGTCGCGTTCCGCCCGCTCCGCCGACGGGTGTCCCCCGCCTCCGGCGTGCGTCCTGAGCTGCGCGGGATTCGATCTCGCCGTCCGATCCCCCGGAAGGACGAATGTGCGAGATCATGGCGGCATGACCGAGGTGTCCTCCCTCACAGGGCGGTTGCTCGTTGCCACCCCCGCCCTCGCGGACCCGAATTTCGACCGCGCCGTGGTGCTGCTGCTCGACCACGACGAGCAGGGCTCGCTCGGCGTCGTCCTCAACCGGCCGACCCCCGTGGGGGTCGGTGACGTCCTGCTGCCCTGGGCGCCACTGGCCGGCGAGCCCGGCGTGGTCTTCCAGGGCGGACCCGTGGGACTGGACTCGGCGCTGGGCGTCGCGGTCATCCCGGGCGAGGAGGGCCCCCTCGGCTGGCGCCGGGTGCACGGGGCGATCGGGCTCGTGGACCTGGAGGCCCCGCCGGAGCTGCTGGCCGCGGCCCTCGGGAGCCTGCGCATCTTCGCCGGCTACTCCGGATGGGGGCCCGGACAGCTGGAGGGCGAGCTCGGCGACGGCGCCTGGTACGTGGTGGAGTCGGAGCCCGGCGACGTGGCGTTCCCCGACCCGGAACGCCTCTGGCGGGCGGTGCTGCGCCGCCAGCGCGGCGACCTCGCGATGGTCGCCACGTATCCGGACGACCCGTCGCTGAACTGACCCGGGCGGGGGTCGGTACTCTGGGTTCCATGAGCACTCTTGAGCCCGAGCGCGGGACTGGCACGGGGACCCTCGTAGAGCCGACGCCGCAGGTGTCGCACGGTGACGGCGACCACGAGCGCTTCGCCCACTACGTCCAGAAGGACAAGATCATGGAGAGCGCGCTCGGGGGCACCCCCGTCGTCGCGCTCTGCGGCAAGGTGTGGGTGCCGGGCCGCGACCCGAAGAAGTACCCGGTCTGCCCCATGTGCAAGGAGATCTACGAGTCCATGGGCGCCGGCGGGGACAAGGACAAGGGCGGCAAGGACAAGTAGGTCCGGCCGCTCAGAGCAGGACCGAGGGCCCCCGGGGCGCGCGTCGGCGCACCCCCGGGGGCCTTTCCCGTGCCCGCGGCGCGCGTTAGGGTCGGCCGCGCAAGCACCCTGTGGAACCAGCGTTGCGCAGGGTGCAACAGGCTGGCTGCCGCGAAGGGCTGACGCATGGACCTGATCCCCGCACCCCGGATCGCCGTTCCCCACGAGGACGGACACCACCACGCCTTCGGGGCCGACCCGGCCCTCGACGCCGGCCCGGGCACCGAGGACACCGCGCGCTGGCTGCGCCGCGAACTCGGCGCGGCCACCGGCTGGAGCCTCCCGGACGCCGCACCCGGGGAACCCGGGGAGCTGCGGCTGCGCATCGACCCCGTACGCGCCGGCGGGTCCGGCCCGGAGGCGTACCGGATCGACATCGGCGCGGACGGCGCGGAGCTGACGGGCGCGAGCGGGGCCGGGCTGTTCTGGGCCGCGCAGACGCTGCGTCAGCTCCTCGGGCCCGACGCGTACCGCAGGGCGCCGCTGCCCGGCCGGACCTGGAGCGTGCCGTACGCCGCCGTCGTCGACGGCCCCCGGTTCGGGTGGCGGGGGATGATGCTCGACGTCGCGCGGCACTTCATGCCCAAGGACGGCGTACTGCGGTACATCGACCTGCTCGCCGCGCACAAGCTCAACGTGCTGCACCTGCACCTGACGGACGACCAGGGCTGGCGCGTCGAGATCA
This sequence comes from Streptomyces antarcticus, assembly GCF_026627255.1. GTDB lineage: Bacteria > Actinomycetota > Actinomycetes > Streptomycetales > Streptomycetaceae > Streptomyces > Streptomyces antarcticus. Next base: position 16,348 of record NZ_JAPNLM010000037.1, on the reverse strand, counting down.
AGCGCCACCCGCGCCTCACCGGGGTCGGCGCGTGGCGGGCGCGCAGCCGGTGGGGACACCGGGCCTCGCCGCTGTGGAACGAGACGCCGCACGGCGGCTTCTACACCCAGGACGACATCCGCGAGATCGTCGCGTACGCGGCGGAGCGGCACGTCCGGGTGGTTCCCGAGATCGACGTGCCGGGGCACTCGCAGGCCGCCATCGCCGCCTACCCGGAACTGGGCAACACCGACGTCGTCGACACGGCCGCGCTGGAGGTGTGGGACGACTGGGGGATCACCGCGAACGTGCTCGCGCCGACCGAAGCCGTGCTCCGGTTCTACGAGGGGGTCTTCGAGGAGCTGCTGGAACTGTTCCCGGCGGAGGTCTCGCCCTTCGTACACGTGGGCGGGGACGAGTGCCCCAAGGAGCAGTGGCGGGCCTCCGCCACCGCCCAGGCGCGGATCGCGGAGCTGGGGGCGGACGGGGAGGACGGCCTGCAGTCCTGGTTCATCCGCCACTTCGACGGCTGGCTCGCGGAGCGCGGCCGGCGGCTCATCGGCTGGGACGAGATCCTGGAGGGCGGGCTGGCGCCGGGCGCGGCCGTCTCCTCCTGGCGCGGCTACGCGGGCGGCATCGCCGCTGCCGAGGCGGGGCACGACGTGGTGATGTGCCCCGAGCAGCAGGTGTACCTGGACCACCGTCAGGCGGGCGGGCCCGACGAGCCGGTGCCCATCGGGTATGTGCGGTCGCTGGAGGACGTGTACCGCTTCGAGCCGGTGCCGCCCAAGCTGTCGCCGGAGGCGGCCGCGCACGTCCTGGGAGCCCAGGCCAACGTGTGGACCGAGGTGATGGAACATCAAGGGCGCGTCGACTACCAGGTGTTCCCCAGGCTCGCCGCCTTCGCCGAAGTGGTGTGGTCGTGGCAGCCGGCCCCGGAGGAGCGGGACTTCGCCGGTTTCGAGGAGCGGATGGCCACCCACTACCGTCGGCTGGACTCGCTCGGTGTCGGCTACCGGCCGCCGGGCGGACCGCTGGCGTGGCAGCGCCGGCCCGGTGTGCTCGGACGTCCGATCGAGGGTGAACCTCCGAACGTGTGACGGCGGGAACCCGAACACCGCGGGAACTCTTCGAACCGGAACTCTTCCTCGATTTCGGTGGATACGGGGAAAAACGGGCGATGGGCCGGGGCGGCCGGGGGCGGACGCCGCCCGGCCCACCCTCGCGCCGGGCGGCCCGGAAGATGTGCCAGAGTTGCCACGTCCCGGCGGTGAGGACGTACCGTACGGCGGACAGGCGTGAGCGCCGGGACCGGGACATCGGGAAGGGGCAGCCGGGTTGACCACGCACGCACCGCACGCACCGCACGCACCGCACGCACCGCATTCACCTCAGGGGCCTCACGGGTCCCAGGGGTCGCAGGCGGCGCAGTCCGTGACGCTGCCGGCCTCGCTCGACGAAGCCGTCGCGGCACTCACGGCCATGCCCGCCGCCGTCCCCGTCGCCGGGGGCACCGACCTCATGGCCGCCGTCAACGCCGGGCAGCTGCGGCCCGCCGCGCTGGTGGGGCTGGGCCGGATCAACGAGATCCGCGGCTGGCAGTACCAGGACGGCCACGCCCTGCTCGGCGCGGGCCTCACCCACGCCCGGATGGGGCGGCCGGACTTCGCCGCCCTGATCCCCGCGCTCGCGGCCGCCGCACGCGCCGCCGGGCCCCCGCAGATCCGCAACGCCGGCACCCTCGGCGGGAACATCGCCACCGCCGCGCCGACCGGCGACGCCCTGCCCGTGCTGGCCGCGCTGGAAGCCGTGCTCGTCATCGTCGGCCCGGGCGGATCGCGCGAGATCCCCGTGTCGCACCTGCTCGCCGGGCGCGAGATGCTCCGGCCCGGGGAACTCATCGGCTTCGTCCGGGTGCCGCTGCTGCACGCGCCCCAGGTGTTCCTGAAGGCCACGGGCCGGACCGGGCCCGGGCGCGCGGTGGCGTCCGTGGGCCTCGTACTGGACCCCGCGCGCCGGGGCGTGCGCTGCGCGATCGGCGCGGTCGCCCCGATGCCGCTGCGGCCGCTGGAGGCCGAGCAGTGGGTGGCCTCGCTGATCGACTGGGACGGGGAGCGGAGCCTGGCCCCCGAGGCGCTGGAGGCCTTCGGCGAGTACGTCGCGGCGGCCTGCGTGCCCGACCAGGGGGAGCCGGTGGCTCCCGGAGTGCTGCACCTGCGGCGGACGGTGGCCGTACTGGCACGGAGGGCCCTGGGGAGGGCGCTGACCTCATGAGTGGGAACGGGAACGGGAACGTGAGCGGAGCGACTGGGGACCCGGGCAACGCGGGTTCCGCGAGTCCCGAATGGGGCTGGGAGCCGGTGCCGCACGGCGGCGAGTACGACTCCGACGCGACGGCCTTCGTGAAGCTGCCGCAGGACATGCTGGACGCGCTCGGCACCGGGGAGCCCCTGGCCGCGCCCGGGCACGGCTACGTGCCGCCGCCGATGATCGTGCCGCTCGGCTCGGCCACCACGGATCCGGCCGCCACCGGCACCTGGACGATCCCGGTGCAGTGGCCGGAAGCCGCCGGCTCGGCACCCGCCGGCCCGACGCCCGGCACCGCCTCCGGCAGGGTGGTCGGCCAGGGGCCGGCCCCGGTCGGCGGGCCCATTCCGGCGTCGATCCCGCTGCCGGCTTCGGTGGCGGCGGCGTTCGCCCCTGCGGAGCCGGGGCAGCGGGACGGGCAGCGGGAGGGGCAGGGGGAAGGGCACGGCCAGGCTCAGGCCTACGGCCAGGGCCAGGTGCAGGGGCAGAGGGAGACCGCGGAGTGGGGTTTCCCGGAGGCGGCGCACGACGCGCAGGCCGCGGGCGCCGTCGCGGACTCGGCCACCGGGCAGTGGGCCATGCCCGGACTGTCTGAACAAGGCGAGGTGTCCGGCCAGTACGACCTGAGCGAGGTGTCCGGCCAGTACGACCTGAGCGGCGTGTCCGGTCAGTATGAACTGGGCGATGTGTCCGGTCAGTACGACCGGGGCGATGTGTCCGGTCAGTACGACGTGGGCCAGGCGTCTTCCGGTCAGTACGACCTGGGCCAGGCGTCCGGGCAGTACGACCTGAGTGAGGTGTCCGGCCAGTACGACCTGGGTGACGTCACGGGTCGGTCCGGTGACTTCAGGCAGGGCGGGCTGGACGCCGACTGGAGCCAGGCCCCGGCGACGCTCCCGGGCGGCGCCCCCGCCCCGTGGGCGAACCACCCCGACTTCGAAGACGCCCGCGGTTACGCCGCGCGGCAGCCGTCGGGCGAGCCCGGTTCCGGCGTACTGCCGGGCACCGACGCCGCCGTGGCGGCCGCCGAGGCCGGGCGGGTTCCCGGGGGTCCCGGCGTGGGCGCTTCGCGGCGCGGACCGCGCGTGCTGGGCGGCCCCGGCGTGGGTACCCCGCTGCCCGAGGGCGAGCCGCTGTCCGAGGGGGAGCCGCTGTCCGAGGGGGAGCCGGCGCACCCGGCCCCGCACGACATCGACGCCGCCCACGGCCCGGCGGCGACGCCGGACGCGGGGGAGCGGCCGGCCCCGGGCGGGCTGGACCTCTTCGGCGGCGTACGGACCGAGCCGGAGCCCGAACCCGCCGCGCCGGCCGACGGGTCGCCGCGGCCCGCCCGGTACGCGGACACCGACGGGCACGGCTTCGCCGCCTTCGGCCACGCGCCGGAGCAGCGGCACGCGCCGGGGCAAGCGCACACTTCCGAGCCGGCTCCCGAGCCGGTTTCCGGGACGGATGCGGAGCCGGGTCCCGAGCCCGGTGCCGGACTGCCGGCCGGAGCCGCCCCAGAGGCGGCGGCGGAGTCCGACCCAGACCCCGACCCCGACGCGGGTGTGGGCTACGGCCCGGCCCCGGATGCCGGGTACGGTTCCGCCGGCGCCGAGGACGGCGGTCCCGCGGGGGAGCGCGCCGACACCGACGGCCGCGGCTTCGCCGGAACGGGCCCCGCCCCCGCGGACACCAGGGCCGCGCACGTGCCGGACGCGGACACCGCCGACCGTGCCGTGACACTGCGGGGCGAGGGCACTGCCGGGGAGCTCCCGGCGGAGGGGCCGGCGTACGAAGATGAGACGGGTACCGCCGCCGTCGCCCATCACGAGCATCCGGCGGCCTCCTACGTCCTGCGCGTCAACGGCGCCGACCGGCCCGTCACCGGCGCCTGGATCGGCGAGTCCCTCCTGTACGTGCTGCGCGAGCGCCTCGGCCTCGCCGGCGCCAAGGACGGCTGCTCGCAGGGCGAGTGCGGCGCCTGCGCCGTGCAGGTCGACGGCCGGCTCGTCGCCTCCTGCCTGGTGCCGGCCGCGACGGCCGCCGGCAGCGAGGTCCGTACCGTCGAGGGGCTCGCGACGGACGGGGAACTGTCGGACGTGCAACAGGCGTTGTGCAGGTCGGGTGCGGTGCAGTGCGGATTCTGCGTGCCGGGCATGGCGATGACCATCCACGACCTGCTGGAGGGCAACCACGCCCCCAACGAGCTGGAGACCCGCCAGGCGCTGTGCGGCAACCTCTGCCGCTGCTCCGGCTACGCGGGCGTCGTCGACGCCGTCCGCGAGGTCGTCGCGGGGCGCGAGGCGGCCGCTGCCGAGCCGTCGGCGGGTGCGGCGGGTGCGGCCGGGTCTGGTGTGCAGGCCGGGTCCGGTGTGCGGGGCGGGACGGGTGCGCAGACCGGGACGGAGCCGCGTATTCCGCACCAGGCGCCGCCCGGCGAGGGCGGCATCCACCACGGAGGCACGGAGTGAGCGGGGGCACGGAGTGAGCGGGCAGGACGCGGCGACGGCGACGGCAGCGGTCAACAACTCGGTCGCGGCCAAGGCGCCCGGCGCCCCCGCCGAGGCGGCGCCGGACCAGGCGCCGCGCGGCATCGGAGCCTCCGTGCCCGCCGCCGACACCCGGGCCAAGGCCGAGGGGACCTTCCCCTACGCCGCCGACCTGTGGGCCGAGGGCCTCCTGTGGGCCGCCGTACTGCGCTCCCCGCACGCCCACGCCCGCATCGTGTCCATCGACACCTCGGCCGCCGCCGAGATGCCCGGCGTGCGCGCCGTCGTCACCCACGCGGACGTCCCCGGCGCCACCACGCACGGCCGGCGCGTCGCCGACCGCCCGGTGTTCGCGCACGACCTCGTGCGCCACCACGGCGAGGCCATCGCCGCCGTCGCCGCCGACCACCCCGACACCGCCCGGCTCGCCGCGGCCGCCATCGCCGTCGAGTACGAGCTCCTCGACGCCGTCACCGACCCCGAGCAGTCCTTCGGCGCCCCCGCCCTGCACCCCGACGGCAACCTGATCCGGCACATCCCGCTCCGCTACGGCGATCCGGACGCCACCGGCGAGGTCGTCGTCGAGGGCCTCTACCGGATCGGCCGCCAGGACCCCGCGCCCATCGGCGCCGAGGCCGGGCTGGCCGTACCGCGCCCCGACGGCGGCGTGGAGCTGTACACCGCATCCACCGACCCGCACACCGACCGCGACCTGGCCGCCGCCTGCTTCGGGCTGGAGCCGGACCGGGTCCGCGTCGTGGTCACCGGGGTCCCCGGCGCGACCGCGGACCGCGAGGACGCCGCCTTCCAGCTGCCGCTGGGCCTGCTGGCCCTGCGTACGGGCTGCCCGGTCAAGCTGGCCGCGACCCGCGAGGAGTCCTTCCTCGGCCACACGCACCGCCACCCCACTTTGCTGCGCTACCGCCACCACGCGGACGCCGAGGGCCGCCTGGTCAAGGTCGAGGCCCAGATCCTGATGGACGCGGGCGCGTACGCCGACTCCTCCTCGGAGTCCCTGGCGGCGGCGGTCGCGTTCGCCTGCGGCCCGTACGTCGTCCCGCACGCCTTCGTCGAAGGCTGGGTCGTACGCACCAACAACCCGCCGTCGGGCCACGTCCGCGGCGAGGGCGCCATGCAGGTGTGCGCCGCGTACGAGGGCCAGATGGACAAGCTGGCCGTGGCCCTCGGCATCGACGGCGCCGAACTGCGCATGCGCAACGTGCTGGCCACCGGCGACCTCCTGCCCACCGGCCAGACGGTCACCTGCCCCGCGCCGGTCGCCGAACTCCTGCGCGCGGTACGGGACGTCGAGCTGCCGGCCCTCCCGAAGGACACCTCGGAGGACGAGTGGCTGCTGCCCGGCGGCCCGGAGGGCGCGGGCGAGCCGGGCGCGGTGCGGCGCGGGGTCGGGTACGGGGTCGGCATGGTGCACATGCTCGGCGCGGAGGGCGCGGACGAGGTGTCCACGGCCACGGTGAAGGTCGTCAACGGCGTCGCCACGGTCATCTGCGCGGCGGTCGACACCGGCCAGGGCTTCGCGACGCTCGCCCGCCAGATCGTCCAGGAGGTGCTGGGCGTCGACGAGGTCGCGATGGCCCCGGTCGACACCGACCAGCCCCCGGCGGGACCGGCGGCGCACGGCCGCCACACGTGGGTGTCGGGCGGCGCGGTGGAGCGGGCGGCGAAGATGGTCCGCACGCAGCTCCTCCAGCCGATGGCGCACAAGCTGGGCATGTCCACCGAGCTCCTGCAGATCACGGACGGCCGGATCACGTCGTACGACGGCGCGTTCTCGGTGTCGGTCCTGGAGGCGATGGAGGGCAAGGAACTGTGGGCCACGGCCCAGTGCCGCCCCCACCCGACGGAGCCGCTGGACGGTGACGGTCAGGGCGACGCGTTCGTCGGCCTGGCCTTCTGCGCGATCCGCGCGGTGGTGGATGTCGACATCGAGCTGGGGTCGGTACGGGTGGTCGAGCTGGCCGTCGCCCAGGACGTGGGCCGCGTCCTGAACCCCCGCCAGCTGCGGGCCCGTATCGAGGCCGGCGTCACGCAGGGCGTCGGCGCGGCCCTGACGGAGAACCTCCGCACGGTCGGGGGCCTCGTCCGCCACCCGGACCTGACGGGCTACGCCCTGCCGACTTCCCTGGACGCCCCGGCGGTGCGCATCGTCAAGCTGGTGGAGGAGCGGGACGTGGTGGCCCCGTTCGGCGCGAAGGCGGCGAGCGCGGCGCCCGTGGTGACGACGCCGGCGGCGGTGGCGTCGGCGGTACGGGCGGCGACGGGGCGGCCGGTGAACAGGCTTCCGATCAGGCCTTCGGCGGCGGTGGCCGTATCCAACTCCTGATGGTGTGAGCCGCATTGCACGTGCAACCCCAGGGTTGGGGCTGTCGGCGCCGGTCGCTAGAGTGATCAGTGAGCCTGCTCGCGTTCGCGCGCGAGCGGGTGCGAACGGGGACGGGGTGCGGCGGGGACGCCGTACCCACGGGGATGACGGGGAGTCGGGGAGGCCATCGTGGCAGAGGACAACGGGGCGGGCCTGTTCGGGTTGGGCCCTACGGCGGGTATCGCGGACGCGATCAGGGCGCAGGCGGCGGCCCTGGCGGTCCAGCAGGACTCGCTGAAGGAGTACAAGGGCATGGTGGATGCCCTGCTGGAGGAGCTGGGCGGGTCGGAGGCGGACCACAAGAGACTGGCGAACGGCACCCTGACCCAGGCCGCCCTGGGCCAGGGCTTCGCTGAGGCCACCGCCATCTACGCGTCGTACAACACGGTCACCACGGAGCTGGAGAAGCTCTCGAAGGGCCTGGCGGGGCAGATCGAGGGCCTGGGGATCGCGGTGCTGTCGGCGGGCAAGGGGTACGAGGGCGTGGACCTGGAGACGAAGCAGCGCATGGCGGCCCTGGCCAGGGAGGCGCAGCAGCACTACGTGCGGTCCCGTGACCCGGAGGAACAGCTCAAGAACGCGGGCACCCCGGCTCCGGCCCACGACGGCAACGCGCCGGGAGGCGACATCTGATGGCGACGGATTTCGAGGCGTTCACGCACCAGCAGCTCAAGGCGATGAGTGACGCGCTGGACCCGAACAGGGTCAAGGCGCGGGCCGAGCAGCTCAAGAAGGCTGCCGCGGACATCGCCCAGATCGCGGAGAAGCTCAGGAAGCACCAGGTGACCGGCTGGGAGGGCGAAGGAGCCGTCGCCTTCCAAGAGTGGGTCCGCCGTGCGCACAACGCGACGCTGCGGTTGAGCGATTACAGCGCCCACGGCTCGCACTGGATGACGCAAGCCGTCCAGAAGATGTACGAGGCGCAGTCCATGCCGGCCTACGACACGGACGCGGCGGCGAACCTGGAGGCGGCCCGCAAGTTCCGCAACGACCCGGACTCGCGGACGATCGGCCCGCAGGCACAGTCGAAGCTGAACTCGGACCACACCGAGGCCGTGCAGCTGATGAAGAAGCTGGCCGAGGCGTATGAGCTGTCGTCGACGGAGATGAACAAAGCGGTGGCTCCTACCTTCCCGCCTCCGCCGGATGTGCTCGTGCCGAAAGGCGTCGACGGGATAGGTGATTTGGCGCGAGACGGTGACGCGGCGGGCGCAGGACCTGGCCGCGCGGGTACGGCCGATGCTTCTTCTCGGCCGCAGAGGCGCGATGGGATAGCGGCCGTCGGTGATCTGGGCGGTACTCCTGGCCACCACACACAGCCGAACAGTGTTCTGCAGCCCACGACGGGCCCTGATGCGGTAGTGCAGTCACCGGACCGTCACGTCAACGTGAACCTGGACCACGTCGCGACCCTTCCGCCGACTACGCTGCCCTCGGCCACTGCGGGCACCCCCGGCGGACCGCTGCCCGGCGGACCGGGCGGTGGCGGTATCCACCCTATTGGGATGATTCCGCCGCTTACTCTGCCGTCGGTCGGCGGTGTGAAGGCGCGCGGTGGCGGCGGTATCGGACCCGGCGGCTTCGGCGGGGTCAGCCTGCCCGGCGTGAGCGGACCCGGCGGTGTCGGCGGCAGGGTTGGCGGCGTCGGTGGCTTCCCCGGGATGCGTCCGCGTGACAGCGGGATCGTCGGCGGCCGGCCGGTGGCGTCCGGCGGTCCCGGCGCGGGCATCCCCCGCGGCACGGTCATCGGCGCCGAAGGGGCGCAGGCAGGCCGTGGCATGGGCGGAATGGGTGGCGGCATGGGCGGAGGGCTCGGCGGCGGCCACGGCGCCGCAGCAGGCTCCGCGGCGGGTCGCCGACTGGCCATGGAACAGGGTGGCGTCGTCGGAGGACGTCAGGCGGGTGCGGCCGGGCGTCCGACAACGGGCGGGCAACCGTTCACACCGGGCGGTTCAGGCCTCGTACGGAACGCCAATGGCGGCACGGGTTCGGGCGTTGTGGGCCATGCGGGTGCCGGTGCGCGGACTGCGGGCAGGCGAGGCGAAGACCAGGCGGGCGAACGCCCCGACTACCTGGCTGAGGACGAAGAGACCTGGCAGGGCAACCGTCGTGTTGTCCCGCCGGTGATCGACTGAGTGGATCGGACGTTGTACGGGATGCGCATGCGCAAGGCGACCTCGGCCCTCGTGGGTCTTCTGCTGGCCGGGGTCGCGGCGACCCCGGCTTACGCGGACACGATTCGTTCACAGCAGTGGCATCTCGAGGCTATGAAGGCCGATGACTTGTGGAAGATCAGCACGGGCAAAGGGGTCACCGTCGCGGTGATCGATACCGGCGTCAATCGCATTCCTGAACTCGAAGGGCAAGTTCTCCCCGGCGCTGTTTTTCCTGTCGGTGACGCCCCAGGGGACAAAGGCAATGACTACCACGGTCACGGCACCACCATGGCTGCAATCATCGCCGGTACGGGAAAGCACCCGACGGGCGATGGCGCTTACGGGCTCGCGCCTGGCGTCAAGGTTCTTCCGATCCGCGTACCTGACATTATGGAGGGAGCGACGACCCCCTACATCGTCGCGGGCATTCGGTACGCGGCAGATAGCGACGCCAAGATTATCAATATTTCCATGGCGATGGGTGCCAAGCCCGAGGAAGATCGCGAACGGGCGGCTGCCGTGAAGTACGCACTGTCCAAGGGGAAGCTGATCTTTGCTGGCGTCGGCAATAGTGGCGACACCACCAATGCGACGCTCTACCCCGCCGCGACCCCCGGAGTGGTCGGGGTCGGTGCGGTCAGTGCGGACGGGAAGGCGACGGCCGAGTCGCAGCACGGTCCGCAGGTGGACCTTTCAGCCCCGGGAATCGACATTGTCACGGCTTGCACGAGTAAGTCAGGGGTCTGTAAGAATCACGGCACCAGTGACGCCTCGGCCCTCGCCTCCGCCTCCGCCGCCCTGCTCTGGGCCGCGCATCCGGACTGGACCAACAACCAGGTGCTCCGCGTCCTGTTGAACACCGCTGGCAAGCCCACCGACGGTGCCGAGCGCAACGACTACGTCGGCTACGGCGTCGTCCGGCCCCGCATCGCGCTGCCCACGCCGGGCGACCCCGGTCCCGCCGACGTGTTCCCGTTGCCCGACCTCGCCGCCGCCGACGCGGCGGCCAAGTCGCCGGCGCCCGGGGCCTCCCCGGACGGCAAGGCGGCGGAGTCGCCGGCGCCCCGCGCCGAGGCGGCGGAGAAAGATGGCAGCCTTCTGCCCTGGCTCGGCATCGGGCTGGGTGCCTGCCTGCTGATCGGCGGCGCCGTCACAGCCGTGGTCGTACGCCGCAGTAACCGCTGACCGGACCGCACCTTCAGAGGGAGTTCACGGGATGTCGTTCGACGAGGAATGGTCGGCGGCGCGCGCCACGGCCACCGCCCAGGTCGCCATGCGGCTCAACCAGGTGGCCCCCGAGCCCGGCGGTGGTGGTGGCGGCGGGGACCTTGAACTCAACCAGGACCACATCGGCGCCATCGGCTCCGAGGCCTACAAGCTGCACGCGCGCCTGCAGACCGACGGAAAGCACGCGGCCACCGCCACCACCGAGGCCGCGGGTGCGCTCACGAAGGAGAACTTCGCGAGCGGGGCGGCCCTGTCCAAGGCGCAGACCACCTGGGAGAGCCAGGTCAAGACCCTCGTGGCCGCCTGCGCGAACATCTCCAACGGCCTGAACTACTCGCTCTCCTCGCACGCCAAGGACGAGCAGCAGCTCCGCGCCGACTTCACCACGTCCGCCCTCGACAGCTACCTCAAGTAGGCGCCCCCGTGCTGACGTACGAGAACGTGATGAACGCGCCGCTGGCGCAGCTTCAGGCCGCCGTGACCGACTGGAAGGCCATGGCGGGCAAGCTGCATGAGATGGCCGAAGGGGCACGCAACGGCCTGAAGGCGAAGGCCGACAAAGCCCAGTGGAGCGGGGTCACCGCCGGTGTGGCGCGGGAGTTCGTCACCAAGACGGCCAAGGAGTTCGAGGACGCGGCCAAGGAGGCCACGGGCATGCACGGCGTCCTAGCCGACGCCCATGCCACCTTCAAAGCCGCGCAGGACCAGCTGAAGAGGCTCGTCGCGGAGGCTCCGGCGGCCGGCTTCCAGGTGGACGCGACCGGCCGCGTGACGGCCCTGCCGCTCGCCACCGAGGGAGAGCGGAACGCCGCGCGGCACGACCCCGACTACCAGCAGTCGCTGCGCACGAACCGCGACGCCTGGCAGGCCCGCATCAACCGGGCGGTCGAGGACGCGGCGGACGCCGACGACTCGCTCTGCCGCGTCCTGCGGGCGAACGCGGGGGACCAGCACGACTTCAGCGGACCCGCGTTCACCACCCTGGACGCCGAGCAGGCGGCGCGGGCCGCAGACCTGATGAAGAAGGTCACCGGCGAGGGCGGCACGGCCCGCAACGTCGAGGCGCTGCGCGAACTGGAGGACCTGCTCGACGACAACCGGGAGGACCCGGAGTTCGCGACGGGCTTCTACCGGACCATCGGTCCCGAGGGCACCTTGGAGATGTACTCGAAGATGTCGCTCGACGCGACGGGCCTCGGCCCGATCGGCCGGGACCGCGCGCTGATGGTGGCGAACATCCAGAGCGACATGGGCGCCCTGCTCGGCCTGGCCACGCACAAGGACATCCCCCACCACCTCGACGCCGCCTGGACGACCGGACTGATGAAGGCCGGCCGCAAGGAGATGGACGTCACCGGCGGAGTGACGAAGATCTACGGCTACCAGGCGCTCGGCGCGCTGCTGCGCGAGGGGAAGTACGACACGGAGTTCCTGACCTCGGTCGGGCGGGACATGATCGCCATGGACCGCAAGAACCCGCAGGCGTGGGAGTACACCACCCCCATGAGCATGGACATGGCGCTCAATCAGGGCGAGGGCGGCGACCGCGGCTTCTACCCGCTGACGGGGCTCATGGAGGCCCTCGTCAACAACCCGGACGCGGCGACGGCCTTCTTCAACGAGCCGGTCCGCGAGGACAGCAACCACGACGGCATCGTCACCAAGGACGACAAGGCGGTCGGCGGGAAGCACGGCGAGGATCAGGGCATGGTCGACTACGTGCTCGACAAGAAGCCCCACATGGACAGCTTCGACATCACCAGGACCGGGGACCTGCACCCGGCCCAGCAGGCCGTCGGCGACGCGCTCATGGCCGCCGTCTCCCACCGCGGCCCCGGAGACGAGGACTCCCCTCCCGTGGCGCACACCAAGGAGATGGCATCCGTCATGGAACGGGTCGTCGAGAAGGTCGGCGACAAGCCGGAACTCGTGGCGGCGAAGCCGGGCGAGCCCGACGGGCCGCTGAAGGGACTCTCCGGTCACTTCGGCCAGATGGCGGCGGAGTACGCGCCGGACATCCAGGCATCGGCCGACGACGCGAGCCACATGATAAAGGCCAACGGAGAACGGGCCGTGTTCGACAAGAAGACCATGGCGGACTTCATCAGCGCGGTCGCCCAGGACCCGGACGCCTACGGCGCCATCACCACCTCCCAGCGGACCTACACGACGATGCTCATCAACGACGTCTTCGAGCACCGCAACGAGTACGAGCAACTGGACGCGGCGATCAAGACCGTGGTGCACCCCGGCGGCCAGATCGCGGGCATCCTGTCGGAGGCGAGGGCCGAGGGTTCGTTCGCGGAGAACGGCCACAAGGCGGAGGAATACGTCAAGGGCGTCGAGGAAAACGCGAAGTGGATCAACCGCGGGATCAGTGCCGCGGGTGGAAAATACCTCGAACTGGTTCCGTTGGCCGGGGACGTCCTGGAATGGCTCCAGGAGGACATCACGGAGAGCGTGGTCGAGGGAGCCAAGAAGGACCAGGCGAAGGAGAACGACGAAGCCGATGACAAGGCCGTGATCGACTACACGAACGCGCAGAAGCAGGCAGGTGTTTCCGCGGCCGAGTCGGTGCGCAAGGCCGCTGAGGGAACCGGTATGAACCAGCGGAGCATCGACGCCCTGGCCGGTGTGGCCTCGTCCGAGACGGCGAACGGCCACGCGGTCGGCCGTGGTCAAATCGCCACGTCGAACGGAGGCAAGTGATGGGGTGCGCCCGGGTCCTTCGCGCGGCCGGGGCCGTGCTGGTCGCGGCCACGGTACTGGCGGGCTGCTCGGGGGAGGAGCCGGCGGCTTCCTCGTACCTGCCCGAACGCACGTGCTTCGGCGCGTTCACCCGGTCGGACCTGGAGCCGCTGATGGGGCCCGGGAAGACCGTCAAGGAGATGTCGCCGATCGACGCACGGCTGACCGCGACGCGGCGCGAGGCGTCGTGCGAGGTCGTCGTCGACGGCGAACACCGGGTGAGCGTCGCGATCCGGCGACAGCCTCTCGGGGAGAGCTTCTTCTTCCAGCCCGACCCGGGCCAGCCCGCCCCGGACCCGTTGCCCCTGGGCGACAGGGGCTACGTGTGGGACACCGGGGCATTCGTCACCTTCACCTGCCAGGGCGCGCAGGACTCTTTCGGGCTCGAACTGATGATCAGCGGCTCCGTGGAGCACATGAAGCGGGGTACCTCGCGCCCGCACTTCACCGGCCTCATGACGAAGCTCATGGACGTGGCGAAGCAGCAGACGCAGTGCGGTACGTGACCGCGACCGCGCCCCGGGCGCCGGAGGGCCGAGGCGTGGGGTGGTCGGGGAAGCGGGTGGCGCGGGCTTGCGCGCTGGTGGCGGGAGCGGTCCTGACCGCGGGGTGCGGTGCGGACACCGAGGCTCCCAGGCGCCCGGCGAAGCAGGCCATCGTGGCTACGGGGGACGGCTGTCCCGGGCTGCTCGACGCGGCGGCCGGGGAGGCGATGGAGCGGGTGCTGCAGTCCTCGTACCTGATTCCGGACGACGACCAGGCCGTCAGCGCCGCGGCCATGGCACAGGCCGTGGAGGACCTGGCTCCCGTACCGGTGTGTCTGGCGACCGGGCAGGTCGGAGCGGGCGGCCGGGTCGGGGAGATCCGGCTCAGGCCCGGGCCCGACGGCGAACTCGGCAAGGGCGTCCGGGTGACGAACAGGGAGAACGCCCGGGCGATCGCCTTCGACTGCGAGAGTCCCCGGGTCTGGGGCGACGGGAGCCGCAGGGTCACCACCACCTTCGAGGACCAGTGGGAACGGGTCTCCCGGAAGGCCGAGCTCGGGAACGACTACCTCCTCATCGCGCACTCCGCCGCCCGCGCCCTGGCCAGGGAGCTGGGCTGCCGGGACGGCGGCGGGCTGCCCGAGCAGGCGGCGGCGCTGCCCGCCGGCTGACGGCGTGGGCGCCGGGCGGGTTGGGTGGCAGCTCGGTCCTAGGGCTGGGGGCTGAGGGGGGATCCGCCCAATTGACAGGGCTGAAAGCTGTCCACGCCCCTTACTCTGGGGCGATGAGCGCCCTTGAACCCCGTGTGCCCCAGATTGCCGCCCCGGCTCCGACCCCGCCGGCGGGCGGCATTCTGGGGCCCGCGTACCGGACGCTCAGCATCGGGATCATCTCCGTCGTCTTCCTGATCGCCTTCGAGGCGACCGCCGTCGGCACGGCCATGCCCGTCGCAGCCCGCGAGCTCGACGGGATTGCGCTCTACGCCTTCGCCTTCTCCGCCTACTTCACCACCAGCCTCTTCGGCATGGTCCTGTCCGGCCAGTGGGCCGACCGGCAGGGGCCGCTGCGGCCGCTCACCGTCGGCATCGGGGCCTTCGCCGCCGGGCTGGTGTTCTCCGGGACGGCCGGCTCCATGTGGGTGTTCGTGCTCGGGCGGGCCGTGCAGGGCTTCGGCGGGGGGCTCGTCATCGTCGCGCTCTACGTCGTCGTCAGCCGGGCGTACGAGGAGCGGCTGCGCCCCGCGATCATGGCGGCCTTCGCCGCGAGCTGGGTGGTGCCGTCCATCGTGGGCCCGCTGGCCTCCGGGACGGTGACCGAGCACCTCGGGTGGCGGTGGGTCTTCCTCGGGATACCGGCCCTCGTGGTCGTTCCGCTGGCCGTCGCGCTGCCCGCGATCCGCCGGACGGCCTCCGGCCCCGTCGACACCGCCGCAGGGCCCGCCGCCTTCGACCGGCGCCGGATCCGGCTGGCCCTCGGCATCTCGGCGGGCGCGGGCCTGCTCCAGTACGCCGCCCAGGACCTGCGGTGGCTGTCGCTGCTGCCGGCCGCCGCCGGCGCGGCCCTGATGGTGCCCGCGGTGCTGGGGCTGCTGCCGCGCGGGACGTACCGGGCGCGGCGCGGGCTGCCGTCGGTGGTGCTGCTGCGGGGGGTGGCGGCGGGGTCGTTCATCGCGGCGGAGAGCTTCGTACCGCTGATGCTGGTCACCCAGCGGGGGCTGAGCCCGACGATGGCCGGGTTCTCGCTCGCGCTGGGCGGGGTGACCTGGGCGGCCGGGTCGTGGATGCAGTCCAAGGGGCGGATGGCGCCGTACCGGGAACGGCTGATGGTCGGCGGGATGATCATGGTGGCGGTGGCCATCGCGGCCGCCCCCGCGGTGCTGATCGAGTCCGTGCCGGTGTGGACGCTGGCGCTGGCCTGGGCGGTGGGCTGCCTCGGCATGGGCCTGGTGATCGGCTCGACGAGCGTGCTGCTGCTGAAGCTGTCGGCGCCGGAGGAGGCCGGGTCCAACTCCGCCGCGCTGCAGATCTCCGACGCGCTGGCGAACGTGGTCCTGCTGGCCGGGGGCGGCGCCGCGTTCGCCGCGCTGGGCGGGGGCTCCGTCGGGGCCGCGCACGCCGTGGCGGACGCCGCCGACGCGGGCGCCACGCACCCGGGGGCCTTCGTCGTGGTCTTCCTGCCGATGGCGTGCGTCGCGCTGGTGGGCGCCTGGGTGGCGACCCGCCTGCACGCCGACCGGCCCCCGGCCCCGGCCGGCCGCTGACGGCCGCCCGCCGACCCCTGCCGCCTGCCGGCCGGCAGCTGACCGCCGGCAGCTGACCGCCGACCACCGTCCCCCGTCCGTCGGCCCCGGGATCCGCCCCCCGAGACCCGACCGCCGTCCGTCGGCCCCGGGATCCGCCCCCCGAGACCCGACCGCCGTCCGCCGCCCCCGGGATCCGCCCCCCGAGACCCGACCGCCGTCCGCCGCCCCCGGGATCCGCCCCCCGAGACCCGACCGCCGTCCGCCGCCCCCGGGCCCCGGCCCCGAGGCCCGACCCCCTGGCCCCGGCCCCGAGACCCGCCCCCCGGGCCCTGGCTCCAAGACCCGTCCGC
>NZ_JAPNLM010000036.1 GCF_026627255.1 Streptomyces antarcticus | reverse complement strand
TGCCATCCACGACCCCACCCTCAACAGCGAACATGTTGCCATCGAGAGTGAGGCTGACAGAACCAGCATCCCGAACACCAACCGCCCGGTCACCCAGCCCGGCGAACGTTCGTGGACAACGCACTAGAGACGTCCGCGGCCTCCCCCGTCAGCGCGTGCGGTCAGAGCCGTCGTCGCCCGGGCGGGCCGGTCCACCGGCCGGCCCGGGCGCGTCACGTCCTGTGGTCCGCTCCGCGGGACGCGGCCGCGGTCACCCCGCCGGTGCGGAATCCGCCTCCGTCGCCACCGACTTCGCCCACCGGTAGTCCGCCTTGCCGCTGGGCGAGCGCTGGATGGCGGGGGCGATGACCAGCTGGCGCGGGATCTTGTACCCGGCCAGCTTCGTGCGGCAGTGGCTCTGGATCTCGTCCAGGCTCGGGACCGGCGCGCCCGCCCGGACCTGGACCACCGCGGCCACGTGGCTGCCCCACGTCGGATCGGAGACGCCCGCGACCAGGGCGTCGTACACGTCCGGATGGGACTTCAGCGCCTGTTCGACCTCTTCCGGGTAGACCTTCTCGCCGCCCGTGTTGATGCACTGCGAGCCGCGCCCGAGGACCGTCACGATGCCCGCCTCGTCCACGGTCGCCATGTCGCCGAGCAGCACCCAGCGCTCCGCGCCCTTCCTGAAGAAGGTCTCGGCGGTCTTCGCCGGGTCGTTGTAGTAGCCCAGCGGGACGTGGCCGCGCTGCGCCAGCCGGCCCGGCACGCCCACCGGGACGGGCTCGTAGGTCACCGGATCGACCACCTGCGTACGCTCGTTGACCTCCAGCCGGAAGCCCTTCTCCGGGCCCGAGTCGTCCGTGGCCCGGCCGTTCGACCCGGACTCGGACGACCCGAAGTTGTTCAGGAGCATCACGTTCGGGACCAGCCGCTGGAACTCCGCGCGCACCGTCTCCGACATGATCGCGCCGGACGAGGAGACGCTGAACAGCGAGGACAGGTCCGTCCCCTTCAGGGGGCCGTTCAGGGCGTCTATGAGGGGCCTGAGCATCGCGTCGCCCACCAGGGACACGCTGGAGACCTTCTCCTTCTCGATGGTCCGGAGCACCTCCTCCGGCGCGTACTTGCGGTGGATGACCACCCGCTGGCCGTAGTTGAACGCGATGAACGAGGTCAGGGTCGAGGTGCCGTGCATCAGCGGGGGAGCGGGGAAGAAGGTGAGCCCGGCGCCGCGCGCGGCCACCCGCTCGGCCAGTTCCTCCGGCCGCTTCACCGGCTCGCCCGTTGGCTCGCCGCCGAACAGCCCCGCGAAGAAGAGGTCCTCCGCCCGCCACATCACGCCCTTGGGCATCCCGGTCGTGCCGCCGGTGTAGATGATGAAGAGGTCGTCGGCGCTGCGGGCCGGGAATCCGCGCTCGGGCGAGCCGGACGCCTCGGCGTCCGCGTACGCGACCGGCGCGATCGGCGGCTCCGGGGCGTCCCCGGGGGCCGCGCCCACCCGGATCAGGTGGCGGAGCCCCGGGGTCTGCGGCAGCGCGGCCGCGACGCGTGCGGTGAACTCGCCCTCGAAGACGAGGGCGGCGAGGTCGGCGTCGTTGTAGAGGTAGACCAGTTCCTCCTCGACATAGCGGTAGTTGACGTTCACCGGTACCAGTCTGGCCTTCAGGCAGGCCAGCACGGTCTGCAGGTACTCGACCCCGTTGTAGAGGTGCAGGCCCAGGTGCTCGCCGGCCATCAGCCCGCTGTCCAGCAGGTGGTGCGCGATGCGGTTCGCCGCCGCGTCCAGCTCCGCGTACGTGAGGCGGCGCTCGGAGCCGGTCCCCGGGTGGTCCACGTACACGAGGGCCTCGCGGTCCGGGACCACGTCCACGACCGACTCGAACAGGTCGGCAAGGTTGTACTCCACCGTTCCTCCTGACCCTGACAGTTCCCATGGCCGGACCCATGGCTGGTCTGCTCGGCGGCCATTAGAGCGCCGCCCACCGCAAGTGGGAAGGGAGCCGTCCAAGAAAACTGACTGAGTGTCAGAAAACTATTGAACTGCACTCGCCCCTACTGCAACCTGTTCTAGGTCTTGAGACGGGAGGACGGCAATGGGTGGGACAGAACACCTGACCGTGGAACGGCACGGCGCCACGCTGGTGCTCACCATGAACAGGCCCGAGGCGAAGAACGCGCTCTCGCTGCCGCTGCTGGTGGGGCTGTACGACGGCTGGCTGGAGGCGGACGCCGACGACGGGATCCGCTCGGTGGTGCTGACGGGGGCCGGCGGCGACTTCTGCGCCGGCATGGACCTCAAGGCGCTCGCCGGTAAGGGCATGGCGGGCGACCAGTACCGGGACCGCCTCCGGGCCGACCCCGACCTGCACTGGAAGGCGATGCTCCGCCACCACCGGCCGCGCAAGCCGGTCATCGCGGCGGTGGAGGGCTACTGCGTGGCCGGCGGGACCGAGATCCTGCAGGGCACCGACATCCGGGTCGCGGGCGAGAGCGCCACCTTCGGGCTCTTCGAGGTCAAACGGGGGCTCTTCCCCATCGGCGGCTCCACGGTGCGGCTGCCCCGCCAGATCCCGCGCACGCACGCCCTGGAGATGCTGCTCACGGGGCGCCCGTACGCGGCGGCCGAGGCGGCCCGGATCGGACTCGTCGGGCAGGTGGTGCCCGACGGCACGGCGCTGGCGGCGGCGCTGGAGATCGCCGAGCGGATCAACGCGTGCGGGCCGCTGGCAGTGGAGGCGGTGAAGGCCTCCGTGTACGAGACCGCCGAGATGACCGAGCGGGAGGGTCTGGCGGCGGAACTGCTGCGGGGGTGGCCGGTCTTCGACACGACCGACGCCAAGGAGGGGGCGCGGGCCTTCGCGGAGAAGCGGCCCGCGGTGTACCGCCGCGAGTAGTCCGGGCCCCGCCGCTTCGCTCCCGCTACGGGTTCGCGCCCGTCTCCCGGCCCCCGCCGGGGCCCGTCGGGGCGGCGCCCCGGACCCCTCACGGCTCGGCCGGGGCCGCCGCCGGGCCCCCAGCCGGACCCTGCCTCGATCCCCGCCGGGGCTCAGGACCGGGGCGCCGCCCCGGACCCCGCGCCTCAAACGCCGGCGGGGCTGGAGGTGGTCCCTGGCCTCACACGAGTGAGGGCCCGGTGCTCGCCCCCGCCCTCGGGCGCCGGCCGGGGTCCGGGGCCGGCCGTCCGGCCGAGGTTCGCGTTCGTCGTCCGTCCGTACCGGAACCAACCGCATCGGAGTTGCCCGCCATGACAGCCGCCTCCCCACCCGACGTGCTCCGCGCGCCCCTCGTCGTCGAGTTCCCCTTCACCCGTTCCCTCGGGCCCGTCCAGAGCGCCTTCCTCACCGGCCTTCGCGAAGGCGTCGTGCTCGGCGTGCGGACCTCCGACGGCAAGGTGATGGTCCCGCCGACCGAGTACGACCCCGTCACCGCCGAGGAGATCCGCGACCTCGTCGAGGTCGCCGCCACCGGCACCGTCACCACCTGGGCGTGGAACCCCGCCCCCCGCCCGAACCAGCCCCTCGCCACCCCCTTCGCCTGGGTCCTCGTCACCCTCGACGGCGCGGACACCGCGATCCTGCACGCCCTCGACGCCCCCGGCCCCGCAGCCGTGCGCACCGGCATGCGGGTACGGGTGCGGTGGGCCGCCGACCGCATCGGGGCCATCACCGACATCGCCTGCTTCGAGCCCCACGAGGGCGCCGCGGACGCCGCGGACGCCGGAGCCGCCCCGCACGACGGGGTGTTCGCCGACGCCGTCACCGGGATCGTCGCCGAAGCCCGCCTGGACTACACGTACAGCCCCGGCCGTGCCCAGACCGCCTACATCAACGCCCTCGCCGAACGCAAGACCGTCGGCGAGCGCTGCCCCTCCTGCCGCAAGGTCTACGTCCCGCCCCGCGGCGCCTGCCCCACCTGCGGCGTCGCCACCACCGACCAGGTGGAGGTCGGCCCCGCCGGGACCGTCACCACCTACTGCATCGTCAACATCAAGGCGCGGAACCTCGACATCGAAGTCCCCTACGTCTACGCCCACATCGCCCTCGACGGTGCCGGCCTCGCCCTCCACGGCCGGATCGGTGGCATCCCGTACGACCAGGTCCGCATGGGGCTGCGCGTCGAACCGGTGTGGACCGAAGGCGGCCGCCACCCCGACCACTACCGCCCCACCGGCGAGCCGGACGCGGACTACGACGCGTACAAGGAGCTCATCTGATGGCCAGGACGAGCAGGCACGCACGGGAAGTCGCCGTCGTCGCCTTCGCGCAGAGCGACCACCTGCGCCGCACCGACGAGCTCAGCGAAGTCGAGATGGTCATGCCGGTGCTGCACCAGGTCCTGGCCCAGACCGGACTGAAGGCCGGCGAGATCGGCTTCACCTGCTCCGGCTCCAGCGACTACCTCGCCGGCCGGGCCTTCTCCTTCACGATGACCCTCGACGGAGTCGGCGCCTGGCCGCCGATCTCCGAGTCGCACGTCGAGATGGACGGCGCCTGGGCCCTGTACGAGGCCTGGGTGAAGATCCAGACCGGCGAGGCCGACACCGCGCTCGTCTACGGCTACGGGAAGTCCTCGCCCGGCTCGGTGCGAGACGTCCTCACCCGCCAGCTCGACCCGTACTACCTCGCCCCGCTCTGGCCCGACTCGGTGGCCCTCGCCGCCCTCCAGGCCCAGGCGCTCGTCGACGCGGGGGAGACCGACGAGGAGGCGCTGGCCGCCATCGGCGCCCGCAGCCGCGCCGACGCCGCCGCCAACCCGCACGCCCAGCTCACCGGCACCGTCCCCCAGGGCGACTACCTGGTGGCCCCGCTGCGCACCGGCGACTGCCCGCCGATCGGCGACGGCGCCGCCGCGGTGATCCTGGCCGCGGGGGACACGGCGCGGCGGCTGTGCGGCCGGCCCGCCTGGATCACCGGCATCGACCACCGCATCGAGGCCCACGGCCTGGGCCTGCGCGACCTCACCGACTCCCCGTCCACCCGGATCGCCGCCGAGCAGGCGGGCGTCTTCGAGGGGCCCGTGGACACGGCAGAACTGCACGCGCCGTTCTCCTCCCAGGAGGTCGTGCTCCGCAAGGCGCTCGGCCTCGGCGACGGCGTGGCCGTCAACCCCTCCGGCGGCGCCCTCGCCGCCAACCCGGTCATGGCCGCCGGACTGATCCGGATCGGCGAGGCGGCGGCCCGCATCCACCGCGGCGAGTCCGACCGGGCCGTCGCCCACGCGACCTCCGGCCCCTGCCTCCAGCAGAACCTGGTCGCCGTCCTGGAAGGGGACCCCCGTTGAGTGCGACGAGTACGACGGGCAAGGAACCGGTGGCCGTCGTCGGGATCGGCCAGACCAAGCACGTCGCCGCCCGGCACGACGTCTCCATCGCCGGACTGGTCCGGGAGGCCGCGAGCCGCGCCCTCGCGGACGCCGAGCTGACCTGGGCGGACATCGACGCGGTCGTCATCGGCAAGGCCCCCGACTTCTTCGAGGGGGTGATGATGCCCGAGCTATACCTGGCGGACGCCCTCGGCGCGGTCGGCAAGCCCATGCTCCGTGTCCACACGGCCGGTTCGGTCGGCGGCTCCACCGCCCTCGTCGCCGCCAACCTGGTCGCGGCCCGCGTCCACCGCACGGTCCTGACCCTCGCCTTCGAGAAGCAGTCCGAATCCAACGCCATGTGGGGGCTGTCGCTGCCCGTCCCCTTCCAGCAGCCGCTGCTCGCCGGAGCTGGCGGCTTCTTCGCCCCGCACGTGCGCGCGTACATGCGGCGCACCGGCGCGCCCGACACCGTGGGCTCCCTGGTGGCGTACAAGGACCGCCGCAACGCGCTGAAGAACCCGTACGCCCACCTGCACGAGCACGACATCACCCTGGAGAAGGTCCAGGCGTCGCCGATGCTGTGGGACCCGATCCGGTACTCCGAGACCTGCCCCTCCTCGGACGGCGCCTGCGCGATGATCCTCACCGACCGCGCCGGAGCGGCCCGTTCGCCGAGGCCGCCTGCCTGGGTGCACGGCGGGGCGATGCGCAGCGAGCCCACGCTGTTCGCCGGGAAGGACTTCGTGTCCCCGCAGGCGGGCAAGGACTGCGCCGCGGACGTCTACCGGCAGGCGGGGATCACCGATCCGCGCCGGGAGATCGACGCGGTCGAGATGTACGTGCCGTTCTCCTGGTACGAGCCGATGTGGCTGGAGAACCTCGGCTTCGCGGACGAGGGCGAGGGCTGGAAGCTCACCGAGGCCGGGGTCACCGAACTCGACGGCGACCTCCCGGTGAACCCGTCCGGCGGGGTGCTGTCCACCAACCCGATCGGGGCCTCCGGCATGATCCGCTTCGCGGAGGCGGCGCTGCAGGTGCGCGGACAGGCCGGGGAGCACCAGGTTCCGGACGCCCGCCGGGCGGTCGGACACGCGTACGGCGGCGGCGCGCAGTTCTTCGCGATGTGGCTGGTGGGAGCGGAGGAGCCGCCCTCCTGAGCGCGGCCGGAAGGCGCGCGGGGAGTGCCGGACCGGTCACGGGTGACGCACCGTGGCCTGTGCGGCACCCCCGGCGGTGGATAACCTGGCCCCCGGACGACGTACCGGGAGGAGCACGCACGTGGCCGAGAGCATGACTTCGCAGCCCCTGGCCGGCTGGGGCAAGCCGGACCTCGATCTCACCGAGGCGCAGTGGCGGTCGACCAGCCGGGGAGCGGGTGACGTCCAGATCGCCTTCGTCGAGGGCTTCATCGCGATGCGCAACGGAGACCGCCCCGAGAGCCCCTCGCTGATCTTCGCGCCGGACGAGTGGCGCAAGTTCGTCCTGGACGCGCGGGGCGGGGAGTTCGACCTCACGTAGTCGGCCGGTCGGCCTGCCCGGACCGTACGGACGCGGCGCACCACCGGGGCGCGGAGCCGCAGCCCCGGTGGCCGCCGACGGCGGTGCCGCGCTCGGCCCCGCCGGACGGGCAGCCGTACGTACGGGCGCGCCCGCGCCGCCAGGCGTACGGACGGAGGCACCCGCGCCGCCAGGCGTGCGGACGTGCCCGCCCCGGCAGGCGACTACGGGCGCACCGCCGCCGGAGCGGGCCGGCTCCGCTCCGCCAGGAGCGGCCACCGCAGGGCCAGGAGCAGCACCCACACCAGTTCCACCGGACCCCAGCCGCCCCCCGCCGCGCCCAGCGCCGCGACCACGGTCGGCGCCGGGCCCACCGGGAACAGCGCACGGCCCGCGCCGCGCCCCGAGCACAGCGCCGCCGAGCCCGCGATCAGCAGGTACATCCAGAGGATCCCGCACAGCAGCCACCGCACCGCGTCCGGGACCGCGCCCTCCGCGTCGGCCGCCGAGTCGCCGAGCGCGGCCGCGAGCGCCGCCACCGAGCCGGCCGTGAAGCAGTGCAGCGGCAGGACCAGGCGGACCGGGAGGGCGTCCACCGACAGCAGCGGGACTCCGAACGCCCCGTTGCGCAGCGACAGCGACCACAGCTGGAGCAGCAGGACGAAGGCGCCGGCGCCGACCCCGTAGGCGCGTCCACCCGGACCGCGACCGGCCGGGGCAGCGGACGGTGGCGCTCCCGCCACCGCCGTCAGGTCGAAGAGCAGCTCCAGCCCGGATGCGTGCCACTCGCCCCGCACGCTCTCCGCCGGGGGCGCCGAATCGGGCATATCGGCATGATAGGTAGGGTGGCGCCATGGCTGGAGAGAGCGACCTGCGGAAACTGCTGAGCGGCATGCGACCCGAACTGAACGAGGGCCACTACGCCTTCTGCACGATCCCCGCCACTGCCCCCGTCCCGGCCGGGATCACCCCCGTCGCCACCGTCCTGGAACCCGAGGGGCTCACGCTGGTACTGCGCCGCGAGGACGCCGACGCGGCCGGCCTCGCATACGACTACACGGCCGGATGGATCACCCTGCGCGTCCACTCCGCCCTCGACGCCGTCGGCCTCACCGCCGCCTTCGCCACGGAGCTCGGCGCACACGGCCTGAGCTGCAACGTCATCGCCGGCTACCACCACGACCACCTCTTCGTGGCCGCCGACCGGGCCGCCGAGGCCGTGACGGTCCTCGAAGCCCTCGCGGCGCGTTCCGCCGAGGACTGACAGCCCGCCCGGCACGGGCCGGGCACCCCCGGCACACGAAGGTCCCCGCCCCCCGGACCGGGCCGCGAAACGAAGATCGGATTCTTTCGCGGAGCGGGCTCCCTCCCGCTCCGCGCGGGCGTACGCTGAGGCCCCGAACAGGCCTGGGGGTACCCGCCATGACGGAACGCCGGACCCGCACACGGCGCACGATGATCGAGCGCGAAGCCGAACTCGGCACCGTGGACGACGCACTGGACCAGCTCACCGGAGCCGGCCCCGGCACCCGCGGCGCCCTGCTCGCCTTCTCCGGCCCGGCCGGCCTCGGGAAGACCACCCTCCTCTCCGAACTGCGCCGCCGCGCCCACGCCCGCTCCTGCACCGTCCTCTCCGCCCGCGGCGGCGAACAGGAGCAGAGCCAGCCCTTCCACGTCGCCCGCCAGCTCATCCAG
The DNA here is from genome assembly GCF_026627255.1 of Streptomyces antarcticus. Taxonomy (GTDB): domain Bacteria; phylum Actinomycetota; class Actinomycetes; order Streptomycetales; family Streptomycetaceae; genus Streptomyces; species Streptomyces antarcticus. The sequence continues at coordinate 48,608 of NZ_JAPNLM010000036.1, read as the reverse complement.
CCCCAGCTCGCCGGCACCCCCGAGGACGCGCTCCGCGCGTCCCTCGGCAGCTGGTACGCCATCGTCGGGCCCGCCCTCGGACTGTGCGCCCCCGAACAGGTCGCCCCGCCCGACCCCCAGGGCCTGCGCGACGGCCTCGACTGGGTCCTGACCCACCTCGTCGTCCAGCAGGCCCCGGTCGTCCTCGTCCTCGACGACGCCCACTGGGCCGATCCCGAATCCCTCGGCTGGCTCGCCGCCTACGCCCCGCGCGCCGAACACCTCCCGCTGCTCCTCGTCGTCGCCTACCGGCCCGACGAACTGCCCGCGCACGCCGACGCCTTCCGCACGCTGCCCGGCCGGGCGGGACAGCGCCCGCGGTCCCTCGCCCCGCTCACCCCGGCCGCCGTCACCGCGCTGGTCCGCGAATCGCTCGGCGACCACGCCGAGGACGCCTTCTGCCGGGAAGCCTGGGTCGTCACCACCGGCAACCCCTTCGAAGCCGTCGAACTCGCCGCCAAGGTACGGGAGAAGGGACTCCTCCCGATCGAGGCCAACGCCCCGCTCCTGCGCGACCTCGCCGCCGCACAGCGCGGCAGCGGCCTCGTCGCCCGCCTGGAACGCCTCGGCCCCTCGACCGTCCGCTTCGCCTGGGCCTGCGCCGTCCTCGGCACCGACATCCCGGGCGAACTCGCCGCCCGCGTCGCCGCCCTCGGCACCGAGGAGGCCGTCGACGCCACCGGCCGGCTGCGCGACGCCCGCATCCTGTCGGCCGCCAACGAAGGACCGGACGCCGGACTGGAGTTCGTCCACCCGCTCATCGCCACCGCCATCTACCGCGCCATCCCCGACGCCCTCCGGGTCGCGCTGCACGGCAAGACCGCCGTCGCCGTCATCGACGCCGGGCTCGGCTCCTCCGCCGCCGCCCGCCACCTCCTGGAGGCCCACCCCGAGGGCGACCCGTGGGTGGTGCGGACCCTGCGCCAGGCCGCCGCCGAGAACCTCCGCGCCGGCGCGCCCGAAGCCGCCCGCCGGCAGCTCGCCCGCGCCCTGCGCGAGCCCCCCGGCTTCGAGGAGCGCGCCGCCGTCCTGTATGAACTCGGCTGCGCCTCCCTGCTCACCGAACCGGCCAACACCGTCAACCACCTCAGGGCCGCCCTCGCCGAACCCTTCGACGACCCGGCCCTGCGCCAGGGCATCGTCGCCCGCCTCGCCCAGGTGCTCGCCCACAGCGACCACCTCTTCGAGGCCTCCGAACTGCTGGCCCGCGAGATCCCGCAGACCCACGACGCCCGCGCGCGGCTGCGCCTGCAGTCCGAGCAGTTCATGTGGGACGCCTTCAACGCCGCCGAGCCCGACTCCCCGGCCCGCTCCCGGCGGCTGGCGAAGCTCGCCGACCGGCTCACCGGCCGCGACCTCACGGAGCGGTACGTCATCGGGCTGCGCGCCTGGGACGCCTGTCTGCGCGGCGAGCCCATCGACGTGGTCCTGCACCACGCCGGGCGGGTCCTGCGGGAGCCCTTCAGCTGGGCGTACGCCGACCGGGGCTTCGAGGTCCCGGTGCTCACGGCCATGGTCCACCTGTACGCCGACCGGCCGTGGAAGGCGGAGGAGCTGTTCGCCGCGGGCACCGCCGAGTTCGAACGGCAGGGCTGGCGCGGGGCGCACCTGTCCTTCGCGCAGAGCCTGCGCGGCTACGTCCGCTACCGCCGCGGGAGACTGGCCGAGGCCGAGGAGCTGGCCCGGGCCGGGCTGCGCCTCGCCGAGCGCGTGGGCCGCCGTACGCCCGTGCACTGGTACGCCATCGCCATCCTCGTCACCACCCTGCTCGCGCGCGGGAAGACCGACGAGGCCTGGGAGCTGGCCCGGGAGCACGACTACGGCAAGCCCTTCCCGGCGGCCGTCGTCTTCCCCGACTCCCAGACCGTCTACGCCGAACTGCTCCTCGCCCGCGGAGACGCGAAAGCGGCCGTCATCGAGCTGGAAGCGGTGGACCGGCGGCTGACCCCGCGCGGCATCCAGAACCCGGCCTGGTGTCCCTGGCAGCTGCACCTGGCCCGCGCGGTGGCCGCCGACGACCCCTGGCGGGCGCGCGACCTGGCCGCCGACGCCGTGCGGCGGGCCCGCGCCTTCGGCGCCCCCTCGGGCATCGGACAGGCCCTGCGGGTGGCGGCGGAGGTCGCGGCCCCCGAGGACCGGCCGGAACTCCTGCGGGAGTCCGTGGCCCTGCTGTCCGCTTCCCCCGCCGGATACGAACTCGCCCGCGTCCTGGCCGCCGCGGGCACCGAGCTGCGGGACCGGGACCTGCTGACCCAGGCCGTCGTCACGGCCCGGGACTGCGGCGCCGACGGCCTCGCCGCGGAGACCGCCGCGACCCTGCTCGCGCTGGGCGGGGCCCTGCCGTGCGCGTCGTCCTGGCAGGACGAGCCGACCGATGAGGAACTCCGGGCGGCGCAGGACGCGGCCCGGGAGGACGGAACCCACCCCGGCGCCGACCGGGGGCGGGCCCCCGACCCGGCCCTGTCGGCGGTCTGCCGCAAGCTGGGCACGGACCGCGCCGGCCTGCGCGCCGCACTGGAGGCGTACACCCGTACCGCGGAGTGAGGCTCCCGGGGTACGGATGCCCGGGCGCAATCGCGGGCGGCGGCAAGGGGGGACCCGCCGGACCGGGGTCGGTGCCGGGGTCGGTGCCGGTCCGGGGCACGAGGGGCCGCGGCGCTGAGCCGCGGCCCGTAGGCGGGCACCGGTACGGATCCGCCCGCGCGGGTACCGGTACGGATCCGCCCGCGCGCGGGACCTGCCCGCATCCGCCCGCCGCCCGCTCGACCGCATCCGCCCGCCCGGCAGCGGTCCCGGCGGGCCGGGTGCCGGCCGCCCACCTGCCGCCGGGGTGCGCGGGCCGACGTCCGCGGCCCCACCCCGGCGGGCCGGGCGGGGCACGGGGTCCGGGCGGGCGGGATGGAGGGCCCGGGGCCGGAAAACTCCTCCGGCCACGTACCATGGCGGCATGTCCTTCCTCCGCCGCCACCGCGCCGCCACACCCGCCGGCCCGGACTTCGACGTCCTCGCCATGGACCCGGGGGACTGGCCGGGCAACCTCGGGGCCGGGCTGCTGCCCGCGCCCGACGGCAGCTGTCAGGGGGTCTTCCTCCGCTACGACCTGTTCGGCGGACGCGGCCCCGCGATGATCATCGGCAACCTTCCCGAGGGCTCTCCCGCCCGGGACCTCTCCGAGGGCCAGGTCCCCTTCGAGGTGGCCCAGCTCCTCGACGCGCTCGAGAACGACGAGGAAGTCGAGGTCACCGGCGCCGAGGACTGCCCCGTCATGCAGGGCGACAACCTCCTCATCGTCCGGAAGGTCAAGCTGTCGGAGTCCCGCATCTCCTGCGTGCAGTTCGACCGCAGTGACAACGTGCTGGTCACCATCGCCAGCTGGGACCGCCCGATCACCGATGACCTCTACGCCCTCCTGAAGCCGCTCCCCGCCGAGCTCTTCCAGCAGGGCTAGGCACTCCGGGCCGAGCCGGAGCGCTACCCGTACCTCCGCGTCACGCGTCCGCGATGTCGTTCGCCGCCACGTAGCCGAACGTCATCGCCGGACCGATCGTGGACCCTGCCCCCGCATAGCTGTGGCCCATCACGGCCGCGCTCGCGTTGCCCGCCGCGTACAGGCCCCGGATCACCGAACCGTCCGCGCGCAGGGCCCGGGCCCGGGCGTCCGTCACGATGCCGCCCTTCGTGCCCAGGTCCCCCGGCACGATCTTGAACGCGTAGAACGGGGGCGCCCAGACCGGCGCCAGGCACGAGTTGGGGTGCACGTTCGGGTCCGTGTAGTAGTGGTCGTACGCCGTGTCCCCCCGGTGGAAGTCCGCGTCGTCGCCCGTCCACGCCTGCGCGTTGAACCGGCCCAGCGTCGCCCGCAGGGCCGCCGCCGGGACCCCGATCTGGCCGGCCAGGGCGTCCCACGTCCACGCCTTCTTCGCCGCGCCCGCGTCGTACCACGCGTTCGGGAAGGGCAACGTCGGCAGGATGTCCTTGAACAGGTACTTGTTGCGGTAGTGCTGGTCCACGATCAGCCACGCCGGGATGTGCGAGCCCGGCGCGCCCCGGTCGCGGTCGTACATCACGTGCACCACATCGCTGTACGGGGCCGCCTCGTTGACGAACCGCGCGCCGTTGCGGTTCACGATCAGGCCGCCCGGCAGGGTCCGTTCGGCGAGGCAGAAGTACGGCTCCCCGGGCAGCGGGATCGACGGCCCCCACCACGCGTCGTCCATCAGCCCGAGCTCCGCCCCGGCCCGCTGCCCGGCCCGGATGCCGTCACCCGTGTTCTCCTTCGCGCCCACCGACCACTGGGTGCCGATCGGCTGCTGCTGGTACTGCGCCCGCATCTGCGCGTTGTGCTCGAAGCCGCCCGAGCCGACGACCACGCCCTTGCGCGCCCGTACGGTGCCCCGTACGCCGTCCTTCTCCACCACGACGCCCGTGACCGCGCCGCCCTCCTGGACGAGGTCCACGAGCGGGCTGTTCAGCCACACCGGCACCCCCGCCCGCTGGAGTCCGGCCCGCAGGCCCGCCGCCAGGGACTGCCCCATCGTCAGCGGCTTCTCCCCGCGCAATGCCGCCTTCGTACCGCGCGCCAGGCACTCGGTGGACACGGCGAGGCCCTTCGCGCTCACCGCCGCGAGGTTCAGCCACTTGTAGTCCTGGCTGAACACCACCATTCCGGCCGGCACCGGCAGGTACGCCGGGTTCAGGCGGGCCAGTTCGGCCCCCAGGACGTTCCCGTCGAGCTGGTCCGGTTCGATGGACCGGCCGTTCGGCAAGCCGCCCGGCAGGTTGGGGTAATAGTCGCTGTAGCCCTCCATGAAGCGGAACCTCAGGGGGCTGTGGGCCATCACGAAGTCCAGCATCCGCGGCCCGTTGGACAGGAACGCCGCCTGCCGGTCGGCCGGGACCTCGGGCCCCACCACCGCAGCGAGGTACGTGGCCGCCTTCTGCGGGGTGTCCGGCACCCCGGCGCCCAGGATCACCGAGTTGTTGGGCAGCCAGATGCCCGCCCCGGACCGCGCGGCCGACCCGCCGAACGTAGGTGCCTTCTCCACCACCAGCACGCTCAGCCCCCGCTTCGCGGCGGTGAGCGCGGCGGTCATCCCGGCGGCCCCGGATCCGACCACGACCACGTCGTACTCACCGAGCGGCGGGCCGTCGGCGGCCCTGGCCGCGGCGGCCGGGAGCACGGTCGCGGCGAGCACCCCGGCGCCCGTCCCGGCGAGCACGGTCCGTCTCGAGGGGAGGCTTTCGGGGGAGGTGCGGGAAGCGCTTGCGGACATGGGCAGGCTCCAGCGGTGAGGGAAGGAAGGTCCGGCTCCAACATTTCTGATGCTGAGTCAGAAAAGGTGTTCGGGGGATCATGTGAAGTCAAGGCATGCGGCAGTGCGGACCGTGCGGCCCCCGCGCGCGGGAGGCCGCCTGTCCGCCGGCCCGAACGTGCGGGGAACCCGCCCCCGTACGCACACGAGCGAAGTCCCGCGGCGGTGGGGGCCGCGGGACTTCGCGTTCGTGGGGACGGGTCAGCGGGTGCCGACCGCCGCGCGGACCGCCCTGCGGGCCATTGCGGCGTCGTCGTGCAGGCGGCGCAGCAGCAGCCGCTGCTCCTCCCCGGAGGAGAGGGCGCCCGCGGGCAGGGGCTGGGCCGGAGAGGTCGCCAGCATCGAGCGCTGGATGGCCGTCTCGGACATCCGGATCTCCCGGGTCAGCACCAGCATCAGGTTCACCAGGAAGGCATCCCGCGCGGCCGGACCGGCGGACTGGGCGAGCCGGCTGATCTGCGCGCGGGCGTCCGGGGCGTCGCCCAGTACCGTCCACAGGGTCGCCAGGTCGTAGCCCGGCAGGTACCAGCCCGCGTGCTCCCAGTCGAGCAGCACCGGACCGGCGGGCGACAGCAGCAGGTTCGACAGCAGGGCGTCGCCGTGGTTGAACTGCAGCCCGGCGCCCGACTGCCGCGCGCCGTGCAGCAGCTTCTGGAGGTCCCCGAGGTCCCGGTCGGTCAGCAGGCCGAGTTCGTAGTCACGGGCGATCCGCCGCCCGTAGTTCAGCGGGGTCCCGAACAGATCGGCCGGCGGGCGCCACTGGTTGACCCGGCAGACCGCGCCCAGGGCCGCCCGCAGGTCGACCCGCGGCGGGGCCTCCACCGGATGCCGCTGGAGCGCGGCGACCCGGCCCGCCATCCGCTCGACCACCAGGGTGCAGTTCTCCGGATCGGCGGCGATCAGCCGCGGCACCCGGACCGGCGGGCGGTGCCGGACGAACGCCCGGTACGCCGCTATTTCGTGCCGGTACCGCTCGCGCCATTCTGGCGAGTGATCCAGTAAGACCTTCGCGACGGCGGTCATCCGTCCGGTGGTTCCCACCAGCAGGACCGAGCGGCCGCTGCGGCGCAGCACCTGTACGGGCGCGAACTCCGGACAGATCCGCTGCACCGAGGCGAGAGCGGTGCGCAGTTGCGCGCCCTGCGGCCCCGAGAGGTCGATTCTGCCGCTCAGCGGCTGCGATCCGGTGCCCGGTAGCCGCCGGGCCCGTACGGCGCCCTGCACCGGGGCGGCCGGGCGGCCGGGTTCGAGGTAGGGGCCGCCGCCCGCCTGGAGCGTGCGGTGCGGCCGGACCGGTGCGGACACGGAGGTCGTTGCTGCGTACATGGCGTTACGGATCCCTTCGTGCGCCGACGGTTTACGTACGCCACCCCGCCGGATCCCGTGCTTCACCCTGGGGAGTTCCGCCGGTGAACCGGGTCGGGGAGGCGCATTCCTACCTGACACCCGGGCGTGGGTGGCGGACCACGAAGCGTGCCCTGGCGAAGCCTGGCGAATAGTCGCTGGGCATCTGACGCCGGGCTAATGTCAACTCAGCCGAGAACCTGGGGGCTTGACGTGAGCAAAGGTCCGAACACCCGCTTGAACGACCTGTTCGGCCTGGCCGGCTGGTCCAAGGGCGAACTCGCGAGGATGGTGAACCGGCAGGCGGCGGCCATGGGCCACCCCCAGCTGGCCACCGACACCTCACGGGTGCGGCGCTGGATCGACACGGGGGAGTCCCCGCGCGAACCGGTTCCCACGGTACTGGCAGCACTGTTCACCGAGCGGCTCGGTCGTGTCGTGACCATCGAGGACCTCGGGTTCGTACGGCAGCGGCGCACCACCAAACGGCAGCCTGACGGGGCTCAGGAGAACCCCGACGGGATGCCCTGGGCGCCCGAACGCACAGCCGCGGTCCTCACCGAATTCACGGGAATGGACCTCATGCTCAACCGACGCGGTCTGATGGGCGCGGGCGCCGTGCTCACCGCCGGCTCCGCCCTCACCAACGCCATGCACGACTGGCTCCACACCGACCCGGCCCACGCCAAGCAGGCGGCGGGCTTCGGGGAGGCCTTCCAGGCCGACCCCGCGAGCTACGACCGCTACGAGGCCGCCCCGATCGGCTCCGAGGAGATCGAGGCCCTGGAGCGCTCGGTGGACGTGTTCCGCGCCTGGGACGCCTCCAGAGGCGGTGGACTCCAGCGCAAGGCCGTGGTGGGCCAGCTCAACGAGGTGGGCGGAATGCTCGCCTACCACCACCCCGACCACCTCCAGCGAAGGCTCTGGGGCGTCGCGGCCAACCTGGCCGTGCTCGCGGGCTGGATGTCCCACGACGTGGGCCTCGAACCCACCGCGCAGAAGTACTTCGTCATCGCCGCACACGCCGCCCGGGAGGGCGGTGACCGGCCGCGCGCGGGCGAGGCGCTGTCCCGGGCCGCCCGCCAGATGGTCCACCTCGGCAAGCCCAACGAGGCCCTCGACCTGATGAAGCTGGCCAAGTCCGGATCCGGCGAGCAGACCCTCCCGCGCACCCGCGCCATGCTGCACACCGTCGAGGCATGGGCGCAGGCCGCCATGGGCAAGGGCCAGGCCATGCGCCGCACGCTGGGCGAGGCCGAGGAGCTGTTCGTCTCCGACAAGGGCGACGTGCCGCCGCCGAGCTGGATGCAGCACTTCGACGAAGCCGACCTGCACGGCATGCAGGCCCTGGCGTACCGGACGCTGGCCGACCACGACGCCTCGGCGGCGCCGGCCGCGGCCCGGCACGCCAAGGAGGCCCTGCGGTTGCGCGGCGAGGGCTACCAGCGCTCGCAGATCTTCGACTACATCTCGCTGGCCTCGGCCTGCTTCATCGCGGACGATCCGGAACAGGCGGACCGCTACGCCCGGCTCGCCCTGGTCTCGATGAACGAGACCTCCTCGCACCGGACGTGGGACCGGCTGCGCGAGATGTACCGGCTCACCGGCCAGTACGCCGGGTACGCGCGCATCGAGGACCTCCGCGAGGAGATCGAGCGGGCCCTCCCCGACAGCCCCCGGCCGCGCAGCCCGCGCGGTACGGAGGTGTAGCCCTCCACGCGCCCCTCCGGTCCTTCCGCGTCCAGTCGTCCCGTACCGTGCACGGAGACGAGCAGGGCCGCGCCCTCCGGCGCGGCCGCGAAGCCCGTGCGGGTCCCTCTCCCGCGTGCCGTACGCCTGCTCGGCTAGCCGCCGACCCGGGCCACGAGCAGGCAGGCGTCGTCCTCGCGCTCGCCCTCGCCGAACTCCTCGGTCACCAGCCGTACGCAGTCCTGCGCCGACCGCGCCGCCGAGAACCGCGGGGCGAGGGCCAGCAGCCGTTCGGTCCCGTCCGCCCGGCTGAAGTCGAAGCCGCGCGCGGTCAGTCCGTCCGTGTGCAGGACCAGTACGTCGCCGGGCTCGACGCGCTGCTCGGCCTGCCCGTACACGGCCCCGGACGTCGCGCCCAGCAGCACGCCCTCCGGCGGCCGCAGGGAGCGGCCCGTACCGCCGCGGAAGAGCAGGGGAGCGGGGTGGCCGGCCTGCGCCCAGGACAGGACACGGCGCGCGGGGTCGTAGCTGCAGCAGACGGCCGATCCGAGTGCGGGCTGGGCGGTGCTCTCGAGGAGCTGGTTGAGCCAGCCCATCAGGGGGCCGGGCTCGATGCCGGCCATCGCCATGCCGCGCAGGGCGCCCAGCATCATCGCCATCCCGGAGGTGGCGGTGACCCCGTGCCCGGTGAGGTTGCCGACCGTCAGCATCGAGCGTCCGCCGGGGAGTTCGAGGGAGTCGTACCAGTCGCCGCCGATGAGGTTCCTCGTCGTGGACGGCAGGTAGTGCGCGGCCACGTCCAGGGTGGCCGCGGTGCCGTGCGGGGACCGGGGGGAGCCGCGCCACGGGGGGAGCACCGCTTCCTGCAGTTCGAGCGCCAGCCGGTGTTCGGTCTGCGCGATCTCCCGTCGGAGCCGGAGGCTGTCGCGGGAGTCGCGTACCGCCCGCTGGCTGCGGCGCAGTTCGCTGATGTCCTGGAACACCGCCCACATGGAGGCGGTGCAGCCGTCGGGATCGAGGACGGGTTCGCCCCTCATGTGCAGGGTCCGGACCCGTCCGTCGGCCCGCACGACTCGGAACTCGCCGTCGATCGGCCGGCCGTCCACCAGGCAGGCCGTGACCCAGGCGGTGAGCAGGGGCTGGTCCTCGGAGAACAGGGTGGAGCCGAGTTCGTCGAGGGGGAGCGCGCCCGCGTCGGGGGACCGGCCGAAGATCTGGTACAGCTCGTCGGACCAACTGACCTCGTCGGTCAGCAGGTTCCACTCGGCGGTGCCCACCCGGGTCCGGCGGTCCTCGGGGCTGGGCCCGGGGTTCGCCCCGGGCGTCGCCGCCTGAGGCGGCTCGACGGGTTCGGGGGCGGGCGGCAGGCCTTCCTTGAGCTGGCCCAGGTGCCGGCCGAGGTCGTCGAGGTGGTGCACGGCGAGATCGCACAGGGCGCGCTGCCAGCGGCCCTGGGTGTCGCCGTCGTCCACGACGGTGTCGCGGCGGACCGCGTCCACGTCTCCCCGGAGCCGCCGGGTCTGTGAGATCAGCGCGTCCACCGACCCGGGTTCGGGGGGCTGCGCGGAGCGGTCCGCGAAGAGGTGGGACGGCATGAGCACTCCGATACAGGCGCGGCACGGCCAAGTCTGATGGAAGGACCGGTAACGACTGTGGCACAGGCCACGACGGCGCGTAAGCCGTTTGGCAACATCAGCTAAGTGCTTGCTTCTGGCATATGCCCGAGGCTATCCGGGGGCTTCGCGGTGTACGAACGAATCCGGTCAGTGGCGTCCGGAGCCGTCCTCGACGCCTCCGGACGGGCCGGACGCGCCGCCGGCCGGGCCCGCGTGCGGTTCCGCGCCCCCGCGGCGCCGGAGGGGCGGCGGGGGCGGCCGGGAAAACCGGCCAGGCGGAGGGCGCGGGTCGATCGTACGGCCGAGGTGTGCGAGGTGGCGCCCCCCGCTCCGCCCGTACGAGGCGCTGGTCAACGGGGCCGCCGCGGCCGCCCCCGAACGGATGCTCCGTACGGCGGTCCGCGTCGGGCGGCGATCCGCCGGGGGCGCCCACCGGCGCGGTCCCGGGCTTCCCAGCCCATCCCGTCGTCGCTACGCTACGCGTCGGTAATGAACGGGGGAGGTCCGCGCGGGCGGGCCCGCGCAGGGCTGGGGACACCACGACATGACCGGGCAGCGCGACACCACCGGGCAGCGCGACACCACCGGACGGCGCGGCACCACCGCACGGGGCGACGCCACTGCACGGGGCGACGCCACTGAACGGAGCGACGCCACTGAACGGAGCGACAGCACCGGACGGGGCGACGCCACAGGCGAGGGCCGCGCCGTCGGGCCGGGCGCCACGGCCGGCGCGGACGCTGCCTGCGGCGAGGGTGCTTCCGGCCCCGGCGCCGGGGAGGGCCGCGCCGCCGGGCAGAGCCGCCGCTCGTTCCTGACCTACCTGGTGGCGGCGCCGACCCTCGCCCTGGTCACCCGCGCCGGGGCCGACGCGCTCGCCCCGCAGCCCGCCCACGCCGTGGTGCCGTCGCTGCCGGCGATCGCCGACCTGGTCGACCTCGGCGACCTGTTCATCCTGGCCGGCGCCCCCACCTCCGCCCTGCTGGCCCTCGCCGTCGACGCGGACGGCACCGTCCGCTTCCGGCTGCCGCGCGAGGAGGTCGGCCAGGGGCTGACCACCGCCGTGGCCATGCTCGTCGCGGAGGAGCTCGACGCGCCGCTGGCCTCCGTACGCGTGGAACTGGACGACGCGCGGCCCGAACTGCTCTTCAACCAGCTCACCGGCTCCTCCAACTCCATCCGCTCCCTCTACGGCCCGGTCCGCCAGTGCGCCGCCACCGCCAGGGCCCGCCTGGTCGCCGCCGCGGCCCGCCGCTGGAACCTCGCCCCGGCCGCGCTGACCACCGCGGACGGCGCCGTCCGCGCCCCCGACGGCCGCACCGCCGGATACGGCTCCCTCGCCGCGGACGCCGCCGACCCCGGCCTGACCGTGCCCGGCGCCACCCCCAAGAAGACCGCCCGGCACACCCTGGTCGGCAGTCCCACCAACCGGGTCGACGCCCGCGCCATGGTCACCGGCGCCCTCCGGTACACCCTCGATCTCGACGTGCCCGGTGCCAAGCCCTGCGTGGTGCGCCGCCCGCCGACCCTCGGGGGCGCGGTCCGCGCCGTCGCCAACCTCGCAGCCGTCAGGGCCATGCCCGGCGTACTGCACGTGGTGACCGTGCCGACCGGGGTCGCCGTCGTCGCGGACACCTTCGGCCAGGCCCTCGACGCGAAGGCCGCGCTCCAGGTCACCTGGGGGCCGGGCCCCGCCGACGGGCTCTCCGACGCGCAGGTCCGCACGAAGCTGCGCGCCGCCACCCCGCCGCTGCTGGTGCCGCCGCTGCTCACCCCGTACGTGGACGCCGAGTTCGACTTCGCCTTCGTCAGCCACGCCCCGATGGAGACCAACTCCGCCATCGCCGACGTCCGGGAGGACCGCGCCGAGATCTGGTCCGGGCTCAAGTCGCCGATCGTGGCCCGGCAGACGATCGCCGCCGACCTCGGACTGCCGGTGGACAAGGTCGCCGTCCACGTGGTGCAGGCCGGCGGATCCTTCGGCCGGCGGCTCTTCTTCGACGCCGCGCTGGAGGCGGCCCGGGTCTCGAAGGCCTGCCGCCGCCCCGTCAAGCTGATGTGGACCCGGGTCGACGACACCCGGCACGGCCGGATGCGCCCCGCCACGCACCACAGGATCCGCGCCACCCACCTGCTCGGCGAGGTGCTCAGCTTCGAGCACCGCGTCGCCGCGGTCGAGACCGACTTCCGGCACGGGCTCGGCGAGATCATCACCGCCACCGCGGCGAACCTGCCGCTCGGCATCGGCAACGCCACCCTCGCCCAGACGCTGTTCCTGACCACGGTGAAGTCCCCGTACCACTTCGGGCTCACCACCCAGGCGCTGACCGAGGTGCCCACGGGCATCCCCACCGCCTCCTGGCGCTCGGTGTACTCCGCCAACACCCGCGGCGCCGAGGAGATCGTGGTCGACGAACTGGCCGCCGCCACCGGCAGGGACCCGTACCGCTTCCGGCGCGCCTTCCTGAAGAACGACGCCCAGCGGGCCGTCCTGGACAAGGTGGCGACGGAGGGCGGGTGGGGACGGCCGATGGGGGCGGGCCGCGCCCAGGGCATCGCCTTCCACGAGGAGTACAAGTCGCGCACCGCCTGCCTGGTGGAGATCGACACCCGTGATCCCGAGCACGTGCGCGTCACCAAGGCGGTCATCGCGGTGGACGTGGGCCTGCCCGTCAATCCGCGCGGGCTGGAGGCCCAGATGACCGGCGGCCTCACCGACGCCATCTCCACCACCCTGCGCGCCGGGCTGCACCTGGACAGGGGACTGCCGCTGGAGGGCAGTTACAGCCAGTTCCACTGGGCGAGGCAGCGCGACACCCCGCAGGACGTACGGGTCTTCGTGCTGCCGGCCACCGGCGAGGAGCCGGGCGGAGCGGGCGAACTCGGCGTGCCGGCCGCGGTCGGCGCCATCGCCAACGCGTGGGCCCGGGCCACAGGTTCGAAACCGCGCAGCTTCCCCCTCGACTTCGACGTCGACTTCACCCCCTACCCCCGCTAGTCCGGAGCCAGGAGCCGCACCGTGCCTTCGCACACCTTCACCGTCAACGGGCGGAGCGTCACCGTGGACGCGCCCGATGACCTGCCCCTGCTGTGGGTGCTCCGCGACATGCTTGGCGTCAACGGCCCCAAGTACGGCTGCGGCGTCGACGTCTGCAAGGCGTGCACCAGCCACCTGGACGGCGTGGACGTCCGCCCGTGCGTCGTGCCAGTCTCGGCCTGCGCCGGGAGGACCGTGACCACGATCGAGGGGCTGGCGGACGGGGACGATCTGCACCCCGTGCAGGAGGCCTGGCTCGAACAGGACGTCGCGCAGTGCGGTTTCTGCCAGCCCGGACAGATCATGGCGGCCGTCGCGCTGCTGAAGCGCACCAGCGCCCCCACCGACGCCGACATCGACGCCATCGCCAACATCTGCCGCTGCGGTACGTACTTCCGCATCCGGGAGGCCATCCGCAGCGCGGCGGCCAGGATGTGAGCGGGCCCGCGGAGTCAGCCCAGGAGCTTCTGCTTGGCCTTCTGGAACTCTTCCTCGCTCAGGTCGCCCTTCGCCTTCAGCTCGGAGAGTCTGACCAGGTCGTCCGCCCCGGCCCGGCCGGGATCCTTGGCGGTCTCCCGGATGTAGGAGTTGAACGCGTCCTGGCGTTCCTGTGCGTGCTGGATTTCGCGCTTGCCCATGTTCTTGCCCCGGGCGATCACGTACACCAGTACGCCGAGGAACGGGATGAGGATCAGGAACAGGAGCCACAGAGCTTTGAGCCACCCGCTCATCTCGTGATCGCGGAACACGTCCACGATCACGCGGAAGAGCAGGATCAGCCACATGACCCACAGGAAGATCCACATCACGGTCCAGAACGCGCCCAGCACCGGGTAGTCGTAGGCCAGGTAGACAGATCGGTCCATGGCCGTCCTCCTTCCGTACCTGATCACCATCGCAGCGCCCCTTCAAGATCGCCACTGGCCGCGTCCGGGGCCGGATCGCGGCATGACACTGGCGACAGAACGCCATGAACCCGTATCAAGTGGACGATCATCCTCGGATGAGGCGTATCCATGCGAAACGCGTGCTGGTCGGGGAGCCCCTCGACACCGCGCGCCTGGGCGAGACCCTGCTGCCCAAACGGCTCGCCCTGCCGATCTTCTGCAGCGACCCGCTCTCCTCCGTGGCCTACGCCACCGAGGAGATCCTGCTGATCCTCGCCCTCGGCGGCGTCGCGCTGCTCCACCTCACCTGGTACGCGGCCGCCGCCATCGTGTTCCTCCTCGTGGTGGTCATCGCCTCCTACCGGCAGACCTGCCACGCGTACCCCGGCGGCGGCGGGGCGTACGTCGTCAGCGCGGAGAATCTCGGGCCCACCGCCGCCCTGACCGCCGCGAGCGCGCTGCTCGTCGACTACGTGATGACCGTCGCCGTGTCCGTCGTCTCCGGCGTCGCCGCCATCACCTCCGCGATCCCGGCGCTGAACGACCACGAGGTGGTGCTCTCGGTCTCCTTCGTCGCCCTGCTGACCCTGATGAACCTGCGCGGCGTCCGCGAGTCGGGACGGGTGTTCGCCATCCCCACCTACGGGTTCGTCCTGGTCATCTACGTCATGTTCGCCTTCGCGGCCGTCCGGTTGGCGACCGGCGAGACCATCCGCGCCGAATCCGCCGACCTGCCCATCACCGCGGAGGGCACCTATACCGGACTGGCCCTGGTCTTCCTCGCGATGCGCGCCTTCGCCTCCGGCTGTACGGCCCTCACCGGCGTCGAGGCGATCAGCAACGGCGTACCCGCATTCCAGAAGCCCAAGGCCAGGAACGCGGCGACCACCCTCGCCGTGATGGGCGCGCTCTCCGTCACGATGTTCGTCGGCATCACCGTCCTCGCCATGTCCTACGAGGTGCACGTCGCCGCGGACCCGACCGAGCTGGGACTGGCGCCCGGCACCCCCACCTCCACCGCCCTCGCCCAGATCGGCCGGGCGACCTTCGGGAGCTGGCACTTCCTCTTCTACCTGCTCCAGGCCGTCACCGCGGGCGTGCTGATCCTCGCCGCGAACACGGCCTTCAACGGCTTCCCGATGCTCGCCTCGATCCTGGCCAGGGACCGCTACGCGCCCCGCCAGCTCTTCAACCGCGGCGACCGGCTCGTCTACTCCAACGGAGTCGTGCTCCTCGCGCTCGCCGCCATCGTGCTCATCGTCGCCTTCGACGCCGAACTGACCCGCCTCATCCAGCTGTACATCATCGGCGTCTTCGTCTCCTTCACCCTCTCCCAGTCGGGCATGGTCCGGCACTGGCGCAAGGAGCTCGCCTCACCCGCCACCCCGCGCGAGGAGCGCGTCCACATCCACCGCCGCCTCGCCATCAACGCGGTGGGCGCCGTGATGACCGCGCTGGTCCTCGTCATCGTGCTCCTCACCAAGTTCACGCACGGCGCCTGGCTGGTCGTCATCGCCATGCCGCTGCTCTTCCTCGGCATGAAGGGCGTACGCCGCCACTACGACCAGGTCGCCCGGCAGGTCGCCGTCGCGCCCGACGCCAGACCGCGCAAGCCCGCCCGCCACCACGTCCTGGTGCTGGTCGCCTCCATGCAGGCCCCGACCCTGAGCGCCCTCGGCTACGCGCAGGCCCTGCACCCCGACACGCTGACGGCGGTCACCGTGGCGGCAGACGAGGAGGACGCGGCCCGGCTCCGCGAGGCCTGGGCCGCGCACGACCCCGGGATCACCCTGCGGATCCTCCACTCGCCGTACCGCGAAGTGGTGGGCCCGGTCCTCGCGTACGTACAGGAACTGGCGGCCGACGACGCCACGGGCGTGCTGTCGGTGGTGATCCCGGAGTACGTGGTGGGCCACTGGTGGGAGCAGCCCCTGCACAACCAGATCGCCCTGCGGCTCAAGGCGCGGCTGCTGTTCACGCCGGGCGTCGCGGTCATCGACGTGCCGTACCTGTCGGAGTCCGCCAGACCGGCGCAGGAGCGGCCGCGCGACCGGAGCTGAGCGCGGCCCGGGGCCGCGGGCCTCAGCGGGTCGGGCCCCCCGTGCGGCGTCCGCGGTCCGGCGGCCCCGGCCGGGACGCGGCGCCCTCCGCGCCGGCGCGCTGGGTGACCGCCGCGTGGGCCAGGGCCAGTTCCACCACGTGCGCCGGATCGGAGAGGGCGCGGCCGGTGAGCTGCTCCAGGCGGCGCAGCCGGTTGGAGACCGTGTTGCGGTGGCAGTACAGCCGCTGGGCGGCGTGCGTCGTGGACCCCCGGCAGGCCAGCCAGGTGCCCAGGGTGGTCAGCAGCACCCGGCGGTCCTCCGCGGGCAGCGCCAGCACCGGACCCAGCACCACCTGGCGCAGCCGGCCCGCGAGTTCGGCCTGGGAGGCGACCAGCGCCGCCGGCAGCCGCTCGTCGAGCAGGGCGGTGCGCGGACCGCCCGACGCCGGGGCGGTGCGCAGGGCCAGCGCCGCCAGCCGGTGCGCCCGGGCCACCTCGGCCGGCGCCTCCACCACCGGGCTGACCCCGGCCCGCACGCCGAGCGGCGCCAGCAGCTCCCGTACGGACTCCAGCGGATGGTGGCCCAGCTGCACCAGGCCGCTCTCCCCGTCGGCGCGGATCCGCCACAGCACGCGCGGGTCACCGGAGCCGCCGGGTCTCGGGCCCGCCCCGTCGGCGCTGCCGGCGGCCAGCACGACCACGGCGAAGCGCCCCCGCTCCGGGAGCCCCAGCTGAGCCGCGGCCTCCGAGGCGGCGGGCCCGTCCACGGCGGCCGAGCCGTCCAGCAGCGCGTCGAGGAGGGCCGCGCGGCGCTCCCGGTCGCGGTCGGTGCGCGCGGCCTCCGTGGTCCGGTACGACTCGGTGACGGCGTCCGTCATCTGGTCCAGTACGTCCCACAGCGCGGTCGCGCCCGGCAGCAGCCGGGGGAGCGCGGCCCGGTCGTGCGCGGAGACCGCCTCCGTGAGGGCCAGCCAGAGCAGCCGACCGCCCCGGCGGTAGGTGCGCAGCAGGGAGGCGAGCGGCAGCCCCTGCTCGGCCCGGAGCGTACCGGTGGCCCGGGCGTCGGCCAGCTCGACCGGTAGGCCGCGGGAGCTGCGGACCAGGCCGTCGACGGCCTGGCGGAGGTTGTGGTGGATGCGCTCGCGCAGTTCGGCCCGGCCGAGCAGGGCGGCGTATGCGGGGTCCTCGGCCAGCGTCCGCTCCGCGAGCCGGTCCGCCGCCGCCGCGATCCGGCGGGACAGGTCCTCGCGTATCTCCTCGATGATCCGCTCCATGACGGGCAGCCTGACACGGGGGAGGGGGCGGTGGGGAGGGCCGGGACGCGGTGCATCCGCTACCGTGACCGGAGGACTGCACCTGCAGTGCCACCCTGCCGCATGCCGGCCCCGCCCGGGGTCCCCCGCGCAGGGCGGGCGCCGGCGCCGATCCCCGAGGACGACCCCATGCGCCAGAACCCGCAGCGCCGCGCCGCGCTGCTCGACGCCGCCATCGAAGTCCTGGCGCGCGAGGGCTCGCGGGGCCTGACACTGCGCGCGGTGGACGCGGAGGCGGGCGTCCCGACGGGGACCGCCTCGAACTACTTCGCCAACCGGGCCCAGCTCCTCGTACAGATCCTGCACCGCACGCGCGAGCGACTGGTCCCCGACCCCGCCGACCTCGTCGGCCCGCTCGACACCAAGGTGCTGCTCGGGCAGCTCCTGGACCGGATGCGCCGCGAGCGGAGCGTGCACATCGCCTCCCTGGAACTGCGCCTGGAGGCCACCCGGCGCCCCGAACTCCAGGCCGAACTGGCCGGGTTCCAGGGCGCGGAGCTCGAGGCGAACGTCGCCTGGCACCTGGAGTCGGGTCTGCCCGGGGACCGGCAGGGCGTGGTCCTGCTGTACCTCGCGATGCTGGGCCTGATCGTGGACGACCTGACCGTGCCCGCGCTGCTGGAGCCCTACCCGGTGGAGGGCCTGATCGAGGTGATGGCCGAGCGGCTCCTTCCGTAGCGGCCCTTCCCGTAGCTGCACTTCCCGAAGCGGCTCCTGCCGTAGCGCGGCGCGGAAGTGACGCCAGCGACCACAGAGTTGAGAGGGGCGGAAGGGGCCAGAGAGGTGTCCGGTGGGCCCCGGAGCGGGAACCGCCGGACGGACGGGCGGTGATCTTATGCTCAGGTTTACGCGAGTCAGCTGGTTTTGGAGCCGGTGAGCGACTTTGATGGGTCGGCCAGGCCTCGTACCGGAGCAGGGGGATCACTCATGCGCACCGAACACAGCCAGAAGGACAGCACGCCCACCCTGATCGGTTCGGTGCAGCGCGCGCTGCGCCTCGTGGAAGCGATGTACGCGGAGAACGGCGCGACGGCCAAACGGCTCGCCCGGGTCACCGGCATCCCGCTGCCCACCGTCTACCACCTGCTTCGCACCCTCAGCCACGAGGGCTACGTGCGGCACGAAGGAGGCTCGTTCCGGCTCGCCGACGATCTTCCGCTCGCTTCCTGATCAGAAGGTGACGGGTTCCGGCCAAGCTGTCACACGCTTCGGCGCACGTTCCAGCGGAAAATGCCAGAACGCCTTTTCGCACTCCGGAAGTTGAGTAGGTTCCCTCCTGTCGCGCCGTACGACCGTGCACCCCGCACGTCCGGCCGGGAGGGGAGCCCGCGTGCCCGGGATCGACGAATGCCTGCTCGAAGCCATGGCCTTGCCTGGTGCGCGGGGGGCCGCGCTGGTCGACTGGAGCAGCGGACTGGCCCTCGGCACCGCCGGGGACTCGCCCGTGGGCGACCACGAGACCACCGCGGCCGAGACCGCCGAGCTGGCTCGGGCCGCCGCGGAATACGAGTCGTTCGCGCCGTCGGAGGCCGAGCAGATATCCGGCGGCGGAACACCCTCCGGTCCGCCCGTGGAGGACCTGATCGTCACCACCCGCACCGGTTACCACGTCCTGCGCTTCGTCGAGACCAGCTTCGACAGCAGCGTCTTCCTCCACCTCTGGCTGGACCGGACCGAGGGCAACCTCGCCCTCGCCCGGCACAGACTCCGCAGCCTCGCCGAGGGGCTGGTGCTCAGATGACCGCCCCGGCCCCCACCCCGGCCCCCACGCCGGCGCCGGTCCCGCTGCCGGCTCCGATGACCGCAGTCTCGCCGCTCCTCACCCGGCTCGCCGCCGAGCGCGCCACCGGCGCCCTGCTCCGCGACCGCGGCACCCTCTTCCTGGAGGACGGCCGCATAGTCCACGCGGAGAGTCCGGCCACACCCGGCCTCGACGTGCTGCTCACCACCGGCGGCGGCCTGGCCCCCGAGCGCTGGCGCGAGGCCCTGGACCGGGCCGGCGCCCGCCGCCAGGTCGCCCGCTTCCTCGTCGACAGCGGCGGGCTCGCGGGCGGCGAGCTGGAGATCTGCCACCTCGCCGCGATCTTCGACGCCGCGTTCTTCGCGCTCTCGCCGGGCAGCGGCCCCTCCCGGTTCCGCCGCGGGGCCACCCACTGGATCGGCTCCGTGCGCTCCGTCCCCGCCGCCGCCGTCGAGCGCGAGACCCGGCGCCGGCGGGAGCTGCTCGACGCGGTCTGGCCCTACCCGCTGCTGGACACCGCCCCGGTGGTGCCCCGGCCCGCCGCGCCGGGGCAGACCGTCACCCCGCGCCAGCGCCTCCTGCTGCACCACGCGGACGGGGTCCGCACCCCGGCCGACCTCGCGTGGGTGCTGGGCCGGCCCGCCTTTCACACGCTCCTCGACGTACGGCGCCTCGCGGCGGCCGGACTCGTCGACACCCCGCACGCCGCGGCACCCGCCCCGGCCGCGGAACCGCTGCCCGACTGGATGACCCAGGCCCAATCCCCGGACGTGGCACTGCTCCGCCGGTTACGCGACGCACTGGAGGCAAGCCTGTGAGGCTCCCGCTGCGACCGGCCCTGCGCGCCGACCGCTCCGAGCGCAGGCTGCCCGAGCGGCAGCCCGAGAGCCAGGCCGAAAGGAGAAAGGCCGACATGAGTACGGTGCCCGCCGAGGCGGAGGCCGAGATACTCGCCGAGCTCCGCAGGCTCCGGGCCCGTGTTCCCCAGCTCACCGGAGCCCTCGCCGCGAGCGTCGACGGACTCGTCCTGGCCCAGGACAGTGCCGCCACCGAGGCCGAGACCGTGGCCGCCCTGACCGCGGCCGCCCTCGGGGTGGCCCAACGGCTCAGCGACAGCACCGGCCAGGGTGTGTTCCGCGAGCTGCTCGTGCGCGGGGAACACGGGTACGTGGCGACCTACGCGGCGGGCGAGGCGGCCGTCCTCACCCTGCTCGCGGAGCCCCGCGTCAACGTCGGGCGCCTCCACCTGGAGGCCCGGCGCTCCAGCCTGCGCATAGCCGACCTCATAGACCACAGCCTCGGACGGCGGGGCCCCGGCAGTCCGCCGACGTAGCCAGGCGCCGGCGGCGCCACGCCCGTCAGGCTCCGAACCCGCACTTCCGTACACCCGCACCGCGACAGCCGTGCACACCGAAACAGCTCACCAGCCAACAAGAAAGAGGAACCTCACATGGCCAACGTGGAGACCGCACTCAAGGAAGCGACCACTTCGATCGAGGGCGCGATCGGCGCCGCCCTCGTCGACTACGGCAGCGGCATGGCCCTCGGTACCATCGGCGGCGGCAAGGACCTGGACCTGGCCGTCGCCGCCGCGGGCAACACCGACGTGGTGCGTGCCAAGGTCCGCACGATGGAGATGCTCGGTCTCCAGGACGACATCGAGGACATCCTGATCACCCTCGGCGGGCAGTACCACCTCATCCGGCTGCTGAAGGGCCGGGGCGCCACCGGCTTCTTCCTCTACCTGGCCCTCGACAGGGGCCGGGCCAACCTCGCGATGGCCCGCCACCAGCTGAAGAAGATCGAGAACGAGCTGGAGATCTGACCCGCGAGCCCGTCCCGGACCTGCTCCGGAGGCCTTCGTCAAGGTGGCGGGCGGCTTAATTCTTTGCCGTCCGCCCCGGCGATCAGTCTGGATATGTCCAAGATGGTGGGATTTTATGAATCTGTTACAGAGTACGATGCTGTAATCAGCCGATCATCGATAAAGCATAAAACGCTGGAGAATTCGCCACCCATGCCCCCGCGCTTGAGCATCGTCGTCCCCGTCTACAACGTCGAGCTCTACCTCGACGAGTGCCTGGAGTCCCTTGCCGCTCAGACCTTCACCGACTTCGAGGCCATCCTCGTAGACGATGGATCCACGGACACCAGCGCCGTCATCGCGAAGGCCTTCGCCGCGCGGGACAAGCGGTTCCGGGTCGTCATGCAGGAGAACGCCGGCCTCGGTGCCGCCCGCAACGTCGGCGCCCGGCACGCGCACGAGGACAGCGAGTACCTGGCCTTCGTCGACAGTGACGACACCATGCCCACGTACGCCTACGAGCGCCTCATCGCGGCCCTCGACGAGACGGGCTCGGACTTCGCGGGCGGCAACGTCAAGCGCTTCCGCTCCGTCGGCATGCAGCAGTCCTGGGGTCACCGGGCGGCGTTCGCCAAGACCCAGCTGAAGACCCACATCTCCAAGTTCCCGGCGCTGGTCACCGACCGCACCGCGTGGAACAAGGTCTACCGGCGCAGCTTCTGGAACGAGCACGACTTCCAGTACCCGGAGGGCATCCTCTACGAGGACGCCCCGGTCAGCATCCCCGCGCACTACTTCGCCACCAGCGTCGACATCATCAGCGACTGCGTCTACCACTGGCGCGTCCGCGAGACCGGCGAGCGCTCCATCACCCAGCGCTCCACCGACCCGGTCTCCCTGATCGACCGCGTGACCTCCGTACGCCTGGTCCGCGAGGCCCTCAAGGGCAAGGAGGGCGCCAAGTACGCCCGCTACCTGCGCGACTACGACTACAACGTGCTGAGCGAGGAACTGCCGCTCATCTACAAGTACGTCGGTGAGGGCGGCCAGGACTTCCGCGACGCGTTCGTCAAGGAGGTCGGCGGTCTCGTCCGCGAGATCGGCACCGGCCCCTGGTCCGACCTGACCGTGGCCGACCGCCTGAAGGCGTTCCTGGCCCGCGAAGGCCGCGTCGAGGACTTCATCGCCCTCCAGGACCACCAGCGGGACTACCACTACAGCGTCCCGGTCAAGGGCCTCGCCCGCCCGCAGGCGGACTACCCCTTCCTCCAGGGCCGCCCGCCCGTGCCCCCCAGGATCCTCACGCTCGGCCCGCGCGAGCGCCGCGTCGTCAGCCGCCTCGAGCAGGCCGCCTGGGCCGACGGCAAGCTGCTCCTGCGCGGCTACGCCCTGCCCGGCCACCTCGGCGCCGAAAGCCGCCTGGGCTCCCGCAAGATGCTGGTGTTCCGCGAGGGCGGCAAGCGCCGCCGCTCCGTCGTCAGCGCCCGTACGGTCGCCTCCCCGATGGCCACCGTCAACTCCCCGCACCTGGCCCTGCGCCACGCGGACTGGGCCGGCTTCACCGCCGTCGTCGACCCCTCGATCTTCCAGTCGGGCGGCACCTGGCGCGACGGCGTCTGGACCACCTCCGTCGCCGTGACCGGCGCCGGCGGTCTGCACCGCGCCCGCCTGCGGGGCGGCGAACACGACACCGGCCAGAACCCGCCCGCGCACTGGGTCGCCCCCGACGTGCGCATCCTGCCGGTCGTCTCCGGTTCCCTCACCATCCAGGTCGAGACCGTCCGTGCCCGCGCGCTGGACGTCCGCCGGGCCGGTGACGACGCCCTGGACGTCGTCGGTGAACTGGCCGCCGAAGTGGGCGCCGGCGCCACCCTGCGGGCCGTCCATTCCACCAGCGGGACCGCCCTGTCGTTCCCGCTGGAGACCTCCGCCGCCGCGGGCGGCCGGGTTCCCTTCACCGTCCGCGTGCCGCTGGCCGGACTGGCCGACGTCCCGGACGCCGAGTGCCTGCCCGGCGAGTGGACCCCGCAGCCCTGGGCCCTGACGGTGGTCGGCGCCGACGGCACCGAACACCCGCTGGCCCACGACGAGCGCGGCGGCTTCACCGGCCTGGTCGTCCCGCTGCCCGGCGGCGACCGCGGACGCTCCCTGTTCGCCAAGCGCGGCAACACCGGTCACCTGATCCTCTCCGCGCAGCCCTCGCCGCCGCTGGTCGACGGGGTCACCGCGAAGGACGGCGCAATAACCTTGCGCGGCCGCTTCCTCGCACCGACCGACGAGCCGTACGAGCTGGTCCTGCACAACGTGCACGGCGTCGAGTTCAGCTACCCGGTCACCCGTGACGGGGACACCTTCGAGACCACCTTCGTCCCCGCCCTCCCCGAGGCGTACGCGGGCCGCACCACGCTGCCCGAGGGCCGCTGGTGGCCCACCCTGCGCCCGGTCGCGCAGGGCGGAACCACCGCCGGCCTGCTCGGCGTCGACCGCGGCGCCCCCGTGCAGATGGGCCCTGGTCTGCTCTTCGCCGGACCGCACCCGCTCACCGTGCAGGGTCGCCGGATGCGCGTCGAGGCCCGCTTCCACGACCGCATGGTGCTCGTCTCGGACCCGCTGCTCAGCCCGCACGACCGCTCCAACTTCGCCCAGCGCGTGGCCCGTTACGAGACCTACCCGGCGCAGCGCGCCCTCCCGGTCAAGGACATGGTCGTCTACGACACCTTCCAGGGGAACGGGGCCGGCGACTCGCCGCGCGCCATCCACGAGGAACTCCTGCGCCGCGGCGAGAAGCTGGAGCACATCTGGCTCGTCCGCGACGGCCGCGCCGAGGTCCCCGAGACCGCCCGCGCCGTCCAGTACGACAGCGTCGAGTCCTGGGACGTGCTGGCCCGGGCCCGCTACTACGTGGTCAACTCCAACGTGCCGCGTAACTTCCTGCGCCGCTCCGGCCAGACCGTCGTCCAGACGTGGCACGGCACCCCGATCAAGCAGATCGGCCACGACTACGTCCACGACTACTACACGAGCCCCGAGGTGCTGGAGGGCCTGGAGCACGACAGCGCCCAGTGGACGCTGCTCGCCTCCCCGAGCTCGTACGCCACCCCGCTCCTCAAGCGCGCCCTCGGCTACGCCGGCGAGGTCGTCGAGTCCGGCAGCCCGCGCACGGACGCGCTGGTCAAGCCCGACCCGCAGCGGGTCGCCGAGGTGCGCCGCCGGCTCGGCCTGCCCGAGGGCAAGAAGGTCGTCCTCTACATGCCGACCTGGCGGGAGAACCGCGAGGGCTTCTCCGGCGGCTACAAGCTCGACCTGAACATCGACCTCGACGAGGCCCGCCGCGAGCTCGGCGAGGACCACGTCCTGCTGGTCCGCGGGCACCACAACGTGGGCGAGCAGGTCCGCGAGGGCGTCCGCGACGGCTTCGTCGTCGACGTGTCGCGCTGGCCCGACGCCACCGACCTGCTGCTGGTCGCCGACGTGCTGATCTCGGACTACTCCTCCGCGATCTTCGACTTCGCGGTGACCGACCGGCCGATCCTGCTGTTCACGTACGACCTGGAGCACTACCGGGGCACGCTGCGCGGCTTCAACTTCGACCTGGAGGAGAAGGCGCCCGGCCCGCTGCTCGCGGACTCGGCGAGCCTGATCGCCGCCGTCCGCGACGCGGACTCCGTCGCGGCCGAGTACGCCGGGGCGCGGGCCGCGTTCCGCGCCGAGTTCTGCGACCTCGACGACGGCTCGGCCGCGAAGCGGGTCGTCGACCGCATGCTCGGCGTCACCGGGACGCCCGGGAAGTAGCCCGTACGAGCGAATCACAGGCTGGACACGGACCGGCCCCGGGCCCACCGATGAGATTCGGGCCCGGGGCCGGTCTGTATGTGCGGACGGGTACCCACCTTCCGCGCAACGGCCTGGAGGCAGTCATGACCAGCAAGGGTTTCACCACGTGCCTGTGGTTCGACGGCAACGCGGAAGAGGCGGCCGACTTCTACCTCTCCGTCTTCAAGGACGGGAAGCTCGGGCGGACCGGCCGCTACACCGAGGCGGGCCCCGGGCCGGCGGGCACGGTGATGGTCGTGGAGTTCGAGATCAACGGGCAGCGGTTCATCGGCCTGAACGGCGGCCCGCAGTTCCCCTTCACGGAGGCCGTCTCCTTCCAGATCCACTGCGCCGACCAGGCCGAGGCCGACCACTACTGGGACGTGCTCACCCGGGACGGCGGACAGGAGGGACCCTGCGGCTGGGTCAAGGACAAGTTCGGGCTCTCCTGGCAGGTCAGCCCGGTCGAGGCCGTCGAGCTGATCGCCGACCCGGACCCGCGGCGGGCCGCCCGCGCCACCGCCGCGATGCTGCGGATGAAGAGGCTCGACGTGGCGGAGATGCGCCGGGCAGCCGACGCGGCCTGACCCGAGCCCCGAGCCCCGAGCCCCGCGACCGGAGCCCCGAACCCCGAGTCCCGCGGCCGCCCGCGACCGGAGCACCGGGCCGGGGCCGGGAGCGGGGGCCGGGTTCCCGATCGGTCCGGTGAATCCCGCCCCCCACAGGAGTGAGTCCGGGCCGCGCCCCTCCCGGCCAACCCGCCCCGGCGGCTACAAACCGGACATGAGACTCATGCCGTACGGCCCCCGCGCCCGTTCCCTGCTGCTCGTCCTGCTCGCGCTGCCGGCCCTGTCCGCCGGACCCGCCCTCGCCGCCCCGCCGGCGCCGTCGGCCGCGCACCATCACACCGCCACCCAGATCAGCCGGTTCCTCGCCTCCTTCTACGGCGAGAAAGGGCCCACCGCGTACGACCGCGAGTACCGGGTCTCGCAGGTGCTCAAGGACAAGCAGGAGGCGAACCCGCAGGCGGACGTCCTGCTCTGCTCCCAGAACCGGCCGCTGGGCGTGGGTATCGGCCCCGTCACCGTCGCGCAGTCGGCCGGGGTCGGCTGGGCCACCGTCACCACGCGCTGGGCGGCCGACGCCACCGACACCTTCACCGCGTACGTACGCCTTGACTCCCTCCCCATCCGGCTCGACGACGTGATCTGCGCGGGCTGACCCCCGTAGCGCGGCCTCCGGAGCCGGGCTCGGGTCCTTCCGGCATCTGGTACAACACGGGACATGACGGGAACGGGATTCGAGATCGGCGGCGCCGGCGCCGCCGACATGGAGCTGATGCGGGCCTGGGCCGAGGAGGAGGGCTGGGATCCGTCCGTCCGCCGGCCCCTCCCGGGTCGGCCCCCTGTACGCCGCCGGCCCCGAGGTGGCGGCCGCGCTGCTGTGCGGGCTCGCCCGGCACGCCCCCGACGGGCGGGTCTGCGTGGACGCGCCGGACGCGAACGCGGCCGCCGCCGGGCTCCTCGCGGGCCTCGGCCTCGTCCCGAGCTTCGAGACGGTCCGGATGTACACCGGCCCCGCCCCCGAGGCCGACCTCGCCGGGATCTACGGGGTCACCAGTCTTGAACTGGGCTGACGGGTGAGGCGGGCCGCCCCGGCACGCGCGGGCCTCCCGCCCCCGTACCCCTCACCCCCCGTACCCCTCACCGACCCCCTCGCGAGCCGGACTGCGGTCGCACGGCGCCGCCCGACTCCGGGTGACGCGGGGTCAGAAGTTGAACAGCGCCCCGGTGGCGCTCCCCAGGCCGCACGGGTTGCCGAACGTGTACGTGTAGCTCATCCGTTGGCCCTCCCACACCCCGTCGGCCCGGACCGTCATCGGATTCCACTCCCTCGTACACGCGGTGTCCGGAGCCGGTGCGGCGAGGGCGTCCAACTCGGGGCTGTAGGCCTGTAATTCGGCACACGCGGCGGCCGGGTCCGGGTGCGTCCCGCCGGGCGTCGGCGCGCAGACGAGGGTCACCGCCCGCAGTACCGTTCCGGCGTCGGCGTCCTCCCCGGCCGCCACGCTGAGCACGAGCGCGGACGGGGCGTACAGGCTCGCGGTGCCGGCGGGGGCCGCTCCGGCCGCTCCCGGCCAGGCCAGCGCGGTGAGCGCGGTGAGCGCCATGGCAGCCGAACCGAGCCCGAGACCCCTTGCGATGGACCGCATTTCGAACAC
The DNA here is from genome assembly GCF_026627255.1 of Streptomyces antarcticus. Classification (GTDB taxonomy): domain Bacteria; phylum Actinomycetota; class Actinomycetes; order Streptomycetales; family Streptomycetaceae; genus Streptomyces; species Streptomyces antarcticus. The sequence goes on along the minus strand of NZ_JAPNLM010000036.1, from coordinate 21,751 downwards.
TCCCTTGGGTTGTTGTTTCGGATAGCGGACAGAGTCTTGCCCACGCGGTCCGCGAACGCCCGTTCGCACCCCCATTTTCCGTCACCGATCGTGTACGGATGACCGCAGACCGCAGCGGTGCGAGTCGACTGACCAGTGCGGGAGCGGTCCGCCGAATCGGCCGAACACCGACGCGGAGACCCTCCCGAAACGCCCCCGAACCCCTCCCGGAACACGTGGGTGGCGCGGCGGTGACGGGACCCGGCCCCCGGCGGGGGCAGCCCCGCCCGACCGTGTGCGGGGGTGGGGGCACGCTGACGGCGCGGGCCGCCGGCGTGCGGCGGTCCGGGACCGGCGTCAGCGGGCCGCGGTGTGCGGTGCGTACAGGTCGAGGAGGCGGGTACGGGTCTGGTGCAGCCGGAGGGCGAGCACGCGCCCGACCCAGTGCCCCACCGCGGAACCGAACGCGGGATCGGCGTCCATCAGCATCCGTATGCCGGGGCCGTCGAACTCGTACGCGCGCACCGGTGTCATCGCCTCGGCGCCCAGCTGCCACACGTACGGCGGGAACAGCCACGACCAGCCCACCAGCTCACCGGGGCCGAGGTTCTCCACGGAGGCGGGCCGACGGCCGGGCACGGGGATCTCCAGGGTCACGGTTCCCGAGCGCACGATCCAGAACGACTCCGCACGCGAGCCCTCGTCGAAGATCCGTGCGCCCTCCCGGAAGTGGACCTCCCGGGCCTGCGACATCAGCCTCCCGCGGTGCTCCGTGGACAGGACGGCGGCGATCCGGATGGGGGAAGGTGTGCTCACGACTGCCTCCGATCACGACCCCCCGGTGGCTCCTGCTCATCCCAGTGTCGCCGACACCCGCCCGATCGAGAGCGGTCGCGCACCGCTTCTTCCCGGGGTAATCTCCCGGTCCTCCCGCGGTACGGTCCCGGAGCCCCGAACCGGGCCGGCGCGCAGCCTTCCCGGGCCGTGTGGCGGACGCCGCCCGGACGCCCGCCTACTCCTCGGCGCTCGCTTCCAGGCAGGCCAGCTCCACCGCGTCCAGCACCGCCTCGTGGCTGCGCCGGCTGAGTTCCGCGACGTTCTCGATCTGCGCCGTCGCCCAGGCCGCCAGTGTCATCACCAGCACGCGCAGCCCGTCCGTGCCGTACTCCGCCAGGATCGCGTCGGCGACGATCATGGCGTCCTCGGGCACCTGCTCCGGCGGCTCCAGGCCCGCGAGGCCGCGCAGCATGACGAGGGTCCGGCGGGAGATCTCCGGCGTCATCCTCGCCAGCCGCATGTCTTCTTCGTCGTCCATCAGCCCCACCTCCGGTGCCGTGCCCGTCCCCCCAGGGCACCGTAGAGGGGCCCGGACCCGGCGCGTGGCGCTTTCGCCAGGGTGACGGGGGGTAAACGGGTGGCGCCGATGGGTTCCGGTTGACGCGATCCGGATCATGCCACGACGAATCACGGCATTCCGCTCCCGCTCCCGCCGCCCCTCCCGCCGCGCCGACCGGCGCCATCCGTACGCCCGTTGGCTTCCCTGCCCGGGGACCTGCCGGCAACTTGACCGCGGTGCGGCCCGCCCCGGGCGGCCGGCCACGGCAGGAGCGAGATGAAGCGCCTCCGCCCGCCCCTCCCCGGCGGCCCTGCTCCGCCGGCCCCTGGCCCCGGCCTGACCCACGCTCCGGGCGGCCCGTTTCCCGTACGCGTGTTCACACCGGATCGTCGGCGCGGCCGGTGTACGGGCTTTCCGCGGAGCGATTCGGCATCCGATGTGCCAAGTGGGATGAACCGAGCGCCGATCCGCCCTAGGGTGCGCCCGTACGCATGGTTTGCGGACAGCTGTACGGCTGTTTCAGGCCATGACTCACCCGGCCGCGCGTGGCACGGCCGTAGCGCACACCGAACTGGGGGGTTCATGCGTAGATCCAGAGGCCTGGCGGCCGCACTCGGCCTGTCCCTTGCCGCAACCGGCGCGACGATAGGCCTGGGCCTCGTGCCGCAGGCGGCGGCGATCACCCCGCCCGTCGCCTTCACCGCCGACGCGCTGGCGACCTGGCAGCCCAACGGAGTCGTCTGGGCCCTCGCCGAAGCGGGCGGCAAGGTCTTCGTCGGCGGCACCTTCTCCGTCGTACGCCCGCCCACGGGCGGCGCCGGCAGCGAGCAGTCCGCCGTGAACTTCGTCGCCCTCGACGCGGCGACAGGCGCTCCCACCGCCTGCACCCTGTCCTTCACCGTCGGCGGCGGCACCGCCACCGTCCGCGCGCTCACCCTCTCGCCCGACCGGCAGACCCTGTACGCGGGCGGCTACTTCGGCGCCGTCAACGGCACCCCCGTCTCCAGCCTCGCCGCGATCGACGTGGCGACCTGCACGGTGAAGACCGGCTTCCGCCCGGCGTTCGCCGCCACCGTCCGCGCCCTGGCGGTCACGGGCGACACCGTCTACGCGGGCGGCGACTTCCTCACCGTCGCCGGCCAGCAGCGCGAGCGCTTCGCGGCGGTCGACGCGGACAACGGGGCGCTGCGCCCCTTCACGGCCGACGCCGACGAGCCCGGCCGGGCCGTCGAGGTCACCCCCGACGGCAGCAAGGTCATCCTCGGCGGGGACTTCTTCACCGTCAACGGAACGAACACGCACGCGCTGGCCGTCGTCGACGCCACCACCGGCGCGCTCGCCACGTCCTACCCCGGCTTCATCGAGAACAACTCGGTGGTCAAGGACGTCGCGACCGACGCGACCGGCTTCTACACCGCCAACGAGGGCACGGGCGGCGGCGTCTTCGACGGCCGCATCGCCCTCAACCTCGCCGACCTGGGCCAGCGCTGGCGCGACACCTGCCTCGGCGCGACCCAGGCGGTGCTCCCGTACCAGGACGTGCTCTACAGCGCCTCTCACGCCCACGACTGCTCCAGCGTCGGAGAGTTCCCCGACGGCCAGCGACACCACCTCCTCGCGCAGCCGACCACCGGCACCGGCAAGCTGGGCTGGGCGCCCGACACCAACGACGGCATCGGCGAGGGCATCGGCCCGCGCGTCATGGCGGTCGGCTCCAAGAGCGGCGTCCAGTACCTGTGGGTCGGCGGCGAGTTCACCACCGTCAACGGGGCCGCGCAGCAGAGCCTGACCCGGTTCGCCTCCACCGGGGACACCGGCGCGCCCACCGTGCCGGTGGCCGGCGCGGTCAGCTTCGCGCCCGGCGAGGCCCAGGTCCGCTGGCGCACCAGCCTCGACCTGGACGACAGCGCCCTGACCTACAAGATCTACCGCAACGGCGCGGCCACCCCCATCGCCACGGTCAACGCCGACTCGCTGTTCTTCCGGCGCCCGCAGGCCTCCTGGACCGACACCACCGTCTCGGCGGGCCAGTCGTACACGTACCGTGTGACGGCCACCGACGCGGCCGGTAACGCCAGCGCCCTGTCGGGGACGGCGAGCGTAACGGTGCCGACCTCGGTGGACGGCTACCCGAACCAGGTCCGCGCCGACGGGGCACAGCAGTTCTGGCGCTACGACGAGTCCGTGCCGCCCTTCGCCGCCGACTCCTCGGTGAGCGGCAACCAGGCGGGCGTGCACCTGAACGGGCCGGCCCTGCGCCAGACGCCCGGAGCCGTCACCGGCGCCAGTACGGCGATCGGCTTCGACGGCACAAACACCCAGGTGTACGGGGACAAGCGCCAGAACGTGGGCAGCACGTACACCGTCGAGACATGGTTCCGGACGAACACCACCCGGGGCGGCAAGCTCGTCGGTTTCGGGAACAACCAGGACCGTACGAGCAGCCAGTACGACAAGCACGTCTACATGACCAATGACGGCCGGCTGGTCTTCGGCGTCTACACCGGGGCCACCCGCACCGTCACCACCAGCGCGGCCTACAACGACAACACCTGGCACCACGTCGTCGCGACGCAGGGGCCGGGAGGGATGACCCTGTACGTGGACGGCGTCCAGAAGGGCACCCTGAACGTCACCACGCACGAGAACTTCTCGGGCTACTGGCACGCCGGCGGCGACAACCTGGGCGGCTGGCCGGACCGGCCGACCAGCGACTTCTGGGCGGGCCGCCTGGACGAGACCGCCGTCTACCCGACCGTCCTGAGCGCGGCGCAGGTGCAGAACCACTTCACCCTCGCCTCCGCCCCGGCCGACTCGGTCGTGGAGGTGACCGCATCCGAGGACACCTACGCCAACGCCGGCGCGCCCGGCACCAACTACGGGACCTCCGGCTCGCTCGCGGTGCGCGGCAGCTCGTTCTACGCGAGCTACCTGCGCTTCGAGCTGCCCGCGGCGCCCGCGGGCACGGTGCTCAAGTCGGCCGTCCTCGGCGTGAAGACGAGCACGATGAGCGGCGCCGGCACCGCGAACACCGTCTCGGTGGTCCCGGTCACCGGGGCGTGGACCGAAGCGGGGACCACGTACACCAACCGCCCTGCCCTGGGCGGGACGGCGCTCGGTACCTTCGCGGGCGTCCCGGACGGCTCGGCGGTGCACTCCACCGGTCTCAACACCCCCGCCGTGGCGGCCGCGCTGGGCACCGGCTACGGCCTGGCACTGACCAGCAGCGGTACGGACGCGCTGTGGCTGTGGTCCTCGGAGGCCCAGGCCAACGAGGGGACTCCGCGGCTGACGCTGACCTTCGGGGCGCCGTAGCCGAGGACTGAACGGGCGAGGGGGCGCGGGCCGACAGCGGCTCGCGCCCCCTCGTGCTGTGCCGGGCCCCCTTCGTTGCCGAACCGTGATGAGTTCTTAGCATCAGAGGCCAAGTATTCGTTCCGCCGCCGCATCCGCGACTAGAAAGGACCGGAGCGAGCCCCTCCCGGCGACGCGGACGGCGCCGGCCGTCGGCGGCCGGGGACATGTGAAAGGCGGTGGATGTTCCGTGCGTGAGTGCGGCAGGACCGAAACGATCGCGGTCGATTTCCCTCCGGGAAGTCCGAGTTCCGGCGCCGCCACCTGATGCGCGCCGTCATGCCGGACCCCGTGTCGTTTTCGGTGGAGTGCGCCTCCGTCGAGGAGTACCGGCTCCTCGCGTCGACCATCCGGTCCAAGGCGGCGGAGGTGCGGGGCTTTTCGGAGAATGCGGGGGGCGGGGAGGCAAGGGTGCGTTACCTCCCCGTGCGCATGCAGCAGAGAGGCCTTTTCGTCGAGCTCTACATCGAACTCCGAGTGCACAATCCGGGGATTCGCCTCGTCGGGTTCCGCAACACCTTCGAAAACGGGCAGGCCCCGCCGGAAGCCCATTTCCGCCATGTGCGCGACTCGGTCGCGCCACCGGGCATCCGAAGAGCGGAAGCCCTGCCGTTCGGCGGAGGCCGCTCCCTCGAGGCGGCGGCCGACGTGGGGCGGGCGTGCCTTCCCCTGGGACGGAGGTCCATGGTCAACGCGATCATCTGGCTCCACCGGAACACTGATCCGAAGTGCACCGCACGGGCGATCCTCGTGCTGTCGGAGATGCTCTGCGAGGCCGCCCGGTCGCCCGTCCTGGCGGACGAGATGGCGCGCCTCTGGATGACCGGCGGCCCGCTGTCGACCGCGATGAGGACAGCCGCCTGACGGCGCCCCTCGAATTCACCGCAGGGGCCCCGTGTGTGGTCGCCTGATATCCGGTACCGCGGCGTGGCCGCGGCACCCCCGGGCGCCCCGAACAATTCGCCCTTCAATTCGCTCCGCATGCGCGAGCGTTTGTGCGGCGGCATCCGCGCAGGCTGTCATCCGCCTGCCCGGAACGTTCTTCGATCCTCTGTTCCGAAGTGTTCTCGCAGGCCGGGACGCAGGCTGTCAGGCATTCGGAAGATTCTTCAAAGAAGCACCAATCCAAGGGTGTTGGTGCCCCGAAGAAGGAGCGAGACCCTCTTCGGGAACTCTTTTCAACCCCGTACGATCTGCGATTCCCATACCGGGAATCCATGGAACAGGAGCGAATGTGATAGCCAAGCGCACCGGCCGCCTCGTGGCACTCGCCGCCGTACCCGCCGCCGTGTTCCTGACCGTCGGCCTCTCCGGCCCAGCTCTCGCGGACGGCGGGAAGGCGTACCAGATCGACCTGGCGCAGCTGAACGGCTCCGGTGCCCGGGGGACCGTCATGCTCAGCCTCAAGGGCAGGCAGCTCACCGTGCAGATCGAGTCCGAGGGCATGGTGCCCGGACAGCCGTCGGCCCAGCACCTGCACGGCTCCACCAAGGCCCACGACTTCCATTGCCCCGACGCCAGCGATGACACCGACGGCGACGGGATCCTCAGCAACACCGAGGCCACGGTCGACTACGGCGACATCAACATCTCCCTCACCACGTCCGGGAGCACCGAGGCGGCCAGCGGTCTCGCCGTGGACCGCATGCCCGTCGCCGACAAGCAGGGAAAGGTCTCCTACAAGCGGACGATCCCCGTCGGGCAGGACGTGGTCGACAGCATCAAGGACCTGCACGTCGTGCAGCACGGGATCGACCGCAACAACAACGACAAGTACGACTTCGAGGGAGCCGGGAAGAGCGAGCTCGACCCGAAGCTCCCCCAGGAGGCCACGGCTCCGACCAACTGCGGAGAGGTCAAGGGGGCGGCCGTGGGCTCCATCCCGGTCGGCGGCATCGAGACGGGCGGCTCCGCCCCGCAGGGCGCGTCGGCGCCGACGGCGACGATGGCCGGGGCGGCCATCGCCCTGTCCGTGGCGGCGGTCGGCGCGGTGACGGCCGCACGGAGGCGGGTCACCGCCGTCCCCGTCCGCAGGGACCGTACGGGCGGCGCCGCGTGAAGCCGGCCCCGACCCGCGTCACCGAGCCCGGCGCGTCCACCGCGCGGCCCCGCCGCCGGGCCGCGGGCCCCCTGGCCGCCACCGCCCTCGCCGCGCTGCTCCTCGCGGGATGCTCCGGCCAGGACCCGGCGGCCCCCTCCACCCCGCAGGGGCAGGCCCCCCAGGGACAGGCCCAGCCGGGCGGGGCGCCGGCCGCCGGCGGCGCGGACACCCCCGCCGGGGAGGTGTCCCCGGGCGGCCCCGGCGCGTCACCCGGAGCCGGGGCGTCCGGCGGTACGGGTACGGGAGGAGGCCAGGCCAAGCCCGCCCTCGCCCGCTCCGCGCCGCAGAAGATCTCGATCCCGTCGCTCGGCGTCTCCAGCTCCCTGGAGACGCTCCGGCAGAACGCGGACGGAACCATGGAGACCCCGAAGGACCCCGGTCTCGCGGGCTGGTACGAGCCGGGCCCCACCCCCGGATCCCAGGGTCCGGCCGTGATCGCGGGCCACGTCACCTGGAACGGCGCTTCGGCCGTGTTCGAGAAGCTGAAGACGATGAAGGCCGGCGACACGATCAAGGTGACCAGGCAGGACAACAAGACGGTCACCTTCACGGTGAACAGGGTCGCCGAGTACCCGAAGGCGGAGTTCCCGACGCTCGAGGTCTACAAGAACCTCGACCACGCGGGCCTGCGCCTGGTGACCTGCGGCGGCGACTTCGACCCGAAGAAGAACTACTACGACAGCAACGTGGTGGTGTTCGCCCAGATGACGGGTACCGCGTAGCCCGGCGCCGCGTAGCCCGGCGCCGCGTGGCCCGGTACCGCGTGGCCCGGTACCGCGTGGCCCGGCGCCGCGTGGCCCGGCGCCGGGGACCCGGGAGGCGCGTCCGTCAGCCGCGGTACGGCCCCCGGGGCCTGGGGACCGGCCCCACGGTCCTCGTCCACGAGGGCTCCACCCTCGTGGTGGTCGCCAACGCGCTGCGCCTGCCGCGCCACCCGGACGACCGCGGCGCGCTCAGCCCAGCCGGTAGCTGAAGGCGTACGCGACCGAAGCCTCCCCGTGGCGGTGGGTGAACCCGCCGGACCCGCTGAGGCCGGTCAGGTCCCCGGTGCCGGAGCCGGGGACCACCGCGAAACGGCAGGTGGTGCCGCCGGCGTCGAAAGTGCCGGACTCCTCCAGGACGAACGAGCCCCTACGGCCGTCCACGCTGCCGGAGAGCAGCTCCATGCCGGTGTAAGAGCCGACGCTCTCCCCGGTGTACGCGATCGTGTACGCGCAACTGGTCCCGGACGCCTCCACACCGCCGGTGAAGGTGTTCGTGACGAGGGCGCGGGCGAGCCGCGGGGCGCCGTCGGGGGACCCGACGGGAAGCTCCTCCCAGCCCGCGTACGTGAAACGGCCGGCGGTCTCCACGGAGGAGGTCTCCACGGAGGCGGTCGATGGCTCCGGGCTCCGGGCCCGGTCGGGGGTGAACGTGGACATGGCGGTCCTCTCGGCAGGCCGGACGGCAGCTCCGCCCGGCAGTTGAACAGGGGGACGACCAAGGCCCGGTCAGCGGCTGACCGGGGGCCGACCCGGTGGTGCCCACAGGCTGCCAGCCGTACCTGACACCTCCTGTCAGGTACGGCTGGCGGGTACGGCGGGGCGGTACGGCGGACAGGTGCGGACGGTTGCGGGCACGGCCGACGGGTACGGCGGGGCAGTACGGCCGGGCGGTGCGGCGACAATGACGCCATGCGCGCCGACCGGCTCCTCACCCTCCTCCTCCTGCTGCAGAACCGCGGCCACATGACCGCGCCCCAGCTCGCCGCCGAGCTGGAGGTGTCCGTCCGCACCGTCTACCGGGACATCGAGGCCCTCGGCGCCTCCGGCGTCCCCGTACACGCCGACCGCGGCCCCGCCGGCGGCTACCGGCTCGCGGACGGCTACCGCACCCGCCTCACCGGTCTCACCGATGCTCAGGCGGGCTCGCTCTTCCTCGCCGGAGCACCGGGGCCGGCCCGGGACCTCGGCTTCGGCGCCGACCTGGCCGCCGCCCAGCTGAAACTCCAGGCGGCGCTCCCGGCGGCCCTCGCCGGCCGGGTCCGCCACCTCCAGGACCGCTTCCACCTCGACGCACCCGCCTGGTTCCGGGACGCCGAGCCCGTACCGCACCTCGCGCGGATCGCCCAGGCCGTCTGGGACCAGCGGGTGCTGCGGACCCACTACCGCCGCTGGAGCGGCGAGGTGCACCGCGTGCTGCGCCCCCTCGGGCTCGTCGTCAAGGGCGGCATCTGGTACCTCGTCGCCGAGGCCGAGGGCACCGTACGGACCTACCGGGTGGCCCGGTTCCTGGCCGTGGACACCACGGACGACGCATTCGAACGGCCCGTCGGGTTCGACCTCGCCGCGTACTGGCGCCGGTCCACCGGCCGCCTCACCGAGGCGCTGCACCAGGAGACCGCCGAACTGCGCCTCTCCCCCCGGGGCCGGAAGCTGCTGCCGATGTGGTTCGGGTCCGCGGGTGTGCGAGCGCTCGCCGAGGCCGAACCGGCCGACGAGCGGGGCTGGGTACGGCTCCATCTACCCGTCGAGTCCCGGGCCGTCGCGGTCGGCGATCTGCTCCGGCTGGGCGTCGAGGCCGAGGTCCTGGGCCCGCCCGAGCTGCGCCGCGCGGTCGCCGAGACGGCGGCGGCCGTCGCCGACCGGTACCGCTGACGCCGGACGGCTTCGACACGCACCGGGCGACGTTGCGCCACGATCCCGCCGTACTGCCGCGCACCGTACTGGCCGACGGTGAAGGGGCGGGGCACGCACGCTGCCGTGTTCGGGCCGCGCGGCGACCGCGAGGTGACGTACGTGATCGGGCCCGCGCACTCGGGGACACGCGGGTCGATCCTGCTCACCCCGAACCGACACCGGTCCGGCCCCCGCCGGTCGACTCCCAGCGGACCTCGCCGTCCTGCCGGTACGGGGTCTGCCGCAGCCCGCAGGCGGCGGCGACCGCCGCCGACGCGGCGTGACCGGGATGGACGTGCGCGACCAGACGGCCCACCGGTACGTCCCGCAGCCACGCGGCGAGCGCGCGGGCCGCCCCGGTGGCCAGTCCGCGGCCCTGCCAGGGGGTACCGACGACCCAGGCGACCTCGGCGACGTCCCGCGCCGGGGTGATCGTGGCCTGGACGGTGCCGATGAGGCATCCCTCCGTACGCAGCCTCAGCACCCAGTTGAGCCACACGGCCGAGGGATCGGGAGAACCGGCGGCGAGCCGTTCGTACCGGGCGCGGAGCGCGTCGGGCCCGAGGGGAGCACCACCGGTGAAGGCGTGCAGGGCCGGGTCGGCCAGGACGGACGCCATCTCGGCGGCGTGTGCGGGAAGCAGCGGCAGCAGCTCGAGGCGCCCGTCGGCCGAGACGAAGGGGAGAACGGACGGCCGCGGCGCGGCCTGGGTGCTGTGGTGCCTGTGGTGCCTGTGGTGCCGCCCGGGTCCGTGGGCCCGGCCTTACGTGCCTTGGCGGCGGCGCCGGAGCGCTCGACGCCGTCCACGGCGAGGCAGATGCCGAACACCCGGTCGTGGCCGGTCCAGCCGTTGACGCGGCCCCGGTTGTTGCTGATCCGCACCCGCCCGCGCGAGGCGTCCACCGCCGAGACCAGGTGCAGGTACACGGTCCCGCGCACGCGCGCCAGGACGATGTCCCCGGCCTCGACCAGCACCGGATCGGCCGGTGCGACGCGGACCCGCTGCCCGCTGCGGATCAGCGGCACCATGGACCCGCCCGTCGGCCGGAACTCCACGGTCTCGCCCCGGCCGATGCGTTCCGCCGCCGCTTCGAGCATGCCCACCGGGCGATTGTGCCCGTACGGTCCCGGCAGCGGGTAGCGAATTTCGGCCGCCGGACAGCCCGGCGCGCGGTCGGGTGGGCGCGTGGTCGGGCAGGCGGGTAGTCGGGCGGCTGTGCAGGCAGCCGGGCAGCCGGGCAGTCAGGCGGGGAGCCCGCCGGGGGCCGGGGTCAGCGCGGGGGTTCCACCTCCAGGAACCGGCGCCTCCGGGGGCCCCGGTAGAGCAGGCACACCCACCCGAGCCCCTCCAGCACGCCCGCGCAGGCCGTGAGCCGCTCCTGCTCCTCCTCGGCGGCGCCCCCGCCCGGCGGGCCGGGCCAGGTCACCTCCGCCCGCCCCGGTTCGGCTCCGTCGGCCACCCGGTAGCCGGTCCGTGTCCGCCGGCCCTCCGCGTCCACCGCCGACGGCGCGAACCCCGCCGCCTCCAGCGCGAGAGCCACCGCGCGCGCGGGCTGCCGTACCTCCCACGGCGCGGGAACCGCCGCCCCCGCCGGCCCGTTGACCAGACGGCGGATCTGCAACATCCCCTCGTACGCCGTGCGGAGCTCGCGCTCCCGCCCGGACGGCGGCACCGATCCGGACGGCGGCACCGGACCGGACGGCGGCTCCCGTTCGTCGCCCGTCGCGGGCTCGAAGCCCTGCCCGGGTACCGCCATCACCCACCACCCCGCCCCGCTGTCTGAGTACCTCATGCCCAACGGCCTGAGTATCCGCCCCGATTCCCCGCCGCGCCCCCGATGGTCGAATGGGGCCATGACTTCCGAGGCCCCGCACGGCACGACGCCCCGCCCGCACCTGCGACACGTGACCACCGCCGGTTCCGCCCTGGCCGTTGCCTTGGTGCCGCTCGTGATCGGCGTCCTGCTCGCCAAGGGCCTGGCCGCCGACCCGATGACCCCCGTCAACGCCCTCATCACCGGCGGTGGGCAGCGGGCCGGCCTGCCCCGGGCCGAGTGGCGCCGCCGCGGACACGACACCGTGCGCCGCCTGCGCACCGCCCGCCGCGACACGGCCCTGCGCTGCGCCCGGGTCTGCGGCCGTCGCCCCTGACCCGTCCCCGACGCGGCCCCGGCCGTGTTACGCGGCTCCGCCCGGCTCCCGCAGCCAGGCCTCGGCCGCGCGGGGCGACCGGAGCCGGACGAGCTCCAGCGGGGCGAACCGCGGGTCGCCGGACCGGCGCAGGATCTCGGCGCGGCGCGGCCCGTACTGCCGCCAGGCCCACCACGCGGGGTGGTCGGCGCGCAGCCATTCCCGCCAGGACTCCCGGTTCCCGCCGAACAGTCGCTCGCGCGTCAGGCTCCGGTGCAGCGAGCGGAGCAGCACCCGTCGCATGACGACGTGCCGGGGGTGGTCCAGCCAGACGACGGTGTCGGCCCGCTCCCACAGCAGGTCACGGACGTCCGGGTAGCCGAGCGAGTCGAAGACCCACCGCTCGGTGCCCGCCAGCCGCGCGGTGTCCTCGGCGAAGGTGGGGCTCACCGCCCACCCGGGACCGCTGAAGTGCAGCGCGTCCAGCTCGTGGAACGGCAGCCCGAGCCGTCCCTCCAGGGCCCGGGCCATGGTGGACTTCCCGGCCCCGCTGATCCCGACCACCAGCACGCGTCGCATCCCGGCAGCCTAGATCGTGTCGTCGGAGTCCCGTCGCCGGTCGGTCGGTCGGCCGGTCGGCCGGTCAGTCGGGTCCGGCCGAGCGGTGGCCGTGGGCGCCGGTCCACCGTGCCGGGAGGGGTGCGGCCCGCGGCACCCGCCCCGGTCAGCGACCGTACTCCCGCAGGCACAGGTCGACGACCGACGGGGGCACGGTCCCGTCCGCGGCCGCGCACAACTCGTCCATGCCGGGCGGCGCCACCTGCTTGCGGCGCGGGTGGGGGGTCGTCGGCCCGGGCGGCCGGGCCCGCCGGGGCGCGGCCGGCTTCGCGGACCTGCCGGGGAGGGGCCGGGCCGCCTTGGCGGGCGGCCGCCCGGCGGACGCGTCCGGGGCCGGGCGCGGATCGTCCGCGGCCGGGGCGGGCAGCTCCCCCAGCGGCAGGGCCGACGGCGCGGCCGGCCGGTCGGGGGCGCCGACGGGCGGTAAGGAACCCGGTACCGGAACGGGGGAGTCTGGGCCGACGGAGACACAGCCGGCGCTCGCGAGGAGCGCGACGAGGGAGAGGGGCACGGCCCGGCGCAACTGCATCCGACCACCTTGCCGTACGGCCCGGCCGGCTGGATCCGGCGGCTCACGCGTCCGGGTGACGGGGGCCGTTGTGCCGAAACGATCCGCCATCGCGCCGGCCGGCCGGCGGCGCCCGCGCACGGGCCCCGACCGGCGGCCCGGTTGCCGCGGCGGGAATTGCCGGAGCGGGCGGGGGATTCGGTACGACCGTACGGGTGACGGGGGAGGCGGCCCCCCCGCTCGCCCCGCACCGCCGTGTCCTGCCTCCCGCCCTGCTGCCCGTACGGAGTACCGATCCATGACCTCAGCCGCCGCGCCCGGCAACCCGCCGTCGTCCCCCGAGCCCCACCCCGTCTACCAGGCCCACCAGGCCCACGGAGCCTTTACGCCCAGCACGTCTCTCCCAACACCCGCTCCCCTCGCAGCCGCTGAGCTCGGCGCGGCCCCTTCGGGGCGCCGGACCGCGCCCGGCGCATGGGCGGGAGCGCGGCCCGATGCCCCGGCAGGGGTCGGGGGGTCCGGGCGCGGCGTGTGGAAGGGCTGGGCGGCCGGAAGGAGAGCCGTCGCGCTCGGGATCTTCGGCCTGATCACCTCCGAGCTGCTGCCCGTCGGCCTGCTCACCCGAGTCGGCTCCGACCTCGGCGTCTCCGACGGAACCGCCGGGCCGATGCTCCACGTGCCCGGACTCGTCGCCGGGTTCCGCGCGCCCCTTGTCGCCGTCGGCTCCGGCCGCCTCGACCGGCGGTTCGTGCTGTGCGTGCTGATCGCCCTGATGGCCGTCGCGAACCTCGCCGCCGCCCTCGCCCCTGACTTCACCGTCGTCCTGGCGGCCCGGCTGCTGGTCGGCGTCAGCGTCGGCGGCCTCTGGGCCGTCGCCTCGGCGAAGTCGGCGGCCGGTGGACCGCCTTCGGCGCGGTCGGCGTCCTCGGCCTCCTCACACTCGCCGCCCCGCTCCTGCTGCTGCCCCCGCTGCCGCCGACCCGCCACATCGCCTTCCCCGAGCTCCTCGGCCGCTCCGCGGGGTCCGCGTCAGTGTGATCGTCACCTCCCTCGTGGCTCCGGGCGGTTGGCCGCCTATACGTTCGTCCGGCCGGTCCTCCAGGACGTCTCCGGGGTCGCCGCCCACCACGTCAGCAGGCTCTTGCTCGGCTACGGCGTGGCCGCCGTCGCGGGCAACTTCCCGGTCCGTCCGCGCGATGCGCGCCGGACGCTGCTCGTGGTCAGCGCCTCCCTCACCGTGATCCTCGCTCGTTGCCGTCCCCCCGGGCGCGGTCGCCGGGACCGTGCTGCTGCTCGTCCGGGGGCTGGCGTACGGAGGGGTGTCGGCGAGCCTGCAGGGCTGGATGATCACGTCGGCGCAGGCGGGCACCGAGGCGGCGTCCTCGCTCATGGTGGCCAGGTTCAACCCGGTCATCGCCGCGGGCGCGCTGCTCGGCGGTCTCGCCGTGGACGGGATCTCCGCGCCCGCCGCACCCCTCAGCGGAGTCGCCCTGATGCTCCTCGCCGCGGCGGCGGTCTGGGGTACGTCGGGCCGTCTGAGGGACGGGATCCCCAACTGACCGGCGGGGCGGCGCAGTAGGGCCCGTAGCGACAGAGTGGGCGGATTCGGGTGGATCGGGCATCCGGCTTGACCCGGGGCATCCCGGAGGGAAAGAGTGCGCCGACCAAGCAGCACCGCTTGCGCCGCACTTCGGAGATGCCTCACATGTGGATACCCGCCCGCGCGTCGCTGGCCACCGCGGCCACGATCGCCGGCCTGCTCGGAGCGCTCGCCTCCGGGCCGCCCGCCTCCGCGGCCCCGTCGGCGGCCCCGGCGGCGGATCGTGCGACCGGGCCCGCGGCCGTACGGGAGCAGGCGGTCTCGGCCGCGGCCGGGTGTGCGGACGTACTCGGCATCGCGGGCCGCTACGGCGAGTTCACCGCCGGGGACAACCGGCGCGGTCCGGGCGGCCGGGGCGCCGCGGGGGCCGTCGCGGTCGGCGGGGACGCCGGCTTCCCCGGCGGCTCCACGGTCGGCCGGGACCTCGGAGCCGCGGAGGCGCGGGCGCTCCCGGGCGGCAACGCCCTGATCGTCGCGGGCGATGTCACCGGCGGGGTACGGGTGCTGCACGGGAACGGCGTCCATGGCGGCACCCTCACCGGCCGCGCCGAGGCACCGGCGGGCACGATGACCGAGGGCCCTTCGCCCGTCGACTTCGCGGCCGAGTTCGCCACGCTGCGCCGGGTCTCGGCAGGCCTCGCAGAAGCGGGCCGGTCGTCCGCCGCGCAGTGGCGGACGCTGGGGCCGATGGGGCTCGCGGGGGCGGAGAGGCCGACGGGATCGACGGGATCGAGTCTCCGGTTCACCGGTACCGATGTCCGGTACAACACCTTCGTCGTCCCCGCGGCCGAACTGGAGAAGGCGGCGGAGATCCGGCTCGCGGTCCCGGTCGGCGCGACCACGGTGATCACTGTGGAGGGCGCCGGATACCGGCAGGGAGCGGCGGGCGCCACCCGCTTCCTGCTGTGGGACGAAGGGGAGGGGCGCGAGGTGACGGAGGGAACCTCGGCCAGCGCGGCGGGCGGAGTGATCCGCTCGAAACTGCTGTGGAACCTTCCAGGGGCCACGCGCGTGGTGAAGGACGGCGCGGCGGCCTGGCCCGGCAGCATCCTCGCGCCCGACGCGGACGTCGACCTCGGTGCCGGGGACGGTCCGGTCAACGGCTCCGTCATCGCCCGGTCGCTGACCGGCGCGGGCGGCGCGGGCACCCGTCACCTCCCCTTCAGCGGCTGCCTGCCCCGCGTCCCGGCGCCTGTCGAGCCCGGTGCGGCGGCGCCCGGAACACCCGACCCGGCGGGCACGGGCACAGGCACGGGCCCGCCGCCGGCCGATCCCCCGTCCGTGCCCCCGTCCGAGGCGGCTCCGGGCGGGAGCGCGGCGCCGGGTCGGGCGCCGACGGCCACACCGGACGGCTCGGCCGCCCCCAGCGCCTCCGCCGGGCCCCGGATCGAGGGCCAGGGCGGCGGCCCCGGCGGCCTCGCCCGCACGGGCGGCGGCGTGGTGACGGTGGAACTCGCGGTCGGCGGCGGCGCCGTACTGGCCACCGGAACGGCCATGGTCCTCGTCGCGCGGCGCCGCAGGGCCTGACCGGAGGGGTGGGCGGGCCGTACCGCACCGCGGTGCCGGCCCCCCGTTCCCGCCGGGAGACAATGATGTTCCACGCCTTCCACGAGAGCCGGACCGTGCCCGACGATCACCTTCTCGTACGCCCTTACGTGGCCCCCTCGGGCCGCCCGTCCGGCTCGACGGGTCCGGCCTGGCCGCAGACCGGGCCGGTCACCTACCCCGGGCCGATCCCGGGCACCCGAACCACCCCGGCCCCCGCCAGCGGGACGGGACCGGCCTTCGGCTGTGACCCCGACGGTCCCTCCGGCTCCGGTGCCGGTGCCAACCCCGGCCCCGGCTCGGGGCGGGGACGCGCCGGCAGGCTGCCGGCGGCCCTCCTCGCCCTGCTCGCGCTGGCCGTGGTCGGCGGCGGACTGGCGCTCCTGCTCAGCGGGCCCGACCCGGAACCGGACCGGTCCGTACGGCCGCCCGGGCTCTCCGTGCCGGTGCTCCCGCAGCGCAACCCGGGCGCCGCCGCCGACGACCCCGCCGCCGACGGCCCCGCCACCGGGGCCGCACCGGGGGCTACCCCCTCGACGCGGGCCACCCCGGCCCCCGCCGGGACCGCGTCCTCCTCCCCGGCACCCGGCCCGTCCGGCAGCCGGGATCCGAAGCCCCCGCCGAGTGCCTCGGCCGCGCCTCGGCCGGCCGATGACGGCACCCTGCGCCCGGGAGACCGCGGGGCCGAGGTACGCGCCCTGCAGCAGCGGCTCCACGGGCAGGGGTTCACGTACGTCACCGTCAACGGCGTCTACGACGCCCAGACCCGGCGCGGTGTGGCCCAGCTCCAGAGCGACCGCGGCATCGAGGGCGACCCGAAGGGGATCTACGGCCCGGCCACGCAGGCGGCGTTCGACTAGGGAAAGACACCCTCCCGGTGTCGGGGCGCTCCGCCGGAGTCTCCTGCCGGTCGCCGAGGGCGGGGCCGAGCGCTGATCCACGCGCCGCTTCGGCGGTACGCGGATGTCGTGACGACCATTGCAGGTGGCGTCAACGGCCATGTGGACGTGCGGTATCGGACGCGCGGTATCGCCTGGACGGGCCAGTGGGCCAGGGCTGGATGCGGCCGGGCGTGGCGCGGCTTCGATCAGGCGCTCAACCGGGCGGTCGCGATCAAGGAAATGCTGCTGCCGCAAGGCCTGCGGAAGGCGAGCGCAACGCCCCGATCGCCCGGGCCGGGGCGCGAGGCACAGGCCGGGGCGGGGCTGGACCACCGAGGCATCGTCCCCGTGTATGACGTCGTCCCGGTGCGCCTGGGCTGATCTGCCCGGGTCCGGGTGGACTACGAAGCCCCAAGGGGGCTTTGCCGGATACGGTCCGGCCAAGCGGTGACGGGCCCGGCGGGACGTCAGCGGCCTCCGGCGACGCGGAGGACGGCGCCCGTCGTGTAGGAGGCGTTCGGGGACAGCAGCCACGCGACCGCCCCGGCGACCTCCTCGGCCCGCCCGGCCCGTCCGAGAGGGATGCCGGCCGCGGCCCGCGCGGGGCGGCCGGGGTCGCCCATCGCCGCGTGCATATCGGTCTCGATGATGCCGGGGGCCACGGCGTTCACCCGGATGCGGTCCGGGCCGAGCTCCTTGGAGAGTCCCACGGTCAGCGCGTCGGTGGCCGCCTTGGTCGCCGCGTAGTGCACGTAGTCCCCGGGGCTGCCGAGGGTGGCGGCCGCCGAGGACACGTTCACGATCGACCCGCCACCGGACGCCGCCATGTCGCGTGCGGCGCGGCGGCAGCACAGCAGGTAGCCGAAGAGGTTCACGTCGACCACGCGCCGCAGGTCCCCGGTCGCGGCGTCGGCGAGCCGGCCCAGCGGACCGGTCACGCCCGCGTTGTTCACCAGCCCGCTCACCGTGCCCAGTTCGGCCCCCGCGATGTCGAAGAGCCGCTCTACGCCGCACTCCTCGGACGTGTCGCCGCGCACGGTCACACAACGGGCGCCGAGGGCCCGGGCCTGCCCGGCGACGGATGCGGCGGCCCCCTCGTCGCGGAGATACCCCAGGGCCAGGTCGTGCCCGTCGGCGGCGAGCCGCAGGCAGACGGCCGCGCCGATGCCCCTGCTGCCGCCGGTGACGACGGTGACCGGGCGAGGGGTCATGGGGTCCTCCTGCGTGACGTACCGAGCGGGCCGGTGGAGCCCATGCTGCCAGGCCGTGATCGCCGGGGCGCGGCAGACTAGCACCGCGATACGCGCTGGACCAGGCGAAATCAGTGGACGAGAGTGGGGACGTCGCCGCGCCCCGCCGCGCCGCCCGGACGGGCGCGCGTCCGGCCGGGACCGAAACGTACGAGGAGCCTTCCCATGTCGACCTTGCGGGTCACCGCCGAAGAACTGACCGTCCACGAGCACCCGAACGCCGACGCCCTGGACCTCGCCCAAGTCGGCCTCTACCGCGCTGTCGTCGCCAAGGGCGCTTACGCAACCGGTGAGTTCGCGCTCTACATCCCCGAACAAGCCGTTCTGCCGCCCGCTTTGATTGAGGAGCTGGGTCTGACGGGGAAGCTCGCCGGGGGTTCCGCGGACCGGGTCAAAGCGGTCCGGCTGCGCGGCGAGATCTCCCAGGGGCTGGTGTGCCGGCCGCGTGCCCTCGCGGACGTCGACCTGGCGCGCGCCGCCGAACAGGGCACGGACTTCGCGGAGCTGCTCGGCATCACCAAGTGGTCGCCACCCGTACCCACGACGATGAGCGGTGACGTCGAGTCCGCCCCGGACCTGATGCCGTGGGTCGACATCGAGAACCTCCAGCGCTATCCCGGCATATTCGAGGCCGGAGAGCCGGTCGTCCTCACGGAGAAACTGCACGGCACCGCCTCGCTGTTCACCTACGTCGTCGACGGCGAACGGTCACTGGTCTCCTCCAAGGGCTTCGGCTCGAAGGGCCTGGCGCTCAAGGAGGACGAGCGGAACCTGTACTGGCGGGCCGTACGCGGCCACGGCGTCCCCGCGGTCGCCGCGGCCCTCGCCGCCCGGCTCGGCGCGACCCGGATCGGGATCTTCGGCGAGGTGTACGGAGCGGGCGTACAGGACCTGGCGTACGGGACCAGCGTACGCGCCGCCGAGGCGCCGCCCGGGTACGCCGTCTTCGACGTCTCCGCCGAGATCGACGGACAGGTGCGGTGGCTGGACCCGGCCGGGGTCCTGGCCGGCGGCGAACTGCCGCTGGTGCCGCGGTTGTACGAGGGGTCGTACGAGCTCGGCACGGTGCTGGAGCTGGCGAGCGGTCGCGAGACCGTTTCCGGGCGGCAGCTCCACCTGCGCGAGGGGGTCGTCATCAGGCCGGCGGCCGAGCGGTACAGCCCGGTGCTGGGCGGCCGCGCCATCGCGAAGGCCGTCAGCCCGGCGTACCTGACCCGCAAGGGCGGTACGGAGTACGAGTGACCGACCCGGCCCGGCCCCGGCAGCCCGCGCGCCCTCCCGCCAGGGCTGCGGGGGCCCGGCCTGCCCGCCCGTACCGCCCGTGCACACTCCTCTGATGGAACCGGAACCGCAGAGCAGCCCCACCCCCACCCCCACCCCCACCCCCGCGGACCGCGGGGCCGACCTCCTCTCACGGGCGCTCACCGCGCCCAGCGAGCCGCCGGTGCGCCCGCTGCCGTCCGAGGTGTCGGCTCTGCTCAGGACACTGGCCGCGCCGCCCCGGCTGGCGGCGCACCTGCGGTTGGTGCACGACGTCGCGTACGAGCTGGCGGACTGGCTGGCCCGGTACTGCCCGGGACTGATCTTCGATCGTGCGGACGTCCTCTTCGGGGCGGCGACCCACGACATCGGCAAGGCCGTGCACACCGGGGAACTCAGTGGGCCGGGCTCCGCGCACGAGCCCGCGGGACACGAGCTGCTGCTCGCCCACGGGTTCGGCCCGGCACGGGCCAGGTTCGCCGCCACCCATGCCACGTGGGGGGAGCCGGGCGTCAGTGTCGAGGAGTTGCTGGTCAGTGTCGCCGACAAGGTGTGGAAGGGGAAGCGGATCCCCGAGCTGGAAGACCTCTTGGCCGGGCACGTGGCCCGGGCGGCCGGTGAGGAGCGGTGGGCTGCCTTCCTCGCTCTGGACGAGGTGCTCGGGAGGGTCGCCGACGGGGCGGACGTGAGGCTCGCGTTCCAGGCGGCCTTTCCGGTGGGCGTCTGACAAGTGGAGTGACTGGCGCGGGCGTTGACAGGGTCCTTCGTGCGCCTCTCGCCCGCCGCGAGCTGGCTCCCGGCACCGGCCGGGCGACCGTCCTGACCGCCGCCCCACCCGGCCCCGACCCGGCGGACGCCCTGGCCGCCGCCGTGGAGGCCGCCCGCGAGGCCGATGCCGCGGTCGTGGCCGTCGGGACCACCGAAGGTGCCGAATCCGAGGGACACGACCGGGCGACCCTGCGACTCCCGCCGCCGCAGGACGAGTTGGTGCGGGAGTTCGTCCGGGTGAACCCCCGCACCGTCGTCGTCGTCAACGTCGGCGGGCCCGTCGACCTGCCCTGGCGCGCCGCCCCCGGCGCCGTCCTCCTCACCTGGTTCCCCGGGCAGGAGGGGGGCCACGCCCTGGCCGACGTCCTCCTCGGCCGCTCCGAGCCCGGCGGCCGCCTCTCCACCACCTGGCCCGCCACCCTCGCCGACGCCCCCGTCCGCACCACCCGCCCCACCCGCGGGGTCCTCCCGTACGAGGAGGGGCTGCACATCGGCCACCGCGCGTGGCTGCGGGCGGGCACCATCCCCGCGTACTGGTTCGGGCACGGGCTCGGCTACACCACCTGGGAGTACGAGCACCTGGGCCCGCCCGAACCGGCGCCCGACGGGTACGAGATCCCCGTCGTGCTCCGCAACACCGGTGCCCGCCGGGGCCGCGAGGTGGTCCAGCTCCACCTGGCCCGGCCCGACTCGGCCGTCGACCGCCCGGTGCGCTGGCTGGCCGGCTGGGCGGCCGTGGCGGCCGCGCCGGGGGAGCGCATGACGGCGTACGTACCGGTTTTCCGCGCGGGCCCTGCGGTACTGGTCCCCCCGAGGCCCGCGCCTGGGTCCTGGAGCCGGGCGCGTACACCGTGCTGGCGGGCCGCAGCGCCGGCGACCTCCCGCTGCGGGCGACCCTGAAGGCCTGAGCGGGGGCCTGAGCCTGAGCCTGAGCCGTCACGAAGCGCCGTACGAAACCCCCCGGATGGGTCTTGGCCGGATCGCGTTCGCGGGACAGGATCGCGGCATGCCCAGCGACCGTCTCTTGCGCATCCACAGTGCCGAGTTCCAGGCCATGGCGGAGAGGGTCCTGCGGGTCACCGGGCTCACCTCCCGCCTGAACGTCCTGCCCTTCGAGGACGCAGCGGGCAAGGCCGCACTGCTGGAGCAGATCCTCGGCGGGCCGCTGCCGCCGAGAGTCACGATCCATCCGCCGTTCTACACGGACCACGGTCTGCACCTCGACCTCGCCGAGCGTGTGTTCATCAACCAGAACTGCACGTTCCTGGACTACGCCGGAATCCGGCTCGGGGAGCGCGTGATGGTCGGCCCGAAGGTCACGTTCATCACCAGCGGCCACCCCGTCGATCCCGAGGAGCGGCGGCTGTACCTCACCGGCGCGCCCATCGACGTCGCGGAGAACGTGTGGATCGGAGCGGGTGCCACGATCCTGCCCGGTGTCAGCATCGGCCGTGACGCCGTGATCGCCGCCGGAGCCGTCGTGGCCGATGACGTTCCACCGGCGAGCCTGGTGACCGGCGCCAAGGCCACCGTGCACCGGCGGTGGTGACGACCCCCGGCATCTCCCCGTAGGGCCGGGAGGGGGCGTTACGCTGCGTGCATGGACACTGGGGGGCGTACGGCGACAGGGGCGGGGACGGGCAGTTTCGGTGGTCCCGGGCCCTCTTGGTCCGCGTCCCTGACAGGCGCGGCTCAGTAGCGCCCGGCTCCGTCAGTGATCGTTGTCGCCGGTTTCGGGTGGCGGCGCGAGAGCGAGCAGGGCCT
>NZ_JAPNLM010000035.1:54052-64036 GCF_026627255.1 Streptomyces antarcticus | reverse complement strand
TCCGCGGGGACCGCGAACGCCTCGGCCTCCTCCGCGACCGCTGACCACCACGCCGTACACCCCCGCCCCGCATCGCACCGCCCGCCCCGCCCGCCCGCCGCCCGCCGCCCGCCCCCGAACAGAGAGTCCCGCATGCCCACGCCCCCCGACCCCGGCTCCACCGTCTTCTTCAAGCTCAGCATCGACGGCCAGAACCTCGGGCTGTTCAACGGCTGTGACGGGCTCTCCTCCCAGGTCGAGGTCGAACAGCACCAGGAGGGCGGGAACAACGGGTTCGTCTGGCAGCTGCCGACCCGTGTCACCTTCTCCACCATCCGCCTCACCCGCCCCCTCACCGCCGACACCGCCCGCGTCGCGGCCTGGATCTCCTCCCTCGCCACCGGCATCACCCGTCCCACCGCCCAGATCGCCGCCCTGCGCGCCGACGGCTCCGTCGTCGCCCAGTGGGGCCTGGTGGAGGTACTGCCGGTGCGCTGGACGGGCCCGACCCTGAACCCGGCCTCCCCCTCCGTCGCCACGGAGACGCTGGAGATCGCCCACCACGGGTTCACCGACGCCGGAGGGGTCTGAGATGCCGGCCCCCACGGGCGGCCGTGCCGCCGCCGGGCTCTCGCGGGCCTCGCTCGCCGTCCACCAGCCGCCCGCCGTCCTCGGCGGCTCCGTCGGCGGCCTGATCGGCGAGGTTCGCTTCCAGTTCAACCCCCGCCAGCTCCAGTTGTCCCGGTCCGCCCACTGGCGCTCCGATCCCGCCGTCGCCTACACCCGGGGAGCTCCGTCGAAGTTCACCGGCGTCAGCCCGGCGCAGCTGCGCGTCGACGTGTTCCTCGACTCCTCCGGCACCCCGGGCTCCGGCACGGTCCTGGCGCAGGTCGAACTGCTGCTCTCCTGCTGCGAGGTGAGCGAGCAGAGCGTCACCTCGCAAGCCCCGTCGCCGCCCTGGGTGAAGTTCTCCTGGGGGTCGTTCAGCACGGTGCAGTTCACGGCGTACGTGACGAACGCGAGCGCGACCTACACCCTGTTCAGCCCGAACGGCACTCCGCTGCGCGCCACGTGTGCGCTCGCCCTGACCGAGATCCCGATGTCCGTCAAGGGCCAGAACCCGACCTCGGGCGCCCTCTCGGCCCGCCGGGTGCACCGCACCGTGGCCGGTGACACGCTCGCCTCCCTGGCCTGGCGCGAGTACGGCGACCCGACGCGCTGGCGGGTGATCGCCGAGGCGAACGGGATCGACGACCCGATGCGGCTGCGTCCCGGGACCGAACTCCTCCTCCCCGCGGGCTCGGAGCGTGCCGCATGAGCGAGAACACCTTCACCACCGTCCTCCACGTCGTGCTGGGCGGCTCGGTCCTGCCCGACCCGCTGGCCTCGCTGCTGACCGAGGGATGGGTGGACGCGAGCGTCAACGTGCCCTCCGCGTTCCTGCTGGCCTTCTCCGACGGCGACGGCACCCTGACCCGGCGCTACCCGCAGCTGACCGTCGGCTCGAAGGCGGTGATCAGCCCGTTCACGGACGGCGTCCGCGGCACCCCACTGATCACCGGGGAGGTCACCGCGATGGAGGTGGACGCCGAGCCGGGCGCCGGCCGCCGCCTGGTGCTGCGCGGGTACGACCCCGGGCACCGGCTGCTGCGCAACCGCCGGGTCGCGGGCTACCCGCAGATGACGGCATCCGACATCGTGCGCCGCCTCGCCTCCCAGAACGGGCTGGCCCTGGGCCGGGTGGCGGCCACGCCCACCGTGTACGAGCTGGCCACCCAGCCCGGCACCACCGACTGGGACTACCTGAGCCGGCTGGCGGCGGAGAACGACGTCCGGCTGTCTTTCGACCCGGACGGGAAGCTCGACTTCGCCCCGCTGGCGCCCGCCGCGGGCGCGCCGGCGGACACGACGCCCGCGCTGCGGAGCCCGTACGTCCTGGAGTTCGGGCACAACACGCTGCAGAGCCGGGTCGCGCTGACCTCCGCCGGGCAGGTCGGCCAGGTGACGGTGCGCGGCTGGGACATGCTGGCCAAGCGGCCGCTGGCCGCGCCGGCTCCCGCGGGGACCACGGCGGACATCATGGCGGACCTGACCGCGGCGCAGCTCACGGCGCCCTTCGGCAAGGCCGGGCTGGACGCCACCCGTGTCCCCTACACGGCGCCTTCGGAGGTCACCCACGCCGCGCGGGCGCTCGCCGACGACGTGGCGGGTTCCTTCGCGGAGCTGGAGGTGGCGGTCACCGGCAATCCGGGGCTGATGCCGGGCCGGCCGGTCGCGGTGAAGGGCGCGGGGTTCCCGTTCGAGGGCAAGTACACGGCGACCGGGGTCCGTCACGTGTTCGCCTCCGGGCAGCCGTACGTCACCTGGCTGACGGTCTCCGGGCGGCAGTTCCGCTCGCTGTACGGGCTGGCCTCGGGCGGCGCCGGGGCCGGTGAGCCGGCGGCGCCGCTGCCGGGGGTGGCGGTCGCGCTGGTCACCAACGTCAAGGACCCGCTGGGGCTGGGCCGGGTACGGCTGCGCTTCCCCTGGCTCTCGGACACGTACGAGAGCGGCTGGTGCCGGGTCGCCCAGTTCGGCGGCACCGGTGGCGGCGGGCTGCTGCTGCCGGACGTCAACGACGAGGTGCTGTGCGCCTTCGACCGCGGCTCGCTGGAGCACCCGTACGTCCTGGCCGGGCTCTACAACGGGGTGGACAGGGCGACCCGCGAGCCCGACGGCATCCCGGCCGTCGACCCGACGTCCGGCAAGGTCAACTGGCGGGCACTGACGGCGCGCAGCGGCCACACGGTGGAGCTGCTGGAGCGGACCGGGGCGGCCCGCGCGTCGAGCGGCATCCGGCTGAGCACCGGTGACGGCGGCGTGACGGTCCAGCTGAACGAGGCGCGGACCACGCTGACGATCAGCAGCGACGGGACGGTGACCATCCACGGTGCCCGTGGCGTCGAGGTGGACTCCGGCGGCGACTTGACGCTGTCGGCCCGGGGGGCGCTGAACCTGAGCGCGGGCCGCGGACTGCACCTGAAGGCGGGTCTGGGCATGGACGTCAAGACCACGCTCGGGTTGGACGTGCAGACGCCGGGGCGGGTTGCCCTCCAGGCGGTCGGCAACGTCGGCATCACGGCGGCGACGGTGTCGCTGATCGGCGTCACGACGCGCAACGGGCTGCCGTTCTGAGCCCGTCCGTCCGCGCCGGCGGACCGGTGCGGGAAGACGATCCGGGACACGAGGGAATGAAGGGAACGAGCGGATGAGCGAGCACTTCGTCGGGGCCGGCTGGGCCTTCCCGATGCGGACCGATCCCGGCGGCGCCATCGCGCTGGCCCGGCGGGACCGCGAGGTGGAGGAGGCGATGCGCCTGGTCCTGGCGACGGCCCCCGGGGAGCGGCCGATGCGCCCCGAGTTCGGCTGCGCGGTGCACGACCTGGTCTTCGCGCCGGCCAACGACGCGACGGCCGGCCGCATCCGGTACGAGGTCCGCACGGCCCTGGACCGGTGGGAGCCGCGGATCGAGGTGCGGGAGGTGACGGTGACCCCCGCGCCGGACGACCCCGCCGTGCTGCACATCGACGTGCGGTACGCGGTGCGCGGCACCAACAACCCGCGCAGCCTCGTCTTCCCCTTCTACGTGATCCCCGCCGAGGGCGGCGAGGCCGTGGACGCCGCCGGTGACGTGCCGGCCGCACCCGGCGGCCAGGCGCCCGCCACCCGGTACCCCCAGGCATACGGCGAAAGCGGACGACACTGATGGCCCTGCCCGCACCCCGGCTCGACGACCGGCACTTCCAGCAGTTCGTGGACGACGCGAAGCGCTACGTCCAGCAGCGCTGTCCGGAGTGGAGCGACCACAACGTCTCCGATCCGGGCGTCACCCTGATCGAGGCCGTGGCGCACATGGCCGATCAGCTGGTCTACCGGCTGAACCGGGTGCCGGAGAAGAGCCACCTGGCTTTCCTGGACCTGCTCGGCATCACCCTCTTCCCGCCCTCGGCCGCCCGCGCCCCGGTGACGTTCTGGCTGGCCGCCCCGCAGCCGGAGCCCGTCGTCCTGCCCGCCGGGACCGAGGTGGCCACCGGGCGCACGGAGACCGACGAGGCGGTGGTCTTCGCCACCGAACGCGATCTGACCCTGGTGCCGTGCGCCCTCTCGTACCTGCTCTGCCAGGGCGCGGGGGCCGCGCCGGCGGACCGTTCGCAAGAGGTCCGGGCGGGCGTCGACGTACCGGTGTTCACCGAACTACCGCAGCCGGGCGACCTGTTGCTGTTCGGACTGTCGGCCGCGGTCCCCGGCTGCACGGCGGTGCTGCGGGTGGACAGCCGGGTCGACGGCGTGGGTGTGGACCCGCGGCAGCCCCCGCTGGCGTGGGAGGCGTGGACGCCGGACGGCTGGACGGAGTGCGAGGTCTCCTCCGACACGACGGGCGGCCTCAACCGTCCGGGCGAGGTGGTGCTGCACCTGCCCGCCGGGCACGTCCTGTCGCGGCTGGGCGGACTGGAGGCCGGATGGGTGCGGTGCCGGGTGACGGCGCCACGGGCCGGGCAGCCGTTCTACACCTCCTCGCCGACCGTGCGGGAAGCCGAGGCTTACACCATCGGCGGCACGGTCACGGCCTCGCACGCCGAGTTCGTACGGGAGGAGCCGCTCGGGGAGGCCGAGGGCGTCCCGGGGCACCGGGTGCGGCTCGCGCACGTACCGGTGGTGGGGGACGTCCTGTTGGAGGTCTCGGACGGGGAGGGCTGGCAGCGGTGGCGGGGGGTCCCGGACTTCTCGGCGTCCGGCCCCGGGGACCGGCACTTCACGCTGGACGCGACCACCGGGGAGCTCGCCTTCGGCCCGGCCGTACGCGAACCCGACGGCTCGCTGCGCCAGTTCGGGGCGGTCCCGGCCAAGGGCGCGGCCGTCCGGGCCACCCGGTACGGGGTGGGGGGCGGCCGCGGCGGGAACGTGGCGCGCGGGGCGATCCAGGTGCTGCGCAGCTCGATCCCGTACATCGCGCGGGTGGAGAACCGCGAGGCCGCCCGCGGCGGGGTCGACGGGGAGACCGTCGACGAGGCCCGGCTGCGGGCGCCGATCGCGCTGCGGGCCCAGGAGCGGGCGGTGACCGCGCGGGACTACGAGGAGCTGACCCGGCGGGCGGCCCCGGAGGCGGCCCGCATCCAGTGCCTCGCCGCGGGCACGGATCCGCCCGCGGGGGCGGGGGCCGCCGGGGAGAACGCGGTCCGCGTCCTGGTCGTGCCGCAGGCCGTCACGGACCGGGGCGGCCGGCTGCGCTTCGAGCAGCTGGTGCCGGGCGACGAGCTGCTCTCCCGGATCACCGGCTTCCTCGACGAACGGCGGCCGCTGGGCACCCGGCTGGCGGTCGGGCCGCCGTTTTACCAGGGGGTGACGGTGGTGGCCACCGTGCACGGCTACCGGGCGGCCGGCGCGGACCTCGTGCGCGAGGAGGCCCTCGACGCCCTGTACGCGTACCTGGATCCGCTGACGGGCGGCGCGGACGGCCGGGGCTGGCCGTTCGGCCGCTCGCTGCGGTCGGGAGAGGTCTTCGCGGCCCTCCAGCGGGTGCCGGGGGTGGAGCTCGTCGACGAGGTGCTGCTGCATCCGGCCGACCCGCTGACCGGGCGCCGCGGCGACGCCACCGACCGCGTCGACCTCGGGCCGTCCGCGCTTCTCTTCCCCTTCGACCACCGCGTCCGCGTGATCGAGGCCCTGTGAGCGGCGCCGGCGCGAGCGCGCGCGGCGCGCTGGACGGGCTGGAGTCCCCGCATCCGCTGGGCCTCGCGCTGCCCGCCGTGTACGCGGACGACGACCTGGCCCAGCGGTTCGTCACGGGCCTGGACGCGATGCTGGCGCCCGTGTTCAACGTGCTCGACTGCCTGGAGGCGTACTTCGACCCCGCGCTCGCCCCGGCCGACTTCGTGGACTGGCTGGCCGACTGGGTCGGAGCGGAACTCGGCGGCGGTGAACCGGTGGAGGTGCGCCGCCACGCGGTGGCCACCGCCACCGCCCTGCACCGGCGGCGCGGCACCCGGCAGGGCCTGGCCGAGGCGGTGCGGCTGTGCTTCGGGGTGGCGCCCGAGATCACCGAGAGCGGGGGCGCGGCCTGGTCGGCCAAGCCCCTGGGGCCCTTCCCGGGCGCGCCGCGGGCGGCCCTGCACGTCACCGTACGGCTGCCCGGCCCGGGGCCGGGCGACCGGCACCGGCTGACCGCGGTCGTCGCGGCGGCCCGGCCCGCGCACCTGCCGTTCACGACCGAGGTACGGGCATCCGGCCCGCCGCCCGCCACGGCTCCGGCGGGCACACCCGCTCCGG
The DNA here is from genome assembly GCF_026627255.1 of Streptomyces antarcticus. GTDB lineage: Bacteria > Actinomycetota > Actinomycetes > Streptomycetales > Streptomycetaceae > Streptomyces > Streptomyces antarcticus. The sequence continues at coordinate 57,751 of NZ_JAPNLM010000035.1, read as the reverse complement.
CCGCCCCGTCCGGCACACCCGCTCCGGCCGCCGCCCCTGTTCTGCCTGCCACACCCGTTCCGGCCACCCCGCCTACCCCACCTACCCCACCGGCCAGACCCGCTCCATCCGGCACACCCGTCCCACCGACCGCACCTGTTCCGCCCGCTCGACCTGTTCCGGAAGGGAACTGACCACCATGCCCGTATCCGGGACCACCGCCCCCTGCCCCGAGTGCGCCGCCCCGTCGCGTACGACCGGCCAGTCCTTCTGCGACTCGTGCGGCGCCTTCCTGCGCTGGGAGACGGGGAGCACCTCCGCCGCCCCGGCGCCCCGGGGGGAGGCGGACGCGTCCGAGTCGGCCACCGCCCCGCTCCCCGTGGTGCCGCCGGAGCACGCACCCGGACCGGGCGCCGCCGACGCCGCGGACGCCCGCCGGGACGCCGACCCCGCCGCCGCCGACTCCGACGCCACGGACCCCGACGCCGCCGCTGCCCCGGCGGCCGCCGGAACCTGGCCCGCCGCCGCGCCCGCCGCCGCCGGAGGAGGATCCGAGGCCGCCCGCGCCCTGCTGGTCCCGGTACCCGCCGCCGCGGACCCGGGCCCCGATCCGGCCGAGCGGCCCGGGACCGTCCTGCCGGGGCGGCCCGAGGCGGGCCGGCCGCGCGTGCGCACCCCGCAGCCCGCCGCGGGTCAGCAGGGGCCGCCGTGCCCGGCCTGCGGCAGGGCGAACGCCCCGGCCCGGGCCTTCTGCCGCTCCTGCGCCGCGCCGCTGGGCACCCGGAGCGAGGAGCCGGCGCACGGGCCCTTCGCGGGGCAGCGGCCGGTCCCGCGCCGGGAGCGGCGGCAGTGGATCGTGCGGGCCGTCGTGGTGGCCGCGGTCGTCCTGGTGGTCGTCGGCGGCCTGATCGGGGGCCCTGCGGCCGCCCGCGCGGTCCAGGACCACTTCGCCAAGCGGGTCGCGGTCCGCCCCACCGCCTGGATCGCCTCCCACTCCGCCGCCGGCCACGGCCCCGAGGCAGCCTTCGACAACTACTCCAACACCTGGTGGGGCACGGGGTACGCGGGCGACTCCAACGGCCAGCACCTCCAGGCGGACTTCGCCCAGCCCGTGGACCTCCTCGCCGTGCTCCTCACGCCGGGCACCTCCAAGCGCCCCGGCCAGGCCGCCGACCAGGCCCGGCCGCAGGAGGTCGACCTGATCGTGACCGACTCGGCCGGCCGTTCCCGGACCGTCCACAGGACCCTCGACGACGGAGGTGTCCAGCGCGTCGACGTACGGGGCCGGGACACGGTATCCGTACGGCTCGTCCTGCGGTCGGCGTACGGCAGCGGCCCGGACCGGCAGGTGGCGGTGGCGGAGGTGGAGTTCTTCGGCCGTTCCCGCACCTGAGGGCCCGCCGCGGCGCCGGTCCTGCGGTCAGGCCGGAGGGCGGTGCGGGGCCACCACGGTGAAGAGCGCGCCTTCGGCGTCGGCGAGGACGACCGACCGGGCGTCGCTGGTCGTCCGCACCGGCGACACCATTCTCCCGCCCCTCCCGAGGGCCGCCTCCACCGTCGCCTCCAGGTCCGGCACGCGGAAGTGGACGTGCCAGCGCGGGCGGACCAGCGGGTCGGGGTCCGCCTCGAGCGCGCCGCCGCTGATGCGGGCCACGGTGTCGCGGCCGTGGCGGAGCACGACGTGGTCGTGTTCGTAGGAGACCGAGCAACAGCCGGGCTGCCCGCCCGCCCAGTCGAGGACCTCGCCGTAGAAGATGGCGGCCGCGAAGGCGTCCCGCGTCCGCAGTTCCAGCCAGGCCGGAGCCGTGCCGCGGCCCACCGACCAGTCCGGGATCACCTCCCCCTCCCAGAACCCGAAGACGGCGCCGGCCGGATCCGCCGCCACGGCGGCCCGGCCGGTGCCGAAGGCGAGCGGGCCGACGGCCGTGGTGGCACCGCGTTCCCTGATCCGCGCGGCGGTGACATCGGCGTCGTCGACGGCGAAGTACGGGGTCCATGCGGCCGGCAGGCTCAGCCGCCCGGCCAGCGCGCTGAGGCCGGCGACGGGGGCGCCGTCGTGGAAGGCGACGGTGAAGCCGTCTCCGAGATCGGTGGGGCGGAAGTCCCAGCCCAGCACAGCGCCGTAGAACCGCTGCGCGGAATCAAGGTCCGGGGTCATCAGGCTGACCCAGCACGGGGCTCCGGAGACCTCTTGGCTCGACGTGGACACAGCTGCCAGCCTCATCTGCCGCTCGGGTGGGACAGGTCCCGTCCACGGTAGCCCCGGTGTGGGCGAGAGTCCGTGAGGCACGGCTGCCGCGGTCGCGCCCCTGTCCGGCGGCTGACGCGCGGCCCGGGCGGCACAGGGCCGTGCCCGGCCGTGCCCGTCAGGCGCGGTGGCTGCCGAACGAGCCGCCGATGCCGTAGTAGGTGCCGATCTGATCGTGGTACTCGGGGTCCGCGAGATGGGCTTCCCGGTGGAACTCCGGGGCGTCCTTGATCTGCTCCTTGGTCCTGTTCACGTAGACCTTCTCCTCCTCCAGGTCGACACGGGTCACGGTGCCCGCCGGCAGGAGCACTTCCTTTCCGAAGATCCACACGCCGGTGTCCACCACCAGATAGGCCTCACCGGCCTCGTCGGAGTGCTTGTCCACCTTGCCGATGCCGCCGTCGGTCGCCTCGACCCTGTACCCGGTCAGATCGGCGCCGGCCAGGTGCCCCGAAGTCGCCGCGTAGCTCCATCCGTGTTCGGTCACGTGAAACAACTCCTCCGGTCGGAGAACGTCCGTCCTTTGACCGCCTGCCCCCGGGACCGGAAGCGCACACCCCGGCCGCTCCGGGCGGACCGGAGTGGCCGCCGATCCTTGGAGGCAACAACGTGATTCCCTGCTGCGTCACGACAACCACTCCGGCAAGCTGACCCGTACCCCGGATATCCTTTTTCATACGACTCGGTCCAACCAATGCGTCGTGTCGTGCCCCGTACCGTGCGGCGAGCGGCCCGCGGTGCGTCGTTTCCCGTGCCGCGGCGGCCCGGGGCCCCGTACGGGCGCCCCTCCGGGTTGCCGACCTCCTGCCCGGGTAACCGCTCCAGGAGAGGGGCGGACGAACGGTGCGCACCCGACACCTCGGCGAGAGGCGGCGGCTACATGATCCAGATCCCCATCCCCCTGATCCCTACGGAAGAGGGCGTCCTCCTCATACCGGCCGAGCAGGTGACGGCGCTGCTGCGCCGGGTCGCGGCCGACTGGCTGGACGCGACGGATGCCGAGGAGACGGACGCCGATCCCCAGACCGTGCTCGCCATGACCGGGGTGCTCAACCGGCTCGCCGACCAGATCGACGCGGAGTGCATCGCCTGCACCCCTCCCCCCGGCGAGGAGCACTGACCGTTCCGGACCCCGACCCGACATCCCAGGAGGACTCGATGGACGCCACCCGCGGAACGGACGAGAACGCGCGACGGATGCGCGACAAGGCCCAGGAGCTGGAGCAGGCCGCGGCGCACGCCACCAAACCGGCGGAACACGACCGGCTCATGCGCGAGGCCCTGCGGATCCGGGAGGTGAGCGAGCGGGTCAACGGGCCCGGCAGCGGAACCATGGATCCCATGTGATCCGGTCCGGAGGCCGTGGCACCGGACGAGGGTGAGGCGTTACCGGACGAGGCTGACCGTTCCGGCGGCAGAGGCGATCCGCAGTATGGCGGTGGGCGGCCCCGTACGGGGCCGACCACCGCCGT
>NZ_JAPNLM010000035.1:0-54042 GCF_026627255.1 Streptomyces antarcticus | reverse complement strand
GTTTCTGGGTGGGGGGGCCCCCGTTGGGGCGCCGCCCACCGCCGTGACCTGCCGGAACGGTCCGGGCGCGGGGCGCTCCCCGGGACCGGCGGCGCCCGGCGCACTCGGGCCGGGGGCGTGCGCCTGGAGCCGGGGTTCCCCCCCGGCGGAGCGGGGCAGGTGCGCTGAGGACCGTTCCTCCGCCCTGCCGAAGGACCCGTTGTGATCTTCGCCGTGCTGCTCGTGCCGCCTTTCCTCCTGTGCGTCCTGCTCGCGCTCGACCGCTACGAGGAGCGCATGCTCGACCCGCGGGGCGCCGGGTCCGCGCCCCGCAGGCGGCACCTGCGGGCCTTACCGGCTTCCGGCGGCCGGCACGCCGCCGAGCCGGCGCGGCGGGGGCGCCACGGCCGCCACGCGGCCTGAGGCCCGCACCGCAGGCTCACACCGGCAGGCTTACACCGGAGGCCTACACCGAAGGGCTCATACCGGCAGGTCGGGGGCGATCTTCTCCGCGTGCACGGTCAGCCGGTCGATGCGGGTCTCGTGGTTGGACGCCGTGGTGCTGTAGTCCCCGATGGCGCCCGGCCGGGCGTCACTGAGGTACCAGGTGGCCAGCGGGGCGGCCGCTTCACCGGCCGTGTCCCCGGCCGTCTCCTCGATCTTCACGTGCCGCACGACGGGGGACGCGTCGGCGGACAGCGCCCACTCCTGCGCCCTGGGTGTGTCGGTGAGAACGCAGTCGGTCAGGGTCACCGTGAGTACCTGTCCGGGCAGGTCGCCGTCCCCCTGCGGCCCCAGCCCGGACACCTCCCGACAGGTGAACCGTTCGCCGTGCACGGTGACGTGGTATCCGCTGGTCGTCTTCGTCTCGGAATCAGTCATGCCTGCCGCCTGCCCAGCCTCAGCCGCGCCAGACACCCGGGCCCGGGCCTTCGCTGGTCGCGGAAACCGGCCGCGGCGGGGAGCCCGGCCGGAGCGACGGCGGGTTTGCCAGAATCGGGTCATGCTGACCATCGGAACCATCGTCATGGGCGCCGCGGACGTGCGGCGGGCGGCCGACTTCTGGGGCGCGGCGCTGGGGTACGTCCCCCGCGACGGCGCCGTCGACGCCGACTGGGCCGTCCTGGTGCCCGCCGAGGGGCCCGGGCCCGGGCTGGCCCTGGGCCTGAGCACCTCGCCGGTGCAGGACCGTCCGCGCGTCCACCTCGACCTCTACGCTGCGGACGCGGCCGAGCAGGAGGCGGAGGTGGCACGCCTGCTGGCGCTCGGGGCGCGGCACGTGGACTGGGACTCGTATCCCGAGGACCCCGACTTCGTGGTGCTGGCCGATCCCGAGGGCAACCGGTTCTGCGTCATCGACGCCACCCACGGCTGAACTCCTCCCGCGCGGACGGGAATCAGAGCGGGAACCGGGGATGAAACCGGGGATGGAACCGGGGCGGGAACCGGGGCGGGAGCCACGGCGGAAACCCCGGCGGGAATCAGGCGGTCCAGCCGCTCATGGTCCGGCTCTGGCGGGGCACACGCCCCTCACCTACTGAGAGGGGCACCACCATGCTGGGCATAGCCGCCGCCGCACTGTTCTTCATCGCGTTCCTGATCAACGCGGCCGAGATCTCCACCAACAACATCTTCACCTCCACCAACTTCATGCTGATCGGTCTCGCCCTGCTGGCGCTGCACGTCGCCGGGGTCGCGAGCGGGCTGGCCGCGCGGGGCCGTGGCCGCAGACGATGACACTGCCCGCGGCCCGGCCGGCCGCCGCGCTCAGAGGCCGAGGTCGAGGAGGGCGTTCTCCACGACCTCGGTGAGCGCGGGGTGGATCCAGTACGGAGCCCGGGCGAGGGTGGACGCGTCGGTCCCCAGGGCCATCGCGAGGACGAGGGGCTGGATGAGCGTGGGGGCCTGGGGCCCCATCAGGTGGGCGCCGAGCAGCCGGCCGGTGCCGGGCTCGGCGAGCACCTTGCAGAACCCGGTGGCGTCCTCCATGGCCCAGCCGTAGGCGACGTCGGCGTAGCGCGCCGTGCCCGCCAGGTAGTCCACTCCCCGGTCCCGGCAGTCCTGTTCGGTCGCTCCGACCGAGGCGATCTGCGGGCGGGTGAAGACCGCCGCCGGGACGTTGCCGTGGTCGGCCGACGCGAGGTCGTGCGGGTGGCGGAGGTTGTGCGACACCACCTCCGCCTCCCGGTTGGCCACGTGCTTCAGCTGGACCGGCGTACAGATGTCGCCGAGCGCGAACACTCCGTCCGCGGTGGTCCGCTGGTGGGCGTCGACGACGATCCGGCCGTCGTCGTGGGTACGGATGCCGGCCGCTTCGAGGTTCAGCCGGTCGCTGTTGGGGACGCGTCCCGCGGCGATCAGCAGCATGTCGGCCTCGACGGTCGAACCGTCGTCCAGGGTCAGCCGCAGGGCGCCCGGCCGGCCGCCGACCGTCGTGACCTCCCGGCCGAGCCGCAGGTCGTAGCGGGAGCGCACCAGTTCGGTGAACCGTTCGGCGACCGTCTCGTCCTGCGGGCCGAGAAGCCGGTCCTCCTTCTCGACGATGACGACGGAGCTTCCCGCCGCCGCGAAGACCTCGGCGAGTTCGGCGGCGATGTAGCCCCCGCCGAGGACGGCCAGGCGCCGGGGCGGGGCGTCGACGCGCATGACGGTGTCGGACGTTTCGTACGGCAGGCCCGATGCGGCCACCGGCGCGGGCACCAGCGGGCGTCCGCCGGCCGCGACGACGATCTGCTCCGCGCTGATGTCGAGGGCGCCGTCGGGAAGCCCGATGCGCAGCTGCCGGGGTCCGGTGAAGTGCGCCCGGCCCTCGTACACGGTCACGAAGCCGGATTCCACACGGCCGCGGCGGCCCTCCTCGCGGTCGGCGTCAAGCCGCCCGAAGACCCGGTCGCGCAGCTCGCGCCAGCGGACGGCCCGCAGTTCGGCGTCCACGTCGTAGGTACCGGCCCCGCGGACGGTCTCGGCGACGTGTGCCGCGTAGGCGAGCATTTTGCTGGGGATGCAGCCGGCGTTCAGACAGGTTCCGCCGAACCACTTCTCCTCGACGACGGCCACGTCGAGGCCGGCGAACGACTCGTCGATGACGGCGTTGCCGGAACCCGCTCCGATGACGACAAGATCGTGATGACGCATCGGCTCAGCTACGAGGCCCGGCCCCGCCGTGGCGGGCCGCCGCGCTGGCGGTCGCGGCGCCCGGCTCACGGCCGGGGGCGGGGGGCCTGCGGGGTCATGACGTCGGGCTGACCGCGTCGATCAGGGCCTGCACCGTGGTGAGCCGGCCCAGGTCCACCCCGTCCCGGACGTGGAACCCGGCGGCCTTCAGCTCCCCGAGCATCCCGATCACCGCGGCGTCGTCGAGCCCCAGGTCTTCCGCCAGGTCGGTCTGCGGTTCCAGCTCCTCGACCGTGCGCCCGCTGCGTCTGGCCACGATCTGCCCCACCACGCTGTCCCACTCCACGATGTCTCCTCTGACCGGTCCGTTGTCGTCCCCCGCCCCTACCCCCGATGCGGGCCCGCACAACCGGGCGGGCCGTCGCTCTGGCCGACAACCGTCTCTTCCGTCCGCTCCGTTTGCGGGCCGGGATCCCGGTCAGACGGGAGGCGTACGTTGTTCCCATCCCCCAGGGAGTGATCAGCTGTGTCGGAGAACGAGAAGAGCCAGGCCAAGACCGAGCAGGCCAAGGGCAAGCTCAAGGAGACGGCCGGCCGCGCGGTGGGCAACGAGCAGCTGACGGCCGAGGGCCGCGCCGAACAGGCCAAGGGTGATGCCCGCCAGGCCAAGGAGAAGATGAAGGACATCTTCAAGCGCTGACCGGCACCCCGCACGAGCGCCGGGGACCAGGGTGACAGGGGCGCCGGGCCGGGCGCCCCGGGACGGACCGGCCGCTCCTCCCCCGCTCGCGGCGCGCCGGGCACGCCGCGCCGAGCCGCGGTGGGGCGCGGCGTTACCGTCGGCGGCATGGACGATGATCACCGGGGCTGGCGCCCGTGTGTGCTCGCCGCCGCGGTGTTCGCCGTGTGCATGGCCGGCACCACGCTGCCGACCCCGCTCTACGGCCTCTACCAGGAGAAGTTCGGGTTCTCCGAGCTGATGGTGACGGTCGTGTACGCCGTGTACGCCTTCGGGGTCATCGGGGTGCTGCTGCTGGCGGGCAACGCCTCGGACGCCGTGGGCCGGCGTCCGGTGCTGCTGGCGGGCCTGGCGTGTGCGACGGCGAGCGCCGTCTGTTTCCTGTGCGCCACCGGGCTGGGCTGGCTGTACACGGGCCGGCTGTTGTCGGGTTTGTCCGCCGGCCTGTTCACGGGGGCCGCAACGGCGTACGTGATGGAGCTGGCGCCGTCCGGCGGCGCCTCCCGGGCCACCTTCGTGGCGACCGCCGCCAACATGGGCGGCCTGGGCTGCGGTCCGCTGCTCGCCGGGGTACTGGCGCAGTACGCGCCCTGGCCGCTGTACCTGCCGTACGTGGTGCACCTCGTCCTGGTGGCCGGGTCGGCCGCCGTGCTCCTGTGGCTGCCGGAGACCGTACGGAAGCGGCGGCCGCTGAGCACGGTGCGTCCGCAGCGGCCCGGCCTGCCCGCGGGGGTGCGGGCGGTGTTCGCACCGGCGGCGATCGCCGCGTTCGTGGGGTTCGCGCTGTTCGGGGTGTTCACGTCGGTCAGCCCGGCGTTCCTCGCGGAGTCCCTGGACGTCCACAACCGCGCCGTGGTCGGGCTGATCGTCGCGCTGGCCTTCTTCGCCTCGACCGCCGGGCAGCTGGCGGTCGGCAGGATCGGGGTGGGGCGCTCGCTTCCGCTCGGCTGCGCCGTACTCCTCGGCGGGCTGGCGCTGCTCGCGGGAGCGCTGTGGTGGGACCTGCTGTCGCTGGTGGTGCTGAGCGCGCTGGTGGGCGGGGCCGGGCAGGGTCTGGCGTTCCGCGGCGCGCTGTCCGCGGTGGCCGGGGCCGCTCCCCCGGACCAGCGGGCGGCGGTGATCTCGACGCTGTTCGTGGTGGCGTACACCGGGATCTCGGTACCGGTGATCGGGGTCGGCGTGCTGTCGGGCCCGATGGGCCTGGAGGGAGCGGGGCTGGTGTTCATCGCCTGCATGGCCGTCCTGGTCACGGCCGCGGGCGCCTACCTGCTGCGCCGGCCGGTACGCGCCGCCGGGGCCTGAGCCCGTACGCCGCCACCTGAGCCCGTCCTCCTGGGGACGGGGCCCCACTCCGGCGCCCCGGCGCCTCCCGGCGCTACGCGTCCCGGGCGAGGCCGGCGAAGGACGCGCGGACGTCCTCGATCAGCAGGCCGGGCTCCTCCAGGGCGAGGAAGTTCCCGCCGCGCTCGAACTCGGTCCAGCGCACGACGTGGTGGTCGCGTGCGGCGTACCGGCGGATCGCGACGTCGGTGGGCAGGGCGACGGCCACGGCGGTCGGAACCGTTCCGGGGTCCTTGGGTGCCCAGGCGGCGGGGTCGTGGGCCGTCTCGTAGTAGAGGTGGGCGGAGGAAGCGGCGGTTCCGGTGAACCAGTAGACACTGACGTTGGTCAGCAGGGTGTCGCGGTCGACGGCGTCCTCGGGGAGTTCGTTCGCGGGGTCCGTCCACTCCTTGAACTTCTCGACGATCCAGGCGAGCTGGCCGACCGGCGAGTCGTGCAGGGCGTGTCCGACCGTCTCGGGGCGGGTGGACTGGATGGCGTTGAAGCCCATCTTGTCGTCGCGGAAGTCCTGGACTACCGCGGGGACGGCGACCCGGCGGCTGGTGGAGCCGCAGCGCGTCGTCAGCTGGGGGCGCCGCTGGTACCTCGTGGCCTGGGACGTCGACCGCGACGACTGGCGCCTGTTCCGGGTCGACCGCCTGATGCCCCGCAGCCCGGCGGGCGCCAGGTTCGCGCCCCGCGAGGACCCGGAGGGCGACGCCGCCCGGTACGTCGCGGGCAAGGCCTCCGCCGCCGCGTGGCGGCACCGGGCCCGGGTGACCGTACACGCGCCGGCCGCGGCCGTCCTGGAGCGCGTCAACCCGGCGGTGGGGGTGGTGGAGCCGGTGGACGCCGGCACGTGCGTACTGGAGACCGGGGCCGATTCGCTGGACAGTATCGCCGTGCACCTCGGGATGCTCGGGTACGAGTTCACGGTGACCGGTCCGCCGGAACTGGTGGCCCACCTGGAGGAACTGGCGGGACGTTACGCCCGGTCGACGCGCCCGCCGTCGCCTCCGGGGCCGGCTCCGCAGAAGTCCCCGTTCCCTGGACGTTGAACGTCTCGGCCGACCGGGTAGGCAGTCGGGTGGAGCGGCGGGTCGCCGCCCTCCGGCCGCCCCACCCCGCGCCCTCGCTCTTCGTTCAACACGAGCTCCACCACGGGAAGTTGTCCGGACGTGCGCACGACCGTGCGCGGCTCGAGAGGCTGGTGCGAGGATGAGCCCGCCATGAAGCCGGGCCGCTGTCTGCGCGGGTTACGGGCTGCGATGTTCGCGGCCCTCTGCGTGCTGCTCGCCGTCACCGGCCACCTCCTCATGTCGGGAATGGCGGTGCCCTGGTGGGCGATGGGCGCCGGGTTGGCGGGCACGGCGGGCACGGCCTGGGCGCTCGCCGGCCAGGAGCGCGGACCGCTCGCCGTCAGCGCGGTGGCCGTCGCCGTCCAGGCGGTGCTCCACACGGCGTTCTCGCTGGCCCAGTCGCTCGTCCACCCCTCCCTGCCGACCGGGACGTCACTGGCCCGCCAGTGGGCCGAGTACGTGACCTGCGGCAACGGGGCGCGGACCGCGCTCGGCGGCTTGGCGGCCCACCCGCTGGCGGTGTCCGCCGCCCACGCGCACCACACCGCCCCGCACGAGCCGGCGTCCGCCCTGACCGCGGGTGTCGCACTACTGCCGGGTACCGCACTGCCCGGCGGCGGCCACGGGGTGACGGCCCTGTCACCGGCCGGGATGCTCACCGCCCATCTGCTGGCCGCGGTGCTGTGCGGCCTGTGGCTGGCGTACGGGGAGCGCGCCGTGTTCCGCGTGCTGCGCGCCGTCGCCGGGCGGCTCGGTTCACCGCTGCGTCTGCTCCTCCACCGGTCGGCGACGCCGCTCCGGGCCTGCCCGTACGCCCGTCGCACCCACCAAGGCCGCGCGCCGCGGCGGCTGTTCCTCGTCCACGCCATCACCTCACGGGGTCCCCCGACGGGAACCGCTGTCACCTGACAGCCGGCTCCCCGAGCGCACACCGACGGCTCCCGTCCACCGCGCCTCGGGCATCGGCCCCGCCCCACGGCGGGCCGTACCCCCTTCACCGGCCCCGCGCCCCGCGCGCGACGCCGGACACCCCCCTGCCCGTGAGGACCTGTGGCGATGACCCCTGCCCTGACCACGCAGCACTGCCGGCACACCCCCGACTCCGACGCGGAAACCACCCGCCTCGCCCTCGACGCCCGCGACGGCGACCCCGAAAAAGCCGACCGCTTCGCCCGCGCCCTCCACCGCGACGTCTGGCGCTACGTCGCCTACCTCAGCGCCGACACCCAAGCCGCCGACGACCTCACCCAAGACGTCTTCCTCCGCGCACTCGGCAGCCTCCACCGCTTCGAAGGCCGCTCCTCCGCCCGCACCTGGATCCTCTCCATCGCCCGCCGCACCGTCATCGACAGCCTCCGCCACGCAGCCGCCCGCCCCAGACTCTCCCACCACCACGACTGGCAGACCGCCGCCGAACAAACCCAGCACCGCGACATCCCCGGCTTCGAAGACGGCATCGCCCTCGCCGAACTCCTCACCACCATCACCCCCGAACGCCGCGAAGCCTTCATCCTCACCCAACTCCTCGGCCTCCCCTACGCCGAAGCCGCCACCACCATCAACTGCCCCATCGGCACCGTCCGCTCCCGCGTAGCCCGCGCCCGCACCACCCTCATCACCCTCCTCACCGACACCACACCCCCGACCGTTCCACCCCCCACCACCCCGCACCGGAACCGGGGCGACCGGACAGCGCCCGGGCCCCGGCTGGTCGCATCACCGGTCTAGGGGGGTGTCGGCCCGCGCACATCGCGGGAGGGAGCGCCGGGTGCCGGCGGCTTTGGCCCCCTCCCGCAGAGGGCCCCGCGGGCGGGGGTCAGGCCCCGTCGTCCGCGCTGCCCGAAGAGCTCCGCGCGGAGCCGATCGCGCTGATCGCCGCCCCGGCGGAGAGCCCTATGGCGAGCCCGAGTCCCACGTTGTCGAGGAACACGCCCACCACCACTCCGGCCAGCAGGCCGAGCGGGATCGCGATGACGGACATGCCGCCGTCGTCCTGTCCGCCGTCTTCACCGCTGTCATTCCCTTGGGTCACGGGCTCATTATGCGACGCTACGTCAACAGGTACGCCACCCCTGGCCAGGGGTTTGCCGCCGGTGGTCGCCACACGGCGGCACGGGGGTCAGCCGTCCAGGGTGTGGGTGCCGAGCCGGCTGACCATGGCGGGGTCGCGGTGGTCGAAGAACAGCGACTGACCCGTGTCCAGGGCGGCGATGGCCGCCATCTCCCCGGCGGCGAGCTCGAAGTCGAAGACGTCGAGGTTCTCGGCCATGCGCTCGGCGCGCACCGACTTGGGGATCACCACGACGTCACGCTGGACGAGCCAGCGCAGGACGACCTGCGCCACGGACTTGCCGTGTGCGGCCGCGATCCCGCTGAGCTCGGGGTGGGTGAAGAGGTCGTTGCGACCCTCGGCGAAGGGGCCCCACGACTCGATCTGCACCCCGCGTTCGCGCATCAGCTCCTGGTCGGTGGTGCGCTGGTGGAAGGGGTGGGTCTCGACCTGGTTGACGGCGGGGGTGATCTCGTTGTGGTCGATCAGGTCGACGAGCCGGTCGCCGTGGAAGTTCGAGACTCCGATCGCCCGGACGAGGCCCTGATGGTGCAGGGCTTCCATGGCGCGCCAGGAACCGTACACGTCGCCGTAGGGCTGGTGGATCAGGTACAGGTCGAGGTGGTCCAGGCCCAGCTTGCGCAGTGAGGTGTCGAAGGCGCGCTTGGCCTTGTCCTCGCCGGCGTCCGAGACCCACAGCTTGGTGGTGACGAACAGGTCCTGGCGCGGGATCCCGCTGGACCTGATCGCACGGCCGACGGCCTCCTCGTTGCCGTAGGCGGCCGCGGTGTCCAGGGAGCGGTAACCGGCGGCGAGGGCGTCGCTGACGGCCCGCTCGGTCTGCTCGGCCTGGATCTGGTACACGCCGAAACCGAGGACGGGCATCTCTACGCCGTTGTTCAGGGTGACGGTCCGCATGCGGGGTTCCTTCCGTGCGGTGTGGAGTGGATGGGCGCGGGGACCGGCCTCGGGGCACGTGCCGTGCGGCTCCCGGGGTGGGTCTCGCCCGCGGCCGGGGCTTGTGCACCCGTACCCGCCACAGCGCGTAGCCTCCCGGACCGGTGCTCCATACGAGGCCCCGCGGGACCGTGGGCGACATTGGCGATTTGTCCTGGATTCACACGGTGCGGCTTCCCCATGATGGGGCGGGCCCGGGCTCCTCCGGTTCCGACCCCTCCCCGGAAGGCTCCGCCCTGACGACGCGTACCCGCCGCCGCACCGCGCTCCTGCTCGCCGCGCTGGCCCTGTGCACCCTGCCGCCGGTCCACTCGGCCCCGCGCGCCGAGGCCGCCGAACCCCTGCGCTGCGCCCCCGGCGCGTTCCCCGTCCGCCCCGGCACCCCGGACGGAGCCCCGCGGGGGCAGTTCGTCGCGCTCCTGCCGGACGCCGGCCCCCGCGGCGGCGGCACCCAGCTCACCCTCACCGGGACCGGCCTCACGCCGTACACCCGGGTGCTCTTCGGCACCCTGGGACCCGACGGCTGCTTCAGCGGACGGGAGGCCGCGGACGTGGTCGTACTCGGCGACACCTCCGTCTTCGCCGTCACTCCCCCGTGGCCCGCGGCAGCGACCGTCTCCGTCTACGCGGCCACCCCCTGCGGGCAGTTCACGAACCCGCTCCCCTTCACCTACCTCGACTGAGGGACCCCCACCGGCGCTTCAGGCTCCCGGCGGCGGCTGGTGCAGTCCGAACGGGGTCCCCTGGTCGTCCTGGCAGAGCTGGAAGCGGCCGAACCGGGCGACCGACTCGTCGCCGCCACCCAGCTCGACGTCGTCGACCGAGCCGCCGAGCTCGCGGACCCGGACGATCGCCGCCCGCATGTCGTCGACCCGGAAGAACAGGTAGGGGCTCGCGCCGGAGTCGTTGCCGTGCAGCCCGCCAGGCACGTTGGGCGTCCGGATCGCGAAACCGCCGCCGTCGGTCGTACCCGGCTCGAAGTCCCAGCCGAACAGCCCGCCGAAGAACGTACGGGCCTGCTCGGCATCGCCCACGCCGAGCTCGAAGAAGGAGACCTCACCGGCCATGTCGGACTCCCGTCACCCTGCGCGGAGGCTGCCGTCCCCACCGTACGCCGGGCCCCGTGCCCCTGCACCCGGCCGTACGGCGGCACCCGGCCGCGAGCGGCACCGCGCCGGAGCGCGGCCGGTGGAGCGTCTCCGCATACTGGATGGGACAGAACGACGGCTGGAAGGGGCGTCTCGTGCCATCGGTCCGGCGGGGGGACGACGCCCGCGGCGGGCCGTTCCGGTCCGAGCCGGGGACCCTGCTCGAGCACGTGGCGGTGGCCGTCTTCGGCCTCGATGACGACGGCCTCGTCTGCTACTGGGGGCCCGGCGCCCGGGACCTCTTCGGCCACGAGGCCGCCGCCGTCCTGGGACGGCCCGGCGCCCTGCTGTTCGCCGGCGGTCCGGCGGAGGCTGCCGTGACGGCCGCCGCCCTGGCGGAACGGGCCCGGGCGCAGGGGTACTGGCGGGGTCCGCTGACGGCGCGGCACCGGGACGGCACGGACTTCGCGTGCGGCTTCCGGGTCTTCCCCGTACAGGGCGCCGCAGGGCGGTCGGTGGTGATGGGCCTGGCGAGCCGGAGCAGCGAACTCGACCGGGTCAAGACCAATCTGGCCTTCCTCGACGCCCTCTTCGAGACCTGTCCCGTCGGACTGGTCATGCTCGATCAGGAACTGCGGTACGTCCACCTCAACCAGGCGCTGGCGGACATGGACGGGCTCCCCGTGGAGGAGCACATCGGGCGGCCCGTGGACGAGGTCATGATCATGGCCGACGGCGGCGAGTACCGGCGCATGGTCCGGGCGGTCGCCGAGGGCGGGGGCCCGGTGGTGGGAACGCTGGTGGGCCTGCGCCCGAAGGGGCATCCGGACCGTGACCAGGTGCGGTCGGTCACCTTCTTCCCGCTCAGCGGGGTGGCCGGCTCCCGCCCGGGAGTGGGCGGGCTGATGGTGGACGTGACCGACCGCGAGCGGGCCATTCTGGAAGCCACCGCCGCACGCCGGCGCCTCGCTCTGCTGGACCGGGCCTCCGCGCGCCTCGGCACCACCCTGGACGTGCGCCGCACGGCGCAGGAGCTGGTCGACGTCGTGATGCCCGACTTCTGCGACGGCGCCGTGGTCGAAGTGGTGGAGTGGATGGACGAGACGGAGCGGTTCGACCCCGACCGCCCGCTGATCACCCGACGGATCGCCTCGGGAACCGTCCTGCCGCCCCCGGCCACCGAACTCGTCAGCGGAGTGGAGCGGGTGCGCTACCCGCCCGGCTCGGTCATCCACGACATGCTGCGCACGGGCCGGCCGGTGTCCGCCGTGGTCGACGCGGACTTCCTCGCCCGCACCGTCCTCATCGAGTCCCGCGCCCGGCTGCTGTCCGACAGCGGGGTGGCCTGCCTCCTCGTCGCACCGCTCATCGCCCGGGACACGGTGCAGGGGCTCGCCGTCTTCGGCCGGTCCGCGGACCGGCCCGCCTTCACCGAGGACGACCTCGGCCTGGGCGGCGAACTCGCCTCGCGCGCCGCGATCTGTCTGGACAACGCCCGCCTCTACAGCCGCGTCCAGGACATATCGCTCACCCTCCAGCGGGCCCTGCTGCCCAGTGCCCTGGCCACGAGCCCGTACGTGGAGGTGGCCCACCGGTACCTGCCCGGCAGCCGCATCACCGAGGTCGGCGGCGACTGGTACGACGTGATCAGCCTGCCGGGTGACCGGGTCGCCCTCGTGGTCGGCGACGTGATGGGCCACGGCGTTCCCGCCGCCACCGACATGGGCCGGCTCCGCATCACCACCAAGGCGCTGGCCTCGCACCACGCCCGGCCGGACGCCCTGCTCGCCGAGCTCGACGCCTGCGCCCAGGAGTCCGGCATCGAGCTGGCCACGTGTCTCTACCTCGTCTACGACGCGACGACCGGCCGCGCCCGGATCGCCGGAGCCGGCCACCCCCCGCCGCTGGTCCTGCGGCCGGACGGGACCGTCGACACCGTCGACGAGGTCCTGGGCATCCCCCTCGGCGTGGGGGGCCTGCCCTTCCGGACGGTGGAGCGGGAACTGCCCGACGGCGCGGTCCTCGTCCTCTACACGGACGGCCTCATCGAGTCCCGCGGCCAGGACATCGACGCGGGCCTTGAGGCACTGCGCACCGAAGTCCGCCGGGCGGGCGGGCCGTTGGAGGTGATGGCGGACCGCATCCTGACGAACCTGCTGCCCGACCCGCCCACCGACGACACCGTCCTCGTCCTGGCCCGCGTCCACCGCGCGGGGGCCCGCCCGGAAGCGGGCCCGGCAGCAGGCCCGGAAGCGGGGCCGACAGCAGGCCCGGACGCGGGGCCCGGCGCGGGCGCGGCTACAGGCTCAGCCGGGCGTTGACCAGGTAGCGGACCTGCTCGGACAGCTCCTCCCGGCGGGCACCCCCCTCGACGCACCGCAGCTCACCCTGGAGGGCCTGCTCGGTGCGCAGCACCGTGTTGCGGGGCACCGGCACGCGCTGTCCGGGCTTCTCGGTGAACGGCTGGAGCTCCGCGGCCACGACCTGGGCGTCGTCGGAAGCGCCGTGGCGGAGCGAGAGGAACACCCGGGAGAGCCAGTCGGCCGGGATCTTCACCATGAAATCATCCATGGCGGCACAACGACCGACCGACGTGCGCGTGACGCACCGGTCCCCGCTCGCCGGTACGGCCGACGGCCGGCACCGCGGGGGCGGTACCGGCCGTCGGGCGGCAGGGTCAGGCGTCGCCGTCCTGGGCGGCGGCGCCGACGAGCTCTTCGAGCAGGTCTTCCATGGTGACGAAGCCGATCACGGCGTCGGCGTCGCCCGTGACGGCGGCCAGGTGCGTGCCCGCCGTCCGCATCGCGGTCATCGTGTCGTCGAGCGGGGTGCCGAGGGACACCTTGGTGATCGGGTGGAGGGCGCTGCGCGGGAAGGGCGCGGTGCGGTCGGCCGCCGCGAGGGCGTCCTTGATGTGCAGGTAGCCCAGGATCTCCGCGTCGGGTCCGGCGACGGGCAGACGGGAGTACCCGTACTGTGCGGCGGTCCGTTCCAGGGCGCGGGGGGTGATGTCGTGGCCGACCGTCACGACGCGGTCCAGCGGGACCATGATGTCGCCCACCGGCCGGGTGCCGAGTTCGAGCGCGTCCCGCAGGCGCTCCCCGTCCTCAGGGCCGAGGAGGCCGGCGGCGCTGGAGTCCTTGACGAGGCGGGCGAGCTCGTCGTCGGTGAAGACCGCGCCGACCTCGCCCTTCGGCTCGACCTTGAGCAGGCGCAGCAGGACGTTGGCGAAGGCGTTGATGCCGAAGACGAACGGACGCAGCGCCCTGGTGAGGGCGACCAGCGGCGGGCCCAGGAGCAGCGCGGTGGGCGCCGGAGCAGCGAGCGCGATGTTCTTGGGGACCATCTCGCCGACCAGCATGTGCAGGTACGTCGCCACGGTGAGCGCGATGACGAACGCGATGGGGTGGATCAGCCCCTCGGGTACGCCGAGGGCCTCGAAGGGGGGTTCCAGCAGGTGCGCGATGGCCGGTTCGGCGACGGCGCCCAGGACCAGTGAGGAGACGGTGATGCCGAGCTGGGCGGTGGCCATCACCGCGGAGAGGTGTTGGAGCCCCCACAGGGTGGTCCTCGCGCGGAGGTCGCCCTTGACCGCCGCCGGTTCGATCTGGCTGCGGCGTACGGAGATGAGGGCGAACTCGGCGCCGACGAAGAAGGCGTTGGTGATCAGGGTGAAGGCACCGATCAGCAGTTGGATCGCGGTCATCGGCCCTGCTCCTCGGTGGCGGCGGCATCCGCCGGGGGCGCCATGACGGTGACCCGGTCGGCGCGGTGGTGGTCGACGTCGAGCACGGACAGCCGCCAGCCGTCGACGGTGACGGTGTCGCCTTCGGCGGGGATCCGCGCCAGCTCGGTGGCGATGAGCCCGGCGAGGGTCTCGTAGGGGCCCTCGGGTACGTCGAATCCGATCTCTTCGAGCTCGTCGAGCCGGACGCTCCCGTCGGCCTCCCACACGCGGCGGCCGTCGTGTTCCGGGGCTTCGATGAGGTCGGGGACCTCCATCGGGTCGTGCTCGTCGCGGACCTCGCCGACGACCTCCTCGACGATGTCCTCGACCGTGGCGACGCCAGCGGTGCCGCCGTACTCGTCGATGATCACGGCCATGGTGCGGGACCTGCGCAGCCGCCCGAGCAGGGTGTCGACCGGCAGGGAGTGCGGCACCATCAGCGCGGACGTCATGAGGTCGGCGACCGGGGTGACCGGGCGCATGTCCTCGTCCAGGGCCAGGACGTCGCGGATGTGGACGGTGCCGACCACCTCGTCCAGGGTGTCGCGGTAGACGGGGAACCGGGACAGGCCGGTGGCCAGCGTCAGCTTCGCGGCGTCGGAGGCAGCCGCGCGCAGTTCCAGGGCCTGGACGTCGACGCGCGGGGTCATCACGTTCTCGGCGGTCAGGTCGGCCAGGTGCAGGGTCTTCACGAAGAGCTCGGCCGAGTCCGCCTCGATCACGCCCTCGCGGGCGGAGTGCCGGGCGAGGGCCACCAGCTCCTCCGGGGTGCGGGCGGAGGCCAGCTCCTCGGCGGGCTCCAGGCCGAAGCGTCGTACGAGGCGGTTGGCGGTGTTGTTCAGGTGGCGGATCAGCGGGGCGAAGGCGGCCGTGAAACCGCGCTGCGGGCCCGCGACGACCTTGGCGACGGCCAGCGGGCGGGAGATCGCCCAGTTCTTCGGAACCAGCTCGCCGATCACCATCAGGACGACGGTGGACAGGGCCACTCCGAGCAGGGTCGCCGTGGTCGCCACGGCCCCCTCGGGCAGGCCGAGCGCGGTCAGCGGGCCGCGCAGCAGCGCGGAGACGGACGGCTCGGCGAGCATGCCGATCACCAGGGAGGTCACGGTGATGCCCAGCTGGGCGCCGGACAGCTGGAAGGTGAGGCGCTTCGCGGCCTTCAGGGCGCCTTCGGCGCCGCGCTCGCCGGCCTCGGCGGCGCGTTCGAGTTCACCGCGCTCGACCGTGGTCAGCGAGAACTCGGCCGCGACGAACACCGCGCACATCAGCGTCAGGGCGAAGGCCAGGAGCAGCAACAGGATCTCGGTCACCGTGCCACCCCCGTTCCCGTCGCGAGAATCTGCGGGCAGGTCGTGGCACGGCTCGGACTGGGAGGTTCACCCATTGCGGGTCTGCTGCTCCTTCTTCACTCGGCGGGCGCCGTACGGCGGCCCCGCGGGGTTGCGTGGCGGGGAGGGCCCCCCGCCACAATCGTAAAGGGCGGGCAAAGGTGCCCCGTCAGGCACCCCGCTCCGGCCCATGTTTCTACAGCTGTGTAGAAAAGGCGAGAGCGGATCGGGTTCCCTGTCCGCCGACCGGGTGAAGCGGGCCCCGGAGTCGCGTCTCATAGCATCATATTTTCTTCATATGACTACATTCTCTGCTTGTCCGGGCACCCCGGGCCGAGGGCCGGCCGGGACGGCGGCGCCCCGGCCCTGGTTGCCGGTGTTGCGGTCCGAACCCGACCGGGAGAGTGCCACCCATGCGTTCCCGTATCGCCGCGGCTGCCCTGTTCGCCGCCCTGTGCCTGCCCCTCACCGCGTGCACGTCGCCCGAGACCACCGGCCCCCTTCTGGGGGCCGCGGGGCCTCAGGCCCGGCCGGCGGAGCGGGCCGTCCCGGACGCGCTCCGCTTCGCGGCCAAGACCGTCGACGGCTCGGACTTCGACACCGCGTCACTGGCGGGCAAACCCGTCCTGCTGTGGTTCTACGGGGCGACCTGCGCGGAGTGCCCCGCCCAGGCCTTCGAGACCGCCGCACTGGCCGACCGCCACCTGGGCCGCGTCCACGTCGTCGCCGTGGCCGGGCCGGGCGCCGGTGCGGGGCTCCAGGGCTTCGCCGCCCCCGCGGCGGGCGGCCCCCTGACCCACCTCGCCGACGCGCAGCACGCGCTGCGCGACCGGTTCCGCGCCGCTGGCGTCAACACGTACGTGCTCCTCGACGAGGACGGGGAGGACGTCTACCGGGGCAGCGGAGCGGACACCGGGAGCCTGGACCGCGAGTTGGCCGCCCTCGTCGGCGAGGACTGACCGCGCGAAGCCGTCCGTACGGGGCAACCGCTGCCGGTAATTTCTACAGTGTTGTAGAAACCGGCGGCCCGGACCGGCACCCCGGCTCGGGACCGCCACCGGCGAACACGGAGACGGCATGGCCCTGTGGGCCCGGGAGCGCGTACGCGTACGCCGCGTCTTCGGGCAGCACGGCCAC
The DNA here is from genome assembly GCF_026627255.1 of Streptomyces antarcticus. Taxonomy (GTDB): domain Bacteria; phylum Actinomycetota; class Actinomycetes; order Streptomycetales; family Streptomycetaceae; genus Streptomyces; species Streptomyces antarcticus. The sequence continues at coordinate 37,524 of NZ_JAPNLM010000035.1, read as the reverse complement.
CGCGCGGTCGGGCAGCCCGGCGAGGGCGCGCAGCGCGTCGCGGCGCACGCGGAAGTGGCGCCAGGCGATGGCGGCGCGTCCGGCCAGTACGGCGAGGAGCGCCGGGATGGCGTCCATGCCGGCCACCTCGTCGTACGGCACCGCGTCGCGCACCTCCGGGTCCGACCAGCTGGGCGGTGCCGACCACCATCAGCAGCGCGAGGCACAGGGTGCTGCACACCGCGAGGACCGCGGCGATGGCGGACAGCAGCCGGGTCGCCGTCCGCGGGTGGAGGTGGTGCTCGGCCAGCCGGGCGATGGGCCAGGCGGTGAAGGGCAGGACCAGGGGCAGGAAGACGAAGACTCCCCTGGGAGTTCAGCCGCCCCCTTCGTCGTCGGTCTGCGCGAGCAGGCCGCGCAACAGCTGCTCGTCCCCGGGCGGGAGCAAGGAGACGAAGCTGGCGAGCACCGCCTGCCGGTCGGCCCCGCCGTCGAGCACCTTGCGCATCCGCAGGGCCGCAAGCCCCGCCTCGTCGGCCACGGGAACCCACTGGAACGAACGGCCCGCGCGCTCGCGGTCGACCGCGCCCTTGACGTGCAGGCGGGTCAGGATCGTCATCACCGTGGTGTAGGCGAGGGTTCCGGGGAGGCGCTCCTGCACCCAGCCCGCGGTGACCGGCCCCGGCGCGCCGCCGAGTACGGCGAGGACCTGGGCCTCCAGCTCGCCCTGACCCCGTCGTGGGGGCAGCGCGTCCCCCGTGCCGTGCCGGGTTCTCATCCTCAGGCCTCCCGTCCGGGGATCGCGTGTCCCACGTGAAGTGCGGCCCATCGTACGGAGCCCGCGGCGACCGGCCGCCCGTACGGAGCCCGCGGCGACCGGCCGCCGGACCGCGGGCACGGACGCGCGGCCGGGCTCTCCCGGCGCCCCGAGCCCCGGCACCCCGAGCCACGACGCCCTGGCTCCCATGCTCCCGCGCTTCCGTACCCGTACGGCGTGCCGGGCGGGGGTCAGGAGGGCCGCTCCTCCCCTTCGGCCGGCTCGCCGTCGGCCGGCCGGCCCGTCTGCCCTGCGGTCCCCCCGTCCGTCCTCGCCGCCCGCCCCTCGCCGGGCTCCTCCGCCGCTTCCTCCGCGGCGCGGACCTGCGCCGCGAACTCCTTCTCCGAGACGCGCTCCAGCGTGCCGCCGTGGCGCCGCGCGAGGTCGTCTCCGGGCTGCGGCGAGGACTCGCGCAGGTCCACCACGAGCAGCGACGCCCCCTCTTCGACCCGGCTGCTCAGCATGATCAGGCCCGCACCGCCCTCCAGCCGCTGCTGGTTCTCGGCGGCGCCGCCGAGGGCCGCGCCCGCCGCCGTTCCCAGCAGCACGCCGAGCGGGCCGCCCAGCAGGCCGACGAGACCGCCGACCAGCCCGGCGCCCGCCGTCGCGACCCCGGCGCCGCTGACATGGCTCTCCGGTACGTCGAGCAGGCCGTCGGCCGAGCGTTCCACCACCGCCGCCTGCCGCAGCCCCGGCAGGTCGAGCGCCTCCCGGAACGCCGCACGGCCGGTGGCCGGCCCCGTGAACGAGATCAGCAGCACCTGATGGGTCTCCGTCATGTCGCCTGTCCTCCCGCACTGCCCGCCGACGCACTCCCTGGTCCCCCCAGTGGAACCCGCGTCCGCGCCGCCCGCCTCCCGTGACGTGCCACCGGCCTTCCCGGCCGGCCGGGGTCTGCCCGCGGCATCCACCAATCCGCGGCGTCCGGCGCTACGAAGAACGGAGGAACGGGCCGCCGGGCATCCGGCAAGGCGACAGCCGCCCCGGATGCTGGAGGACGTGTGATGAGGGCCGTTGCCGACCGGTTGGCGGAGCTGCTGGACCACTTCTTCGCCGGTCCGCTCCCCGTGCGCCTGCGCGCGTGGGACGGGACGGAGGCGGGCCCCGCGGACGCCCCCGTGATCGTCCTGCGTTCGCCGCGGGCCCTGCGCCGGCTGCTGTGGCAGCCGGGTGAACTGGGTCTCGCCGAGGCCTACATCACCGGCGAGCTCGACATCGAGGGGGACCTGGCCGAGGGCCTCGGCGCTGCCTGGCAGTCCGTGCGCGACCACGGCCGCGTCAAACCCACCGCTGCCGGATGGGCGCAGGTCACCAGCCTCGCCGTGGGACTGGGGGTGGTCGGCCTGCCTCCCCGCGCGCCCGACGCCCCGCGGGCCCGGCTCGGCGGGCGGTTGCACAGCTCCGCGCGCGACCGGGCCGCGATCAGCCACCACTACGACCTGTCGAACGAGTTCTACGCCCTCCTCCTCGACCCGTCGATGGCCTACTCGTGCGCCTACTGGACCCGCCCCGAGGAACCCGGCTACGGCCTGGAGCAGGCGCAGCACGACAAGCTGGAGCTGGTCTGCCGCAAGCTCGGCCTCCACGAGGGGTCCCGGCTCCTCGACGTCGGCTGCGGCTGGGGCTCCCTGAGCCTGCACGCCGCCCGCGCCCACAAGACGCGGGTGACGGCGGTGACCCTGTCCCGACAGCAGCGTGACTTCGTGGCGGACCGGGTGGCCCGGGAGGGGCTCGGCGACCTCGTCGACGTCCAGCTGCGCCACTACCGGAACATCGACGCCGGCGGGTACGACGCCGTCACGGCCATCGAGATGAGCGAGCACGTCGGTGACGCCGAGTACCCGGCCTTCGCCTCGCTGCTGCACGGCGCCCTGCGGCCGCGGGGCCGCCTGCTGGTCCAGCAGATGTCCCGGGGTGCCAACGCTCCGGGCGGCGGCGCGTTCATCGAGGCGTACATCGCCCCCGACATGCACATGCGCCCCGTGGGCCGGACCGTGGGCGTCCTGGAGGAGGCCGGTCTCGAGGTCCGCTCGGTCGAATCCCTGCGCGAGCACTACACCCGTACCATCGACGCCTGGCGCGACACCCTCGAAGAGCGGTGGAGCGCGTTCGACTCCCTGGCCGGCGAGACGACCGCCCGCGTCTGGCGGCTGTACCTGGCGGGCAGCTCGCTGGCCTTCGCCGAACGGCGCATGGGGGTGGACCAGATCCTCGCCGTACGGCCCGCGCGCGACGGCGGGTCCGGCATGCCGCCCACACCGGCGGACTGGTACCCGGCCGCGGAGGGGGCGAGTTGAGACGTACGGGAACACGGGAGAACGGAGCGGGGCCCATGACGGCGGACGCGCACGACACCCTGGCAGTCCGCTGGGCGCCCTTCACGCCGCGGGCCGCCGTGCTGGTGCTCAACGGCGGACGGGCGGACGCCCTGGAGGCACCGCCCCGGCTGAACCTGCCCGCCCTGCGGATGCGGCCGTTCGCGACCGGCGTCATCCGCGCCACCGCGCACGACCACGTCCTGGTCGGGCACGTCCGCTACCGGCACCGGGGCTGGAACGGCGGGCGCGAGGACGCCCTCCAGGACGCCCGGGAGGCCCTGCGGGCCCTGCTGCGCGCGGCGGGCGACGTCCCGGTGGTGCTCGTGGGCCACTCCATGGGGGGCCGCGCGGCCCTGCGGCTGGCCGGCGACCCGCACGTGTGCGGTGTCGTCGCCCTCGCGCCCTGGTGCCCGCCCGGCGAACCGGTCGGCCGGCTGCGCGGCCGGCGGGTGGCCGCCCTTCACGACCCGGCCGACCGGGTGACGTCGGCGCGGGAGACCTGGGACTTCCTCGACCGCGCCGAACGGGCCGGCGCGCACACCCTCGCGGTTCCCATGACTGCCGGGGGCCACGCCATGCTGCGCGACGCCCGGGCCTGGCACCGCACCGCCACCTCCCTGACCCTCGGGTTCCTCGGCCTGGCCCCGCTGCCGGCCGCCCTGGCCGGCCGGGTTCAGCGGGGCAGCGCGGAGTAGTAGCGGCGGCAGGCCCGGAGCATCCCCTCGTCGGAGAGGGTGAACACGTCGACGAAGTCCCGCTGCTGCGGCGAGAGCCGGCCCATCGCGACGACGCAGTCCCCCTCCGCGACGATCCGGATGATGTCGTGGCGCGCGCCGCGGGCACCGGGGCCCTCCAGGTCGGGCCCCAGCGGACCTGCGTGCAGGAGGGAGCCGTAGCCGTCGAGGTCACCGTTGTCGAGGTAGTGGTACGCCAGGCGCACGTGGTCGACCCCTGAGTCGGTGATGACGGAGCTGGGCGGGATCCGCCTGGTGTACCGACCGTTCATGGGACGTCCTTTCGTACGGCCGCGTCCCCTCCGGGAGGCGGCAGGTACACCCTGCGCCAGGCGCGCAACCCGGGGCTATCCCCGCCTTATCACCGAAGCGGGCGCTCGCGGAGCCGCCCCTCGGCCACGATGGCCGGAACTGGTGCCTCCTGTCGGCCCCCACGGAATCTCCACACCATGGACAACCGGAGACGTGTTCGGGAAGACTGAGCCCCCGCTCCACCCGTGTTCCCTCCCGGCTCGACCGTGTCGTGCACACGGTGCGAGCGGGATCAGGCATGCCCCAGCTGGGAGACTCATGACCGTTTCGCCCGGCGGGGGTGCGCCGACCCCGGACGCGGTGGTTTTCCGGATCCTCGGACCGTTACAGGTGACCGGCCACGCGGGGCAGGTCCGCATCCCCCCGGGCCGGCAGGAAGTCATCCTCGCCGCGCTGCTCCTCGAGGCGAACCGTGTGGTGAGCACGGACTACCTGGTCGACCTGATCTGGGACGACGAACCCCCGGACACGGCACGCACCCAGGTGCAGATCTGCGTGTCCCGGCTGCGCAAGCTGTTCAGCTCGGCGGCCATCGCCGCCGCCATCACCACCCGGCCGCCGGGGTACGTCCTCAAGACCGAGGGCGACCTCGTCGACGCCGCGCTGTTCGCCCGTACGGTCGCCGACGCCCGGACGCTGGCCAAACAGGGCCAACTGGCCGGAGCGGCGGAACTGCTGCGCGCGGCCGCCGAGTTGTGGCAGGGCGACTGCCTGAGCGGGGTGTCCAGTGAGACGCTGCGCAGCAAGGCCCTGCAACTGGACGAGGAACGGCTCACCGCGACCGAGACACGGATCGAGCTGGAACTCGACCTGGGCCGCCACCACCAGCTGGTCGGGGAGATCCAGCTGCTGGTACGGGTCCATCCGCTGCGGGAGCGGCTGCGCGGGCAGCTGATGCTGGCCCTGTACCGGTCGGGCCGGCAGGCCGAGGCCCTGGAGAGCTACCGGGTCGGGCGCGAGCTGCTGGTGGAGGAGCTCGGCCTGGAGCCGGGCGGTGAGCTGCGGGCACTGGAGTCGGCGATCCTGGCGGGCGAGGTACCGCCGCCGTCCCGTCCGGCCGCCGGCGGCTACGGCCGCGCGGTGGAGGCCGCGGGCACCGACGCGGAGCCGGGAGCGGGGGCTGGGCCTGGGCCGGGGCCGGCCTCCGAACCGGGCCCGGGCGCGGGTTCCGCGGGGGCGGCCGCGGAGCCGCGGCGGCCCGCCGCCGCGGGTGAGCCGTCCGGTGCGGAGCCGGGCCGGGCGTCCGCGCCCCCGGCGCCGGACGGGGCGGCCGCGTACCGGGAGGAGATCCCGCGCCAACTCCCGTCCGACACCTCCGACTTCGTCGGAGACGAGGCACAGATCGCCCGGATCGAGCGGACGCTCCTCGGCGACGGCGGACAGCGGGCGGTCGGGCTGGCCGTGGTGGTGGGCAAGCCGGGCACCGGCAAGTCCACCCTGGCCACGCACATCGCCCACCGGCTCAGCGAAACCGGCTTCCCCGACGGCCAGTTGTACTGCGACCTGCGCGGTACGGGCTCTCCCGCGACCTCGGCCGAGGTACTGGGCCGGTTCCTGCGGGCGCTCGGCATTCCCGGTGCGGTGATCCCCGAGTCGCAGGACGAGCGGGCCGAGATGTACCGGACCCTGCTGGCCTCCCGCCGGATGCTGGTGGTGCTGGACGACGCGGCGTCCGAGAGCCAGATCCGGCCGCTGCTGCCGGGCAGCCGCAACTGCGCGGTGCTGGTCACCAGCCGGGTCCGGCTCACCGGGCTGCCCGGTGCGCACCGGATCGAGCTCGACGTCATGAGCACCGAGCACGCGCTGGAGCTGCTGGTCCGGGTGATCGGCGCGGACCGGGTGGAGCGCGAGGGGGCGGCGGCCGAGGCGCTGATCCGGACCGTGGGCGGGCTGCCGCTGGCGCTGCGGATCGTGGCCGCCCGGCTGGCGGCCCGCGCGCACTGGACACTGGCCTCGATGGTGCACCGGCTCGCCAACGAGCGGCACCGGCTGGACGAGCTGACCCACGGCGAGATGACGATGCGGGCCAGCCTCTCGCTCACCCACGACGGGCTGGCCGCGCCGGACCGCCGGCTGCTGCGGCTGCTGAGCCTCGCGAAGGGACCGACGCTGCCGGGCTGGCTTCCCGGGGCGCTGCTCGACGACGACCGGCCCTTCCCCTCCGACCTCCTCGAACCGCTGGTCGACGTACAGATGCTGGACGTCGTCGGGGTCGAGTCCACCGGCGGCTTCCGCTACCGGTTCCACGAGATCATCCGGGTGTTCGCGCGGGAGCAGCTCGCCGAGCACGACGAGCCGGCCGCTCAGACGGCGGCGCTCGGCCGGATGCTGGGCGGCTGGCTGTCGCTGGCCGAACAGGCCCACCGGCGCATCTACGGCGGGGACTTCACGGTGCTGCACGGCAGCGCTCCGCGCTGGGAGCCGCCGCCCGCATGCGTCGACGAGTTGCTGGTGGACCCGCTGGAGTGGCTGGAGAGCGAGCACGCCAACCTGGTCCAGGCGGTCGAGCACGCCGCCGAGGCCCGGATGGACGAGCTGTGCTGGGACCTGGCGACGACCCTGACGACCCTGTTCGAGGGCCGGGGCTACTTCGACGAGTGGGAGCGTACGCACCGGCTGGCGCTGGAAGCCGTCCGGGCCGCCGGGAACAAGCGCGGCACGGCCGCTCTGCTCAGCTCGCTCGGCGTCCTCCACCTCGGCCGCAGCCAGAAGGAGGAGTCGCGGACGGCGCTGACCTCGGCGCTCGGGCTGTTCCGGGAACTCGACGACCGCCACGGGCTGGCGCTGTGCCACCGGGACCTGGCGCTGCTGGAGCGGATGCGGGGCAACGAGGAGCACGCACTCACCCTGTACGACCGGGCGCTGCGGGATTTCGACCGGGTCGGTGACGTGGTGGGCCGGGCCATCGTCCTGACGCAGAGCGCGCAGATCTGGATGGTGCGCGGACAGTCCTCGGCCGCGCAGGACCGGCTGGACGAGGCGCTCGGCATCTACCGTTCGGTGGGGTACACGGGCGGCCAGGCACGGACGCTGCGCCGGGCGGGGCAGCTGTCGCAGTCCCGGGGCGAGCACGAGCGTGCGGTGCGGACGTTCAGCGAGGTGCTGGAGCTGTGCCGGGACAGCGGTGACGTGATCGGCGAGGGGCACCTGCTGCGGGACCTGGGTCACGCGCACGCGGAGCTGGGGCGGGGAGAGTCCGCCCGGGGGTTCTACGCGCAGGCGCTGTCGGTACGCGAGCAGATCATGGACCAGGGCGGCGCGGCGGTGGTGCGGCTGGACCTGGCGCGGCTGCTGCTGGCGGGGGGCAACTCCCGTGAGCGCTCCCGCTCCCGGGAACTGCTGGAGAGCTCGGTCCGGGTCTTCCGCGAGCGGCGGATGGACGCTGAACTGGCCGAGGCGGAGCGGCTGTTGGGTTCCGACCCGCTGCCCTCTCGGGTGATCGGTCCGGTGCTGGGCCAGGCGTTCGTCCCGCTCGTGGGGTCGGCGCCGGCTGCGGCCCTGGGCTCGGCGTCGGGTCCGTCCGTGAACCCTGCCCCGGGCTCGGGCGCCGTCCGCGCACCGGCTGCGGGATCCGCGGCCGGGGTGTGACGTCGGGGGTGTGTCGTCAGGGGACCGGGTCGGGGGTTGCGTCAGTCCCACGGGTTGGTGTCGGTGGAGGTGCTCGGCGACGGGGTGGCCGTCGGTCCGGTGACGCCGGCCGTGGTGGCGGGGGTGGCCGTGCCGTCGGCCTGGGCGACCTGGGTGCCGAGCACGGCCGCTCCGGTGATGGCGACGGTGACGAGGGCGGTGCGGAAGGCGGCGGCGAGCGTCATTTCTGATTCCCTTTCATCGGTGCGCTCCGGGTTTTCCGGGGCGCTTCCTTCGTTCTGGGCATCACGTTAGGAACAGCCGGAATCCCCGCACCGGCCCCGCTCCTATCCCCGCGCTATCACGCTTCTGGAGAGGTGATGGGGACGGCGTAGACCGGTGATAGCGGCGTCGTAGGCGGGTGGGGAGCGGGGCTCCGGGGGTGATAGGAGCGCCTGCCGGGGGCTGTTCGCGCGGGGATGCCGGGGCGATAGCGCGCTGCCGACGATGGGAAGCAGGAACCGGGCCGGGCCACGCGGGCCCAGCCGTTCCCCACCACCACCGCCGGGAGCGCACATGAACAGCACGGCCGCCGTCGACGCCGCCCTCACTCCGGTACGGGACACCCCCCGCCTGGGCATGCTGATCAGGACCCACAGACTGCGGATCGGCCTCACCCAGCGGGAGCTGGCCGACCTCTCCACGATCAGCGTGCGGGCCATCCGCGATCTGGAGCAGGGCAAGGCGAGACGGCCCCGCCCCGACACGGTCCGTCTGATGGCCGACGCGCTGCGGCTGGGCGCCCGGGCCCGGACCGCTCTGGAGGCCGCCGCGCAGCAGGGCCGGGCGACCGGAGCGGGCTGGGAGCGGCCGCCGGCGCCGCCGACCGCCCTGCACCCGATGGTGGGCCGGGACGCCGAGGCATCGCTACTGGAACGGGAACTCGCCTCGGGGGCGGAACGGCTGGTGCACCTGGTGGGGCTGACCGGGGTGGGCAAGACGCGGCTGGCGCTGTCGGTCGCCGAACGGCTGCACGGCGCCGGGATACCGGTGCTCTGGTACGCCTTCCCCGGCGCGGCGGCCGATCACCTGGGCTGCGCCGAGGGCGAGTCGGCGGTCCTGGTCGCCTCGGCGGTGGCCGAGCTGTACTCCCCCGCCTCCGCACCGTGCGGAGACGGCGGCACCTCTCCGCTCGACGGCGGCCGTGCGGACGGCTTCGGCGGCGGCACCGCCGACAGGTCCCCCGTCGCGGGTGCGGTCGACCCCCTCGCCGGCGGCGTCGACTCCCTCGCCGAACTGCTGGGAGACCAGACGGCGTTGCTGGTGCTCGACGGCGCCCCCACGGGCCCGCTCCGGTTCGACCGGCTGACCGGGCTGCTGCGCGCTTGCCCCGGGCTGCGGCTGCTGGTGACGTCGGACCAGCCGTGGGAGGTGCCCGGCGAGCGGATCTTCCTGCTGGCGCCGCTGGAGGTGCCGGCCGACGGATCGGTGGACCCGGCGGCCCCGGCGGTCCGGGTCTTCCTCGACCATGTCCGGCGGGTGCGGCCGGAGTTCGCGCCGACGGCGGCCGACGCGGAACGTGCCGCGTGGGTCTGCCGGCGGCTGGACGGACACCCGGGGGCACTGGCCGCGGCCGCCTCCTGGCTGGTGGTGTGCGACCTGACCGCCCTGTGCCGTGGTCTCGACGAGGACCCGGTGGCCCTGCTCGACCACCTCGGCGGGCGGGCGGGCACGGCCGGCTTCCGGGGTGCCCTGGGGCGCCGACTGGACCGGCTCTCACCCGGCGCCCGCGGGCTGCTGGAGGCACTGTGCGAAGGCGCCGGGGACGAGTTCGACCTGGCCGGGATCACCGCCCTGGCCGATGCCACGGGCAGACCGGGCACCGGTCTGGCGGAGGCCGGCCGGATGCTGCGCGAGCTGCTGATCAGCGGTGTCGTACGGGCCGCGCACGAGGGCGGCAGCTCCCGCTTCCGGGTGCTGGGCCTGGTCCGGGCCGCCTGCCGGGCGCCGCGCGCGGCTGCCGCCACTGCCGCCTGAACTGCTCGCCGAGTGCCGGAGCAACTGCCGCAGGGCCGGGGGGCCCGCCGGTTGGATGACGTAGGGCCGGACCACGCAGCAGATCTCGTACCAGCACGTGAACAGATCTCGACCGCCCGCCACGGAGACCATTTTGAGGAGCCCGCGCATGTCCACCGAGCCGTCTGAACAGAGCAGCACCGCGCACGGGCCGGCCGCTGTGCGGCTGCCGCTGTCGGCGGCGCAGCGCGACATCTGGATGGCCCACGGGCTGGACGCGTCCGGCTGCCGCTACAACATCGGGGAGTACCGGGAGATCCTGGGCGATCTGGACCCGGGGCTGCTCGCCCGGGCCTGGTACCAGCTGGCCCGCGAGGCGGACTGCCTGCGCATCCGCGGCACCGGTTCGGACGAGGACGGGAGCGGAGGCGGGAACCGCGCCGGGGACGGCACGGGCAACGGTGACGGCACGGGGAACGGTGACGGCGGCCTGTGGCAGCTGGTCCACCCCGAACCGGGCTCGCGGGAACTGGAGTTGCTGGACCTGAGCGGAGAGGCGGACCCCGCCGCGGCCGGCCGGGCCTGGATGGCGGCGGAGCTGGCCCGCCCGTTCGACCTGGAGGGCGGCTGGCTGACCCGGCACGTCCTGATCGCCGTGGGCACGACGGAGCGGGGCGAGCGCCGCTGGTTCTACTTCCACGCCTTCCACCACCTGGCCGTCGACGGCATGGGCATCGCTCTGATGGACCGGCGGCTGGTGGAGCTGTACGAGCGGGCCGCGGCCGGTGAGCCGTGGGGGCCGAGCCCGTTCGGGTCGATGGCGGAGCTGCTGGCCGAGGACGAGGCGTACCGGACGTCGCCGGAGGCCGCCGCGGACCGGGCGCACTGGGCGGCGCACCTGGCCGTGCTGCCGCAGACGCCGCGGCTCGGCGAGGGCCGCAGCGGCCGTACGGCGCCGGGCGCGCTGCCGTTCGTACGGCGCACGGTGGTACTGCCGGCGGCGCGGGCGGACCGGCTGCGCGAGGTGGCGCGGGCGCACCGGGCACCGTGGACGATGCTGGTGATCGCGCTGGTCGGGGCCTACGTGCACCGGGTGGGCGGGAGCACCGAACCGGTGCTGGGCCTGCCGGTGACGGGCCGGCGTACGGAGCTGGCGCGGCGCACGCCGGGCATGATGTCGAACGTGGTGCCCCTGCGGGTGCCGGTGGCGCCGGACGGGACGCTGGCCGAGCTGCTGTCGGCGGTGGTCGCGGAGACCCGGCAGGGGCTGGCGCACCAGCGCACCCGGTACGAGGACATCTGCCGGGACCTGGGTCTGGGCGAGGCGGAGCGGCGGATCTCGGCTCCGCTGGTCAACATCATGGCGTTCACGCCCGGGATGCGTTTCTGCGGGTTCCCGACCACGCAACACAACCTCAGCAACGGTCCGGTGGAGGACCTGGCGGTCGGCGTGTACGACCTGGGTCCGGAGGGCGGGCTGCGGATCGACTTCGACGCGGCTCCGGAGGTGTGCGACCTCGCGGCCGTGGCCGGGCATCAGGACCGGTTCCTGCGGTTCGTGGAGCAGGCCATGGAGTCGGTGGAACTGCCGCTGTCGGGGCTGGAGTTGCTGGGTGAGGCCGAGCGGCGCCAGGTGCTGGAGGAGTGGACGGGCACGCGGGCGGACATCGGCGCGGCGACCCTCGTGGACCGGTTCGAGGAGCAGGTACGCCTGCGCCCGGACGCCCGCGCCGTCGTCTTCGGCGACGAGGAGCTCACGTACGCGGAGCTGGATTCCCGCGCCAACCGGCTCGCCCGCCACCTCGCCGGACACGGCCTGGGCCGGGGGGACTTGGCGGGGGTCCTGCTGGACCGCGGCACCGACTTCGCCGTCGCCCTCCTCGCCGTCGTCAAGACCGGCGCCGGCTACGCCCTCCTCGACCCCGAGTTCCCCGACGAACGCCTGGCGGGGACGGCCGCCGAGGCGGGGGTGCGGGTGCTGGTGACCGACGCCGCCCACCGGGGGCGGATCTCCGGCCCGTGGGCCACGGTGCCGGTCGATGCCGACCGGGCAGCCGTCGCCGCCCGCGCGGACGGGCCCCTGCGGGTCCGGCTGACCCCGGCGGACGTGGCGTGCGTGATGTTCACCTCCGGCTCCACCGGACGCCCCAAGGGCATCCTGTCCTCCCACCGCAACCTCGTCTCCACGCTCACCGCCCAGACCTACGCCGACTTCGGCCCGGGCGAAGTGTTCCTCCAATGCTCCCCCGTCTCCTGGGACGCCTTCAGCCTCGAATTCTGGGGAGCCCTCCTCCACGGCGGCACCACCGTCCTGCAACCCGGACAGCGACCCGAACCCGCGCTCATCGCCGCACTGTCGCCGCGGTGGGGCGTCACCATGCTCCAGCTGTCGTCCAGCCTCTTCAACTTCCTCACGGACGAGCACCCGGAGTCCTTCACCACCACGCGAATCGTGTACACGGGCGGCGAACCCGCCTCACCCACCCACGTCCACCGCCTCCACACCCTCTACCCGGCGCTCGCCGTCACCAACGGCTACGGCCCCGCCGAGTCCATGGGATTCACCACCACCCACCCCATCCCCGTCTCGGACCGGCCGACCGCCACCGTGTCCATCGGGCGCCCGCTCACCAACAAGCAGGCGTACGTCCTCGACGGCCACCTGCGCCCCAGCCCACCCGGCGTCACCGGCGAGCTGTACCTCACCGGCGACGGACTGGCCCACGGCTACCTCGCCCAACCCGCCACCACCGCCGCCAGCTTCATCCCCAACCCGTACGGCACACCCGGCTCACGCCTCTACCGCACCGGCGACCAAGCCCACTGGGACACCCACGGAAACCTCCACTACACCGGCCGCACCGACACCCAGATCAAAATCCGCGGCTTCCGCATCGAACCCACCGAAATCGAAACCGTCCTCACCACCCACCCCCGGGTCGCCCGGGCCACCCTCGTCCACTCCACCGACCTGACGGCCTACGTCACCCTCACCCCCGGCCCGGGTCTCGCCCCCGCCGCCCTGCGCAGCTGGCTGCGCGAGCAGCTGCCCGAGCACATGGTGCCCGCGCGGTTCGCCGTACTGGACCGGCTGCCGCTCACCGCCAACGGGAAGATCGACAAGCGGGCCCTGCCCGCCGTCGAAGCACCGCTCACCACGGGGGGCCGCCAGCCGCGGACCGAGCTGGAGGAGATCGTACGGACGCTGGTCGGCGAGGTCCTGGAGGCCCCCGTACCGCTGTCGGTCGACGACAGCTTCTTCGACCACGGCGGCCACTCCCTGCTCGCCGCCCGCCTCGCCAACCGCATCGGCGCCACCCTCGGCGTCACCCTCACCCTCCGCGACGTCTTCCAGCACCCCACGCCGGCCGCGCTGGCGCGGCAGATCGGCGCCGCGTCGGGCCGGCCCGTGCTTCCGCCGCTCACCCGTGCCGCGGTGCGGCCCGAGCGGCCGCCGCTCTCCTTCGCCCAGCAGCGCCTCTGGCTGGTGTCCGGGCTCCAGGACGGGGGGACCTCGTACAACGTGCCGATGGCGGTCCGGCTGGACGGGGTCGCGGACGTCGGGGCGCTGCGCGCCGCCTTCGCCGATCTGGTGGGCCGGCACGAGCCGCTGCGGACCCGGTTCACCACCGTGGACGGCGAGCCGCGGCAGGTCGTCGACCCGGTCGGCGAGCCGGTCTTCGAGGTCCGTACGGTCGCGCCGTCGGAGCGGGAGGCCGAGCTGCTGGCGGCCGCCCGGCACCCGTTCGACCTGGCCGCGGAGCATCCGCTGCGGGTGACGCTGGTGCGGACCGGGGAGGCGGAGTCCACCCTCCTGGTCCTGCTGCACCACATCGCGACCGACGGGCAGTCGCTGCGCCCGCTGTTCGACGACCTTTCCGCCGCCTACGCGGCCCGGCTGGCGGGCCGCGCCCCCGACTGGGCGCCGCTGCCGGCGGACTACACCGACTACGCGCTGTGGCAGCGGGCCGCCCTGGCCGACGGCGGGGCCCTGGAGGACCAGCTCGCCTACTGGAAGACCGCCCTGGCGGGTCTGCCGGAGGAGCTCGGGCTGGTCCACGACCGGCCGAGGCCCGCGGTGGCGGGGCAGCGGGGCGGGGCGGTGCACGTCGACTTCGGACCGCACCTGCACAAGCGGATCGTGGAGCTGGCGCGCGCCGAGCGGTGCACGCCGTTCATGGTGCTTCAGGCGGCGCTCGCCGCCCTGCTGACCCGGCTGGGTGCGGGGACCGACGTCCCCCTCGGCTCGCCGGTCGCGGGGCGCTCGGACGAGGCGCTGTCCGGGCTGGTGGGGTTCTTCGTCAACACCCTCGTGCTGCGGACCGACACCTCGGGCGATCCCGTCTTCCGGGAGCTCCTGGCCCGGGTGCGCGCCGCCGACCTGGACGCCTTCGCCCACCAGGAGGTCCCCTTCGATCTGGTGCTGGAGGCCGTGAACCCGGCCCGCTCGCTGGCCCGGCACCCGCTGTTCCAGGTCTGCCTGGCGCTGGAGTCGGGGCCGGCGGTGGCGCCGGACCTGCCGGGCCTGCGGGCCGGGGCCGCGGAGCCGCTGGTGACGGGGGCCGTCAAGTTCGATCTGGAGTTCCTGCTGCGGGCCGAGCCGGACGGGCCGCTGACGGGTGCGGTGCTGTACAGCTCCGACGTGTACGAGGCGTCGACGGTCGAGCGGCTGACGGACATGCTGCGCCGCGCCCTGGAACACGTGGTCGCGGCCCCCGACGTACCGCTGTCGGAGCTGGAGTTGCTGGGTGAGGCCGAGCGGCGCCAGGTGCTGGAGGAGTGGACGGGCACGCGGGCGGACATCGGCGCGGCGACCCTCGTGGACCGGTTCGAGGAGCAGGTACGCCTGCGCCCGGACGCCCGCGCCGTCGTCTTCGGCGACGAGGAGCTGTCGTACGCGGAGCTGGATTCCCGCGCCAACCGGCTCGCCCGCCACCTCGCCGGACACGGCCTGGGCCGGGGGGACTTGGCGGGGGTCCTGCTGGACCGCGGCACCGACTTCGCCGTCGCCCTCCTCGCCGTCGTCAAGACCGGCGCCGGCTACGCCCTCCTCGACCCCGAGTTCCCCGACGAACGCCTCACCGGGACCGCGCGGGACGCGGCGGTCGGCGTCCTCGTCACGGACGCCCGGCACGGGGACCGGGTGATCGGCCCCTGGACGGCCGTGCTGGTCGACGCCGACCGCGAGGCCATCGGCCGGCAGGACTCCGGGAGCCCGGACGTCGGCCTCACGCCGGCGGACGTGGCGTGCGTGATGTTCACCTCCGGCTCCACCGGACGCCCCAAGGGCATCCTGTCCTCCCACCGCAACCTCGTCTCCACGCTCACCGCCCAGACGTACGCCACCTTCGGGCCCGGCGAGGTGTTCCTCCAGTGCTCACCGGTCTCCTGGGACGCCTTCAGCCTCGAGTTCTGGGGAGCCCTCCTCCACGGCGGCACCACCGTCCTCCAGCCCGGACAACGACCCGAACCCGCACTCATCGCCGCACTGTCACGGCGCCACGCGGTGACGATGCTCCAGCTGTCCTCCAGCCTCTTCAACTACCTCACGGACGAGCACCCCGACACCTTCACCACCACGCGGATCGTGTACACGGGCGGCGAACCCGCCTCCCCCACCCACGTCACCCGCCTCCACACCCTCGATCCGGACCTCGCCATCACCAACGGCTACGGCCCCGCCGAGTCCATGGGCTTCACCACCACCCACCCCATCCCCGTCTCGGACCGGCCGACCGCCACCGTGTCCATCGGGCGCCCGCTCACCAACAAGCAGGCGTACGTCCTCGACGGCCACCTGCGCCCCAGCCCACCCGGCGTCACCGGCGAGCTGTACCTCACCGGCGACGGACTGGCCCACGGCTACCTCGCCCAACCCGCCACCACCGCCGCCAGCTTCATCCCCAACCCGTACGGCACACCCGGCTCACGCCTCTACCGCACCGGCGACCAAGCCCACTGGGACACCCACGGAAACCTCCACTACACCGGCCGCACCGACACCCAGATCAAAATCCGCGGCTTCCGCATCGAACCCACCGAAATCGAAACCGTCCTCACCACCCACCCGGAGATCACGCAGGCCACCCTGTCGACCCATCCCGACCACCACAACACGCCCCAGCTGACGGCCTACCTCGTCTCCACCGCTCCGGACCTCTCCGGCCAGGACGTCCGGCTCTGGCTGCGCACGCTGCTGCCCGACCACATGGTCCCGGCCTTCGTCGTCCTGCTCGACCGGCTGCCGCTGACCCCCAACGGGAAGATCGACAAGCAGGCGCTGCCCGTCCCGCAGGCCGCGGCCACGGTCGGCGGGCGCGGCCCGCGCACCGAGCTGGAGGCGTCCGTCGTCGCGTACTTCGCCGAGGCCCTGAACACGACGGAGCCGCTCTCCATCGACGACGGCTTCTTCGACCTCGGCGGCCACTCCCTGCTCGCCGCCCGCCTCACCAACCGCATCGGCGCCACCCTCGGCGTCACCCTCACCCTCCGCGACGTCTTCCAGCACCCCACCCCCGCCACCCTCGCCCAGCACATCGAGGGCCTGCGGCGGTCCGAGCCTGCGGCGCCCCGGAGGGCCCGGCCCGCGCTGCGCCGCCGCACCCCCGACCAGGAACGGAGTTCCTCATGAGCAACGACACCTATCCGGACTTCACCCCCGCGCCCGACGACGTGGTGTGGGACCTGCCGGGCGAGGGCCCGCAGCGCACGTCGCTGCTGGTCCTGCCGCACGCCGGCGGAAACGCGCACGCGTACGCCGAGTGGCGCGCGCACCTGCCCGCCGACGTGCGGCTGCTCATCGGCCAGTACCCGGGCCGCGGTGCCCGCTTCGCGGAGGACCTGCCCCGCACCATCGGTGACCTGGCCGGCCCGGTCGTGGCGTCGCTGCCCGCCGGAACCACCGACGACCTGGTGGTCCTCGGGCACAGCATGGGCTCGCTCGTCGCCTTCGAGGTGGTACGGGCCCTGCAGGCGGCCGGCCGGACCCCGCGGGCCCTGGTCGCCTCGGCGTGCCGGGCGCCCTTCCTGGCCAACCCGTGCGCGGTCCACCCCGAGCGGCTGGACGACGACCAGCTCGTCGCCGCCATCAAGGAGCGCGGCGGCACCGACGACGGGATCCTCGACGAGCCCGATCTGCGGGAGATCATCATCCCGTCGATCCGCGCCGACTTCGCCATCGACGACGTGTACCGCTGTGAGGAGTCCGCGGCCCGGGTGGACTGCCCGGTGACGGTGATCGGCGGCGACGCCGACCCGGTCGCGCCGGCCACGACGCTGGGCCGCTGGGCACAGATCACCGACCGGCCCTTCGACTCGTACGTCCTGCCGGGCGGTCACTTCTACTTCCAGCAGCGGCTGCCCGAGTTCTTCGCCGTACTGGCCCCGGTCGTCGGCGGCCACCTGCCGGCGCGCGCCGCCGCCTGACCGCGGCCGCTCCCTCTCTCCCCGACTCCGTACCGTTTTGAGGACTTTGCCATGACCACGTTCGCAGACGCCCCCACCGAGACCGGTATCAGCCCGATCCGCGAGGCCGGCAAGCCGGTCGTCGTCCAGACCCCGGCCGGCGCCGACCTGGAGACGGCCGTCGCCTGGCTGAACGCCCACCGCGCCGGCATCCAGGCCGAGCTGCACCGCTCCGGCGCCGTCCTGCTGCGCGGGCTTCCCGTGTCGGACGCCTCCTCCTTCGCCGCCGCCCGCGACGCGCTGATCCAGCGGCGCGCCGGATACAAGGAGAAGGCCACCCCGCGCACCGACTTCGGCGAGGGCGTCTTCTCCTCCACCGACCTGCCGGCCGTGCAGCCGATCCGGCTCCACAACGAGAACAGCTACACCCTCGACTTCCCCGGCGTGCTGCTGTTCGGCTGCGTGACCGCGCCCGAGGAGGGCGGCGCCACCACCGTCGGCGACATGCGCGAGGCGCTGCGCCTGCTGCCGCCGGAGCTGGTCGAGCGGTTCGCGCGGGCCGGCTGGCTGCTCGTGCGCAACTACTCGGAGCTGGCCGGGCTGCCCTGGTACAAGACGTTCGCGACCGAGGACAAGGCGGTGGCGGAGGCGTACTGCGAGGAGAACACGGTCGGGTACGAGTGGGTGGACGAGGACGACTCGATGATCACCCGGCAGCGCCGGTCCGCGATCGTCACGCACCCCGTGACCGGCGAGGAGAGCTGGTTCAACCACTTCGCCTTCTGGAACAGCCGCACCCTCGACCCGGACATCCGGGAAGTGCTCGTGGAGACCTACGGCGAGGACGGTCTCCCCTTCAACACCTACCTGGGCGACGGCACCGCGCTCACCGACGCCGAGGTCGACGCGATCAACGCCGTCTACGACCGGGTCACGGTGCGCGAGACCTGGCAGCAGGGCGACCTGATGATCGTCGACAACATCCTGTGCGCCCACGGCCGCGAGGCCTACAAGGGCGACCGCAAGATCCTGGTCGCCATGGGGGATCCGGTCGCACTGGCCGACTGCGCCCCCGCCACCCAGCCGTCCACGACCGCGTTCGCCGGGGAGTGAGCACCATGACCGCCGTACTTCCCGAGCGCTCCCGCACCGAGGAGACCCCGCGCCCCGCCGCGGACCTGCTGGCGCGCCTCGCGCTGGCCCCCGCCGGCCGCACCGCCGTCGTCGCGGGCGACCGCGAGCTGAGCTTCGGCGCCCTGCGTGCCGAGGCCATGCGGATCGCCGCCCGCCTCGCGGCCCGCGGCATCGGCCCCGAGAGCGTGGTCGCGCTGGCCCTGCCGCGCGGCGCCGACCTCGTGGCCGCGCTGATCGGCACCCTGACCGCGGGCGCCGCGTACCTGCCGGTGGACCCGAAGCTGCCCGCCGAGCGGCGCCGCTACCTGGTCGAGGACTCCGGCGCCGACCTGGTCGTCACGGCCGGCCCGGACGCCGAGCCGCTCGCCGCGGGCGTCGCACACCTGGCCGTGGCCGAACTGACCGCGCCGGGCGAGGGGTCCGACCCCGCCTACGCCCCCGTGGCCGTCCGGGGCGATACCCTCGCCTACGTCATCTACACCTCCGGCTCCACCGGCCGCCCCAAGGGGGTGGAGATCGGCCGGGCCGCCGTCTCGGCGCTGCTCGCCGAGCTGGAGGGCGCGGGCATCGCCGTCACCGACGGCGGGCGCGTCGGCTGGAACGCCTCCCCGTCCTTCGACGCCTCCGTGCAGCAGTGGGTGCGCGTCTGCCGCGGCGACACCCTCGTGATGATCGACGAGGAGACCCGCGCCGACCCGGCCCTGCTGGCCCGGTTCGTGGACGAGCAGGCGCTGACCGACCTCGACATCACCCCCTCGCACGCCGACCCGCTGCTGGACCTGCTCACCGCCGAGGGCGGGCCCCGCCCGCTGACCCTCCTCATCGGCGGCGAGGCCGTCGCCCCGGCGCTCTGGGCCCGCCTCGCCGAGAAGGGCGCGCAGGGCGTGCTGCGTACGGTGAACCTGTACGGGCCCACCGAGTGCACCGTGGACTCCACGGCCGGCTGGGTCGACGGGGCCGACGCCCCCCACATCGGCGGTGTGCTGCCGGGCCTGCAGATGCGGGTGCTGGACGAGAAGCTGAACCCGGTCGGCGTGGGCGAGGGCGGCGAACTGTACCTGGCGGGCCCGCGCGTGGGCCGCGGCTACCGGCGCCGGCCCGCGCTGACGGCGGAGCGCTTCAGCGCCGACTCCGGCGAGGGGGCCGCGTACGGCGGCCGGATGTACCGCACCGGCGACCTGGTACGGCTGCTGCCGGGCGGCCGGCTGGGCTACCTGGGCCGGGCCGACGGGCAGGTCAAGCTGCGCGGGCACCGCATCGAACTCCCCGAGATCGAGGCCGCGATGACCGCGGTCGAGGGGGTCGCGGAGGCGGCCGTGCTGCTGCTCGACGAGGTGCACGGGGCTCCCGGGCTGGTGGCGTACTACCGGCCGGCGGACGACCGGGCCACCGAGGGCGCGCTGCGCGAGCACCTCGGGGCGGCGCTGCCCGCCTACATGCTCCCGGCGGCCTTCGTGGCGCTGGACCGCTTCCCGACGACCACCAACGGCAAGCTGGACCGGGCGGCGCTGCCCGCCCCGGCCGCCGGCCCGGCGCCGGCCGCCGCGGCCGAGGGCCTGACCCGCTCGCAGGAGCTGATCGCGGGCGTGTGGGCGGCGGTGCTCGGCGCCTCGCGCATCGGGCCCGACGACAACTTCTTCAAGTTGGGCGGGCATTCGCTCCTCGCGATCAAGCTCGTGTCCCGGGTCCGGGCCGAACTCGGCGTCGCGCTCCCGGTGAAGGCCGTCTACGCCCACCCCCGCCTGCGGGACCTCGCCGCCCACCTCGACACGCTCGTCGCGGTGGCCGCCGACGCGGCCGCCGCGCGCCAGGACAGTTAGGACCGTCACGGACATGACCGAGATCCCGTTGTCGTTCGCCCAGCGCCGGCTGTGGTTCCTGAGCCGGCTGCACGGCCCGTCGGCCACGTACAACGCCCCCGTCGTCCTGGACCTGGACGGGGAGCCCGACGCCGGGGCCCTCCGCGCGGCGCTGGCCGACGTGGTGGAGCGGCACGAGGTGCTGCGCACCGTCCTGCCGGCCGGGCCCGACGCCGAGCCGTACCAGCGGGTGCTGGCCGCGGCCGCCGTTCCCGCGCTGACCAGCGCGGTGTGCGCGCCGGGCGAAGTGGACGCGGCCGTGGCCGCGTTCACCCGGCAGCCGATCGACATCACCGCCGAGCCGCCCCTGCGGGCCCGGCTGCTGCTCCCGGGTGACGGGACCTCGGTTCTGGTACTGCTGATCCACCACGTCGCCACCGACGGCTGGTCCGTACGCCCCCTGCTGCGCGACCTGTCGCTGGCGTACACGGCCCGGCTGGCGGGCCGGGCCCCGGAGCAGGAGCCGCTGCCGGTCCAGTACGCGGACTACGGCGTGTGGCAGCACGAGCTGCTGGGCGACCCCGCCGACCCGCAGAGCCTGGCGTACGAGCAGGCCGAGCACTGGCGGGGCGTTCTGGCCGGGGCTCCCGCCCTGATCGCGCTGCCCGCCGACCGGCCGCGCCCGGCGGAGCCCTCCGGCCGGGGCGCCACCGTGACGGCCCGGCTGGACGCGGCGGCGCACACCGGCCTGCTCGACCTGGCCCGGGGGCACCGGGCCAGCCTGACGATGGCGGCCCGGGCGGCGCTGGCGGCGGCGCTGTCCGCCGCCGGGGCCGGCGAGGACGTGGTGATCGGGGCGCCGGTCGCGGGCCGGCCCGACGAGGACCTGTACGACCTGGTCGGATTCTTCGTGAACTCCCTGGCGCTGCGCACCGACCTGTCGGGCGACCCGCCGGTCGGGGAGCTGCTGGACCGGGTCCGGGAGGCGGACCTCGCGGCGTACGAGAACCAGGAGCTCCCCTTCGACCTGCTGGTGGAGCGGCTCGCACCGGACAGGGCGCTGGGGCACCACCCGTTCTTCCAGGTGATGCTGACCGTGGACGCGGGCGGCGGGCCGGCCGCGCCGGTGGAGCTGGGCGGCGGGATCGCCGGCCGGCTCGCGGACGTGGGCCTGGACTCCGCCAAGTTCGACCTGACCTGGTACTGCGCGGAGCGGCACACCGCGCAGGGGCGCCCGGACGGCATCGACATCGCTCTCCAGTACGCGGTGGACCTCTTCGACGAGGCGACGGCGCGGCTCCTGCTGGAGGTGTACGTACGGGCCCTGGCAACCTTCGCCGGCGGCTCGGAGCGGCGGCTCGGGGAGCTCGCGCTGGTGACCGCGCAGGAGGCGCGGGGGCTTGCCGGGCGCCGCGCGGCCGTACCGGCCGGGACCGGGACCGCCCCGGCGGCGGCCGGGCCCGTACGGCGGGACGTCCTGTCGCCGCGCGAGGAGATCCTGTGCGGACTGTTCGCGGAGGTACTGAACCGCGAGACGCTCGCCGCGGACGCCAACTTCTTCAAGTCGGGCGGGCATTCGCTGCTGGCCGGCAAGCTCGTCAACCGGATCCGGGGCGCGCTCGGGCTGGAGCTGGGCATGCGCGACCTGTTCCTGGCGCCGACGCCGACCGCCCTGCACCGGCGCCTCGCCGAGCTGGGCGGCGCGGCGACGACCCGGCCGGCGCTGGCGCCCGTGGCGGAGCGGCCCGGGCGGCTGCCGCTGTCGGCGGCGCAGCGGGCCCTGTGGCTCCTCGACCGGATCGAGGGCCCGTCGGCCACCTACAACGCCCCGCTGGTGCTGCGCCTGGAGCGGGAGCCGGACCGGGCGGCGCTGGCGGCCGCGCTGGCCGACGTACGGGAGCGGCACGAGGTGCTGCGCACGGTGTACGGGGCCGAGGGCGGCGAGCCGTACCAGCGGGTGCTGCCCGCGGCCGGGGAACCGCTGGAGGTGGAGCCGTGCACCCCGGACGCGCTGGAGGGGCTGGTCGCCGGATTCGCCCGGGAGCCCTTCGACCTCGCCGCCCGCCCGCCGCTGCGGGCCCGGCTGTTCCTGCCGGGTGACGGCGGCTGCGTCCTGGTGCTGCTGGTGCACCACATCGCCACCGACGGCTGGTCGCTCGCGCCGCTGCTGCGGGACCTGGACGAGGCGTACGCGGCCCGGTGCGCGGGCCGTGCGCCGCGGTGGCGGGCGCTGCCGGTGCAGTACGCCGACTACGCCCTGTGGCAGCGCGACCTGCTGGCCGACCCGGACCGGCTGCTCGGGTTCTGGCGGACATCGCTGGAGGGGATGCCGGCCCGGACGGAGCTGCCCGCGGACCGGCCGCGTCCGGCCGAGCCCTCGGGGCGCGCGGTGACGGTGTCGGCGGACCTCGACGCGGGCGCGCACCGGGCGCTGCTCGCTCTGGCCCGCGGACGGCGCGCCAGCCTGTTCATGGTGGCCCGGGCGGCCCTGTCCGCGGCCCTGTCGGCCACCGGCGGCGGTCAGGACCTGGCCATCGGCACCCCGGTGGCGGGCCGGCCCGACCAGGACCTGCACGACCTCGTGGGCTGCTTCGTCAACTCCCTCGTGCTGCGCACCGACCTGTCCGGCGACCCGGCGGTCGGGGCGCTCGTCGAACGGGTGCGGGACGCCGACCTGGCGGCCTTCGACCACCAGGACCTGCCCTTCGACGTCCTGGTGGAGAAGCTCGCCGAACCGGGGCGGGCACTGGGCGAGCACCCGTTCTTCCAGGTGATGCTGACCGTGCAGGAGACGGCCGACGACCGGATGCGCCTCGGCGGCATCCCCGGGCGGGCCACCAGCACGGACCTGGGCGCCGCGAAGTTCGACCTCAGCTTCCACTGCGCGCAGCGGCGGGACGCGGACGGCGGCCCGGACGGGCTGGACGTGCACGTGCAGTACGCCGAGGACCTGTTCGACGGGGAGACGGCGCGGCTGCTGCTGGAGGTGTACGTACGGGCGCTGCGCGCCTTCGCTGCCTCGGCCGAGACCCGGCTGGGCGAGTTGGCGCTGGTGACCGGGCCGGAGGAGCAGGACCTCGCCCGGCGCCGGGAGCGCCGCGAGCAGCTCGCGGCCGCGGCAGCCGCCGCGGCGGCGGCACAGACGCCGCCGGGGGCGGCCGCGGCGGCACTGTCGCCGCGGGAGGAGATCCTGTGCGGGCTGTTCGCGCAGGCGCTGGGCCGGGAGCGGATCGCCGCCGACGCCAACTTCTTCAAGTCCGGCGGGCACTCGCTGCTGGCCAGCAAGCTCGTCAACCGGATCCGGAGCGTGCTGGGCATGGAGGCCGGCATCCGGGACCTGTTCCTGGCCCCGACGGCGACGGCCCTGCACCGGCGGCTGGGCGCTGCCTCCGCGGCATCCGGGCGGCCCGCGCTGGAGGCCGTACGGCGGCGGCCCGAGCGGCTGCCGGTGTCGTACGCGCAGCGCCGGCTGTGGTTCGTCGACCAGTTGGAGGGGCCCTCCCCCGCCTACAACATCGCGCTGGTGCGGCGGCTGGACCGGCCGCTGGACCCGGCGGCCCTCACCGAGGCGCTGGCCGATGTCGCCGAGCGGCACGAGGTGCTGCGCACGGTGTACGGGACCGAGGGCGGCGAGCCGTACCAGCGGGTGCTGGAGCGGGCCCGGCCGCAGCTGGAGCTGGCGCGACCGGACGACGTGGCGGCGGCAGTGGACGAGGCCGCCCGGCACGTGTTCGACCTGACGCGGGACCTGCCGCTGCGGGCCTGGCTGTTCCTGCCGGACGGCGGGGGCCCGCAGACGCTGGTCCTGCTGCTGCACCACATCGCGGCCGACGGCTGGTCCACGGGCACCCTGCTCGCCGACCTGTCCGAGGCGTACGAGGCCCGGCGGGCCGGGCGCGCGCCCGGCTGGCAGCCGCTGCCCGTGCAGTACGCCGACTACACGCTGTGGCAGCGCGGGCTGCTCGCCGCGGCCGGGCCGGAACTGGACTTCTGGCAGCGGACGCTGGAGGACCTGCCGCCGCTGATCGACCTGCCGGCGGACCGGCACCGGCCGGCCGAGCCCTCGGGGCGCGGCGCGCTCACCGGGTTCGCCGTGTCCCCGGACGCGCACCGGCGCCTGGTCCGGATCGCGCACGCGCAGGGGGCCACCCTGTTCATGGTGGTGCAGGCGGCGCTGGCCACGGCCCTGACGCGGCTCGGCGCGGGCCCGGACCTCGCCCTCGGCACCACGGTGGCCGGGCGCGGCGACGACGCCCTGTCGGGGCTGGTGGGCTTCTTCGTGAACACCCTCGTCCTGCGCACCGACACGGGCGGGGACCCGACGTTCGAGGAGCTGGTGGGCCGGGTCCGGGAAGCGGACCTGGCGGCGTACGCCCACCAGGACCTGCCGTTCGACCGGCTGGTGGAGCACGTCAACCCGCACCGGTCCGCGGCCCACCACCCGCTGGTGCAGGTGATGCTCCAGGTCAACCCGGCGGCCGCGGCGGATGCCCCCGGGGGTCCGCTGGCGGGTACGGAACTCCCGTACGGGTCGGACACGGCCAAGGCGGACCTGACGTTCGCCCTGACGGAACGCGCGGACGGCGGCGGCCTGTCCGGGGTGCTGGAGTACGCCACCGATCTGTACGGGGAGGCGGGCGCGCAGCGGCTGGCCGGGCTCCTCGTGGCGGCACTGGAGCTGTTCGCCGCGGACCCGGGGCAGCGGATCGGGAACCTGCCGGCGCCCGCCGACCGGCGCGGCGAACGCCCCCTGGTCGGCGGCTACCGGATCGACCTGGACCACGTCGCGGCGGTGCTGGCCGAGCACCCGGCGGTGGGCAGGGCCCGGGCCCGGGTGGTGGACGGCCGGCTGGTCGCCGAGGTGCTGAACCGGCCGACGGTGGCCGGGGAGGCCGGGGTGGCGGCCCTGCAGGAGTGGGCGGCCGAGCGGCTGCCGGAGTACGCGGTCCCGTCATCGGTGCGCCTGCTGTCGGGGGCGCCGTCCGCCCCGGAGCCCGCCGCCGTCCTGCCCGGGGCGTCCGTCTCCGGCTCCCGCGGGGACGACGTGCTGACGGCGGCCGTGCTGCGGCTGTTCGCGGAGGTGCTGGAGCGGGGCCGGCTCGGCCCGGACGACAACTTCTTCAAGTCCGGCGGGCATTCGCTGCTGGCGGTACGGCTGGTGAACCGGGTCAAGGCGGAGCTGGGCCGCGAGCTCACCCTGCGCGAGGTGTTCCGCCACCCGACCCCGGCCCGGCTGGCGGCGCTCCTGGCGTCGGCGGCCCCGACGCCGCCGACGCCTCCCCCGGCGCTGCGCCGCCGGACGCGCGCGGGCTCCCGGGTCCGCCAGCCGTAGGGCGCGCGCCCCCGCCAGGATCCGGCCGGGTCCTGCCGGGTTCTCCGGGTTCTCCGGGTCCTGCCCGTTCCCCCCTCGGGCCGAAGGCCGTCCGCCCCGCGTCGCCGCGGGGCGGACGGCCTTCCCGCGTCGGCCCACCGGAGCAGGCGCAGGCTCCGTACCCCGGCCCCCTCCGGGCCGGGCTCCCCTGCGGCGGCGGAGGTCGGCGGCAGCCGACGGCGGCAGCCGGGCGGGGCGGAAGCTGCCGCGGGGACTGCCGACCGGTGCCGGACCGGGTGCCTAGCGTGTGGGTCACGGAGTCCCCTCCGCACCCCACCCCTCGCCTGGAGGCCCCGCGATGCCCTCGACCGCCCCCACCGCCTCCGCCGTCCTGGACGGCGGCCCGGCGATCACCCCGGCGCCCCGTGTGCTCGACCGGATCGACGCCCAGGTCACCGGCGGTCCCGAGCGGACCGCGCTGGTGCACGGCGAGCGGCGGATGACGTACGGGCAGCTGGCCCTCGCCGTCGCGTTCCGTGCCGAGGAGCTGGCGGCCGAGGGGGCCGGCCCCGGGCGGCTGGTGGCCGTGCACCGGCCGCGCGGGATCGACGCGGTCGTGGGGCTGCTGGCCGCCCTGCGGACGGGCGCCGCCTACCTGCCGCTGGACCCGGGCGCGCCGGCCTCCCGTACGGCGGCCATCCTGGCCGACTGCGCCGGACCGGACGTGCGGGCGGTGGCGGGCGAGTTCGTCCTCCCGGGGACCGGTGTGCCGCGGGACACCGCGTACGTCATCTACACGTCCGGATCCACCGGCACCCCGAACGGCGTGGCCGTCGGGCAGGACGCGCTCGCGCACTTCACGGCCGGCGCGACCGTGCGCTACGGGATCACCGCCGAGGACCGGGTGCTCCAGTTCGCTCCGCTGCACTTCGACGCGAGCGTCGAGGAGGTCTTCCTGACCCTCGGCGCCGGCGCCGCCCTGGTCCTGCGCGACGAGGAGATGCTCGACGTGCCCGGGCTGCTGGCGGGCTGCGCCGCGCACGGGGTGACCGTGCTGGACCTGCCCACCGCCTACTGGCACGAGCTGGCGCACGCGCTCGCCGCCGGAGTCGCCGAACTTCCCGCCGCCGTCCGCACGGTGGTCATCGGCGGCGAGGCCGCGCTGCCGGAGCGGGTGGCGCAGTGGTGCCGGGCCGTGGACCCCGACCGGGTGCGGCTGCTGAACACGTACGGGCCGACCGAGGCCACCGTCGTCGCGACCGTCGCCGACCTGTCGCGGCACCCCGGCGGCCCGGTGCCGATCGGCGAACCGCTGCCGGGGGTGCGAGCGGCCGTGGTCGACGGCGAACTCTGGCTGCTGGGCGGGGGCCTGGCCCTCGGCTACCTCGGCCGCCCCGAGCTGACCGGGCGGCGCTTCTCGGCGCTGGGCCCGGAGCGCGCGTACCGCACCGGCGACATGGTGTTCGTGCGGCCCGACGGGCAGCTCGGCTTCCGGGGGCGCGCCGACGACGAGGTCAAGATCAACGGCCATCGGGTGGACCCCGCTTCGGTGGAGTCCGTGCTCACCGCGCACCCCGGGGTCCGCGAGGCGGCCGTGGTACCGCTGGAGACCCCGGACGGGGCGAAGAGGCTGGCCGCCTTCGTGGTCGCCGACGACGGGGTCGAAGCGGGTGAGCTGCGGGA
The DNA here is from genome assembly GCF_026627255.1 of Streptomyces antarcticus. GTDB lineage: Bacteria > Actinomycetota > Actinomycetes > Streptomycetales > Streptomycetaceae > Streptomyces > Streptomyces antarcticus. The sequence continues at coordinate 10,450 of NZ_JAPNLM010000035.1, read as the reverse complement.
CCGGGTACGGGCCGAACTGCCCGCCGCCGCCGTCCCGTCCACGGTGACGCTGCTGGCCGCGGCGCTGCCCCGCACCCCCTCCGGCAAGATCGACCGCAAGCTGCTGCGCGCCCCCGTGCGGGAGACCGACGCCGACGCGGTCTTCGACGGGTCGGTGCTGCCCGCCGAGGACCGGGTCCCGTTGTCCTTCGCGCAGCGCCGGCTGTGGTTCCTGGCCGGGCTGGAGGGCCCGTCCACCACCTACAACCTGCCGCTCGTGCTGCGGCTGGACGCGGTCCCGGACGCGGCCGCGCTGGCCGCCGCCCTCGCCGACGTCGTGGACCGGCACGAGGTGCTGCGCACCGTGTACCCGGCGGTGGACGCGGAGCCGTACCAGCACGTCCTGGACGCGCCCCCGGTCCCGCTGCCGGTCCGGGAGTGCCTCCCCGCCCAACTCGATTCCCTCGTGGCCGAGTTCACCGCCGGCACCTTCGACCTCGCCGCTCACCTCCCCCTCCGCGCCCGGCTGTTCACGACCGGGGACGGCAGCGCCACCCTCGCGCTGCTGACCCACCACATCGCCACCGACGGCTGGTCGGTGGGCCCGCTGCTGCGCGACCTGGGCGAGGCGTACGCGGCCCGGCTGGCCGGCGGCGCACCCGACTGGGAGCCGCTGCCGGTCCAGTACGCCGACTACACCCTGTGGCAGCACGAGCTGCTGGAACGGCCGGATGCCCCGCTCGACCACTGGCGGGCGGCCCTGGAGGGGATGCCGACCGTACTGGACCTGCCGGCCGACCGGCCGCGGCCCGCCGAGCCGACCGGGCGGGGCGAGAGCCTGACCGCCACGCTGGACGCGGACGCGTTCGGACGGCTCGCCGCGCTCGGCGAGGAGCGCGGCGCCAGCCTGCTGATGGTGCTCCAGCCGGCCCTGGCACAGGCGCTGGCCGCCGTCGGCGCCGGGACGGACATCGCGATCGGCACCCCGGTCGCGGGGCGCGGGGACGAGGCCCTGGACGGCCTGGTGGGCTTCTTCGTGAACACGCTGGTGCTGCGCACGGACGTCTCCGGCGACGCCCCGTACGCGGAGCTGGTGGACCGGGCCCGGGACGCCGACCTGGCCGCTTACGCCCACCAGGAGCTGCCGTTCGACCTGCTGGTGGAGCACCTGGCCCCGGAGCGCGCGCTCGCCGTCAACCCGTTCTTCCAGGTGATGCTGACCGCCGAGGAACAGGAAGGCGGCGGGGCCGTCGCACTAGGCGGCGGCCTCACCGGCCGCTTCGCCGAAACCGGCCTGGAGGCGGCCAAGTTCGATCTGAGCGCCTCGTGCGTGGCCGTGCCCGGTGGCGGGCTGGAGGTGTGGTGGCAGTACGCGGCGGACCTGTTCGACCGGGAGACCGCGCGGCTGCTGCTGGACGTGTTCGTACGGGCCCTGGCGCGGGCCGCGGCCGACCCCGACGGGCCGCCCTCCGCGCACCCCCTGCTCAGCGGGGCGGAACAGGCCGGCATCGCGGAGCGCCGGGCCCGGCTCGCCGCCGCCCGCGAGGCGGCGGCCGAGGCGGCCGCGGCCGCGCCGGCCGCCCCGCGCTCCCCCGCCGAGGACGTCCTGCGCACCCTGTTCGCCGAGGTCATCGGCATCGACCGGGTGGGACCGGACGACAACTTCTTCTCGGTCGGCGGGCACTCCATGATGGGCGTGCGGCTGGTGAACCGGATCCGGGCCGTGCTCGGCCTGGAGGCGCGCATCCGCGACCTGTTCCTCGCCCCGACACCGGCCGGGCTGGCCGTACGGCTGACGCGGGAGGGCGCCGGTTCCGGGCGGGCCGCGCTGGTCCCGGTCCCGCCGTCGGAGCGGCCGGATCCGGTGCCGTTGTCGTACGCGCAGCGGCGGCTGTGGTTCGTCGACCAGCTGGAGGGCCCGAGCCGTTCCTACACCATCCCCTTCGCGCTGCGCCTGGACCACCCGCTGGACCCGGCCGCGCTGGCCGAGGCCCTCGCCGACGTAGCCGGGCGGCACGAGGTGCTGCGGACGGTGTACCCGGCGGTGGACGGGCAGCCGCACCAGCGGGTGCTGGACGCGGCGCGACCGGTGCTGGACCTGGTCGCCGTCGCGCCGGAGGGCCTCGACGCGGCCGTCGACGCGGCGGCCGGGCACGTCTTCGACCTCGCGGCAGACCTGCCCTTCCGGGCCACATTGATCGACGTAGCGGACCCCTCGGACCCCGCGGACCCCGCTGCCCCGGCCGGGGGCGGCGGCGGCCGAGTGCTGGTGCTGCTCGTACACCACATCGCCGCCGACGGCTGGTCCACGGGGCCGCTGCTGGCCGACCTGGCAACCGCCTACGAGGCCCGCCTGGACGGCCGTGCTCCCCACTGGCGGCCGCTGCCCGTGCAGTACACCGACTACACCCTGTGGGAACGGGCGGCCCTCGACGGCGAGGCCGCCGCCGGACACATCTCCTTCTGGAAGCGGACTCTGGCCGACGCGCCCCCGGTGCTGTCGCTGACCGCCGCCCGCACCCGGCCCGCCGAGGCCTCGCACCGGGGCGCCGCGACCCCGCTGGACCTGGACGCCGCCACGCACGCCCGGCTGGAGCGCCTGGCCCTGGACCACGGCGCGACCCTGTTCATGGTGGTGCAGGCGGCCCTGGCGGCCACCCTGACGCGGCACGGCGCCGGCACCGACCTGCCGCTGGGCACGGTGATCGCCGGGCGCGACGACGAGGCCCTGGACGACCTGGTCGGCTTCTTCGTCAACACCCTGGCCCTGCGCTGCGACACCTCCGGGGACCCCGGGTTCGACGAGCTTCTGCTGCGGGTGCGGGAGACCGACCTCGCCGCGTACGCCCACCAGGACCTCCCCTTCGACCTGGTCGTGGAGCAGCTGAACCCGGTTCGCTCCACCGCCCACCACCCGCTGGTCCAGGCCGTGGTCCAGGTCCATCCGGCCGAGCCGCAGACTCCGCCGGGGACGGCCCTGGCCGGAACCCCGCTCGGGTCGGCGTCGGGGTTCACCAAGTTCGACCTGACCGTGTCGCTGCGCGAGTCGCGGACCGCCGACGGGGCCCCGGCCGGGCTGGCCGGCGTACTGGAGTACGCGACGGACCTCTACGACGCGGCGACCGCCGCCCAGCTGGCCGCGCACCTGGAGCGGACGCTGCGGGCGGTGGCCGAGGACCCGGGGCAGCGCATCGGGGGCATCCGGCTCCTCTCCGCCGAGGAGGAGTTCCGCCTGGTGAGCGAGTACAACGACACGGCGACCCCGCGGGCCGGGTGCGGGCTGGTGCACGAGCGGTTCGCCGCACAGGCCCGCCGCACCCCGGACCGGATCGCCGTGTCGTACGAGGAGGAGACGCTCACCTACGCGGCGCTGGACGCCCGGGCCAACGCCCTCGCCCACCGGCTGCTCGCGGCGGGCGTGGGCCGGGACGCGGCGGTCGGCGTCCTGATGGACCGGACCCCGCGGCTGCTGGTGTCGGTGCTCGCGGTGCTCAAGTGCGGGGCCGCTTATGTGCCGCTGGATCCGCGGCTGCCCGACACCCGGGTCCGCATGATCATGGAGGACGTGGCGGCGGAGGTCCTGCTGACGCAGCGGGCGCACCTCGGCAAGGAGGCGGTGCGGCGGGAGGAGGCGGCCGGGGTCCGGGTGCTGGCCGTGGACGCGCCGGAGACGGGCGGGGCGCGGCCCGACGTCTCGGATCCGGGGGTCGCCGTCGGCGAGGACGCCCTGACGTACGTGATGTTCACCTCCGGCTCCACCGGCCGGCCCAAGGGGGTGGGCGTCACCCACCGCAACGTGGTGGAGCTGGTCACGGACCGCTGCTGGAGCCGGGCCAACCACCGCCGGATGCTGGTCCACTCGGCGATCGGCTTCGACGCCTCGACGTACGAGCTGTGGGTTCCGCTGCTGAGCGGCGGCCAGTTGGTCATCGCCCCGGGAGACGGGACCGACGTCGCCGAGCTGGACCACACCATCCGCACCTACGACGTCAGCGCCGCCTACTTCACCATGGGCCTCTTCCACATCATGGCCGACGAGGGCCTGGACACCCTCAAGCTCCTCGACGAGGTGTGGACCGGCGGTGACGTCGCCTCCCCCAGCGCCCTCCAACGGGTCCTGGACCACTGCCCCGACACGGTCCTCGTGCACTCGTACGGGCCCACCGAGACCACCTTCGCCTCCCACCAGCAGCGCATCCCCGTGGGGCAGCGCACCCTCCCCGGCGTCTACCTGGGCGCGGCGCTGGACAACACCCGGATCCACGTCCTGGACGCGCGGCTGCGGCCGGTGCCGATCGGGGTGGCCGGCGAGATGTACATCGCGGGGACGCAGGTGGCGCGCGGTTACCTCGGCCGTCCCGGGCTGACCGCCGAGCGGTTCGTCGCCGACCCGTTCGGCGCGGACGGCGGCCGGATGTACCGCACCGGCGACCTGGTGCACTGGACCCCGGAGGGCGAACTGCGCTTCATCGGGCGGGCCGACGGCCAGATCAAGCTGCGCGGCTTCCGGATCGAGCCCGGGGAGATCGAGGAGACCCTCGCCCGCCACCCGGGCGTCGGGCAGGTCGCGGTGGTCGTCTTCGAGGACGGTCCGGGCGGCAAGCGGCTCGTGGCGTACGCCGTACCGCGCGCCGGCCACGGCCTGACCGGCGAGGAGCTGCTGCGCTGGGCGGCGGGCGAACTCCCCGAGCACATGGTGCCGTCGGCGGCGGTGCTGCTCGACACGATCCCGCTGACGGTGAACGGCAAACCGGACCGCAAGGCCCTGCCGGCGCCCGCCGTCGCCGTACGCCCCTCGGGCCGGCCCCCGCGCACTCCGCGCGAGGAAGTCCTGTGCGGGCTGTTCGCGGAGGTCCTGGGCGTGGAAGGGGTCGGCATCGACGACAACTTCTTCGGCCTGGGCGGGCATTCGCTGCTCGGGGTGCGCCTGGTCAGCCGGATGCGGACCGTACTGGGCCTGGAGCGCGGGGTGCGCGACCTGTTCCGCACCCCGACGGTGGCGGGGCTGCTGGGCGACGAGCCGACCGGCTTCGACCCGATGGGGGTGCTGCTGCCGCTGAGCACCCGCGGATCGCGGCCGCCGCTGTTCTGCGTGCACCCCGGAACGGGCGTGGGCTGGCCGTACGCGGGCCTGGCCCAGCACCTGGGGCCGGACCAGCCGCTGTACGCGATCCAGGCCCGGGCGCTCAGCGAGCTGGGCCACTCCCCCGGGTCGGTCGAGGAGATGGTCGCGGACTACCTGCCGCTGATCCGGGAGGTCCAGCCGCACGGCCCGTACCGCTTCCTGGGCTGGTCCTTCGGCGGCACGGTCGCCCACGCGCTGGCCGTACGGCTCGCGGAGCTGGGGGAACGCACGGACCTGCTGGCCATGATGGACGTCCACCTGCTGCCCACCGAGCCGGTGCGGCGCCGGATGACCCCGGCGCAGAAGCGGGACATGCTCGTCGGCGACGCCGCGGACGGGCCGGCCGACTCGCCGTTCGACGTGGACGCGCTGATCGGCCTGGTACGGCTGAAGGACCCGGTGCTCGGGGCTTTCTCGGACGCCGAGATCCGCTCCGTGATCGGCGCCTCCATCAACCACGCCGAAATCATGAACCTGTACTCCCCGCGTCCGGTCGCCACCGACATGCTTTTCCTGGCGGCACTGGAGGACGGGGAAACGGAGAACACCCTCACGCAGCACTGGATTCCCTATGTGGAAGGCCGCGTGGAGAATCACCTCATCGGGGTCCCGCACACCAGAATGGGCGAACCCGAACCGCTTTCCCGGATCGGCCGTATTCTTTCCGACAAATTGAGGAGCCTGTCATGACCAATCCTTTCGACGACACCGAGGGCACGTTCCGCGTCGTGGTCAACGCCGAGGGGCAGCACGCCCTGTGGCCCGACTTCGCCGAGGTCCCCGCAGGCTGGGACAACGTCTGGGGTGCGGGAACGCGTGCGGACGCCCTCGCGTACGTGGAGCTGAACTGGACGGACATCCGCCCGAAGAGCCTGGTGAGCCAATACGCCTGACCGTTCCGGTTCGACCGGAAAGGCCGTGCCCCGCAGTGCGGGGCACGGCCTTTCCGCATTCCCGGCCGGCACGGATCAGACCCCTTGCCCGTTCCGCAATCCTGCCGGTCCGACTGCCCCTCGGCGGGCGCGCGGCTTCCTATATTGATCCGTATGCGAAGAAGGAATGTGAACATCTTGCTGACGGGTACGGCTTCGGATTCCCACACCTGGAATCTCGTCTATCTTCAGCTGCTCCTGGAGGAGCTCGGGCACCCGGTCCGCAATCTGGGTCCCTGCGTCACGGGCGAGCTGCTCACCGGCGCCTGCGCGGCCGAGGAGCCCGGTCTCGTGGTCATCAGCAGTGTGAACGGGCACGGCTACCGGGACGGCCTCAGCGCCGTGCGCGCGCTGCGCGGGGCCGGCTTCACCCTCCCGGTCGTCATCGGCGGCAAGCTCGGCGTGGCCGGCACGGCCGACCCCGAGCAGCGCCGTCGCCTCCTCGACGCCGGCTGCGACGCCGTCTTCGACGACGGCGACGTCAACGCGCTGCGTGCCTTCCTCACCTCGCTCGACGCCGCTGCCGCCGCCCGGGCCGTCGCATGACCGCCGCCACGCTCGCCGCACCGAACGTGGCCCCCCTGCCCGTACCACCGCCCGGCCCGTCCTTCGGCGCGTTCGTCGCCGCCGCCGCCGCGTCCGGACAGCTCGTCGTACAGCCCCGCATGGGCTTCGGCGACCCGCGCCGGATGCGGGCGGGGCTGGAGCGCACGAAGTCCGCCGTGGCCACCACCGTCGGCACCCTGACCATCGACAGCTACACCCGGGTCGGGGACCACGCCGCCGCGCGCGCCGCCCTCACGGAGGGCACCCCGCTCAACGGCTACCCGATCGCCACCCACTCCGCCGAGCTGACCCGGGGCCTGCTGGCGGGCGTGCTGGACGCCGGATTCCCCGTCCAGGTGCGGCACGGGTCCTCCCGGCCCGAGGCGATCGTCCGGGCGCTGGCCGCCGCCGGGCTGGACGCCACCGAGGGGGGACCGGTCTCGTACTGCCTGCCCTACGGGCGGACCCCGCTCGCCGAGTCCGTGGACAACTGGGCGCGCTGCTGCGAGCTGCTGGCCACCCTGGTGCCCGCGGCGCGCGTCCCGCACCTGGAGAGCTTCGGCGGCTGCATGCTCGGCCAGCTCTGCCCGCCCGGACTGCTGGTGGCGATCAGCCTGCTGGAGGGGATGTTCTTCGTCCGGCACGGCATCCGCAGCGTGTCCCTCAGCTACGCCCAGCAGACCGACCCCGCGCAGGACGCGGAAGCCGTACGGGCGCTGCGCCGGCTGGCCGGCGAGTTCCTGCCGCCGGACGTGGACCGGCACGTCGTGCTCTACACCTACATGGGGGTCTTCCCGCACACCGGGCGCGGGGCGACCCGGCTGCTGGAGGCCTCGGCTCGGCTCGCGGTGTCGGCCGGGGCGCAGCGGCTGATCGTGAAGACCGCGGCCGAGGCCCGCCGGATCCCGACGGTGCTGGAGAACGTACGGGCGCTGGAGACGGCCGCGGCCACCGCGGCGCTCACGGCCCCGCCGCGGGAACCGGCGCAGCCGGCGGACAGCGAGGTGTACCGCGAGGCGCGGGCCTTCGTGGAAGCCGTGCTGGAGCTCGGCGAGGACCTCGGCCGGGCCCTGCGGACCGCCTTCGCCCGGGGCGTACTGGACGTCCCGTACTGCCTGCACCCGGACAACGCGGGGCGCTCGCGCAGCTTCGTCGACGCGGCCGGGCGGCTGCGGTGGTCGCAGACCGGGGCGATGCCGGTGGCCCCGTACGCGCCGCCGGGCGGGCGGGCAATGGCGCCCGTGCGGTCGATGACCTCGGACGGGCTGCTGGCCGCCCTGGGCCGGGTGGCCCGGCGCTACGACGACGCTGCCGACAGCGCGCCCCGTACCGAACCTGAAACCGAACCCGAACCCGAACCCGAGTCCGAAACCGGGCCCGCCACCGCTGCCGCCGGCCCCGGCGGCGCGCGGAGTCCGGCGTGAACGGCTTCGCGCACGCCCCACCGGGCCGCTCCCTGCCCGCCCGGCCTCGACCGACACCCAGACGAACAGGAGCCGACATGGACCTCCCGACCCCTCCCCCGCTGGCCGCACACCTGCGCTCGCCGCAGCTGCGGTCCGCGATGCTCGTCCAGCAGGAAGCCCTCCACGCCGCACGGGAGTTCCTGCGCGGCGAGGGCTTCGTGGAGCTGCTGCCGCCGCTGGTGGGCCCGGTCACCGACCCGGGCGGACGCGGCGCCAAGGCGCTGGACGTCGACTACTACGGGCAGCCGTACAAGCTGATGACGAGCGCCATCCTCTACAAGCAGGCCTCGCTGCAGGGCTTTCCGCGCCTCTTCTACATCGCCCCGAACGTCCGGGTGGAACCGCCGGAGACCGCGGCGACCGGCCGGCACCTGGTGGAGTTCCACCAGATCGACGTGGAGCTGGCAGGCGGCAGCCGCGCCGACGTCCAGGAGCTGGCGGCCGGTCTGCTGACCAGCGTGGTGGACCACGTGTGGACGGCCGTGCCCGAAGTACTGCGCGAACTGGGCCGCGACGAGCTGGACTTCGCGGAGCTGCGGTCGGGGAAGTTCGACTTCTGCACGCACGAGGAGGCGGTGGCGCGGCTCGTCGGGCAGGGCCATCCGCAGAGCCCGGACGCGGAGATCGACTGGGCGGGCGAGAAGGTCCTCTCCCTGGAGGCCGACCGGCCGTTCTTCATCAACGACTATCCCAAGGGATCGCGCGGCTTCTACGACCGCGAGGACCCGGAACGCCCCGGCGTGCTCCGCAACTTCGACCTGATCGCGCACGGCGGCTTCGGCGAGCTGGTCAGCGGCAGCGAGCGCGAGTCCGGCTACGCCACGATCGTGACCCGGATGCGGGAGAGCGGGGAGAACCCGGCGAAGTACGCCTGGTACCTGGAGATGGCCCGCGAGGGCATCGAGCCCAGCGCCGGCTTCGGGATGGGCCTGCAGCGCCTCGTCCGGTTCCTGACCGGGCTGGACGCGCTCTGGCAGGTCAGCGCCTACCCGAAGCTGCCGGGGGTGATCGCGCCGTGAGCGGGCTGGGTGCGCCGGGCTTCCCGGAGCGGGCGGTACGGGCCCGGGCCCGGGCGGGCACCGCCGAGGTGTTCCCGGCGGCGGACGCCTACGGGTCGGAGCTGTTCGGGGCGGGCGGCGCGCAGGGACCGGCCGGTACGGGGGGCGCGCCGGACGTGCCGGACGCGCCGGGTGTACTGGACGCGCTGGACGCGCTGCGGATCGCGCCGCCGGTGTTCATGCCGCGGCGGCTGGAGAAGCTGATCGACCTGGGCCGCGAGCCCTCGTACGAGGACGTGGACCTGCACACCTCGGTCGGCGGCTTCGCGGCCCGGCTCCCTCTGTACCTCTCGGCGTTCGGGTCGACCCGGGCCGGCAGCGGGGACCTCGGGGTGGCGGCCGGCCGGCAGGCGGCCCGGCTCGGCATCCCGATGGTGATCGGCGAGAACATGGTGCCGGTGCACGGGTACGCCCGGGGCGGCGCGGACGGGGCCTCCCGCTCGGCGCTGCTGGAGCGCGTGGCGGCGTACGCGGAGGCCGCGCCGGACGGGATCGGCGGCGTCGTGGTCCAGCAGTCCACCGAGGACGCCGACTCCGAGGTGTGGAACCTCCTCTACAGCGACCCGGGAACCCGGGCGCTGCGGGACTCGGGCCGGCTCGGCTTCGAGCTGAAGGTCGGCCAGGGCGCCAAGCCCGGGCTCGGCGGGATGACGGTGGTGGGCGCGGCCGAAGCGGGCCGCCTGGCCGGGCAGTTCGCCGTACGGGACCTGCTGGGCGACGGGGCGGGCCGGCGGTTGCGCTGCGCGACGCCGGGCACCTTCACCGAGGAGATCGTCCGCCAGCAGCTGCGGTTCATGCGGAACAACTTCCCGCTGGCCCGCACCTGGGTGAAGTTCCACCCGGGCCGGGACATCGCGCGGGCCGCCGCGACCGCGTGGGCGGCGGGCGCCGACGCGGTCACCGTGGACGGCGCCGAGGGCGGCACCGGGTGGGCGCCGAAGGTGTTCCTGGACCAGGTCGGGCTGCCGCTCGGGGAGTGCCTGCGCCGGATCGGCCGGCCGGGCGGGGACCTCCTCGCCACGGGGCGGATCTGGGAGGGCGGCCGCGCGGTACGGGCGCTGGCGCTCGGCGCGACGGCGGTGGGCCTGGGCCGGGCGGCGCTGCTGGCGGTGGACGAGGACGGCGAGGCGGGCCTGGTCCGCCTGGCGGAGGCCCTGGCGCTGGAACTGCGGCTGCTGGTCAGCGCGGTCGGGAAGTACCGCGTCGGCGACCTGGACCCCGCGGACCTGTGGTCCCCGGACGACCCGGTCCACGCCGCACCCCCGTCGGTCCCCGTCGGGAACCCGGCATGAACGCCCCCCGCCCCACCGCGAGGGCCGCCGCGAACCCCGCACGCCCCGCGCC
>NZ_JAPNLM010000034.1:29289-66202 GCF_026627255.1 Streptomyces antarcticus | reverse complement strand
CTTCGTCGGCCGCGCGGACGTGCAGGGCGTCCCGGTCCGGATCGGCGTAGACGGCTACGCTCGCGATCCCGGCGTCCCGGCAGGCCCGGGCAACGCGGACAGCGATTTCGCCACGGTTGGCGATGAGTACCTTGCGCACGATGGCTCGTTTCTGCTGACGACCGAGAGATCGACCCAGTTTCCCCGCAGCCACCGCCAGAGATCAACTCAACGCCGTTCAGACTTTGGTGAATTTCCCGCCCTCCCGGACCGGAACCGGCCACCTCGATTCCGCTTCTTGCCTTCCCCTGACGCTGCCCTGACCTTTCCCTTTCCTCGCCACAGCTCCCCGGAGAAACACCACCGGAATCTGCATTTCCCGTCCCGAGCCCCGGGTGGGGCCGGAGCGGGAATTCGCCCGGCCCGTCGCGCATACGGCGCCCCGCGCGGCGGCGGGAATGCGGGCCTCGCCGTCGCCGCCAGGGCTGATTCAAAGTCCTGGTGATCATGTGGTGGTGCAGGTCAGGTCACGTCCAGGAGATCGAGTGGGCGGGTGAAGGGGTGGTAGGAGACCTCGCGGAGGTCGGCGGCGATGTTGCGGTGTCCGGCCGCGCGGAGGGTGTTGATCGCCAGGTTCCGCAGCGTGGCCATGTTCGCCGGGCCGTGGCCAGTGTGGATCTTCGAGGCGTGCTCGGCGAAAGTGGTGTCGCGTACGAAGTGCAGCCGGTTCTCGATCACCCATTGCGACCGAGCGAGGCGCCCGATCCGAAGCGGTGACGCCTCACGCGCGGTGAGGTCGGTAAGCGCGTAGACGGTCTGCCGGGTCACCTTCCCGGTCTTCTGGTCGGTGCGGTGCCGCAGGATGCGGGCGGCCTGCACGGCGTGCGGGAAGTCCAGCCCCAGGCCGGTGACGGTCAAACACCTGGTGGCCCGGGTCTCCTTACGGCCGTGGCCGGCCTCTCGGTCATAGCGGCGGGCGGTCACCTCCTTCCCCGGCAGTGCCCGTAGTTGCGCGAACAGCGTCGGCTGGTTGGCCTTGACCACCAGCAGATAGTGCGCCTCCTTCTGCTCGGCCAGGAAGCGGGCATGCCCCCGCGGGGTGTGCAGGGCATCGGCGGTAACCACGACGCCGGTCAGATCGAAGGGCGCCAGCAGTCGCGTGAACGCGGTGATCTCGTTCGTCTTGTCCGGTACTCGCAGTTGGCTGACGGTCTGCCCGCCGCCGGAGACAGCGGCGAGCAGGTGCGCGGCCGGGCCGGTGCCGATGGGTGAGCCGCGGGCGGTCTTGCCGTCCACGGCCAGGCTTTCGGCGGTGGACGGGTCGGCGCCGAGCAGGTCGGCAAGTCCCCCGGGACACACGGCGAGCAGGACTCGCCGGATGGTCGAGGTGCTGGGCGCACGGCGGACAGCGAGCGTGCCGGCTCCGCGGATGCCGAGCCGGGCGAGGGTGTCCTGGGGTGCGTTGCGGGCCCACTGGCCGATCGCGAAGTAGGAGCGGGCTCCGGGCCAGGACCGCGCAGGCGGCGGTCAGCAACACCGACACCAGCGGGTGATGGCGTCCCCGGCGCTTGCGCGGGTCGGGCAGTGTCCGCAGCCGGCCGTCCAACTGCGGGACCTCACGGTGTTGACGCATGGGCGACTTGATCAGGCAGACAGTGGCAGACTGACGGCACATCGAAGCTCCGGGTGTACAGGGCGACTTGAGAGGTCACCCCGTCAACCGGAGCTTCGTTGCGTTCGTAGCGATGTCTCGACGGATCGTCACCCCGTTGTGACCAGCACTTCCACATGATCGCCAAGACTTTGAATCAGCCCTGGTTCACCACCTGCTGGCAGCGGCTGAAGGCAGTCCCGCCCGTCACTTGACGGCCGGCCTCAACCTCGACGAGACCAGGAAGGAGGGCGACAGGCAGCACCCCGGGCCCGTGGAACCCGGCGCACCCGCGGCGTCACGCGACGGCCCACCCCGAACGACCCGGGGACATTACGGGCGAACCGTCGGACCGGTCAGTGACCGAAGCCCGGTGACGAATCGGGGCCAGCCGTTCCGCGAAGTCCGGTCGGCCCAGCCAGAAGGACTTGAGTGCGTCGGTCCACGCGTAGTTGAATTCGTCGTAGACCGCTCCGGACTCGCGCAGCTTCTCCGATGGAATGTTACAAAGTGCCGTGATCCGCTCGACATTGCGGCAGATGATCGCCAGGTGGAACGTAGTGGTCCAGTGACCGGCATCCACAAAGGATTCGGGATTCGCAAACGCCGGAATCGTACGCATCTCATGATGGATGAGGCACTGCACTATGGGTTCGGTTGTCGTGGCGGCGGCGAATACGGCTGCCCCGCACTGCATGGTGGCAACCCAGGACTCCCATGACTCCAGCCATGCCGCGGTGGTGTCCACCGCAGCCCGTTCGTACGCGCTGACCAGAGCCGTTGACATCGCGCTCTCGAGGGCGAAGGGTGCCCTGTCGATCCTATCGAGCAGCTGCTTCGTGTGTTCCGACAGTGAGGGTTCACGGTCGTGAAGGTCCTGTCGTGAGATGGCGTGTCGGGGAACAATGCTAGCCATTACCACGGCCCGTCGATGGATGGAGAAGAACGCTCGAGGGACTCGATCTCCTCGATCGCGTCAGCTGACATCTACTGCCAACACCTCTCGTCATCAGGACCTGCGGCACCGTGATGCTCAAAACGGTCACTCGATCTCCCCGATGTTGTGCGGGGGCGCGCTTCAAATCTCTCGTGGCGTCGCTGTGGGCGTCACGGGTCGGCTTGTCGGCAGCCGCTGGGCCTTGGCCACGGCGGTCCGCCGTGCCCACCGTCGCGACATCGCCGCCCCATCGTCGGTGAACACCGTGCTCAGCACCTGACGACGATCGAACCCGTCAAGTGCGACGGGTTCAATCGTCGCCGTCCCAGGGCACCAGTGCCCTGGGACGGCGAGTCTCGGCGTTGGTGGTCAGGCGTCCACTTCGCCGGCCCAGCCGAATTCCAGCAGTTCCTTGGGTAGATACTCGGACTCGACTTCGATCGGCATGCCGGCATCATGGGCCATGCAGGCGATGGCGAGCGGCCCTAGGGCGACCAGGCCCTCAGCGCTCCTCGCGCGGGCCTCGCTCGTGGTCCAGTACTCCTTGTGCCACGTGAGAGCCTCGGCCAAAGCCTCGTTGAACAGCTCGCTCTCCTGGCTCAGATAGCGGTGAAAGAGATTGAGCGGCGGATAGAGGATCTTCAGCATCAGCTCCTTCTCTGCGATCCGCACGTTCGCAGGGTCCGTACCGTCGACAGCGCGGACCAAGGTGTCCCACGTCTCCTGCCGACCGAACCACCGGTTCTGGAGGGTTTCCACCCATGAGTAGAGGTAGTCGTCGAACTCCGCACCGGACTCCCGGAGAAATGAGAGGGGGACCTGAGCCAGCTGGTTCACCCGTTCGTTCTCACGGCAGATCGCGGTCAAGTAGAAGGCGGTGAGCCAGTTCCCGGCATGCAGGTACTCCTGCGGCCCGGTGGCCGGCAGCTCCCGCTCCTCACCGTTGACCCCGATCCGGCAGGTGACGGTGCCCTCGGTGGCCTGGCCTGCGGCGAGCAGTGCCGTTCCCGCCTGCATGGCGAGGATCCAGGCTTCCCATGTCGTGAACCGGTCCGCGATGGGGTCGGCGAGACAGTGCCACTTGGCCGCGGCCAGCGTGAGCGTCAGGGCGTCGTACCGGTCGTCCTCCGACGTCTCGAGCCCTGCCAGCGCTTCTGCGGCGCTCTCGCTGACCGGCGCCATGGCGGCGGCCGCGTTGTCCGTACGGAACTCGTGGCGGGGGATGCGCGTAGCCACGTGCCCTCCCTCCTCTCGCTAAACCTTAAAGTACTCAAGTTTGGCACCAGCGCATGTGGAGCCGGAAGGTGCGTTCGCCTTCACCAAGACGTACTTCAGTTTCCCTTCCTTCAGAGCTGTACGGAGCTCTGTGGCGAGCGTGGCTTCATCTCCGCCGCGCCGAGTCATCTCGGCCAGGATGGTGCGAATGTGCGGCCGTGTCCCTTGCTGGACCCTCAGGCCCTGGGCCCAGCCGTTATCGCCAATGGTGGGATTGGTGGGGTGTTCCGGGTCGGCACGCCCATGCCGCCAGTCGAGTTCGCCCTTCGGTGCCTTGGCCTCCACTATCAGGACTTCGCCCTCTTCGAGTCGGTACGCAGCGTCGAACATGTTGGCACCGTTAGGTGTCTTCGGCAGCGTGATGGGAACGGCGTTCTTGAACTCACGCGGGATCACGTGTAGCTCTGCGGCCTTCTCACCCAGCGCATCGGAAATCTTGCTGTTGTTCGGAACTCCCGGGAGCTGCCTGTCGTAAGCCTTCTGGGCTGTTGTGAGGGCGTCCTGGTTTGCGGTGGAGGGGTCCTTCTTGAAGGCCTCAGCTGCGTTGGTGAGGTCCACCGACACCCGCCGGTTGGCCGCCGCGGAGTTGAGGGCCGTCTCATGTGCGGGAGGGACCGAGTTGGTGCCCATGGGCTTGGGGTTGTATCGGAACTCAGATGGCCCGTGGGGCATGTCGTAGCTGGAGATCCATTTGCCATCGGCGTCCTTGGTCAGGATGGGCAGTTCGACACCATCAAGCTTGGCCGACTTGGACCAGCGGTGACCGTCGTCCCGGTAGTGCCGTTGGAACCATGCCAGGTCCTCGTTCGCCAACCGGACGTGCTCGTCCTGGAGTTCTTCGCGCCGTTCCGTCGTCAGTTGCTCTTCACCGTTGTGCGTGCCGTTGCTGGTGGCGTCATCTGCGTTACCGCCTCGGGCGGCGGCGTCGTCCGTGCCGTGGCCGAGATTGTCCAGGCCGCCCGTGGACGGGACCTCTGACCTTCCCCTCGTAGCGTGGAGCCCGTGACTGCAGGGGAAGTTGAGAGTCATGGCGGAGTAGCGACGGAAGTTCGATGCGGAGTTCCGTGAGGGGGCTGTGCGGATCGTGGCTGAGACGGGTCGGCCTCTCGCGCAGGTCGCGAAGGAGCTGGGGATCAACGACACGACGCTCGCGAGCTGGGTGTCGCGGGCGAGGCGGGCCGGCGGGGACGGAACGCTGAGCCTGCCCGAGCGCGAGGAGCTGGCCCGGCTGCGCCAGGAGAACGTGCTGCTGAAGAAGGAGACCAAGGAGCTGGCGATGGAGCGCGATGTCCTCAAACGCTGCATGGTCCTGTGGGTGAAGTAGCCGCGGCGGAACCGGCGTTGCTCGTCGGGATGATCAGCGACCAGAGGACCGTGCACGGCATCCCGCATACCGTCTCCTGCCGCGCGCTGGGCGTGTCCGAGGCGTGGTTCTACAAGTGGCGCCGCCGTCCGGCCGAGCCGACGAAGCGCGAGGTCAGGAGGGGCGGTTGGAGGAGCGGATCCTGCACTTCTTCCGCGAGTGGGGTGACACCTACGGCTCGCCGAGGATCACCCTGGACCTGTGGGCCGAGGGCTGGCAGGTCTCGGTGAACACGGTTGCCGAGATCATGGCCGACCTGGGCCTGCAGGGCCGTAAACCCCCGCGCAGGCGCCGTTCGCTGACCCGGCAGGGCAAGCGTCGCGCGTCACCTGACCTGGTGCATCGCAAGTTCGACGCGGTCGCGCCGGACGTGTTGTGGGTCGGCGATATGACTGAGATCGAGACCGCTGAGGGCAAGCTGTACCTGGCCACCGTCCTGGACCAGTTCTCGCGCCGCCTGCTGGGCTACGCGATGGGCGCCCACCACGACGCCGCCCTGGTCGGGGCCTCCCTGAAGATGGCGGCCGCCACCCGCGGCGGCCAGGTCGACGGCGTGATCTTCCACTCCGCCCAGGGAAGCGAGTACACGAGTGAGGCGTACAACAGCCTGTGCGACAGGCTCGGCGTGGTGCAGTCCATGGGGCGGGTGGGATCAGCTCTGGACAACGCCGCCGCGGAGTCGCTCAACTCACTGATCAAGGTCGAGTACATCCACCGGCACCACTTCGCCACCCGAACCGAGGCCCGGCTGAAGATCGCCACCTGGATCACGGACTTCTACAACCCGCGCCGCCGCCACAGCGGGGCCGCCGGACTGCCACCCATCGAGTTCGAACGACCCATCAGCGAAGCACGTGCCAAGCACCATCAGAAGGACCAAGCCGCATAAGGAAGGTCTCTACGCTTCGAGGGGATTGACACCTGGCGGATCAACACCAGCAGAAGGCGTTGATCCCGGCCCCCGCATTGAGGTTGAACAGTGGACCGGTGGCGGCGAGCCGTCATTCCTCGTGACGGATCCCGCAGGCCGCTGTCTGCTGGGCGGTGGAGGTGGCCGCGAAGACCGCCGAGTGCACCTGCATCGCCGGCAGTCAGGCCCCCCAAGTCTCCACCATGCCCGCATCCGGATCCTCGATACAGCAGACGCACGCCACGTTCACGGACGTCGTCAGTTAGCGCTTCTGGCGCCGGGCGAGGCCTTGACAGTCTGGAGGGAATCCGCCAGGGATTTCTCCATGACAGGAACGACTGTCGCCAAGCAAGCAGCCGGATAGCCCTGGCAAGGCACGCTCACAGCGATTACGTCGGGAACTCGCCGAGCCAGCCGCGTTCGAGGAGGTACTTCGGGATGAAGGGCGATTCGACGCCGATCGGCAGCTTCCCGTCGTAGGCGAGGCACGCCATGGCCAGTGGGCCCAGGGCGACCGCGCCGTCGATGTCCTCGGTGCGCTCCTCAGTCAGCGTCCAGTACCCCTTGTGGAGGTTCAGTGCCTCCGCCAGGGCCGGGCCGAAGCCCTCCTCGTTCTTGCGTACGAAGTTGTAGAAGAGGTTGATCGGCGGATAGAGCAGCCCCTGGAGCAGATCCTGCGGAAGGCTGCGTGCGACCTCGGGGTTCGACGCCTCGATCGCGGCGATGAGCTTGTCCACCAGGCCCGGCCGCCGGAGCCAGTACGTCTGCTGGACGTCCACCCAGTGGTAGAAGAGCTCCTCGTACTCGTCTTCCGGCGAACGCAGCCGTTCCAGCGGGATCTCGCACAGCTCGGTCATCCGGCGCTGCTCACGGCAGATGACGGCCAGCCAGAAAGCGAGGAGCCAGTTGCCCGCATCGGCGTACGGCTGGGGGCCGATCGCCTTGATCGTGCGCATCCTTCCGTCGATGAAGCACTCCACGGTGCCCTCGCTCGTGCCTGTCGCGGCGAACAGCGCCGAGCCCAACTGCATCGCGTTGACGGTGGCTTGCCACGACTCCAGGGTGTCGGCTTCCGGTTCGGCCACGCAGTGGGCCTGGAGGGCGAGGACAGCGGTGCTGAACGCGAAGTCGATCGCGTCCGCCGATTCCTCGAGGCGGTCGATGCGGCGAGCGACACCGGCGCTCAACCGCGCCGCAAATTCAGCCGCTTCTGGCCCGCCCACTAGGTGGCTGGCAACGGTCACAGTCACGGAAGAGTCCCCTTGCTGATGTCGAATCGCCGGTACTGAAGGCCAGTGTACCGACCTGCGTTCTTCTCTCCCTTGACGACTACGTAGTCGAGTTTGTTGGCTTCAATGGCCCTTTCTATGGCCTCCACCAAGTCCGTTTCTCCCCGCTTCTGCATGACCTTGAGGATGTCGAAGAAGTATTCTCTACTGCCCTGTGAAACTGACCTGCGCTTGGGGGGTGGGAGGTCGCGCTTACCAAGATCAGCATCGACGCTGCTCTTGGCCTCGATGACGACGACCCGACCGTCCTCGTGGGTCCACACCTGGTCGAACTGGTCGTTTCCGTTCTTCGGGCCGAGGAGTGTTTCCTTGTCGAAGCCCTTGTGGTTCTCGGCAATGTAGTGGTGCTCGGCTGCTGTTTCGCCGAATTTCTCGGTCTTGTCGATCATGTTCGAGTGGGATTCTTTGTACGCGCCTCGCGCCTCTCCCCACTCCGCCGCCGTTTCGTGGGTGCCGTGACGGGAATGGGCGTCACCCGTCAGGCTCTTCCACTTTTCAACGACATTGTCCCAAGTTACGGCAAAATGACGCTTCTTTGCGGCTGCGTCAAGTACATTCAGCCGGGCCGAATCAGAGACGGTGTTGCGCCCCACCGGAATGTAGTCCGGGTCGAGGTACCACGGCTCGGGCGCCTGCGGAGCATCCTTGGCCTGGATCCAGGGCTGGTCTTTCGAAATCCGGGTGAGCTGCGGCGGGGTGAACCCGCTCTCGTCCTTCACTGACAGGCGCCTGCGGTGGCCCTGATTCTGGTAGTACTGATCGAAGTACCCGGGCTCCTGATTGGCTCGGTAGACCTGAATTTCTTCGATCTGCTCCAGTTCGAGCCGGCCGCGCGGGCCGTATGGGTTCGGGCCGTCCAGCATGAATTCGGGGTGCCTCACAGCTCGTTGCATGGCCTCATCGACACGTGCGGCGTCCGCAGCCGCGCGATCTGCACGTGCGGCATTGTCGAGAGCGTCCGACCCCGGGGCCGCCGGGTGCGGACCGGCCGAAGGGTCATGCCCCCCTGCGGAGGGTCCATCGCCGTGACCTGAACCAGAAGGACCATCGGTCCGGCCCGTCGTCGCGCCGGGGCCGTCTGGGTGCGTGCCGCCCGTGCCCGGGACGTCCGGGCGGGCGCCGCCTCCGCCCGGGGTGTCCGGGCGCGGGGCGCCGCCGGGGTTGTTCAGGTCGCCCCGGGGCATGTTGTCCGGGGCGTGGCCGCCGGGGGTGGTGTGGTCGCCGGCGCGGCCCGTCGGGGTGTGGTCGGCGCCGTGGGCGCCGTTGTCCAGTGTGTGGACGGGGTCGGAGATGTTCGAGCCGAGGTGGATGCTGTTGTCGGCGCTGCGGGCGCCGACGCCGGCCAGTTCGAGTTCGGGGACCTTGGCCGTGGCGGGGGAGTCGACCTTCGGGGCGTCGGCCCGGGGCACGTCCGCGTCCGCGCCTGTGTCCGGCGAGGGTTCGTGTTTGGCGGCCTTTCCGGTCTGCGCGAGTGAGCCGTCGGCCTTGTAGATGTTGCCCTCGATGTCCATGAACCGCGAGGTGCCGTCCGGCAGTTTGACCGTGCCGGGCGGGAAGGTCGTGGTGCCCGCGGGGAGTTTGATGGTGCCGTCGGTGAGCTTGATCGCGCCGTCGGGGACGGCCGAGCCCGACGGGAGGTGGATTGCGCCGTCGGGGAGCATGATGGCGCCGTCGGGGAGGGCGATCGCTCCGTCCAGGTTGATGCTCGGGGCCTCGAACCTGCCCATGCCCTTCAGACCGGCCATGACATCGCCGATCTTCGAGAAGCCGGCGCCCGCGCCCTTGAAGATGTACGTCATCGGGTCGATCGCCCGGCCGGCCTTGCCCGCGAACGACAGGGTCTTGGCGACCGCGCCGGCCTTGCCCGCCCCGGACGCCGCGCCGCCCGCGCCACCGGTGAACACCGTGGTCACCACGTTGAAGGTGACGGCACCCGCCGCACGCCCCGGGTTCGAACCCCACTGGTCCCACGCCAGGAGCGCCTTGCCCGTCTCCTTCATCGCGGTGCGCGAGTCACGCAGCCAGGAGGGCAGCTTGTCGTCGGGGGCCGCCATGAAGAGCGGTCCCACACCCGGGATCATGGCGATCCCCAGGCCGGTGCCCAGCTTGGCCAGGCCGGTCCAGGACTGCTTGAACACGTCCCAGCCCTGGAGGCCGACCAGGCCGCCCAGGCCCTTGAGGGTTGCCCACACGCCGTCGACGACGAAGCCCTTGCCGAACTCCCAGGCGTGTTCCCAGATCTGCCAGCCGGGGATCGACTCCTCCACCGCGTCACCCCACGGCAGGGACTTCGCCTGCTTGAGCGCCTGCGCGTCATACCCGTACATGTCCGGGGCGTTGGAGCCGTCGTTGACCCGCAGGGGCTTGCCGTTGACCAGTGCGACGATCTTCGCGTGAGCGGCCCGTTCCACCTCGTGGAACTGCTCCCACACCTCGGCGATCTTGTTGCGGCGTTCGAGGTTCTCGTCGATCAGATCGCCGTCCTCACGCCACTTCTCGTCCTTGTCCGTCTTCGTGCGGAACGCCTGCGCTTCCGCCTTCAGGTTCTCCAGCTTCTTGACGATCGGGGCAGCGTCACGCGAGTAGGTGCCCAGGGCGCTGGCGATCGTGCACATGTCGGAGCTGAGCTTGAGACCCAGGTCCTGGACCGGCTTCGTCGTCGCGAACAGCTGGTCCGCCTCCGGCGCCTGGTAGAACGCCTGCAGACCACCGAAGCTCGTGTGGACGTCGGAGGCCTTCGTCGAGACGGTGGCGCCGCCCGACGAGATCAGCTTCACCTTCTCGTCCAGCGTCGCCAGATCGCCCGTGAAGACCGGTATCTCGGCCGGATCGACCGGCGCGTTCCCGCTCACTGCTTGGCCCCCGTCTTCTCACGCAGCAGGTCCAGATTCACAGACCGCGCCGCGTCCTGCGCCTCCTTGGCCTGGTCCAGATCGCCCTGCAGGTACTCGTTCGTCGCCAGAACCGCACCGCGGATGCACGCCTCGATCCGCTCCGCCATCGACTTGAACTCCGGCTTGCGGGCGGTCAGGTACTCGCCCAGCGCAGCCGCGACCGGGCCCATCGCCTTCTGAGGCGCCAGGAAAGCCGCTCCGGGAGACGGAGCCGCACCCGGAGCCAGCGGGCCCTGCGGAGTCATCCCCGACTGCGAGCCCGGAACCGCCGTCCCCGCAGCCTGAGCCGCCTCCGACATGGCTGTGAGCAGCGCGTTCAAAGCCGTCTCGAGCTCGCCGGCATTCCCGCCGACGGTCTTCAGATGACCCTGCACGCCCTGCGGCTTGATGTCCCATGACGTCATGGACGACCCACCCCCGTGTACCCGACTGCCCCACTGCCCTACCGTCTTGCTGAAACGATCCTGCTCAGCCGATGTTGTCGACCGCGCCAGTTTGTCGGGGCCCCCGGAGAGGAGGCCGGCGAGCACCACCCACGGATCGGGCATCCGCGGGGTGAGGGCGATGACGTCCTTGGTCATGAGGTCGTACGGTCCTTCGCAGTCCGGTTTCGGGGAGGGGGCGGCAGCTGGGTGGCCGCGGCCTCCCAGGTCGTCGGCCTCCAAGGACGGTCACCGGACCAGCGCAGCATGGAGGCAGCGGCCGCTGCCGGGTGCCGCACCAGCAACGCCCAATGTGCCTCTGGCAAGGTCTGCTCGAGCTGGTCGAGTTCCAAGAGGTACTCGTTGTACTTCTCACCGAAACGGGCGGCACCGGAGTAGGTTCTCCGGATCAGCTCCCGGCGCAGCGCGACCGCGTCGGTCAGCTCGCCGACGGCGACCTGCTGGGCGGCGGCTCGTAGCACCCGTTCGGTGGTCGCCAGCCACTCCACGCTCCGCAGGCCGTACGGAGGTTTGCGGGACAGCGCATGGAGTATTTCGTCTACCCGTAGATGTCGAGCCCGGACATCTTCCTCTGTGCACCACCGGTGCAGCAGATAGGGAAGCTTTCCGTTGATGGTGAAGACTCCGTCGACGGCGTCGAACGCGGAGTCGAGCACCGATGCCAGGGCGGTAGTACCGGAGCGCTGGGCGCCGAGCAGGACGAGCGGTGGAACCTCGGACATACCCATGAGCGCGTACCTTCTGGGAGTATCTCGTCCACCCATCCGCGCAGGCGCTGCATGCACTCGACGCTGGCGGCGTAGCCGTCCCGGGAGAATGCCTCGCCCCACGGTTCGTCGCGCTCGGCGGCGGTAAGCTGCCGACCGTGACGCCAGTGAGTCTCGAGACTGACGAAGCGTGCGTAGCCGTCCTCGGCCAGCCGCCTCAGGATCGCGGGCCAGTCCAGGTCTCCGTCGCCCAGCCGGACGTATCCCCTGGTGGAGTCGGGGTCCTTCACGTGCACATGGCGGATCCTGTCCCTGCCGAGTTCGTAGTCAGCCGGGAAGGGCTTGGGGTCCCAGCCGCTGAAGACGCTGTTACCCGGGTCCCACAGCATGCCCACGTCGTCCCGGCCGAGCGCGTCGAGGAACGTGACGAGGTGACGCATGGTTGGCGTGTTGGTCCTGGTGCCGGTCTCCACGACAAGTGGCACCGGCAGTCGAATCCCGTCCAAAATCTGGCGGGCGATTCGGGCTGCTCGCTCGGGATCCGGTTCTCCGTCCCGATAGAAACTGAAGATCCGAACGTGCGGGGCGCCCAGCAGCGCTGCCCGACGGCAGCTGTCCACCAAAAGATCGCCTGCCGCCCGTAGGTCATCCTCCGATTCCGGCAGCGCGACCTTGAAGGTGGGCGGCGCGAACCCGGCAGCCGCAACGCCCAACAAGCCCTCCGCATCGCCTGACACCCCTCGACCCCACGACGGCCGCGCCCACCCCAGGGCGCGGCCGTCGCTCCATTTACAACCCCTCCGGGGCAAGCGGAACAGAACGGACGCTCCAGGAGCCTGCCCACAGCCCTGCAGCGCCCCCGGCCGCGCCACCCACCACCCCAGACCCTCAGAAACCCCAGGTCATGCCCATGGCTTCGCTTCAAGCCCGCTCCCACGACAATCCGTGCGACCACTCCCAGCACGATCCGCTAGGCTGTCAGCGGTCAGACGGCTCCCAAGCGTGTGTCCGGGAAAGTGTCCGCGAGGACATCTCCACCTGGGTGTACTCACGTCAATCTGACCAGCATGTTTGTCGAAGCAGCCCGCGCGATCCCTCTGGGGTTTCCGGCAACGTTTCCGACAAGCCCCAGGGAGTGCAGCTCCCCCTGGCTCATGACGTCGAGCGCCGGGGCGTCCTGGCCGTCGACGGAGGCCGCCATGACGAGCTTGCGGACGGTCGCCTTCTCACTGCCGTTCAAGCTCACGGCCGTGAGGTCGACGTTGCTCTCCTGCCGCAGGCGCTCCCAGATGCCCTGCGTAGCGTCGGTGAAGCGCTCCATACGCTGCTCCCGCAGCTCGGTGGAGAGGCTCTTGAGCCATCTCACCGCCTTGCCAAGGTCGGTCCGCAGCGACTTGTCCCGTTCGACCTCGCGCGCCTTGTCCGCCCAGGCGGCAAGCCGGGTGACGAGCGCCCGCCACCGCTCGTCACGCTCCTCCAGCTCGCGGGCCGCGTGCGTCCTGACGGTGTCGCAGGCGTCGACGAGGACCGTGGCGGCCTCTTCGGCGCTCCGGGCGAGCTCGACGGGGTCGGTGATCTGCCGGCAGTCGGTCCACACCTTCCACGGGTCGGCCAGTGCAACGGGGATCCGCTTGGGGTTCTCGATGCGGTTGTGGAGGTTCCGCTTGCCGGTCCGGACGGCTGCGTGCGCATCCTCGGCGGTCTTCGCCTCGTGGCGCAGCTCCGCCACCTGTCGGGAGGCGCGGTCGTACCACTCCCGTCCGAGGGCCCGTTCCGCTCCGCACGTCGGGCAGACGTCGTCGTCGGGGTGCCGGTCGGCGTGGGCGAGGGCCTTCTCCAGCAGATCGGCGCGCAGCCGGGCGTTCTCGGCGTCGGTGCCGTGCAGGCCCTCCACATCGGCGAGGGCGTTCCGCAGCCGCTGAACGGCCTCCCCGACCTCCGCCAGGTCGGGCCCGTGTGCCCCGGCCTCGATCTGGAGCTCGGCGAGCCGGCTGTCGTCGGCCGGGGGGAGACCGGCGACGAGCGCGTCGATGGAGTCGAGGTCCAGGTCGCCCGGGGTGTCCACGGCGAGCAGGGCCTGTACGGCACGGTCGTCGTCCTCCAGCGCGTAGAGGGCTTCCTTCAGGCCGGGCAGGGCTTCCCTCGTCTCCTTCGCGACGGCAGCGAGGGCCTTCTCCCGCACGCTCAGCCGGTTGGTCGCGGTGGAGAGCAGCTCCATGCCGAGGATGGTGGCGATCGCGTCGTACCGCTCGGACGGCTTGCCGGTGAGCATGAGGTCGAGGTCGGTGTACGAGAGGAACGGCCGGTGGTCGGCGAGGGCCGTGTCCCAGCCGGCCTCGGCCACGGGGACGGTCCCGTGACCCGGGCGCTTGAAGGTCGCTTCGGAGCTGCCGAACTCCTGGCTCGTCCAGGTGCGGGTGAGGGTGCTGTTGCCGGTGTCGCCCTCGATCGCGAGCTTGAGCTCGATCTTGGGGCTGTCGGCGTTGTGGAGGTTGTACCAGTGGCCGCCGCGCGTGGCGTCCTGGCCCGGCCGGTGGGCCCGGGTGCCGGTGAAGCCGACCTCGATGGCGTCGGCGAGGCTGGACTTGCCGGAGCCATTGCGGCCCACGACGAGGTTGACGCCCGGGCGGGGGCTGAGGCTCAGCCGGGCACGAGGGCCGATGCCGCGGAAGCCGTTGACGGCGAGGGAACCGAGGTAGATGCGGCCGGCCGGGGAGGTTCCACGGGTCTCGTTCTCGCCCAGCGCCTCCTTCAGCAGCGCCTTCACGGACTCGGGGAGTGCTGCCTCGCCCAGACGGGTCCGTACCAGATCGGCCAGGGGCGGGGGCTGGTCGGCGGGGTTCGGCCGAGCGGGGTCGGTAGGTTCGTCCGCGTTGCGCTGGAACTGTTCCGTCACGGTCATGTGCGTCTCCCGGGGGCCGGAAGACCCCGAAGGCAGGAGAGAGTCATGTCCGATTCGCCTTGGGACGCCGCTCTGTCGCCCATCCAGCCGTTCCACCCCTTCAACGACGTCGGCGAGCCGGTCGGTCTGCACCGCGGGCAGGTCAGCGGTGTGCGGGATACAGAGGTGCCCGGTGAGGTGAGCCTTGCGTGTTCACCGGTTCTCAGCCTCGACTGGAGCGTCACCCCCGAGCCGAACTCGCATCCGTACGCGCAGGACACAGCCGTCCTGCGGCTTCCTCGGCCGTACGGTGAGGCAGAGGTGGAAGCCTGGGTCCGCGATTTCGACGAAGGCTGGATCAACGGAGCCGTCCTGGGAGACAGCAAGGCCCCTCTGGCACGGATCGCGGTCCACTGGTTCAACCTCCCCCGGTTCACCGGGCAGCATCACCTGACCGACCGGATCGAGGGTGCGGATCGGTACTGGTCCGGGGGCCGCTGGTCCCACGAGGTCGACGGCTGGAAGATCGTGCTGGACGTACGCCCTGACCACCGCGCTGTCTGGGAAGGACTCCTCAAGACCCGGCTCTACGCGATGACGCATGTGATGGAGATCAGCCGTGCGGACGGACGGCGATTCACCGCCAGTGAGGCCACGCACCTTCTCACAGCCCTGCACCTCGGCATGTCGTTCTCGCTTGGCCGCTGGACCGCTCCGCTCCTCCCTGTCGGCCTCGGAGCTGACGGGCAGGCCGTCTGGGAGTCCTGGGGTGCCCTGCACTGCGATCCGGCGCGGAGGCACTCCTCCGGCTGGTGGGACTCGTGGGACATCGAAGCCCTCGGCAGGTTCCTTGACGGGCTCGTCCCGGTGATGGCCGATCCCGTGATCGCGGAACCGCTGAAGCTGCAGATCAGCTACGCGATCACGGCCATGCGTGACCAGGGATTCGTGGAGCAGCGCGTGATGATCGCCGCTGCCGGACTGGAGCATGCCATGTGGCAGCGTCTGTTCGTCCGTGGTGTTCTCACCCGCGCGGAGTACAAGAACACCCGCCTGTGGCCTGCCCACGCGAAGCTGCGGAAGGTTCTCGGGGAAATCAACGTCGCAGTCTCCATCGACCGCAACCATCTGCCCGCGATGGCCGCCTTCGCCGACGAGATGCGCCGACGGACCGGACAGGTCTGGGACGGGCCCTCCGTGGTGATGAAGATCCGCAACTACATGGTCCACCCGGAGGAGGACCAGAGGGAGCTCTACCGGATACCCGGCCTCGTCACGGAGGTGTGGGTACTTGCCCGCCACTACCTGTCCCTGCTGGTCCTCGAGTCACTGGGCTATCGCGGACCGCATCAGAACCTATCGAAGATCCGCGGCATGGCAGGCGAGGTCGAGGAGACTCCCTGGCCCTGACTCGGGCCTACCCGACATCTCTTCCGAGTCGCGCAACGAAGTCCGCGACTCGGGTCAGTGCCTCCGCCAGGCGGGCCGGCGGGACCGTGTAGGAGATACGGACGTGGTTGGGGGCCGCGAAGTCGGCGCCTGGGACGACCGCGACGTTGGCCTCCGCGAGGAGGAGTTCCGCGAAGACCTCGGCCGAGGTGATGGTCTGGCCCGCCAGGGTGCGGCCGTAGGTGCCCGAGATGTCGGCGAGGAGGAAGAACGCGCCGGTCGGGTCGCCGTCGACGTCGATGCCCGGGATGTCCACGAGCGCCTTGATGGTGGTCAGGCGGCGGTCGTCCAGTTCCAGTCGCCGGCGTTCCAGCTCGGTGGTGAGGTCGGCGGTCAGGGCGCCGAGGGCTGCCTTCTGGGAGATGGAGGAGGGCGCGGAGGCGGTGTGGCTCTGGATCGCCGTGATGGCCTGGGCCACCGAGGGCCGCGCACGGTGATGACCGCGGGCTCCGTCCTCGGCACCCTCGCACTCCTCGTGATCGCGACCGCCCCCAACCTGGCCGTCTTCACACTGGGTTGGGTGCTCGCAGGCTTGACCATGGCCGCCACCTTCTACCCGCCCGCCTTCGCCGCCCTCACCCGCTGGTGGGGCCCGGACCGCATCCGCGCCCTGACCATCGTCACCCTCGCCGGCGGCCTCGCCTCCACCGTCTTCGCACCGCTCACGGCAGTCATCGCGGAGCACCTGAGCTGGCGCGCCACGTACGCCGTCCTCGCGGCGACCCTCGCCGCCGTCACGATCCCCGCCCACGCCCTGGCCCTGCGCGCCCCCTGGCCGGCCGCCCCACCGCAAGCTCCCACCACTGACGGCACCACACCCATACCCCGCAGCCGCCCCTTCATCCTGCTGGCCGTGGCCTTCACCCTCTCGGGCTTCGCCATGTACGCCGTCGTGATGGGCCTCATCCCGCTCCTCACCGAACGAGGAGCCACAGCCTCGCAAGCCGCCTGGGCTCTGGGGCTCGGCGGGGCAGGCCAGACCCTCGGCCGCACCCTCTACTCGGCCCTCGCGACCCGCACCTCGGTCACGGCCCGCACCGCCACCCTGATCGCCCTCGGCGGTGCGACCGCGGCATCACTGGCCTTCACCCCAGGCCCCATGCCGCTCCTGATCGCCCTCGCGATCCTCGCCGGAGTCGTCCGCGGCAACCTCACGCTCCTACAGGCCACCGCGGTCACCGACCGCTGGGGCACCACGCACTACGGCCGCCTCTCAGGGCTTCTCGGCGCACCCACCCACATCGCCGCAGCCCTCGCTCCCTGGGCCGGAGCCGCCTTCGCCACGCAGTTCGGCGGGCACTCCCCGCTCTTCGCAGCCCTCGTCGCCACTTCGTTGCTCGCGACGGTGCTCGCCGTGGCATCAGCGGCGAGGAAGCCCCACCCGGTCAGTTCCGCCGATCCGAGGTGAGCGTGATCCAGCCGTCCGGGATCCAGCCTTCGAGGTAGCCCTCCAGGAACGGCTCGAACTCCGGGATTCCGAGGTGCGCCACTTCCCCGAGCGCCTGGCGCCACGGAAGCCACAACTGTGATGGCCCGGGGTCGCCTTCGACGTGCATCGTGAACAGACGTGCCTTCCGATGTGCGCCGTCACCGGGCGACACGCCATCCAGCCGGGCCACCGTGCCGCCGAACCGGAAAGCCAAGCCGGCAGCGAGTCGGCATGCAGCCGCTCTGTACGACTCACCCGGGGCACACGCGCCCATGGGGAGGCTCATGAGCCCCGGCGAGTACTGGACAAGGCCCATCCGGTGAAGGTCGTCGAAGCACACGAGATACACCACACGCCGCCGCACCTCTGGTGCATACATACCCACAAGAAAAAGAATGGCCCGTCGGGAGCGCGACGCACTCCGGGCGGACCGAACGGGTGGGTAGTCGGCGATCTCAGGACTCGGGCGGCGCGGGCGGCAGCGCCGCCGGCCCGGGCCAGATCTGGAAACCGAAGGACGCTTCCAAGCGGGCGAGCGTGCCCGAGTCCGGCATGACCCTGCCGTTGAGCACCCTGCTGATCGTCGAATGGGTCAGGCCGGTAGCTACCGCGAGGCTGCGCAGCGTATGTCCGGTGGAGGACATGGCCCGCGCGAGGTTCCGGGAGAGGGACTGGCCGTAGTAGGCACTGACCGGAGCATCAGGAGCGAGAGCGGCATTGGGCCAAGCGCCGTCCACGACGTAGTCGCGCGGCTGCTTGTCGTTGCTGCTCCGGGGCATGCCGAGATCATCCCACGTACCCATGGGGCCGACCCTTCCCTTGTCTCGGATCCCGCAACGGAGACCTCTTGCGTGTTGCAAGTACGGAACAGCGTAAGGGTCCATGAGCCGTCCGTGCGGCACATTCCAGGGTTTCGGCAGCGCTCCGTGGTGGCGGGCGACGACACCACCCGGTCCCTCACGCGCCACTCGGCTACTACGCGCGCCCGATGCGCCACTCCGGCAAGCGTTCTCAGATGCACCGAGACCGGAGACATCATGCAAGTCATAAGAGACATGGCCTCCAACACGACTCACTTACAGCGGAGTTGCACCCACCCCCAGAGAATCTGCACGCTCGCATCTATGCATTTGCCTGCGGAGCGGGCGAAGGCTCGCTAGCTTGTGGGTGGATCATCCGAGGGGAGCGGAGCATGACCACAACAGGAGCGGGGTCCGCGCACCCTCTCGTTGAACACCTTCGCGAGATCCAGGCCGGGGAACACGCCAAATGGGTCATCGCGACTGGCGTGTTGGCCGAGGTGCGACAAGAGATGGCCGACCTCCAACGTCGCTTCGAAGAAGCGGAGCGATCCCTCCTGGCGGCCGACGTACGACTGTCGGCCGTGAGCGACACGGTTCGCCAGGCCGAGGAGTTCTTGGGGGCGAAGCAGCCCTCACATCCACCGACGGATCCAGGTGAACGCCCGAATCCCGCGGACCCGCAGAGCTCCGGCTCCGACGCCCGCGACTCCGGTGTGCCACATCAGGCGGCGGGGCGGCCGGCCTCCGGCGTCGACACGGAGCAGAAGTCCCTCACAGAGCTGGTCCTCGAAGCGCTCGCGGACGGCCTGGATACACCGACCTCCAAGATCGTCGCCCATGCCCAGCTGGAGCGTCCGGACGCGACACCTCGGCAGATCACCAACTGCGCCAGCCACATGCGGGCCAAGGGGAAGGTCCTCATTGTCGGCCGCGGACTCTACCGACTGGTCAGCAAGGAGCCGCGCACGTAGAGATCGCCATCTTCCAAACAGAAAAAGGCGCCGCCCGGGTGGGAAGACCCTGGCGACGCCGTGACACGTCAGCTGAGGGCCCACGCGCCGCCTCCAGGCTAGGCCATGGAGTAGCGGCCCACCCGGCCCTCGGGAATTTTGTGCATTCAGCACTTGATCATAAATGAGGGCCCACGCCATGTTATCTGACGCATTCATGCACCACTGGCCCCTACAGGCCAGCAGCAGTCAGGCGCTCCAGTACCCCCACGGGGGTGTTCGATGAGTGCCGCAGACAAAGTCCGCATCATCATGCCCACCGGCGGAATGGCCACCCTGCGGCAGCTGAAGGTGGTCGACGCCGTCGCCGAACTGGGCGGCGACGACCGCCTGGCCATCCCGGTCTCAGAGATCGCCACCAAGGTGGGGCTCAGCGCCTCCAACATCTCCTCCTCGCAGGGCTTTCTTCGTCAAGCCGGCCTGCTGGAGACGCACCACGGAGCCCTTTCGGTCACCGATGCCGGCTTTCAGTTGACGCGGCTCCGGGCGGAGGACTCCGCCCGCGCTCGCCTCTTCCTGCATGACCACTGGCAGTCCGCCTGGTTCACCAAGGCCGCCAAGCGCCTCCTGCGACAAGGGCCGCGGCAGAGGACCACGCTCGCCGAAGAGCTCGGCCAAGGGCTGCCCGCAGCGGCGCCCGAACGCGGGCTCTATCTGGTGGACTGGCTCGACTACGCCCTGATCGTCCACGTCGCCAAGGACGGACTGGTCCGCCTCCCGGGCTCCATCCCCACACCCCCGCCCCCCGCCGCTCCGGCATCAGGCCTGTTCCTCAGCTCCGCCGAAGAGACCATGGCGCTACCCGACGACACCTTCGTAGCGGCCATGCGGGCTTACGGGACCCTCGTGAGCTCGCTCCGAGGGCCGGCGGCCCGCGCCTAGCCAGGCCGGCTCGCCCCGCCGCACCGAGCGACGCCCCGGGCCGTCCTGCCCGGGGTCTCTTCGGCGCGTCCTCATCCATTCGCCCACGCCGGGTTGCAGCGGAGATCACACATGCCCACCGTAATGGTGCAAGTACGGAACATAATGAATCATTCGAATCTTCCCAGTCAGAGGGTCGGGGGAGGGGTCGAACTGCTCTCCCCGACCCTCCGGAGGACCGTCATCATGGGAAGCGACCTGTCTCTCATCCATGCCATCGACCTCGTCATCGACGCATGGCGGGAGATGACCGCCCTCGACGAGATGTCCGAGCAGACCTTCGACAAGTTCGGTCTCCTCATCAAGAGGTTCGGACGGAACGCCACTGCGCGAGGCGTACTGCTCATCTCGGACGTCACCGATGGCATCGCCGAGGACTTCGTGAACGCCAAGGGCCGGAGCCGCCACGGCCACGTCTCGGACTCGGCGGTGGCTACCCGCCGAGTCCGCCGAAGCGTCTTGCGAACCGCCTTCCGCACCCTGCACGAGCTCGGCCTGAGCGACCAGGATCCGACACGCAACATCGTCCTGCCCGCCCGCACCTACGAAGGTTCCCGCCCTCTCACCGAAGACGAGGCCGTACTGCTGCGCCACCACGCCGCATACGCGGCCCGGCCGACCCGGCACGCAGCCGCGGCCGCCCTCGCCCTGGCCGGCGGGCACAGCGGCGAGATCGGGCACAGCGTCGTGGCCGACCTCGACCTGCCGCACAGCCGCGTCTGGATGCACGGAGCGCGCAAATACGACCCCCGCTGGTGCCGGCTGGACGCCTGGAGCCGCCACGTACTGGCCGATCGAGCCCGCCACGTCCTCGCTCAGCACCCGGACAAGACCACCGCGCGCCTCGCGGTGTCCTGTACCCCGGCACCCGATCCGGCCCTGCAATCGCGCACGTGTGTCGCGCTCCGCGATCTGCTGCGCAGGATCGGCCTTGACGGGGAACCCGACGTCACCCCGGCTTCCGTCACCACCCGTGCCGCCGTCGAGACCTTCGAAGTGACCGGCCGCATCGAGGAATCCGCTCGAAGGCTCGGGCTCCGATCCCTGGACAGGGCCGCCTCCATCGTCGGCTACGACTGGCAGACCGACCCCGCCTACACCGACGGGGGCCCGGCCCGTGCCTGACGACGTCTTCGGAACCCCCAAGCCCCACCCCGAACGCCCGAACCGCAAACGCCAGCTCACCGACCAGGACCAGCGCAGCATCGCGGAGCGCGTCCGCGACTGCCTCGACTACCCGCTCCTCTACGAGATGGCGGAACTCCTACCCCCGCCGAACGTCGTCGGCTGCCCCCGCGAGTACCCGGGCATCGTCTACCTGATCATGGCCGCCCTCACCCCGGTGACGAAGTCCAAGCGTTCCACCACAGGACTCCTCGCCTCTCCCCAGGACTGGCGCAGCGTACGGGCGAGCATCCGCCGCCACCTGGGCCGCAGGGCAGCGGCAGCCCTGCCCCTCACCGCACCTTCCCGCGGGCAGTACCAGGACGCCCTGAACAACCTCCTCGTACCGGCCGCTGACGCACTCGAGGAAGCGTTCCGCAGGTATGCCGCCCAGCAAGCCCTGAGCCAAGGGCTGTTCCCCTCGGACACGCCCAAGGTATGGAGCCGACCCGAACGCCGACAGCTCCTCGTCGGCGACGCCACCGTCCCCAAGGCACCCTCCAAAGCGCGCGCCGTGGAGATCGCGGACGAGGACACCGGCCTGATCCGAAACCACCGCGTCGACCCGGCCGCCCGCATCTACTACGAGAACGGAGAGAAGGAGAAGCGGCGGGTACGCGGCACCAAGTGGTTCTTCGCCTCCGGCCGCGACACCGGCTACTGGACCCGCGTCATCCTCAGCTTCGCCCACGTCGCCGGCGGCGAGTACGAAGACGAAGCAGCCATCGCCGTACGCCAGTTCCGCGTGCTGAAGGACGCACTGCCCCACTGCATGGGCGTCGTCTACGACGGAGCCTTCCGCGGTGTCCACCGCGACGCCCTCGCCCGGGCCGGCCTATTGGCCATCAACAAGCAGCACGGATCCGTCGCCCCCGTCTTCTACGAACGCATCAGCCCCTGCCGAAGCGGTCACGAGCTCTGGTGCGACCAAGGCCGCATCGCCGAGAGCATCCGCATCGACGACGGCACCCGCATCCTCGAACCCCTCCCCATCACCAAGCTCGAGCACCGTGCGGGAGCCGCCAAGAGCCGCTGGTACCACGTCCTCAAGATCCCCTGCCGCCACGGCGACCACGACTACCGCGTCCCCGTCGGCATCACCACCACCCCTGCCGACCGGACCCTGCGCTGCGTCGACACCGGCAAGCGCATCAAGAGCGACAGCGAACGCGGCTTCCACCGAGCCGAATACCTTCAGCAGATCCCCGAGGCCAGCCTCACCCACCAGCTCCTCTACCCCTACCGCGCCGACTCCGAGTCCGTACACAGCCAATTCGACCAGAGCCTCTGGAATCGCCGCATGATTGCCTACGGCGTGGATCGCCAGAAGATCTTCGTCCTCGGCTTCGCCCTCTCCCAGAACGCCACCAGCCACCAGATCCACCTCCAGGCCCGCATCAACGCCCAACAGGTCCTCCGCATCGCCTGACACTCCTCGACCCCACGACGGCCGCGCCCACCCCAAGGCGCGGCCGTCGCTCCGTTAAAAAGGCCCCATCCATGGCAAGCGGAACAGAACGGACGCTCCAGCAGCCTGCCCACACCCGTGCAGCACCCCCGGCCTCCCCACCCACCACCCCAGACGCTCAGAAACCCCAGGTCACGACGATGCCTTCGCCTCAGGCCCGCTCCCACGACAATCCATGCGACCACTCCCAGCACGATCCGCTAGGCTGTCAGCGGTCAGACGGCTCCCAAGCGTGTGTCCGGGAAAGTGTCCGCGAGGACATCTCCACCTGGGTGTACTCACGTCAATCTGACCAGCATGTTTGTCGAAGCAGCTCGCGCGATCCCTCTGGGGTTTCCGGCAACGTTTCCGACAAGCCCCCGTCGCCTTCGTAGCTCAGGGGATAGAGCACGGCTCTCCTAAAGCCGGTGTCGCAGGTTCGAATCCTGCCGAGGGCACTGACCGGATAGCAGGTCAGAGCATGGACGAGGCCCCCCCGTTCCTTCGAACGGGGGGGCCTCGTCATGTCCAGGTCCCCGGAGTGACGCGGTGGAGTGGTCAGTGCTGCCAGCCGGTTTCGCCGTCCGGGCCGACCATGACGGGTTCGAATCCCGAGCCGGTGAGGCTCCAGGACTCGTAGTCGGGATCCGGGTCGACGCGGAGCCGGGTGCCGTCGTCGAAGCCGAGGTGCAGGGTGCCGAGCCCGGTGACCTCGGCTTGGGTGACGGTCCTGGTGAACAGGCCGAGGAGCGGTGCCAGCGCCGTTCCCGTTCCCGGTGTGAGGACGGTTCGGGTACCGGAGGTACCGGTGACGGTGATCGGGCTCTCGATGACGAGTTCGCCGTCGAGGCGGATCCGGCCGTCGGGTCCGTAGGCCGTGAAACCGATCCGGACCTGGTAGTCGAAGGCGGTGCGTGTGACGCCGGAACCGACGAGTTCTGCGGGGACCTTCACCACACCTCCAGCGGCTCGGTACGTCGGGTGCCCCGACCGGTGGACAGTAGCCGGTGTCGTGTCGGCGCCGCGCACCTCCCCCCCGGGAGCGGGAGTCGCCGGGGCGGGGTCAGCTGGTCGGTCTGCGGGTGGGGTGGATGGCGTCACGGCGTACGAAAGCCCTCCCGGGCCGGATCCGGGAGGGCCACGCCGTCACGCCGTCGCGGGGACGGGCCGGCTACGGGGGCGGCGTCAGCTCAGTCCCCGGCTGCGCTCGCCGATGCGGTCACCCTGCGGAGTGCCGGCCCGCTTCAGGGCCGCCTTCGTGTGCGCTCCGCCCTTGACCTTGCTCCGCAGCGGGCCCTCGAAGCCGTGGCCCTGCGCCCGCGGCACCTGGAGCTGCTCCTGCGCCTTCGCCATGGCGGCCTGGACGTCCTGCATCTGCTCTTTGCTCATCCCGTCGTCAACTCCCTCGGGAAGTACCCAATCGGACTACTGGGATCGTATGCACATATAGCGGCCGACGCACCCGGGCCGGAAGCAAAGAATTCCGGATCAAGGCGTGCCGCCCATGGCTCCGCCCCGGCCCGCCGAAATCAGGTCCCGCCCGCCGGAATCAGGTCCCCCCGGCCGGAATCAGGTCCCGCCCGCCGGAATCACGGCCCGCGCGGCGGGGCCGGGTGTCCCAGGGCCTTCTGTACGAGCTCGTCCGGGCACGGCGTGCCCCGGGGCAGCTGGTACTTGGCCGTCACCCGGTACTCCCCCGGCCCCGGTGCCAGCAGCTCCGTCCACACGTCGCCCGAGGCGTCCGGAGCCGCCTTGAACAGGCACCCGGCGGTGTTCGCGTACTCCTTCGCCAGTCCCGTACCGCCACCCCGCGCCTTCGAGGCGAAGGTCTCCTGCGGCGGCATCACGGCCTTGCCGTCCCCGCCCACCAGCCCCAGCCACGGCGAGTGCGGGACGCGCACCAGCACCCGCCCCGCCTGCCGTACGTTCACGACGAGCTGGTCGGCGCCCGCCCGCACCACCCCCGCCGGACCGGACACCAGGTCGGTCGGCGCGTGGACCTTGAACAGCTGCCAGTTCGCGTCGCCCCACACCTGCTGGAGGTACGGAAGGCCCGCGCGCACCAGCCGCGCCTCGTCCCTGCCGCCCTCGTCGGGCCGGTCGGCGGGCAGCACCACGTAGTGCACGGCCCAGCGGTCCAGCCACTCCCGGTAGGTCACGTCGGTGAGGGTGCCGTCGTAGAAGAGCGGGTTGCGCTCCAGGTCGGCCTGCCGGTTCCAGCCGCGCGCGAGGTTCACGTACGAGGGGAACGCCGACGACTCGCGGTGGCTGCTCGCCGGGACCACCTCGACCCGGCCGCGGTCGGCGCCCGCCTTCTCCAGCCGGTCGACGAGCGGGGCCAGCTCCCGGTTCCAGGCGGCCAGCGGGGTGGTGCGGATGATGTCCGTGACGCTGTTGGTGGTGATCCAGACGGTCAGCCCGGCGAAGGCCAGCAGCACCGCGTACCAGCGCCGCGAGCGCGGCACGTAGGACGGGAGGGCCGCGAGCAGCACGGCGCCACCGAACAGCATGATCATGCGGGTGACGTTGGAACCGACCTGGGAGTCGACCGCCCAGGTCAGGAAGGTGCCCAACGCGTACACGGCGGCCGCGACGCGCACCGTCTTCCAGCGCCTCGGCACGAGCACGCACACGGCCACCGCGAACACGAACGGCAGCCAGGCCGAGCCCAGCCGCATCGGCTGCGTCCCGGAGAACGGGAACAGCCACGCCGACAGCCCGACCACGGCCACCGGCGCCAGCCCCAGCGCGTACGCGCCCGGGCGCCGCCGGGTCAGGAACAGCGCGGCCGCCACCACCCCCAGGAACAGCCCGGCGACCGGGCTGGAGGCGGTGGCCAGCCCCGCCAGCGGGGCCGCCACGGCGGCCTTCGCCCAGCGGCGCCGCGACCACTTGCGGGGCCAGCAGAACACGGCGGCGACCGCGGCGAGCGCGAACATCGCGCCGAGGCCGAAGGTGACCCGGCCGGACAGCGCGTTGCAGAGCAGCCCGTACACCCCGGCGAGCGCGGGCCACAACGGCTCCCGCACGGAACCGCGGCAGCGGGTCAGTATCAGCGCGAGCAGCCCGGCCGAGACCGTACCGGCGATCATCATCGTGGTGCGCACGCCGAGCACGTGCATGAGGTACGGCGAGACCACGCTGTACGAGACCGGGTGCATGCCGCCGTACCAGGCGAGGTTGTACGCCGAGTCGGGGTGGCGCCCGACGAACTCGGCCCACGCGTCCTGCGCGGCGAGGTCGCCGCCGCTGTTGGCGAAGCTGAAGAACCACAGGACGTGCAGCACTCCGGCGAGGACGGCGGCGACCGCCACCGGGTGACGGCGCGCCCAGTCGAGGCCGCGCCGGCCCGGCCCGCCGGGCTCCGCCGGGCCGCCCGGCCCCGGCGGGGCGGCGGAGTCCGCGGCGGGGTGCGCGGCCGCGGGCTCCGCGGCGGCGGGGTCCGCGGGCGTCCCGGAGCCGCCGCCGGGCACCGGCGCAGCGGCGGCCGGACGCCGTCCCTGCTGCTCAGCGGTGGTCACTGCCCACTCCCCCACACATCAGTCCTCTGCCCGTACGCACGTCCTGGATCCCAAGACGCGCCCCGGCACCCCGGGGTTGCCCGGGGCGCCGTCCGCGTGCTCGCCGCCGCCGTCAGCCGACGCGCGTCAGCTTGCTGCCGATGCCCGGCGCGGCGAGGTCGCTCTTCAGCGCCACCGGCACCTTCACCTGGCTCGCGCCCTCGCCGACCGTCAGCACGCCGATCTCGGTGCCGGCCTTCGCCGTCTGCGGGATCTTGCTGCCTTCGCCCTGCGCCAGCTCGATGTCGACGGTCAGCGCGCCCCAGCCGACGGCCTGGACGTCGGCGGTGGCGACGACCGGCGTACTGCCGCCGAGCCCGTCGTCCACGTACCCGACGACGTCGCCCTTCTTCACGACGGGCGCCCCGTTCAGGGACTTCTGGGTGGCGGTCATCAGCTGCTTGCTCGCGGCGAGCACGCTGTCGATGATCGGCGGCTTGTGCTGGCCGAGGACGGCGCCGACGATCAGCTGCCTCGTCTTGCCGACGTCCTTGTAGGCGGCGAAGAGGAGGTTGCCGCCGGCCTTGGTCGTCGTACCGGTCTTGATGCCGAGCGACTCGTTGAACGGCACCAGGCCGTTCCAGTTCCGCCAGACCTTGCCCGAGGGGTCCTGCCAGCTGGGCTTCTTGGTGATCTCCAGCAGCGTCTCGATCTCCACCAGCTTCAGACCCAGCTTGACCTGGTCCTCGGCGGTGCTGACCGTGGTCGCGTCCAGGCCCGAGGGGTCCGTGTACGTGGTGTTCTTCATCCCGAGGTCCTTGGCGGTGTCGTTCATCTTCTTGACGAACGCCTCCTGGGAACCGGAGTCCCAGCGCGCCAGCAGCCGGGCGATGTTGTTGGCCGACGGGATCATGAGGGCGGCGATCGCGTCGTACTCGGTGAGCTTGTCACCCTCCTTGACCGTGTCGAGGGTGGACTCGTTGTCCGTGGAGTTGTTCTTCTTGCCCTCGGACTCGGCCGTCTTGTCGACGTCGATCACGGCGCCCTTCTCACCCTTCGCGATGGGGTGGTCGCGCAGGATGATGTACGCCGTCATCGACTTGGTGACGCTCGCGATCGGCACCGGCTTCTGCTCGCCGGACTGGCCGAGCGTGCCGAGGCCGGCGGCCGCCATGTACGCCTGTCCCTCGCTCGGCCAGGGCAGCTGGGGCTTGGCGCCCTCGAAGGTGTACGAGGACTTCGCGGTCATCACGAGCGTCGGCTCGGGCAGCGGGCGCACCAGCTGCGCGACCGAGACGACGATCGCCAGGAGCACGACGACGGGCGCGTAGATCTTGACCCGCCGCACCGCCGTGCGCAGCGGGCTCGGCGGCGGGGGCGGGTTGTTGGTGAGGTCCGCGAGCATGTCGAGCGGCGGCTTGGGCGGCAGCGGCTGCTGCGTGGTCCGCTCGGACGACTCGTACGCGGGCGTGGGCTTCGGCGTGGGCTTCGGCGCGGGCTTCGGGGTCACGGCCGGAGCCGGCGCCCCGTCCGTGCGCAGCGGTACGAAGGTACTGGCCTTCGGCGGCGCGGCCCGGTCGGCGGCAGCGGTGTCCCGGGCCGGCGCGACCGGGGGCTTGACCGCGCGGAACACGGCGGTGCGCTCACTGTCCGCGACGGCCGAATCGGCTCCGGACGCGCCGCCGCCCGGGCGGTCGGCCGAAGCGGAATCCTTGACGGGGGGTGTGACGGCGGGCTTGGCCGACGCGGGCGTCGCGGGCGGAGCCACTGCACGGAACACAGCGGTGCGCTCGGAGTCCCCACCGGACTCCGCCGGGGACGGCTTCGCCGCACCCGGACCACCCTCGGCCCCGTCCCGGCCGGCCACCGGCTGAGGCCGCCGGAAGAAGTCGACGCGCGACCCCTCACCGCCCCGCTCACCGGCAGAACCGGAACCCTCACCAACAGGCGGCTTCACCGCACGGAACACAGCAGTGCGCTCACTGTCCGCAGCAGCGGCACCGGATCCGGCCCCGGCGCCGGACCCAGCCTCGGAGTCCGGCTCGGACACAGGCTCAGCCACGGACTTGGGCTCGGACTTGGCATCGGCCTGGGACCGCGGCGCGGAGTCGGGCTCGGCTGCGGGCTCGGCGTCCGCCGCCGCCCCGGAGGACGGCTTCGGCGCCTCGGCGACGCGCCGGACCGACGCACCTTCACCGGACCCGCCGTCGGCCGCGTCCGCACCCGCATCCGGCCCCGCACCGGAGCCAGACTCGGCTTCGGCTTCGGCTTCGGCTTCGGCTTCGGCTTCGGCTTCGGCTTCGGAGGAACCGGCACCGGCATCGGACCCGGCTTCCGCTTCCGCTTCGGCAGCGGGTCCGGATCCGGAACCGGATTCGGAACCGGAACCTGCGGCACCGGGCGCCGCCTCCGCCGTGGCCGAATCCGCCTTCGGCGGCCCGTCGGAGCGAGCGGGATCCTCGGCGGTGGCGACCCACGCCGCCACGGCCTCGCGCAGCGGGTCGCGCTCCGCGGTGGTGTCACCGGCGCCGCCCGAGGCGTCCTCGGGCTCCCTCGGCCGGAACACCGACAGCCTCGGATCACGCTCCTCGGAGGACTCCGCCGCCCCCGGCACTCCTGCATCTACCGACTTGTCGGGGGACTCGCCCGCCACCAGTTCCTCCTCGATCGCCGCTACGTCCGGCTGTCCGAATGTCTAACAGTGTCCCGTCTGGGGGCATCGCCCCCGCGCTAGACGAGAACGACATAGTTGCGAGTTCCCCCGCAAAGCGGTCAGGCGCTCTCGACAGATGAATGTGAGAGGCGTCACCCTGTCACTCATCCACGCGGGGAGGCATGGATGGGCAGGAGCCGCAGAACAATTCCGGAGGAGCTTCTGCTGCTCGCCTTGGACCCGGCCACGGGTACCACGGCGCAGCCGCAGTCGCTCGACCTCGGCCTGGCCGGGGCACAGCTAGTGGAGCTGGCTCTGGCAGGACGGATAGCCCCTGACGGGGATCGTATCGCCGTGGTGATGCCACGGCCGACAGGAGATCCGACTCTGGACTCCGCACTGGAACTGTTGCGCAGGCGCGGCAGTCCGGTTCGGGCTGTCCACTGGATTGGCGGACCCCGGCTGGGGCTCCGCCAGATTTACCTCGCTCACCTGGAGCGTTGCGGCATGGTCCATGCCGTCGCGGGACAGATGTGCGGGGTGCTGCCGACGACTCGCTACCAGGCGACGGACACGACGATCAGCCGGGAGATCCGTGCCCGGCTCGACAGTGCGATCCGCACCGGCGTACCGCCGGACCCGCGGACCGCGGCGCTTGCCGCACTGGCCCACGCGGTCGGACTCGGCAAGCACCTGTACCCCGGCAACGAGGGGCGGTCGTCCAGATCCCGGCTTCGGGACCTGATCCGGCACGACCCCATGGGCGGACTCGTGGCGCATGCCGTGATGGACGTCCAGAACGGTGTGGCAGCACAGCCGCGCCGTGACCGCGCTCCGGCACCGCCGGTTCGCGCCACGGCGAGCAGTGTGCCGCTCCAGCCACGCCGGACCGGTGCCATGGCCCGCGCGTCTGTTTTCCCGGCCGTTCCCCAGCGGCAGCGCACGCTTCGGTGGCAGTCTGCTCAACATCAGACACGCAGAGAGACAGCAACAGAAGAAGGCGGAGGTGCCGTTCACGTGGCGTCCAATGTCAATCCCACCGTCCGACGCCGCCGACTGGGCATGGAGTTGCGCAAGCTCCGCGAGGACAAGGCCATGACGGCCGAGCAGGTCGCCGAGCGCCTGCTCGTCTCCCAGTCGAAGATCAGCCGGCTGGAGAACGGCCGCCGTTCCATCAGCCAGCGCGACGTCCGCGACCTCTGCGACGTGTACGAGGTGGAGGACCGCCGGCTCGTGGACTCGCTCATGCAGATGGCCAAGGACTCCCGGCAGCAGGGCTGGTGGCACGCCTTCGGCGACATCCCGTACAGCGTCTACATCGGCCTGGAGACGGATGCCGCCAGCCTGCGCACGTACGAGCCGCTCGTGATCCCGGGGCTGCTCCAGACCACCGAGTACGCCCAGGCACTCGTCCGCGGCGCCTGGCCGGAGACGGCTCCCGCCGACGTGGACAAGCGCGTCCAGGTCCGGATGCACCGGCAGAAGCGGCTCTCCGAGACCGAGAACAACAACCCGGAACTCGGGCCGCTGCGGCTGTGGGCCGTCATCGACGAGGCCGCGCTGCGACGGCAGGTGGGCAACGCCCAGCTGATGGTCCGGCAGCTGGAGTTCCTGATAGAGCAGTCGGACCAGCCGCACGTCACCGTGCAGGTGATGCCGTTCTCGCTGGGCGCGCACCCCGGCGTGAACGGCCAGTACGCGATCCTGGAGTTCCCGGACGCGTCCGACTCGACCGTGGTCTACATCGAGGGCGTGACGAGCGACCTGTACCTGGAGAAGGCCAACGACGTGCAGAAGTACAGCGTGATGTACGAGCACTTGCGCGCCCAGGCCCTCAACGTGGACCAGACACGGGAGTTCATCTCCGGCATCATCAACCAATATGCGGGCAAGGGCGAATAGACCCGCATGAATCGGAGTGCGTGGCAAGGGAGGGGCCGGTACGGTACACCGTCGCTGCCCGGCCACAGAAGGCCTGACTGGAATATGCCACTCGGTCGGGTGAATGGCCCGTCCACCTCTCAGGAGCTGCCGGTAGCGTCGATCAGGTCGGCCGGAAAAGTGGTCGACACGACACGGGAACTACTCGCTGAACCGGAGAGAAACATGGCTATTCGCCAGGGCGCCACGCACAACTGGACCAAGTCCTCCTATTCCGCCAACGGCGCCTGCGTCGAGGTCAAGTCCCCCGTCACGGAGGCCGTCGCGGTCCGCGACTCGAAGGTGCAGGACGGTCCGTCCCTCACCTTCGCGCCCGGCTCGTGGACCTCGTTCGTCACGGACGTCACCGAGGGCGGCTTCGGGCGCCTCGCCTGAACGTTACGGCTCCTGTCCCCACCGTCCCCTCAGTACGGCCAGCACCACACGCACCACCCGCACCACCCGCACTACAAGCACCACCCCGCAGCACACGCACCACCCGCACTACCCGCACCACCGTCTGGAGCCCTCTCGACCGGCCCGCCGTCCTGGCCGAGGGGGCTCGGCCATGTCCGCGTACGGCACGCCCGCCGCGGCCCCCAGACGGCCCGAGCCCCCGACCCGCCCCCAGCCGCTGACCGGCGGGGTCCCGGGGGAGCCCCCCTAGCGGAGCTGGTCGACGTACCGGTCGGTCCCCGGCACCGTCGGGACGAACGGCGCGACCAGCTCCACCCGCCCCAGCCCCGCCCCCGCGACCTCCGCGTCCAGCCCCTGGAAGCGGTCCCAGCAGGTCCGGGGGTCCTCCTCCAGGAACCAGAGCAGCGTGAGGCGGGTGTCGACCCCCTCGACCTGCTTGACGTACGTCATCCGGTCGCCCGGCAGCGGCGTCGGCCGGAAGACCGTCACCATCGCGGCGGGCGAGCCGTGCAGCCGCTTCGGCAGGGCCCGCGTGCGCAGCCACTCCAGCAGTTCCGCCCGCTGCTCGGGGCCGTCGGCGTCGACGACCTGGACGACGAGCCCGGCGTACGGGTGGTCGAGGGCGTGGAAGTCCCGCGGTCCGGCGGCCCCGTCGCGGTAGACGGTCGCCTCGTGGTCCTGGAAGGCCGTGAACACGTGCGTCCGGTCCTGGTAGACCCGGCCGTCCCGGTTGAGGCGCTTGTTGATGCCGACGGTCCACTTCATGTGCTCGTCGTAGCGGCCCTCGGTGACCCAGTACGTCGAGATGTAGCACCCGGCGGTGACCGGCTGGGCCACGGCCGACTTCGCGGGGTAGCGCATCTCCTGGAGCTCCCGGGTGGCCACCCAGCGGCGGCCCGCGTACATCCAGGGCATGGCCATGGCGCCGGCGTAGTAGTGGTCGTCCTCGTACCAGCGGTTGTACGCGAACTCGTGTCCCGGGTGCGGCTCCACCATGGTGATCAGCGCGTGGCCCGGGCGGACTCCGTAGGGGCCGACGGCCGCCAGCGCGGCGTAGTCGTCGGCGCGGGCGTCCTGTGGCGGGGCGTCCTGTGGCTGGGCATCCCGCCGCGGGACGTCCTGCGCCTGGAGGTCCTGCCGCTGGAGGTCCTGCCGCTGGGGGTCCTGCTCTCCTGTCGTCATGGGACCGGTCTAGCTGATGCCACGTCAGATCGCGAGAGTGCGGGCCCGTTTCGGCGCCGGAGCGGGATGCGGGGGCGGGCGCGGGCGACGCACGGCCCTTCCCGGGCTTCCTCCGGGGCCCGGCCCCCGGAGGCCGGCGGGGGACCGTGCGGCGGTGCCCAGTGGGCGGGAACCCCCTGGTGGGGGCGGGTGGCAGCCGGTAGCTTCCCCCTGATCGCACCCACCACATCACCTGGGGACAGCTCCATGCGCACGCGCCGCACCCGACGGACCACCGGCCTGCTCGCCCTCGCGGCGGCCGCCGCCCTGACCGCCGTCGGCTGCACGGCGCGGCCCGGGCTCCCGGCGCCGGACGCGACCGCGCCCCCGTCCGCGGCCTCGGCTCCCGCGGGGGCCTCGGCCGCCGCGGCCCCCGCGCCCGGCTCGGCCACCCCGGCGGGGGCCGGCCGCCGGCTGTCCCCCGCGCGGCTGCTGTCGGCCGTGGTGCCGGAGGCCTACCTCCGGGACTCGTACGGCACCAACCCGGCGGCCGTCCGCAAACCCCGGAAGGCCGACACGGGGATCGAGCCGCCGTCCGATCCGGCCTGCGCGCGCCTGCTCGACGCCGCCAACGCCCGGCACCAGCCGGACCGGCCGCCGGCCGTCGTCGAGCAGACCTTCAACTGGAAGGACGACGCCTACGGCTCCCACTCCGTCCTCGCCTCGTACGACGACGCCGATGCCCGTGCCGCGTTCGCGCAGGTCCGCGACGGCCTGGCCACCTGCCGGGCGTACGAGCAGCGGAGCCCGGGCCGGCTCTACCAGGGCACGGTGGACGTCGCCGCCACCCCGGTCGTGGGCGACGAGGCGGTCCAGTTCCAGATCACGGCCCCGACCGAGGACGGCCCGCACGTGACCCGGTACACGGTGGTCCGTACGGGGAACTGCGTCGCGACCTTCGTCCAAAGCGCGGGCCGCAACGAGAACCGCGCCTTCCCGCCCTACGTGATCGCACTCCAGGTGATGCTCCTCCAGCAGGCCCAGGGCGCCGCCTGACGCGCACCGCGGACCGCCCGGACGCCGCACGGGAAGGCCCCCCGGCCGGACCGCCCCGCCCCTTCACAAGCCCTGCCGGGCGCCGTAGCCTGACGCCCCGTCAGATCAATGCGTCGCCTGGAGGGCCGTCATGCTGCTGCGAGGGAAGACCGTCATCGTCTCCGGCGTCGGAGCCGGGCTCGGGCACCAGGTGGCCGCCGCCGTCGTCCGGGACGGGGGCAACGCCGTGCTCGGGGCGCGCACCGAGGCCAACCTCGCCAAGTCCGCCGCCGAGATCGACCCCGACGGCGCGCGCACCGCGTACCTGCCGACCGACATCACCGACGAGGCCCAGTGCGAGGCCCTCGCCGCGCTCGCGCGGGAGCGCTTCGGAGGCGTGGACGCCGTGGTGCACGTCGCCGCCTGGGACTCCACCTTCGGGGGCCTCCAGGACGCCGACTTCGGCACCTGGCAGCAGATCCTGGACGTGAACCTGCTCGGCACCCTCCGCATGACGCGGGCCTGCCTGCCCGCCCTCAAGTCCGGCGGCGGCTCCGTCGTGATCATCGGTACGCAGTCCGCCGTGGCCGCCCCCAACGAGGTCCAGCAGGCCGCGTACGCCGCCTCCAAAGGGGCTCTGACCTCGGCCATGTACTCCATGGCCCGCGAGCTGGGCCCCCACCGCATCCGCGTCAACACCGTGCTCCCC
This sequence comes from Streptomyces antarcticus, assembly GCF_026627255.1. Classification (GTDB taxonomy): domain Bacteria; phylum Actinomycetota; class Actinomycetes; order Streptomycetales; family Streptomycetaceae; genus Streptomyces; species Streptomyces antarcticus. Next base: position 32,255 of record NZ_JAPNLM010000034.1, on the reverse strand, counting down.
GGCTGGATGTGGGGCCCCCCGGTCCAGGCCTTCGTCACCTTCACCGCCCATACCGAGAACGTTCCCGAGGCCGAGGTGCACGCCCGGCTCACCGAGCGGATGGCGCTGCCGGACCTCGCCACCGACGGGGACGTCGCCGACGCCGCCGTGTTCCTCGCCTCCGACCGGGCACGGGCGATAACCGGCCAGTCCTTGCTGGTCAACGCCGGTGAGCTGATGCGATGAGCCATCCCGTGCATGTACCACCGGATCGTATGCTCACCGTATGACCACTCCGAGTGACGCTCCGACCGAAAACGCGATGCGCCGCGCGCTCCGGCGGGCCCGCGACGGCGTCGCGCTCGACGCGACCGAGGCGGCCGTACTCCTCCAGGCCCGCGGGGACGCCCTCAAGGACCTCTCCGCGTCCGCCGCGCGGGTAAGGGACTCCGGGCTGGCCGCCGCCGGCCGCCCGGGCGTCATCACGTATTCGCGCAAGGTCTTCATCCCCCTGACCCGGCTCTGCCGCGACAAATGCCACTACTGCACCTTCGTCACCGTCCCGGGCAAGCTCCGCCGGGCCGGGCACGGAATGTACCTGTCCCCCGACGAGGTCCTCGACATCGCCCGCGAGGGTGCGGCGATGGGCTGCAAGGAGGCCCTCTTCACCCTCGGCGACCGCCCCGAGGACCGCTGGCCCGAGGCCCGCGAATGGCTCGACGCGCACGGCTACGACGACACCCTGGCCTACGTACGGGCCATGGCCATCCGGGTGCTGGAGGAGACCGGACTGCTCCCCCACCTCAACCCCGGGGTCATGACCTGGTCCGACCTCCAGCGCCTCAAGCCCGTCGCCCCCTCCATGGGCATGATGCTGGAGACCACCGCCACCCGCCTGTGGTCCGAACCCGGCGGCCCGCACCACGGCTCGCCCGACAAGGACCCGGCCGTGCGGCTGCGCGTCCTGGAGGACGCCGGCCGTTCGAACGTCCCCTTCACCACGGGCGTCCTCATCGGGATCGGGGAAACCTACGAGGAACGCGCCGACGCCTTCTTCGAGTTGCGCCGCGTCCAGCGCAGCTATCACGGCGTCCAGGAGGTCATCGTCCAGAACTTCCGCGCCAAGCCGGACACCGCCATGCGCGGAATGCCGGACGCGGAGCTGGAGGAGCTGGCCGCCGCCATCGCCGTCGCCCGCCACATCCTGGGCCCGAGCGCCCGCATCCAGGCCCCGCCGAACCTGGTGGACGAGGAGTACGCCCTCCTCATCGGCGCCGGCATCGACGACTGGGGCGGGGTCTCGCCGCTGACCCCCGACCACGTCAACCCCGAGCGCCCCTGGCCGCACATCGAGGAGCTGGCCGCCCGCACCGCCGCCGCCGGCTTCGAGCTGCGCGAGCGCCTCACCATCTACCCGGAGTTCCTCCAGCGCGGCGAACCGTGGCTGGACCCCCGGCTGCTGCCGCACGTACGGGCACTGGCCGATCCGGCGACGGGTCTCGCGGACGAGTCCGCGAAGGTCGAGGGCCGGCCGTGGCAGGAGCCCGACGAGGGCTTCGCCGCGTACGGACGCACCGACCTGCACGCCACCATCGACACCGAGGGCCGCACCGGCGACCGGCGCGACGACTTCGACCACGTCTACGGCGACTGGGAGGCCCTGCGCGAGGCGGCGGCGCCCGGCATGGTCCCGGAGCGCATCGACACGGACGTACGGGCGGCGCTGGCGCAGGCCGCCGACGACCCGACGAAGCTGACCGACGGGCAGGCGCTCGCCCTGCTGCACGCGGACGGGCCGGCGCTGGACGCGCTGTGCCGGATCGCGGACGACCTGCGCAAGTCGGTCGTCGGCGACGAGGTCACCTACATCGTCACACGGAACATCAACTTCACGAACGTCTGCTACACCGGCTGCCGCTTCTGCGCCTTCGCCCAGCGCCGCACCGACGCCGACGCGTACACGCTCTCCCTGGACCAGGTCGCGGACCGCGCCGCCCAGGCGTGGGACGTGGGTGCGGTCGAGGTGTGCATGCAGGGCGGCATCCACCCCGACCTGCCGGGGACGGCGTACTTCGACATCGCGCGGGCGGTGAAGGAGCGGGTCCCGGGCATGCACGTGCACGCGTTCTCGCCGATGGAGGTCGTCAACGGCGCCACGCGCACGGGGATGTCCGTACGGGACTGGCTGACGGCCGCCAAGGAGGCCGGGCTGGACTCCATCCCGGGCACGGCGGCGGAGATCCTGGACGACGAGGTGCGCTGGGTCCTGACCAAGGGCAAGCTGCCGACGGCGGACTGGATAGACGTGATCAGCACGGCGCACGAGCTGGGCATCCGCTCCTCGTCGACGATGATGTACGGCCACGTCGACCAGCCGCGGCACTGGCTCGGCCACTTCCGCACGCTGGCGCGCGTCCAGCAGGACGCGCTGGCGAAGGGCGTCGAGGGCTTCACGGAGTTCGTGACGCTCCCGTTCATCCACACCAACGCGCCCGTGTACCTGGCGGGGATCGCGCGCCCCGGCCCGACGGTGCGGGACAACCGGGCGGTGACGGCGATGGCCCGGATCCTGCTCCACCCGCACATCACCAACATCCAGACGAGCTGGGTGAAGCTGGGCTCGGAGGGCGCGGCCGAGATGCTCCGGTCCGGGGCGAACGACCTCGGCGGGACCCTGATGGAGGAGACCATCTCCCGCATGGCGGGTTCGGGTTGGGGCTCGTACAAGTCGGTCAAGGACCTGATCGCCGTCGCGGAGGCGGCCGGGCGGCCGGCGAAGGCCCGTACGACCCTGTACGGCGAGGTCCCGCAGGAACGGCAGGACGCGGCACGCGACTCGGACGGCCACCTGCCGGCCCTGCTGCCCGTACTGGACTGACGGTCGCGGCGCCCCTCCCGCGGGGGGGGGGGGGGGGGGGCCCGCCCCCGGGGGGCGCCCCGGGCCCCCCGCCGGGGCGGGCCCGCACGGGCCGCCCCCGCCCCCCCCC
>NZ_JAPNLM010000034.1:0-29279 GCF_026627255.1 Streptomyces antarcticus | reverse complement strand
ACCCCCGACGAGGAGCACGCCGTCGCCGCGGCCCCGGAGAAGCCTCCCGGGGCCTGAGCCGGCGGGACCCCTCCGGGTGCCGGCACGAACGGCGGCGGGGCCCCCCCCCCGGGGGGGGGGGGGGGGGCGCCGCACCCGGGGGTCGCACCGGGGCCCCGGCCGGGGCGTTCCCGCACGGGCCGCGCCCGCGCCCCCGCTTCGTCACGAACGGGTCACTCCCCGTACCCGACGGCCCTTGCGCCGACAGCATGGCCCGATGCACACACACCGCCGTACCACCCTCCCCGGCGCCACCGCTCTCGTCGCCGCCGCCGCGCTGCTCGGCCTCGCCGCCTGCGCACCGGTCACGAGCGAACCGGTGCCCGACAAGATCGTGGACTCCACGCCCGCCGCGCCGCCCACCCCCGCGGCGCCCACCGCGCAGCGCACCACCCCGCCCCCGGCCGCCCCCGCACCACCGCCCGCCCCGGCCACCGCCGCCGTGCCCAGCTTCGTGGGGATGGTCCTCCAGTCCGCGCAGGACGGCGCCCAGGCCGCCGGTTTCTTCCTGCTGACCTCGCACGACGCGCTCGGCAAGAACCGCCTTCAAGTCCTCGACCGGAACTGGCGGGTGTGTACGCAGACTCCCGCTCCCGGCACGAAGACCGGCACCGACACGAAGCTGGATTTCGGCACGGTGAAGCTCGAGGAACGCTGTCCCTGAACCCGCGGCCGGAGCCGAACCGTCCGGTCCGAGCTGGGTATTCGCATTCCGGCCGTTCGCGCTGTGCCTACGGGTCGCATGCCGGACACCTTCCGGAATTGACCGAAGCTGTCCACTACAGTTCGGGTCACCTGCGCGCGGGTGAACGGTCGCGTTGACGGGGACATGGTGACGGGGGTGGACGAAGTGATGGGTACGAGCCAGGGCCCTGCGGGCGGCGGCAGCCCGGACGAACAGGCGGCCGGAACCGGCCACGCTCCGAGTACGGGCGCACCGGTCCCGCACCCCGCGCCATCCCCCGCCCAGGCCGCCGCGTCCGTCCCGCCGGTCCCACCCGTGGCGCCGGTCCCACCCGTCCCGCCGGTCCTGCACGCCTCGCCCGCCCCGCCCGTCCCGCCGCCGCCGGGCGCGTTGCACGTGCTCGGCCCCGCCGTCCGGTCCGGGCTGGGCCCCGATCACACTTCCCCGGGTCTCGACCTCGGCGCGGGCCCGCTCGCCGCGCACCCGCCGGACCCGGACTTGCCCGGACCGGACGCCCGGCCCGGCGTGCCCGGACCGGCCCCCGGCCCCGGCACGTCGGCCGCCGGCATACCCGCCGGCCCGGTACCGCCCGCCGCCGACGCGGGCCCGGGTACGGCCGCGGGCCCGCCCGGCACGGGCCCGAACCCCCCGGGACCGCCCGCCGCCCCGGGCACCGCTCCCGGCCCGGAAGGCCGGAACCCGCAGGCCCCGCAGGCCCCGCGGACCCCCGCGGGCGCACCACCCCCGATACCCCACCCCGCCGCCGGGCGGACCTCCGGGCGCGGGATCGTCACCGGGCTGTGGGGCCGCGCCGAGCAGCAGGACTTCCGCAGCCGGGTACGCGGCACGCTCCTCGGCGCCGCGATCGGCGACGCCCTCGGCGCGCCCGTGGCCGCCCTCTCCCTCGACGGCATCCGCGAGGCCCACGGCCCGGCGGGCCTGCTCGCGCCCGCCGCCGACCGCGGACGCCGCGGTGCGGTCACCGCCCGCACCCAGCTCAGCCTCTTCACGGTGGACGGCCTCGTACGGGCGCACGTACGCCGCGACACCGGCGCCTGGCACCCGCCCACCGACGTCCACCGCGCCTACCTCCGCTGGGCCGCCACCCAGAGCGACTGGGGCCCGGACGAGCGGCGCAAGGACAACGGCTGGCTCGCGCAGGAAGAGTGGCTCTACGCCCGCCGCGGCCCGGACCGCGCCTGCCTGACCGGCTTCGCCGACGGCGTGCTCGCGACGCTGGAGCGGCCCAAGAACCCCACCGCCCTGACCTCGGCCGCCGCCACCCGCTCGGCCCCCTTCGGGCTGCTGGTCGGCTGGGAGCCCGCCCTCGTCCTCCAACTCGCCGTCGAATGCGCCGCGCAGAGCCACGGCCACCCCACCGGCTACCTCGCCGCCGGAGCCTGCGCCGTCATCGTGCACGGCCTGACGCGCGGCGAGTCCCTCGACTCCGCCGTCCAGCGCGCCCTCGGCCTGCTCGGCGCCCGCCCGGCCCACCAGCCCGTCACGGACGCCCTCCAGCGCGCGATGGCGGCCGTCACCCAGGGCCAGCCCGGCCCCGGGGCCGTCACCGCCCTCGCCACCGCCCTCGGCGGCGGCACCGGCACGGGCGGCGGCACCGAGCGCGACAAGCCCGCCGACGGCACCGGCACCGGCACCGACGATGCCGCGACCACCCTCGCCATCGCCGTCTACTGCGCCCTGGTCGCCGAGGACGTCCCGCACGGCCTGCGCCTCGCCGTGAACCACGGCGGCGACTCCGCCGCCACCGGCGCCCTCTGCGGGGCCCTCCTGGGCGCCCAGCACGGCGAGACGGCCCTCCCGGCCGCCTGGCTCACCGAGCTGGAGGGCCGCGCCACGGTCCTGGAACTCGCCGACGACTTCTGCCTGGAGCTGACCCAGGGCCCGTCCCTCCACGGCCCCGCCGGCTCGGCCCCCGGCTGGCTGTCCCGCTACCCCCGCGGCTGACGGCCGCCCGATCCCACCGCACCCGCAGCAACGGCCCGCGCACGGCCCCTTACGGGGTCTCCACGGCCTCCTCAGCCGGAGCCTGCCTCGGCACCCGCGCCGTGATCAGATCCCCCACACCGGCCACCTCGTTGAGGGATTCAGCCAGGGAAAGCAGCACCCCGCGCACGGTGTTGATCTCCTCGCGCAGCTCGGGCGTCCGTGCCCAGCGGCGTTCGTGCGAGACGGGGTCGACATGGTCCCCCCGCGTCGCCTCGTGCGCGGTGAGCAGAGGGTGCCACTTGCTGAGCAGCGGCCTGATCGAAAGGTTGAGCACGTTGACGGCGAGGAGGCCGAAGGTGACGTGTCCCGGCGCGACACGCGGGGCGACCGAAGGCCCGTACCGTCGCAGGATCTCCCTGGTCGTACCGAAAACCGTGTAGAGCGACGACAGTGCCTCCCGCAGCAAGCCCTCGTCTTCGCCGAGCTCGACGACGGAGATCCGGGTGGCCAACTCCACGTACAGCTCCCAGGCTGCCTCCCGCTCGGAGTCCACGGGCTCCCACACACCGCTGATCTCGCCGACGAACGGAATGGAGAGCTTGACCGTGATCTCCTGTGGCCCAAACCCTCCACCGCCGCGCCTGCCCCTGCGCCGCAACGCCATATCGACCCCTCCGCTTGGTGAACCCTTCGTGTAACCCTACGAGTTGCGTGCAACCGCACAAGGGCCGGCGACCTGGGGGGCAGCCATGGACCACGAACGCGATGCGTTCATCTCGTACAGCCACAAACGTGACGTCCCTCTGGCGCAGGGCATCCAACGAGGGCTGCAGAGGCTCGCGCGCCCGTGGACGCGCCGTCAGGTGATCAACGTGTTCCGGGACACCACCAGCCTCTCGGCCAACAGCGACCTCGGCGGGTCCATCATGAAGGAGCTGGAACGGTCCCGCTATTTCATCTACCTCGCCTCTCCGGAGGCGGCGCAGTCCCGTTGGGTCCGGGAGGAGATCCACTTCTGGATCACCCACCGACCCGTGGAACGGCTCCTCATTGCAGTCAGCGGCGGCACCCTCGTATGGGACAACGCCACGGGTGACTTCGACTGGGACGTCACCACCGCTTTGCCACCCATCCTCCGCGGCGCGTTCCGTACCGAACCTCTGTGGGTGGACCTCACCGCCTTCCGCACGGCGCAGAACCTCTCACTGCGTCACGCCGAGTTCCGTGATGCCGTCGCCACCCTCGCCGCCCCGCTCCACGGCCGCACCAAGGACGAACTGGACGGCGAGGACCTCCGCCAGCACCGTCTGGCCAGACGATTCCTGCGCGGCGCTGTGATCACGCTCTCCGCCCTCCTCGCGATCTCCTTGGTGGCAGGCCTCTTCGCATGGCAGCAACGGGGGGAGGCCATCGACCGCGCCGAGCGTTCCGCCTCCCAGGCCCTCGCGGCCCGCGCCCTCGAAATCGCCGAGACGGACCCGCGCAGAGCGGCTCAACTGGCCTTGTACGCAGAAGCGGTGCAGCCGACCAGTGAGTCAGCTCAGGCCATGGCGCGGGCCGTGGGGGCCAACGAGGGAGTGGCACGACACTTCGAGGCCGGACGCGAACGAGTGAGCGACTACAGAGGGGCGGGTACGGTCCCCAACGCCAAGGTGGCGATCAGCCCCGACGGCAGCACCCTCGCCTACTACGTCGACTTCGACGAGGTGGCGGTCTATGACATCCGGACCGGCACGTCCCTCCAGTCGCTGCCCACCCAAGGGCCCCAGAACGGAGGTGCCCTCGAATTCAGCAGCGACGGCGGACTGCTGATGATGGAGACCGCCTACAACCAGATCCAGCTGTGGGACGCACACCAGGCCAGGCTCTTGCGCACCATCTCCGCCAGCGATGGCAGGGAACTGTCCAATGCCTTCAAGCGGTTACAGGGGCACGCCCTGTCGGCGGACGGCAGGTGGCTGGCGGCGACCTACTACACCCCGGCCATGGACGACGAGCACCTCGGCGTCTGGGACACCGGGACGGGCGACGTGGTGATGGAAGGACCGGCCGCCTCGAACGGTCTCGCACTCGCCTTCGACGGTTCGAATCAGCTCGTCACCTTCGCCGGTGATACCGGCACGGTACGGAACTACACCCCCGCGTCGAAGACGTGGGGTACGCCGCGTTCGATACCCGCTCTCAAGGACTCGCGAGGAGCCGTCCTCTCCCCCCGCGGCGAACGGGCCTACGTGCTCGGCGGGAAGGCAAGCGGCAAGGACGAGCTGTGGGACCTCATCACGGGCAAGCGCATCGCCGAACTCGCCGACAGGCAGCCCACGCCCGCCAGCTCGACCGGTACGCGGTCCGTCGCCATGCCGAGCGACACCCAGCAGATGATGGCCCTCTCGGACGGCCAGTCCGTGGTCACGTACGACTCCGCCCTACGGCGACAGCGCGCCCTCGGGTCGTTCACGTGGCCCGTCCTCACCGTCGCGACATCCTCCGACGGCACATGGGTGGCCGCGGCAGCCGAGAACGGGGCCGTCTCCCTCTTCGCCGCACGGATCGGGCAGGGTGGCGAGAACCTTCCGAACGAGGACCAGGTCAAGCCGGACGAACTCACGCCCACCAGAAGGGTGGGAGTACGGCTGGCCGGCGAACGCACCGAACTCTGGACGGTCGGTGATGGAGACAGCGGCATCCAACGAGCAGGATCTATTGCACGGAAGGTCGCCATTTACGACTCGAACGTGACCGTCAACGCCGACGGCAGCCGAGCGGCCCTGACCGACGGAACGGAGCTGTCCCTCTGGGATCCGCGTACGGGTGCTCAGGTGGGTCCCGTTCGCACCGTCGACGGACTCTCCGACGAGGGACCGATGTGGTTCATGCCGGACGGCGTGCACGTCGTCCTGGGAGTGTCCGGAAGATTCCTGCTGCTCGACAGCCGCTCGTGGGAGACCCGTCAGGACCTCGGTGAGTTCAAGGATCCCGCAGACGCGGCTCAGGCCGGGGCAGTCGTGGCCGTCATGAGCGGAGACGACGTCACCGTCTGGCGTTGGACCGGAGACAACCGTCTTGAGCGGACCCACGCGTACGCACTCGGCACCCATCCGGTCGCCTTCGCCCTCAGCCACGACGCCGGGAGGGTGGCGGTCATCGACGGGGACCGCGTGATCACCATCATCGACGTCGAAACCGGACGGAAGACGACGAGCTCGGCCGGAATGCAGTACGGCGACTCGACCGTGGTGTTCAGCCGGGACTCCAGGCTCCTCATGCAGCGCGTCAGGAACGGTGCCTCGTCGGGAATCCACTTCTGGGACACCGCCTCCGGCGACGCGGTCGGCAGTTGGCCCGTACCGGGCTGGACCGCCGAGAGTGAAGAAACGATCAAGTTGTTCTCCGGTCCCGGAGGGAACGTCCTGTCGCTCCGGGAGGACGGGACGTTCGCGCGCCACGCAATCAACTTCGCATCGTGGCACGAAATCCTTTGCTCCCTCGCCCCGGAGCCACTGTCCCAGGGCGAGTACGACCGCTACCTGAAGGACCTGGAGGTGAGCGCCCCCTGCCGTCCTCAGCCGTGAAGCCTTACCGTGGCCGGTCCCACGTCTCGGAGGTGCCAGCGCCCATGCGGATCGCCACGACCGTCTTCCTCACCGACCGCACCATCTCGCCCGTCCGCCTCGCCCGCACTCTGGAGGAGCGCGGGTTCTCCGGCCTCTACCTCCCGGAGCACACCCACATCCCGGCCGCCCGGGAGACCCCCGCGCCCATGGGCGGCGAGCTACCCGAGATGTACGGGCGCACCCTGGACCCCTTCGTGGCCCTCGGCCAGGCCTCCGCCGTCACCGAGCGGCTCCACCTCGGCACCGGCATCACCCTGGTCGCCCAGCACGACCCGATCGGCCTCGCCAAGCAGGTGGCCACCCTCGACCACCTCTCCGGCGGCCGCGTCACCCTCGGCATCGGCTACGGCTGGAACGTCGAGGAGGCCGCCGACCACGGCGTCGAGTGGCGCACCCGACGCGACCTGGTCCGGGACCGGATGGCCCTGATGCGCGCCCTGTGGGCGCCCGACCCCACGGCGTACGTCGGCGCGTTCTCCTCCGTCCGGGCCAGCGCCGCCCACCCGAAGCCGGTGCAGGCGCCCCGCGAACTGGCCCCCGGGGTCCCCCTGTACGGCCCCCGGACCCTGATCGGCGGCCAGGCCGGTCCGAAGCTCTTCGCCGCCATCGCCGACCACGCCGACGGCTGGCTCCCGATCGGCGGCGGCGGCCTCACCGAGTCGCTCCCGGTGCTGCGCCAGGTCTGGGAGACCGCCGGGCGCGACCCCAAGTCCCTCCAGGTGGTCCCGTACGCCGTCCAGCCGAGCCCCGGCAAGATCGGCCACTACGCCGAACTCGGCATTGAGGAGGTCGTCCTGCAACTCCCCTCGGCGCCCGAACCGGAGATCCTGCGCACCCTGGACTCGTTCGCGCAGTACCTCTGACCCGTCCCGGGCGGACGCGCGGTCCGGCCCGAACCCCCCGCCTACCTGGTCGGCGCCTGCGCCCCGTCCACCCGCGCCGGGTCGTGACCGCCGCCCGGCGGCCGTTCCTGACCGGCTGACCGGCCCGCGAGCGGCAGTTCGGCCCAGACCGTCTTGCCGACCAGCCGGTCCACGACCCCCCAGCCGGCCGCGAGGGCCTCCACGATGCGCAGCCCGTGCCCGGACTCGGCCTGGTCGGCGTACGGCCCCACGGCGGGCCGCCGGTCGGCCCGCGCGTCGGACACCTCGATCCGCAGCACGGCGTCCAGCAGGATCAGCCGCAGCTCGAAGTCCCGCCCGGGAACCCGGCCGTGCAGGACGGCGTTGGCGGCCAGCTCCCCGATGAGCAGCCCGGCATCGGCGGCGAGCGGGGTGGAGGCCGGGAACCCCCACTCGTACAGCTCGTGGAGGGCGAGCATGCGCGCGAGGCGGGCACCGCGGCGGGTGGCGCTGAAACGCTGAGTGAACAGACGTGCGAGGGCCTCTGACGGCCCGAAGGGTGCGGTCATGCGACCAACGTCCCGCGTGGACAGGGTCGTTCAACAACACCGGAACTCGTACAAACCAACTGTACGAGTCCACCCGCTGGACACGCGGAGTCACGGTGCGTGAACATTCCTGTCGGGGAGGTGACCGCCATGGTGATGACCGACGACAGCGGTGACGACGAGGTCGAGCCCGATGACAACCTGCGCTCCTTCGGGGAGACGGTCAAGGCCTCGCGCAAACGCGCGGGCCTGACACAGGAGCAGCTGGCGCCGCTGATCGGCTACTCGGTCCAGTACGTCGGCTCGGTGGAGCAGGGCCGCCGCCACCCGTCGCAGAAGTTCGTGAACAAGACGGAGGCGGTCCTCGACACCTTCGGCGTCATCGGCATCGCTGCGAAGCAGCTGACGCGGCGGCGCGGGCTGGCGTCCTGGTTCCGGCGGTGGGCGGAGCTGGAGGAGGGCGCGGTCACCCTCAACACGTACGAGTGCCGGTCCGTACCGGGTCTGCTCCAGCCGGAGCCGTACGCGCGGGCGCTGATCGACAACGTTCCGCCCCTGGCTACCCCGGAGGAAGCCGACGCCCGGATCGCGGCCCGCACAGAACGTCAGAAGCTGCTGCTCCGCACGCCGTACGTCCTGTTCAGCTTCATCATCGAGCAGGCGCTGATCGAGCGGCGGACGGGCGGCACGGACGTCACACGGGAGCTGATCGACCGGCTCCTGGCGTGCGGTGCGCTGCCGAACGTCGACGTCCAGATCATGCCGCTGGTCCAGCCCGTACACGCGGGGACGGACGGCCCCTTCCAACTCCTGGAGACCAACGAACACGAATGGCTGGGGTACAGCGAGGGACAGCAGTCAGGGATAGTGATTTCCGACCCGAAAGACATCAGCCTCCTCCACCAGCGGTATGCCAAACTTCGCATCCAGGCCCTCAATCCGGCGGACAGCGCCGGCCTGTTGATGCGAATGCGAGGCTCCCTGTGAACAGCACCTCTCTGCGGTGGTTCAAGAGCAGCTACAGCGGCAGCGAGGGCGACGACTGCGTCGAGGTCGCCCTCTCCTGGCACAAGTCCACGTACAGCGGCAGCCAGGGCGACAGCTGCGTCGAGGTCGCCGCCTGCGCCGGTGCCGTCCACGTCCGGGACTCCAAGGTGACGGCGGGTCCCGAGCTGGCGGTCGCCCCCCGCGCCTGGGCCGCCTTCGTCAGCGGGGTCGCGCCCGGGAAGGGCTGAGCCGGCCGGGGCGCGGGCGCCCTACGCTTCCCCCATGATCGTGAGTTCCGGTACCCACATCCGCGTAGCCCGCCCGTCCCTCGACCTCGACGCCGCCGAGCGGTTCTACGTGCGGGGGCTCGGGCTCGACGTGCAGTGGCGCAGCGCCGACAGCGGCCCCGGGGAACACGACCTGCTGATGGTCGGGCCCGCCGGGGGCGGGTGGCACTTCGAGCTGACCCGGGACGCGGAGGAGCCGGTGGTTCCCGCGCCCACCGTGGACGACCTGTTCGTGGTGTACCTGGGCGAGGCGCCCGACGAGGCCCTCGTGCGGCGGCTCGTGGAGCACGGCGGGACCCGCGTCGCCTCGCACAACCCGTACTGGGACGAGCACGGCGTCACCGTCGCCGACCCGGACGGGTACCGCCTCGTGCTGTGCTCCCGCACCTGGGGCTAGGACGTCAGCCCCCCCTCCCGGCCGGCCGGCATTCCCGTAGGGCGGTCAGCCGACCTTGGGGGGCTTCGGGAGGCCCGCGCCGAGGGCGCCGGAGAGGGAGCTGTCCATGGCGCCCGTGGCGGACCCGGCCGCGGAGCCGGTCACCTCGACGGCCGTCTTCGTGTCCTGGATCGCCTGTCCGGGGTGGTCGACGATGTCGGTGACGCGCTGCGTGATCGGCGGCCCCTGGACGGCGGGCTCATCGGCGGCGTGGGCGGCGACGGGGGTGAGGGCGAGGGCGGCGCCGCCGGTGAGGACCAGGGCGGACAGGGTGCGCTTCATGACGTTCATGCCCCGCCCAACGACCCGCCCGCTCCCCGGGTCACCGGTCGCCCCCGCATTCCGCGAATGGCTCACACCGGCCTCGGCCGGGCCTCAGTACGGCAGCCCGGCCTCTTCCGCAGCTTCGGCGATGCGTCGGCGTCCTTCCCTTCGGCGGTTGCGCCGCTCCTGGAAGGCAAGGACATCGGCGAGCCGTACGAGGTGATGTCGGCCGTCCGGCAGACGGTCCGACGGGATGGCGCCCGAGTCCAGCAGGCGAACCGTGAACCGCCGGGACAGCCCCAGCACTTCCGCCACCTCGGCCGGACCGCCGCGATCATCTCCGCCGCACCGCGGTCGATCTCGGCCCGCTCGGCAGCGGAGAAGTGGAACTCCTCGACGAGGTCGTCCCAGCGGGCGGCGCCCTTGGCGCTGGCTCACGGTGTGCCCTTCTGCTCGGCGACGGGGATCGCGGTGCGATCCCAACCCTGCCACTCGCCGGCCGTTCCCCGCAGGCGAAGGCGTACGTAACGGCCGCGGCCCCGGATCGGGGCGATCCGGGGCCGGGGAGGCGTCTCGGCGGTGACTCGGCCGCGAGGCGGGGCGGGTGGGGTCAGTCCTTGACGGCCAGGGCCGGGGTGGACTTCGTCAGGACCTCGCCGCGGAAGAAGGCGGGGCTGCGGCGTTCGGTGACGAACATGATGACCAGGCCGAGGGCCAGCAGGCCGACGCCGATGACGAAGACGCTGCCGACTCCGAGGACGGTGGAGCCGGATCCGTAGGACGGGTCCCACATGTCGATCAGGGTCTTGCAGAAGACCGCCGCGAGCAGCAGGCCGCCGAGGACCGGGAAGACGCCCTTGAAGAACAGGTCGCGGGCGGAGCGGCGCAGTTCGCCGCGGAAGTACCAGGCGCAGGCGAAGGCGGTCAGCGAGTAGTAGAAGCAGATCATCAGGCCGAGCGCGAAGATCGTGTCGGTGAGGACGTTCTCGCTGAGCAGGGTCATCACGGTGTAGAAGGCGCCGGTCGCGATGCCCGCCATGACGGTGGCGCGGCCCGGGGTCTTGAACTTCGGGTGGACCTTGGCGTACGAGGGCGGCAGGGCCTCGTACGTCGACATGGCGAGGACCGTGCGGGCCACCGGGATGAAGGTGGTCTGGAGGGACGCGGTGGCGGAGGCCAGGACCGCGACGAAGAGCAGGATGCCGAGCATCGGGCCCATGACCGGGCCGGCGAGGGCGGCGAAGACGTTGTCGGAGGTCTCCGGGTTGCCGAGGCCGAGGCCGCTGTCGCCGGAGCCGACGGCCATCTGGGCGGCGATGCCGGTGGCCAGGTAGGAGCCGACGAGGACGACCATCGCGATCAGCGAGGCGCGGCCGGGGGTCTTGGTGGAGCCGGTGGTCTCCTCGTTGGTCGCCAGGCAGGCGTCCCAGCCCCAGTACATGAAGATCGAGAGCGAGAGTCCGGCGGTGAAGGCCGCCATGGACTCGACCGCGAAGGGGTTCATCCAGGACCAGGAGAAGTCCAGGCCGGTGTCGAAGCTGCCGGCGGAGGCCTTCTGGAAGGCCATCGCGACGAAGAGGGCGAGCACGACGAGCTGGAGGCCGACCAGGGCGTACTGGACGCCCTTGGTGGCGGTCATGCCGCGGTAGCTGATGGCGGTCGCGACGGCGATCAGGGTGAGGCAGGTGGCGATGTGGACGAACTTGTTGTCGTCGAGGGCGGTGATCGACGCGTTGCCGGTGATCTCGCCCGCCAGCAGCCAGAAGTAGGAGGTGGCGACGCCGGCCAGGTTGGAGAGCACGATGATCGTGGCGATCACCAGGCCCCAGCCGCACATCCAGCCGATCCGCGGGCCGAATGCCTTGACGGTCCAGGTGAAGGAGGTGCCGCAGTCCGGCATGGCCTTGTTGAGCTCGCGGTAGGCGAAGGCCACCAGGAGCATCGGGAGGAAGCCGGCGAGGAAGACCGCCGGCATCTGAACGCCGACCTCGCCGGCGGTTGAGCCGAGGGTCGAGGTCAGGCAGTAAACGGGGGCGACGGTGGAGATGCCGATGACGGCGCTTCCCACCAGTCCGACGGACCCCTTGCCGAGGCCCTTGCCGCGAACATCGCCCTCGGCGACGCCGCTTACCGTGTCTCCGACCTGAGGCCGGACATCCAGCTGAGTCATGGGACAGGACGTTAGAGGGTGCGGTTTCCTCATACGGAGCTCTTAAGTCCGGTACTTCACAGGGCTAAAGTCCTTGGAATTCCGACACCGATCGCGTTCACACTCCCGTAATACAAGGTTCACTCAGGCATCCATTCGCGGTTCGGAAGGCCCAGGGGCGAAGCTTCCGGCATGCGGAAACCGCAGCTGTGTCCGTTTTGCACCATTCAAAACTTTCCCGTGCCAATTTGAAGGGCCCCGAAACCCGGGCCCCGTCCGCCAGACTGGCCCCATGCCCACAGCCGACGAGCTCCTCAGCGCGGATACCGTCAGTAACCTGGCCCGGTTGCTCGCCCGCGCGGCCCGCAGACCCGACTCCCCGGCGCTCCGCGCCCGCGCCGCGACGCTCGGCGGGCTCGCCTTCAGCGGCCGCGTCACCGCCGTCCGCGACGCCGTCCTCGCCGACCTGCCGGACGACTGGCCCGCCTTCGAGGCCGTCCTGCGCACCGCCCTGGAGGACCCCGGTTTCGCCGGCTGGATGACGTTCCCCGTCAACGAGGCCGTCGGCGTCCGCGGGCTCGCGGCCTTCGAGCCGGGCCTCGCGCTGCTGCGCGACCTCACCCCCCGGCTGACCGCCGAATCCGCCGTACGCCCCTTCCTGCGCGCCGATCCCGCCCGCGCCCTCGCCGTGGTCCGGGGCTGGACCGGGGACCCCGACCCGCACGTGCGGCGCCTCGCCAGCGAGGGCACCCGGCCGCGCCTGCCGTGGGCGCCGCAGCTGCCCGCGTTCATCGCCGACCCCCGGCCGGCCGTGCCCGTACTGGACGACCTGCACCGCGACGAGTCCGAGTACGTGCGCCGCTCCGTGGCCAACCACCTCAACGACATCAGCCGCGACCATCCCGCGCTCGCCGTGGAGATCGCCGCGAAGTGGCGCACCGACCCCGCCGCCACGACGGATCGCGTCGTCCGGCACGGCCTGCGCACGCTGGTCAAGGCCGGCCGGCCCGACGCGCTCACCCTGCTCGGCCACTCCCCCGACGTCGAGGTCACGGTGAGCGGCCCCGTGGTCACCACCCCGCACGTCGCCGTCGGCGGGTACCTGGTCTTCGACTACGCCGTCACCCACACCGGAGCGTTCCCCGCCGAACTGGTCGTCGACTACGTGGTCCACCACGTCAAGGCCAACGGCGCCCGCACCCCGAAGGTCTTCAAGCTCACCACCCGCGGCATGGCCCCCGGCGAGACCCTCACCGGCACCAAGCGGCACTCCTTCAAACCGATCACCACCCGCCGCTACCACTCCGGCGAACACCTGGTGCAGCTCCAGGTCAACGGCCGGGTGCGGGGCGAGGCCGCCTTCACCCTCGACGCCACCCCCTGAGGCCCCTGAGGCCCCTGAGGCCCCCGCAGGCCCCTCAGCCCGCCGTGCCCCCGCCCCCGTCCCCCGGCGGGGCGGGGCGGGGGCGGGGCCACGGCACGGGCCGGCTCGGGGGCTCAGCCCGTCCAGACGATCGACTGCACCTCGCTGTACGCGTGCAGGGCGTACGACCCGACGTCCCGGCCGACGCCCGACCGCTTGAAGCCGCCGAACGGCGCCTCCATGTTCCGGCCGATGGTGTTCACGCCCACCCCGCCCGCCCGCAGCCGCCGCGCCACGCGGAACGCGCGCGCCGAGTCCCCGGACCAGACGTAGCTGATCAGGCCGAAGTCGCTGTCGTTGGCCAGCGCCACGGCCTCGTCCTCACCCCCGTCGAAGGGGACGACCACGACCACCGGGCCGAAGATCTCCTCCCGGACGACGCGCATCTCGTTCGTGCAGTCCACCAGCAGGGTCGGCGCCACGTAGAAGCCGCGCCCGCCGCCCACCACCGGGCGTTCGCCGCCGTACGCGATCCGCGCGCCCTCCTTGCGGCCCAGCTCGACGTACGACTCCACGCGGTCGCGGTGCGCCGCCGAGATCACCGGGCCCACCACCGTGCCGTGCTCCGCCGGGTCGCCCACGGTCATGAAGGTCAGGTAGCCGGTGAGCTTCTCGACCAGCCGGTCGTAGACCGACCGGTGCGCGATCACCCGGGTCGGGGCCGTGCAGATCTGCCCCGAGTAGAAGGAGAACGTCGTCCCGATGCCCATCACGGCCGCGTCCAGGTCGGCGTCCTCCAGGACGATCGCCGCGCCCTTGCCGCCGAGCTCCATCAGCTGCCGCTTCATCGTCCGGCCGCACACCTCGGCGATGCGCTGCCCGACGCCCGTGGAGCCGGTGAAGGACACCATGTCGACGTGGGGCGAGTCCACCGCCGCCTCGCCCACCTCGACCGAGGTGCCCGAGACCACGTTCACCACGCCCGCCGGGACTCCGGCCTCGTGAAGCGCCTGCGCCATCCGGAACACCGACAGCGGGTCCTGCGGGGCGGGCTTGACCACCACCGTGTTGCCCATGGCCAGGGCCGGCGCCACCTTGCCCGCCGGGTTCGCCCACGGGTTGTTGTACGAGGTGATGCAGCTGACCACACCGACCGGCTGGCGCACCTCCAGCGCGCCCAGCACGCTCGCCCGCCCCATCGGTCCGGCGTCCGTCACCTGCGGGGGCAGGCCCCGCTCGACCGGTTCCAGGGCGCCCTTCGCATACCGCCGGAAGCGGGCGACCCCCACGCCGACCTGCATGCCGCGGGCGATCCCGGTCGGCGCGCCCGTCTCCGCGCGGGCCAGCTCGGACCACGGCTCGTACTCCCGCTGGATGATGTCGGCGGCCCGGTCCAGGATCGCCGCCCGCTCCTCGGGCGCCGTACGGGACCAGGACGCGAACGCGTCGGCCGCGGCCCGCGCCGCCTCCTCGGCCTGGCCGCGGGAGGCCTCGGGTGCGAGCCCGACCACCGACTCGTCGGCCGGGTTGACCACCTCGTAGTGGCCACCGTCGGGCTCCACCCACTGGCCGCCGATGTAGAGCCGCTGGGGGCCGCCGGGCTGGTGGGTGCTCACCGGGTGCTCACCGTCCTGGTGTCCCGGCCCGAGCGGAGCACGATCCCGGGGATCGCGCCCGTCACCTCGTCGTCGCGGATGGTCTCCACCCCGTTGACCCGTACGGACACGATGCCGATGGCCCGCGCGTCCAGGCGCGGGCTGTCGCCCGGCAGGTCGTGGACGAGCGTCGCCGGGCCGGCCTCGATCCGCTCCGGGTCGAAGAGGACCAGGTCGGCGTGGTAGCCCTCGGCGATCCGGCCGCGCTCGCGCAGCCCGAACAGCTGGGCCGGGTCGTCGGTGAGCATCTTCACCGCCTGCTCCAGCGGGACGAGCCGGCGCCCGCGCAGGCAGTCGCCGAGGAAGCGCGTGGTGTACGGCGCCCCGCACATGCGGTCCAGGTGCGCGCCCGCGTCGGACCCGCCGAGCATGACGTCCTCGTGCTGCCAGGTCTCCTGGCG
The DNA here is from genome assembly GCF_026627255.1 of Streptomyces antarcticus. GTDB lineage: Bacteria > Actinomycetota > Actinomycetes > Streptomycetales > Streptomycetaceae > Streptomyces > Streptomyces antarcticus. Next base: position 14,065 of record NZ_JAPNLM010000034.1, on the reverse strand, counting down.
CAGGGCCCAGCTGGCCGGGTCGTTGTCGGTGGGCATCGGCCACAGGACGGTGCGCAGGTCGTCGTTGGCGCAGATCTCGACCAGGCAGTGGAAGGCGTCCTGGCCGCGCTCGGCGGCGATGTCGTCGACGACCCGGCCGGAGAGTCCCTCGTTCTCCTTGCTGTACGTGTCGCCGATGACGTACCGCCCGAAGCGGGCGAGGCGGCGGAAGACGCCGGCCTCCTTGCTGTCGGCGCGGCGCAGCATCTCCTCCCGTACGTCCGCGTCGCGGAGCTTCTCGATCCGTTCGGGGACGGGCAGGGAGAGGACCTCGCCCCAGCCGGGGATGAGGTTGAGCGCGCAGAAGGTGCCGAGCGACATGTTCATGGGGGTGAGGATCGGCATGGTGAGCGCGACGATCCGGCCGCCGGCCTCGCGGGCGCGTTCGCTGGGGATCAGCTGACGCGGGACGCGCTCGGGGACGGAGGCGTCGATGGTGAGGACGTTCCAGTTCAGGGGCCGGCCGGCGGCGGCGCTCATGTCGACGAAGAGGTCGATCTCGTCGTCGGAGAACTGGTCGAGGCAGCCGGCGACGATGGCTTCGAGCTGGGTGCCCTCGTGCTCGGAGACGGCCCGGGACAGGGCGAGCAGCTCCTCCGGCTTCGCGTGCCGGGAGGCGACCGGGGAGCCGGCGCCGTCGGAGTGGGTGGAGGACTGGGTGGTGGACAGGCCCCAGGCGCCGGCGTTCATGGCGTCGTGGAAGAGGGCGAGCATCTCGTCCAGCTGCTCGGGGGTGGGCTGTCCGCCGACGGCCGCCTCGCCCATCACGTGGCGGCGCAGGGCGCAGTGGCCGACCATGAAGCCGGCGTTCACGGCGATGCGGCCGTCGAGCGCGTCGAGGTACTCGCCGAAGGTGGACCAGCTCCAGTCGACGCCCTCCTCGAGGGCCTTGAGGGCCATCCCCTCGACCTTGCTCATCATGCGGCGGGTGTAGTCGGCGTCCTCGGGGCGGTCCGGGTGCAGGGGTGCCAGGGTGAAGCCGCAGTTGCCTCCGGCGACGGTGGTGACGCCGTGGTTCATGGAGGGGGTGGCGTACGGGTCCCAGAACAGCTGGGCGTCGTAGTGGGTGTGGGGGTCGACGAAGCCGGGCGTCAGGACGAGGCCCGTGGCGTCCTCGCCGGTACGGGCCTCTTCGGTGACGGTGCCGGGGTCGCCGATGGCGACGATCCGGCCGTCCCGGATGCCGACGTCGGCGACGCGGGCGGGCGCGCCGGTCCCGTCGACGACGGTCGCGCCCTTGATCAGGTGGTCGAGCATGACGTCCCTTCTGCCGGAGTTCGCGGTGCGGGCCGTGCCCTGGGGGCTGCGCCCCGGACCGGGGGCGGAGCCGCGGCGGCGCCGCACCCGCAGGGCGGAGCCCCCGCGTGCCCCGGCCGGGGCCGCCCGGCCGGGGCCGCTGCGGGACGGCGGTCCGGGAAGACGCCGTCCCTGTTCCCCCGCCGGGTCAGACGGCCTGGCGGAAGCGGGTCGTGCGGTGGACCGGGTCCGTGTCGATGTGCGGGATGACGTGCTCGCCGATGAGCTTGATGGTGGTGAGCGTGTCCTGCGGCGAGACCCCGGTCGGCAGTCCGAAGGACAGCTGGTCGGCGCCGGCCTGCTCCCACCGCTTGCACTGGGCGCGCACCTCGGACGGGTCGCCGCAGATCATCAGCTCCTCGGCGATCAGCAGCTCGATGATCTCCGCGTTGTACTCGGGCAGCAGCTCGGGCCACTGCGGGATCGCCTCGGGCCGCGGGAAGGTGTCGTGGTAGCGGAAGACCAGCGACTGGAAGCGGTTCATGTTGGCGTTGACGGCGATCTCCACCGCCTTGTCGTGGGTCTCGGCGCAGATCGCGGTGGAGGTGACCATGACGTTGTCGTTGACGAAGGCGCCGATGGCCTTCGCCTCCTGGATGGCCGTCTTGTACTGCTCCAGCACCCACTCCATGTCGGAGACCTTCTGCACGCTGAAGCCCAGCACGCCCAGGCCCTTCTTCGCCGCCATCGCGTACGAGGAGGGGGACCCGGCGGCGTACCACATGGCCGGGTGGGCCTTGCCGTACGGCTTGGGGAAGATCTTGCGCGGCGGCAGGGACCAGTGCTTGCCCTGGAACCCCTCGTACTCCTCCTGGAGGAACATCTTGGGGAACTCCGCGATGGTCTCCTCCCAGATCTCCTTGGTGCCGTTCATGTCCTCGATGCCCGGGAGGAAGCCGAGGATCTCGTGGCTGCCCGCACCGCGCCCGGTGCCGAACTCGAAGCGGCCCTTGGAGAGGTGGTCGAGCATGGCGACCTTCTCCGCCACCTTCACCGGGTGGTTCACCGGGGCGAGGGGGTTGAAGATGCCGGAGCCGAGGTGGATGCGCTCGGTGGCGTGGGCCAGGTACCCGAGGAAGACCTCGTTCGCCGAGAGGTGCGAGTACTCCTCCAGGAAGTGGTGCTCGGAGGCCCAGGCGTACTTGAAGCCCGACTTGTCGGCCTGGATGACGTACTCGGTCTCCTCGATCAGCGCCTTGTGCTCTGCCTCGGGGTCGACCTTGGACCGTGACTCGGCCACGTATCCCTGCACGAAGAGCCCGAATTCCAAGGGGGTTCACCGTCCTTTAGTTTCTGACGTTCCGTCAGATTTGATGCCCCGACTGTTCCACCGCCGGGGCCGGAGCGTCAATACCTGACGCTCCATCAGATATTGCGGCCGCCGGGCCTCAGGCGATGCTGACGCCGGCCATCCAGCCGCCGTCGATGACGAACGGCTGACCGGTGATGTACGAGGAGTCCTCGGAGGTCAGGAACAGGGCCAGCTTCGCGACCTCGTCCGGCCGCCCGACCCGCCCCATCGGCACGACCCGCCGGTACAGCTCGGCCATCGCCTCCCGGGCCTCGTCGGTGATCCCGGCCGGGTCCAGCAGCCCCGGGTTGGCCATCGGGGTGTCCACCGCACCCGGGCACATCGCGTTGACCCGGATCCCCTTGCCCGCCAGCTCCATCGCGGCGACGCGCGTCAGCCCCAGGATCGCCGCCTTGGTCGCCGCGTAGGCGCCCACGTACGCCATGCCCGTCAGCCCGGTGTACGAGGAGGTGTTGACGATCGTGCCGCCGCCGGCCGCCTCGATCTCCGGGGCCACCGACTTGATGCCGAGGAAGGCGCCCACCTGGTTGACCTCGACCACCTGCCGGAACTCCTCCAGCGGGGTGCCGGTCAGCTCGTTGAAGCGCAGGATGCCCGCGTTGTTGACCAGCCCGTCGACCGGGCCGAAGGCCTCCTTGGCGACGGCGATGGCGGCCGCCCAGTCCTCCTCCCGGCTCACGTCCATCCGTACGTACCGGGCCCGGCCTTCGCCGATCTCCTTGGCCACGGCCGCGCCCTGGTCGTCCAGTACGTCGCCGAGCAGCACCTTGGCGCCCTCGGCGGCGAACAGGCGGGCCTCCTGCTCGCCCTGGCCGCGCGCCGCGCCGGTGATGATCACGACGCGCCCGTCAAGCTTGCCCATGCCGGTGTCTCCCTGGTCGTCGGGGCACTAGGGGTGTCTCTAGTCGTTGAGGTGCGGTGCGACGTCGGCGCCGAACGCGGCGATCTGGTCCGTCAGTTCGGCCCGGTCGCGGCTGCGGAAGCGGACCTGGATCTGGTCCACGCCGAGCGCCTTGTACTCCCGCAGGGACTCGGCGAGCGCCTGCGCCTTGCCGGTCAGGGTCCGGCGGCCGGTCTCCCAGCCGGGTTCGCCGACGTACAGCGCCTCGGTGATCGCGCCGATCTCGATCGGCTCCGCGACCCCCGCCGCGGCGCGCAGCTCCCGGATACGGGCGATCTGCCCCGGCAGCGCGTGGCGCGGGTCGCCCTGCGGGAGCCAGCCGTCGCCGCGTACGGCGGCCCGGCGCACGGCGGGGCCCGAGGAGCCGCCGACCCAGACGGGGATCCGCCGCTGCACCGGGCGGGGCAGCTGGCCGAGGTCCTTGAACGAGAACAGCTCGCCCTCGAACTCGGGGTACTCCTCCGGCCCGAGCGCCACCCGCAGCGCCTCCAGGGTCTCGTCGAGGACGGCGCCGCGGCGCGCGAAGTCCACGCCGAGGACCTCGAACTCCTCCTGGACGTGCCCGGCGCCCACCCCGAGGATCAGCCGGCCGCCGGAGAGGTGGTCGAGCGTGGCGTACTGCTTGGCGCTGATCAGGGGGTGGCGCAGGCCGAGGATCGCGACGTGGCTGAGCAGGCGCACGTGCCCGGTGATCCCGGCAAGGAAGGAGAGGGTGGCGACCGGGTCGTACCAGACGGTGCTCATGGGTCCCGCGAGCCGCCGCGGGATGGCCACGTGGTCGCAGGTGGCCAGGTACCCGAAGCCGGCCCGGTCGGCGGCCCGGGCCACCTCGGCGAGGTCGGCGGCGGTGGCCGACGCCTCCCAGGGTTCGGCGTAGATGGTGCTCTGCGACTGGATCGGGAGCTGCATCCCGTAGACCAGCCGACCTTCCGGAAACACGCGCGCCATGCCGGACCCGCCTCGCCTTCGTCTGCCGATTCGCGCACCCGTCCGTGCTGTCGGTGCCGGGCCATCGTCGTAGCTGACGGCCCGTCAGGCAAGGGGTACGTCCGACCGCGGTGGCCCGATCCCGCGTTCGCGCCGGGCGAACCGGGTCTTGAGCCTCTTCCCACGGGGCACGGGCCGGCCGCTGTTCTCGCCGATGTAACCCCCGAGCGCGTCGGGCCTCCAGCAGCGCACCGTCGACGTCGTCGTCGCGCAGCCGGCGCCGGACGGTCATGGGGGTGACAGAGGTGCCGCTTCCCCGGGCATCGCGGCGACCGGGCCTCCACGGAGCGTGGCCGCGGTTGCCGCTCCGCGGAGGCCCGGTCGGCGTGTGAGGGAGGCGGCCCTCGGCCTCAGGACCGCCCGCGCGGGTTCAGACGACCGCCCCCGTCCCCCTCTCCTTCCTCCGCGCCTCCAACGGGCTGCCGTAGCCGTCGGGGACTTCCTTCGCGGCGCGACGGTCCCGCGCCGGAGGGGGTGTCGGGTTGCGGTGTTCCAGGGCGATCGCGATCGGGACCGCGGTGAAGACGGTCGAGGCGATGCCGACCAGGACGCCCGCGATCAGCGCCACGGAGAAGTCCGCCAGCGAGTCGCCGCCCAGTACCGCCAGTGCGGTCAGGATGAACAGGGCTCCCATACCCGTGTTCACCGTGCGCGGGAGCGTCTGGACCACCGCGTGGTTGGCCGTTTTCTCCAGGTCGCCTCGGGGGTCTCGGCGGCGCGCTTCGCGGACGCGGTCGAAGACGACCACCGTGTCGTTCACGGAGTAGCCGATCACCGTGAGCAGCGCCGCCAGGAAGACGCTGTCCACCGGCCTGCCCAGCCAGGCGAACAGGCCCACCACGAGGAGGACGTCGTGGACCATCGCAGAGACCGCCGCTGCCGCCAGGGTCCAGCGGAACCGCACGCTGAGGTAGATCAGCTGGGCGGCCACCGCGATGCCCAGGGCCAGGAGCGCCTTGTGGCGCAGTTCGCTGCCGAGGCTCGGGCCGATCTGTTCGTCACGCTCCACCGTGACGGTTCCGCCGGGCTCCTCCAAGGCCGCCTTGACGCGCTGCTGTTCGTCGTCGGTGAGCTTCTCCGTGCGTACGGTGATGCCGCCGTCGCCGGACTCCTGCACCACCGCGCGCGGGAACCCCGCGTCGGACACGGCGTTCCGGGCCGTGTCCGCGTCGACGGATCTGCCGGTGCTGTACTCGACGAGGCGGCCGCCGGTGAACTCCACGCCGAAGTCCAGGCCGCGGATGAGGACTCCTGCGACGGCCACCGCCACCAGGAGTGCGCTCGCGCCGAGCCACCGGCGACGGTGGCGGACCAGGTTCGGGTTGCGGCGGGACAGCCATGTGCGGACCCGGCCCGTCGAGGCGATGCCCGTCAGACCGGGGCGCTTGCGTACGAAGCTGCGGGCGACGGCGAAGTCCGCGAGCGTGCGGGTGATCACGAGCGCCGTGAGCATCGATGCCAGGACGCCGATGCACAGGGTGACCCCGAAGCCCTTGACCGGGCCCGTGGCGAAGAAGAACAGCAATCCCGCGGCGAGCAGCGTCGTCACGTTCGAGTCGATCACCGCGCTCCACGCCTTCGCGAAGCCGGTCTTCACCGGCTTCGCCAAGTCCTTCGAACGGACACCCAGGTACTCCTCCCTGGCCCGTTCGAAGACCAGGACGTTCGCGTCCACCGCCATGCCGATCGCCAGGACGAACCCGGCGAGCCCCGGCAGCGTGAGCGTCGCGCCGAGCGCCACCAGAGCGGCGTACGAGATGAGGCCGTACAGCCCGAGGGCCACGGCGGCGAGCGCGCCGAGGAGCCGGTAGACGACGGTGATGAACAGTGCGGTCAGGGCGATGCCGATGAGCGCGGCCTTGGTGCTCGCCCCGATCGCGTCGGCGCCGAGCGTCGGGCCGACCGTGCGCTGCTCCACGACGTCGAGGGGCACCGGCAGCGCGCCGCCCTTCACGAGCGCCGCCAGCTCGCGGGCCTCGGCCCGGCCGAAGCCCCCGCTGATCTGCGTGGAGCCGCCGGTGATGCCGGTCCCGCACACCACGTCCGCGGTGACGCCGGGCGCCGAGATGATCTTGTTGTCGAGGGTGATGACGACGCGGCGTTCCGGAGCGCCCCGAGGCGCGCAGGCCGCGTCCGAGGTGATCTTCGCCCAGGTGTCGCCCGCGCTCTTGCGGAAGTCGAGGGAGACCATCCAGCCGCTGAGCGACTGCTGGTCCAGGAGCGCCTCGGCGTCCTCGACCTCCTCGCCGGTGAGGGCGGTGGGGCCCAGCTTCAGGTGGTTGCCCGGCTGGTCCGGGTCGGGCAGGGTGCGCGATCCGTCGGCCTCGGGCTGCGCGGAGCCCTTGTCGGCCGTCGCCCCCGTCACCGGGTGGACCGTGAGCTGTGCGGTGCGGCCGATGACCTCGGCGGCCTTGCGCGGGTCCTGCACTCCGGGCAGTTCGACGATGATCCGTTTCTCGCCGGAGCGGGCGATGCCGGGTTCGGAGACGCCGAGGGCGTCGACGCGCTGCCTGAGGACCTCCAGAGCGCGGTCGGTGGATGCGGCGTCGGCCTTGACGGTGGGCGAGTCCCGGGTCTCCAGGACGATCTGGGTGCCGCCGCGCAGATCGAGGCCGAGGCGGGCGGACTGGGTGAGGGCGATGTAGAGGGACAGCGCGACGGCTGCCAGCGCGACGACCGCCCTCCACAGGGGTGGGCGGGACAAGGGTGAGCGAGACATGCGTACTCCACGATGGGGGCAGGACGGAGGGACGCGTGACCGGACCCGCGCGGTGTGCGCCGGGTCAGAAGGGTCAGGCGTCGATGACGGTCTGCGTGCTCATCGGTGGGGCGGGCCGCGCGGGGAGGCGGACTCGGCCGGCCCGGGCGGCGGCGCGAGTGCGGTGGCGGGACCCGTGTCGGGCCCGCCCAGGGCGCGGCGCGGGGCCGTGTCGACGGCCGTACGCGCGGGTCCCGCAGGCGGCGGGCCCGGGATGTGGGCGTCAGGTCGGTGCATGACCGCGACGTGCCGCGCCGGAACGTCGTCCGGTCCTGCCCCTGGTCCGGCGTGCCCCGCCACCGCGTGGTGGGCGAGCGGTCTGTCGGCGGGCACGGACATGCCCTGCGCCCCGGCCACCGGGACGAACAGCGCGAGGACGGTGACGACGAGGGTCAGCGCGGACGCGGCCAGGCGCGCGGAGCGGCTCTGTTGCGGCACGCGCCCCCCATCCCCTCCGTGCTCGCCGGGTGCGCACGGCGTGGCCCCGCCCTGCTCAACGTACGGGGCGCCCCGATCCGTTCCGTGTTCCTCGGCGGTTCTCCGGAAGCCGAAGAACGTCGGCAACAGTGCGAAATCCGGCCGGTTCGCCGCCGACCGCGGCCCCGCGCCGTCGCCTTGGTCCCCCGAGCCCGACCACGCCTGAACAGGCGGGCGCTTGTGCCCGCCTGCCCTGATAAGAAACAAATAAGATCACGTGCATGGTGGGGGCGGGGTCGGGCACACGGTGCCTCGGAGGTTGATAACTATGGTTCCCCTGCTTCTCGTTCTTCTGCTGGCACTGATCCTCTTCGGCGCGGGTTTCGCGGTGAAGATTCTCTGGTGGGTCGCCATCGCCGTCCTGGTCCTGTGGCTGGTCGGCTTCGTCGCCCGCCCCAAGGGCAGCAGCGGCCGCTGGTACCGCTGGTAGCCGTACACCACACCAACGCAGCATGCCGGTGGCCTGTACCCCGTCCCGATCGGGGGTCCAGGCCACCGGCATGTCCGCGCACCCGAGCCCGCCGTCGCCGTCGCCTCCTGGAGTTGGTCTTCGAGGATGACGATCCGGCAGGCGGCCTCGACGGGGGCGCCCTGGTCGACGAGCTCGCGGGCGCGGGCCGCGATCCGCGGCTGGTAACGGGAGTAGCGCCGGTGCCCGTCGGCGGAGCGCAGCGGGGTGATCAGGCGGGCGTCGCCGATCGCGCGCAGGGCCCTCTGGGTGGTGCCGAGCATGTCGGCGGCCCGGCCCATCGTGTAGGCGGGGAAATCGTCGTCGTCGAGACGGTCGAGCGTGTCGCCTGCGGTCATCTCACCTACCGGTGGAGCATGCGGAGGGGCCCTGGCGCCTATGGCACCAGGGCCCCGAAGGAACTGCTACACCATCTGCCGGCCCTGATACTGCGCCGGCCTACTTACCCGCCTACCCGACCTGAGCTTCGTCGGGGGTGCGGGGATCGCGGTTGCTCGACCGGAGACCACCTCACAAACGATGTCCTGCGGTACCCGGACCTCGTGTCGCGTCCGGGCGATCCTGATGGCGCTCAATCCCTCCGTTCATCCCTCGGATGATCAACTGCTTACCACGGGGAACTGCTGATACTGCTGGTGATGCGAACTGCTCGTACTGCTCGCGGCCTGACTCAGCGCCACGCCTCCGGCAGCCAGCCCCGTCGCCCGTCCTGCACCTGCACTGGCTTGGAACCCCACTGCCGAACCTCCCGGCGCGGACGCCTGCCTTCGGCGCCCTGACCGAGGTACTGCCGGGTACTGCGAACTGCGGGTACTGCATCACTGCGTCAACTGCTCGCGGTGGCCCCTGATGACTGCGGGCCGCCCGGTCCGGTGATCAGTCCCGTCGCCGACCTGAACAAACCTGGCTTCGACACTCCACCACCGCACCGTCATACGGGTACTGCCTTTACCACTGCCCGGCAGTTCGTCCCTGCCAGGCCCTGCGGTCTCTCTGGGCTACGAGAGAAACCATAACCACACCACCGCCCAATGTCTACTCCGGCCATCACAGGTTTTCGAGCGAGATCCCATGAGGAAAACGAACACCACCAGGCACCGGCCGCCCGGGATCCGCCGACGGCAGGCGCAGGGAGCAGCGAGTGGGCACAGCCGGCGGGGTGAGGGACGGGCCGAGCCGCAGGCCAGAAGCCCGGTGCCGGGTTTTCGCAGCGGGTCCGGACGGCGTACGCCCTGCGCCCACTGCCCGTGGGCGGGGACGGCGGCTTCCGCCGGGGGCCTGCTGCCCGGGGGCGCGCCGGCGCTCGTGGTGGTCGAGCGGGAGCGGGCCGCCGCCGGGGCGCTGCCGCCCCGGGGCCGGGCGGCGGGCCTCCGCCGGACCAAACCCGGTCAGAAGCCTTCCGGCCCCATCACGATGAACGGCTTCGCCGCCGGGTCGAGGGTCTCCAGGACCTTCTTCATGGCGTCCTTGGGGATGCCGACGCAGCCCTGGGAGGGGCCGTCGTGATCCACGTGGAGCCAGATGTTGCCGCCCTTCTCCTCACCCTCCGGCTTGGCCGGGTCCAGCGGCGAGTTGCCCGGTTCGCGGTTGAAGTCGATCGCGACCACGTAGTCGAAGGAGCCGGCCAGGGACTCGCCGTTCACCCCGCGGCCCGACGCGACGAAGGAGGCGTCCTTGTCGTACGGGAGGCGGGTGCCGGCCGGGGCCGCCAGCAGGCCGCCCGCGTCGGTGAGCGCGAAGACGCCCTGCGGGGACGTCAGATCGCCGTACGCGCGGTCCGTGGACCAGCCCCTGGCGCCGTTGCGGGCCGGCCAGCTCTCGGCACGGACCCAGTCGGCGCCGGCCGCCGGACGGGTGTACAGGGCGGCCGTCGACTCCGAGGAGTCGCGGGCCTTGCCGGTGACCAGGATGAGCTGGCGGGACTCGGCCGGGATGCGCTTGCGGGTCTCCTCGCTGATCCCGGACAGGCCCTGGAGGAGGTCCCGCTGGGCGTCGCGCGCGGCGCGGCCGGCGGCCTGCGGGCGGGCGTCCGAACGGGTGGTGGCCGCTGCGGCCGCCTTGTCCGGGCCCTGGGCGAGGTAGACCCAGCAGGCCCCGGAGGCCACCAGACCGAGGGTGGCGGCCAGCACCACCCGGCGGGAGGCGCGGGACGTACGGGGTCGGCGGGAGCGGGCCCGGGCGTGCTTGCTCATTGAACCGACCGTACAGCAGCCGGTCTTCAGCGGCGCTGAACCGCCGCACCCGCGGCACGCGGAACCCGGGGAAGCGGACCCGGACCGTCAGCCCGCCCTCCGGCTGGGTCCCGGAGCGGGCCGCGGGGCGGCCGCAGAGGGCGGGGCCGGGGCCCGGGGCGGGCCAGCCGGGGGGGCCGGGGGGCGGCGTACGATGATCTGATGCGAACTCCCCGCCACGCAGCACGCGTTGTCATCGTGTCCCCGTCCGGATCGGTGTTCCTCTTCCGGGAGAACAACGTCGAGGTCGGCATCCACTGGCTGCCGCCGGGCGGCGGGATCGACCCGGGCGAGAGCCCCGAGGACTGCGTGCTGCGGGAGCTGCGCGAGGAGACCGGGTGGACCGACCTGACGCCCGGTCGGCTGCTGTGCACGTGGGAGCACGACTTCACGCACCAGGGCATACCGGTCCGCCAGCACGAGCACATCTACGTCACCACCGGCCCGCGGCGCGAGCCGGTGCTGGAGTCCCCCGGCATCCACTGGCAGTGGCTCTCCCCGCAGCGCCTCGCCGCCCTCGGCGAACCGCTGTGGCCCCCGCGCCTCCCGGACCTCCTCGCGGACACCCCCGCGCAGCCGGTCCACCTGGGGCTGCTGGCCTGAGCCCGGTACCCCTGCCGACGGCCGCCCGGGGCACCCGTACAGTGCCTGCGCACAGGTTCGGCGGGAGGGGCACGCGTGGCGGACAACCGGACGAAGGCCTGGGGCTCCCAGTTCGCCGACAACGGGCCCGCGCCCCTCGCCGGCGTCGAGGGCCGGGTCGTGGCCCATGCCGGGACCGTGGCGGTCGCGCTGTTCTCCGGCTGGGCGTCGGGCGGGGCGCTGTTCCTGACCGGGGCCGGGCTCGGCTGCGCGTGGCTGACCGGGCGCCGCCGCCGCAAGCACGCCCTGGCCGCCCGGACGCAGGCGCGGACCGCCTTCCTGCACGTACGGCCCGACGCGGAACCGGAGGCCGCCGGGGCCGCGCAGGCCGCCGGGGCCGGATCGGGCGCCGGCGCCGAGCCTGACAGCCGGGCCGAACCGGGCGGCCGGGCAGCCCAGCCGGACAGCCGGGTCACCGCGAGCCCCGCAGGAGGCCGGGCCGGCCACCGGCCCGGGGCCTGAGGGCACGCCGGCCCGGGGCCTGAGGGCACGCCGGCCCGGGGCCTGAGGGCACGCCGGCCCGGGGCCTGAGGGCACGCCGGCCCGGGGCCTGAGGGCACGCCGGCCCGGGGCAACACACCTAAGTGGTCGGCTCCGGAAATCCTTCGGAGGTTGACCAAGTCTCAGGCAGAGGACGCTTGGAGTAGGGCTTCGGCTGCAGCGGTGCGGGCGTGGAGGGCGAAGCGGTCGGCGCTGACCAGGCCCGGGTTGCGTAGCGCGGTGAGGTATTGGCCGCCGTTTTCCTCGCCCTCGGCCTCCTCCCGCTCCTGCTCCTGCTCCCGCTGTGCTTCGCCCCTGCGGGCCTCCCGGCAGCGGCCGGAGCAGTGGCGCTGGCGACGTCCTGCCGGTCGACCTCCACCCGAAACTTTCGTAACACCTTCTGCGAAAGCGTCACAACGATTGGGGTGCGCCCTCCCGCACGGGATCCGTGGATTCAAGGTGCCCTGGGCGGTCGGCCCGGGCAGCGCCCCGGAGTGCTGCCTCAACCCGGCGGTTGCTGGTCATGGTCGCGGTGACGGCGGTCATGGTGAGGAGGAGGCCGGCGGCAGTGTAGAGCGGGGTGCGTACGTCGTAGGTGGTGGCCAGCCAGCCGCCGAGGAAGGCGCCGAACGGGGCGGCGCACATGGCGAGCATGCGGGAGGTGGAGGCGACCCGGCCCATCAGGTGGGCGGGGACGATCGTCTGTCGGAGGGAGGGGGCGAGCACCATCGTGGCGCCCATGCCCGCTCCGCAGACGGCGAGCGCTAGGCCGGCGACGTAGGGGTTCGGGGCGGCGGCAAGGCCCAGGATGGCGAGCCCCTCGACTGCGGCCGTGCAGGTCAGGGCGGTGCCGGTGCCGAGCCGTCGGCCGAGGAAGGAGGCGATGCCCGCGCCGAGCAGACCGCCGGTGGCCTCCGCGGTGAGGAGCAGGCCGAAGCCGAAGGTGCCGATGCCGAGACGGTCGTGCGCGAAGAGGGCGAGTACGGTCTCCACGGCGAGGAAGGCGATGTTCCCGACCGCCGGACGCAGCGCGAGCCCGAGCAGCAACCGATCCCGGAAGACGTACGAGGCGCCGGCCCGGGCCTGCCGCAGCAGCGACTCGCGGGCCTGGGGTACGGGCCGGGGTACGGCAGGCAGCGACCGTACGAGCGCTGCGGAGAGCGCGAACGACACCGCGTCGGCGAGCAGCGGAAGCGCCCGCCCGAGCGCGAGCAGGGCACTGCCCACAGGCGGCCCCACGAAGCCGGACGCGGCGGTCTGGGTGCCGCGCAGGCGGGAGTTGGCGCGCTCCAGGAGCGCGGGGTCGCGGCCGAGCAGATCCGGCAGATAGGCCGTGGCGGCCGTGTCGAAGAAGAGTCCGCCGAGGCCGAGCAGGAAGGCGACGGCCGCGAGCAGCGGAATGCTCAGCACGTCGAGCGCTGCCGCTGCCGCCGGTATCGCGAGCAGCACCGCACGCGCCGCGTCCGTGACCCACATCGTGCGCCGACGGTCCCAGCGGTCCACCAGCGCACCGCCGAGCACCCCGAAGAGCAGCCACGGCAGCGTGCCGGCGGCCGTGACGACGGCGAGTGCCATCGGATCCCGCGTCAACGTCAAGGCGAGCAGCGGCAGTGCGGCATGCGACACCCCGTCACCGAGCGAGGACACCGTCTGCGCAGTCCACAGCCGTCCGAACCCGGTCGGCAACTTACGAACGTCCGAAGTCACTTGGCGTCCCCTTCGGCCTGCGCGCGCTGTGCCGGGTGGAACAGTGCGAAGACGAGTGACGCGTCCGGCAGCGACGGATCGGACAGCTCCCGGTACTCGTCTGCCAGTGCCTCCAGTCGCGCCCCCAGCTCCGCGAACTGCTCGTCGGTGAGCCGCAGATGCGCCATCCGTACGTGCCGCTCGCCATCCGCCGGGGACGCCTCCAGGTCCGCCACCGCATGCCGCATCAGCATGTCCGGCCCTCCCTCGCCCGGATCCGGCAGCTCGATCGACCGCGCGGCCATGGCGTAGTACCGCTCGGTGACCCCCCGGACCTTCCGCGTTCGTACCACCTTTACCAGGCCGGCCCGTTCGAGCAGTCGTACGTGGTAGCTGGAACTCCCCTTCGCGAGGCCCACCCGCTCGGCGATCTGCGTAATCGTCGCGGGCTCGAAGCGGAGCACGGCCATGATGCGGTGACGCGTGAGATTGGAAACGGCGCGTAGCTGCTCGTCAGTGGTGACGTGGAACGTCTCGGGAAGATCATCGGTAGGCATGCCCCAATGGTCAACGTTTCTTGACCATTGCGCAAGGGGATTTTGTCAAGCCGCATCCGCCTGACCTCGCGTCAACCCCCGAAGAACTTCAGGAGCCGACCACTACTGACTTCGGCTCTTCAAGGTGACGTTGGTTCGTCGAGGGTGAGGCCGGTGCCGGCTATGAAGCCGTCGAGGGTGTGTGGCCGGTATTGCAGGCGCTTGAGGCGGTTGCGGACGAGTGCTTCGAG
>NZ_JAPNLM010000033.1 GCF_026627255.1 Streptomyces antarcticus | reverse complement strand
CCGGAAGCTAAGCCTTTCAGCGCCGATGGTACTGCAGGGGGGACCCTGTGGGAGAGTAGGACGCCGCCGAACAATTATTGTGGGAAAGCCCCGCACCTTATGGTGCGGGGCTTTTCTGCGTTCCGGGCGCCTGGACGCTCTCCTGTAGGGTCAGGGTGCATCGTTCAACATTTCTACCGTCAGTGGAGGCCCCCGGGTGGAGGTCCAGGAGACTCGGGTTCAGACCGACCGAATTTTCACCATTCCGAACATCCTGAGCATGGCTCGCCTGGCCGGCGTGCCCCTGTTCCTGTGGCTGATCCTCGCCGAGCACGACGGATGGGCCCTGGCCGTCCTCATGCTCAGCGGAATCAGTGACTACCTGGACGGGAAGCTCGCCCGCCGCTGGAACCAGATCAGCAACCTCGGACGGCTGCTCGATCCGGCCGCGGACAGGCTGTACATCCTGTCCACGCTCTTCGGGCTGACCTACCGGGAGATCCTGCCCCTGTGGCTGACCGGAGCCCTGCTGGCCCGTGAGCTGATGCTGCTGGTCATGGTGTGGATTCTGCGACGCCACGGGTATCCGCCGCCGCAGGTCAACTTCCTCGGCAAGGCCGCGACCTTCAACCTGATGTATGCGTTCCCGTTGCTGCTGCTCAGTGACGGCACGGGCTGGTTGGCCTGGACGGGGTCAGTTTTGGGATGGGCGTTCGCCGGATGGGGTACAACCCTCTATTGGTGGGCAGGAGTGCTGTACGTGGTGCAGGTCCGCCGTCTAGTCAAGGCGGAACCCACGGCCGATTGAGCTCGCTCAGCGCCTGATGACGCGGAGCACTTGCGGAGTCACCGTACGAGACGGGTGAGGTCGGCGAGATCGTCGTCTCTCAAGGAGGACTCTTCCGACATGAAGGCCGTCGTGATGGCCGGTGGCGAAGGCACCCGTCTTCGCCCAATGACCTCGAGCATGCCCAAGCCGCTCCTGCCGGTGGCCAACCGGCCGATCATGGAGCATGTGCTCAGGCTGCTCAAGCGGCATGGGCTCAGCGAGACCGTGGTCACCGTGCAGTTCCTGGCGTCACTCGTCAAGAACTACTTCGGTGACGGCGAAGAGCTCGGGATGGAGCTCACCTATGCCAACGAGGAGAAGCCACTCGGGACCGCCGGCAGCGTGAAGAACGCCGAGGAGGCACTGAAGGACGACACGTTCCTCGTGATCTCCGGCGACGCGCTCACCGACTTCGACCTCACCGATCTCATCCGGTTCCACAAGGAGAAGGGCGGCCTCGTCACGGTCTGCCTGACCCGGGTGCCCAACCCGCTGGAATTCGGCATCACCATCGTGGACGAGGAGGGCAAGGTCGAGCGCTTCCTCGAGAAGCCGACCTGGGGACAGGTGTTCTCGGACACCATCAACACCGGCATCTATGTGATGGAGCCGGAGATCTTCGACTACGTCGACGCGGACGTTTCCGTGGACTGGTCCGGAGACGTCTTCCCGCAGCTCATGAAGGAAGGCCGGCCGATCTACGGCTACATCGCCGAGGGCTACTGGGAGGACGTGGGCACCCACGAGAGTTACGTCAAGGCACAGGCCGACGTGCTCGAGGGCAAGGTCCAGGTCGACATGGACGGCTTCGAGATCTCACCCGGTGTGTGGATCGCCGAAGGCGCCGAGGTCAGCCCCGACGCGGTGCTCCGAGGTCCGCTGTACATCGGGGACTACGCCAAGGTGGAAGCGGGCGTCGAGATCCGCGAGCACACCGTCGTCGGCTCGAACGTCGTCGTCAAGAGCGGCGCCTTCCTGCACAAGGCGGTCGTCCACGACAACGTCTACATCGGCCCCCACAGCAACCTCCGCGGCTGCGTCATCGGCAAGAACACCGACATCATGCGGGCCGCGCGGATCGAGGACGGCGCCGTCATCGGTGACGAGTGCCTCGTCGGCGAAGAGTCGATCGTCCAGGGGAACGTGCGCGTCTACCCCTTCAAGACGATCGAAGCCGGCGCCTTCGTCAACACGTCGGTCATCTGGGAGTCCCGCGGACAGGCCCACCTCTTCGGGGCGCGCGGTGTTTCCGGGATCCTGAACGTGGAGATCACCCCCGAGCTCGTCGTGCGGCTCGCCGGGGCCTACGCGACGACCCTGAAGAAGGGCGCGATCGTCACCACCGCCCGAGACCACTCCCGAGGCGCGAGAGCGCTCAAGCGGGCCGTGATCTCGGCGCTCCAGGCCAGCGCCATCAACGTGCGCGATCTGGAGAACGTACCGCTGCCCGTCGCGCGGCAGCAGACCGCGCGCGGCAGCGCGGGCGGGATCGTGCTGCGGACCTCGCCCGGAGTGCCGGACTCCGTCGACATCATGTTCCTGGACGAGCGGGGAGCCGACCTCTCGCTCCAGCAGCAGCGCAAGCTGGACCGGGTCTACGCACGCCAGGAGTACCGGCGCGCGTTCCCCGGAGAGATCGGCGACCTCCAGTTCCCCGGCAGCGTCTTCGACGCCTACACCGGCTCGCTGCTGCGGCGCGTGGACATCACGGGGATCGGCGACGCCGGTCTCAAAGTGGTCGTGGACGCCTCCAACGGCAGCGCCGGCCTCGTACTGCCCAGCCTCCTCGGCCGGCTCGGAGTGGACGCCCTGACGATCAACCCCGGGCTCGACGAGTCCAGGCCGACCGAGACCACCGAGTCCCGGCGCGCCGGGCTGGTGCGGCTCGGCGAGATCGTGGCCTCCGCACGGGCCGCCTTCGGAGTGCGCTTCGACCCCGTCGGCGAGCGGATCTCCCTGGTGGACGAGCGCGGGCGGATCATCGAGGACGACCGGGCCCTGCTGGTCATGCTCGACCTCGTCGCCGCGGAGAAGCGCAGCGGCAAGGTGGCGCTGCCGGTGACCACGACACGCGTCGCCGAGCAGGTGGCCGCGTACCACGGCACCCAGGTGGAGTGGACCACCACCTCCCCGGACGACCTGACGCGGGTAGGCCGGGCGGAGAACACCATCTTCGGCGGCGACGGCCGCGGCGGCTTCATCGTCCCCGAGTTCGGCAGCGTCATCGACGGGTCGGCCGCCTTCGTGCAGCTGCTCGGTCTCGTCGCCCGGACGCAGCTCACGCTGAGCCAGATTGACGCCCGGATTCCCCGGGCCCACGTGCTCAAGCGGGACGTGCCGACCCCGTGGGCCGTCAAGGGGCTCGTGATGCGACGGGTCGTGGAGGCGGCCGGAGACCGGCAGGTGGACACCACCGACGGCGTGCGGGTGGTCGAGGCGGACGGGCGCTGGGCGCTGGTGCTCCCGGACCCGGCCGAGGCCGTCACCCACCTGTGGGCCGAGGGCCCCGACGACGCTTCGGCGCAGGCCCTGCTCGACGAGTGGGCGGGCGTGGTGGACGGCGGGCATTGACCGCCGCGCGCTGATCCGCGTAGGAACACGGTCCGGCGTCCTCGCCCGCGCGCCCGGACGCCTCCATGTCGCTGCTGACGCACGTGATGGACCACAGCCTCGACGAGGGCTATGCGGAGGCTTCGGCCCGGCGCGAGGCGGACGGTACGGCCGGGCTGCCGCGCAGCCTCAAGGCCAAACTGGGACTCGCCGCCGGACTCGTCCTCGCCGCCCTGGTCGTCACGCTCGGCGCCGCCGAGGCGCGGATGGCCGCGCCGGTGCTGGCCAAGGAGCGCCACGAACTGATCGACCGGGTGGAGCGGGCCGACCAGCGCGCGGACGGCCTGGAGCGGGACATCGAGCGGCTGCGGACGAACGTCGCGGACCGGCAGCGCGCCGCGCTGAAGCAGCCGGGCGGCGGGCAGGGTGAACTCGTCGCGCTGCTGGCAGGTGCCACCGAGGTGCGCGGGCCCGGGATCAAGCTGGTCGTGGACGACGCGAAGGGCTCGTCGTCGAACGGCGGCGGACCGCGCGAGAGCTCGGGCTTCTCCGACACGGGCCGGCTCCGTGACCGTGACATGCAGAAGATCGTCAACGGCCTGTGGCAGTCCGGGGCGGAGGCCGTCTCGATCAACGGGCAGCGGCTGACGGAGCTGTCGGCGATCAGGGCCGCCGGCGACGCGATACTGGTCGACAACAAGCCTCTGGTACCGCCGTACGAGGTCTTGGCGGTGGGGGACAAGAAGCGCCTCGGCACCGCCTTCCAGGACTCGGCGGACGGCCAGTACCTGCACGTGCTGCAGGAGAGCTACGGAATCCGCTCCACCCTGTCCGCCCAGGACGAGGTGCGGCTGCCGGCCGCGTCGAGCCTGACCGTGCGGACAGCCACAGCAGCAGAGCAGCAGAAGGGTGCATCGTGATCGCGGTACTGGGGCTCGTGGTCGGAGTGGTGGTCGGACTTCTGGTCCGGCCCGAAGTGCCGGCCGTGGTGGAGCCTTATCTGCCGATCGCCGTGGTGGCTGCGCTGGACGCGGTGTTCGGCGGTCTGCGCGCGATGCTGGACGGCATCTTCGTGGACAAGGTCTTCGTCGTGTCGTTCCTGTCGAACGTGGTCGTGGCCGCGCTCATCGTCTTCCTCGGCGACAAGCTGGGCGTCGGCTCGCAGCTGTCCACCGGCGTGGTCGTGGTCCTCGGCATCCGCATCTTCTCCAACGCCGCGGCCATCCGCCGGCACGTGTTCCGGGCGTGAGGCCGATGAGTACGAACGACACCCCGCCCGAGCGACCCGAGGGACCCGGCGGCTCCGGTGCGCCCGGCGGTCCCGTACCGCCCGGCGGCCCCGTACCGCCCGCCCAGCCCGTACCGCCGGTCCAGCCCGCGCCGCCGCCGCTGCCGCCTCCGCCGCCCGCGGGGCCCGTGCCGCCGGAGGCGCCGGCGGCTCCCGAGCAGACCGGCCGGCAGCGGCTCGCGGCCGGGCTGTGGCCGCCGCGGGTGAGCCGGGCCCAACTGATCGTCGCGCTGCTGCTGTTCGTCCTCGGGCTGGGCCTGGCCATCCAGGTGCGGTCCAACAGCGACGACAGTGCCCTGCGCGGGGCCCGCCAGGAGGACCTCGTACGCATCCTCGACGAGCTCGACGGGCGGACCAAGCGCCTCGAGGACGAGAAGCAGCGGCTGGAGGACCAGCGCAAGGAGCTGGAGAGCAGCTCCAACCAGGCCGAGGAGGCCCGTAAGCAGACCGTGGAGAAGGAGCGTCAACTCGGCATCCTGGCCGGTACGGTGGCTGCGCAGGGACCGGGGATCACACTGAAGATCACCGATCCCACCGGCCAGGTGACGTCCGACCAGCTGCTGGACACGCTCCAGGAGCTGCGGGCGGCCGGCGCCGAGGCGATCCAGATCAACGGGGTGCGCATCGTGGCGGGCTCGTACTTCTCGGAGGAGAACGGTGGGGTCGCGATCGACGGTAAGAAGATCACACAACCCTACGAGTTCAAGGTGATCGGCAAGTCCCAGGATCTCGAGCCCGCGCTCAACATCCCCGGCGGTGTCGTCCAGACGCTGGAGAAGGAGCAGGCCGCGGTTGCCGTCACGCGGTCAGCGAAGATCGTTGTGGACGCCTTGCGGGCGGCGAAGCAGCCTGACTACGCTCGGTCGTCATCACCATGAGATGCGGTGAGCGGTGGACCGGCTCACGCGGGCGGAAGCCTGCGGGGGGTCGGCGCACCGAAGTCGCGGTGCGTGGTGGAAACTGTCTGGTGGTTACGGACGTTGTGAGTATGTCCGGGTCGGCAGGTGTGTGCATTCGGAGTTCGTCCTGCCCCACGGGCGGGTCTGTTTCGGTCAAGGGGAATCGCCCGTGAAGTTGTTTGAGAAGTTGTTCGGCAAGAAGAACCGCGAGGAAGGCGGCACGGCACGCCATCGCGCCGGGCACGGTGACGTCGAGGGGCAGGGCGACCGCCCGCTCTTCCGTGACGAGGTGTCCGGCGCGGGTGACATTTCGGGCGCCCACGGCGCGTCGGCTGTTGACCCCGCCGGTACCGGACGCATAGGTTTCGGTGAACCATCAACCTCAAGTGCGGGTGGAGGGTTTGCCCCCGACCCGTATGCCACCAGTGCCTCCGCGGGGCAGCCGCGGCGCGAGGAGCCGTCCATGTCGGCCGAGCAGGTTTGCAGCAGGTGCGGACACCGCAGCGATGCGGCCAGCCGGTTCTGCTCCAACTGCGGGGCGCCGCTGCGGGCGGGACTGACGCCGGAGCGTGCCTCGGAGACCACGTCCACCATCTCGATCTCGGGCCTCGAGGCCTACGAGGCCGAGGTGTCGGGCCAACCGCACGTGTCGACCTCGCTGTCCCCCGAGGCCCAGGCCGCGGTGGAGGCACTGCCGCCCGGTTCCGCCCTGCTCATCGTGCGGCGCGGTCCCAACTCCGGCAGCCGCTTCCTGCTGGACGGCGAGCTGACCACGGCCGGCCGGCACCCGCAGAGCGACATCTTCCTGGACGACGTCACCGTCTCCCGGCGCCATGTCGAGTTCCGCAGGAGCCAGGACGGCGGATTCACCGTCGCCGACGTCGGCAGTCTGAACGGCACGTATGTGAACCGGGAACCGATCGAGTCCGTCGCCCTGCACAACGGCGACGAGGTGCAGATCGGCAAGTACCGGGTGGTCTTCTACGCGAGCCTGCGGGGCATCTGACCCTCCCCCAGACCCCGTCCGGGGGGACCCAGGAAAGGTCACATGTTGCGCACCCCGACAGGTGGTGCCGGAAACGGCACCGCCGGCTCGGCCGGGCGGCTGGTGAGCATCGGAACGGTGCTCACCACGCTGCGTGACGAGTTCCCCGAAGTCACGATCTCGAAGATCCGCTTCCTGGAGGCGGAGGGGCTGGTCGAGCCCCGGCGCACACCGTCCGGGTACCGCAAGTTCAGTACCGACGACGTGGAGCGGCTGGCCCGCATCCTGCGGCTGCAGCGCGACCACTACCTGCCCCTGAAGGTCATCCGAGACCAGCTCGACGCGCTCGCACGCGGTGAGCAGATCCGCATCCCGGCACCGACGGCGCACCGCGACCCGGCGGACGCGGCCGACCCCGGCAGTCCGGCGGTCATCTACGGCGAGGTGGGACGCGAACGGCCCACCTCGGCACGCATCGGCCGGGCGGAACTGATCGCGGCCGCCGACGTGGACGAGGTGCAGCTCGTCGAGTGGGAGTCGTACGGGCTGCTGGCCGAGGACCCGGGCGGCGGATTCGACGCGGAGGCCGTCACCGTGGCCCGTCTGGTGGCCGATCTGGGCCGGTTCGGGCTGGAACCGCGGCACCTGCGGGCCATGAAGGCCGCCGCGGACCGCGAGGCGGGGCTCGTCGAGCAGGTGGTGGCACCGTTGCGCCGGCACCGCAACCCGCAGACCCGGGCGCACGCCGAGGCCACCTTGAAGGAGCTCGCGGGGCTGTCCGTACGGCTGCACGAGGCGCTCGTACAGACCGCTCTCGGGGTCCGCCTGTAGGGACCGAGAGGGGCCCGACTACCCAAACCGGCTGGGCAGGTCCTAGGGTTACTGTGTGAACGAGCTCGACGTTGTGGGTGTCCGGGTGGAAATGCCCTCCAACCAACCGATCGTGCTCCTGCGTGAAGTGGGAGGCGATCGGTACCTCCCCATCTGGATCGGTCCAGGGGAGGCTACCGCCATTGCCTTCGCGCAGCAGGGGATGGCCCCTGCCCGACCGCTGACGCACGACCTGTTCAAGGACGTGCTGGAGGCGGTCGGCGAGGAGCTCACCGAGGTCCGGATCACGGATCTGCGGGAGGGCGTCTTCTACGCGGAACTCGTCTTCGCCAGCGGGGTCGAGGTGAGCGCGAGGCCGTCCGACGCCATAGCGCTGGCCCTGCGGACGGGGACGCCGATCTACGGCAGTGACGGCGTGCTCGACGACGCCGGAATCGCCATTCCCGACGAGCAGGAGGACGAGGTGGAGAAGTTCCGCGAGTTCCTCGACCAGATCTCGCCGGAGGACTTCGGCACCGGCCCACAGTAGGCGGCCGGCCGCGTCTTCCACGGAGAGGTGCCAGACCATTCGACTAGCCTTTCCCCGCAATCGGATACGGGAAACCACTCTCAGGGTGATTATCACTCGGCGTGCCGAGTGTGGCGATCGTTGACGCACCCCTGGTGACTGCCTACCTTCAAGGTGGGCAGGTCAAGGACGGAGGGTCGGCGTGAGGATCACGGGCGACGGTACGACCGGGGGCATCCCCGCACGGAGTGATGGTGGACCGTACCCGCTTTACGGCAGCACGGTGGGTTCCGCGCGCCGTCAGCCGGAGTCGACGCCGGTCGGACCGGTGAGCGGCGATCCGGCGCCCGAGGAGGTCGGCTACCGCGGGCCCACGGCCTGCGCCGCGGCCGGGATCACCTACCGGCAGCTCGACTACTGGGCGCGTACCGGGCTGGTGGAGCCCAGTGTGCGCGCCGCGTACGGGTCGGGCACACAGCGGCTGTACAGCTTCCGGGACGTGGTGGTCCTCAAGGTCGTGAAGCGCTTCCTGGACACCGGGGTGGCGCTCCAGAACATCCGCACGGCCGTACAGCACCTGCGGGACCCCGGATTCGCGGACCTGGAGCGGACGACGCTGATGAGCGACGGCGCCTCGGTGTACGAGTGCACCTCCCCGGACCAGGTCGTGAGCCTGCTCCAGGGCGGTCAGGGCGTCTTCGGCATCGCCGTGGGCGTGGTGTGGCGGGATGTGGAGAACGCGCTGTCGCAGCTGCACGGGGAGCGGGTGGACACGGGCGAGACCGTGGTCGGCCACCACCCGGCGGACGAGCTGGCGGCCCGCCGCAACCGGGCGGTGTGAGCCCGGCCCGAGCGGTGACGGCCGTGCCGGCGGGCGCGGGGCCCCACGGGGGCTCCGCGCCCGCCGGTCGTTGCGGCCCGGGTGGTTCGGGTCCCGGGTGGTTCGGGTGCGCGTGCTGCGGGCCCGGTCGTTCAGATGCGGTCGCGGGCGCCGCGGAGCGGTCCCCGGGATTGTCAGAGGCGTAGGGCAGCATCGGGGGCGTGAGAGCCGCGCCGACCATCCTGCACCTGGACATGGACGCCTTCTACGCCTCCGTGGAGCAGGCGTCGAAGCCGAGCCTGCGGGGCAAGGCCGTGATCGTCGGCGGGCTCGGTCCGCGCGGGGTCGTCGCCACCGCCTCGTACGAGGCACGGCGCTTCGGGGTGCATTCGGCCATGCCGATGGCGCAGGCCCGGCGGCTCTGCCCCAACGGTGCCTGCCTGGTGCCGCGCTTCAGCCTCTACCGCGAGGTGAGCGATGTCGTGATGGCCCTGCTGCGGGAGCTGTCACCCCTGGTGGAGCCGCTCAGCCTGGACGAGGCCTTCGTGGACCTGGAGGCGGGCGGGGTCGCCTTCGACTCGCGGGGAGCCCGGGAGGCGGGGGAGCGGCTGCGGGCCGACATCAGGGCGGCCACGAGCCTCAGCGGGTCGGTGGGGCTGGCCGGGTCGAAGATGCTGGCCAAGGTGGCGTCCGAGGAGGCCAAGCCGGCCGGGCTGCTGCTGATCGAGCCGGGGACCGAGCGGGAGCTGCTCGCGCCGATGTCCGTACGGACCCTCCCCGGCGTGGGGCCGGCCACCGGGGAGCACCTGCGCCGGGCCGGGATCACCACCGTGGGGGAGCTGGCGGAGGCCGGTGAGGACGAGCTGGTGCGGATGATCGGGCGTTCGCACGGCGTAGGGCTGTACCGGATGGCCCTGGGCCTGGACGACAGGCCCGTGGTCGCCGAACGCGACGCGAAGTCGGTGTCGGTCGAGGACACCTTCGACGTGGACCTGCACGACCGGGTGCGCATCCGCACCGAGGTGCAGCGGCTCGCGGACCGGTGCGTGCGGCGGCTGCGGGAGTCCGGGCACTCGGGGCGCACCATCGTGCTGAAAGTGCGGCGGTTCGACTTCTCGACGCTCACGCGCTCCGAGACGCTGCGGGGGCCCACCGATGACCCCGGGGTGGTGCGGGAGGCCGCGGCGCGGCTGCTGGAGGGCGTGGACACCACGGGCGGGGTGCGGCTGCTGGGCGTGGGGGTGACCGGGCTGGCGGACTACACGCAGGAGGACCTGTTCGCGCAGGCCGCCGCGACGCTCGCCGCCCAGGGGGCCGGCGGACCCGGGGACGCACCACCTGACGACGGTGCGGAAGGGGCCGACGGGGTGGGGGGCCCACCGGGGTCGGGCGGCGCGGCGCAGGAGGCGCCGACCGCGGGGAGCCCGGGGCCGGCCTCCGAGCACGGGCCGCCCGGGGAGGCGGAGGCCGCCGCCGAGCGGCGCTGGACGCCCGGGAACGACGTACGGCACGCCGTGCACGGGCCCGGGTGGGTCCAGGGCAGCGGGGTCGGGCGGGTGACCGTACGGTTCGAGCGGCCCGGATCGGCCCCCGGCCGGGTGCGCACCTTCCGGGTGGACGATCCCGAGCTGGAGGCGGCCGATCCGCTGCCGCTGGTGGGGGAGGGGGAGGAGGAGCCGGGTACGGCCTGACGGGCGCCCGGGCCGGCGGAGGGTGCGGGCGGGTCAGCCGTCGTCGCCGGCCAGCCGGCCGAAGTCGCGGGGCTGCTCCGGGGGCGGGGGCGCCTGGTGGAACTCGGAGGGAAGGGTCACGTCCAGCCCGTAGTGGTGGTAGAGCTGCAGCTCCTGTTCGGGGGAGAGGTGCCGGCCGACGCCGAAGTCAGGGGCGTCCTTGATCAGGGAGCGGTCGAAGGGGACGCGCAGGGCGTCTCCCACCAGCTCGCTCGGTTCCAGCGGGACGAAGGCGTCCCGGCTGAACAGGCCCGTCCGTACGGCGGCCCATTCCGGGACGCCGGTGGCGTCGTCGAGGTAGACCTCGTCGATGGTGCCGATCTTGCTGCCGTTGCGGTCGAACGCCTTGCGGCCGATCAGGCTGCGCGGATCGATGTCGGTCTGCACGGTCCCTCCGTTTGGTCGCAAATCCTCCGTAATGACTACAGAAGTGCATATTGGGAGCCGAGGCCACTCGGGGAGGCCCCGGAAGGGCGCTGGTAGGCTGGGTGGCGGCTGTCGACCCTGTGCGGGAGAGTCCTCCGAATGAGCTCGACGGAGGCGCCGAAGGAGCAAATCCTCCCCGGAATCTCTCAGGCATACGTACCGCACGGACGAGGCCACTCTGGAAAGCAGGAGCGGGAACCGGGCGCGCAGTGCCGGTCCCTCTCCTCACCGACGGTGAAAGCCGGAGCTCGAGGGCGATCCCCGCGACTCCGGTGAAACTCTCAGGTTGAGATGACAGAGGGGGAGGCCGTCCGGGTGCCCGCGCCGTGGTGCCCCTCGCAGGTCATACGACCAGGAGGCCTCCGTACATGACCGCCAACCGCATTCCGCTCTCCCAGCTTGAGCGAGGCATCCCCTTCGAGCAGCGCCACATCGGCCCGGATGCCGGGGCGCAGGCGAAGATGCTCGCCCAGGTGGGCTACGGCTCCCTGGACGAACTGACCGCCGCCGCGGTACCGGATGTGATCAAGACCACCGAGGCGCTGAACCTGCCCGAGGCGCTGACCGAGGCCGAGGTGCTGGCCGAGCTGCGGTCGCTCGCCGACCGCAACCAGGTCCTCTCCTCCATGATCGGTCTCGGCTACTACGGGACGTTCACGCCGCCGGTCATCCTGCGCAACGTCATGGAGAACCCGGCCTGGTACACGGCGTACACCCCGTACCAGCCGGAGATCTCGCAGGGCCGCCTCGAGGCGCTGCTGAACTTCCAGACCGTCGTCGCCGACCTGACCGGGCTGCCGACCTCGGGCGCCTCGCTGCTCGACGAGGGCACCGCGGCCGCCGAGGCCATGTCCCTGGCCCGCCGCGTGGGCAAGGTCAAGGACGGTGTCTTCCTGATCGACGCCGACGCCCTGCCGCAGACCATCGCCGTGATCCAGACCCGCGCCGAGCCCACGGGCGTGGAGATCGTCGTCGCCGACCTCTCCGACGGCATCCCGGCCGAGATCGCCGAGCGCGGCGTCTTCGGCGTACTGCTCCAGTACCCCGGTGCCTCCGGCGCCGTGCGGGACATCAAGCCGCTCATCGACCAGGCGCACGGGCTCGGCGCCGTCGTCACCGTCTCGGCCGACCTGCTCGCCCTGACCCTGCTGACCTCGCCGGGCGAGCTGGGCGCGGACATCGCGGTCGGCACGACCCAGCGCTTCGGCGTCCCGATGGGCTTCGGCGGACCGCACGCCGGCTACATGGCCGTCCAGGCCAAGCACGCCCGCTCGCTCCCGGGCCGCCTCGTCGGCGTCTCCGTGGACGCGGACGGAAACAAGGCGTACCGCCTGGCCCTGCAGACCCGCGAGCAGCACATCCGCCGCGAGAAGGCCACCAGCAACATCTGTACCGCTCAGGTGCTGCTCGCCGTCATGGCGGCCATGTACGCCGTCTACCACGGCCCGGACGGCCTGCGGACGATCGCCCGCCGGACGCACCGCTACGCCGCCCTGCTCGCCGCGGGCCTGCGGGCCGGCGGGGTCGAGCTCGTGCACGGCTCCTACTTCGACACCCTCACCGCCCGGGTTCCCGGCCGGGCCGACGAGGTCGTCGCCGCCGCCCGCGAGGGCGGGGTCAACCTGTACCGGGTCGACGCCGACCGCGTATCCGTCTCCTGTGACGAGACCACCCTGCGCGCCGACGTCGAGGCCGTCTGGGCCGCCTTCGGCGTCAGCGCCGACATCGAGGCGCTCGACACGACCACGGCCGACGCGCTGCCCGAGGCCCTGCTGCGCTCGGACGAGGTCCTCACGCACCCGGTCTTCCACCAGCACCGATCCGAGACCGCGATGCTGCGCTACCTGCGCAAGCTGTCGGACAAGGACTACGCGCTGGACCGCGGCATGATCCCGCTGGGCTCCTGCACCATGAAGCTCAACGCGACCACCGAGATGGAGGCAGTCACCTGGCCCGAGTTCGGCCAGGTCCACCCGTTCGCCCCGGTGGAGCAGGCCGAGGGCTACCTCACGCTCATCACCGAGCTGGAGGAACGTCTCTGCGAGGTCACCGGCTACGACAAGGTCTCCATTCAGCCCAACGCGGGCTCGCAGGGTGAGCTGGCCGGACTGCTGGCCGTACGCGCCTACCACCGCGCCAACGGCGACGAGCAGCGCACCATCTGCCTCATCCCGTCCTCCGCGCACGGCACGAACGCCGCGAGCGCCGTGATGGCCGGCATGAAGGTCGTCGTCGTCAAGACGGCCGACGACGGCGAGGTGGACGCGGCCGACCTGCGCGCGAAGATCGAGCAGTACCGCGACGAGCTGGCCGTGCTGATGATCACGTACCCCTCCACGCACGGCGTGTTCGAGGAGCACGTCGCCGACATCTGCGCCCAGGTGCACGACGCCGGCGGCCAGGTCTACGTGGACGGCGCCAACCTCAACGCCCTGGTGGGCCTGGCCAAGCCGGGTCACTTCGGTGGCGACGTGTCGCACCTGAACCTGCACAAGACCTTCTGCATCCCGCACGGCGGCGGCGGTCCGGGCGTCGGCCCGGTCGGCGTCCGGGCGCACCTGGCCCCGTACCTGCCGAACCACCCGCTGCAGCCGGCCGCCGGTCCCGAGACGGGCGTCGGCCCGATCTCCGCCGCGCCGTGGGGCTCGGCGGGCATCCTGCCGATCTCGTGGTCGTACGTGCGCCTCATGGGCGGCGAGGGCCTCAAGCGCGCCACCCAGGTGGCGGTGCTCGGTGCCAACTACATCGCCAAGCGCTTGGAGCCGCACTACCCGGTGCTCTACACCGGTCCCGGCAACCTGGTCGCGCACGAGTGCATCATCGACCTGCGCCCGCTCACGAAGGCCACCGGCGTCAGCGTCGACGACATCGCCAAGCGCCTGATCGACTACGGCTTCCACGCGCCGACCATGTCGTTCCCGGTCGCCGGCACGCTGATGATCGAGCCGACGGAGTCCGAGGACCTCGCCGAGATCGACCGCTTCTGCGACGCGATGATCGCCATTCGCGGCGAGATCGAGCGGGTCGCGGGCGGCGAGTGGCCGCTGGAGGACAACCCGCTGGCCAACTCCCCGCACACGGCGGCGGCGCTGGGCGGCGAGTGGAACCACCCGTACACCCGTGACGAGGCGGTCTTCCCGGCCGGCGTCACGGCCGCGGAGAAGTACTGGCCGCCGGTGCGCCGCATCGACGGCGCGTTCGGCGACCGCAACCTGGTCTGCTCCTGCCCGCCGCTGGACGAGTACGACAACTGACGGACGGGCTACGGCAAGGGGCCGGCCCGGGATCTCCTCCCGGGCCGGCCCCTTCGTCGTCGCCGCGGCGGGTCAGGCCGCCTTCACCACATGGGCCGCCGCCAGCGGGCGGTGCGGGTCGATGATCCGGCCGTCGGGCAGCAGCTCACCGGTGTCCTCGAAGAGCAGGACTCCGTTGCACAGCAGGCTCCAGCCCTGTTCCGGGTGGTTGGCCACGGGGTGCGCGGCCTCGCGGTCGGCGGAGTCGGCTGACGGGCAGGCTGGCTGGTGCTGGCACATGGATGCGTTCTTTCGCTGCGGTGTGGTCTGCGTGCTACGGCTCGATACGTGTTTCATGGCCGTCCCCCTGGGTCATCCCCGCACCCGCGGGGAGCTTGTCATCAGTCTTCCCCCACGACAGCCGCTTCGCAGGTATTTCCCGGCAGCTGTCCTCATAGAATGATGACGCATCACCCGTGCGGGCGGTTCAGTCCAACTCCCCTGTCATTTCGGGTGGTTCGGGAGTGGCCCGAGCGGGCTAGGCCGAATGGGCCACTCGGGTCAGGCGGCGGGCGCGGCCAGGGTGGGCGGGACCGGCGCGGGAGTCAGCCGGCGGGTGAGCGCGGGCAGCAGCTCGGACACCGGGTGCGGACGGAACGCCGCGATGCCGGGCGGCGCCGGGGCCAGCGGAACGAGCAGGTCCTCGCCGGCGGGCAGGCCCGCGGAGGCGTCGGCGCCCACCGCGCCGTGCAGCCACAGGGTCAGCATGTACAGCTCCGGTACGGACAGCAGCCGCGGCTGATAGGCCGTGGCGAGCGACTCCGCCTGGCGCAGGGCGCGTTCGGTGGCGGCCACGTACGGACCCTCGAAGAAGTGGGAGAAGGCCCAGCCGTCGGGGGTGAGCCGGGTGTCGGCCGCCGCGACGTAGCGGTCGCCGCTGCGGATCAGGAACCGCCAGCCGGTGAGCCTGGTGCGGGGCGGCCTGCCGCCGGACGCCAGGTTGGACGTGTGCAGCCGGTCCATGACGTGGACCGGCAGCGGGAGTTCGGCGGTCATCGGCCCCTGGACCGCGCGCAGGGCCGGTGTGTGTGCCTCGTGGACGGCGGTGGGGGAACCGAGTGCCGCGAGGACGCTGCGCAGGGCGGGTGCGGGAGCCGGAGGGACATGCAGCGGCATGATGGGTCGCCTCTCACTTGGGAGACCGGTGGAACGGGGGCAGGTGCGGACGGCGCTGTCGCATTCTGGGGCCAGAGGGGGGCTGAGGGGCAATGGCCGCGCGCCAACTCTCTGCCTCGTTTGCGGAGTTTATACGACATGTGTTCACGC
Source organism: Streptomyces antarcticus (assembly GCF_026627255.1). Taxonomy (GTDB): domain Bacteria; phylum Actinomycetota; class Actinomycetes; order Streptomycetales; family Streptomycetaceae; genus Streptomyces; species Streptomyces antarcticus. Next base: position 55,125 of record NZ_JAPNLM010000033.1, on the reverse strand, counting down.
AATGTTTCGCCTAGCTGTCCCGGCTATTGCGGGCAAGTCGCTTACCGGACCCGCTGACATGGCATTCATGCCGGACGTGCGCGAACATGTCGCCCTGACCTCGGAGGTTACCGGAAGAGGGCTCGGCTGAAAAGCGCCGGTAATCCGGAACTGGCAAAGTCGACGCGGAATTTGCATACGACGACATGCCAGGTGAATGTGCCGAAGCGCCCGTCGGCCAAACCGGCGCGCGCTCCTCGCCACTCGCGCCCCCGCCGCGTTATGGATCACGCTGCCGGGGCATCATCGACCGTAACGCGGGCCGGGTGTGCCGGGCCAGGCCCACTCGAGGAGGGACGCTTTGATGGGGGAGAAGGTCGTGGCAGGCGGATTCGACCTGTCCGATCGGCAGCGGTATCGAAGGAAGCTTCACGAGTGCCTGGAGGGGCTGGAGCGGCTTCTGGCGGAGAAGAGGTTCGATCGCCCCAAGAACATGATGGGGCTGGAGATCGAACTGAATCTCGCGGGTGCCGACGGTTTGCCGAGAATGGTGAATGCGCAGGTGCTGGAGCGGATTGCGAGCCCGGATTTCCAGACGGAACTCGGAATGTTCAACCTGGAGGTGAACGTCCTTCCCCACCGTCTCGGCGGCCGGGTATTCGACCAGCTCGCAGAGGAACTCAGTGCGGGGCTGGGCTATGCCCACCGGCAGGCCGCGGAGATCGATGCGGGCGTGGTGATGATCGGAATCCTGCCGACGATCTCCCGCGCCGACCTGGTCACCGCCAACCTCTCGGCGGTGGACCGCTACTCGCTGCTGAACGAGCAGATCCTCATGATGCGCGGGGAGGACTTCACCCTCGACATCGACGGCGTCGAGCGGCTGACCTGGACCTCCGGGTCGATCGTGGCCGAAGCCGCCTGTACGTCGGTACAGCTGCACCTCCAGGTGACCCCGGGCCGGTTCGCGGACGTGTGGAACGCCGCCCAGGCGGTGGCCGCCGTACAGATAGCCGTCGGCGCGAACTCCCCCTTCCTGTTCGGGCGGGAGCTGTGGCGCGAATCGCGGCCGCCGCTCTTCCAGCAGGCCACCGACACCCGGCCGCCCGAGCTCCAGGCGCAGGGAGTGAGGCCGCGGACCTGGTTCGGGGAGCGTTGGGTGGACTCCGCGTACGAACTCTTCGCCGAGAACGTCCGCTACTTCCCCTCCCTGCTGCCGATCTGCGACGAGGAGGAGCCGCTGCGGGTGCTCGCCGAGGGCGGCGTGCCGCGGCTCCAGGAACTGGTCCTGCACAACGGGACCGTCTACCGCTGGAACCGGCCCGTGTACGGGGTCGCCGACGGCGTGCCTCACCTGCGGGTCGAGAACCGGGTCCTGCCGGCCGGGCCCACCGTCGCCGACGTCGTCGCGAACGCCGCGTTCTACTACGGGCTCGTACGCACCCTCGCCGACGAGCAGCGCCCGGTGTGGACCCGGCTGCCGTTCGCCGAGGCGGAGGCCAACTTCGAGGCGGCCTGCCGGTACGGCATCGACGCCCGGCTGCGCTGGCCGCGCCGCGGCCGCGGCGGGGGCCTGGCGAGCGTGCCCGCCGTACGGCTGGTCCTGGACGAGCTGCTGCCCATGGCGGCGGCCGGCCTGGACGCCTGGGGGATCGAGCCCGCCGACCGGGACCACTACCTCGGCATCATCGAGGAACGCTGCCGGAGGCGCGTGAACGGTGCGACCTGGCAGGTGGATACCTACCACCGGGTGCTCGCGGCCGGCCTGGAGCGCCATGAGGCGCTCGCCGCGACGACCCGGCGCTACAGCGAGCTGATGCACCGGGGCGAACCCGTGCACACCTGGCCCGTGGGGCTCGCGGAGGAGGAGGTGAGCGCCACGCTGCCGGCCGGGCGGTGAGCCCCGCGCGCCCGCGCTGCGTCCGGTGATCCCGGCACGATGATCCGCCCGGCCCGCCGAGGAGGCAGTATGGGGTGGTCGGAACGGGATGGCGGGACGGGAGTCGGGCGTGCGGGCGGAGCCGGAGCCGGTGGTCGTGGAGCTGGGCGAGGACGGGCGGCGGGGCGTGCTGCGCACCGAGACGCTGCTCGTCCTGGCGCTGTCGCTGGGCGCGAGCGGGGTGTCCGCGCTGATCAGCTTCATCGGCTCGCTCACCAAGCCCGGCGGGCTGAAGGACCAGGCCGCCACCCTGAACGGCTCGTACGCCCCCGGGCGGCCCTGGCTGGACCTGGCCTGGCAGCTGTTCGGGATCGCGAGCGCGCTCGTTCCCGTCCTGCTGGTGGCGCACCTGCTGACCCGCGAGGGCGCGCCGGGCCTGCGCGTCCTCGGCTTCGACCGCACCAGGCCCTGGTGGGACCTGGGCCGGGGAGCCCTCGTCGCGGCCGGGATCGGCAGCGCGGGGCTGGCGTTCTACCTGGGGGCGCGGGCGACCGGCTTCAACCTCACGGTGGTGCCGGAGGCGCTGCCCGACGTGTGGTGGAAGTTCCCCGTGCTGATCCTCTCCGCGGTGCAGAACTCCGTGGTGGAGGAGGTCATTGTGCTGGCCTACCTGCTGCGCCGGCTCGACCAGCTGGGCTGGTCGCCGCTGGGCGCGCTCGTGGCCAGTTCGGTGCTGCGCGGCTCCTACCACCTCTACCAGGGCATCGGCGGGTTCATCGGCAACGTGGTGATGGGCGCCGTCTTCGTGCTCGCCTACCGCCGCTGGGGCCGGGTGGGGCCGCTGGTCGTCGCGCACGCGCTGCTCGACATCGTGGCCTTCGGCGGGTACGCGCTGCTCGCGGGCAAGGTGGGCTGGCTGCCGACGCCGTGAGCGGGCGCCGTGACCCGACGCCGTGACCGGGTGCCGTGAGCGGGCGCCGTGACCGGGCGCTGGCCCGATGCTGACCAGACGCCGTGACCGGGCGGGCCCCGGCACGGCGCGCGCGGCGGTTGGCTCAGGGAGCGGTGAGGAGCTCCCCGTCGAGGACCGTCACCGCGTGACCGCCCAGCAGGGTGCGCTCGCCCGCCAGGGTGACCCGTACGAGCCCTTGGCGGGCCCCGCCCTGGAGGCCGGTCAGCTCGGTGCGGCCCAGGCGCCGTGCCCAGAAGGGGGCGAGCGCGGTGTGCGCGCTGCCGGTGACCGGGTCCTCGTCGATGCCGAACGCCGGGAAGAAGCCGCGGGAGACGAAGTCGTACCCGCGGGAGGGATCCTCGGCGGCCGCGGTGACGATCACCCCGCGCCTGGCGAAGGCCCGCAGGGCGGCGTGGTCCGGCTCCAGCTCCCGGACGGTCTTCTCGTCGGCCAGCTCGATGAGGAGGTCGCCGATGTGGGCGGCGGTGTCGTGGACGGAGAGGATCGGGGCCCCGCCGAGCGCGTGGTCCACGGAGGCCGGTGCGACGACGGGGGTCAGGGAGGACGTCGGGAAGTCCATGGTGACCGAGCCGTCCGCGGCGTTCTCGGCCGTCAGGACGCCGCAGCGGGCGGCGAACCGGATCAGCCCCGTGGCCAGCCCGCTCGACGCCAGGACGTGGGCGGTGGCGAGCGTGGCGTGGCCGCACATGTCGACCTCGGCGGCCGGGGTGAACCAGCGCAGCGCCCAGTCGGCGTCCCCGCCGGGCGGCAGGGGGTGGGCGAAGGCGGTCTCGGAGAGGTTCATCTCGGAGGCGACCTGCTGGAGCCAGGTGTCCGGGGGGAATCCCGCGTCGAGGAGCAGGACGGCCGCGGGGTTCCCGTGGAAGGGGCGGTCGGTGAAGGCGTCGACGATTCGGATGCGCATGGTCCGACGGTAGGGCTCCGTCGCGGCGGCGGACAAAGGCCAATCCGGTGTGCCTGGCCGTCCCGTCTCGGCCGATTCCAGCAGCAGCCTCCGTCCGGTGGACGCCGCGGGCCGCTGTGGGAGGCGCGACGGCTGTCCGACGGTCAGGCGGAACCCGTGTACGGGGTGGTGCGCTCGCCGCGCGAGGACTCCGGCGGGCGCTCTCCGGCGGGGGTCGGCCCGTCGGCCCGTCCGGCCGTCGCCTCAGTAGGTGACGAGGATCCGGCGGGCCGGCCCGTCCACCCGGATGCGTCCGCCGATGGGGATCACGAGCTGCGGGTCGGTGTGTCCGAGGTCGACGTCGAACACCGCCATGGTGTCGGGGGCGTACTGCTCGAGGGCCCGCAGGACGGCCTCCCGCTGGAGTCGGCGGAAGTCCGCCTTGGCCCGGGCGTCGAACCGGTTCTCGAACGACCAGCTCTTGGCGCGGCCCATGAGCAGCGCGGGGAACTGTCGCAGCAGCCCGCGCTCTCCCACGGAGCGAAGGATCCGGTAGACCTCTTCGGCACGCGGCATGTCCTCGGAGGTTTCCAGGAAGAGCACGTCGCCGGTGTAGGCGCCGGGGGGCTGAACCAGGCGGTCGGCCATCAGCAGCCAGGAGAGGACCTCCAGGTTGCCGCCCCAGCCGTTCCCTTCGACCACGCGGTCGGCGTGGTGCCAGGACCAGCCGTCGGAGGGTTCCATGGCCGGTTCGGAGGTGAGGGTGCGCGGGTCCTCCCAGGGGGCGTTGACGTCGCCGTAGGCGTCCGAGGGGGTGAGTTCGTACTCGCCCGAGGTGAACAGTGCGGCCCTCAGGGAGGCCGCGGTCGCCGGGTGCATCGCACCGGGCCGCCCGAGCTCGACCATCACCGATCCGCCGTGGTACCCGACGATGCCCAGGTTCCGCAGGAACAGCAGCAGGTTGGTGTTGTCGCTGTAGCCGAAGAACGGCTTGGGGTGGGCGCGCAGCAGATCAGGGTCGAGGTGCGGGAGCACGGTGATCTGGTCGTCACCCCCGATGCTGGCGATCACCGCCCTGATGCCGGGGTCCGCGAACGCCGCGTGGAGGTCGGCGGCCCGCTCCTCGGGGGTCGCGCCCATCTTCCGGGTCGTCGGGTACTCGACCGCTTCCAGTCCGAAGTCCTCTCGGAGCCTGCGCAGCCCCAGTTCGTACGGCAGGGGGAAGATCCCGGGCAGGCCGGACGAGGGGGACAGCACGGCGACGCGGTCTCCGGGGCGGGGCTTGGCGGGGTGGCGGGGGTGATCGGTCATCCGCTGATCGTAGAAGCCCGTTGAGCCCGGAGCCTCGGAGTTTCTGTCGCGGTCCGGCCGGCGATCTCGCGGGCCGAAGCTGTTCGGTCAGACAGTTTCCGATATATCGTTGACGCATCGCGATCGGTCAACGATAGTGGAGTCATCGAAGCGTCGAATCATCGAGTCATCCGACAGTCGATGACGACAGGGCACAGTGACGAGAGGAGCGCAGTCATGCGTTCACACGGACAGCACGGACACGACCACGGACATGAGCACGGACGGGGCCACGGCCACTGCGGGCCCGATCGTCGGGAGGAGTTCCAGGGGCACCGCGCCGCCTTCGGACCGTTCGGGCCGCCCTTCGCCGGCGGGCCCTTCGGGGGCCGGGGCGGCGGACGCGGCGGACCGCGGGGCCGGGCCCGGCGCGGTGACGTGCGCGCCTCGATCCTGGCGTTGCTCGCCGACCGGCCGATGCACGGCTACGAGATGATCCAGGAGATCGGCGAGCGCAGCGGCGGGGCCTGGAAGCCCAGCCCGGGGTCGGTGTACCCGACCTTGCAGCTGCTGGAGGACGAGGGCCTCATCACGGCGGAGAGCGAGGGCGGCAAGAAGCTGTTCACGCTCACCGACGCGGGCCGCACCGAGGCCGAGTCGGGACCGGACGCCCCTTGGGCGGATGCCGGGCGCGGCTTCGACTTCGAGGCGATGCAGGAGGTCCGGACGGCCGGTGTCGGCCTGATGGAAGCCTTCGGGCAGGTCTTCAAGACCGGCTCGCCCGAGCAGCGCGAGAAGGCCGTCGCGGTTGTCAACGACGCCCGCAAGAAGCTCTACCTGATCCTGGCCGACGAGCACTGACCGGCCGGCTCCCGCACGGAGCCGTGCCGTACGTGCCATACGCGCCGCACGCGCGGCGGAGCGCCCCGCGAGTCCTCTCGCGGGGTGCTCCGCCGTATCCGCGGGCGGGTCCGGAGGGGGTCAGGCGACCAGGCCGGCGAGCTTGCGCAGCGATTCGTTCAGCGCGGCGGTGGCCGAGTCCTTGAGCTTGCCGGCCATCAGGGACACGGCGGCCCCCGTGAACTCCCCGTCGATGCGAACGGTGGTGGCCCCGCCGTCCGGGATCAGGGTGTACCGGGTCAGGACGGCGACGCCCATCGGTCCCTTGCCGGTGATCGCGAAGAGGCGCTCGTCCTCCAGCTCCGATACGGTCCAGACGACCTCGGCCGGGAAGCCCATCATCTTCATGTTCTCGGCGAAGGTGGAGCCGAGCGCGAGGGTCTCCGGGCCGCCCTTCGGGAAATTGGTGTGGGTCATGCTCCACTGGCCGTACGCGTCCCAGTCCGTCAGCTGCGACCAGAGCTTCGCGGCGGGCGCCTCGATGCGTGATTCCGCGGTGACTTCGGCCATGCGACCACCCCTTCTCGTCGGGCTACGTCCGGCGGAAGGTAGCCCCGGCGACCGGAACATTCAATACTGACGACCTGTCAGATACTGCGGTTGCCGGCCGGCCGGGCCGCCGGTCCCGTCTCAACAGGCGTCACGTCCGTGACGGTACTGACGGGCCCTGCCATGATGGCCCGATGCAAGCGTCAGGGAGACACGCCGGACTGGGCCTCGCCCTCGTCTCGGCGTTCGCGTTCGGTGGTTCCGGAGTGGCGGCGAAGCCGCTGATCGAGGCGGGTCTGGACCCGCTCCACGTGGTCTGGCTCAGGGTGGCCGGGGCGGCGCTCGTCCTGTCGCCGCTCGCCTGGCGCCACCGCGATCTGCTGCGCCGCAAGCCCGCGCTGCTCGCGGGCTTCGGGCTGATCGGCGTCGCGGGCGTGCAGGCCTTCTACTTCGCCTCCCTGTCGCGCATCCCGGTGGGCGTGGCCCTGCTGCTGGAGTACCTGGGCCCGGCGCTGCTGCTCGGCTGGATCCGCTTCGTGCAGCGCAAACCCGTCACGCGGGCGGCCGCCCTCGGCGCCGCCGTGGCCGTCGCGGGCCTGGCCTGTGTGGTCGAGATCTGGGCCGGACTGAGCCTTGACCCCCTCGGGGTGCTGCTCGGCCTCGCCGCGGCCTGCTGCCAGGCCTTCTACTTCGTGTTCGCCGACCAGGGCGCCGACGGGGACGACGTCCCCGACCCGCTGGGCGTGATCGCGTACGGGATGCTCATCGGCACCCTGGTGATGACGTTGATCTCCCGGCCCTGGGAGATGGACTGGGGGGTGCTGGCCGCGGACGCCTCCCTGAACGGGACCATGCTCCCGGCGGGGCTCCTGCTGGGCTGGGTGGTGCTCATCGCGACCGTACTGGCCTACCTGACCGGCGTCGTGTCGGTGCGCCGGCTCTCCCCGCAGGTCGCGGGCGTCGTGGCCTGCCTGGAGGCGGTGATCGCGACCGTGCTGGCCTGGATCCTGCTCGGCGAGTACCTCTCGACCTGGCAGATCGCCGGTGGGGCCCTGGTGCTCGGCGGTGCCTTCATCGCGCAGTCCTCCCGGCCCACCCCGCCCGCGGCGGTCGACCCGGCGGTGCTGGACCGCGAGACCACCAAGGCATAGGGTGCGGACCATGCCCACGACCGTGCTTCCGCCTCCCGCCGCTTAGGCGCGGGCGGCACCTCCACGTACGACAGCCCCGGCCCGGGTGTTCCCGGGCGGGTGCGCGCTGCCCGCGAAGCGATGACCTTTCCCCTCTCATCCTTCACGCATGCGCGGAGACCACACGTGTCGAACCATTCGCCCGCCACCGGGCGCAGTCTGCTGTACCTCGTTCTCGCCGGAGCCGCCTGGGGCACCGCCGGAGCGGCCGCCTCCCTCCTCTTCCTCGCCAGTGACCTCGGCCCGCTCTCGCTGTCCTTCTGGCGCTGCGCGGGCGGGCTCGCCGTGCTGCTGGCCGTCCTCGCCGTACGGCGCCGGCCGCGCTCCGGCGCCCGGCGGCCGCGGCCCTCGGTGCCCTCGCTGATCTCGACCGGGCTGCTGTTCACGCTCTTCCAGGCCGCCTACTTCGCCGCCGTCCGCGAGACCGGTCTCGCCGTCGGCACGGTGGTCACCCTCGGGGCCGGGCCGGTGCTCATCGCGCTCGGCGCCCGCTACTGGATGGCCGAGCGGCTCGGCCGCGGCGGGAGCGCCGCCGTCGTCGGGGCGATGGCCGGGCTGGCCGTGCTGGTCCTGGGCAGCGGGGGCGGCGAGGTGCGGCCGCTCGGCGTCGGCTGGGCCCTGCTGTCCGCCGCCGGGTACGCGGCCATGACCCTGCGGGCCCGGTGGCTCGGGCAGCGCGGGGCGGGCGGCGATCCGCTGGTCACCACCGCCTGGTCGGTTGGGGTGGGCACGGTGTGCCTGCTCCCGCTCGCCGCGCTGGAGGGGCTGCTGCCGCACACCGCCGAACTCGGTCGGGTGCTGTGGCTGCTGGTGTACGTGGCCGTCGTGCCGACGGCGCTGGCGTACGCGCTCTACTTCACCGGGGCCGCCGCCGTACGGGCGGCGACCGTCTCCGTGATCATGCTGATCGAGCCGGTCAGCGCGGCGGTGATCGCCGTCCTGGTGCTCGGGGAGCGGCTGACCGGCGCCGTGGTGCTGGGCACCGTACTGCTGCTGACGGCCGTCGGGGCGCTGATCGGGGCGGAGTCCCGCCGGCCGGCGGTCAGTCCGGCCGGCGGTCCGGGGCCGAACGGGGGTGCGGGGCCGGCCGGCGGTCCGGGCGGTGCTCCGGAACACCGGCCCGGCGCGCCGCGGCGCGGTCCTCAGCGCGCGGCGAGGTAGCCCGGCAGGGCGGTGCCGGGGGCCAGGTCCGCGGCGGGCTCCGGCGTCCCGTACACCGGTGCGACGGGGACCACGCCCGCCCAGTACGGGAGGGCGAGGTCCTCGGCGTCGTCGTTCGGGCCGCCGGTGCGGATCTTCGCGGACACCTCCGTCAGGTCCAGGCGGATCACCGCGGTGGCCGCGAGCTCCCGGGCGTTCGCCGGCCGGGAGTCGGCGGAGCGGCCGGGGACGACGTGGTCGACGAGGGCGTCCAGCGCCAGCCGGCACTCCGCCTCGTCCGTGACCTGGTGGGCGGTGCCGTGGACCAGTACGGAGCGGTAGTTGAGCGAGTGATGGAACGCCGACCGGGCCAGCACCAGGCCGTCGAGGTGGGTCACGGTGACGCACACGGGCAGGCCGGGGTCGCTGCGGCCGGCGGCGAGCAGCGGGCGCGAGCCGGTCGAACCGTGGATGTAGAGGGACTCGCCGACGCGGGCGAAGAGCGTGGGCAGCACCACGGGCGCGCCGTCGCGGACGAAGCCGAGGTGGCAGACGTAGGCCTGGTCGAGGATCGAGTGGACCGTCTCGCGGTCGTAGTGCGCGCGTTCGCGGGACCGGGTGGGGACCGTGCGGTCGGTGGGCTCGTAGGCCCCGGCGGGCGCGGAGCCGGTCGTCTCCGTCGTCTCCGTCGTCTCCATGGTCTCCGTCGTCGAGGTCGATGTGGTGGTCACCGTGCGATCTCCATTGCATTAGTGCATAATGAGCTTTGTGCTAGGAGAGTATCGAATCACAGGTCGGGGCGCATCGGATATCGCGGCCAGCGTCGAAGCGGGGGTGGGCGCGGGCGCGCTCGCGCCCGGAACGCCGCTGCCACCGATGCGGGAGCTGGCCGCCCGGCTCGGGGTCAACCCGAACACCGTGGCCGCCGCCTACCGGACGCTGCGCGAGCGCGGGGTCATCGAGACCGACGGGCGGCGCGGCAGCCGGGTGCGGTCCCGGCCGTCGAGCGCCCCGAGGGACGCGCTGCGGACGGAGGTGCCCGAAGGCGTACGGGACCTCACCGACGGCAATCCGGACGTGGCGTTGCTGCCCCCGCTGGACGGACCGCTGGCCGCGGCCGCCCGGACGTACGCGCGGCGGCCGGCCCTCTACGGCCAGGACCCGGTCGCGCCGGAACTGGCCCGCCTGGCCCGGGCCGGCTTCGACGCGGACGGGGTGCCGGACGGGCCGGTCGCGCTCACCTCGGGCGCCCTCGACGCCATCGAGCGGGTACTGGCCGCGCACCTGCGGCCGGGCGACGCCGTGGCCGTCGAGGACCCGGGCTGGGGGAGCGTGCTGGACCTGGCCCCGGCGCTCGGACTGCGCGTGCTGCCGGTGGCGGTGGACGACGAGGGCCCCCGTACGGACGCGCTGGCGCGGGCCCTGGCGGCCGGGGCCCGGGCGCTGGTGGTGACCTCACGGGCGCAGAACCCGACCGGAGCCGCGGTGAGCGCGGAGCGGGCGGCGGTGCTGCGGGGACTGCTGGCGGACCACCCCGAGGTACTGGTGATCGACGACGACCACGGGCACGGCTTCGTCGACCTGCCGCTGCACCCGCTGGGCGGGGTGACGCGGCACTGGGCGCTGGTCCGCTCCACGGCCAAGGCGTACGGGCCCGACCTGCGGCTCGCGGTGCTCACGGGCGACGCGGTGACGCTGGACCGGGTGCGTGGGCGGCAGCGGCTGGGCCCCGGGTGGGTGAGCCGGCTGCTCCAGTACGCGGTCGTGGAGCTGTGGTCCTCCGGCGCGGTGGACCGGGTGGCGGTGGCGCGCTCGTACGGGGAGCGGCGGAACGCGCTGGTCGCCGCGTTGCGCGAGCGCGGGGTGGCGGCGCACGGGCGGAGCGGGATGAACGTGTGGGTGCCGGTCGCCGACGAGACGGGCGTGGTGACGCGGCTGCTCGCCACGGGCTGGGCGGTGGCCCCCGGGGCCCGGTTCCGCGTCGAGTCGGGACCGGGCGTGCGGCTGACGGTGTCGCGGCTGCGGCCGGCGGAGGTCGCGGCGCTGGCCGACGCCGTGGCGGCGGCGGTCCGGCCGGGGGCGGCCGGGGTCCGCTACGTGTGACCCGCCGCCGCGGCCCGTACCGCCCGCGGGGACGTTCCCCCGGCCGGTACGGGGCCGTCAGGCCGGCTTGCGGGCGGCGGGGCGGGTCTGGGTGAGTGCGGCTCCGGCCAGGACGATCAGGGCGCCGACCGGGGTGTTCCAGTGCAGCTGTTCGCCGAGGACCAGGACGCCCGCCGCCGTGGCGATCACGGGGATGAAGTAGGTGACCATCTGGGCGGTCGTCGGGCCGACCTCCGTCACCAGCCCGTACTGCATCTGGAGGGCAAGTCCGGTGCCCAGGGCCCCCAGCGCGATCACCGCCAGGGTCGGCCAGAGCGGGAACGACGCGGGGGCCGAGGTGAACACGGCGCTGGTCAGGGTCAGCTGGAGCGTGGAGACCAGGAGCTGGGCCCCCGTCATGGCCACCGGGGAGCCCGGGGTGCCGGCCAGCGTGCGGCGGACGTAGATCCAGCCGATGGGGTAGCAGAACGAGGCCAGCAGGGCGAGCGCGGTCCCCTTGCCGTCGACCCCCGAGAAGCCCTGCCAGGCGCCGAGGACGGTGAGGACGCCGAGGAAGCCCAGGCCCAGGCCGGCGAAACGGCGCCGGGTGGGGCGGTCCTCGGACAGGGCCACCATCGACAGCGCCATGCCCCACAGCGGGGAGGTGGCGTTGCAGATGCCGGCCAGGCTGGAGGGGATGCTCAGCTCCGCGAAAGCGAAGAGCGAGAACGGCAGCGTGTTGAGCAGCAGCGCCGCCACCGTCAGGTGGCCCCACGTGCGCAGGCCCCGGGGGAGCGGCTCGCGGCGCACCAGCAGTACGGCGAGCAGCGCGAGCGCGCCGAACAGCACCCGGCCCAGGGCCACCTGGAACGGGGGGTACGCCTCGGTGCCGACCTTGATCAGGAGGAAGCTGAAGCCCCAGACCACCGAGAGGACCGCGAAGCGGACGCGCCAGTCGAGGAGGCGGGCACGGCGGCCGGACGGCAGCCCGGCCGGGTGGGAGGCGGGACCGGCAGCGGGGGCGGCGGGACCGGCGGTCGGCCGGGCGCCCGGGGCGGTGGCCGGGGCGGGAGAGGGTGCCGTGGGGGTGGGACGGGGGGCCGCGGGTGCGCTCATGGCCCTTACTGTGCTCGTATCAACTTCGTAGGACAAGCGAGAGTTGGTCGGGGCGACGTCGTAGCATTGCTTACATGTTGAACCTGGAGCGCCTGCGCACCCTCGACGCACTCGCCCGCCACGGCTCGGTCGGCGGAGCGGCGGGCGGCCTGCACGTCACCACCTCGGCCGTATCGCAGCAGATGGCCAAGCTGGAGCGCGAGGTCGGCCAGCCGCTCCTGGCCAGGAACGGGCGCGGGATCCGGCTCACCGACGCCGGACGGCTCCTCGCCGACCACGCGGCCCGGATCATCTCCCAGGTCGAGCTCGCCCAGGCCGACGTCGAGGCCCAGCGCGGTTGCGCGGTCGGCGAGCTGCGGATCGGCGCCTTCCCGACCGCCATGCGCGGCCTGCTGCCCCGGGCCGTGTCCGCGCTGCGCGCGGACCATCCGGAGCTCCGCGCCCTGGTGCGCGAACAGGAGCCGGAGGAGAGCATGGCCGCGGTGGTGCGCGGGGATCTCGACATGGCGCTGGCCATCGACTGGCACAACAAGCGGATGCCGGTGCCCGCGGAACTCACCCGGACCCACCTGCTCGACGACTCCGTGGACATCGCCGTGCCGGCCGGCCACCGGCTGGCCGACCGCGCGGAGATCTCCCTCGCGGAGTTCGCCGACGACGACTGGATCTCCTGGAACGAGGGCCAGTTCTGCCACGAGTGGCTGGTGTTCACCCTGCGCGGCACGGGCACCGAACCGCGCATCGCGCACATCGCCGAGGAACACCACACCCAGCTGGCCTTCGTGGAGGCCGGGCTCGGGGTGTGCGTGGCGCCCAGGCTGGGCCGCGGCCCGGTGCCGGACGGGGTCCGGCTGCTGCCGGTCTCCGACAGCGTCCGCCGCCACGTGTACGCCGTCTGGCGCGCGGACGCCGGCCGGCGGCCCTCCATCCGGGCCGCGGTCGACGCGCTGCGACAGGCGGCCGACCGGGTCTAGGGGGTGTCGTCAACACTCGTTCCTGCCGTGCCCTGCGGGCGTACGGAACGACTTCGACGACACCCCCTGGTGCTGTGGCCGGAGGGGTCGCCGGGTTGTGGTGTCCGGTGCGTGCGGTGTGTGCGGTGCGGTGCGTGCGGTGCGTCGCAAGGTGGAGGGCCACGCCTCGTACTGGGCGTACGGGTGTGGTCCGACAATGCGGCGAAGTGCCGTGCCGGGCGCCGCGACACCTGAACCTTCCGGTCGCTGCGCTGCAGCCGCCTTGGGCCGCCCGCGCCGCTCTGCCGCCGCGTTCCCGCGTCCCGGCGGCCCCCTAGATCTTGCGGAAGTCCCAGGAGACGACCGAATCGGGGGTGAGGCGTATCCAGGCGTGCCGGCCGTCGTGCGGCATCTCCTCGATCCCGAAGTTCTTGACCGGGAAGATCCGCTCGGCCTCCGCCAGTTCCGGGCACGGCTCTCCCGTGCGCGGGGCCTCGCCCACGAAGACGGCGCTGCCCGACAGTTCCACGCCGCGCAGCTCGTCGTACGCCTCGCCCGAGTCCACGACCACCGAGATCCGGGGGTCCTTGCGCAGGTCGGACCAACGCCGGCTGCGCGTGATCGAGTACAGCCACAAGGAGCGGCCGTCCCAGGCGAACCACAGGGCGCCCACGTGCGGACGCCCGTCGGGGGAGACCGTCGCCACCCGGCAGGTGCGCTGTTCCCGCAGGAAGGCGTCCACCTCCTCCCCGGTCATCATGATGCGGCGGCCCCGCCGCTGCGCTCCGTCCGCGAGCGTCCCGTCCGCGAGCGCTCCGTCCGTGCGTGTCCCGTTCAAGCGTGCGTCGTCGTCCATCCGGCCCGCGCCCCTTCACATCTGACTATGTGTCAGGAATCATGCGGGCTCTTCCGTCGTCACGCCAGGGGGAGCCATGCCGGATCTCGATCCCGCCACCACCGCACTGCTCACCGTCGAGTGCCAGAACGGCGTCGTCGGCAAGGAGAGCGCGCTGCCCGAACTCGCCAAGGAGGCACGGGACTCGGGCGTGCTGGGGCGGGTGGCCGCGCTGGCCGACGCCGCGCGCGGGGCCGGCGTACAAGTGCTGCACGCGGTCGCCGAGCGGCGTCCGGACGGGCTCGGGGCCAACACCAACGCACGGCTGTTCCGGGCCGCCGGGAAACTGCCCGTCCGGCAGCTGACCGGGAGCCGGGCGGTGGAGGTCGCGGCCCCGATCGTGGTGGCCGGGCAGGATCTGGTGGTGCGGCGGCTGCACGGGCTCTCCCCGATGGCCGGTACCGACCTGGACGCCCTGCTGCGCAACCTGGGCATCCGTACGCTCGTCGTCACCGGGGTCTCCTCCAACATCGCGATCCCGAACACCGTCTTCGACGCAGTCAACCTCGGCTATCAGGTCGTGGTCCCGGCCGACGCCATCGCCGGAGTGCCCGCCTCCGTCACCGCCGAGGTCATCCGCAACTCCCTCGCGCTGGTCGCGACCATCACCACGGCCGAAGAGCTCCTCGGGCAGTGGGCACCCGCGACCCGGCCCCCCTCACGCCCCGCGTGAGGGCGGCTCGCCGCCGGGGGCGGCGTCGGCGACGGCCAGGCAGATCGCGGCCTGCGGGGGCGCGGGGCGCAGGGGAGCGGGATGCCCGGCCGGAACTCCCCGGACTCCGCGGGGCCGGTGGTCCGTCTCGCCAGGACGGCCGACGCTTTCACGACCGCCTTGGATCGTGAAGTGCGGTCGCCGGATAGCCTGGCGAAATGCTCACAGAAGTGATCGCGACCCGCTACGTCACGCCCCTGCGTGAGGGCGGCTCGCTCCCGGGGATCGTCGAGGCCGACGACCTCGGTACCTACGTCATGAAGTTCACCGGAGCCGGCCAGGGCCGCAAGACCCTCGTCGCCGAAGTCATCTGCGGGCGCCTCGCCCAGCGTCTGGGCCTGCGGGTCCCGCGGCTCGTGCAGATGCAGCTCGACCCCGTCATCGGGCTCGGCGAGCCCGACCAGGAGGTCCAGGAGCTGCTGAAGGCCAGCGGCGGGCTCAACCTCGGCATGGACTACCTGCCCGGGTCGATCGGCTTCGACCCGCTCGCCTACCAGGTGGACCCGGTCGAGGCCGGGCGCGTGGTCTGGTTCGACGCCCTGATCAACAACGTCGACCGGTCCTGGCGCAACCCCAACATGCTCGTCTGGCACGGCGACCTCTGGCTCATCGACCACGGCGCCACCATGATCTGGCACCACAACTGGCCCACGGCGGGGGCCGCGGCCGCCAAGCCGTACAACGCCTCCGACCACGTCCTGGCCCCCGTCGGACCGGACGTCGCGGCGGCGGCCGCCGCGCTCGCGCCGCTCGTCACCGAACAGCTGCTCACCGAGGTGGCGGCCGACGTTCCCGACGAATGGCTGGTCGACGAGCCCGGCTTCGACACCACCGACGCCCTGCGCCGCGCCTATGTGGAGGTGTTGCTGCCGCGCGCGGCCTCCATCCACGAGAGGATCACGATGGAGGCCGAGGCGAGGCCGCGGTCCGGACCTCCCGGATGGCTCGCCGAGCGTCTTGCCCCCCAGCCCCACCGGAAGAAGAGCGACAGCGAGTGATCAAGCGGGACGTGTTCGAGTACGCGCTGGTACGGGTGGTGCCCCGGATGGAACGGGGCGAGTGCTTCAACGCCGGCGTGATCGTCTACAGCCGGGCCCACGCGTACGTGGCCGCCCGCATCCACCTCGACGAGGCCAAGCTCCTCGCCCTGGACCCGGAGGCCGACGTGGCCGGGGTCCGGGCCGCCCTGCGCGGGGTCGAGGGCGTGTGCGGCGGCGGGGAGGGGGCCGGCCAGGCGGCCGGCGACGACGCGGGCCGCCGGTTCCGCTGGCTGATCGCGCCGCGGAGCACCGTGGTCCAGCCGGGCCCGGTGCACACCGGACTGACGGCCGACCCCGCCGCGGAGGTGGAGCGGCTCCTGGGCCTGCTGGTCCTCTAGGTGGGGGCCGTGTCGTCGGCGGCGTTCCGTCCGCCCGGGGGGCGTCCGCCGGCCCGGGTGGGGCGGACCCCCGTTGACACCGGGTGCCAGGGCTCCTAGCGTCTCCTCAGCTGAAGCTACTAAGCGGTTGCTCACCTCTGGGCGGCCGCCTCTCAAGGGCGAGGAGATCCAGCATGTCCACCACCGAGCAGCGCGTCGCGATCGTGACCGGGGCGGCCCGGGGCATCGGCGCGGCCACCGCCGTGCGCCTGGCCGCCGAGGGCCGGGCGGTCGCCGTACTCGACCTCGACGAGGCGGCCTGCAAGGACACCGTGGAGGCGATCACGGCGGCCGGCGGCACGGCGCTGGCGGTCGGCTGCGACGTCTCCGACGCCGCGCAGGTGGAGGCGGCCGTCGAGCGCGTCGCGAGCACGCTCGGCTCCCCGACCGTCCTCGTGAACAACGCGGGCGTGCTGCGCGACAATCTCCTGTTCAAGATGAGCGAGACGGACTGGGACACGGTCATGAACGTGCACCTGCGCGGTGCGTTCCTGATGTCGAAGGCCTGTCAGAAGTACATGGTCGAGGCCAAGTTCGGCCGTATCGTCAACCTCTCCAGCAGCTCGGCGCTGGGCAACCGGGGTCAGGCCAACTACGCCGCCGCCAAGGCCGGTCTGCAGGGCTTCACCAAGACCCTGGCCATCGAGCTCGGCAAGTTCGGCGTCACGGCCAACGCCGTCGCCCCCGGCTTCATCGTCACCGAGATGACCGCCCAGACGGCCGCGCGCGTGGGCATGGGCTTCGAGGACTTCCAGGCGGCCGCCGCCACCCAGATCCCCGTCCAGCGCGTCGGCCGTCCGGACGACATCGCCAACGCCATCGCGTTCTTCACCGGCGAGGCCGCCGGCTTCGTCTCGGGCCAGGTCATGTACGTGGCCGGCGGCCCGCTCAACTGACGAGAGGCAGGGCGCACGTCATGACGTACGACGGCATCGACAGCGGCAGGGTCGCACTGATCACCGGCGCGAGCCGGGGCATCGGCTACGGCGTCGCCGAGGCGCTGGTCGCCCGCGGCGACCGGCTCTGCATCACCGGGCGCAACGAGGAGGCCCTGAAGGAGGCCGTGGAGCGGCTCGGCGCGGACCGGGTGATCGGGGTCGCGGGGAAGGCCCACGACGAGGCCCACCAGGCCGTCGCCGTGGAGCGGACCATGGAGGCCTTCGGCCGGGTCGACTTCCTGGTGAACAACGCCGGCACGAACCCGGTCTTCGGCCCGATCGCGGACCTCGACCTCGGGGTGGCGCGCAAGGTCTTCGAGACCAACGTGATCTCCGCGCTCGGCTTCGCGCAGCGGACCTGGCACGCCTGGCAGAAGGACAACGGCGGGGCGATCGTGAACATCGCCTCGATCGCCGGCGTCTCGGCCTCGCCCTTCATCGGCGCGTACGGGATGAGCAAGGCCGCCATGATCAACCTGACCCTCCAGCTCGCCCACGAGATGGCACCCGGTGTCCGGGTGAACGCGATCGCCCCCGCGGTGGTCAAGACGAAGTTCGCCCAGGCGCTCTACGAGGGGCGCGAGCAGGAGGCCGCGGCGGCGTACCCGCTCGGCCGGCTCGGGGTTCCGGAGGACATCGGAGGGGCCGCGGCGTTCCTCACATCTGCACAAGCGGAATGGATCACTGGGCAAACTCTCGTCGTTGACGGAGGAATGTTCCTCAATGCCGGCGTGCACTGACCGATAATCGGACGTATTGGCCTCCTAAAGAGAGCCAAATGCATACCGAATATGCACGGAACCGGTCAAGTGCCCCACGAAACCTATCCATTGGATTCGTGGGGCACTGCGGTAGGGTCTGCCGCACCCCTGGCTGATCGAGGAGCGTGCACGTGTTCAACCGGACCAGATGCCTGCAGATCACTGCGGCCCTTGCGTCCATATCCCTGCTCGCCGGATGCGGCCTGCTCTCGGACGACAGCGGTGGCGACCAGAAGAGAATCGTCGTCGGCACGACCAGCGCCCCGAGCACCCTCGATCCGGCGGCCGCATGGGACGGCTCCTGGGAGTTGTACCGGAACGTCTACCAGACCCTGCTGGCCTTCCCGACGGGCTCCACCAAGCCCCAGCCGGACGCCGCCCAGAGCTGCGAGTTCACGGACACGGCGAACGAGTCGTACCGCTGCACCCTGCGCAAGGGCCTGAAGTTCTCCAACGGCGAGGCCCTGGATGCCAAGGCCGTCAAGCACTCCCTCGACCGGATCCGCACCATCGGCCACAAGCTCGGTCCCAAGGACCTCTTCGGCACGCTGGACAAGATCGAGACCCCGGACCCGCTGACCGTCGTCTTCCACCTGAAGACCCCGGACGCGACCTTCCCGTACGTGCTCGGCTCCCCGGCCGCCTCGCTCGTCGCGCCGAAGGACTACCCGGCCGACAAGGTCCGCGAGGACGACAAGATCACCGGCTCCGGCCCGTACGTGCTCGACTCCTACAAGGACGGCGGCGAGGCGGTCCTCAGCCGCAACGCCAGCTACGCGGGCTTCGCCAACCGCCGCAACGACGCCGTCACGATCCGTTACTTCAAGGACTCCGTGAAGATGATCGCGGACCTGAAGGCGAAGGAGATCGACGCCACCTACCGAGGCCTCTCGGCCGCGGAAGTCCGGGCTCTCCAGGCCCCCGACACCCACTCGCAGGGCGTCCAGGTCGTGGAGAACGTCGGCGCCGAGATCCGCTACCTGGTCTTCAACCCGAAGGACGCGCAGGTCAACAAGCTCGCCGTCCGCCAGGCGATCGCCCAGGTCATCGACCGCGGCGCGCTGGTGTCCAAGGTCTACCAGGGCACCGCCGAGCCGCTGTACTCGATGGTTCCCAAGGGGGTCGTCGGCCACAAGACGCCGTTCTTCGACAAGTACGGTCACGCGGACGTCGCCAAGGCCAAGAAGATCCTCAAGGACGCGGGGATCACCCAGCCGGTGGACCTGACCTTCTGGTACACCACCGACCGCTACGGCGCCTCCACCGCGGACGAGTTCACCGAGATCAAGCGGCAGCTCGACGAGAGCAACCTCTTCAGGATCACCCTGCGCGGCCAGCCCTGGAAGACCTTCCAGGAGGGCTACAAGGGCGGGGAGTACCCCATCTTCGGCCGTGGCTGGTTCCCCGACTTCCCGGACCCGGACAACTTCATCGCGCCGTTCGTCGGCAAGGAGAACGCGGTCGGCACCCCGTACGAGCCCGCGCAGATCATCAACGAGCTGCTGCCGAAGTCCCGCCGCGAGGGCGACCGCGCGGCCGGCATCCGCGAGTTCGAGCAGGCCCAGCAGATCTTCGCCGAGGACGTCCGGCTGCTGCCCCTGTGGCAGGGCAAGCTGTACGTCGCCGCGCGCGACGACATCGCGGGCGCCGAGCGGGCGCTCGACCCGCAGACCGCCATGCAGATGTGGGAGCTGTACCGCAAGACCAGCTGGTAGGCGACGGTCGCCGGAGCGGTGCGCGGCCGGGACGGGCGCGCACCGCGGCAGGTGGCCGAGGCGTTGTCGGTGGCCCCCGGTAGGTTCTGGAGCAGTCGCACGAACTTGTACCGGAGGTTTTCGCCGTGACCCAGATGCTGCCCGAGTCCTGGCTCCCCGTCCTCGGCGGGGAGCTGGACCAGCCCTACTTCAGGGAACTCACCGAGTTCGTCGAGAAGGAGCGGGCCAACGGGCCGGTCTATCCGCCGCGCGAGCAGGTCTTCGCGGCCCTGGAGGCCACCCCCTTCGACCGGGTGAAGGTGCTGGTCCTCGGCCAGGACCCCTACCACGGCGCGGGCCAGGGACACGGCCTGTGCTTCTCCGTGCAGCCCGGCGTCAAGACCCCGCCCTCGCTCCGGAACATCTACAAGGAGATGAAGGAGGAACTCGGCCTGCCGGTCCCCGACAACGGGTACCTGATGCCGTGGGCCCGGCAGGGAGTCCTGCTGCTCAACGCGGTGCTCACCGTCCGCGAGGCCGAGCCCAACTCGCACAAGGCCAAGGGTTGGGAGAAGTTCACCGACGCGGTGATCCGCGCCGTGTCCGAGCGTCCCGACCCGGCGGTCTTCGTCCTGTGGGGCGCCTACGCCCAGAAGAAGCTCCCGCTGATCGACGAGGGGCGGCACGCGGTCGTCAAGGGCGCCCACCCGTCCCCGCTGTCGGCCAAGAAGTTCTTCGGCTCCCGCCCCTTCACGCAGATCGACGCGGCCGTCGCCGCCCAGGGCCATGAGCCGATCGACTGGCGCATCCCCGACCTCGGCTGACGTGCCCCCGCGCCTCGGCGCCATTGCCGTTGCCTCCGGCTAGCTTCGTGACGACCGGACCGGAGCAGGTCCGGCGGAGCGAGCCGGAGGCCGCGTTGACGGAGCAGCAGGAGGCGTCGGAGGACGCCGTCATGACCCGGATCGGCCAGGCCGTCATCCTGCTGCACGCCGGGGACCGCGAGGAGGCCCGCAACCGGCTCGGCGAGATCTGGTCCGAGATCGGCGAGGAGGGGGACTCCCTCCACCGGTGCACGCTCGCGCACTACATGGCCGACGCGCAGGACGACCCCGCCGACGAGCTGGCCTGGGACCTGCGGGCCCTGACCGCGGCCAACGCGCCCGCCACCGGGGCCGCCCCGGGCGAGGGGATCCCGGCCGGGCGGACCCCGCACCACGAACCGCGGCTCGCGATGCGGGTGTTCTACCCGTCCCTCCACCTCAGCCTCGCCGCCGACTACGTCAAACTGCGCCGCCCCGAGGCGGCCCGGGTCCACCTGGCGCGGGCACGCGCCGCCACCGGAGCGCTGTCCGACGACGGGTACGGCAACGGCGTACGGGCCGCCATCGCCCGCCTGGAGCGGCGCCTCGCCGGGGAGCAGGGCCGGGAACATGGGCCGGGGCCGTTTCCGGAGCAGGGCCCGTAGGCATGCACCCGTGTACGGCCGCCCGGGGCCCCGGGCGCGGTCAGCCGCCCTGGACGCCCGCGCAGACGCGGGCCTCCGGGCTGTCCGGGTGCCAGCGGCCGTGCCGCCGGCCCAGCGCGCACACGTCGGCGGGGCGCACCGGCAGCTCCCGTACCAGTTTCCGCCCGGCCTCGGCGTCGGGCCGCGCCCGGTGCCCGCGGCCGCCCTGCCGCTCCGTGAGGGGCTCGGCGGTCTTCGCGGGCTCTGGGATGCCGGGTACGGGCGGCACGGCCCGGGGGAGCCCGCCTGCGGCCTCCGGGGCTGTGCGCTGCGCGGACCGGGGAGCCTGGGCGGACGCCGCGGGGCGCGCGGGCTGCTCGGGGACGGTCTCCAGGGCCTCCAGAGCGGGCGCCCGGACGACCACCGGGGCGGCTCCCGGCCCGCCGCGCGGCTCGTGGCGCGGCGGCACCCCCGCGGCGGGCGGGACCGCGGGCCTCGCGGGAGCGGGGTTCACGCTCACACAGCCGGACACCGCCGAGACGGCACAGGCCACTCCGAGCAGCAGGGTTGTCGTGGTTCGGGTTGGATGCACTCGCGCAACTCTGCTGCGCGAGGACCCCGTTGCGAAAACCCGGAGCCGATACTCACCCCGCACGGGTGACGGGGAGACGGTGTCCGGCGGAAGGACCTACTCGCCGGTGGCGCCGTCGATGTGCTCGCGCAGCAGGTCGGCGTGGCCGTTGTGGCGCGCGTACTCCTCGATCATGTGGGTGTAGACCCAGCGGAGGCTGAACACCTCGCCTCGGTGGTGGACGGCCGCGTCCGACACCAGGTCCAGGGAACGGCCCGCCGACGCCTGCCGGGCCAGCTCGATCTCGGTCTGCCAGACCCGCTCCGAGTCGGCCCAGGTGTCCCCGTCGGTGAAGTGGAAGTCCCCGTCGGGCTCCTCCTGGGAGCAGTACAGCTCCGGGAGGTCCTCGCCCAGCATGATCTCCCGGAACCAGTACCGCTCTACCTCCGCCATGTGCCGTACGAGGCCCAGCAGGCTCAGCTCGGAGGGCTTCAAGGGCGTCAGGCGGAGCTGTTCGTCGCCCAGGCCCTCGCACTTCCAGGCGAGCGTGGAGCGGTGGTAGTCGAGCCAGCCGTCCAGCATCTCCCGCTCGTCGGCGGTGGTGGCGGGCTCGGGGCGATGTGATCCATTGGAATTCATGGCCTCATCCTGGGCGAACCCGGCCCCCGCCACCAGGGATTAAGCTGCGGGAATACCTACGGAACGAACCTGGAGGCCCCGGTGAAGGTCGGCTGCATCGGACTCGGCGACATCGCCCAGAAGGCGTACCTGCCCGTCCTCACCACCCGCCCGGGAATCGAGCTGCACCTGCAGACCCGGACCCCCGCCACGCTGGAGCGGGTCGGAGAACTCCACCACGTCCCGGCCGGGCGCCGGCACACCGACCTCGAGTCCCTGCTGGCGCAGGGGCTCGACGCCGCCTTCGTGCACGCCCCGACCGCCGCCCACCCCGAGATCGTCACCCGCCTCCTCGAGGCGGGCGTGCCGACGTACGTGGACAAGCCGCTCGCCTACGAGTTCGCCCGGTCGCGACGGCTGGTGGAACTGGCCGAGGAGCGCGGGGTCTCCCTCGCCGTCGGCTTCAACCGCCGCCACGCGCCCGGCTACACGCAGTGCGCCGAGCACCCGCGCGAGCTGATCGTCCTGCAGAAGAACCGCGTCGGACTGCCCGAGGACCCGCGCACCCTGGTGCTGGACGACTTCATCCACGTCGTCGACACCCTGCGCTTCCTGCTGCCCGCCGAGGCCGACCACATCGACGTGCGGGCCGTGGTGCGCGAGGGCCTGATGCACCAGGTGGTGCTCCAGATGTCCGGCGAGGGCTTCACCGCGCTCGGCATCATGAACCGGCGCTCCGGGTCCGCCGAGGAGGTCCTGGAGGTGTCCGGACAGGACACCAAGCGGCAGGTCGTCAACCTCGCGGAGGTCATCGACCACAAGGGCCAGCCGACGGTCCGCCGTCGCGGGGACTGGGTTCCGGTTGCCCGCCAGCGCGGCGTCGAGCAGGTCGTGGACGCCTTCCTGGAGGCCGTCGCGGCGGGCCGTACGCTCAGCGCCCGGGACGCGCTCCTCACCCACGAGCTGTGCGAGCGGGTGGTGAGCTCGGCCCTCGAGCAGGCCTCCTGAGGGAACGGGACCCCGCCGCCGCGCAGTACGCCGCCAGTACGGCGAGGGCCGCCGCGACCGGCCAGTCCCCGAAGCGGACGTAGAGCGTCGTGCCCCGGGCCGTCGGCACCTCGTACACGGCCGCCGTGCTCGCCGCGGTCGGCAGCGCCCCGCCGATCCGCTCCCCGGACGGGCCGTGCACCGCGCTGATCCCGGTCAGGGTGGCGTGCACCATGGGGCGGCCGGTCTCGGCGGCGCGCAGCGCGGCCAGCGAGGCGTGCTGCGCGGGGGCCCAGCTGCCCTGGAAGGTGCTGGTCGACGACTGGGCGACCAGGAGGCCGGCGCCGCCGCGGACCAGGTGGCGGCTCATGTCGGGGAACGCCGACTCGAAGCAGACCAGCGGGCCGACACGGACGCCCCCGGGCAGGCTCATCACCACCGGGACGTCCCCCGGGACCCGGTCCTCGCCGGCCGCCCTGCCGACCGAGGTGGCCCAGCCGAGGAACGCGCGGGCCGGCACGTACTCGCCGAAGGGGACGAGCCGCATCTTGTCGTACCGGTCGCCGGTCGGGCCGCGGGCGTCCACGAGCACCGCGCTCTTGCGGATCCCGGGCCGGTACGGATGCCGCGCGTCCACGTTCACCAGCAGCGGCGCGCCCGCCTCCGCGGACAGCGCGGCCAGGCGCCGGGCCAGGTCGGGGCGGGCCGCCAGGTCCTCGCCGACGCTGCTCTCGCCCCACACCACCAGGTCGACCGGCCGCCCGGCCGCCGTCCGGGTCAGCCGCTCGCCGACGGCGAACCGCCGCTCCGTGCTGTCCGGGCCGTCCGCCACCGGTCCCGGCTGTACGACGGCCACCCGCAGCCGCCCCGACACCTCGGGCGTCGGCGCCCACAGCCACACCACCCCCGTCAGCATCGCGCACCCCGTCAGCCCGGCCACCGCCGGAGCCCGCGCGCCCGGCACCGCCACCAGCAGCACCACCGCGCAGTTCACCGCCACCACGACGAGCCCGACCAGCCAGACCCCGCCCACCGAGGCCAGCCGCAGCGCCGGCGGCACCTCCCACTGGCTCGCGCCCAGCAGCCCCCAGGGCCCGCCCAGCCCCTGCCAGGACCGGACCAGCTCCGACAGCAGCCACCCCGCCGGTACGAGGACCAGCGCGGCGCCCGCCCGGCCGGCCGAGGGGGCGCCGCCGAGCAGCCGCCGCACCAGCAGCGCCCAGGGGATCCACAGCAGGCCCAGCAGCGCGGCCACCGGCACCAGGAACACGTGCAGGCTGGGCAGCAGCCAGTGGTGGACGGCCACGATGAAGGCGGCGCCGCCCAGCCAGCCCTCCAGGGCCGCCCGCCGCCCGGTGGGGGCCGACCTCAGCAGCAGCATCCAGGGCACGAGGGCCACGTGGGCGAACCACCACAGCGCGGGCGCGGGGAAGGCGAGGGCGGGCAGCGCCCCGGCGAGGACCGCGGCGGCGATCCGCCGGCCCGGGATCCGGGCACCGCTCATCGGGACCATGGCATGCCTCCGCCTCCAGTGTGGATCAGCCGCCGGGGCGGGGCCCGGTCAGGCGCTCGTGTGGCGCCACTTCTCGTGGACCGTGACGCCGGTCAGCCGCCAGCCGTCGCGGGTGCGGGCCAGCTCGAAGGCGTAGCGCCCGGCCGCGACGAAGTTGGGCGCGGTGACGGTCCCGTCGAACTCGGGCCCCGCCAGCCGCATCGGGTTGAGGAAGTCGGCCTGCACCCGGGCGGTGTCGCCGGGCGAGCCGCCCAGGTCCTCGACGCGGATCAGCCGGTTCACGATGAGGTGCTGACGCACCGGGAAGAGCTTCATGGTCTCGGCGAGCCAGTCCGCGACCTCCCCGGCCGGCCCCTCGACACCGCCCGCCGAGCTGTAGTCGGCCCGCCCGCCCGCGGCGAACAGGGCGCGGTACGCGGCCCAGTCGCCGTCGTCGACGGCCACCGCGTACCCCGAGACCACCTCGTCGATCGCCAGCCGGTCCATTACCGTCGCGAGGTCCACACGCTGCGTCATCGGGACAGTGTGGGGCTGGCGGGGTGCGAGGCCAAGGGGCACGCGCCCGCCGGATCCCCCCCGCAGGCGGTCAGTGACCGGAACACACCTCCCGCTGCCGCACCACGACGAGGAACGCGTCGCTGTCCAGGTCCATCACCACCTCGGCCTGCACCCCCTCGCGCAGGCGCTGCGCCGCGTACTCCTCGGCCGGCCAGCTCCCCCTCGGACTTCCGGCCGGAAACCGCTCCAACACCACTCGACCCATGGGACGCCCCCTGTTGCTTGCCTTCAGGTCTCTCAGGCACAACGACGCGGAGGCCGCCCGGGAACGTTCCCGAGCGGCCTCCGGTTCACGCGAAGCGGTGAGCGGGGTCGCCGCTACGAGCCGGACTCGCCCGCGTGCGGGCTCAGCACACCCGTGCCGATCAGGATGAACAGGGCGATGCCCAGCAGGATCCGGTAGATCACGAACGGCATGAAGCTCTTGGTGGAGATGAACTTCATGAACCACGCGATGACGACGTAGCCCACGAAGAAGGCGATGACCGTCGCGAAGACCGTCGGCCCCCACGAGATGTGGCCCGGCTCCTCGACCACGTCCAGGATCTCGAACGCGCCCGACGCCAGCACGGCCGGGATCGCGAGGAGGAAGGAGTAGCGGGCGGCCGCCTCACGCGTGAAGCCCAGCAGCAGGCCGCCGGAGATCGTCGCACCGGACCGCGAGACGCCCGGGATCAGGGCCATCGCCTGGCAGAAGCCGAAGACGAGACCGTCCTTGACGCTCAGCTGCCCCAGCGTCTTGCGCTCGCGGATCGCCCGGTGCCGGCCGCCCTCCTCGTCGCGCGCGGCCAGCCGGTCGGCGACGCCGAGCACGATGCCCATCACGATGAGGGTGGTGGCGGTCAGCCGCAGGTCGCGGGCCGGACCCACGATCTGGTCCTTGAAGACGAGGCCGAGGACGCCGATCGGAATCGATCCGACGATCACCAGCCAGCCCATCTTCGCGTCCTGTTCGGAGCGCAGGGCCTTGGTGTAGAGGGAGCGGAACCAGGTGGAGACGATCCGCGCGATGTCCTTGCGGAAGTAGATCAGCACGGCCGCCTCGGTGCCGATCTGGGTGATGGCGGTGAAGGCCGCTCCCGGGTCGTGCCAGCCGGCGAACGCCGCGGTCAGCCGCAGGTGGGCACTGGAGGAGATCGGGAGGAACTCCGTAAGCCCCTGGACGAGACCGAGGATTAGGGATTCGAACCAGCTCATGTCGGGGTGCGCTCGTCCTTGTGATCGTCGGGCAGTTCGCGTCCGATGCTAGGGCCCGTGCGGGGCGGCGCTGACCACCGGGGGGTGCTGGGGCGCCCGTTCGTACGCGGCCCCGAGCGGAAGGGCCGGTGCCAGGCGGTGCCGCTTGCGCCAGGCGACGGCTCCGGCGGCCACCACGGACACCACGATGAAGCCGAACGAGACCAGGAACGCGGGTGAGCCGGGGGAGGAGGCATTGGCCCCCGCGATCACGTACGCCGTGGTGTTCGGTACGACCCCGAGCGCCGTCGCGGACAGGAACGGCACCCAGCCGCAGCGGGAGACCGCGGCGCAGTAGTTGGCCACCACGAACGGCACCCCGGGGAAGAGCCGGACGGCGATCATCGAGCGGAACCCGTGCCGGCTGAGCTGGCCGTCGGCCGCGCGCAGCCAGCGGCCGCGCACGTACGGGCGCAGCGCTTCCTGACCCATGTACCGGCCCAGGCCGAAGGCGATCGCGGCGCCGAGCACGGTCCCGCCGACCGCCGCGAGCAGGCCGAACTGCGTGCCGAAGACGGCTCCGGCGGCCAGGTTCAGCAGCGGGCGCGGCACGAACGCCGCCGCGCACACGCCGTACACGGCCGCGAACAGCAAAACCGCCGTGCCCACCGGAAGCCCCGGGGGCCAGCCCTCCGAGAGGATCCGCTGTGGCTCGTACAGCAGCACGCACACGCCGGCCGCGGCGAGCAGCACGACGAGGAGCGACAGCCGGAGCCACGGCGCGAGGAGGAGGGACATTCCGGGAGACTAACCGACCCGGGGGACCCCGCGCCGTAATCTGGGCCTCATGCAGCGGAACGACCCGCGACCGCCGGGGATACCCCGCAGCGCCCTCGCGGACACCCTCCTGGACCGGCTGACCGGCGCCTACGCGGACGCCGCCGACCCCGTACGGGCCGCGGCGATGGCCGCCTACATGAAGGACGTCTCGCCCTTCCTCGGCATCCCGACCCCGCTGCGCCGCGAGCTGTCGAAGGCGGTGACCAAGGACACCCCGGCCCCGCGGGAAGCGGACTGCGCCGCCCTCGCCCTGCGCTGCTGGACGCTCGCGGAGCGCGAGTACCGTTACTTCGCCGTGGACTACCTCCGCCGGCACGTCTCCCGCTGCTCCTCCGCCCTCCTGCCGGTGGTCCGGCACCTCGTCGTGACCGACCCCTGGTGGGACACCGTCGACCTGCTCGCCGCGCACACGGTGGGCCCGCTGGTGGCCGCCGACCCGGCGCTGAAGGCCGTCATGGACGAGTGGATCGGGGACGAGGACCTCTGGCTCGCCCGCACCGCCCTCCTGCACCAGCTGCGCCACAAGGACGCCACGGACACCGGCCGGCTCTTCGGCTACTGCCGCCGCCAGGCCGCCCACCCGGACTTCTTCATCCGCAAGGCCATCGGCTGGAGCCTGCGGGAGTACGCGAGGACCGACCCGGACGCGGTCCGCGCCTTCGTGGAGGCCGAACGCTCCCGGCTGTCTCCGCTGTCCGTGCGCGAGGCGCTCAAGAACCTCTGACCGCGAGCACGTTCGCGCGTGAAAACCATTCGACGCCGCGGGGGCCGTCCGGCAGGATCAGGGGCATGTCCCGGTACGCCTTCCCCGCAGCGCCGTCCGCAGTCGCGGACGCGCCGAAGGCTGCCGCAGGCGCGGAAGCACTCCCCCTCGCCGCATTCGACGGCGCACGAAGCTGACCCTTCCCGGACAGTCCGGCGGACCCCGCAGGGGGAGGGTCGGCCCGGCTCCGGGGTCCCGTTCCAGCTTCGAGACACGGGAAAGACCATCATGGCCAAGACGGCCTTCGTGCGGACCAAGCCGCACCTCAACATCGGCACCATGGGTCACGTCGACCACGGCAAGACCACCCTCACCGCCGCCATCACCAAGGTCCTCGCCGAGCGCGGCGGCGCCTCCTACGTGCCCTTCGACCGGATCGACCGGACCCCGGAGGAGGCCCGGCGCGGGATCACCATCAACCTCACCCACGTCGAGTACGAGACCGGCACCCGCCACTACGCCCACGTGGACATGCCCGGCCACGCCGACTTCATCAAGAACATGGTGACCGGAGCCGCGCAGCTCGACGGGGCGATCCTCGTCGTCTCCGCGCTCGACGGGGTCATGCCCCAGACCGCCGAGCACGTGCTGCTCGCCCGGCAGGTCGGCGTCGACCACATCGTCGTCGCCCTGAACAAGGCCGACGCCGGCGACCCCGAGCTCACCGACCTGGTCGAGCTGGAGGTCCGCGAGCTGCTCACCGCGCACGGATACGGAGGCGACGCGGCGCCCGTCGTACGGGTCTCCGGACTCGGGGCGCTGGAGGGCGACCCGCGGTGGACCGGGGCGGTCGAGGCGCTGCTGGACGCGGTGGACACCTACGTGCCGATGCCCGTGCGGTACACCGGCGCGCCCTTCCTGCTGCCGGTGGAGAACGTGCTCACCATCACCGGGCGCGGGACCGTCGTCACCGGCGCCATCGAGCGGGGCGGCGTACGGATCGGCGACCGGGTGAGCGTGCTCGGCGGCGACGGCGAGCCGGTCGAGACGGTCGTCACCGGCCTGGAGACCTTCGGGAAACCGATGGAGTCCGCCGAGGCCGGCGACAACGTCGCGCTGCTGCTGCGCGGGGTCCCGCGCGACGGCGTGCGCCGCGGCCACGTGGTGGCCGCGCCCGGCAGCGTCGTGCCCAGGCGGCGGTTCACGGCGCGGGTGTACGTGCTGTCGGGGCGCGAGGGCGGCCGGACGACCCCGGTCGCCAGCGGCTACCGGCCGCAGTTCTACATCCGCACCGCCGACGTGGTCGGCGACGTGGACCTGGGCGCGGCGGGCACGGCGCGGCCGGGGGAGACGGTCGAGATGACCGTGGAGCTCGGGCGGGACGTACCGCTGGAGCCGGGCCTCGGCTTCGCGATCCGCGAGGGCGGCCGCACGGTCGGCGCGGGCACCGTGACGGCCGTACTGGAGTGACCCGGCCGCACTGATTCCGGCCCCTCCGTGGTGGCGGCGGGCAGGCTGCGCCAGACTGCCTGTCGTCACCGCGGGCGGCCGCGGGACGTACGGGACGTACGGGAACGAGGGGCGGGCGGCGATGGGCGGCGACACGGCACTGGTGCTGGGCGGCGGGGGACTGACCGGCGTCGGCTGGGAGTGCGGGATCCTGTACGGGCTCGCCCGCGCCGGAGTCGACCTCACCACCGCCGACCTCGTCATCGGCACCTCGGCCGGCTCGGTGGTCGGCGCCCAGCTCACCTCGGGACTGCTCACCCCGCAAGAGCTGTACGAGCGCCAGCTCGGCGACCCGCGCGGCGAGCTCCCGGCGCGGCTCGGGGCGGGCCTCATCGCCCGCTACGCCCTCGCGATGGCGCGCTCGCGGGACGTGAAGGCCTACCGGCGGCGGGTCGGCGCGCTCGCGCTGGCCGCGGACACCGGGACCGAGGCCGAGCGGCGCACGGTGCTGGCGGCCCGGCTGGTCTCGCACGAGTGGCCCGAACGGCGCCTCGTCGTCACCGCCGTCGACGCGCTGAGCGGCGAGCTCAAGGCCTTCGACCGGGACGGTGGGGGCGGCCTGCTCGACGCCGTCTCGGCGAGCTGCGCGGTGCCCGGGGTGTGGCCGCCGGTGACGGTCGGCGGACGCCGGTTCATCGACGGCGGCATCCGCTCCGCGACCAACGCCGACCTGGCCGCCGGTTACGCGCGGGTGGTGGTCATCGCGCCGATGGCCATGGGCGCCGGGCTGATCCCCTCGCCGGCCGCGCAGGCGGACCGGCTGCGCGCGGCGGGCACCCGGGTGCTGCTGATCACCCCGTCGGCGGCGGCCCGCAAGGTCTTCGGCCGCAACGTCCTGGACCCGGCCCGGCGCGACCCGGCCGCGCGGGCGGGCCTCGACCAGGCCGCCGGACACGCCGCCGAAGCGCGGGCGGTCTGGTCGGGCTGAGGCCGGGCGGCCCGGGGCCCCGGCGGTTTCGGCGGGGTGCGGACGGTCCCGGCGGGCGGCGGTCAGGCCCGGCCGGGGGCGGGCCGACAATGGTGGGGTGAGCGACGAACAGATACCGGTCATCCGGGACGTGGACCAAGGCGCCGCCAAGCTGATGCCGGACGTGGACCGGGAGCGGGCGTGGCTGCTGACCGTCGACGGGGCGCCGCAGTCGTACGTGGACCTGGACGAGCCGGAGCACCTGGAGTTCGAGTACGTACGCCGCCTCGCGCACGTCCTGGACTGCGCCGCGGACCCGGGGCTCGCGCTGGACCTGCTGCACCTCGGCGGCGGCGCGCTCACCCTGCCGCGGTACGCCGCGGTGACCCGGCCGGGGTCGCGGCAGGCGGTCGTCGAGTTCGACGCGGGCCTGGTGGAGCTGGTCGCCGAGTACCTGCCGCTGCCGGCCGACGCCGGGGTCACGGTGCACGCCGCCGACGCCCGGGCCTGGCTGGAGGCGGCGCCCCCGGCGAGCGCGGACGTCGTGGTGGCCGACGTGTTCGGCGGCTCCCGGGTGCCGGCCCGGCTGACGTCCGTGGAGTACGCGCGGGAGGCGGCGCGGGTGCTGCGGCCCGGGGGGCTGTACGCGGCCAACCTGGCCGACGGGGCGCCGTTCGGCTTCCTCCGGGCGCAGCTGGCCACCTTCGGGGCGGTGTTCGGGGAGCTGGCCCTGCTCGCGGAGCCGGCGGTGCTGCGGGGACGCCGGTTCGGCAACGCGGTGCTGCTGGCGTCGGACGGCGGGCTGCCTGTGGCGGAGCTCGCCCGGCGCTGCGCCTCCGACGCCTTCCCCGCCCGGGTGGAGTTCGGGGCGGGACTGACCCGGTTCGTACGGGGGGCCCGGCCGGTCGGCGACGCGGAGGCGGTGGCCTCGCCGGAGCCGCCGGAGGGCGCGTTCAGCCTGGGGTGAGCGAGCCGGCCGGCTGCGCGTCGGGCGCCGGGGCCGGGCGGGACGGTGCGGGCTTGCGGGTGATCCGGCGTACGTCCGGCACCAGCAGCACCGCCGCCGTGGGGATCAGGACCAGCGCCGCGCAGCCCCACAGGGCGGAGGAGCGGCCGAAGGCCGACTCGGCGGGACCCGCGAGGGCGGTGGCCAGCGGCGTCATCGACAGGGAGCCGAACCAGTCGTAGGCGGACACCCGGGAGAACTTCTCCTCGGGGATCTCCTGGTGCATCGTCGTCATCCAGTTGACGCCGAACACCTCGATCGAGATCCCGCTGACGAACATCACCCCGCACAGCGCCCACACGGACAGCGGGATCGCCAGCCCCGCCGAGGGCAGGGCCATCGGGAACACACAGAGCGTGCCGACGAGCAGGAGCCGGCGCGGCTTCCAGACCATCATCAGCACGGCCCCGCCGATGGTGCCGACGCCGAAGCAGGCCAGGGCCAGACCCCACGGGGCCGCCCCGCCCAGCTGGTCCCGGGCGACCAGGGGCCCGTACACCGCCTGCGCGGCGCTGATCACGCCGACAACGACGGCGAACTGGAGCACGATGCTCCACAGCCACGGCCGGGTCCGGAACTCCACCCAGCCCTCGCGCAGGTCGGACAGCAGCCCTCCGCCCGGCGCCCGTTCGGGGATGTGGCTGACGTCGAGGAAGGCGCGCAGCGCGCCCGCCACGGCGAAGGCGGCCGCGTCGACGGCGAGCACCCAGCCCGCGCCGAACGCGGCGATCATGGCGCCGCCGAGCGCGGCGCCGCCGATCCCGGCGCCGTTCATGGACATCCGGAAGAGGGCGAACGCGCGGTTGGAGTGCTCGCCGGAGACGGTGGACAGGAGCATGCCCTCGGCGGCCGGGTTGAAGAAGGCGGTACCGGTTCCGCACAGGGCGGTCAGCAGCATCATCTGCCACAGCTGCGGGTCTCCGGCCAGGACCAGCAGCGCGAAGGCGGCCTGCGAGACGCAGTTGAGGGTGTTCGCGGCGACCATCACGCGGTGCCGGGGCAGCCGGTCGGCAATCGCCCCGCCGACGAGCAGGAAGAGGACGAGCGGGAGCGTACGGGCGGCCGTGACCAGGCCGACGTCCCAGCCGGAGCCGCCGGTCTCCAGGACCGCGAACGAGGCGGCGATCAGGGCCCCGTGGCTGCCGAGGTTCGTGACGACCGCGGCGCCCGTCAGCAGGCTGTAGTTCCGGCCGGCCCACTCGGGTCGGCGGCGGCGCGCGGGCGCACGGGGCGGGAGGGCGGGGGTAGGGCTCACCCCCGGACTATCCACGGACCGGGCCGGGAATCCAAACGAATTGCGAGCCCGGGCCGTGGACGGAGGGAGATCAGCCCGCGGAGAGTCGGACCGTGCTCAGGATCTTCTCGAGCGTCGCCTGGGGGACCTCGTCCGGAACCCCGGCGGCGCTGTAGAGGATCCAGCTGGAGAAGTCACCGTTGGCGGTCTTGAAGCTGAAGGCGATGGACTTGCCGTCGGAGGAGCACTTGTTCTCCTTGGCGATGCCCGGCGCGGTGGCGGTCGCCATGTGGCCCTTGAGCCCGGAGGAGGTGGTGTACTCCTTCGGGTCGGAGACCTTCACGGTGCCCTGCGGCGCCTTCTGCGCGTATCCGGCGAACACCCAGTTGCCGGCCTCGTTGCGCACGGCCTCGGCGGTGTCCTTGGCGCCCTGGCCGCCCTTGGTGCCGGTGCCGGCCAGCGAGGTCGTCTCCTCACTGCCGTTCTTGTCGGAGTCGACCTTGCACCAGTCCTCCTTGAGGTAGGCGGGTCCCGACATCATCACGACCGGGCCGCCGTCCTTCTTCACGTCGTCCTCGAACCCGATCGACATGCCCGAGCCCAGGACGTTCCACTCCGGCGGGACGTCGAAGGCAGTGCCGTACTTCGGATTGAGGACCACCTTCCAGCCCGCGATCAGCGGCTTGACGTCGCCGCCGGCCCGCGGGTTCGGGGTGGTGCCCGCCGGGGCGGGCGCGGAGGACGGCGGGGCTGAGGAGGAGGCCGCCGGCTTGCCGTCCGCCCGGTTCGTCTTGTCGTCCCGGGTCAGGACGAAGGCGCCGGTGGCGGCGGCCGCCACCACGACGGCCGAGGCGGCCACGATGGCCACGGTCTTGGTGGAGTAGGGGCTGCCGCCGCCCGGCGGCTGCGGTTCCGGAGCCTGCTGGGTCTGTCCCCAGGGCTGGACCGGTGGCGGCGTCTGGTGCCCCGGCTGCGGGTACCCGTAGCCGGGCTGCTGCTCACCGTATCCGGGCTGCTGGTACGGGTTCGGCTGCCCCGGCTGCTGCTGGTACGGGTTCTTTTGCGCGTCCTGAGGGTTCTGCTCGCCCCCGGGCGGCTGCTGCTGTCCTGGCCACATGGCCGGTAACCCTAGTGGGAGTGGTGCCCGGAGGCCACGGCCGCCCCCGGTCCGGCTCTGGCCATCCGCATCTACTCACGGGTAACATGCCGCTGCATGAGCGCAGACCAGATGAACGTGGGCGAACTGCTCGCCGCGACGGTGCCGATGGCACGGACCCTGAACCTCCAGTTCCTGGAGACCACCCCCGAGCGCGCGGTCGTCCGGCTTCCGGACCAGCCCGACTTCCACAACCACGTCGGCGGCCCGCACGCCGGTGCCATGTTCACCCTCGCCGAGTCCGCGAGCGGTGCGATCGTCCTGGCCGCCTTCGGCGACCAGCTCTCGCGTGCGGTGCCGCTGGCCGTGAAGGCCGAGATCGGCTACAAGAAGCTCGCCAAGGGCGTCGTCACGGCCACCGCCACCCTCGGCCGCCCGGTCGCGGACGTCGTCGCCGAGCTCGACGCGGGCGGCCGCCCCGAGTTCCCCGTCACCATCGCCATCCAGCGCGAGGACGAGGCCGTGACGGGCGAGATGACCGTCGTCTGGACCCTGCGCCCCAACGCGTAGCACTCCCGCCCGGTCGAGGCGCCGGACAGCCGCGAGGCCCCCACCCCAGCCGGGCGGGGGCCTCGCGCCGTCCGCCCTAGCTCTTGCGCCAGCGGTTGCGCCCGTCGGAGGCGGGTCCGCAGACGAGCGGGGTGCCGGCGGAGGTGACGGCGGTGGAACCGGCCGGCGCGCAGAACGAACCCGCGCGCTTCACCGGCGCACCGCCGCCGTCGTTGTCACCGGAGCTGCCGGAGCTGCCGGAGCCGCTCGATCCGCCGGAAGTGCCCGAACCGCCGGAGCCGCCCGAACCGCCGGTGGATGAGGAGGATCCGCCGCTGCCGGAGGAGTCGTCCTGCGGGGGAGCCGGTGTGCGCGTGGGCTCGGGGGCCGGCCGGGGGCGCAGGTCCGTGCCTTCCCGGGCCGGGCACGCGGTCCCGCCGGCTACGAGGTGGACGGCCGGGGCGGCGAGCCCGGCCGATATCGGGGATCCGGTCGGCAGGCCCTGGAAGCAGACGGTCCAGTCGGAGTGGCTCGCGGGGAGCACGACGTCGCGGTAGGCGCTGTGGGCGGTCAGTCCGGTCCCGCCCAGGTCCCGTACGGCCTTCTCGGCCTGGGCGAACGCCTTCCCCACCACGGCCGGCATCCGCGGCTCGGCGGACGGGGACGGAGTGGGCGGCGGGGCCGGGCTGGAGGAAGGGGGAGCCTGCGGCGTCGGCGTGACCGTCCCGGCGGCAACCGGCACGGACTTGGCGTCGTCCGTCTTCTCCGGCGGGTCCGACACGAGGAACAGCAGGAACCAGAGACCGCCGAGCACGGTCGCGACGATCTTCTTCGCCTGGCTCCAACGGCTGGTCCACGCCAGCACGATGCCGGCCGGCGGCAGGAGGACCAGGGCCGCGATGATCAGCGCGGGGTGCTGCCACCAGCGCCGGGAGGGCGGCGCCGGGGTGAAGCCGTAAGTGTGGGTGTGCGGCGGTGGGTACACGGCGCTCCAGTGCGGGCGGGATGGTGTCGGACGCACGCGTACCCGAGGTGGCAAAACGTGCCGGTGGGGGTGTGCGTAGGGAGACCGTAGTGGGAGCGGCCGGGGGCCGTTGGGGGAACCGGGGAATCCGCGGCGGGCTGCGGCTAGAGTCCCTCGCACGACGACCGTAAGAAGGGGGTACCCGTGGCCAAGGTCAACATCAGCCTCGACGCCGAACTCGTGGTGGAGGTGATGGTCCTCGCCGGGGTCGGCTCTCCGCAGGACGCGGTGGAAGCAGTCGTACGGGACTACATCGCGCGCGGGCACCGCACCGAGGCGCGGGTCCAGCGGCAGGACGAGCCCCGGCGGATCGCCGACACCGCGGAGCAGCCGCCGCAGGGCTGAACCTCGGTGCCCCGGTGGCGCGTCTGAACCGGCCCCGCGGGGCGTGCGGCGCACAGTGGGCGGCGGGAGCGGTCCGGCGCGGGCCACTCCCGCCGCCCGACGCCGCAGGGAGCGCCCATGAGCGAGGCCGTGTCCAGACGTTCCGCGATCCGGCTGCTCGCGGGGGCGGGCGCCGCGCTCGGTGCGGCCGGCTGCGCGCCCTCCGTACCGCCGGGCGCGGGGCGGGGCACGGCGCCGCCCGCACCCCCGGCGCCCGCCGCCGGAGCCCCCGGGGCCGACGCGGCCGATGGCGCCGCCCGCGTGGACTCCCTGCTGGAGCGGCTCACCCTCGAGGAGAAGACCGCCCTGCTGCACGGCGCCCGCGACCCGGCCCCCCTCGGGCAGGCCGGATACGTGCCCGGCGTTCCCCGCCTCGGCATCCCGGCGCTGCGGCTCGCCGACGGGCCCGCCGGGGTACGGGTCGCCACACCGGCCACCGCGCTGCCCGCGCCGGTCCTGCTCGCCTCCGCCTTCGACCCGGCACTGGCCCGCGAGTACGGCAGGGTCCTCGGACGGGAGGGCCGCGCGCTCGGCCTGGACGTCCTGCTCGCCCCCATGGCGAACCTCATCCGCACCCCGTACGCCGGGCGCAACTTCGAGACCTTCGCCGAGGACCCGCGCCTCACCGCCGACCTGGTGGCCGAGGTGATCCGCGGCATCCAGGACGAGGGGCTCATCGCCGCCGTCAAGCACTTCGCCCTCTACAACCAGGAGAAGGGCCGCGACACCGTCGACGTGATCGCCGCCGAACGGACCCTGCACGAGACCGAACTGCGCGGCTTCGAGGCGGCCGTGGCCGCCGGTGCGGGCGCCGTGGTGGGCGCGTACAACAAGGTCAACGGCGTGTACGCCTGCGAGAGCGGGCCGCTGCTCGGAGAAGTGCTGCGCGGGGCCTGGGGGTTCGACGGCTGGGTGATCTCCGACCGGGAGGCCGTCCACAGCACCGTCGCCGCCATCAGCGCGGGCCTCGACGTGGAGATGCCCGGCGCGACCCACTTCGGGGCGCCGCTGCGCGAGGCGGTGCGCGGCGGCTCCGTCTCCCAGGACACCGTCGACCTCGCCGTGCACCGCGTCCTGAGCACCCTGGACCGATTCGGGCTGCTGACGGACCGTCCCGCGGCGCGGCCCGCCCGCGACGCCGCTGCCGGGGCCCGGACCGCCCGCAAGGTCGCCGCCGCCGGGGCGGTGCTGCTGCGCAACGAACGCGGCACGCTGCCCCTGGCGGGGGCCGCCGCCCGCTCGATCGCCGTCATCGGGCCCACCGGGCAGGTGCCCTTCGTCAGCGGCGGCGGCAGCGCGCACGTCGTCCCCGACGCGGCCGCCGCCCCGCTCGCCGCGATCCGGCAGCGCGCGGGCAACGGCTCCACCGTGCGCCACGCCCTCGGCGAGGACCTGTACGGGCGCCCCCTCCCGCCGGTGCTCCTCAGGCCCCCCGCCGACCTCGACGACCGCAGGCTGGAGGCCGGGCGGACCTGGAGCCACCAGGGCACCTTCACGCTCACCGCCGCCGACGAGTGGACCCTGCTCGTCCACTACACCGGGCAACGGCCGAGCGTGCGCCTCGACGGGGAGGAGCTGTTCCCCGTCCGGCAGGGCGTGGCGGAGCAGTTCGCCGGCGGGCTGCTGGGCACCGCCCCCGACGGGATGGCGGTCCGCCGCCGCACCCTCGCCCTCAAGGCGGGTGCCCACCGGCTCGCCGTGTCCGCCCGGGGCGGGGCCGCGGGCCAGCGGTTCCGGCTGCGGCTCACGACGCGGGCGAGCCGGGCGGCGGACCTCGCCGAGGCGGTGAAGGCGGCCAAAGCGGCCCGCAGCGTGGTCCTGTTCGCCTACGAGGACGCCACCGAGGGCACCGACCGGACCTCGCTGGCGCTCCCGGGCGGGCAGGAACGGCTGATCGAGGCGGTCGCCGCCGCGAACCCGAGGACCACCGTCGTGCTGAACACCTCCTCCAGTACGACCATGCCCTGGCTCTCCCGTACCGGAGCCGTCCTCCAGACGTACTACCCCGGGCAGGAGGGCGCCGGGGCCACCGCCGACATCCTCTTCGGGGACGTGGACCCGGGCGGCCGCCTCACCCAGACCTTCCCCGCCGACGAGGACGCGACCCCGTTCGGCGGGAACCCGCTGCGCTACCCGGGGGTGGGCGGCCGGCAGGAGCACACCGAGGGCGTGTACGTCGGCCACCGCTGGTACGACGCGCAGCGGACGGCCCCGCTGTTCCCGTTCGGGCACGGGCTCTCGTACACGACGTGGCAGTACGAGAAGCTCGTGGTCCGGCCGGAACACGGCGGGCTGCGGGTGGAGTTCACTGTCCGCAACACCGGGCGCCGCAAGGGCACGGAGGTGGCCCAGGTGTACGTCGGCCCGTCGCCGGAGCTGAAGCTCGACCAGCCGGTGCGCGCGCTGGCCGGATACCGGCGGCTCACCCTCGCGCCGGGCCAGGCGCAGCGGGTCACCGTCACCATCGACCCGAGGTCCCTGTCCTCCTGGGACCCCGAACGGCACGCGTGGGTGCTGGGCGGCGGCCGCCGCGAGGTGTTCGCGGGCCGCTCGTCGCGCGAACTGCCACTGAGGTCAAAGGCGGTGGTGAGGAGCCGGTAGGCTGCCCGCTCGGCGTGCCACAGGGGGTGCGCCGGAGTCGACTCGGGAGGACGTACCGGTGCACATCCAGGAATGGCTGGAGACGATTCCGGCGGTCAGCGTCTATCTCCTGGTGGGCCTGGTCATCGGGCTGGAGAGCCTCGGCATTCCGCTGCCGGGAGAGATCGTCCTCGTCAGCTCGGCGCTGCTGGCCTCGCAGCACGGCGACATCGACCCGGTGGTGCTCGGTGCCTGCGCGATCACCGGGGCGATCGTCGGCGACTCGATCGGCTACGCGATCGGGCGCCGGGGCGGCAAGCCGCTGCTGGCGAAACTGGGCAGGCGCTTCCCCAAGCACTTCGGGCCCGAGCACGTGGCCCTCGCGGAACGCTCCTTCGAGAAGTGGGGCATGTGGGCCGTCTTCTTCGGGCGGTTCGTGGCGCTGCTGCGGATCTTCGCCGGGCCGCTGGCGGGCGTGCTGCACATGCCGTACTGGAAGTTCCTGATCGCCAACGTATTCGGCGGAATCCTCTGGGCGGGCGGCACCACGGCCGTCATCTACTCGGTCGGGATCGTCGCGGAGCCCTGGCTCAAGCGGTTCTCCTGGGCGGCGCTGCTGCTCGCGGTGCTGTTCGGGCTCGCCGTGACGCTGGTGGTGCGCAGCCGGATGAAGAAGGCGGCCGCGGAGGTCCGCACCGCCGCCGCGCAGGCGTCCGAGCCGGTCCCGGTGGGCGTCGCCGACTGACACCGCGCGGCGACGCTCCCCCGGGCGACGACACCCCTAGGGGGTCACCGCGGCGCGGTGCTGCTTCGCCAGCTCCAGGTACATCGCGGCGTTGAGTTTGAGGCCCTCGCGCTCCTCCTCGGTCAGCTCGCGCCGCACCTTGGCCGGGACGCCGGCGACCAGCGACCCGGGCGGAACCACCATCCCCTGCGGGACCAGCGCCTGCGCGGCCACGAGGGAACCGGCGCCGATCACCGCGCCGTTGAGGACGGTCGCGCCCATGCCGATGAGGCAGTCGTCCTCGACGGTGCAGCCGTGCACCACGGCGTTGTGGCCGATGGAGACCCGCTCGCCGATCGACACCGGGAACCCGGGGTCCACGTGCACCGTGCAGTTGTCCTGGACGTTGCTGTCCGCGCCGAGCGTGATCGGCCCGCAGTCGGCGCGCAGCACCGCCGAGTACCAGACGCTCGCTCCGGCCGCCAGGGTGACGTCGCCGATCACGACGGAGGTGGGCGCCGTGAAGGCCGTGGGGTCGACGACGGGGCTCTTCCCGCCCACGCCCGCCACGAGTGCCCGGACCGACTGCTGCGTCATGTGCTCTTCCTCTGACTTCGCTTGTCCCGCCCGTACGTCTTCGTCCGTACGGGTTCCCGCCGCGCTACCGGCACCGTAGGGCACGCGCCCGTACGCCCCCGCGATGGGGTGAACATCACAGGTCCGCCGCCCGGACGCCCGCCGCCGCGCCCACTACCGTGGCCGGGTGCCGAAGAACCAGAACACGTTCTCATCCCTCGCGGCCCTGCGCCGCGGGCTGGCGAACCGCGCGGTCCACGCCGGCTGGCGCTGGATGCAGCGGGCCGGCGCGGTCACCGCGCAGACCCCGGGGCGGCTGCGCTTCGGCGCGATCGGGCACGGCACCCGGCTCGCCTTCCCGCAGGGCACGGTCTTCGGCGAGCGCTGGATCCGGCTGGGCGACCACTGCATCATCGGGGAGCAGGTCACCCTCACCGCCGGGATGATGCCGGACCTCGACCTGGGCGCGGAGCCGATGCTGGTCCTCGGCAACGGGGTGGTGATCGGCCGGGACAGCCACGTCATCGCCGACACCCGGATCACCATCGGC
Source organism: Streptomyces antarcticus (assembly GCF_026627255.1). Taxonomy (GTDB): domain Bacteria; phylum Actinomycetota; class Actinomycetes; order Streptomycetales; family Streptomycetaceae; genus Streptomyces; species Streptomyces antarcticus. The sequence continues at coordinate 15,282 of NZ_JAPNLM010000033.1, read as the reverse complement.
GACGACACGTTCTGCGGCCCCGGGGTGTACATCACGTCCACGAACCACAGCTACGACGACCCGCACCAGCCCGTCGGCCGCCAGTGGCCGCGCAGCGCACCGGTCGAGATCGGACCCGGCTGCTGGCTCGGCACCGGGGCGGTGGTCCTGCCGGGCGCGCGGCTCGGGCGCAACGTCGTGGTGGCGGCGGGCGCCGTCGTACGGGGCGAGGTGCCGGACCACGCCGTCGTGGCCGGGGCTCCGGCGCGCGTCGTACGGCGCTGGGAGCCGGAGACGGGCTGGCAGCCGCCGCTGCGCACACCGGCCCCGGTGCCGATCCCCGACGGGATGACCCCGGAACAGCTGCGCGGGCTGGCGGAGCTCGCGGAGGCACAGGCCCGTCAGGATGGTCCGACAACGCGGCGAGGTACCGTGCCGGGCGCCGCGACACGGTGAACCCCGGTCGCAGCATTAGCCCGCGGCCAGCAGGACCGTGCCCGCCAGGGCCAGGCCGGCGCCCGCCGCCTGGACGGTGCGCAGGCGTTCCTTGAGCACCGCGAAGGCGGCGAGTGCGGTGATCACCGGGTAGAGCGAGGACAGTACGGCGGCGACGGTGACCGGGCCGCTCTGGGCGGCGACGGAGTAGGTGCCGTTCGCCGCGACGTCCGCGAGGCCGACGAAGGCGAGGGCGGGCAGCAGGCCCCACAGGACGCGCGGTCCGGTGCCCGAGGGGAGGGCCGGGACGCCGCGCCGGACCTGGACCCAGAGCGCGGCGCCGCCCACGGCGACGTTGGTGACCCGCTGGACGAACAGCGCGAGGAACAGGCCGGTGAGGGTGGTGGAGGCGTGCGAGATCAGGGCCATCACCGCGCCGAAGCCGAAGGCGGCGACCAGGGTGAGGACGACGGCCCGCCGCTGGACGGGCGCGCCGCGCAGTTCCGGTCCGCCCGCCAGGACGATGCCGGCGACGGCCACCGCGATCCCGGCGAACTGGCCGGGGCCGGGCCGCTCGCCCAGCGCCAGACCGGCCGCGACGGGCACCACCACGCCCACGGAGCCCAGCGGCGAGACCACGCCCATGGGCCCGAGCGCCAAGGCCTTGTAGAAGCTGAGCATCGCCACCGGCCCGACGACCCCGGCGGCCACCGCGAACCAGAGCCCCGGCCCGGCCTCGTGCCAGGCGCCGGTGGCCAGGACGACCGAGCCGAGCACCACGACGGCGACGATCTGCGAGACGACGACCACCGTGAGGGCCGGGATGCGGCGGGTGAGCAGCCCGCCGCCGAAGTCGGCGAGACCCCACAGCACCGCTGTGGCCAGGGCGAAGAGGGCGGTCATGGTGGGAACCTCGCAGTACAGTGCATTGAACGTTCGAGTACAGGGCACGGTAGTTCACTCTGCTGCACTCTGTCATCCACGATATTGGACTGAAGGGTGATGGGTCCTTGTCCGACCTCGAAAAGCTCACGCAGTCGCTGGCCGCGAACCTCAAGCGCTGGCGAGGTGAGCGCGGCTTCACGCTCGATGCGCTCGCGGCCCGGGCGGGCGTCAGCAGGGGCATGATCATCCAGATCGAGCAGGCCCGTACGAACCCCAGCGTCGGCACGACCGTCCGGCTGGCCGACGCCCTGGGCGTCAGCATCTCCGCGCTCCTGGACTACGACCGCGGCCCGCAGGTCCGCATCGTCGCGCCACAGAAGTCCGTGCGGATCTGGACGAGCGAGGCGGGCAGCTCCACGACCATGCTGATCGGCACCGACGAGCGCGGGCCGATGGAGCTGTGGACCTGGCACCTGGTTCCCGGGGAGGGCACCGATTCGGCCCCGCACCCCTCCGGGACCATCGAGATGCTGCACGTCACGGCGGGGGAGCTGACGCTCGTGGTCGGCGAGGAGGAGTTCCGGGTGCCGGTCGGGGCCGCGGCCACCTTCGAGGCCAACCTCGCGCACTCCTACCGCAACGACGGCTCCGTCCCGATGGAGATGACGCTCGCGGTGTCGGTCCCGCCCGTGTCGGCGCCGGTCCCCGCGCCGGCCAGGAAGGCCGGCGCGGCGCACTGAGGCGCACTGAGGCGCACTGAGACGCACTGAAGGCGCGCGCGGCGCCGCGCGGTGCGCCGAGGGCACACCGGGGCGGCGCCGTCCACGGGCCGGCCGCCGGGCTACAGGGCCGGGATCTCGATGGCCGGGCAGCGGTCCATGACCATCGTCAGACCGGCCTCGCGGGTGCGCGCGAAAGCGGCCTCGTCGATCACGCCCAGCTGGAACCAGACGGCCTCGGCCCCCATGGCCGCCGCCTGGTCGGCGACCGGCCCCGCCAGCGCGCTGTTCACGAAGACGTCCACCACGTCCACCTTGAACGGGATCGCCTCCAGCGAGGGGTACCCGGGCTCCCCGTGCACGGTCTCGGCCTTCGGGTGCACGGGGACCACGCGTTTGCCGAAGCGCTGGAGGACGCGGGCCACCCCGTAGGCCGCGCGGTCCTGGTTGTTCGAGAGGCCCACCACGGCCCAGGTGTCGCCGACTTCGGTGAGGATCTTTCGGATGGTTGCCGGATCGCCGTACACGCGCGCCGCCTCCTGATGCTCTGGACTGAGTTCCGGGTCTGCCGTACTGCCTGATCAACCGAAAGGACACATGTCCGATTCCCCGTAGGGTGGAGCGGTGAAGGCAGACCAGTACGCGACGGTGGCCCGCGAGGGCGAGCACGAGGCGGAGATCAACCGCTCGCGCTTCCTGTGCGCGCTCGCACCCGCCGCGACGGAGCGGGAGGCCCAGGAGTTCGTCGCGCGGATCCGCAAGGAGCACCCCGCCGCCTCGCATCACTGCTACGCCTACGTGATCGGCGCCGACGCCTCCGTCCAGCGGGCCAGCGACGACGGCGAGCCCGGCGGCACCGCCGGGGTGCCCATGCTCCAGATGCTGATGCGCCGGGACGTCCGCTACGCGGTCGCCGTGGTCACCCGCTACTACGGCGGCGTGAAACTCGGCGCCGGCGGTCTGATCCGCGCCTACGGGGGAGTCGTCGGCGAGGCCCTCGACACCCTCGGCACCGTCACCCGCCGCCGCTACCGGCTGGCCACCGTCACCGTCGACCACCAGCGCGCCGGCAAGACCCAGAACGACCTGCGCTCCACCGGCCGGACCGTCGTGGACCTGCGCTACGGGGCCGCGGTGGAGATCGAGGTCGCCGTCCCGGAGGCCGACCTGCCCGGCTTCGAGGCCTGGCTCGCCGACAGTACGGCGGGCAGTGCCACCCTCACCCTCGGCGGAGAGACGTACGCGCCCTGAGGGACGCGTTAGCGTAGAGGGGTTCAGGAACGGCGAGCGGGGCGACCAGGGGGAGACGGCATGTGCGGCGGGACCGGCGAGTGAAGTTCCTGCACACCTTTTTGGCGGATCCCTTAGCATGAATGATCCTATGAGTACAAACATGCAGGTCAAGCGCTTGGGCCTCGCCTCTAGGTGGGGCCCTCCTGCATCCCCGTGCTGACCTGGTGCTGACCTCTCATCACCCGTCATCACCCCTGAGAACCTCAACCGTGCTGGGTTGGTGCTGACTTGGACAAGCCTTGATGGCTTGGGAAGCGTGTCGCCGAGCGGAGCGTCCACTACGTAAGCCGGCCACCGCGGATCGATGCGGTCCGATACCTGCGGGAGTGGAATACCTGGGTGGCGCGGTTCGTGTGGATTCGGGCCGCGCATCTTCCGGACCGGAGCTGTGTAGCCGGTGCACGCACCGAGTAGCCCGCTGGCGATTGAGTTTCGGGCGGCGCAAGGAGTATCCCGCCGGGAACGATATCTAGAGTGAGCGTCTGAACCCGGCCAGTGGCGCGGCATCGTCACTCGCTATGACAAGACCGCCACCGTCTACCAGGCCGCCCTCCACCTCGCGGCCATCCACATTTGGGCTGCGAGGTGATCGCTAAGAAACGACCTGGGAGCCGGACTCACCCGCGTGCGGGCTCAGCACGTCCGTGCCGATCAGCACGAACAGGAGGATGCCCAGGAGGATCCGGTAGATCACGAACCGGTAGATCACGAAGGGCATGAAGCTCTTGGTCGAGATGAACTTCATGAACCAGTGCATGTGTCGAGGTCCTGAGCGGCCTTGACCTGCTGTTTCTACCACTCTTCAAGATCGAATGGGAGAGCGCTGGGAGATGGCACCTTCCAGTGCTCTCCCTCGCTGGCCACGAAGCGCAGCCACCTGGTTTGCAGCGAATCGGCAATCTCCTGCTCCATGCTCAGGGTAACGTGCGAGTAGAGACCTTCCACGCCGGCGACCTCGTGGCCCATGCGGGTCTCCACGGCGATGCGACTGTGTCGATCTTCGTCGAGCCACTCCTTGCCGCCGTGGCGAAGCAGGTACAGCCGCTTCCCGGCGTACGCGGTCGCAGGGACCTCTGGAAGGGGGGCGGCGGGAGATGGCCAGCGGGGGCTGGCCCAGGCGAATCCTCGCGAACTCCTCGGAGGCTGGTCGCCCGCGCGAGACCGGCCGCCAGTAGGAGTAGCTGAAGTTTGTGTTGGCCAGCAGCCCGCCGCTGATCGCTGGGAACAGGTACTCGTGGTCATGGGTGGCGAGGAGCGCCGTGTGCAGCTCCGCGATGAATCCGGGGAGGGAGAGATTTCGATGGGATTCGTACTTTGGTGGGAAGAGCTTCACCGGCCCCTTGCCGAACTCGCGTTGGAACTGCCACTGGACGCGCAGCGCGGGCAGTGCCGTTGGCCCGTAGCGCTCCAGGGCTTCTTTCCGCCGTTCAAGGTCGGGGTCTGAGGTCGGCCAGTTCGGGTGGCAGAACTCGCGGCGCAGAGTGTAGAGCTCGGCAGGCCGCATGGTCGTGAACATCCCTTGCTGTGTCCGACGCCATCACCCACTACCGCCAGCTGCGCGAGCTGACCATCGACGAGCTGGCCTACGTGCTCTTGATGCTCGATCATCCGATCTCAGCCGACGCCCTCGCGGAGATGGAGCGATGTGCTCGCCCCGTGACCGTCGACGATCTCGTCGCGATCGCCTATGTGCTCGACACGACCCGCGGTGCTGCTGTCGCACATCCCTATCGACATGCCGGAACCCGAGGGGCCTTTCGCCACCGGGCTCCCGAGTGACGTCGACCCAACCGAGCTTCGTGCCTGGATCGAGGGGAAGACCAGGCTCGACCGCGAGTCGCGGGTGCGCGGGTGGGAAGAGCGGGCTGGCCGCCTCAGGGTCAGGTCGGCACACCACGAGGAACAGCTGCAGGGAGCGTACGCAGAGCTGCGTGAACTCGGCGACCTGGCAGTCCAAGAAGCAGACGCCCCGCCCGTGCAGCGTCTGCAGTGGCGCATACAGGACGGCGAACACGCGCTCAATCAGGCCGAGGTCGCGCTAGCGCTGACTGAGCATCGGCTCGACAACCTCCGAGAAGGCACCCGACAGACCGGTCCCGGTCCGCCGAAGTCACCTATCCATAGGTTATTTTGACTGGCCTTCTGTCTCGAACCGACTTCTATAACGAATGAAGGGAGAACGCCATGAGGATCACCAGCGCTGTACGTAGGACGCGGGCCAAGATGACCGTGTCCATCGCGGCCCTGGCCGCGGGCTCACTCATACTCACGGCCTGCAGCGGAAGCAGCGACGGCGCCAGCAAGCTCGACGGTACCTATTACATCAAGGACGTCAACCGCACGTCCAACCTCGGCCAGCTGGTCGTCAAGGGCAACAACGTCTCGCATCATGAGTACAACTGCGATGGTGTCTACGAGAAGCCGGGTGTGACCAGCACCGGTGAGTTCAACAAGGATCAGTCCCAGATCATCTGGACGGTCGCCGGAGACGACAGCCGCAACAAGCGGACCGGCAGCGAGTCCATCTCAACCAGCGAAACCTCGATCAGCATCAGCGGTAGCGCGTACGTGCGTGACAACTCGGATGCCGGCAAGGCTCTGCTGGACGGCTACAAGACCAAGTGCGGGACGTAGCGTCGACGTCCCGCTCGGCCGGTTAAGCAGCGCAGAACCCCGTGGGCATCGCGTCCACGGGGTTCTGTCCTTCCTCGGCTGGTCAAGCCTCTGACGTCCACTCCTGAAGCTGCAGCGCCCGGTATTCCTCGATCGTCTCGGGCGGCCGGCCGTATTTCGGGGCATGCCGCTCGACGAAATCGAGCTCGGCCCATGCCTCTGGCCTCCGAATCCGCGACTGGGCCACCACGACGAACACCACGGCGGTGACGCCGATGTTGGACAGACACCACCCCGTCAGCAGCACCATCAGCACCACAGGCAGATCATTCTCGATCTCCATGGTGCCCAAAACGCCCAAGCCTGCGCCGTTGACCAGAAGGCCCGACACGTACCCCTCGAACGAGCCGACCAGACGCGCCAGGATCCTCGGCTCGTCACGATGCCGCACGGCGCGCACCATCTCGCCGACGAACACTACGGTAGCCACAGCCGCCGCAGTACTCAGTGCCGGCTCACGGATCCCGGTGACCCACCATCGCGCCGAGCTCCACCAGCCACGCGGGAACTCGCCGCGAAGCCTCGATCCGAGCCTCATGCCCCCTCCTTCTCCTCACGTTGCTCAAAGGGCGACGCACCCGGTGAGGGTGATCGTTCTCACCGGGTGCGTCAGGCCTCCACGCTCGCCCTCGATCGGACGATCAGTCCTCCTCGCGCCGGCCTCGGCGGGGGCCACCGGCCGGCCGCTGCTGCGGCTCCGGGGTCCCCACGCTCTGAGGGGTCGGATCGGCAACCTGAGGCGGACGCGGAACCGGAGCCTGCCGCGGCGCAGGAGCCGGTGCAGGAGCTGGCGGCCGCGGAGCATGAGCCGACGGGGCGGGCGTCTGACGCGGCGGCGACGCCTGGATCGAACCCGGCCGATGCGCTGCATGTGTCCGAGCCGGAGTCCGCGCACCAGGCGCAGCCGGAGTCTGACCCACAGCCGGAGCACCGGCCCCGGGCTGCCTCGGAGCCGAGGCGCCGTCGCCGCGGGCGTTGATGACGGGCAGCGGCCGGTCACGGTTCGCCTGCGCCACGGCCTGCTCCTGCCGTGCCGGCGGCCGGACGGGGGTCCGGGCCTGAGCCGGGGCAGGGGTGTCCTGAGCGGAGCGTGTCGCACGCGTGCTCGGCGCACCCGACTGCGTCGGAGCCTGAGCCGGGGCAGGGGTGGCGCCCTGAGCGGAGCGTGTCGGACGCGTGCTCGGCGCACCCGAGTGCGTCGGAGCAGGATCCGGGGCAGGCACAGCGTCGCCGCTGAAGCGCTGCGGTGCAGCCTGCTGGTTGCCGCCCTGTTGGTTCTGCGCACCCTGTGAACCCGTGCCGAACTGCGTCGGTTCCGTCTGACCGGCGACAGCCTTACCGTTTCCGCTGGTCGGGACAGAACCTGCGCCGCCGGCGCCGCTCTGGCCCTGAGCACCACCACGAGAACTCGACGGCTCCGTCGACGAGGAAAGTACCTCACCGCGGATGACCTTGTGGCCGTCCGCGCTGTACCCGAGGTTCGACAGGCCACCCTGGTTGCTCAGACCCTGCGCCGTCTGCTTGTCCGAGCGCGAGCTGCCCGCTCTGCCACTCGTCAGCTGCAGCGGACCACCCTTGTCGGCGTGTCCGTCGCGACCGGGCGTGCCCAGAACACCGGCGGGACCGATGCCGCCCGGCAGAGCCTTGACGCCGTCACTGCCGCCGCCGGAGCCACTACCACCAGGACCACCATCCAGCGCCGGACTGTCCGGGCCATCCGGTCCATCCTGCCCGCCACCCTCGAGGGCCAGCTGCTGCTTACCGGACGTCAACTCCATCGCGTCACCGTTCGTGCCGCCGGCGTTCGTCGACGCCGTCTTGCCCGTGGGCTTGCCCGTGCTCGGGGACGGGGACGCCGGACCGCTGGTCTTGCTGTTGAACCCGTTGGCGAGCTTGTTGCCCATAGCCATACCCGCGCCAGCCCCCGCACCCGAGGCCAGAGCAGGCATCAGCCCACCCTTGTCCGGCTTCGGCGTGTTGTTCGTCTCGAGGAACTTGTCCACGAGCTTGGTGACCACCTCGTCCATCGCCTGCAGCACAGTCTTGCGCACCCGTAGCAGGGCGAAGGTGATGCCCATGATCACCAGCGACGAGATCAGGGTCAGGACCACCACGATGATCCCGCCGAGCGCAGCGCTGCCCCACAAGCCACCCGGGCTCATGAAGCTCGACACGGGGCCGGCCAAGATGTCCGGGACCGAGATCAGGAACTCCGAGGCGAACTGGTAGACGAATAGCGTGACGAGGACTTCCAGGATCATCGCCGTGGAGTAGACGATCACTTTGGCGATCGCCTGCATGGCGCCCAGCGTCGCGAACGGCACGGCGGCCACCAGAAGGTCCGCTTGATCGCCCCGGCCAGCATGCCGATGGCGTACCAGAAGCCGAGCAGGACGATGGAGCCCAGGACCGTGGCCGAGTTGCTCCAGTACATGAACTTGGCCGGCCCCGTGCCCACCTGGCTGACGGCCATGTGGTTCTCGCGGGTGAACCCGCTGGTGGCGTTGTTCGATGAGTACATGGCCAGTGAGCTGGGGTTGAACCCGGTGTTGAGGTAGTTGTACGCCGCCAGGGGAGACAGGTTGCATGAGGAGGGTGTCTTACCCACCGTAAAGCCACAGCCACCCTTCGTCCCCGTCGTGGTGAAGACCGTCGAATCCTTACCGGGATGAGAGGAGGTCAAGCCCGTGCCGTCGGTCGAGATCACCGGGTGATCGACCGGCTTGGGCCCCTCTTCCTCACCGAACTCCTTCACGTCGCCGTAGCTGTCCTTGTCGACAAACCAGCTCTTCTTGGCATCCGAGCTCTCGTCAAGTTGCGTGATCGAGCTCTTGATCCCCGACTCGAAGTCGGAGGCTGCGATCTCGTTGCTCGCGATGTACTTGCCGATGATCCCGAAGGTCGAGAACACCGCTTTGAAGTCGTCCGAGGCACGCCCTCCGGTGACGGAGACGGTGCCGTCCTTCCAAGCCGACTCGGCGTCGTTGGCCTTCGTCCCGATGTTGATGCCGTTGAACGTCGCCCCTACTTCAGGGCCAGTGTGATGCTGACCGTCCCCTCGTAGGCGCCGGATGCGATGGCCTCCGGAGCGGACGGGCCGATTTCCAGCTGCATGGAGATGGACGCACCGGGCAGGACTCCGTCGAACAGGTCATCCACGGCGAAGACGGTCTCCTTCTCGGACAGCTCGCAACCGGCACTCGCGCGGCGCGGCGGGGGGCAGCCTGCTTGGCCGCGAGCGGTGCCAGCTTCGGGCGGTCGGCCAGCCGTACAGCGATGTTCTGGTCCGCGCTGTCTGGCAGGTTCCTGAGCAGGCGCCCCGTGCCGTCCTTCCTGCGGCGGAGATCGCCTCGTGCGGGACATCGGCGCGGGGCGCCGGCGGTTGTCCGCTGGGGTGTCCGGTGGTTAATCCCAGGCGTGTTGACCGATGAACAATGGGCACGGATCGAGCCGTTGTTGCCGGACCGCGCGCCCCGACGGGGACGGAAGGTGGCAGGGACAGGAACACGGCTTCGCTCAGCGTCAGTCGCGGCGCACCCTGACCAGCCGCCGCGCTCCGCACCATCTGGGTGGCGTCCGCAGGGGCAAGACCCTTCTCGCATGCCGTCCGGCGGGAGCGGTTACGCCCTTCGAGGCACGGTTGACACGGGAGTAGTTCGCCGCGCGTGGCTGCGGCATCGACTGGGGGAACGGCGCCTGTGGCCTACGGAGCAAAGATCACAGCGACCTTGTGAAGTGATCACCGGTAGTGAGCACCGTCCTCTACTTCGAGCCGATGTGGGTCGAGGGGCGCGCCCCGGGTCGCAGAGGCCACCAAACGTGGTGCGCACCCTGACTCCGTTCCACTGCGCAGGACTGTGGAAGCGTGTACGACGCGGGCGTGCTGCTACGGCCGGCGTCTTTCGGGATGCGGCAAGGATCGACGGCGTGAAAAATTGTCCTCCAATTTTCCGGGGTGATCTTAGGTGAGCGGCGGATCAGGGGCGCCATGCGTTAGCGTGGCAAGCGTTCATGGCGAGCCCCCGTGCTGGTTCGTGCTGGTTTTTAAGGCGCAGTAGGGGTAAACGTGCAGGTCAGGGCGATTTCATGAGGTTCCTGCACACCTTTTTGGCGGATCCCTTAGCATGAATGATCCTATGAGTACAAACATGCAGGTCAAGCGCTTGGGCCTCGCCTCTAGGTGGGGCCCTCCTGCATCCCCGTGCTGACCTGGTGCTGACCTCTCATCACCCGTCATCACCCCTGAGAACCTCAACCGTGCTGGGTTGGTGCTGACTTGGACAAGCCTTGATGGCTTGGGAAGCGTGTCGCCGAGCGGAGCGTCCACTACGTAAGCCGGCCACCGCGGATCGATGCGGTCCGATACCTGCGGGAGTGGAATACCTGGGTGGCGCGGTTCGTGTGGATTCGGGCCGCGCATCTTCCGGACCGGAGCTGTGTAGCCGGTGCACGCACCGAGTAGCCCGCTGGCGATTGAGTTTCGGGCGGCGCAAGGAGTATCCCGCCGGGAACGATATCTAGAGTGAGCGTCTGAACCCGGGCGATATCGAAGAGGCCCTTTCCCTGGCGATGGCCGTGAGTTGATCACGGCCCCTGGGTCGCCGGGTTGATCCCACAAGGGCCCTTTAGATGAACCTGCGTGATGAGTGGTGGGCAGAGTTGAGGTGTGCGAACCGGAGGCGACCAGAAGGAAGTGGGCACCGCCGATTCGGGGAGTGCCCACGGGTCTGCTGCAGGTTAGGGTGACAGGTCGGGTCACGCGGCTTGGAGGGCCGGTGTGGTCATGACGGTCTCGAATTCGACGGGGGTCAGTCGGCCGAGTGCGGCCTGCCTGCGGCGGCGGTGGTAGGTCCGCTCGATCCAGGTCACGATGGCGATCCTTAGCTCCTGACGGGTGGCCCACTTCCGGCGATCGAGGACGTTCTTCTGCAGCAGGCTGAAGAAGGACTCCATGGCCGCGTTGTCACCGGCTGCCCCGACTCTCCCTATCGAGCCGGCCATCCGGTGGCGGTCGAGAGCCCGGACGAACTTCCGGGACCGAGAATTGCGAGCCGCGATCGCTGTGCAGGATGCATCCGGCGACACTTTCGCGCCGGGCCACAGTGTTGTCCAGGGCGGTCACGGCCAGGCGGGACTTCATCCGCGCGTCGATGGAGTAGCCCACGATCCTGTTGCTGAAGACATCCTTGATCGCGCAGAGATACAGCTTTCCGTCGCCGGTGGCATGCTCGGTGAGGTCGGTGAGCCACAGCCGGTTCGGGCCGGTCGCGGTGAAGTCACGACGGACGAGATCGTCATGCACCGGCGGGCCGGCCTTCTTGGTCCGGCCGCGCTTCTTCCCGAACACGCTCCACCAGCGGTTGTCCCGGCAGATCCGCCACGCGGTCCGGTCCGCCATGGCGGCCCCGGTGTTGCGGGCCTCATCGGCCAGGAATCGGTAGCCGAACTCCGGGTCCTCACGATGAGCACCGAACAGCGCGTTCGCACGATACGCCTCCGCGAGCACGGCTTCGCCCACCGGCTGGTCGAGCCAGCGATAGTAGGGCTCTCTGGCGAGCTTGAGCACCCGGCACGTCACCGTGACGGGCACCCCGTCCCCGGCCAGCTCCTTCACGAGCGGGCAGACCCTTTTCCCGGCAGATGCGCCTGCGACAGGTAGCCCGCGGTCCGACGCAGGACCTCGTTCTCCTGCTCCAGCAGCCCGCGCTCTCCTGGCCGGACGTTCCGGGCTTGGACCCATCGTCGATGTCCGCTCGGCGCATCCACTTCCACAACGTCATCGGATGGACGCCGAAGTCGGTGGCCACCTGCTCGACCGTCACACCTGGACCGCGGTTCCTCGCGACCCGCACGACGTCCTGGCGGAACTCTTCCGGATAAGGCTTGGGCACAGCGACACCCTTCCCACCTGCCCCATAAGGCAAGCCAGTTCAGATGTCACCCGATCGTGCGGCAGACCCACCTGGCCATCTTCACGGTGGGCTGGATGCTCGCAGAAGTGGCCATGGCCGCCACCTTCTACCCGCCCGCCCGCCCGCCTTCGCCGCACTCACCCGCTGGTGGGGACCCGGCCGTGTCCGGGCCCTGACCATCGTCACCCTCGCGGGCGGTCTCGCCTCCACCGTCTTCGCCCCCCTGACCGCGGTCCTCGCCGAGCACCTGAGCTGGCGGGCGACGTACGCGGTCCTCGCCGTGATCCTGGCCGCTGTCACCATTCCCGCGCACGCCCTGGCCCTATGCGCGCCCTGGCCGCCCGCACCACCAGCGCCACCCGTCATCGACCGCACCCCGGTCACCCGCAGCCGCCCCTTCTCGGGGCACGTGGTGCTGCTCGGGTTGGGCAAGATCGGTACGCGTGTCCTGGCCCGACTGCGGGAGATGGAGATCCCGGTGGTGTGCGTCGAGTCCGACCCGGCCCGCGGCCTTTTCTACGTCGTCTTGATGCCGATGACGGGGTCCCGCTCAGCACGTGTCACCCTGGTTCCCGGGTAAAGGGCGCGTCAGCAGGCGTGAGATCGGGGGAGCGGCGTGGTCGAGGCAGCAGCGCCAACAGGGCACGTGGCCGGGTGTGCTGAGATTCTGCTTGACGCCTGCGCCACGGGGCGTCGGCTCACCCGCGACGAGGTGGAGTCCCGGAGGGCTCAGGGCGCGCGGGCAGCGGAGGCGGGGCTGGCGCTGCGTGGCCTCATCCGGGACCATCTGGCGGCGGCGCGGGAGGTACATCCCCGGTTGCCGTCCGGGTCGATGGGGCCGCTGCTGGCCGCCGTCGAACAGGCGGTGGACGCTTTCGCCGAAGGATACGAGCGGGCGCAGCATCAGGCGGTGCGGCAGGAGGAGGCCGCGCGCCGGGAGTTCGTCGACGACCTGCTGTACGGGCGCAGTGACCTGGGCAGGCTCGCTGAGCGGGCCGAGCGGTTCGGGCTGCGGCTGTCGCAGGCCCACGCGGTAGCGGTGGCCCAGGGACCGGAGCCGTACGGCGATGGGTACCCCGTGGCTCGGGGTATCGAGGAGACCGTCCTGGCCCGGTTCGGCAACCGGCAGATCCTGCTGACCACGAAGGACGGCAGGCTGATCTGCGTGGCTCCCGGCGACCAGCCGGACGTCCTGGCGTACTTCGCCAAGCAGGCGTACGCGGCCACGGACGGCGGACGCGTCGCGATAAGCCGGTCACACTCCGGTGCGGGAGGCGTCGTGCACGCGTACGAGGAGGCGCTCAACGCTCTCGACCTCGCGGAACGGATGGGGCTGGAAGGGCCCGTGCTGCACTCCGCTGACCTGCTGGTCTATCCGGTCCTGACCCGGGACCGGCAGGCCATGGCCGACCTGGTGGAAAGCGTCCTCGGCCCGCTGCGGCAAGCCCGCGGTGGCGCCCAGCCTCTTTTGGACACGCTCACCGCGTACTTCGACAGCGGTTGCGTGGCGACCGAGGCGGCGCGGCGGCTCTCCCTGAGCGTGCGCGCGCTCACATACCGATTGGAGCGCATCCACACCCTCACCGCCGCCGACCCGGCGGATCCCCACAACCGTTACACCCTGCAGACCGCGGTGATCGGCGCTCGCCTACTGGGCTGGCCGGATACGGTGGCGTGACAGCGAGCGTCGAGCGAGGTGGCCATTCCGGTCGTACGGGCGCGAGGCATCCAGGCGGCGCCGGTCAGTAGATGGTTCGCCGACTGACCGGTGGGGGGCGGCTCGCGGCGCATCCCACCGCATGGTGCTGGCGAGGACCTCGGCATGCAGGCCACGTGTCAGTAGCATTCAACGACAGGCACACCTGGGAATCCGATCCTGGAGGCCTTACGTACCGGCTGTGCGCGGCGTCGCACCCCACGAGCCAGTCAGCCTGCTCCTCACTGTCGCCGGGCGGAGAAGGACCTGGTCCCGCTCCTGACACTCGTCCAGCAACTCGCGACCCCATGTGACTACGGCCTAGCTGGGTCAGCCGGTGCCGGGGCCGGTCTCGATCTCTGGTGCACGAGCAGGTCCGGCCTGGGCACCGGCTTCGTGGGCTGTCCCACCCGGAGTCGCAGCAACGGCCTGCCGTCGGCGTGCGCGCCGACGTGCGCGATCCGCACTGATCGCTCGGGCCGGTTGCCGAGGGCCCCGAGGTCACTGTCACCTTTCGTTGGTCACTAGCAGGAGTTTGGTGCTGCCCCCAATGCCTGTCGTCGCACCCTCGGGCGGTGTCAAAGTCGCGTAAAGACTGCCGGTGATCGGCAATGTGGGACGGGCTGTCGACAGGGCAGGATGGCCCGAAGCCGGACGGGCTCACGCACCTGATGCCGGGTGTCGGAAGGGAGGGGGACGCGTGGACGAGTTCATCAATGCCGTTCTCGGTTTTCCCACCGTGCTGTTCAGCGCGGCCCTGGTCGTCGTCCTCGGCTTCTGGCTGCTCGTGCTGTGCGGGGCCGCGGACCATGAGGGTGTCGGCTCCGATGCCGACAGCGGTGCTCTGGGTCTCGGGGGTGTGCCCGTCACCGTGTCCGCCTCGCTGCTGATCGCCGTGGCCTGGTTCGCGAGTTTTTCCGGGTCTGTTCTTCTTGCCCGTACGGGTTGGCCAGACGCCCCGGTCCATCTTCTCGGCGCTGTCCTGCTGTTCGCTTCGCCGTTCTTGTCGTGGCGCGTGACGCGCGTGCTCGTACGGCCCCTGACGAAGCTCTTCCCTGACGAACCGGGGCCGTCCCGGCTGGACTTCGTGGGCCTGACCTGCGTCATCCGCACGGGACGGGTGGACGCGGAGTTCGGCCAGGCGGAGGTCGCGGCGGGGGACGGCTCCACCGCGGTCGTCCAGGTCCGCCAGCTCGGCAGTGATCCGCTGATGCTCGGCAGTACCGCGCTGCTCTACGCGTACGACGAGGCCGGCGAGTTCTTCTGGGTCGCGCCCTTCGACGCGGCGCTCGACCCGCGCGGCTGATCCGCCGCCCTTCTTCTCAGCCTTCCAGGCTTCTCAGCTTCGACTTCTCACGTGGGGATTCCTCATGGATGCCATCTCATTGGGCCTCGGCACGCTCGTCATCGTCGTTCTCGTCCTCGTGGTCGCCGCACTGCTTGTCGTGACCCGGCTGTTCCGCAAGGTCGAGCAGGGCAAGGCTCTGATCGTCTCCAAGATGCGGAAGGTCGATGTGACCTTCACCGGGCAGGTCGTGCTGCCCGTGCTGCACAAGGCCGAGATCATGGACATCTCGGTGAAGACCATCGAGATCTCCCGGACCGGCCGCGACGGTCTGATCTGCAAGGACAACATCCGCGCCGACATCCGCATCTCGTTCTTCGTACGCGTCAACAAGACCGTCGAGGA